>NZ_BMDS01000003.1 GCF_014635905.1 Limosilactobacillus caviae
TGTGGATTTAACCGAACGAAATTCATCAAAGCACAGGTTGTGCGGCAGCTTAGCCATTCGATAATGCGGTTTGACGCGTTCTTTAATCGTACGGCGAACACTGCTTGGTGAGCAGTGACAGACGCGGGCAATTAGTTTACCGTTTAAGCCTTCTTTGGCAAATTCCATGATTTGGTTTTTCAATTGACCGGATAAGGTTTGATTATTAGCAGTTAAATTGGTTGTAGCGCCAAAAGTAGTCTGACATTGGCGACAATAGTAACGCTGTTTCCACAATTCAAGTTCATAGTGAATACCATTTAAACTTGGAAGGCGAACATAGGCTTTACGGAAGCCGTTTTTAACAACCGCCGCAAATCCACAATGTCTGCATTGCTTAATAGGATAAGAAAGCTGAGCTTTAATCAACTTAGTATGTTCTTGATCTGCCGGACTAGAGGCTGGCAAGTCAATCACATCAATTATTCGAATATTAGGGCCTTTAATTTCAAGGAGACTTAAGATAAAATTGTTTTGGGACATCTACATAACCTTCTTTACATGATTTTTGTGGTGAATTGATTGTAAAACATAAGGGCAGCAGTTGTCCTTTTTGCGTATAGAAAAGCTGGCATTGATTTTATATTAATACTAGAAAGTGTATACCCATATTTTTAAAAGTTTAGATGGATAATTATACTTACTGTGACTATTTATTAAAGAATAAATTAACAAAATGTATTGATTAGTGAATTACTGGCATGGCATAGTTAGAAAAAGAGCTTGACGTATTAACGAAAAAAGCAGAAAATACTAGTAATTGAAATAACACATCGGGGGATGTACTAACAGAGAATATTCTGTTAGTACATCCTTTTTGCGTGGGAGGAAAAAATGAAAATATACCATTTAGTAAAGAAACTATTGTTAGCTACAGTAGTTTTAATAGTAGGTTGGGTAGCTTTTACTGCTAGTAGTACAGCAAGTGCTGCTATGTGAAATCAAGGCCAAAATGTTGATGACCAGGCTGATGTTTTATCACAGAAAACGATTGATCGGATAAATAATAAAAATCACCATTTGAAGCAAGGCCGAATCTTTGTTTTGACGATTGATACGACTGATGGCAAGTCGATCGGTTCGGTTGCTCACCGCTACTACGCTAACCATCGTTTTCGAACTAAAACAGTCTTGTTAGTAATTGCTGTTGATGATCGGAAGGTTCGGTTACAGACTGGCTCTAGTTTAAAAACTATCTTTCCCCGAGGATATTTAGATACAATTTTAACTACTGATGTTAAAAACAATTTCCGTGATGAGGACTTTGATACTGGAGTCATGGCAATGGTATCGTCAATGAGTAATAAATTGAATAATAGTACAGGGCAAAAAAGCAAAGCACAAGATCGTATATCATATATGCAATTATCGGTATAGTAATTGCCCTAATTTTAATTTTTATCAGCATTAGGATTGCACAAAATGATGAATCTAAAGCGCAAGCAGTTAAGCTTTTAAAGCGGACTGGTAAAATTTTATTAGGCATTCTATTTGCATTAGTTGCAATTTTAGCTTTCTTTGGCAATAACGATGATTCAGATGGTGACAGTTATGATGGTGGTGATAGCGGTGAAAACGGGAGCTGGTAAGCTAAATACATTGCGGGACGTATTGGCAGGGAATATCTGCTAATGCGTCTTTTTATTTTTAGAATAGCAAAATAAAAGCAAAAAGCAGTCATAACGTACCTAGTATGATAAGATGTAAGATGATTGAAAGGATTGATTGAAATGAAGATACTTGCCATTGATACATCTAACCACCCGATGAGCGTGGCGTTGGTTGAGGATAAGCAGTTACTGGCAACAACAACGCTAAACATGGTTCGAAATCACAGTATTTATTTGATGCCGGCAATTAGTAAGCTATTTAAATTAGTTCAATGGCAGCCAACGGATATTGACCGAGTAGTGGTCGCACAGGGGCCTGGTTCTTATACTGGAGTACGGATTGCAGTTACGACTGCCAAGGTGTTGGCTGATACAGAAGAAATTGACTTAGTTGGGGTGTCGAGTTTAGCAGTGTTAGCACGTAATGTTGTTCCGACATCCACAGCTATTATTGTTCCTTTCTTTGATGCACGGCGAGGAAATGTGTTTGCTGGTACTTACCAATGGGAGAATGGCAAGCTAGTAAATAAAATAGAAGATCAGCACTTGGGAATTGATGTTTTACTTGACCAACTTGCCCAGTTAAATCAGCAGATTGTTTTAGTTGGTCACATGACTGATAAAATTCGAGCAAAGTATGATCAATTACCGCCAAATGTGACTTTATTACCACGTCCTTATAGTATTCCATCAACTTACCAATTAGCTCTTGCAGGTCAACTAGAAGAACCGGTTAAAGAAATTGATCCGTTTGTTCCTCATTATTTGCGGATTACCGAAGCAGAAGCTAATTGGCAGAAACTTCATCCTGGAGAAACAAGAAAGAATTATGTTCGAGAAGTTTAAAGAATGGTTTGTCAATACGACGAACCCTAATAAGCGGCCAATCCTTGACTTTACACGCCGGGTTGTAATGGTATCTGGTCATCAGTATGTAGTGCGAATGGCATCGGAACCTGATATACAGTCCTTAGTGGAGATAGAGGAAAAAATATACGGCAAGGCTCCTTGGAGTTATGCTGCTTTTCGGATTGAGCTGCAACGTCCGTGTGATCGGCTTTATTTAGTAATTGAGGATGACCAGCGAATTGTTGGTTTTATTGGCACGGCCGTTGATTGGTATCATTATGACCTTCATATTACTAATATTGGTATCACACCGAGTTATCAAAATAAGGGGATCGGCACGTACCTTATTTTGACTGCAAAAAATTATGCCCGCCATCTAAAACTGCATTCGATGAGCCTTGAAGTGCGGGTAAATAATATCTCGGCTCGTCGTTTATATGAAAATTTAGGATTTTGCAACCAGCACATTAAACCGCGTTATTACCTGGATAACCATGAAGATGCAGTTGATATGCAAGCAAATTTACTTAGGTAGAGGAGAAAGTAATTTATTATGACTGAACGCACATTAATCTTAGCGTTTGAATCAAGCTGTGATGAAACAAGTGTTGCAGTAATTGAAAACGGCACGAAAATTCTTTCAAATATTGTAGCAACGCAAATTGATAGCCACCAGCGTTTTGGCGGAGTAGTACCTGAAGTAGCTAGTCGCTATCATATTGAGCAGATTACCAAGTGTACAGATGAAGCCTTGGAACAGGCAGCTGTAGACTATGATGACTTAGACGCTGTTGCAGTAACGTATGGTCCGGGATTAGTCGGCTCATTGTTAATTGGTGTGACGGCAGCTAAGGTAATTGCGTGGGCTCATGACTTACCGTTAGTTCCGGTTAACCATATGGCAGGACATATTTATGCTGCTCGGTATGTTGGTGAATTTAAATATCCACAAATGGCCTTACTGGTTTCTGGTGGGCATACGGAACTAGTTTATATGCCAGCAGAACACGAATACCAAATCATTGGCGAGACGCGCGATGATGCGGCTGGTGAAGCTTATGATAAGATTGGCCGTGTACTAGGCGTCAATTATCCAGCAGGAAAAACAATTGACGAATGGGCAGCGAAAGGTGAGGACAGCTTCCATTTTCCACGTGCAATGGAAAAAGAGGAAAACTATGACTTTAGTTTTAGCGGGCTGAAAAGTGCTTTTATCAATACGGTTCATAATGCTGATCAACGCGGTGAAGAGTTAAATAAATATGATCTTGCTGCTAGTTTTCAACAAAGCGTAATCGATGTTCTTGCTGAAAAGACGATGCGGGCATTGGATGATTATCCAGTAAAACAACTGATTCTAGCGGGGGGAGTAGCCGCAAATCATGGACTGCGGGCCCGTTTAGACCATGATATGAAAAAGTATCATCCTGATGTAACGATGCTCCAAGCACCGCTAAAATTGTGTGGTGACAATGCGGCGATGATTGGGGCCGCTGGTTATGTTAACTATCAACATGGCGATCGCGCGGGATTAGACCTAAATGCAGTACCAGGTTTGATGTTTGAACGGATTAACGATAATAATTAAACAGTTTTTTTTACAAAAATAGGAGAGAAATAATAGGTCCCAAGTTGGCTTTTATTTCTCTCCTAAATTTTTTATTTTTCACTGTTTGCTTTATTTACAGCATCCATAATGGCATAACGGAAACCATGTTTTTCTAAGGCTTCGACACCCTTGATTGTTGTTCCTGCTGGTGATGTTACCTGGTCACGTAAGAGGGATGGGGCAATTTTACTATCATAAGCAAGTGCTCCAGTTCCTTTTACCATACTAGCGATAACTTGATATGCCGTTTGGCGGTCAAGACCGTGCTTTACGGCCGCATCACTCATCGCATCCATCATGACATCAACAAATGCTGGGCCACAACCACCGACAACTCCGATTATATCTAGTTGCCGTTCTGGAACCTCAATTACATCGCCAAGGCTATCTAAAACGGTCATAACCTTTGAAAGTGCCTCAGTTGGAATCTCGGCAGGCAAAGCAAGACCAATTGTTCCGGCATTAACTTCGACTGGCGTATTAGGGATGATATTAGCAATTACTTTATTAGGAAGTGCCTTTGCTAGTGTTTCGTGAGTGATACCAGCCGCAGCAGAGATAAAGATAGTATCGTCATTAAGAACGGCTAAGTCTTTTGCGACGGCTGCTGTGACTGGCGCAGGCGTTGTTAGAATCACAACATCAGGTGAGAGGTTAACAACTTCACTACTCGTATTGACAAGTTTAAAATTAAGCGTTTCTGCAAGTCTAGTAACACGTGGGTTAACCGGATTCATTGCACTAAGAGTAAAACTTTGAGTGTGGGTTAATCCCTTAATAATTGCGCTTCCCATGTTGCCAACGCCAATGATTGTAACTTTCATTATAAAAACCTCCAAAATTATTTGCGGACTTGACCGGTACCGGTAATCTCATATTTAATTGTTGTCAATTGTTGCAGCCCCATTGGTCCCCGTGCATGAAGCTTTTGCGTGCTAATGCCAATTTCAGCGCCAAAGCCAAATTCACCACCATCAGTAAAACGAGTAGAAGCATTGACATAAACGCAGGCAGAGTTAATCGCTTGCTGGAAGTAACGTCCCCGAGTGATGTCATTGGTGATAATCGCCTCGGAATGGTGGGTACTATAGTGATTAATATGGTTAATTGCATCGTTAAGCGAATCAACAATTTTAACCGTCATGATCAAGTCATTATATTCCGTTGCCCAATCCTCATCAGTTGCGGGATGAATAGCCGGTACTAATTTGCAAGCGTCGGTATCTCCCCGTAATTGTACTCCGTGATCAATTAAAGCTTGGGCAATAGTAGGCAGAAATTTAGCTGCAACGTCGCGGTGAATGAGCAACTTTTCGGCGGCATTGCAAACAGAGGGACGCTGCACTTTTGCATTGACGGTAATATCGGTTGCCATTGTTAAATCAGCATCTTTATCAATATAGATATGACAGTTACCCGCCCCGGTTTCGATAACTGGAACGGTCGCAGTTGTTACGACCCGTTGAATCAGATTACGACCACCCCGCGGAATTAAAACATCAATGTAGTCGGTAAGTTTCATCATCTCATCAGCAACCGCATGACTGGTATCGGTAATAAGCTGTACGGCATCAACCGGTAATGCTTGTTTTTGTAAAGACTCGCGAAGAATTTTTATTAAGGCCGTATTAGTCTGTAAAGCTTCTTTTCCGCCACGCAAAATAACAGCATTACCGCTTTTAAATGTTAATCCGGTGGAATCTACGGTTACATTTGGCCGTGCTTCAAAGATAATCCCGATTACACCTAATGGTACCCGGCGTTGAAGAATTTGTAAGCCATCCTTGGTAACCCAGCCCTTATCAATTTGTGCAGTTGGGTCGTTTAAGTCCGCAATTGAGCGAAGACCGTTAGCCATGTCTTCAATCCGCTTGGCATTGACCATTAAACGATCGGTAAATTTAGCAGGCATTGTTGTAGCATTAGCTAGGTCCTGCTGGTTTGCGGCAATGACCGTATCCTTATTTTTGATTAAGTCATCAGCAAGTTGGAGCAATGCTTTATTCTTTGTCGCTGTGTCCATTAAAGCTAGTTTATTTGCTGCATTTTGGGCTTTTTTTCCAATAGTAATTAAATTCTGATTCATTATAATGACCTCCTATTTGCCAAAACAGGTTCCGATAGTCTGTCCGTCAAAGATATCAAAGAGAATTTTCGGGTCGCGACCGTTGCACAAAATCATTTGTTTGCCTGCTTTCATCATCGTCGCTGCTGCCCGTAATTTAGTTACCATTCCACCTGTGCCGAATCTGGTACTGCTTCCGCTTGCGGCACTTTTAATTTCTGGGGTTAGGATAGGAACCCTATTGATAATTTTAGCATCACTAAATTTATGTGGATCTTTATCATAGAGGGCGTCGATATCGGAAAGAACAATTAACCGGTCCGCGTCAATTGCAACGGCTACCTGTGAAGAAAGCTCATCGTTATCACTAAAGGTAGTATGGTGGTCAAGCTCATCAACCGAAACGGGGTCGTTTTCATTGACGATTGGAATAACATTTTGCTTAAGCAGGGTAGTGATTGTATTAAGCGTATGTTGACGGCTAACAGGATAAGCAAGGACGTCGCGGGTAAGGAGAAGCTGTGCCACATGAGTTTGATAATCTAAAAATCGTTGTGAGTAGATTCTCATTAAAGCTGCTTGACCGATAGATGCTAGGGCCTGTTGTTCTTCTATTGCTGCAGGGCGTTCTTTTAATCCTAAACTGGCGAGACCGACCCCGATTGCCCCTGAAGAAACAAGGATAAGTTGGTAACCCTGGTTGTTGAGGGTCGCGAGGGTAAATGAAAGTTGATCAATCGTTCGAAGGTTAATTTTTCCGTTGGGAAGGACAAGGCTGCTGGTCCCAATTTTGACAACTACTTTTTGAATTTTATGAGTCATGGCAAACTCCTTTCAGAAAACAAAAAGCGTCCTTAACCGAGACACCAATTATGGCGGTACCATTCTCGTTTAAAGACGCACTTTACACTTTTAAATTATTTTATTATTAGAAATTATTAAAGTCGTAGCAGGGCTTCGGTACTGGCGATAGCTTGCAGTCGATGGCTATCGTTCCTGGACTGACCTACTTTTATCTACAACTAAAATTTTAAGCGGGAGAATGAGCTTTTGTCAAGTCCAATTAATTTTTATTGCTAATTAAAAAACGATTGACAAATAATTAAAATTAAATTAGAATACGAACAACAGTTAAATATAAATCGTTTAAGATGAGTAAAAGTAATGGCGTATTAAGAGAGTTTTCGGCTGGTGTGAGAAAATTACAAAATGCTTTGAAGATGGTCTTAAAAAATACAGTAATCGTGAGGGATAACTAAGCGGTTAGCGGCTGATATCCGTTATCAAGTATCGAAGTTTGACATGAACTTCCTGAGGCTATCCATGTGAGTGGGTAGTAAATTAAGGTGGCACCGCGAAAATACTCGTCCTTATTTTGTTAAGGATGGGTATTTTTTTATGGAGGTGAAAGTGATGAAGCGAAAAGTTGCGTTGGCGCAGATGGATATTCAATTAGGATTACCAGAAGCAAATTATCAAAAAACTGCGCGAGCGATTAAAGCAGCTGCTGATCACCACGCAGATATTATTGTCTTACCGGAGATGTGGAATACCGGTTACGCATTAAATAAATTAAAAGATATTGCCGACAATAACGGTCAAAAGACGCAGCAGTTTCTTAGCAAGTTAGCGCTTGAGAATAAAATTAATATTGTTGGCGGGTCAGTAGCGATTAGGCGTGGAACTTCTTTTTATAATACGAGTTATATTTATGACCAAACCGGACAGTTAATCGGTACCTATGACAAGGTTCATTTATTTGGCTTAATGGATGAAAATCAATATTTGAAGGCAGGGGTAAAGGAAAGCCACTTTGCGTTAGCTGGAATTCCTAGTGCGAGTTTTATTTGCTATGACCTGCGCTTTCCGGAATGGGTCCGCACGACTGCCCGTCACGGTGCTGATATTTTATATTTTCCAGCAGAATGGCCTAGCAGTCGGATTAAGCAATGGAAGATAATGCTTCAATCCCGTGCAATTGAGAACCAGGCCTTTGTTGTTGCGGTTAATCGGGTCGGCACAGATTTAGATAATGACTTTAATGGACACTCATTAGTTATCGATCCTCTTGGAAATATTATCAGTGATGCGGGAGAAGAAGAACGAGTAAGTTATGCTGAAGTTGACTTAGAAAAGCTGGCAGAAGTCCGCGGACCAATCCCGGTATTTAAAGATCGGCGTCCAGAACTTTATCATTAGGAAGGAAATGAGAAAAATGAATTTTGAACAATCTAAATTACTAGATACACTGCCTAAACAATTTTTTGCAAATTTAGTTGCGAAGGTTAATAAAAAAGTATCAGAAGGCATGGATGTCATTAATCTTGGTCAGGGTAATCCCGATAAACCGACACCAGACTATATTGTCAAGAGTACGCAAAAATGGGTTGCCGATCCCCAGACACATAAGTATTCGCTCTTTCGTGGCCTGCCGGCTTTTAAGGAAGCAGCGGCTAAGTTTTATCATGAAAAGTATGGTGCTAGTTTTGACCCGGAAAAGGAAGTAGCAATCTTGGGCGGTTCAAAGATCGGCTTAGTGGAGTTGCCATGGGCATTGATGAATCCTGGCGATACCCTGCTTCTTCCGGATCCGGGTTATCCAGATTATCTATCAGGAGCGGCTTTAGGAAAGGTTAAGTTTGCGACTGTCCCCTTGCTAGCAGAAAATAATTTTTTACCAGATTTGGATGCGATTCCGGACGAAGTTGCCCAACGAGCTAAGTTCTTTTACCTTAACTATCCTAATAATCCAACAGGGGCAGTTGCAACGCCTGCGTTTTACCAAAAGTTAGTGGCCTGGGCGAAAAAGTACCATGTGGGAATCATTAGTGATTTTGCATATGGTGCCATCGGGTTTGACGGTCAGACTCCTGTTAGTTTTATGGAAACACCGGGTGCTAAAGATGTGGGAATCGAATTTTATACCTTTTCTAAGACTTTTAACATGGCTGGCTGGCGGATTGCTTTTGCAGTCGGTAATGAGGATATTATTGAAGCATTAAATCTTATCCAAGATCATTTATTTGTTAGTCTTTTTCCCGCCTTACAAAAAGCGGCCATTGATGCCCTGACACTACCGGCACGAGATGCGGCAATTACAGAAATTGTTGCTCGCTATGAAGAGAGGCGGAATGCGTTCATTAATGCTGCAGAAAAAATTGGCTGGCATGCATTTGTTCCCCAAGGTACATTCTATGCTTGGATGCCGGTTCCAACCGGTTATACCAGCGAAAGCTTTGCAGATCTGTTATTAGATAAAGCCGGGGTTGCAGTGGCGCCAGGTAATGGCTTTGGAACACACGGTGAAGGCTACGTACGGATCGGACTGTTGATTGAACCAGAACGATTAGTTGAAGCTGTTGAGCGAATTGCTAAGTTGAATCTTTTTAATTAGAAGGAGGAAAAATTATGGCATTAAAATATACTGTTTTAGGTGCAGGTGCAATGGGATTGCGCTTTGGTGTGCTGCTTCAAGAACTTGCGGGTGCGAAGGTTGATTTTGTTGATAACTGGGCCCCGCAGGTTGAAACGATTAAGGAACAAGGGGGCGTGTATGTTTCTCGCGATCATGAGAACCGTCACCTTGTACCGATTAGTATTTATTCACCTGAAGAGTACGATGGCGACCCAGATGTATTTATTGTCTTTGCAAAACAAATGACGCTTAGTGACCTGCTGAACCGCAGCGCACATTTCTTTCACCCTGACCATCAATATGTCTTTTCTGGAATGAATGGAATGGGGCATATTGAAAAGATTAACCAATACTTTCCTAAAGAACACGTAGTTGCCGGTACTTGTTTAATCGGAACGGTCCTCAATAAGGCAGGGGATGTTGATTTTATTGGGAAACCAGGTGCCGGTTCAATTAACTTAGCGCCCCAAGTTGGCGAACCTGATGCCCGTGTAAAGGAAATTGTCGCTGATTTTACAACAGCTAATATTAATCCGCATCTTAATGATAATTTTGCCGGCACTTTGCTGACAAAGGTAGTCTTCAATTCAGTTATTAATACTATTTGTACCCTTTTTGAAATTCAAATGGGGCAGTTCATTGATTATGATGGCGCAGAAAAACTTGGCAAACAATTAATTAATGAAGCATTTGATGTTGCAGAACGTGCAGGTGTTCAGCTATTAAGTACCCGTGAGGAAGAATGGCAAACAATTAAGTATGTCAGTGAAGTTACTAATCCGCTCCATTATCCATCAATGTATCAAGACATGAGTAAAAACCGCCCCACGGAAGTTGACTATATTAATGGATATATTTATGAATTAGGTAAAAAGTATAACTACGAGGCTTCAACTCATGATTTCTTACGTAACCTTGTTCATTTGGCGGAAAATACCCGTAAGTTTAGACAAAAATAGAATAGAGATTGAAAATTAATTCGGCTTCTCTCAATACAATTCTTGCAGGAGTTTAAAAAAGACCAAAATCAGCTTTTTAGCCAATTTTGGTCTTTTTTAGTCCTTATTTTAATTTTCTTTATCAAATTCCTCTAGCTTTTCTGCAGCTTCAGTCCATGCTAATTCTACTTCTTCTGATTTTGCTGATAACTCATCAAGCTGCTTTTGCAAGTCCGTTAATTTTCCGATATCAGTAGCAACTTCTGGCTGGCTCATTTGTTCCTGAATAGTGGTTTGTTCCTCTTCTAATTTTGCCATCTGCTGTTCTAAATCATCAACCTGACGCTGGATCTTCCGTCGGGCACGCTGCTGCTCTTTGCTTTGCTGGTAAGATTGCTTGCCAGCTGGCGCCTTGCCGGTGTTGGCAGCGCTAGCAGGAGCGACATCATTTGCCCCTTCTTTTTCTTTGGCAATTAAGTAATCGTCATAGTTGCCCTCATAATGTTTAATACCATCATGCTCCATTGCCAAAATATCAGTTGCAACCTGGTTAATAAAGTAACGGTCATGTGAAATAAATAGAACAGTGCCGCTAAATTCGTTAATTGCGTTTTCTAAGACTTCCCGACTGTCGATATCAAGGTGGTTAGTCGGTTCGTCAAGAATAAGAAAATTAATCGCTTTAAATGATAATTTGGTTAACTCTAGGCGCGCCTTTTCACCACCCGATAGGTCATGAACGACTTTGTAAACGTCATCCCCGACAAAGAGAAAACTACCTAATAGGGAACGGATATCCTTTTCTGGTACCTCTGGGTGGTCATCCCATACTTCCTCAAGCACCGTTTTATTAGGGTGTAATTGCTGCTGCTCCTGATCGTAGTAACCAATATCAAGATTAGCACCAAGTTTAATGGTACCGCTAATTAAAGGAATCTTATGGAGAATTGACTTGAGTAAAGTCGATTTACCAATACCATTTGGACCAATGATACCAACTCGTTGCGGCTTCCGAACATTAAATGACAGTGGGCCGGCAAGCACTTGTTCATTGTAGCCGACTTTTGCCTGCTCTACATCAAGAACTTCATTTCCGCTATCTTTTTCAGAATGGAATTGAAAGTGGATCGACTTATCATCAGTTTCGGGCCGGTCAAGCCGTTCCATCTTTTCTAATTGCTTTCGCCGCGCCTGTGCCCGCTTGGTGGTGGAAGCACGGACGATATTTCGATTGACAAAGTCTTCTAGCTTAGCAATCTTTTTTTGTTGCTGATCATAGTGTTTCCATTCTGCTTGCAATCTTTCCTGTTTATGCTTAACGAATTGCGTATAGTTACCGGTATAGTGCGTTAAGGTTTTATTATCGAGATCATAGACATCGCTAACAACCCGATCTAAGAAATAACGGTCGTGAGAAACAATTAGCAATGCACCTTGATAACTCTTGAGATAATCCTCTAGCCATGAGAGGACATTCATATCAAGGTGGTTAGTTGGTTCGTCCAAAATTAATAGCCCTGGTGCCTGTAAGAGAATTTTAGCAAGGGCTAGTTTAGTTTTTTGTCCTCCTGAAAGGGAATTGATCGGGGTGGTATAGCTATCTTCACCAAAGCCAAAGCCATGCAGGATTCCGCGCATTCGAGATTCATATTCAAACCCGCCTTGCTTTTTAAAGGTTGTTTGTAGATTATCATACGTAGAAAGAATTTGTTGATAATTACTATCGGAACTATCAAGGTCAGCGAGTTGCTGCTCTAAGTCATGAATCTGTTTTTCCATCTTATGTAAAGGGGCAAAAACAGTATCTAGTTCTGTCCAGATACTATTTTGACTATCCAGCCCTTGATCCTGGGCAAGGTAACCGATTGTCAGGTCTTTGACTTTAGTAATAGTTCCTTCATCCGGTTCTGTGATTCCGGCAATCATTTTTAATAAGGTTGTTTTACCGGCACCGTTACGACCAACAAGGGCAGTCCGGCCATGCTCTTGGATTTGCATGTTCATATTGTGAAATAAAACGTCCGCGCCAAACCGGCGTACAACGTCATTTGTCTGTAAAAGTAACATATTGAAACCTCATTTAATTACTTGAATTTGATACAGTTTTATTTTAGCAGATTTTAATTTTAAATAAAAAGTTGAAAATATTTTTGTATTTTAGTTCACAAAAAAAGGTTTAATTGCTAGAATATACTCAGACTTAAATTTCACAAAGTAAAGATTGGTAATGTCGTCCTTATTAAAGCCTGGTAGTTAGTTGGCAGCTTAGGCTATAAAGGACTAATTTAGGAGGAACAAAAGTAGAATGGCAAATAAAAAGATTCCGCGCGCAACTGCGAAACGGTTGCCGATATATTTCCGTTATTTAAATGTATTAAAGGATGCAAATAAGCAACGGGTATCATCAACCGAACTTTCAGAAGCGGTTCAAGTTGATTCAGCAACTATTCGTCGTGATTTTTCATATTTTGGTGAATTAGGTAAGCGGGGATACGGCTATGATGTTGAGAGCTTATTAAAGTTTTTCAAGGGGATTTTACATCAAGACTCATTAGTTAGTGTTGCCTTAGTAGGGGTTGGTAGTTTGGGAAGTGCTTTGTTAAACTTTAACTTCCATCAAGATACTAATTTACGGATTAGTGCTGCTTTCGATACTAAGCCAGAATATGCAAATACTGTTAAGAGCGGTATTCCTATCTACCCATCTGAGGATATGGTAAAGCAGTTAAAAGAACAGCAAATTGATGTTGTTATTTTAACGGTTCCTGGTATTAAAGCTCAGCATGTTGCCGACCAATTAGTTGAAGCCGGTGTAAAAGGTATCCTTAACTTTACGCCAGTTCGTTTATCTGTTCCAAAGAATGTTCAAGTTCAAAATATTGATTTAACAAACGAACTTCAAACGTTGATCTACTTTATTAAAAACTATACTGAAGACTCAGTTGAATAAAATTATCAAGCATTGGTTTACTAAAAGCGGTAAACTAATGCTTTTTATCTACTATTTTGTTAATAGTTATACATTTAAAAAACTTTTATCTTATTATTTTTAATAGATGGTCAAAAAAAGTCAAAGTGTTTCTGTTGCATTTTGGGGAGAACATGTTATATTTAAACATGTGGTTAGCACTTAAGGGTTTTGAGTGCTAAAAATAAAATTATTAACAAGATGGAGGGATTAACGTGTTAAAGCCATTAGGAGATCGCGTTGTTCTAAAAGCTGAAACTGAAGAAGAAAAGACAGTTGGTGGAATTGTCCTTGCTTCCAATGTAAAGGAAAAGCCAACTACTGGAAAGGTTATTGCCGTTGGAGAAGGTCGTACTTTAGAAAACGGACAAAAGCTTGCTCCAGCTGTTAAGGAAGGCGACCGCGTATTATTTGACAAGTACGCAGGTAACGAAGTCGAATATGATGGTGAAAAGTACTTAGTTGTTCATGCTAAGGACTTAGTAGCAATTGTTGAATAGTTAAATATACAAATTAAAAGTTTGAGACAAAAGGATATAGTTCTTTCATCGTCTCTTTTAAATAAATTGAATTTA
The DNA here is from genome assembly GCF_014635905.1 of Limosilactobacillus caviae. Lineage (GTDB taxonomy): Bacteria > Bacillota > Bacilli > Lactobacillales > Lactobacillaceae > Limosilactobacillus > Limosilactobacillus caviae. Next base: position 14,069 of record NZ_BMDS01000003.1, read on the forward strand.
ATTTTGAGGTGACATAAATGGCAAAAGAAATTAAGTTTTCTGAAGACGCACGGAGCGCAATGCTCAGTGGTGTTGACAAATTAGCAGATACTGTTAAGACAACAATGGGTCCAAAGGGACGGAATGTTGTTTTGGAACAAAGCTATGGTACACCTACTATTACTAATGATGGTGTTACAATCGCTAAGAGCATTGAATTAGAAGACCACTTTGAAAATATGGGTGCAAAGCTTGTTTCCGAAGTTGCTTCAAAGACTAACGATATCGCTGGTGACGGTACTACTACTGCTACTGTTTTAACGCAAGCAATTGTAAATGCCGGAATGAAGAACGTTACATCAGGTGCAAACCCGGTTGGTATTCGTCGTGGTATTGACAAGGCTACTGAGACTGCTGTTGAAGCATTAAAGAAGATGTCTCATGATGTAAAGACTAAGGATGATATCGAACAAATCGCTTCTATTTCAGCTGCTAATCCCGAAGTTGGTAAGTTAATTGCTGATGCGATGGAAAAGGTTGGTAATGATGGTGTTATTACCATTGAAGACTCTCGTGGGGTTGATACCAGCGTTGACGTTGTTGAAGGAATGAGCTTTGATCGTGGTTACATGTCACAATACATGGTAACTGATAACGACAAGATGGAAGCAGACCTTGACAACCCATACATTTTGATCACTGACAAGAAGATCAGTAACATTCAAGATATTTTGCCATTGCTTCAATCAGTTGTTCAAGAAGGCCGTGCTCTCTTGATTATTGCTGATGACATTACTGGTGAAGCATTGCCAACACTTGTTTTGAACAAGATCCGTGGTACCTTTAATGTTGTTTCTGTTAAGGCTCCAGGCTTTGGTGACCGTCGTAAGGCCCAACTTCAAGACATTGCCGTATTAACAGGCGGTACTGTTATTTCTGATGACCTTGGTATGAGTCTTAAGGACGCTACTGTTGATCAATTAGGTCAAGCAAACAAGGTTACAGTTACTAAGGACGCTACCACAATTGTTGACGGTGCCGGCTCAAAGGAAGCTATCCAAGAACGGGTAGACCAAATTAAGCAAGAAATCGCTAAGTCTACTTCTGACTTTGACAAGGAAAAGCTCCAAGAACGTCTTGCAAAGCTTTCTGGTGGTGTTGCAGTTGTTAAGGTTGGTGCCGCAACTGAAACCGAATTAAAGGAAAAGAAGTACCGGATTGAAGATGCCTTAAACGCTACTCGTGCTGCCGTTCAAGAAGGATTTGTTCCTGGTGGTGGTACTGCCTTGATCAACGTTATTCCTGCTCTTGACAAGATTAACGCTGAAGGTGACGAATTAACTGGCATTAATATTGTTAAGGCTGCTCTTGAAGCTCCAGTTCGTCAAATCGCAGAAAACGCTGGTGTTGAAGGTTCAGTTATTGTTAATGAATTAAAGAACGAAAAAGAAGGCATTGGATACAACGCTGCAGACGGTAAGTTTGAAGACATGATTAAGGCTGGTATCGTTGACCCAACAATGGTTACACGGTCTGCTCTTCAAAATGCTGCTTCTGTATCAGCATTGCTTCTTACTACTGAAGCAGTTGTAGCTGACAAGCCAGATCCAAATGCTAATAACCAAGCCCCTGCAGCTCCACAAGGCGGCATGGGCGGCATGATGTAATTCATCTCAGCTGGTTAAATTTTAATTTTGTGGGCAGAAAGGTTCTAACGTTTGAACTCATTCAGATGTTAGAATCTTTTTTTATTTTAGGAGGAAAAATGAGCACACAGGCAACAACTATTTATACTTATTTGGATAATGAGGGAATCGATTATCAAACCATTAACCATCCGCCAGTTTATACAGCGAAAGAAGCTGATAAGTACGTGCAAAACTACCAATTTATTCGCACGAAAAACCTGTTCTTAAAAAATAAAACCGGGTACTATTTGGTGGCGCTGTTAGAAAATAAGCGTCTCGATATGAAAAAGTTAAAGCAGCGTTTGACAACTAGTCGTTTTTCGTTTGCCCGCCCAGAAGAATTAAAGGCTAAATTGCAAATTACTAGCGGGGCAGTTTCTCCATTCAACCTGATGAATGATGAAGAGCACCAGGTTACTTTTGTTGTTGACGCCGATATTCTTAGGCCTGGGCAGAAAATTGGCTGTCATCCAAATGATAATACCGCTACTGTAGTTCTTGCGGTAACAGATTTACTTCAAATAGTAAAGAAATATGGCAATCCGGTGAAAGTTATTGAACTATAAAACTAATCTAAAAATCTTAAATTGTGGTAAAGTAAATGAGTATTAATTTTTAATAAAACTATAATTGAAAGGAACTAAAAAATGGAAAAAATGAAATTCCAGAAGATAACGCTATTTTCTGGAGTAATGCTTGCTCTAAATTCCTTGATTGGTTCAGGATGGCTTTTTGGTGCAGGAACCGCTGCAAAGGTTGCGGGACCAGCAGCAATCATTTCATGGATCCTAGGAGCAATAATTATTATCAGCATCGCTCTTACTTATGTTGAATTAGGGGCAATGTTTCCAGAAAGCGGGGGGATGAGTCGTTACGCTCAGTATAGCCACGGTCCTTTATTAGGATTTGTTGCTGCGTGGGCGAATTGGATTTCATTAATAACTTTAGTCCCGATGGAAGCTGTGGCATCAGTCCAATACATGAGTTCTTGGCCGTGGACATGGGCAAATTGGACTCATCATTTTATGAAAAATGGTAATATCACGACACCAGGATTATTAGTGGTATTTATTTTTATGCTTGTGTTTACACTGATTAATTTTTGGTCAGTGAAGTTAATGACGCGTTTTACTAATTTAATTTCAATTTTTAAAGTCCTGTTGCCGACACTGACAGTTGCCATGCTAATCTTCGCTGGCTTTCATCCAGGAAATTTTGGTCATAGTGTAAATACATTTATGCCTTATGGTAGTCGTTCAATCTTTGAGGCAGCTGCTGTATCGGGAATTATCATGTCATATGATGCGTTTCAGACGATAATTAATATGGGAGGAGAAATGATTCATCCCCACAAAAATATCGTTCGCGGTGTTTTGATATCAATGATAATTACAGCAGTGATTTACGTTATGTTACAGGTTGCCTTTATTGGCGCAATTGATCCTAATTTGTTGGCACAAAAAGGATGGCACGGGATTAATTACACTTCACCGTTTGCAGATATTGCCATTCTGCTTGGGATGAACTGGTTAGCTATTTTATTATATATGGATGCCTTTGTGTCCCCATTTGGAACCGGAGTCGCCTTTGTTGCTACTGCATCTCGGGCACTAGCTGCAATGACCCACACCGGCCACTTGCCACAGTGGTTAGGGCGATTAGAACGGCGCTATATGATTCCTCGCTTTGCAATGGTTGTTGACTTAATTCTGGCGGTTATCATGGTGAGCTTGTTTAGAAATTGGAGCCTGCTAGCAACGGTAATTACTGGTTCGACATTAATTGCCTATCTTACTGGCCCCGTAACCGTTATTTCATTGCGTAAAATGGATGCCAATTTAAAACGGCCATTTCATCCCCAATTTATGACTTGGCTGGCCCCGTTCGCGTTTGTCTTGACGAGTCTTGCAATTTATTGGACAATGTGGCCAACTACCATTCAAGTGATTGGCGTAATTTTACTGGGATTGCCGATTTACCTCTATTATGAGATTAAATATCGTCACGCATCTGGGTTATGTGATCTTCGCAATAGCTACTGGATGCTTGCTTACCTTGTCTTTATTTCAATTATCTCTTTCATTGGAAGCGAAGGTTTTGGCGGTAGAGATTGGCTAAAGTATCCATGGGATTTTGTTGTAATTATTATTTTTTCGTTGGCCTTTTATCGCTGGGCAGTTGCAAGTCGAATGAAAAAAGTCGATCCGGTTGCGGAAAAAGTAAATGCCAAAGTAAAAATGCCAGAGAAAGACTAATAAACAGATTTGTAGGTTGCAAATTCAGTTAATAAATTGTAGTATTGTCACCTATTTAAAAAGTGTAAAAAATTAAAGGAGAAATAGTATGTGGCGCTATTTGAAACGTGTTTTAATCGGGAAACCGTTAAAGACCCTTGATGAAGGGCAGACACACTTAACCAAATTTAAGGCATTAGCAATGCTTTCATCTGACGCGATATCGTCAGTTGCATATGGGCCGGAACAAATTACGACTGTTCTGGTAACATTATCTGCAGCGGCAATTTGGTATTCGATTCCAATTGCGGCAATTGTGCTGATCCTCCTGTTAGCAATCACGTTATCATATCAGCAAATCATTCATGCTTATCCTAGTGGTGGAGGCGCCTATGTGGTTGCTACTCGTAACTGGGGAAGTAACGGGGGATTATTTGCTGGTGGTTCATTATTAGTTGATTATATGCTGACGGTTGCCGTTTCAACGACATCAGGAGTTGAAGCTATTACTTCAGCAATTCCAGCATTATACAAATTTTCGATTCCCCTTGGAATTATCATTGTCTTATTAATTATGTTTATGAACTTACGGGGAATGAGTGAGAGTGCAAACTTTTTAACTATTCCTGTTTACTTCTTCGTTATCATGATGATTATTATGGTAATTTGGGGTGGATACAATATTGTGACCGGTCATATTCATTATCGGGCAATTGTTGATTACGGTACCCCTGTTTCTGGAATGTCATTTGTCTTACTGATTCGGGCTTTTTCAGCGGGTTCTTCATCGTTGACTGGGGTTGAAGCAGTAAGTAATGCCGTTCCAAACTTTAATAAGCCAAAAGAGAAAAATGCGTCGACAACGTTAGCAATTATGAGTGCTATCTTAGCCTTCTTCTTTATCGCAGTTATCTTCTTTAGCTTTTATCTTGGTGTAGTACCAAACTCACGGACGACAATTCTCTCACAGATGGCTGCCCAGATTTTTGGTGGACATGGCTTAGGCTTTTATCTTTTACAGCTTTCAACAGCGATGATTTTAGCTGTGGCTGCTAATACTGGGTTCTCTGCTTTCCCAATTCTTGCTTTTAATATGGCGAAGGATAAGTACATGCCACATGCATTTATGGATCGGGGAGACCGGTTAGGCTACTCTAATGGAATTATTTCATTAGCCGTTGGGGCAATTATCCTAATCTTGATTTTCCATGGTCAAACTAATATGTTAATCCCATTATATGCTGTTGGGGTATTTGTTCCATTTACGTTGTCACAATCAGGAATGATTATCCATTGGTTCCGAGAACGGGAAGGATTCTGGCTAGGAAAAGCATTCATTAACTTAGTTGGAGCATTGATTTCCTTTGTTCTTGTTGTTTGCCTTTTTTGGCAGCACTTTGCAAATGTTTGGCCATACCTAATTATCATGCCGCTTCTTCTTTGGATGTTCCATGCTGTTCACCGTCACTATGTAAAGGTGGCTGCGCAGTTACGAGTGGCTGAAAAGACAAAAGTTCAATTGCACGATTATGATGGTGCAACGGTCATTGTGCTAGTTGGTAACGTGACGCGGGTAACGCGTGGTGCAATTAACTATGCACGGTCAATCGGTGATTATGTCATTGCAATGCACGTTTCCTTTGATGAGAATCCGGGGAAGGAACATAAGACGGCAAATGAATTTAAGGCAGAATATCCAGATGTCCGTTTCGTAGATATTCATTCTTCATATCGGTCAATTGCTAAACCAACATTACGGTTTGTGGATGTAATTGCTAAACGAGCCGAGGCAAGAAATTATTCTACCACTGTCCTCGTGCCGCAGTTTATCCCTAAGCACCCATGGCAGTTAGCATTGCATAACCAGACGAGTGTTCGTCTGCGCGCATTATTAAATTCCCGGGAAAATATTATTGTTGCCAGTTATAACTACCATCTTCAAGAATAGTGATTTGAAAGAGAAAGTACTGATTTAATGAATAAGAAACAGATTTTATGGGGATTTCTATTTGCAGCCGGCCTTTTCATGGCAGCAAGCTACTCTATTGATAATCGTGGCTTTCACTCTGGAATATATGGCATTATTGGCTGTATCTTTATCTTAGTTGCATATACAGGGATGAATTGGCAAAAACTGCAAGCGCATGACCAGCATACGAGGAAGATCTTATTGCTTTTAAGCAGTATTCTTGGAATTATCGTTATCCTTGATATTGCTGAGATAATATTGGCATAACTAAATAGAATAGAATCAACGTGGGGGCATGGCACTGTCCTCCACGAGTACAATTAGGCCTCTAAAGTTCGGTATTATCGGACTTCAGAGGCCATTTTTGTGGTTGGGACCTTACTTGGTATTGACCAGGGATTAGAAGTGCTTTACAATTTATGTTAGTCGACTAACAAGGCTGATAAGGAGCGAAAGAGTATGTTAATGGGACGCTTAATAAAGCAAGCTAACAATACGATAAATCAACGAATGAACGCATTTGCACAACAGTATAGATTAACGGGTACACAAATGTCAGTTATTAATTTTTTAGACCATTTCCCGGGAAATACTTGTGCTCAGCGGGAAATTGAAAGGGAATTTGACATCAAAAGATCGACAACTACTGTTCTGCTACAACGGATGGAGAAAAAAGGCCTAGTTACAAGACAAACTTCACCGACAAACCAGCAATCCAAGTTAGTTTCGTTAACCAGTAGCGGGGAAAAGCTGATCCCAATTGTAAATGATTATATTGAGCAAAGTGAAATACGTTTAATTGATGGTCTTGATGGAGACAGTATTAAGAAAATTAAGCAATTTTTACGGGAGGTTAGTGAGCGGTTAAATGGATGACGAAAAAATACCAACAAAAGTAGTTGCTGCGATTATTGCTACGGGGTTAATGTCATTTTGCGGGGTAATTGTTGAAACCGCGATGAATATTACATTTCCGATTTTGATGCGGGAGTTTGCGATTACAACCAATACAGTCCAGTGGATGACTTCAATATACTTGTTATTGGTGGCAATTATTGTACCGTTATCGGCAATCTTAAAAAGTTCAGTTAGAACAAAAACATTGTTTACGACTGCAAATCTTTTATTTATTACTGGGGTTGTTATTGATGCCTTTGCACCGACCTTTAGTCTGTTGCTATTGGGACGGGCAATTCAGGGAATTGGAACCGGAATTGCACTACCACTGATGTTTAATATTATTATGGAGCAGGTACCACAAAAGAAAGTTGGCCTTATGATGGGAATCGGTAACCTTATTACTGGGATTGCCCCTGCTATCGGACCAACATTTGGCGGAATTGTTGCCAGTCAGCTTAATTGGCGGTGGGTCTTTTATTTGTTACTCCCATTATTGTTCCTCTCGCTTATTTTAGGAGAATGGGGGGTTGTGCAAAAGTCAGTTATTAACCGACAGCGGGTGGACTTGTTTAGTATGCTAATGATTATTTGTTTATTCACCGGTTTGGTAACAGGATTTAGCAATCTTGGTAGTCAGAACTTTATTAGCATTAAGGTTGGTGGTGCGCTTTTAATTGGTGCATTAGGAATGATTGGCTTGAGCTGGCGTTCCCTCACGATTAGTCAGCCGATCTTACAATTACGGTTATTTACAAATCACTTATTTACTGGACATGTGATCGGCTTCTTCTTAACTCAGATAATTTCGCTTGGCTTTGCATTTTTATTGCCTAATTATATTCAATTAGTAAATGGAAATACAGCGATGGTTGCAGGACTGGTTGTTTTACCCGCTGGATTTGCTGGGGCAGTATTTGCACCATTAGGCGGGCAGATTTTAGATCGTTTCGGTGCTCGCCGGCCGATTATATTTGGAATCACCCTATGCTTAATATCATTGGTAATTTTTACCCTAATGGCTCGTCATTTGAGCAATATTGTTATTGCCTGTATATATATCCTTTATATGGCTGGCATGGGAATGTGTATGGGGAGTGTAATGACCAATGCATTAACGGTAATTGGAAAAGAAAATGTACCACAAGGAAACGCAATTTTAAATACGTTGCAACAGTTTGCTGGTGCAATTGGTACTTCCGTTGTCGCGATGATTGTTGCAAGCAGTCAGGCTAACTTGCATGTTAACCGTAATATTGCAACAGCGATAGGAACACAACATGCATTTATCCTATTAACCGTTTTCGCAATAATTGTTTGGGTAAGCTATTATCGATCAGTTAAATAATTAAAAATAAAAGGTTCATTAGAACTCAAGAGTAAATTGCTTGAGCGTAATGACCTTCTATTTTGTATATGGAATTTCATTAAAGCGGTGCGGTCCTTCGGTAATTTGTAATTGGTCATTAAAACGATCAGTCAGACTTTTCTTGACCATTGTTAGCTCGTCTTCGTTAACATAAATGCTGGTAACAACATTTACGCCATATTCTTCACCAGCTACTTCAAGTTGGTTTTCTTTTAAGTAGTATAAAAGGGGATCGTGCTGGGAATAAGATACTGTTATTTTGAGAGTTGCCTGTTTGACCCGTTGAATAAGGCCGGCTTGATGGATTGCTCCAGTAGTAGTGTTGCTATAAGCCCGAATTAGGCCGCCAGCACCGAGTTTAATCCCACCAAAATAGCGCGTAACGACTGCTACAACGTCATGAATTTTGGCTAGCTTAAGGGATTCGAGCATTGGTACACCAGCAGTACCGCTTGGCTCACCATTATCACTTTCGCGTTGAATTTGGTCATTATCACCGAGCATGTAGGCATAACAATTATGATTTGCCTTTTTATTTGCTGCTTGAACGCTAGCGATGATAGCTTGAGCGTCTTCTTCCGATGAGATACGAGCGATAGTACATATAAACCTAGATTTTTTGATTACCTGTTCATATGAAGTGTTTTTAGCAATTGTAAGGTATGGTTCTGTCATTTTAAACTTCCTTCATGTTATTTTGAATTTTTTACGTATATATAACTATAGGGAGGGATTAGATGGATTTAAGCGATTATTATGGCCGCCGTATTTTAGAACGTCGAGTAGGACAAGTGCCGGCTGGAGTACAGACGTTTCCTACTATTGAGATCGGGGCCAATACCATTAGATGTTACCGTTGCAATCATATAACACCTAAAATGAAGGCAGCGTTACCAGAGAATGAGTATTATTGTCCGCATTGTATTAACCTCGGCCGTGTTTCAACATTAACTAGATTTTATCATGTTCCAGAGCCAAATCAATTTAAGATAAACTATCCGGTTTTAACATGGAGCGGGAAACTATCGGCCTTACAACAAAGGGTTTCCGAAAAAGTTTGTCGAGGAATGACCGCCCATTTGCACCAGCTACTATGGGCGGTAACGGGAGCAGGTAAAACAGAAATGATGTTTGCGGGGATTGCAGCTGCTATTGAACGAGGTGAGCGGATTGGGATTGCGTCACCACGGGTAGATGTGTGCCTAGAATTATTTCCGCGGTTGAAAGCTGCTTTTGCTAATTGTGATATTGCCCTTTTGCATGGTCGTCAAGAATTGCCATATCATTATGCCCAGGTAACAGTTTGTACAACGCATCAATTGCTGAAGTTTTACCATGCGTTTGATAATTTAATTATTGATGAAGTTGATGCCTTTCCCTATGCGGCAAACGATGCATTACTATATGCAACAAGGCAATCATTAAAAGAAAATGGTGGTTGTCTTTACCTGACTGCAACGCCGGGTGATGTTTTATTGCGGGAGATTAAACGGCAGCGGCTTACAGTCAGCTACCTGCCTCTACGATACCATGGATACTTGTTGCCCCGAATAATTGTCAGGTTAATGTTTGAATGGCGTAAGTACTTGAAAAAGGATTGCCTTCCTCCTGCGGTTATTCGTCAATTGCAAAGGTCATTAGAAAGTCACCACCGCTTTTTGCTTTTTATTCCGCACGTCACCGATTTAAAAAGTGTTGAATTAGCAATTCGACATTCATTCGCGGAGCAACGGTTTGCAACTGTCCATGCTAATGATTCGGAAAGATTACTTAAAGTACAAAAAATGAGGGATGGTGAATATGATTTTTTGATTACAACTTCTATCCTTGAACGCGGCGTAACCTTCCCGGAAATTGATGTATATGTATTAGGGGCAGATGATCCGGTTTTTTCCTCATCTGCATTGGTCCAGATTGCTGGACGTGCCGGTCGAGCAAAAAGCCGCCCAGATGGAACCGTTATTTTTTGGGTTAATAGTAATAGTCACCGTGTCAAACAGGCGGTCCGCCAAGTAAATTACTTAAATAAAAAGGGACAAAAGTTGAAAAATGAGCTGTCTTTTGTGTAGTAGAGAAATACCGTATCAGATAACGCTGAAAGATATTTTTAGCTTTGACGAGATTCCCACACCTGTAATTTGTGATTCTTGTAAAAACACTTTTACTCATTGGGATAGTGATAATCAATGTAAGGGATGCGGTAATGGGAAAGCAGAAGGCCGGCCGCAGTTGTGTAAAGAATGCCAGCGTTGGCAACAACTCTATGGCTGGCATTTATGTCATCGCGGACTTTATCACTATAATGATGCGATGAAAAATTATATGCAGCGGTATAAATTTAATGGTGATTATCGTTTGCGGTTAGTATTTCAACGAGAATTTAGCAGGGTGGTTAACCAAAGCAAAGCAGATATTATTGTGCCGATCCCAGTAGCGACTGCAACAATGCAAACACGGGGCTTTAATCAGGTAGTTGGTCTATTGCGAGAAGTTCAGTATCAGACCGTTTTACAAGTTATCGTAGAAGATAAGGACACCCAATCCAGCAAAAGCAGAAAAGAGCGTTTAAAAACAGCACAACCATTTGGCTTGATTTCACCAGAAAAAGTTGTTAATAAAAGAGTGTTGTTGGTTGATGATGTTTACACGACCGGACGGACTTTGTACCATGCGGCAAGCCTCCTTAAGCAAGCGGGCAGCCAATGGATTGGTAGCGTTTCATTAGCACGTTAAATTCTTTTTAAGATATATTAATAAAGTTTGTTAATTAACAAGAACTAATCTATAATAAAGATAGGATATGAGAAGAGTGGTCCTTCTGATATCAGATCAAGCAGATGCTTGGCTGAAAGGAGAGAAGTACAATGTTAAAGTTCAATATTCGTGGTGAAAATGTCGAAGTTACTGAGTCAATTCGTGATTATGTGGTAAAACGAATCAGTAAGCTTCAAAAGTTCTTTGAAGATAGCGTTGAAGCTACCGCCCACGTGAACTTAAAAGTTTATCCAAACCGGACGTACAAAGTGGAAGTTACTATTCCGCTTCCATACTTAACGTTACGGGCAGAAGAGACTTCTAATGATATGTACGGAAGCATTGATTTAGTTACAGATAAGCTTGAACGGCAAATTCGGAAGTACAAGACAAAGGTTAACCGTAAGTCACGTGAAAAGGGCTTAAAGAACCTTGAATTTATTCCATCTGATAATGACAGTGCAGAAAGTCATGATGATGAATTAAAGATTGTACGGACAAAGCAAGTTTCATTGAAGCCAATGGATCCTGAAGAAGCTGTACTTCAAATGGATATGCTTGGACATGATTTCTTTATCTTCCAAGATGCTGAAACAAATGGCACAAGCATTGTTTACCGTCGTAACGATGGTCGCTATGGCTTAATTGAAGCGGAATAGTCAATGCCAAATACTTACTAGGAGCGCGGATGAGAAATCATTGGCGCTTTTTATATCGCAGAAAAGGACCGCTATCTTAATCTTAAACATTTATGCCAATAATTTTTATTTATGTGTTGAACGTGGTAAAATATTATGGTTAGAATAAAAAATATAATTGGCTTGAGTAGTACTTTTTTATTAATTTTGGACTTAAGCCAGAAAGTAGGAAGGACGCTTTTATGGCCAATATTCTAAAAAAATGGATTGAAAGCGATCGTCGAGAATTACGGCGAATTAATAAAATAGCAAATAAAGTAGAGAGTTATGCTAAACAGATATCTGAATTGACTGATGAGCAGCTTCAAGCAAAAACTGACGAATTTCGGGAACGTTATAAAAAGGGTGAATCCCTAGATCATATGTTGCCAGAAGCATTTGCAGTTTCTCGGGAAGGAGCCAAGCGGGTTCTTGGTTTATACCCATTCCACGTTCAAATTATGGGTGGGATTGTTCTTCACGAAGGTAACATTGCCGAAATGCGGACTGGTGAAGGTAAGACTTTAACCGCCACAATGCCGGTATATCTTAATGCCATTTCCGGTAAGGGTGTGCATGTTATTACGGTTAATGAATACTTATCTAAACGGGACGCTACCGAAATGGGACAGCTTTACAATTGGCTTGGTTGTTCTGTTGGTGTTAATAATTCTGAAATGAGTCCTGACCAAAAGCGGGAAGCATACAAAGCGGATATTATGTACTCGACCAACAGTGAGATTGGTTTTGACTACCTTCGTGATAATATGGCCGTTTATAAAGAGGACCAGGTTCAACGTGGTCTAAACTATGCCCTAGTTGATGAGGTGGATTCAATCTTGATTGATGAAGCACGGACACCATTGATCATTTCAGGACCCGGAACCGGAACTTCAAAATTGTATAAGCAAACGGATCGTTTTGTTAAGCAATTAAAGAAAGACGTTGATTATAAAGTCGATCTTGAATCAAAGACAGTTTCGTTAACTGATGAAGGAATTAAAAAGGCTGAGAAATACTTCAACTTAAGAAACCTTTATGATCCTGAAAATACAGCACTGACTCACCACTTAGATCAGGCTTTACGAGCCAACTACATTATGTTCTTGGATAAGGATTATGTTGTTCAAGATGGTGAAGTATTGATTGTTGATTCCTTTACTGGCCGGGTAATGGAAGGTCGGCGTTTCTCAGATGGTCTTCACCAGGCTATTGAAGCTAAGGAAGGCGTAGAGATTCAAGAAGAAAATAAGACAATGGCTAACATCACGTATCAGAACCTATTCCGGATGTACAACAAACTCTCGGGGATGACTGGTACTGCTAAGACTGAGCAAGAAGAATTCCGTGAAATTTACAACATGGAAACAATCACAATTCCAACAAACCGACCAGTTCAACGAAAAGATGAACCGGATTTACTTTACCCAACACTCCAAAGTAAGTTTGCAGCGGTTGTTGATCGGATTAAGAAGCTTCATGCCAAGGGGCAGCCAATCTTGGTCGGAACAGTTGCTGTTGAGACTTCTGAATATCTATCACACCTTTTAGATAAGGAAAACATTCCGCACGTTGTTTTAAATGCCAAGAACCACGCTAAAGAAGCTGAAATCGTTAAAAATGCCGGTCAAAAAGGTGCCGTAACTATCGCCACCAACATGGCTGGACGGGGAACCGATATTAAATTAGGCCCTGGTGTCCGTGAGATTGGCGGACTTGCAGTTATTGGGACTGAACGACATGAGTCACGACGGATTGATAATCAGCTTCGTGGACGTTCTGGACGTCAAGGGGATCCAGGTTTATCACAGTTCTACTTATCCCTAGAAGATGACTTGATGAAGCGATTCGGTGGTGACCGGATTAAGGCCTTCTTGGAACGAATGAAGGTTAATGATGACGACGCTGTTATTAAGAGTCGTTTCTTAACTCACCAGGTTGAATCAGCGCAAAAACGGGTTGAAGGTAACAACTATGACTCACGGAAAAACGTTTTGCAATATGATGATGTAATGCGTGAACAGCGTGAAATCATCTATAAAGAGCGTCAACAAATTATTACAGAAGATAAGTCATTGAAGTGGGTCTTGATGCCGATATTTAAGCGGACGATTCAGCGTGAAGTTGATCAACATACTCTTGGTGACAAAAAAGATTGGGACTTGCAAGGAATAGTTGACTTTGCTGAAGAAGTCTTAATCAAGCCGGATACTATTACTGTAAAGGACCTTGAAGGCAAATCACCTGCAGAAATGGTTGATTACTTGATGACATTTGCAGAAGGAGTCTATAAAGAAAAGCAAAAGCAGCTTTATGATCCAGCACAAATGCTTGAATTTGAAAAGGTTGTTATCTTACGGGTTGTTGACTCTCATTGGACTGATCACATTGATGTAATGGATCAATTCCGGCAATCTGTTGGGTTGCGGGGCTATGGACAATTAAATCCGTTGGTTGAATACCAGACAGCTGGATACCATATGTTTGAGCAGATGATTGCTGATATTGAATACGAGACAACACGGCTCTTCATGAAGTCTGAAATTCGACAAAATGTAACACGATAATTATTTAAATTACTACTAGGTACGGCAGTAAGGTAACCCATGGCGGTACCGCTGCCGTATTGTTGTATAACGGAGGTTTGATTGTGGAATTAAGTGAAGCAAAAAAACAAGTAGAATCAATGCAAAAAGAAGTTACGCACTTCGGGAGGTCTCTTTGACCTTGACGCGTTAGATGAACGCATTGCTGAAATTGAACAGGAAATGGCTCAGCCTGATTTCTGGAACGATAACGAAAAGGCCCAAAAAGTTATTGCTGAAAATAATTCTTTAAAAGATAAGCGGGATACTTTTATTAACCTGCGTGATCAAATTAGTGATTTAGAAACATCAATTGAATTATTAACAGTTGAACCAGATGCTGATTTACAAGCTGAGTTTGAATCATCCTTTGCAAAAACGCAAAAATCGTTAGAACAGTATCGTTTAACCCAGTTACTTGATGGTGAATATGATGCCAAAAATGCTATTCTTGAAATTCATCCTGGTGCAGGAGGAACAGAAGCGCAAGACTGGGGTGAAATGCTTTTACGGATGTATGTCCGCTGGGGTGAGCAGCATGGCTTTACAGTTGAGACGGCAAGTTATGAAGCGGGCGATGAGGCTGGAATTAAAAGTGTCACGCTTTTAGTGAAAGGACACAATGCTTTTGGTTACCTTCGTAGTGAAAAGGGGGTCCACCGTCTTGTTCGTATCTCACCGTTTGATGCAGCCGGCCGTCGTCATACCTCATTCGCATCTGTGGACGTAATGCCAGAACTGGATGATAGTGTTGAAGTTGATATTGATCCATCTGACTTACGAGTTGATACATTCCGGTCAAGCGGGGCTGGAGGACAGCATATCAATAAGACAGAATCTGCCGTCCGAATTACCCATATTCCAACTGGGATTGTAACCTCTTCACAAGCTGAGCGGTCACAATTACAGAACCGTGTAACAGCGATGAACATGTTAAAATCAAAATTATACGAGTTGGAAGAGGAAAAGAAGGCAAAGAAACGGGCTGAAATTGAAGGTGAACAGCTTGATATTGGTTGGGGATCACAAATACGTTCGTACGTTTTTCATCCGTATACTTTAGTTAAAGATAATCGTAGCGGATATGAGACCCATAATGGACAAGCGGTAATGGACGGTGACCTCGATCCGTTTATCGATGCTTTCTTGCAATGGAAACTTAGTCAAAAGAATCCACAGTAGGTACAACGTCCTGCTAGAAGGGAAGTGAGTGAAATGCGTGAAAGTCAACATAAAAGATTAACGCGCTCAGGATCAGATCGGATGGTCGCTGGTGTATTTGGAGGAATCGGTAAATACTTTAGGATTCAACCGAATATTTTAAGAATTTTATATGTTTTACTAACTATCTTTACCGGTTTTGTTCCTGGAATTATCATTTATCTAATTTTAGTGATAATTATGCCCGCTGATCCGCAGAACCCGGATTTGCTAAGTTTTATAAAGTCATTTAGCGAATCACAAGGGAAATCTCAGCAGTCACAACAACGTTCTCGACGGACATTAACAGACGTTGAGGAAAAAGACATTAAAAGAAACGGAAGATCATAATGAAATTTTGGAAACGAGTATTGATTGATACAATTCTTTTTATTGCCCTTGCCGGTTTATTTGCTGGAACAGGGATGTTTTATATCACAAGTGCTTGGATTGCACCTTTAGCAAGTTTTATTTTGGCGATATTAAATGTCTCAATAAAGCCGATCCTTGTGATATTATCGTTGCCGATCAATATTTTGACCCTCGGCCTTTTTAGTGTTGTAATTAATGGAATAATGTTGCAGCTGACATCATTACTTGTCGGACCAGCAAACTTTCATTTTTCGTCATTCGGTGCTGCAATGCTGATTGCAATTATTATGGCAATCTTTAATACAGTTATTACGAGTCACGAGGAAAGATTGTAAAGGAGTGGAGAAAAATGCCAAACAGCGTGACGGTTCAAGAATTAGTTGACAAAGTTCGATTAAAAGTTTTACAGGGTGAAGATTACCTGCAACGAAAAATAACAACTAGTGATATTTCACGACCAGCTCTGGAATTTGCCGGATATTTTAAGCACTATCCAGCAGTGCGTATTCAGTTATTAGGAATTACGGAAACTTCATTTGCTAAGGACTTAACTCATGAGCAGCGTGAAGAATATATGACAAAGATGTGTATGCCGCAAACGCCATGTTTTGTCATATCAACTAATTTGCCAATTCCCAAAGAGCTAAAGAAGGCGGCTGAAGATGCAAAAATTCCTATTTTAGGAACGCACTTAACTTCTTCACAGATCTTAAGTAACATGACCTCCTATTTATTGGAGCGGTTGGCACCACGAAAATCACTCCATGGTGTGTTAGTTGATATTAGCGGGGTTGGTGTGCTCATTACAGGTGATTCCGGTGTGGGAAAGAGTGAAACCGCACTTGAACTTGTTCGGCGTGGACACCGGTTGATTGCCGATGACCGGGTTGAGGTTTATGCTCGTGATGAACAGACATTAGTCGGTACTGCTCCGCAAATCTTAAAACATTTAATGGAAATCCGTGGAATTGGAATCATTGATGTTTCGACTCTTTATGGAACAGGGGCAATTATGCCTTCAGACCAAATTAGTTTAATTGTTCATCTTGAGACTTGGACGCCCGATGTACAATTTGACCGGCTTGGTGACCGGGGTGATACGCAAACAATTCAAGGAGTTATTGTCCCCAAGGTTTCTGTGCCGGTTAAGACTGGTCGTAATTTGGCAATTATTATCGAATCCGCGGCAATGAATTATCGGGCTGAGACGATGGGCTACGATGCTACCGAAACGTTTGATCGTAATCTCAACCAGCTAATTAAACAAAATTCAGAGCGTGATAGTAAGAATAATAAGGGGTCGGCAAACTAGATGATTAACCTAGGAATTAAAGCGGCCTTAAATCCGATTGCCTTTCAAGGAGGACCGTTTACTATTCATTGGTACGGGGTCATTATCGCTACTGGGGTTGTCCTTGCTCTCTTGTTAGCTGTTCGTGAAGGAAAACGGCAGGGAATCCCAGAAGACGATTTTTATGACTACCTCTTATGGGCGCTCCCGGTTGCAATAATCTGTGCGCGAATATATTATGTGGTATTCCAGTGGGGATATTACTCTCAGCACCCAAGTGAAATTGTTGCAATTTGGGATGGCGGAATTGCCATCTATGGTGCAATCCTTGGTGGCTTTGGGGTATTACTTGCTTTTTGTTATTACCGTCACCTTTCATGCTGGCTGATGATGGACATAATTGCACCGCCTCTTATCATGGCTCAAGGAATTGGGCGTTGGGGTAATTTTATGAATCAGGAAGCATTTGGTGCGGTTACTACGTATGCTCATTTGGTTAGTCAGCATCTTCCAAATTGGATAATAAATCAGATGTATATTGGTGGTCACTATCGGATGCCAACATTTCTGTACGAGTCATTGTGGGATTTGACAGGCTTTGTACTATTAATGCTATTTCGTCATCGAAAACATTTATTTCGGCGTGGTGAGGTTTTCTTGGCTTATGTAATGTGGTACGCATTTGGACGCTTCATCATTGAAGGAATGCGGACGGATAGCTTAATGCTTGGTAATATTCGTATCTCACAATTGCTTTCGGTAGTGTTTTTCATCAGTGCAGTAGTAATATTGATAATTCGTCGTCGCCAACAAAATATTCCATGGTATGATAGCGGCATAAGTAAAGACTAAGTGATTGAATTAAGGAGAAAAATTATGGCAGAAAAAATCGCTGTTTTAGGCGCAGGTTCGTGGGGTAGCGTTTTAGCAAATATGCTTACAGAAAATGGGCATAATGTTATATTATGGTCAAGAAATAAGGGACAAGTTGAACAACTGAACAACGAACATCTAAATCCACGCTACATGAAGGATTTTGTATATTCGGCAAAGTTAAAAGCAACAACTGATATGAAGGCGGCTGTTGAAGGGGCCAATGTAGTATTAATTGTGATTCCTACTAAGGGGTTGCGAGAAGTTGCTAAGAAGTTAAACACGATTTTAACGGAATTACATCAAAAGCCATTAATTATTCACGCAACAAAAGGCCTCGAACAAAATACCTATAAGCGTCCTTCTGAAATGTTGAGTGAAGATATTTCTCCAGAAAATAGGCAGGCAATTGTTGTCCTTTCTGGGCCAAGTCATGCTGAAGACGTGGCAATTAAAGATATGACTGCCGTAACAGCGGCTTGTGAAGATATTAATAGTGCTAAACAGGCTCAAAAACTGTTTAGTAATTCTTATTTCCGGGTCTATACTAACGATGATGTTATTGGCGCTGAATTTGGCGCAGCTTTGAAAAATATTATCGCAATTGGCGCCGGTGCTATTCAGGGCCTTGGCTACCATGATAATGCACGAGCTGCTCTTATCACCCGAGGACTTGCTGAAATTCGCCGGTTAGGGGTTGCGTTTGGTGCTAATCCGATGACTTTTATTGGTCTATCTGGAGTTGGTGACCTTGTTGTTACTGCGACAAGTAAAAATTCACGAAACTGGCGGGCAGGTTACCAATTAGGCCAGGGCAAAAACCTTCAAGATGTCATTGCAAATATGGGAATGGTTATTGAAGGAGTTTATACTACTAAGGCTGCCTATGAATTGAGTCGTAAACGACAGGTTCAAATGCCAATTACAGAGGCTCTTTACCACGTTTTGTATGAGGGTGAAGACATTAAAACAGCAATTTCTCAATTAATGGATCGAGATCTTACGTCAGAAAACGAATAAGTATGGTAAAATGCTAAAGGATGGATATTGAGAGAAATTGAAAACATGGAAAGGGTTTTACAATTATGAAACGTGTTAGAAAAGCCATTATTCCTGCGGCGGGGTTAGGAACTCGTTTTCTTCCTGCAACAAAGGCTTTGGCAAAAGAAATGTTACCAATTGTTGATAAGCCAACAATTCAATTTATTGTTGAAGAAGCTCGGAAATCAGGAATTGAAGATATTGTTGTTGTTGACGGAAAGAACAAGCGCTCAATCGAAGACCACTTTGATTCCAACCCAGAATTGGAAGACAACCTTCGTTCAAAGCACAAGGACGAAATGTTAAAGATGGTTGAAGAAACGACTGATGTTAACATCTACTTTATCCGGCAATCACACCCACGCGGTTTAGGGGATGCAGTTTTAACTGCCCGTGATTTCATTGGTGATGAACCATTTGTTGTTATGCTTGGTGATGACCTTAATAACATTAATAATAAAAATGAAGCTTTAACCAAGCAATTAATTGAAAGTTATAATCAAACCGGGGCATCAACACTTGCCGTTATGCGGGTACCTCACGAAGACACTGCCAAGTACGGTGTGATTAACCCAAGCAAGGAAGTTACTCCTGGTTTATACAATGTAACAAGCTTTGTTGAAAAGCCTGCGCCTAAAGATGCTCCTAGTGACCTTGCTATTATTGGCCGGTATGTCTTTACTCCAGAAATCTTTGATGTATTGGCAAAGACTAAGCCTGGCAAGGGTGGCGAAATTCAATTAACTGATGCTATTGATACTTTAAACCAAACACAACGGGTCTTTGCTCGTGAGTACAAGGGCGATCGCTATGATGTTGGTAATAAGTTTGGCTGGGTTAAGACCAACATTGAATATGGATTAGAACATCCACAAGTTAAAGAAGAATTACGTGAATACATTAAAGAATTAGGCGCAAAGTTAGCTGCAGAAGATAAGCAAAAAGGCGCTAAAAAATAATATGATTTGTCTCTGAAAACAAAAAAGCGATTGGATTTTCCAACCGCTTTTTTGTTTACATATCTTCAACAACTACATATTCCATATCAAGAGGACCATGGACACCAACAATCAAGACCATTTCAATATCACCAGAGTTTGATGGTCCGGTAATAAAGTTAATATTAGATGTCTTTAAGCTTCCTTCTTGAATTGCCTTTTGGTAGTAATCCATTGCCTGTCGTGACCGTGGTAAGATTTTACTCTTAGGAATAATTGCTAGATAGTGAGTAGGCAGGAAGTGGAACATCCGCCCTTGTTGGGGGTAGGTAGCAATAGTAATCGTACCGGATTCAGCTAATAAGAAATCAGCAAATCCAATTGCAGCATCACTAGCGTTGGCATTAACAATGTTTTGACGGCCTTGGCTAGGTTCCCAGTAGTAAATAGGGTCTAATTGAAGGCTTTCCTGCCATTTTCCAAGTGAATAATCATTCCACTTTTGTTCGTCAAATGATGGAAGCATTAAACTCTTTACTTCTTTTTCAGCAATAAAGTTATTAAGAGTAATTCCGAGATCAGCAGCTTTTACTACTTGAAAATTAACATGGACATTTTCGCTATTCTTTTTTGCGATTGTAAGCAGCTCATCTTGTGTCTTTCCGGCAAGAGTTGTTTCTGGCAGGTCATTAACCGGTACTAATGGATCATCCTTGAGGGTATGACGAGGACGGTCAGCAGCTGCAGCGATTCGGTTTAAGAAGTCTTCTTGATTTTGCGGGTTATTTGCTTCTTTTAGGTAATCAGTCATTGTTGTGTTCCTCCTCTTCTGCATAGTGATGGTACCAGTGACGGAAGTTCTGATGGTACTTTGGCGGAACAGCAAGATCACGGACATCTACCCACCCATGAGCAAGCTTTGGTGCCACTGCTGGCAAGTGATTGATTTTGCCTTCAGGGTAGAGGTTTTTAATATCTTCAGGGGTCGTCTTTTTGCCAAATGGTTCAAGGGCGACATGTGCAAACCGCATTGCATCGTTAAATAATAATGGTGATGCAGTACCTTTACCGACTGCCTTAAGCATAGTGTTTGTCATACTATGGTCAAGGTGGAGTTTATCCATTTCCACATACCGGTGTTTCCGAATTAGCTGTTGAAGCGGAATCTTAACTGGGCAGGTTTCGGTGCAGGCGTCACAAAGACTACATGCATATGGTAAATCCTGGAATTCTTTGTAGCCGCCTAAAATTGGTGAAAGGACAGCGCCCATTGGTCCAGGATAGATTGAACCATATCCTTTTCCGCCAACTTGCCGGTAAACAGGACAAACATTTAAGCAAGACCCACAACGAATACATTGCAGCATTGGCTCAAAGTCGGTATTAAGCATTTGCCAACGCCCGTTATCAACGACTACAACATAAAAATCATCAGGACCGTCTGCTTCATCCGCTTCTTTACCCTTTGAGAATGAGCAATAACTAGTCAGTTTTTGCCCAACCGCGCTACGGCAAAGCACATTATCAAGAGTTTCCGCTTCTTTTAGGCTTGGTACGATTCGTTCCATTCCCATGACAACAACCTGTGTTTTGGGAATCGCCATTGTGATATCGGCATTTCCTTCGTTTGTAACAAGATTAATCATTCCGTTGTTGGCAATCGCAAAGTTACATCCAGTAATTCCAAAGTCTGTTTTCATAAAGTAGTTACGGAGGTAGTGACGAACAAATTTAGCCATGTGTTCTGGAACATTGTCGCCTTTATAACCAATTTTTTCAAAAACCTTTTGAATCTGGTTACGGTTTTTATGGAGAGTAGGGAAAACAATATGTGTTGGCTCGTCCCAATCGTCTTCTTGGAGGATAAATTCCGCAAGGTCGGTCTCCATTAATGATAAGCCAGGGATAGTCAACAGTTCTTTATCTAGACCGATTTCAGTTGTTACCATTGACTTAGACTTAACAACGTTTTTAGCCTTTTTCTTGATTGCCAATTGTTTAATAAATGCACTGGCCTCGTCACCATCTTTAGCAAAGAAAATGTGTCCACCGTTTTTTTGGACATTTTCACTAAACTCTTCAAGGTAGTCTGGAAGGTGCTTAATAACATGCTGCCGAATTTGTGCAGAAAGATCACGCCAGCCTTCCCAATTTCCTAATTGACGTCGAGCCTCAGTTCGCTTAGTAAATTGCGCATCCTGAGCTTTAGCAACGGATGCCCGCATAAATTTATCGGCTTCAGCTTCTTTTACCCGGTCAAGAAATGGCTTATCACTTGTTGCTATTCCCATCTAAAACACCCCGTTTCCGTTTGCTGGAACCATTACGTGGTCGGTATCTTTAACATAGGTAATCCGACTAGTATCAACATTATGGTTTAGTACTTCTGCAATATGCATAATTTTGATGTGCTGGCCTTCTTTACGACGGTTAATGCGGCCACCGATATTCATTAAACAGGTCTGCTCACAACCAATTAAAATATGTGCTTTTGTCTTAAGCACATTATTAGCCTTATCATCAACCATTGCTTCTGACAGTAATGGTTCCTTTGCTGAGAAAGTTCCCCCAAAGCCACAGCATAATTGGATATTATGAAGCGGGATAAGGTTTAACCCCTTAACATGTTCGAGGAGTACGAGGGGAGCAGTTCGTTCACCGAGCAGCCGGGTCATATGACATGAACGGTGGAATGTAGCCGTATCATCTAGTTCAGCTCCACAATCAAGGATACCAAGAACCCGGTAGATGAATTGGGTGAGTTCAAATGATTTATCATAAAGAACCTGCGCCTTTTTAGCATATTCAGGGTCATCTTTAAGGATATCCTTATATTCATGGAGCATGGCAACACAAGAACCGGTTGGACCAACGATATAATCAGCGTCAATACTTAGAAGTGCGTCAAGTTGATTCTTAAAGGTCGCAATTGTTTCTTTGTCATAGCCACTGTTATATGTTGGCTGCCCACAACAAATTTGCTTTTCAGGGAAAACAGTTTCACAGCCAAACCGATGTAATAATTCAACCATTGCTTTACCAACATCTGGATAAAGCAGGTCGACTATACAGGAAGAAAAAATACAGACTTTCATATAAGTGTGCATTAATTGAATGCACTTCGCCTCCTTTAAATTTAGCAAAATAAAATAGTGACCTTAATTACTTATCAATATAAGTATAACTCAAATGCTGGTATTATAGTGTTGAAATCGTTTTAATTATTATTTTCACATATATAATATAATAATATTCTTTATAGTCCGATAATAATATTACTTTTAAAAAGTAAGCTAAATGATAGACAAACGGATTTAAAGTAGGTATCATATTGTGTAAGAAATTATTTGAGGAGGTCAATGTAATGGCTGATATTAAACAATATGACGTTATTGTGATTGGGGCAGGTCCCGGTGGAATGACTGCTGCTATGTATGCTTCACGGGCGAACCTATCAGTTCTAATGCTTGATCGCGGTATTTATGGTGGAAATTTAAATAATACGGCAGAAATTGCCAACTATACTGGATTTAAGAGTATTAAAGGGCCAGAACTTGCCCAACAAATGTATGATGGGGCGACACAGTTTGGTGCTGAATATGCATACGGTACTGTAACAAAAGTAGAATTAGTTGATAATATGAAGAAAATCACAACCGATATGGACGAGACCTATCTCGCTAAGGCAGTCGTGATTGCAACTGGTTCTGATCAGCGGCACCTAAATGTTCCGGGAGAAGAAGAGTTCGGCGGACGAGGTGTATCCTACTGTGCAGTATGTGACGGTGCCTTTTTCAAGAACAAGCACTTAATTGTAGTTGGTGGTGGTGATGCGGCTGTTGAAGAGGGTGTCTACCTTACCCAACTGGCTTCTAAGGTAACAGTTCTTGTTCGCCGTGATGAACTTCGCGCTGAGCCAATCATTCAAGCAGAGGCAATGAACAATGATAAGCTAGAATTTGTTTTTAATACTAGTGTAACTGAAATTGTTGGGGATGATGTTAAAGTAACCGGTGTTAAAACTCATAATAATAAGACTGGTGAAGATGGTGAAATGGCTGCTGACGGTGTATTCATCTATGTCGGGAACTTCCCGATGACATCTGCTTTTAAGAATTTAAGTATTCTTGATGATCAAGGATGGGTAAAAACAGATGAGCGGATGCGCACTTCTGAACCTGGTATTTTTGCAATCGGTGATGTACGTGATACGCCGTTGCGGCAAGTAGCGACAGCGGTAGGTGATGGTGCAATTGCTGGGCAGCAGGTTTACCAATATATTAAGTCAATGGATTAAAACGGTGAAAATACCGAGTTATCAGCATTTGAACTGCAAGTCAGCTACTGCGCTGTTGCATTACTATCTTTAAAATAGTTAAGAGGTTGAGTTAATTCTCAGCCTCGCTTTTTTGAATAAGAGATATTTTGCTGAATATTTCAATTATAAAATCGGGATAAGATTTTCTTTGGTAAAACTTTAGTAAAAATTTAAGTAAAAAGCGACAGATAACATTTTATGCGGTATACTAAACAACAGAGTATGACGTAAAGGAGACATTATTGTGAGCTGGAAAGATACTTATAAGGTTTGGCAAGAACGGACAGATCTTGAACCAGACTTAAAGCAAGAATTAGCTGCAATGAACGATGATAAAGAAATTGAGGATGCCTTTTATGGCCCATTGTCATTTGGAACTGCTGGAATGCGGGGATTAATGGGTCCAGGAATTAACCGGATGAATGTTTACACGGTTCGTCAAGCAACTGAAGGATTGGCAACCTTAATGGATTCATTAGGGGACGATATCAAAAAGCGCGGAGTTGCTATTGGTTACGATTCTCGTCACAACTCCCGCAAATTTGCTCATGATGCCGCACGTGTTTTAGGTGCACATGGGATTAAAGTTTATATCTATGATAATTTACGACCAACACCTGAATTATCATTTGCGGTTCGTCACATGGGAACTTATGCCGGGATTATGATCACTGCTAGTCATAATCCTAAAGAATATAATGGTTACAAGATCTACGGTGAAGATGGCGGACAGATGCCGCCTAAGGAATCGGACATGATGACCGGTTATATTCGGAAGATTGATGATATTTTTGATATTGCTTTAGCTGACGAACAAGAAATGCTTGATAATGGCTTAGAAACAATCATGGGTGAAGATGTTGATGCCGCCTACCTTGCAAATGCCAAGAGCGTAACTGTAAACCCAGAATTGGCTAAAGAATACGGTAAAGATATGAAATTCGTCTTTACGCCACTATGCGGAACTGGGAAAATGCTTGGCGAACGGGCATTGCGGCAAGCAGGTTTTACTAACTATGAGATGGAACCAACTGAGGCGCAGCCAAATGGTGACTTCCCTGGCTTGGAACACCCTAATCCAGAATTCCCAGAGGCGTTTGTTCGTTCGATTGCCCTTGGAAAGAAAGTCGGAGCAGATGTATTAATTGCTACAGACCCAGATGCTGACCGTCTTGGTTGTGCTGTTCGACAACCTGATGGCGAGTATCAATTGCTTACTGGAAATCAGATTGCTTCAATTATGCTTGCTTATATTTTAGAAGCTCACAAACAAGCTGGGACTTTGCCAGATAATGCTGCCGCTGTAAAATCAATTGTTTCTACTAACTTTGCTGCTAAGATTGCAGAGAGTTACGGTGTTGATATGATTAATGTTTTAACTGGTTTTAAGTGGATTGCTGATCAAATCCATCAATATGAAACTGGCAAAGTTGATCATACATTCATGTTTGGTTTTGAAGAAAGTTATGGTTATCTTATTAAGCCATTTGTCCGTGACAAGGATGCTATCCAATCTTTAACCTTGCTTGCTGAAGTTGCAGCTTATTACCGTAGTCGTAATATGACGCTTTATGATGGCTTGCAAGAATTATTTAAGAAGTATGGATACTTCCGTGAAAAGACTATTTCTAATACTTATGCTGGTGTTGATGGTCCGGATAAGATTAAGGGCTTAATGAAGAAATTCCGTGAAGAGGCGCCAACTCATTTTGCGGGGCACCAAGTAGCAGTTACCGAAGACTTTTCTAAGGGCACTAAGACAACTGCTGATGGCAAAGTAAGTGAACTAGGTATTCCTGAGTCAAATGTATTACGTTACGTGCTTGATGATGATACTTGGATTGCTATTCGCCCATCAGGAACGGAACCAAAGCTTAAGTTCTACATTGGTACAAGTGATGATACTTTAGAAAAAGCAAATGCTAAGTTAGCCGATTTTGAAAAAGCCTTACAAGAATTTGCTGAAGAATAATTAAGTAGTTGAAGAAGACTGGGGAAATTATTTCTCGGTCTTTTTTCAATATTTCTTGAATTTTTGGCAAAAAAATGTATGATTGTAAAAATTAATTATTTTGGGAGGAATTCGTCATGGGAATGCATGAATATTTAAAAAGTTTAAGTGACCTTGAAATGATCAATCGGGCTCCTGGATATTTTAAGTTTGAGGAACATAACGTGGCTGCTCATTCATTTAAGGTGACTCAAGCAGCACAAATGCTTGGTGATATTGAAGAACAAGCAGGAAATGAAATTGATTGGCGTTCCCTATATGAAAAAGCCCTTAATCATGACTACACAGAACGTTTTATTGGCGATATTAAGACACCGGTAAAATATGCGACTCCAGAATTGCGGTCAATGCTTGCACGTGTTGATAAATCTTTAACAGAAAACTTTATTCAATCTGAAATACCAGCAGAATTCCGTGAGGCTTATGAACGACGATTTGCAGAGGGAAAAGATGATACGTTAGAAGGGAAAATTTTAGCGGTTGCCGATAAAATTGATTTAATGTACGAGTCATTTGGTGAAATTCAAAAGGGAAATCCAGAGCCGGTTTACATGGATATTTACAAATCAAGTTTGACCGCAATCATGGACTTTCGGGATATGGCAAGCGTGCAATATTTTCTTAAAAAGATTTTGCCTGAGTTATTGAAAGATAATGCTGATGGTAACGCTAAGAACCAGTTAGCAATTGTGACTACCCAAATTATTCAGCAATAAGTGATTAAAACTGCCTGTTTTTGCTTACTAGTTGATTTTTGCAAACGCTTTCTTATAATAGAAGTAGAAGGTAAAAGTTATCAAAGTAAAAGGAGGCGGCAAAAATGACACCTAGTATGTTTACGGGTACGTTTGCAATCTTGGTATTATGGTTAGTAGTCGATATTTTTTGGGAATTAAGTCGGCCAAGGGATATTGTAATGCGGCGAATCTGTGCTTGGTTGAACCTAATTGCAATTATTGGCGGATTTACCGTATTTTATGGTGTAACTCATTTTGGGAATGACGGCATTGTCCCGTGGTTCATTTGCTTAAATTGGATTAACGTCATTGCCGCAGGTTTACAATTCTACTTTGGATATGCTCGTCGCGGATAAATATAAAATTGATCTATTTAAGTGGGAAATAATCGCTTTACGGAGAAGGTTATTTTCCACTTTCTTTTTTGTAGTAATTTATAGACGAATACATGTTTGGGTGATAAACTAATATCAGTAAATAATAGATAAATAACTATAAGTGGGACGCGGTGACTTTAAGGCTCGTGATTCCACTTTCTTTTGCTTAAGTCTAGTGTAAGGGAGGAACTTTTTTGTGATTTACCGGCAACCAGATAAAAAATTTGAATTAGTATCAGACTATCAGCCAACTGGTGACCAACCCCAAGCGATTAGCCAGCTGACAAAGGGAATAGAGGATGGCGAAAAAGCTCAAATTTTGTTAGGAGCGACTGGAACAGGGAAAACATTTACGATTTCAAATGTTATTGCTAATGTTAATAAACCCACGCTGATCCTTTCACATAACAAGACGCTAGCGGGACAGCTTTATGGAGAAATGAAAAAGTTCTTCCCCCATAATGCGGTTGAATATTTTGTTTCATATTATGACTATTATCAGCCAGAAGCATATGTTCCTTCGAGTGATACATATATTGAAAAGGATGCTTCAATTAATGACGAAATTGATAAACTGCGGCACTCTGCTACTACATCTTTACTAGAACGTAATGATGTGATTGTTGTTGCTTCGGTTTCAAGCATCTTTGGTTTGGGTGATCCGCGAGAATATCAAAATAGTGTTCTTTCGTTACGGGTTGGTCAGGAAATTGAACGTGACCGACTTTTAACGGACCTTGTTAATATTCAGTTTGACCGTAATGATATTGATTTCCAGCGGGGAAGGTTTCGTGTTCGCGGGGATGTTGTGGAGATTTTCCCAGCATCACGTGATGAGCGGGCACTGAGAATCGAATTTTTTGGTGATGAAATTGATCGGATTCGTGAAGTAGATGCCCTTACCGGAGAGGTAATTGGAGATCGTGACCATGTTTCTATCTTCCCAGCAACACACTTTATGACCAATGAAGAAGTAATGGACAGGGCATTGCCGCAAATTGAAGCCGACATGAAAAAACAGGTTAAAATGTTTACGGATAAAGGAAAACTACTGGAAGCAGAGCGGATTCAACAACGGACAACTTATGACATTGAAATGATGCGCGAAATGGGCTACACCAATGGAATTGAAAACTATTCCCGATATATGGACGGTCGTAAGCCAGGAGAACCGCCTTATACCTTACTAGATTTCTTTCCCAAAGATTTCTTGCTAGTGGTCGACGAGTCTCACCAAACAATGCCCCAAGTGCGCGGAATGTATAATGGGGACCGTGCACGAAAACAAATGTTAATTGATTATGGGTTCCGTCTACCAAGTGCCCTTGATAATCGGCCTTTAAAATTACCGGAGTTTGAAAAGCATGTTAATCAAGTTGTATATATGTCGGCAACCCCCGGTCCATATGAAATGGAACAGACTGATCATGTTGCTCAACAGATTATTCGACCGACAGGCTTGCTTGACCCGACTGTAGAGGTACGGCCGGTTATGGGACAAATCGATGACTTAGTTGGTGAAATTAATAAACGGATTGAGAAGAATGAACGGGTCTTTGTAACAACATTAACCAAGAAGATGTCAGAAGATTTGACAGATTATTTGAAAGATATGGGCTTGAAAGTTAAATACCTTCATAGTGATATTAAGACCCTTGAGCGGACCCAAATAATTCGTGATCTTCGTCTTGGTAAATTTGACGTGCTTGTTGGAATTAATCTTTTGCGGGAAGGGCTAGATGTACCTGAAGTATCGTTAGTTGCAATTCTTGATGCGGATAAGGAAGGGTTCTTGCGAAATGAACGCTCACTTATTCAGACGATAGGTCGGGCGGCTCGTAACGAAAATGGGGCCGTAATTATGTATGCCGATACTGTCACTGATTCGATGCAAAAAGCGATTGATGAGACTAAACGGCGGCGGACGATCCAGATGAAATATAATGAAGAGCATCATGTTACACCGCGGACGATTATTAAGCCAATTCAAGAAGCGATTACGGTTACTAAGAAAGCAACTGATGAAACGGAAACAGATAATAGCGCTGAATTTACCGATAAGGATTTTGCAAAGCTAGACAAAGAAGCGCAAAGTAAGATGTTGGATGAATTAACCGAACAAATGCGGTCTGCGGCTAAACGGCTTGACTTTGAGCAAGCGGCAACATTGCGGGATACGATTATGGAGTTAAAAACGAAATTAAAGAAATAAGGAGGGATTAATTCGTGGCAAATGATAAGATTGTAATTCATGGCGCACGGGCACATAACCTAAAAAATATTGATATAACGATTCCAAAAAATAAATTAGTAATTGTTACTGGGCTGTCTGGATCAGGTAAAAGCTCCCTAGCTTTTGATACTTTATATGCTGAAGGACAGCGGCGCTATGTTGAGAGTTTGTCCGCATATGCCCGCCAGTTTTTGGGACAGATGGATAAACCGGATGTTGATTCGATTGATGGACTATCGCCGGCTATTTCGATTGACCAAAAAACAACGTCGCATAACCCGCGTTCAACTGTCGGAACAGTGACCGAAATTAATGACTTTTTACGGTTATTGTGGGCACGAGTAGGAACGCCGATTTGTCCCAATGATAATATTCCCATTACTAGTCAGTCACCAGAACAGATGGTGGATAGGGTGCTTAAGTTGCCTGAACGAACTCGTTTACAGATTCTTTCGCCTGTTGTGCGGGATAAAAAAGGAACACAGAAGAAAGTCTTTGAGACGATTAAACGAGAAGGATTTGTTCGTGTCCAAGTTGATGGCGAAACCTACGACCTTGATTCAGTCCCAGAACTTGATAAAAATAAAAAGCACACAATTAATGTGGTGATTGATCGGATTATTATCAAGGAAGGTATTCGTTCGCGGTTATTTGATTCGTTTGAAGCAGCATTGCGGTTAAGTAACGGGTATGCGATTGCTGACGTAATTGGCGGTGACCCCATCCCATTTTCTGAACAATATGCATGTCCAATCTGTGGTTTTACGGTTGGTGAATTGGAACCCCGGTTGTTTTCGTTCAATGCCCCAACTGGCGCTTGCCCGGAATGTGAGGGATTAGGGTTAAAGTTAGAAGTAGATATCGACTTAGTAGTACCTGATCCAACAAAGACCTTAAAAGACGGGGCGATTGTGCCGTGGAACCCAATTTCTTCTCAATACTACCCGCAATTGCTTGAACAATTCTGCAAATCGGTTGGTATTGATATGGATACGCCATTCAATAAGCTGCCTAGAAAACAACAGCAGCAAGTCCTGTATGGCAACGGTGACACGCCATTCCACTTCCATTATGAAAATGACTTTGGCGGGATTAGGGATGTCGACGTTCCGTTTGAAGGGGTTATTAACAACATTAGCCGTCGTTACCGAGAAACTAATTCTGACTTCACAAGAGAACAGATGAGAAAATACATGACAGAACTGCCTTGTCCGGTTTGTCATGGTTATCGGTTAAATCAGCGGGCACTAGCAGTTAAGATCGATGGTCAAAATATTGGAGAAGTTTCTGACTTGCCGATTAGTGAATCACTTGAATTCTTTAAGAATGTTAAGCTTTCCGATCAAAACGCTAAGATTGCCCAGCCAATTCTGAAAGAAATTATTGACCGTCTTACGTTCATGAAGAATGTGGGAGTTGAATACCTGACGCTTAGCCGCTCTGCAAGAACCCTTTCTGGTGGGGAGGCTCAGCGGATTCGGCTAGCTACTCAAATCGGTTCAAATTTATCTGGGGTAATGTATGTTTTAGATGAGCCATCAATCGGTCTTCATCAACGTGACAATGACCGACTTATTGCATCCCTAAAATCGATGCGGGATCTTGGAAATACACTGATTGTGGTTGAACACGATGAAGATACAATGCGGGCAGCTGACTATATTATTGATATTGGACCAGGGGCCGGCGAAAATGGCGGGCAGGTAATGGCAGCTGGAACTCCTAAGCAAATTATGCGTTCACGGAAATCCTTGACTGGCCAATATTTATCTGGCAAAAAGTTTATTCCAGTACCGCAAGAACGCCGAACTGGTAATGGTAAAAAAATTACTATAAAGGGAGCAGCTGCAAATAATCTAAAGAATATTACAGTTGATTTCCCGCTTGGCGAATTTATTTGTGTGACGGGAGTTTCTGGATCTGGAAAATCAACGTTAGTAAACATGATTTTAAAACGAGTGTTAGCCCAGAAATTAAATAATAATTCTGCAAAGCCCGGTAAGTATAAGTCAATCAGCGGGGTTGAGAATATTGAAAAGGTTATTAATATTGACCAATCCCCAATCGGACGGACTCCACGAAGTAATCCGGCTACTTATACCGGCGTATTTGATGATATACGCGAATTATTTGCGCAAACTAACCAGGCCAAAATGCGCGGCTATACAAAGGGAAGATTCAGTTTTAACGTAAAGGGTGGTCGCTGTGAGGCGTGTCATGGTGATGGAATCCTTAAGATTGAGATGAACTTCTTACCAGACGTATATGTACCGTGTGAAGTTTGTCATGGCACGCGGTACAATTCAGAAACCCTTGAAGTGGAATACAAGGGTAAGAATATTGCAGAAGTCCTTAATATGACTGTCTCCGAGGCGCTTGAATTTTTTAACGCGATTCCTAAAATTAAGCGCAAGTTACAAACCATTGAAGATGTCGGCCTTGGTTATGTTCATCTTGGGCAACCAGCAACAACGCTTTCGGGTGGTGAAGCGCAGCGAATGAAATTAGCCGCTGAGCTTCATCGTCAGTCTCATGGTAAGAGCTTCTATATTTTAGATGAGCCGACAACAGGATTGCACATGGATGACATTAAACGACTATTAGCTGTCCTCCAGCGGTTAGTTGATGCTGGAAATACTGTTTTAGTGATTGAACACGATTTAGATGTTGTAAAGTCAGCAGACTGGTTAATTGACCTTGGTCCTGAGGGAGGGGCTAACGGTGGTAATATTGTGGCGACCGGAACTCCTGAAAAGGTAGCTGAAGTAAAGGGCAGCTATACTGGTAAATACCTAAAAGAGATGTTGGACCGTGATCAAAAATGGGCAGAAGAACGAGCAACTAAAAAGAAAAAATAAAAAAGTAGTTGCAATCAAAAAGTTCTAATGGTATTCTAATAAAAATCAAAGTACACGAAATGAGGGAAATATAATGTTACGATTTAATAAACAAAATCAACAACTTTCTTCCTCCTCAGCCTCTAACTCTATTAAGGCTGAGTGATTTTGGTGTACCCAATCAATAGGTGTTAAACAAACTCGGGTTCTCTATTAATCATTTGGCATGTCCGAAGTGTATTAATAGTTGAAATTCCGGGTTTTTTATTTTGCCTAATATTAAGAATGGAGGAATGATGATGAATCAACAACCAGCGGATGAATTAAAAAGGGCGCTTGGATTTTGGTCTGCCATTTCAATTGTGGTGGGGACCATTATTGGGTCGGGAATATTCTTTAAGCAAGGCTCTGTTCTTGATAGTGCTGGAACATCGACTCTTGCAATCGCTGCTTGGGTTTTCGGGGGAATTATTACCCTGACTGGTGGGCTAACAGTTGCCGAAATCGGAGCTCAGATGCCATATACCGGTGGGCTTTACGTATATATTGAAAATATTTATGGCCGGATTCTCGGCTTCCTGGCTGGGTGGATGCAGGTAATTGTATACGGTCCCGCGATTATTGCTTCGGTTGCCGGTTTTATGAGTATTTTAATGGCTAACTTTTTTGGCCTGGGAGCACAATGGCGAATACCATTGGCAGTAATTACAGTTGTTGCAATCGGAATAATGAATTTATTTGAAAATAAAGTCGGTGCAATTTTTTCAATTATCACAACAGCAGGTAAAATGATTCCGATTGCTGCTATTATCATTTTTGGCCTTTTCTGGGGTCAGCAAGACGCTTTTGGACAAACTGTTACAGAAATTCATCAATCAACTGGTGGCTTTGGGGTAGCGGTTTTAGCAACATTATTTGGTTATGATGGCTGGATTTTAATTGCTAACCTTGGTGGTGAAATGAAGAATCCGCAAAAGCTGCTTCCTCGCGCTATTATCTTAGGAATTACTGCGGTATTAATTATCTATACCTTAATTACTATTGGAATCCTTAAATTTCTTCCTGTTAATACAATTCATCGATTAGGTGAAAATGCAACAGCCTATCTAGCTGTTAAAGCCTTTGGGGCAATCGGCGGTAAGTTATTATCAGCTGGTATTATTATTTC
This sequence comes from Limosilactobacillus caviae, assembly GCF_014635905.1. Lineage (GTDB taxonomy): Bacteria > Bacillota > Bacilli > Lactobacillales > Lactobacillaceae > Limosilactobacillus > Limosilactobacillus caviae. The sequence continues at coordinate 47,617 of NZ_BMDS01000003.1, forward strand.
GATGATGGGGACATTAAACGGGAAAATGATTACGTTCCCGCGGATTGTCTATGCCATGGCTCGTCGACGCGACTTACCATTCTCACGATATCTCTCGTACATTACACCTAAAGGAAAGTCACCGGTTGTTGCAACAATGTTTATTATTGTGTTAGCAACAATCATGATGTGCTTCTTTGATCCTGATCATTTATCAGATTTATGTGTGTTTACTGTATATTGTTTCTATTTACTAGCATTTTTTGGTATCTTCATTTTAAGACGAAAGAATAAGGAACCGCGACCATTTAGCACGCCGCTTTACCCCCTTGTCCCGATTATTGCGATTGCGGGTGGGATTTTTATCCTCGTAAGTGAAGTTATGAATGATCCGGCTGGTGTAATTCTTTTTATAGGGATTGTTATTGTCGGATTGCCAATTCTATACATTGTTAAGCGGATGGATCAACGGCGGATGCATTAGTATTCGAGGAGGGAGCTTGACCGAAATATCCCCTCCGCAATAGGCTTCTAGAGTTCGGTAAAACTGAACGCTAGAGGCCTTTTTATGTATCGTATGTTCATTTTTGATACCAATTAATAGTGGCTCCGTAGCTTTTTCTTGCTCGAATAAGACACGCCCGGCTTGATGTGATAAAATGGGTGAGTAGCTGTAAGGAAGAAAGGAAACTATTAATGGCAGATGAAAAACTAAAAGTAGTAATAATCACAGGGATGAGCGGGGCAGGTAAAACTGTTGCCGTTCATAGCTTAGAAGATTTAGGATACTTTGTAATTGATAATATGCTTCCGGGATTAGCAGAACGGTTTGTAGATGTAATTGAAGAGTCCGATGAATTCAATAAAATCGCTATGGTGATGGATATGCGTTCGCGGGGCTTTTACGATGAAGTCTTACCGAACTTTGAAAAGCTAAAGCAACGTTCTGATTTAGATGTTAAGTTATTGTTTCTTGATGCAAATGATGTTACGTTAATTTCCCGTTATAAGGAAACTCGTCGGTCACATCCATTGTCACCACATGGTCGAATTTTAGATGGGGTTGAATTAGAACGAAAGCTATCTGCTGATCTCAAGAGTCAAGCTGATATTGTAATTGATACGACGAATATAACGCCTCGTAACTTGAAATTACGGTTAAATAAGCTTTTTGGACATGGTGAAGGCAGTGACTTTTACGTTGAGGTAATGTCATTTGGCTTTAAGTACGGGTTACCGCTTGATGCTGATATTGTAATGGATGTCCGCTTTTTGCCTAACCCATTTTATATTCCAGAATTAAAGCACCTAACCGGGAATGATAAGGCGGTTCAAGAATATGTAATGCAGAGTCCGCTTGCTAAAGAATTTTATCAACACTTGCGATCACTTTTAGAAATATCTCTACCGGGGTATATTCGTGAAGGTAAGAGTAGTTTAACAATTGCAATTGGGTGTACTGGTGGTCAACATCGATCAGTAACAATTGCTAATAAAATATCTGCTGATTTAAAAACCGATGGGTATAAGGTTAATACTTACCATCGGGATGTTGAAAAGGCAAAGTAAAGAGGAGTTTTGATTATGTTGCATAAACCAAAGATTGTAGTAATCGGTGGTGGAACTGGGCTCCCAGTCGTTTTGCGCGGATTACGAGATCAAGACGCTGATGTTACAGCGGTTGTGACCGTTGCTGACGATGGTGGTTCATCAGGAATATTACGTAATTATATTAATGTTGTGCCACCTGGTGATATTCGGAATGTTTTAGTTGCACTATCGGAATTACCGGATCTTGAACTTGATATTTTCCAATACCGCTTTAAGAGTAGTGATCAATTTTTTGCCGGCCATGCAATTGGTAATTTGATTATTTCAGCTTTATCTGAAATGAAAGGCGGTATTTTTACAGCAGTTCAAGAACTATCTGAAATGATGAAAATTAATGGTCACATTTATCCAGTCGCTAATGAACCGTTAACGTTAAATGCTGAATTTACGGATGGAACAAAACTAAGCGGCGAGTCAGAGATAACGGCAGCTCATAAACAGATTAAACGAGTATGGGTAACCCCTTCTGCTGATAATGATGGTCATCCGGCACGACCGGTCTCTGAGGTTTTGACTGCAATTAAAAATGCTGACCAAATTGTTATCGGTCCTGGTAGTTTATTTACAAGCATTCTTCCCAACCTTATGATTTCTGAGGTAGGGCAAGCGGTTTGTGAGAGCAAGGCTGAAGTAATATATATTTGTAATATTATGACGCAGAAAGGTGAAACTGATAATTTTACTGATGCTGATCATGTCCGTGTTCTGAATCAACATCTTGGGAAAAACTTCATTGATACGGTCTTAGTCAATATTCAACCAGTTCCCGCTAACTATCTTGACTTCCAAGAATGGAACGAAATTTCTCAACCGGTTAAGCATGATTTTCGCGGATTACGTGCACAAGGCTGCCGGGTAATTAGTTCTAATTTCTTACGGCTTAAAGATAATGGGGCATTTCATGATCGGGATAAGGTAGTAGCAGAATTAATGAACCGACTTCATCAAGTCCATGATTAATAAGGAGGCAGATGCTAAGTGTCATACGCGAGCGAAGTAAAAAAAGAATTAACAGGAATAAAAGTTCATCGTGACAATGCGAAAGCTGAGCTAATGGCGCTTATTCGGATGAATGGGTCAATTGGGATTGCTGATCGGCAATTGATACTTAACGTGCAGACTGAAAATCCTGCTATTGCACGTCGAATCTATTCGCTACTAAAACAGTTTTACGGGGTAGAAAGTGAAATTGTAGTACGGCGAAAGATGAAATTAAAGAAAAATAATCAGTATATTGTCCGTTTGCGTTACCATGCCCAGCATGTTTTAGATGATTTAGGAATTCTACAAAACTTCCAGATTAAAGAACAGGTGCCAGTCGAGCTGCTTAAAGATGAATGGATGGTGCGGTCTTATTTGCGGGGGGCTTTTCTCGCGGGAGGTTCGGTTAATAATCCTGAAACTTCACGTTACCATTTGGAAATCTATTCTTTATATGAAGAACACAACGAAATGATTGCCCAAATGATAAATAAATTTGGCTTAAATGCGCAGACAACGGCACGACGAAGCGGGTTCATTGTTTATCTGAAAGAAGCAGAAAAAATTGCAAATTTTATGTCACTAATTGGTGCAACAAATTCCATGCTGCAATTTGAAAATGTGCGAATTGTACGCGATATGCGAAACTCTGTTAATCGATTAGTGAACTGTGAAAATGCTAACCTAAATAAAATTGCCAATGCTTCTACCCGGCAGATTGAAAATATTGAATTTATTGATTCACGTGTCGGACTTAGCAGTTTGCCTGATAAATTACGAGAAATAGCTGAAACGCGACTTGCCCATCAAGAAGTAAGCTTAAAAGAACTAGGCGAATTAGTACCAGGAGGGCCAATTTCAAAATCGGGGGTTAATCATCGTTTACGCAAATTAAATGCATATGCTGATGAATTGCGTGCCTCACAAGTAAAATAATAAAAGCCTTTAGCATATCTTCGTCCTTGATCGACAGGGTATGCTAAAGGCCTTTTTGTAAAAAAAGAAAACCTATTTTTTATTAATGCTTTCGCTAATCAATGCTAATTCTGTAGCGGCACATTCTTGATCTAATTCATTCCAATTTGTAGTAACGTTAAAAATGTTTAAGGTATTTACTGACATAGTTATATCCTCCTCGGTCTTACACCATTACTTTATTTCTCATGTCTATACTCTGTATCATACTCTAATTGGTCTAAAATGTAAATCTTTTAGTTGTAACGTTTGATGGACGCTTGATAAAATTGGTATAGTTAAATCAGCTAAAAAGCTAAGGTAATAGTAAAGATAATCGTTTAACAATTTCAAGAAAATATTTCTTAATTTTTTCTTGGGAGGATTTATTTTTTGAAATTTAGAGAGACTTGCTTTTTAAAACGATGCCCGGTATAATTGGAACGTTAATTAATTTACGTTTAATATAAAAGGAGGCAAATACACATGCGTAAAGCACACCCATACGGCGTACAAGGCCGTCGCCCAATCGCTTCAAAGTACAAGCGAGCATTAAAAGAAAAGAAGATTGAAGCTATTCGTAAGTGGGCTAAGGAAAAGCCAGCTGAAGAAAAGTAATTCATAAAAAAGATCATGCAGCTTAATGCATGGTCTTTATTTTTACAAAAATATTAAATAAAGGTTAAAACATTTGACCTTTTTTGACCAATCGAGTATAGTATTATTATCCGTTAGCATACAAGACTAACGAGTGCTAATTAACTTAAGGAGGCCATATTATGAATTTAGTTCCTACTGTCATTGAGCAATCATCACGTGGTGAACGTGCTTATGACATTTACTCACGGCTTCTGAAGGACCGCATTATTATGCTTTCCGGTCCAATTGAAGACGAAATGGCAAATTCAATTGTTGCGCAGCTTCTATTCCTTGATGCGCAAGATTCAACTAAAGACATTTATTTATACATTAATTCACCTGGTGGAGTTGTTACCTCAGGAATGGCAATTTACGACACCATGAACTTTATTAAGGCTGATGTTCAAACTATCGTCATCGGAATGGCTGCTTCTATGGCCAGTGTGTTAGTATCATCTGGTGCTAAGGGGAAGCGTTTTGGGTTACCGCACTCACAAGTTCTGATTCACCAGCCATCTGGTGGAGCACAAGGTCAGCAAACTGAAATTGAAATTGCTGCTACTGAAATTTTGAAGACTAGAAAGATGCTTAATGGCATTTTAGCTAAGAATTCTGGTCAGCCGATTGAAAAGATTCAGGCTGATACTGAACGTGACCATTATTTAACAGCGCAGGAAGCGGTAGATTACGGCTTGCTTGATGGCGTAATGGAAAATAATTCAAAATTAAAGTAATACTTAATAAGTTTAATTAAACATAAATCCCTATATTTAGGCTTTTTCCTAGATATAGGGATTATTTTTATATATAAAAATTTAAAATAAAAAAAGAGGCTATAGTAGCCTCACAGGATGCGCCCCCCGAGAGTCGAACTCGGATCTCGAGAACCGGAATCTCACGTGCGATCCATTACACTAAGGGCGCGTCAACAAATATTATACTATCTTAAATTATAATGGATTGCAAGGATTATTTGAAAAATTTAATCAAAATAACGCTTACATCAGAAAAATGTTGTGATTGAATAGACAATTTTTTTGAAGATGGTATGATAAGTATCGTAGGAGTTGTATATTGCTTAGACCTTACCACTGCGTCACTTACAATGGTTGACAGTTGCGATGCTGATGTAATGTGATAAACTAAGCAAGTACACTAATTTATGTTTTTCCTAAAGGAGGAATTTGCAGTATGACTGTAAAAATTGGTATTAACGGTTTTGGCCGTATTGGTCGTTTAGCATTTCGTCGGATTCACGAACTCAACACAGATGATATTGAAGTTGTTGCAATCAACGATTTGACTACTCCTTCCATGTTGGCATACTTACTTAAGTATGACTCAACTCATGGTAAGTTCCCTGGTGAAGTTTCAGCTACTGATACTGGTATTGTTGTTGATGGTAAGGAATACCCTGTATATGCTGAACGTGATGCTCGTAACATTCCTTGGGTAAAGAACGATGGCGTTGACTTTGTCCTTGAATGTACTGGTTTCTACACTTCTGCTGAAAAGTCACAAGCACACATCGATGCTGGTGCAAAGCGTGTATTGATTTCAGCACCTGCTGGTAACATCCCAACTGTTGTTCCTGGTGTTAACCTTGACACCTTGACTAAGGATGATGTTATCGTTTCAGCTGGTTCATGTACTACTAGCTGTTTAGCACCAATGGCTAAGGTTTTGAATGACGAATTTGGTGTTAAGGTTGGTACTATGACTACTATTCACGCATTCACTTCAACTCAAGCTATCCTTGACGGCCCTCGTGGTAAGAAGATGCGTAACAACCGTACTGCAAGTGTTAACACTATTCCTCACTCAAGTGGTGCTGCTAAGGCTATCGGCTTAGTTATCCCTGAATTAAACGGTAAGCTTTCAGGTCACGCACAACGTGTTGGTGTTGTTGATGGTTCATTAACTGAACTTGTTTCAATCTTGAACAAGAAGGTTACTGTTGACCAAATCAACGATGCTATGAAGAAGGCTACTAGTCCAGCATTTGGTTACACTGAAGACGAAATTGTTTCAACTGATATTATCGGTTCAACATATGGTTCAGTATTTGATCCTTCCCAAACTGAAATTATGGAAGGTGACGATGGTTCACAATTAGTTAAGACTGTTGCTTGGTACGACAACGAATACGGTTTCACTAGCAACATGATCCGTACTTTACTTCACTTTGCTACTCTTTAATTTGAAGTAAAATTAAACTAATTGATTAAGGTGGGAGGAGGAGAACTCCGCTCACCTTTTTTGATAAAAGAGGAGGAAAAATATACATGGCTAAATTAACTGTTGAAGACCTTCCTTTAGAAGGTAAAAAAGTATTAATGCGTGTCGACTTTAATGTGCCAATTAAAGACGGCGTAGTTGGTGATGACAACCGAATCGTTGCCGCTTTACCAACTATTAAGTATGTAATTGATAATGGTGGCCGGGCAATCTTATTCTCACACCTTGGCCGGATTAAGAAAGAAGAAGATAAGCCAGGTCTTTCTCTTCGTCCAGTTGCTGAACGCCTTTCAAACTTGCTTAATAAGCCAGTAACATTTGTTCCGGTTACTGAAGGCAAGCAATTAGAAGATGCCATTGATAACATGAAGAACGGTGATGTTTTGCTTGTTCAAAACACTCGTTACGAAGATGTTAAGGATGGCGAATATGTAAAGCGTGAATCTGGTAATGATCCAGAGTTAGGCAAGTACTGGGCATCACTCGGCGATGTATTCGTAAATGATGCTTTTGGTACTGCACACCGTAAACATGCATCAAATGTTGGAATTGCTACAAACATGCCAGGTAAGGCTGCTGCTGGTTACTTAATGGAAAAGGAAATTAAGTTCTTAGGTGACGCTGTGGATAACCCTGAACGACCATTTGTTGCTATCCTTGGTGGTGCTAAAGTTTCTGACAAGATTGGTGTTATTGACAACCTTCTTGATAAGGCAGATAAGATTATCATTGGTGGTGGAATGGCTTATACATTCTACGCTGCTAAAGGAATCAAAGTTGGTAACTCTCTTGTTGAAAAAGACAAGATTGATGTTGCTAAGCAAATCCTAGACAAGGCTGGCGACAAGTTAGTATTGCCAATTGATAACGTAGTGGCTGATAAGTTTAACAACGATGCTGACACTAAGGTAGTTGAAGGCGACATTGACGATGGCTGGATGGCTCTTGATATCGGTCCTAAGTCTGTAAAGGAATTTGCGAACGTATTAAAAGATGCTAAGACTGTTGTTTGGAATGGACCAATGGGTGTATTTGAAATGCCTAACTTTGCTAAGGGTACGCTTGAAATTGGTAAGTTCCTTGGTACTTTAACAGATGCTACAACAATTGTCGGTGGTGGTGACTCAACTGCTGCTGTTAAGGAATTGGGTGTTGCTGATAAGCTTACTCATATCTCAACTGGTGGTGGAGCATCATTAACATACCTTGAAGGTAAAGAATTACCTGGAATTGCTGCAATTTCTGATAAGTAATTCGTTACTATTCATGATTAGGGGGCTGAGAAAAATTCATGTTTTTCTCAGCCCTTTTATCCTTTATTGGGGGTGCACGAAATGAGAGTACCAATTATTGCAGGAAACTGGAAAATGAATAAGGATGTTCAAGAGGCAGTTTCTTTTGTGAAACAAGTAAAAGATGAGCTGCCACCAGCTAACCAGCTTGAAACGGCGATTGCGGGACCAACGCTTTGTTTAGTGCCAATGGTAAAAGAGGCTGGCAAGTCGCCCTTAAAAATAATGGCTGAAAACTGTTACTATAAGGATGATGGTGCATATACCGGTGAAACAAGCCCATATGCCTTATATCAAGCAGGAATTCACCATGTAATCTTAGGACATTCTGAGCGGCGAACATACTTTAATGAAAGTGACGACATGATTAATAAAAAAGTTAAAGCTGCTTTGAAAAACGGATTGTGTCCAATTGTTTGTTGTGATGATACAATGGGTCGCCGTGTTACAGGGAAAAAGGTTCATTGGGTCGTAAGCAGGATTCTAGCTGATGTGCATGGCCTTACTGATGACGAAATCTGTCATGTTACTATTGCTTATGAACCAAGTTGGGCAATTGGAACTGGTGAAAGTGCCGATCCAGATCAAGCGGCAGAGGGGTGTTACTTGATCCGTCAAACAATTAGTGATATGTACGGTGATAATGTTGCTAATGATGTTCGTATTCTCTATGGCGGAAGTGTTACGACCGCTAATATTAATGCGTTGATGGAGAAACAAGACATTGACGGAGTGTTGGTTGGTGCTGCTAGTTTAAATCCCGCAACATTTTTACAATTAGTTCACCATTAACCTGTTAAATGCTTGTTTTTAATTGTGTAAAATAATACAATGTTAAGTGGAATTGCTTTCCAAATAAATGACAGAGGAGAGATTCATCAAATGTCACTCATTACAGATATTTATGCACGTGAAGTCCTTGATTCACGTGGTAACCCAACAGTTGAAGCAGAAGTTTACACAGAAGCTGGCGGTGTAGGCCGCGGTATTGTTCCTTCTGGTGCTTCAACTGGTGAACACGAAGCTGTTGAATTACGTGACGGCGACAAGAACCGTTTTGGCGGTAAGGGTGTTTTAAAGGCTGTTTCAAACGTAAACAACATTATTGCTAAAGAAATCGTAGGGATGGAAGTTACTGACCAAATCGCTATCGACAAGGCAATGATTAAGTTAGACGGTACTCCAAACAAGGGTAAGTTAGGTGCTAACGCTATTTTAGCTGTTTCATTAGCTGCTGCTCGGGCTGCTGCTGACGAATTACAAGTACCTCTTTACAACTACCTTGGTGGTTTTAACGCTCACGTATTGCCAACACCAATGATGAACGTTATTAACGGTGGTGCTCACTCAGATAACAAGGTTGATTTCCAAGAATTTATGATCATGCCAGTTGGTGCACCAACTGTTCGTGAAGCTATTCGTTGGGGCTCAGAAACTTTCCACGCTTTGAAGAAAGAATTGGAAGCTGCTGGTAAGGTAACCTCTGTTGGTGACGAAGGTGGATTTGCTCCTGACTTTGCTAACAACGAAGAACCATTCGAATACTTAATCAAGGCTATTGAAGATGCTGGTTACAAGCCAGGTAAAGACATTGCAATTGCCTTTGACGTTGCTGCTTCAGAATTATGGAATGATGAAGACAAGAAGTACAAGCTTCGTTGGTCAACTGGTGAAGAATACACTACTGAAGAATGGATTAATTACTTATCCGGTATTATTGAAAAGTACCCAGTAGTATCTGTTGAAGACCCAATTGATGAAAACAACTGGGATGACTGGGTAACTATTACTAATAAGTTAGGTAAGAAAGTTCAACTTGTTGGTGATGACTTCTTTGTAACTAATACTGATTACTTGAAGAAGGGTATCCAAATGGGTGCTGCTAACTCAATCTTAATCAAGCTTAACCAAATCGGTACTTTAACTGAAACTGTTGAAGCTATCGAAATGGCTAAGGAAGCTGGTTACACTGCTATCGTTTCACACCGTTCTGGTGAAACTGAAGATACTACTATTGCCGACTTAGTTGTTGCTACAAACGCCGGACAAATCAAGACTGGTTCAATGAGCCGGACTGACCGTCTTGCTAAGTACAACCAATTAATGCGGATTGAAGATCAACTTGGTGATGTTGCTCAATACAAGGGTATTCACTCATTCTACAACTTGAGCCAACAAGCTCGCCAAGACATCGAAAACCGTTAATTTGCGGGATTAATAAAAACGGAAGATGAGCGTGACATAAGCTGTTTATAGTTTTATCATTATGCTTCATCGGCCTAATAAAAATATAAGTAGGGTTCCAAGGTTCGATTTTTACCGAGCATTGGAACCCTATTTGTGTACTGTACAGTTTGTCTTTTATCTAGGCAAGATCCTTTATTGAAAATCTATTTAACTAGGCTTGAAAATGGTTATATTGATTCTATTAAAAAATAATGAGAAAGAAATATTGGAATTTTTTGTGAAATATAATATAATTTTTAAGAGTTAAATTCAATGAAAGGATAATGATACAAATGAAAAAATCAGCACCGGAGCTTAACCGTTCGATGACTGCTGGTCAGATGGAAATGATCTCTCTTGGTGGAGCAATTGGGGTCGGTCTGTTTATGGGATCGACGTCAACCATTAAGTGGACGGGTCCATCGGTAATTCTTGCATATGCATTTGTTGGTTTAATTTTATATATTGTAATGAGGGCCTTGGGAGAGATGATCTATATTAATCCCGGCACCGGTTCTTTCGCAGATTATGCAACAGAATATGTTCATCCAGTAGCCGGATACCTTGCTAAATGGGCTAACGTATTTGAATATATCGTTGTTGGGATGTCTGAAGTGGTTGCTGCCACTGAATATCTTAAATATTGGTGGCCGCATATGCATACGTGGGTGGCTGGAATTGTAATTATAATTTTCCTAGTATTAGCCAATTTAGCGAGTGCGAAGGCATATGGGTCACTTGAATTTTGGTTTGCGATGATTAAAGTCATTACTATTATTTTCATGATCCTACTTGGATTTATGATTATCTTCTTTGGATTTGGTAATGGTGGTCACCCAACCGGCTTTAACAATCTGTGGTCCCATGGTGGATTCTTCACTGGCGGTTGGAGCGGTTTCTTCTTCTCAATGTCAATTATCGTTGGTTCTTATGAGGGAATTGAATTGCTAGGGATTTCCGCTGGTGAAGTTGCAAATCCGCAAAAAGCAATTGTTAAATCAGTTAAGTCCGTCCTATTCCGGATTTTGATCTTCTATGTTGGAGCAATTTTTGTAATTGTAACGATTTATCCTTGGAATGAATTAAGTAGTGTCGGTTCGCCGTTTGTTTCTACATTTGCTAAGGTTGGAATTACGGCAGCAGCGTCAATTATTAACTTTGTTGTTTTGACGGCAGCATTATCAGGCGCTAATTCTGGTATTTATAGTTCAAGCCGAATGCTATTTAAGTTATCTCATGAGGGGGATGCGCCTAAGATTTTTGGACGCCTCTCAAAACGAATTGTTCCCGATGCAGCGATTCTTGGTATCTCTGGTGGTATTTTAATTGGCTTCATTATTGATATGATTTCCACAATTTATAGCCACTCGACAGCCGATATGTTTGTGGTTGTCTTTAGTTCATCGGTTCTACCCGGAATGATTCCATGGTTTGTAATTTTATTAGCAGAATTGCGATTCCGTCGTAACAATAAAGATTTAATGACTGACCATCCCTTTAAGCTGCCGCTGTACCCATTCTCAAATTACTTCGCATTCATTATGCTGATTGTGATCGTCATCTTCATGTTTATTAATCCTGATACGCGAATTTCGGTCATTGTTGGTGCAGCAGTATTAATTCTGGCAGTTGTTATATACATTATTCGTCATGGCCTTAGTAAAGAAAAAGCATCGTAATCTTTTTGCGGGAGTTGGCAGAGCTAGATAAGCTAGTTCTGGTTAACTCCTATTTTTATTTTAAAATTAATTTCGCCTTGCTAAACTCATGTAGTAAAATGGCATGTAGACTTTTAATAAATTGGAGAATAGATAATGGAAAGCAGAAAAGAGGCATTTCACCGATATAATCAGCTTAATCAAATAGTTCGCGCGATTATTATCGGAATATTAACCGGGCTGGTAGTAAGTTTATTTCGCCTTATCATTCAGTGCTTTTTACAACTAGTAACAACATGCTTTGGATACTTTCACTCCCATCCATTGTGGTTAGTACCGTGGACGATTGGATCAATCATCTTGGCGTTATTATTAGGGTGGCTGGCTCAGACCTATCCAGATATAAAAGGATCAGGAATTCCGCAGGTTGAGGGGCAATTGACTAACCAGTTTGATGAAAAGTGGTGGCCGGTATTATGGCGGAAGTTTCTCGGTGGAATATTTGCAATTGGTTCGGGGTTATATTTAGGACGAGAAGGACCATCAATTCAACTTGGTGCGACAATCGGTCAAGGGGTTGAAGAAACGGCAAAATTAGGTCAGCTTAACCGACAAATCGGAATTGCGAGTGGTGCGGCCGCTGGGTTAGCCGCTGCCTTTAATGCACCAATTGCTGCTACTATTTTTATTTTGGAAGAAGTGTATCATAATTTCTCGCCGGTAATTTGGTTAGCGACGTTTGTCAGTTCGCTATGTTCTAATATGGTATCGATGCAATTTTTTGGATTACGGCCGGTATTAAACGTTCCGTACAATCATATGCTGCCTAATAACCTTTATTGGCATTTAATTGCGTTGGGAATTTTATTAGGTGTTTTAGGTCGGTTTTATCAGGTTATTATTTTACGCTTGAATGGTTGGACAGCAAGACTTCCTAAGTTATCCCCAATTGCTTATCCGATTATTCCGTTTTTACTAGTGATCCCGATTGCTTGGTATTTTCCAATTACACTTGGGGGCGGGAATGAGCTAATTATTGTTTTGCGTTCCTTGCCGGTTTCTTTAGCGTTATTTATAGGTCTCTTTGTTCTTCGCTTTGTATTTTCGATGATCAGCTATGGTTCGCAATTACCAGGGGGAATTTTTTTACCGATCTTAACTCTTGGTGCTATCCTAGGCGCAGTTTATTGTGCTTTAATGGTTAGATTAGGACTGATGCCGGTTCGTTATCTGCCTAATTTTATTATTTATGGAATGGCGGGTTATTTTGCATGTATCAGTAAGGCACCTTTTACTGCTATCTTGTTAATTACGGAAATGGTTGGATCGCTTGCTCATTTAATGCCTCTAGCGTTAGTGGCAGTGGTTGCCTACCTAGTTGTAGATGCATTACATGGTGAGCCGGTATATACGGCAATGTTTAATGCTTTTATTGGCAATAATCCACAATCCGCCCGGCGTAAAGAAGACGTTACGATGTCGATTACTATTTACGCTGGAGCACGATTAGCTGGTTGTAAGGTAAAAGATTATCCGTGGCCGACTGATTGTATTGTAATGGTTATTTATAGGGGAGAAGAAAAAATTATCCCGAATGGTCAAACAGAGTTACAAGCAGGTGATACATTGATTTTACGTGCTAACTCCGCTACGACGCGGCAAGCGTATCATGAGATAAGTCGAGCAGCTCATTATGCGCAAGGATAGCAATAGAATAATAAATATGATATGATAGTTAAGATAAAAGCGTGAAAGTATTAGGAGGAAAATTCCTTGTATAACACATTAATGACTTTATTCTTAATTGATTGCGTTGTATTAATTGCTTGTGTAATGATGCAGCCAGCAAAAAATGATAATGATGCGATGTCAGCTTTAACTGGTGGTGCTGGCGACTTATTCTCACGTCGTAAATCGCGGGGATTTGAAGCTGTTATGCAGATTGTTACAACAATTTGTGGAGCACTCTTCTTTATTCTGGCATTAGCTATGATTTATGTTTCGTCACATTAAATTTAAAGTGCCTCCTGAAATTATTGTGGTTCCAGGAGGCTTTTTTGTCACTACTGTTAAAGTGTAGGGGATGATTTAGTGAAAACGTATACTGGTGACTCTTTTTTCTTTCCCCATAGTGGACGGCGTGGAGTTATCTTACTCCATGCATACACAGGAAATACAAATGATGTTCGAATGTTGGGACGCCAGCTTAATTGGCAGGGATATACGGTTTTCGCTCCGCTCTTAAGTGGTCATGGCGGCGATCCGAAAAAAGTGTTAGAAAGCAATGGACCAGATGATTGGTGGGATGATACGCGGATGGCGATTTTTCGTTTGCGAGACGCTGGAATTGATCAGATTGCTATTTTTGGCTTGTCGTTAGGAGGCTTATTAGCAACAAGGGCTCTTGAAAATGACCCGCGATTATTAGGCGGTGGTGTTTTTGCATCCCCGATTACTACTTGGGGGCAGTCCAATGTTCCAGAATACTTCCCTAAAATTGCTGCAAAATATTATCGTCAGCAGAAGTTGAATCCATTAATCACTAAAGAAAAAGTAGCTAAGTTAACAGAACGGCTCCCTAAGCAATTGACCCAAATTCAAAATATGGCGCACCAGCTTTGTGACCACTTAGACCAGATTCACCAACCTTTTTTCATTGCCCAAGGTGGTGCTGATGAAATGATTGATCCTGCTTCAGGTCTTCAATTAGAAAAACGGTTACAAGAAAATGGGGTCGCAGTTGATTATCATTATTACCCTACTGCTACACATCTTCTAACAGTTAATACCGCCCATCGACAATTATTTACTGATGTAGGAAAATATCTACAAATTTTATTCGAGGTGTCTTCTAAATGACAACAAATGATTTAAAAGAAAAAATATTAACACATTTAACTGATAATGCAGGTATTAGTTATTCTGCAGAAAAACTTGCCCACCAATTAGGGATGGATGATGCTAATCAATTTACACCGATCGTTCAGTCACTTGCCCAGTTGGAACGTGAGAAAAAAGTTCAGGTAACTGATCGTGGCGAATTTGAAGCGGTTATTAAGCAGCAACCACTTATTGGTACATTCCATGGTAATGATAAAGGATTCGGGTTTGTCGACTATGATCCGGACCTTCCAGATATGTATATCAATCCTGACCATACCCGCTATGCGCTAAACGGGGACCAAGTAGAGGTTAAAGTGTTGCGGCCTGCAAAACCAGGTAGCGATCAAGGTCCAGAAGGGCAAGTAACGCGAATTGTTGAACACAAATATGAACAAGTAGTTGGCGAATTTAAGCAAGAAACTGTTGGTAATTATATTGGTGAAATCTTACTTAAAGATAAAAAATTATCGCGGTATCATTTTTACGTAACTGATAAGGGCTTAAAACCGCTTGATGGTCAAGTCGTAACGGCCACCGTTGAAACTTATCCGAGTGATGAGGCACCGGAAGTATTAACAGGAGCAGTTACTGAAGTTATTGGTGACAAAGATGAACCGGGCATTGATATTATGTCAGTAATTTATGCCCACGATGTTCCTCATGAATTTCCTAAAGAAGTGATGGAACAGGCTAATAAGATTCCGCTTAAGGTTCTTCCTGAAGAAAAAAAGGGTCGTAAAGATATTACAGACCAACCACTTGTTACAATCGATGCAATTGAATCAAAAGACTTAGATGATGCGGTTGTAGCATGGAAAATGGATAACGGTCACTACCACCTGGGGGTTCACATTGCTGATGTTTCTCACTATGTAAAACCAGGAACGCCTCTTGATCAGGAAGCATTTAAGCGCGGAACATCTGTCTACTTAACAGACCGAGTAGTGCCAATGCTTCCTAAACGCCTTTCTAATGGGATTTGTTCCTTGAATCCAGGTGAAGAACGGCTAGCAATGAGTTGTGAAATGGAAATTGATGAACAGGGGAAAATCGTTAACCACCGCATCTTCCAAAGTGTAATGAAATCTCATGCTCGGATGACTTATAAGGCGGTTAATAAAATTCTTGAGTCTCATGACGCCAAAACGATAAAGCAATACGAAGACTTAGTTCCAATGTTTGAAACAATGAGTGAAATTCACAAATTATTGCTTAAAAACCGGAAGAAACGTGGAGCAATTGACTTTGAAGCGCCTGAAGCAAAGATTATTGTGGATGAAAAGGGACATCCGACAGACATTCAGTTACGGGATCGGGGCCTTTCTGAGCGAATGATTGAATCGTTTATGCTGGCAGCAAATGAAACAGTTGCTGAACATTACTTTAAGGAGCATGTGCCATTTCTTTATCGGATCCACGAAACACCGGATAGTGACCGAATTAAAGCTTTTGCGGAGTTCTTAAGCGTATTCGGTATTGATGTTCATGGCGATATTAAAAATGTTAAGCCGCGGATGCTTCAACAAGTATTAAAAGATGTTGCCGGTACTCCAGAAGAGCAGATGGTTCAAGTTATGATGTTGCGTAGTATGCAACAAGCCAAATATTCAGATGAAGAACTTGGCCATTTTGGCTTGGGTGCAAAATACTATACTCACTTTACTTCACCAATTCGTCGATACCCTGATGATACAGTGCACCGTTTAATCAAATGGTATGAAAAGCACGGAAAGAATGAACCAGCTAAGGACCATTGGCGTGATAAGCTTCCAGAAATTGCCGAGCATACGTCTGTTACAGAACGGCGCGGAATTGATACAGAACGTGATGTTGACAGCATGAAGAAGGCGGAATACATGGAAGACCATGTTGGGGAAACTTTCGATGCAGTTGTTAGTTCAGTAATGAAGTTTGGTTTATTTGTAGAATTACCAAATACGGTTGAAGGATTAGTTCATATTAGCGTCATGAATGATGACTATTATGAATATTCAGAAAAACATATGGCCCTAATTGGCCGAAAGTCGCACCGGATCTTCCAAATGGGACAGCCGATTAAGGTTAAGCTAGTACGAGCAGATAAAGATCTTCGTGAAGTAGACTTTGAAATTGTTAATCCTGAAGAGGCACCAAAGACAAAGATTCGGGTTCCGCATAATGATCAATACCATGGTCGTGGCCGTGGTCGGAAAGGCCGTACTAACAATAAGTCTCAGCGCGAGAACAATAATGGCAGTCACTATCGGAATACGCAAGGAAAATGGCGGCGGAGTAACCAAGAAAATGGCCGACAAAATAATCGTCAAATAAATCGTGGACAAACTCGTCACCACAACAATTCACGCGATCATGAAAGTGTTCGTCGTCACCATTAAAAGCGGGGAGGGATATTATGGCAAAAAAATCCCATCAAGAAAATAACGACAATTTAATTGCACAAAACAAAAAAGCTCGTCATGACTATTTTGTAACAGATACGGTTGAGGCTGGATTAGTTTTAACGGGGACTGAGATTAAATCGGTTCGTGCTCACCGTGTTAATTTGAAGGATGGATTTGCGCAGGTCCGTAATGGTGAAGCTTGGTTAATGAATGTGCACATTAGTGAATATGACAACGGGACTTACTTTAATCAAGATCCGTTAAGAAATCGAAAATTATTGTTGCATAAAAAAGAAATTAATAAGCTTGCAGGAGCCTTACAAGATAAGGGAGTTACGCTTGTTCCATTAAAGATGTACATTAAACATGGTTATGCAAAAGTATTATTAGGCCTAGCTAAAGGTAAGCACCAATACGATAAGCGTGAAGCAATTAAACGTCGTGAACAAAACCGTGAGATCGAACGGGTTATGAAACATTACTAAATATAAAGGAAGAGGTCAAGAAATCATGTTTCTCGGCCTCTTCCTTTTACATTACTTGTTTTTATGGCTTTTACAGGTAAGATTTAACTGATTACTGATAGAAAATGACATGCTAGTACTTAGCTTAGGAGAACGTTTCATCAACCGGGCTAATAGTGGTTCTTGTTCGCTTCTTCGTGCCCAGTGGTTAAGAATGCTAGCAATCAGGATTGCTAAGGGTTCATCTTCCTTTTTGTTTACTTTTAGTTCATGACAATATCCACTCGAAAGTTTAACTGGCTGAATTGAAAAGACTAAGTGACTACCTGAAAAGACACGGTAACGACTAGTTAATGGGGAACCAACGATGATCCAGTTAATTCCGCGGATATAAATAACCTGTTGAACAAAACCAAACCCTTTACCGATTGTACCGACTCGTTGACGATTGACGTATAATGCAAACTTCGGTAATAATCCAAGGGTTAACTGCTTTACTTCAGCTAATAAAGCTCCATCAATTGCATACAATGATAGGGCATCGTACCTCATTCCCCATTTACCGACAAGAAGATAGCACGATTTACCGTTCTTATCGCGAATGACGGTCGTTCCATGTAAATCAGTTGAACGATCGCGAATAAATAATTGTCGCACTTTGCCACCACCATTCTTTGATAATCTATCTTTTATTTTACCAGCTTCTTGGAAAAATTGGTGAAGAAACTTCCTAGATAAAAAACGCTTCCAATTTATCCCATTATGATGTTTAATTATGCTAAAATAATAGGCGAGGTGCTAATAATCGTGAAACAGTTAATTCATAACGACTGGTGGGAAGTCTTAAAGCCCCAGTTTGAGAGTACATATTATGCTCAATTGCATAATTTCCTAAAAGAAGAATATACCCATCAAACGATCTACCCAGAAATGCATCATATTTTTGAAGCATTTGAATGGACGCCTTTTAGTAAGGTTAAGGTTGTTATTCTTGGTCAAGATCCTTATCATGGACCTAATCAAGCGCATGGGTGCAGTTTTTCAGTACTGCCTGGGGTACCGGTCCCGCCTTCATTACAGAACATTTATAAAGAATTGCAGAGTGATTTGGGTTGTACGCCGGTAAATCATGGCTATTTGAAAAAATGGGCTGATCAAGGCGTCCTTTTATTAAATTCAGTTTTAACAGTACGTGCGGGACAAGCATATTCACACCGTGGACACGGTTGGGAACAGTTAACAGATGCGGCAATTCACGCTTTATCTGAACGTCCTAAACCAGTTGTATTTATTCTGTGGGGACGTGCTGCACGCAACAAAAAACAATTGATTAATACAAATACGAATATAGTCCTTGAGTCAGCCCACCCAAGTCCATTATCTGCTAATCGCGGGTTCTTTGGCTCACGACCATTTTCTAAAACCAACGAAGCACTTCAGGCGATGGGAGAACAGCCAATTGATTGGCAGCTTCCTGCCGAACCAAATTATCGTTAAAGATGTGATCATCAGTCACAACTTTAAAATGTTTAGTAACCATAAGGAGGTACTTGCATTATGGAATTATTTGATGAGATTGCTGCAAAGATTAAAGGACAAAACAAGACAATTGTTTTTCCTGAAGGTGAGGATAAGCGGATTTTAGGAGCTGCTGTTCGCTTAAAGAAAGATGACTTAGTAGACCCAATCCTGCTTGGGGATAAAGAGGCAATTAAAAAAGTTGCCAGTGAAAATAACTTTGACCTTACTGATCTTCAAATCATTGATCCAGCAACTTATCCAGAAGACGATAAGCAAGCAATGTTTGACTCATTAATGGAACGGCGAAAGGGAAAGAACACCCCTGAAGAAATTCAAAAGATGCTTGAAGATGTTAGTTACTTTGGGACAATGCTTGTCTACATGGGAAAGGCTGACGGAATGGTTTCTGGTGCTGTTCACTCAACCGGCTCAACAGTTCGCCCTGCATTGCAAATCATTAAGACTAAGCCAGGTGCTCACCGGATCAGTGGAGCCTTTCTTATGATTAAAGGCGATCAACGTTATATTTTTGCCGATTGTGCAATTAATATTGAATTAGATGCACCAACGATGGCTGAAGTTGCAATTCAAAGTGCTGAAACGGCCCGCCTTTTTGAAATTGATCCGAAGGTGGCATTGCTTAGCTTTTCAACTAAGGGTTCAGCTAAGGGCGACATGGTTACGAAAGTTGCGGACGCTGCTAAGTTAGTTCATGATTTAGATCCTGACTTACCAGCTGATGGTGAACTACAATTTGATGCGGCAGTTGTACCATCAGTAGGTGAACTTAAGGCCCCTGATTCTAAAGTTGCTGGTCATGCCAATGTCTTCATTTTCCCAAGCCTTGAAGCAGGTAATATTGGTTACAAGATTGCCCAACGATTTGGCGGATTTACTGCAGTTGGTCCTATTCTTCAAGGACTCAATGCCCCAATCGCTGACCTTTCACGGGGATGCAGCGAAGACGATGCTTATAAGGTAGCAATGATCACCGCTGCCCAATCATTATAAGATTAGTTTAATAAACTAGCTAAAAGAGAGTACAAATATGAAGCTGTGTTGGTATGCTCCTATTAGAGGGTATGATGCTTCTAAAGTACTCTTTTTGCTTTTTAAAAAAGACATATGTACAATAAGACTAGTTATTTTAGAGTAGGAGAGAGTGCTATGGAAAGCTTAACTTTGACGAACCGTGATGCAACGATTAATCTCGGAAAAGTAATTGGTCAACAACTAGCGGCGGGGGATGTCCTTGTCCTAGATGGTGACTTAGGAGCCGGTAAAACGACTTTCACTAAGGGCCTTGCTGTTGGTTTAGAAATTCCAGACATTATTAAGAGTCCTACGTTTACAATCATCCACGAGTATCAAGACGGGCGGTTACCCCTCTACCATATGGATGCATATCGGCTTGAAAATGGTGGAGCAGCTGATTTAGGCCTTGAAGAATATTTTGATGGCGATGGAGTCTCTGTTGTCGAATGGGCTAAATTTGTAGAAGATGAACTTCCAGCTAATTTTTTGGCAATTCATTTTAAGCGTACAGACGATGATGAGACAAGAATCCTTGAATTTGAACCCCATGGCGAACATTTTGAACAAATTGTTAGAAATGTGGTGAAATAATGGCAGACGAAATCTCTGTAAAACTTGCGACTAGTGATGATGCTGAAAAGGTTTTAAGTTTTTTACGGGCAACCGCTACAGAAAGCAATGCTGTTTTAGTTCCGCACCTAAATGAAATTAGTGAAAAAACGGAAGCTAAAAATATTGACATGATTAACCAATTTGATGATTGCGTGATTTTATTGGCAATGCTGGGAGAAGAAGTTGTTGGAATGGTAACCGTAATGGTATTAGAGCATCAACCGACGACAGGAGAATTGGGAGTGGTAGTCCGTAAAAAATATTGGCGGAATGGTATTGGCCGCCTTCTAGTTGATGAGGCTGAGTATTGGTTTAATACATACAGCAGCTTGGAGAATTTAGTCCTGACCGTTTTTGAAGATAATTTTCCAGCAATTAGTTTATATCAACAATTAGATTTCGTTAAAACAGGGACAGCTATTGAACAAGGACGCAAGGTTATTCAAATGAAGTATTCACCAAAAGAAACAAAATAAAGGAGCAGGATAGGAAGTACCGTAAATAACTTCTATCTTGCTCCTTATTTATACATGTAAGGATATTATTTTTTATGAAATATTTGTTTGATGTTGCGCCAAACAGATCCTCGCTGTTGGTGATTGCTAACTTCTTGAGTAACCTCTACACAGCCTATATATTTACCATTCTCATCACGCAACGCATAAAAGGCAATGTTTACTGGTTGATCATGATGCTTAATCATAATATTGATTGAATCGCGGTCACCGCTGTGCATATCGTGAAGGACTTGTTTGACATGGCCCTGACTATGACCGGGGTGGACTTCTAAAACGTGTTTGCCCAAATCATCGTCAGTTCGTTTGAATAAGCGGTGACGGTTGGCAGATGACCAACGTACGATATCATTTTCATCGATAAAGTCAAATTCAACGGGGATTGTTGAAAAAATAGCATTAAGCTGTTCAAGAGTTAAGTTGCCGCCATTAAGGTTAATATTAGTCATAGTAGAATTCTCCTTTAGCCAATTAGTTTGATAAATGGTTGAATTTGTTGTGGGGTAAAATGTTGACTTTGGTACAGCAAGATATTAGCACAGGCTTGAGCATCGTCAAGAGCATTATGGTGGTGATGCAGGTCAATATTCAAGGCGTCACAAACAGTATTTAGCTTATAATTTGTTAATCCAGGTATTAATTGACGACTGCTTGCGAGCGTATCCAGCGTTTGGTATGCAGGAGGTTCAATTTGATAATGCTCTAACGTATTTTTTAAGACATTATTATCAAAGCGGTTATTATGAGCAATCACTAGCTTATCAGGGGTATAAAATTGCTTGATATGATCCCATACTTCAGGAAAGTCTGGTGCATTTTGAACGTCACGTTCGTGGATTCCATGAATCTGTGTATTACGCCAGAAAAACTTGGTGTGGGGATTAATTAAAGTATAAAATTCATCAGCAATCTGATTATCACGGACGATTGTAAGAGCTAATGAACAAGCACTATAGCGTTTGCCACTGGCTGTTTCAAAGTCCATCGCAATAAAATTCATTTAGCATCCTCCTTGCAAAAGTCGATAATTTTATTTTACAATCAACTAATCATTTTTCAAAACTTTTAATTTTGAAAAATGATACAATAGCATTTGTAAGTATATGCAAAAAAGGAAGAAATAAAGAATGGCTAATTTGATGAATGAATTTCCTAATATTGAGATTAAACAAGATGAACCATTAATGAACTATACCTATACCCATACAGGCGGTCCTGCTGATTGGCTGGCCTTTCCTGAAACGATTGATCAGGTAAGAGAGTTAGTCAACTATGTTCATGAACATAAAATGTCATTAACCGTTTTAGGTAATGCCAGTAATTTAATTGTTGGTGATGGCGGAATTGATGATTTAACAATTATTCTGACCCGTCTTAATAAGGTTGAAGTCCACGACAATAAAGTTACTGCACAAGCGGGGGCATCGTATGTTGAAACTACTAAAGCAGCTCGTGACAATAAATTAACTGGTCTAGAGTTTGCTGCGGGGATTCCCGGAAGTATTGGCGGAGCAATTTTCATGAATGCTGGTGCTTATGGCGGTGAAACCAAAAATGTTGTTTCTGAGGCGACCGTGATGTTACCAGATGGCACAATCACACACCTTTCAAATGAAGAATTAGATTTTGGCTATCGGCATAGTAGCGTTCAAGACAATAATGGAATTGTACTTGATGCTACCTTTACCCTTGAACCAGGAAATTATGATGAAATTAAAGCAAAAATGGATGATTTGAATGAGCGCCGTGCAGCTAAACAACCACTTGATCTGCCATCTTGTGGTAGTGTATTTAAGCGTCCCGCGGGCTATTATGCTGGAAAATTGATTCATGATGCGGGCTTACAAGGTTATACTTATGGTGGTGCACAAGTATCAACAAAGCATGCAGGATTTATCGTTAATATTGACCATGGGACCGCGGCAGATTATGTCAATGTTATTCACCATGTTCAAAAAACAGTAAAAGAAAAATTTGGTGTTACCTTAGAAACAGAAGTTAGAATTATTGGTCGCCAAGATTAATATTATGAAGTGTAGATTTGTTAAAAGACTGTTAATAAATCTGCGCTTTTATTATTTTAAAGATTGTGAAATGATTTTAGAACCTAATAAGTAACACCATCTATTGCGTTGTAGCACTCGACCTGTGATGAGTTGAGGATAATTCTTACTATTTTATTTGTAAATTATGAAAGAATCTCACAAATTGCTCATTGAAAAATTATTTTGCTGGCTGAAAAGCGATTTCAAGGGTTTCTTAAGTATATCGGTACACTGAATGGTAAAAGTAATTTTGTAATCACTTTCAAAATATGATAGGATAGCTAGGTCTCATTCTTGAAAAAATTCACAAAGTAAGGAGTATAGTTATGAGCAATAATGTAGTTGTTTTAGGAAGTATCAACGTCGATACTACTTATCACGTTGATCGTTTTCCACAGCCTGGTGAAACAATTTCAGCAGTAAGTAAAAGTTCTGCGCCAGGTGGTAAAGGCGCTAACCAAGCAGTTGCTGCGGCACGTTCTGGTGCAAAGACTGCTTTTATTGGTGCTGTCGGTTCTGACAAAGAAGGAGCCTACATGCTTGAATCATTAGCTGATGATCACATTGATACTCGCCACATCATGACTGATAAGTTGCATGGTACTGGAAGTGCAGCAATTACTTTAGATGCTAATGGTCAAAATGACATCATTGTATACGGTGGTGCTAATCAGTCAATGACCACGGATGTTCTTGCAGGAATTGATGATGTCTTAAAAGATGCGGACTTTTTAATTAGTCAATTTGAAACACCACAAGAAGTTGCACTGGCTGCATTTAAGCAGGCTAAGGAACACGGTGTTACAACATTGTTAAATCCGGCACCTGCTCATGAAATTTTACCCGAATTATTAAAGTACACCGATGTTATCACTCCTAATGAGAGCGAGTGTACGTTGTTAACCGGTATTGAGATCACTGATGAGGCTTCAATGTTAAAGAGTGCTGAGTATTTCCGTGAACGCGGCGTTAAGCACCTCCTGATTACATTGGGATCAAAAGGAGTATTTTACGCTACTCCAACATCTCATGGATTAGTACCGGCATTTAAGGTAAAAGCTGTTGATACAACTGCTGCCGGTGATACATTCCTTGGTGCATTGAGTTCACAGTTGGAAAAGGACTTGTCAAATGTTGATAAGGCGCTTGTTTACGCGCAACGGGCATCTAGTTTAACCGTTCAACAAATGGGGGCAATGCCTTCAATTCCAGATCATGATGCAGTTATGAAAGCATTAGCAGAAAATTAAGGGGAATTATCATGAAGAAAACAGGGATTATTAATTCAGAAGTTTCAGCTGTTGTTGCTAATATGGGTCATATGGATTGGTTATCAATTGGTGATGCAGGAATGCCGGTTCCATTTGGTACTAAGAAGATTGATTTGGCCGTGGACAAAGAACTGCCAAGTTTTATGGACGTGTTAAATAATGTTCTTAAAGAAATGAAAGTTCAAAAGATTTACTTGGCTGAAGAAATTAAAGACCAAAATCCAGAACAGCTAGAAAACATAAAAAAGGCATTACCTGATGTTGAAGTTGCATTCATGCCTCACAGCGAATTAAAGAAGAGTCTTGCTAAGACCCACGCATTTATTCGGACAGGGGAAATGACGCCGTACTCAAACATCATTTTGGAATCAGGAGTTACATTCTAATATTTAGGAGTTTAAATTATGGATAGTAAAGTAAAAAAAGATCGGGAACAGAGTTGGGTCCAGCTTCCTGACGGCTACCTTAGCCGGACGCCAATGTTCCAGTTTGTTATTCTATGTTTGATTTTTCCATTATGGGGAGCTGCTGCGAGTCTTAATGATATTTTAATTACACAGTTTAAGACCGTCTTTACCTTAAACGACACAGCAACCGCCTTTGTGCAAAGCGCGTTTTACGGTGGCTATTTCTTAATGGCGATTCCAGCATCGATTCTTATTAAAAAGACATCATATAAGTTAGCAATTCTTATTGGGCTATTATTTTATATTATTGGTTGTGGATTATTCTTCCCAGCTTCACATGTTGCTACTTATAGTATGTTTTTAGTGGCTATTTTTGCCATTGCAATTGGGTTAAGTTTTCTTGAAACCAGTTGTGATACTTATGCCACAATGTTTGGCCCTAAAGATACTGCGAATAAGCGATTAAATGTCGCAAATGTATTGATTCCGCTTGGTGACATTATGGGAATCGTACTTGGTAAGTACCTTATCTTTGGTGAAGGCGGAAATATTGCTGATAAAGTTGCGAAGATGTCTAAAGCCGAAGCCGAGGTGTATAACCAACACTTACTTCAATTAACTTTGCGGCCTTACAAGTACATTTTAATTGTTTTAATTATTATCTTTATTGTTTTAGCAATAACTAAGATGCCCCGTGCAAAAGCATTTTCAACCGCATCTGAGTCAAAAGAAGCTCAACCATCTCTTGGAGAAACTTTCAATTACCTATTCCACAATAAGCGGTACATGAAAGGGGTGCTTTGCCAGTTTATCTACGCTGGTATGCAAACCACTGTATGGTCATTTACTATTCGGTTGGCACTACGGTTAGATTCACATATTTCTGATGCTGCTGCTTCAACTTTTATGATCTACAGTTATATTGCCTGGTTCTTTGGTAAGCTGGTTGCTAACTGGTTCCTTGACCGGTATTCAATCACCAAGGTTTTAACCTGGTTCTCATTACTAGGAACAATTTCATTAGTGATTACATTTACTGTGCCAAATATTGTTGCTGTTATTGCGGCAATTGCTACTAGTTTCTTCTTTGGTCCTGAATGGCCGACTATTTATGCTCATACTCTTGATCAAATTCACGAAAAGAAATACACCGAAACCGGTGGAGCATTTATTGTTATGTCGTTGATTGGTGGGGCAATTGTCCCAACTATCCAGGGACGGGTGTCTGACTTAACTGGTTCAATGCAATTATCATTTATCGTTCCAGCAATTTGTTTTGCCCTTATTACCCTTTACTTCTGGACTGAACACCGCTGGGAAAAAGCACACCCAGATGAAGTTCAGGAACACTAAAATTTCCCAGGAAATAATTTGAAATTAATTTGGAGAGGACAAAATAAAAATTATTTACTTCTCTATAGAATAAAGTGGCTCCCGGCATTCGGTTTAGCTGAATTTTGGGAGCTATTTTGTATTATTTCCGTAGAAAACTTTGCAGTATTTCCTTTTTGAATTGAGCGAAATATAAAATGAAATGATATAATATGAACGTGATTTAGAGGATGGTGAATGCGATGCAGTTTATAATTTCGCTTTTAACATGGCAAAATCTGATTCACTTAATAGATATCTTAGTAATTTGGTTTTTGATTTACGAATTGCTAATGTTGATTCGTGGGACACGGGCTGTTCAGTTATTCCGCGGAATCTTAATTATTATTTTAGTTAAGATTGTTAGCTGGTATGTTGGTTTAAGCACTGTGTCATGGGTAATGGATCAAATTATCAACTGGGGTGTTATTGCAATTGTTATTATATTCCAGCCAGAGATTCGGCGGGGATTGGAACACCTTGGTCGCGGAACATTCTTTACCCATAATCAAACAGCTAATGAAAAAGAAGAAGATACGATTAAGCAATTGGATCAGGCAATTCAATACATGTCAAAGCGAAGAATTGGTGCTTTAATGAGTATCCAAATGAAAACAGGACTAGAAGAATATATCGAAACTGGTATTCCGTTAGATGCAGATATATCGGGTGCATTACTCATAAACACGTTTATTCCTAATACTCCTTTACATGATGGTGCAGTAATTATTAAGGACAACCGAATTGCTGTTGCGGCGGCTTACTTACCTCTTTCTGATAGCAAGTTGATCCCAAAAGAATTAGGGACGCGGCACCGGGCAGCTGTTGGAATTAGTGAAGTGACTGATGCGTTAACAATTGTCATTTCTGAAGAGACTGGGGAAGTTTCAATTACAAAGGATAATGAATTAATTAGGAATATGTCACGTGATGAGTATCTCAAATTCTTGCGTGCCCAGTTATATACGCATGAACCTCAACACGAGAACTTAGTTACAGAACTATATGCTAAGTTTCAACGTAAAGGAGGTGGTCGCCATGGGCAAAGACACTAAAGGATTCTTTCGTCGGAAATGGTTTTTAAGGGTTATCTCGTTAATTCTTGCTCTTTTCCTTTTTATGTATGTTAATGGGAGTAAGAGCGGTTTCCTTCGTCAAAATACGCGAAACAATAATCAAAGCAGTGCATTAATGTCTGACAAGTCAGCGACGATTAAGATGCCTCTTGATGTGACGATTGATAATTCTAAATATATTGTTAGCGGATATCCACAATACGTCAAAGTAAGGGTAACCGGACCATCTGCCTTGGTGACAACGACATCAAATACGCAAAATTTTAAGATTTATGCGGATCTCTCTGATTTAACACCAGGGAGACATCGGGTAAAATTAAAAACAAGTGGTCTGAATTCGGAATTAACATCGAAAATTGAGCCAAATTATATCAACGTTAATATCCAACCACGAAAAACGATTACAATGAAAGTTACTATCCGGTTGAGTAATAAAGATTTGGATAATGGATATAAGCTTGGACGACCGCATAGTGATATTCAAACAGTTCAAGTAACTGGTTCAAAAAATGAAGTAAATCAGGTCGATAAGATTGTTGCTTTTGTTGCCATTCCGCATAACGCTAAAGACAATATTAGTCGACAAGTAACTTTGCAAGCACTTGATCGTAATGGTCAAACGCTTAATGTGGTTATTTCGCCAACGACCACTAATGTCTCAATTCCAATTTCTGCTGGAGCGGAGAGCAGTAGTTCAAACAGCAGTTTATCCAGTAGTGAAAGTAAAGATGATACAAGTAGTAGTGCAAGGGGAACATCTAAAAGTACCTCTTCTGAATCATCTGTTGAGACATCGCAATCTTCAAGTAGTATAAATAGTAGTGAAGATTCAAGCTCAAGCAATGCAAATTAATACTTTTAATATAATAGAGGAGAAGTGAAATGAAGTTAAAATATTTTGGAACTGATGGTGTTCGCGGTGTTGCAAATCAGGATTTAAGCCCTGAATTAGCTTTTCGTGTTGGACGGGCTGGCGGATATGTCCTTACTCGTCATTCAGAGCGAAAACAGCCACAAGTATTAGTTTCACGTGATACGCGAATTTCTGGACAGATGTTAGAAAATGCGTTAATTGCAGGATTATTATCAGTAGGAATTGAAGTTTTGCGGCTCGGCGTTGTTACTACTCCGGGAGTTGCTTACCTTGTTCGTGCACAAGAGGCTGATGCCGGGGTAATGATAACCGCTAGTCATAATCCGATTAAGTATAATGGGATTAAGTATTTTGGTGGAAATGGATTTAAACTATCTGATGAGCTTGAGTACGAAATTGAACAGCTGCTTGATGCAGAAGAAGATACGTTACCACGTCCATCCGATGCAGGTTTAGGAACTGTTGCAGACTATCATGAAGGTGCATTAAAATACACTTCTTTCCTTGAACAGACCGTTTCTAATGATCTGGAGGGATTAAAAGTAGTCGTTGATGCTGCTAATGGTGCTACTAGTGGTTTTGTTTCTAACTTATTTGCTGATATGAATGTTGAGTTTATCCCGATTAATGATCAACCAGATGGACTAAACACAAACCTTAACTGCGGCTCGACCCATCCAGAGAGCCTTCAAAAGGCGGTAGTTGAAAACAACGCTGACTTAGGTGTCGCTTTTGATGGTGACGGTGACCGTTGTATTGCTGTTGATAATGAGGGTAATATTGTCGATGGCGATAAGATTATGTATATTTGTGGTAAGTACATGGATAAAAAGGGCTTACTTAAAAAAGATACTGTGGTAACTACAGTAATGAGTAATCTTGGAATGTATAAGGCGCTTGAAGCTCACAACTTAAAGAGTGTTAAGACCAAGGTTGGTGACCGTTACGTTGTTGAAGAAATGCTTAAGAATGGTTATAACCTCGGTGGAGAACAATCTGGTCATATCATTTTCTTAGATCATAATACAACCGGTGATGGGATGCTGACTGCGCTTCAACTCCTGTCTGTTGTTAAAGATTCTGGAAAGACGCTTGCAGAACTTGCAAACGATGTCACTACTTATCCACAAGAATTGCTAAATATCAAAGTTGCGGATAAAGCAAGTGCAATGGAAAATGAAAAATTAAAGGAAGTCATTGCTGAAGTTGAAAAAGAAATGAACGGTGATGGCCGCGTATTGGTACGTCCTAGTGGTACAGAACCACTATTACGAATTATGGCTGAAGCTGCTACACCAGAGTTAGTTCATGAATATGTTGAACGAATCGGTGATGTAGCACGAGCTGAATTAGAAGTAGAATAATTAAAATGAAAGGGCTAGGGGATTTAATATTCCTTGGTCCTTTTTGATAATCCTGTTAGTAAATTCAAGCTATATAGACCAATCTTATAAAATAATTGACAAGATAACCTAAAAACTGTACTATACAATACAGTTGATTAGAGCTAGTAGTAGTTACTAGTTATCTATACCAATTTTATTTAAAGGATGGAATTTAATTATGTGTGGAATTGTTGGAGTTACTGGAACTGACAAGAGTTTGTCAATTCTAATTGATGGATTAAAGCGTCTTGAATATCGTGGATATGACTCTGCCGGTGTTTATGTTAATGATCAGCAGGGACATGATTACCTAGTTAAGCGTCCAGGTCGGATTGCCAATTTAGAGGCTGCACTTGGCGATGAAGTACACGGTTTAGCAGGTATCGGTCATACACGGTGGGCTACTCATGGTGAACCAAATGAGGCTAATGCTCACCCACAGTATTCACAAGACGAGCGATTCTACTTAGTTCACAACGGTGTAATTGAAAATTATGCTGATTTAAAGAAAGAATACTTATCCGATGTAAAATTTGTTAGTCAAACTGATACAGAAGTAATTGTTCAGTTAGTTGATAAATTTGTTGTTGAATCTGGAATGACTACCGAAGCCGCTTTGCTTAAGGTATTACGTTTAATTAGTCCTGATTCATCATATGCATTTGTATTAATGGATAAGGAACAACCAGATACATTATTTGTTGCTAAAAATAAGAGTCCATTGTTGGTCGGTATTGCTGACGGTTATAATATGGTCGGTTCAGATGCAATGTCGATGATCAAGGAAACTAATACTTTCATGGAAATTGGCGATCATGAACTAGTAATCGTTAAGCCGGATCATGTTACTGTTAAAGATTTTGATGGCAATGAGATCGAGCGGCCAACATTTAAGGTTGATATGGATGCTAATGCAGCGGATAAAGGTACCTACCCATACTACATGCTTAAGGAAATCGATGAACAACCAGCTGTTATGCGGAAATTAGTTCAAGAGTACTTTGGTGATAATGATGTAGCAAAAATTGATGAAAAGATGCTTAAGGACATGGCCGAAGCTGACCACTTATACATTGTCGGCGCAGGGACGAGTTATCATGCAGGACTTGTTGGTGCGCGGATCTTTGAAAAGCTTTGCGGTATTCCTACTTCTGTTCATATTTCATCAGAGTTTGCTTATGAACAACCACTTCTTTCTAAGAAGCCATTCTTTATCTTCTTAAGCCAAAGTGGTGAAACAGCAGATAGTCGTGAAGTACTTGTTAACGTAAATAAGCATAATTGGCCAAGTCTAACTATTACTAACGTTGATAAATCAACACTTTCTCGTGAAGCAACTTATACTGAATTGCTTTACGCAGGCCCAGAAATCGCCGTGGCTTCAACTAAGGCGTATACTGCACAAATTGCGGTTGAAGCAATTCTTGCACAAGCATTAGGAGTATACATGGGCAAGCAAGCTGCGAAGGACTTTGATGTTAAACATCAATTAGGATTAGTGGCTAATGGTATGCAATCAATCACTGATAGCAAGAAGAAGATTGAAGAAATTGCTTCCCGTTATCTTTCAAAGGTACCTAATGCCTTCTACATTGGTCGTGGAATGGATTGGTCAGTTTCACTCGAAGCAGCGTTGAAGTTAAAGGAAATTTCATATGTTCAAGCTGAAGGATTTGCTTCTGGAGAATTAAAGCATGGAACAATTGCATTAATTGAAGACCATACTCCGGTTATTGCTATTATTACTCAAGATCGGACTGCAGGGTTGACTCGTAGCAATCTTGAAGAAACACAAGCTCGTGGTGCAAGTGCTATTACAATTGTTTCTCGGCACCTTGCACAAGAAGATGATACTTTCGTTCTTCCAGATGTTGATGAAGTGCTGACCCCATTATTGAGTGTTATTCCTGCACAATTATTAGCTTACTATACTAGTCTTGGCAAAGGCCTTGATGTTGATAAGCCACGTAACTTAGCTAAGTCTGTTACAGTTCAATAAAAAATTATAGGTGAGTGGAAGATAATCAGAGAATTATTACCACTTGCTTTTTTTATCCATAATTTACAAGTAATTTGATATATTTTTGGCAATTGTTCATTATAAGGGGTTGACTTATATTGTTGAAACCGCTATCATAATAAGTGCAAGGTATTAAGTAATTACCTTCTAATCAATTCTCTTTCTCTCTTATGCCAATCATCGTCGTTTAGACGGTGATTTTTTTGTTTAAACTCGCTATAATGGTAGGGTTGAAAGGGGAAGAAGAACGTGGAAGAGCAACACGAAACGTTAACATTAATTGAGGAAATTACCCGTAATGATGGCTCAAAATATTATGAAATTGGTAATATGGTGCAAAACGGACGGGCAGAGTTAGCAGCTGAGCGTCACTTTATTAAAGAAGTACGAATTCTAGAGTTAAATATTCCTCATTCAAAAAATGTTATTAAATACGAACACTTTATAAACACCCATTACAAGATGCAGGACGAATCAATGGATCATTGGGAAGAGTGGAAACGACCACCCGAAATTGAGGAAATTGTTCAGGTAATCTTAAAAGAAAATCATGTTGGATAATAGACTAAATCTTGAGACTGAGAGGCTAGTCTTAGGTTCTTTAATTTTTGAGCGATGCTTTGGTATGAATAAATAGTGGAGGTTAGGCAATGAAGCCGAATTTTAATCCATCGCAGGGAATGCAGACGCACTATTTTGTGACAGGAATAGATGGGCTAAGAACATTAGCTGTTTTGGGAGTTATTGTTTATCACCTATTGCCCAATGTTTTAACAGGTGGATACCTCGGAGTTCCGCTTTTCTTATTAGTTTCAGGATACTTTGTGACGTACCAGTTTAGTCGACAGCTTAAGTATGGTTACCGAATAAATCTTGGTCACTTTTACCTTAAACGCTTTCGGCGATTATACCCGACACTGATTGCAATGCTGTTACTAACAACAGCGTATATTACATTGTTTGCTCATGAATTGCTTCATAATATTCGCGCAACAATTATTACAAATTTAACTTGGGTCTATAATTGGTGGGAAATTGGTCATGGTCAATCGTACTTTGATCAGTTTGGCGGCGTATCGCCCTTTACCCATCTTTGGACCTTAGGTGTTGAAGCACAATTTTACCTCCTATGGCCGCTAATTATTACGCTGCTCTTTAGGGTTTTTAAAGACTTAAAGAGTGTACGGCGAGTAGTTTTCGGCTTGGCAATTTTATCAGCAATTGAAATGGCTGTCTTGTACGACCCTGCAAATATCAATCGGGTATATTACGGGACAGATACCCGTGCCTTCTCGCTTTTCCTTGGTTCATGGTTAGGATTAGCGTGGCCGTTGAATCGTTTGCGGCCTAATTTACAGGCAAATAGTCGAAATCTGCTTAATGTTATTGGTATTTTAATGACCGTTTTAACCATTGTTGGCTTTTGTTCGTTAAATGGTCAGTCAGCTTTTACTTATCGTGGCGGCATGTTTCTTTACAGCCTTGTCGGGATGCTTCTTATGGCGACAATCCTGCATCCTGGTGCAAGCATGAATAAATGGTTTTCTAACCCTGTTTTTCACTGGGTTGGTCAGCGTTCATACGGGATCTATGTTTACCAATATCCGATAATGATCTTTTATGAACGAGTAATCAACGTGGGGAATCATCCGCTAATTAATGCCTTAATTGAAATTACAATTATTTTGGCAATAAGTGAAATTTCATATCGGTTAATTGAGCAACCAATTGCGCATTATCAATGGTCTAAGCTGCCAGCAGACTTACAACATGTAATAGAAACACACCAGTTTAGCTGGCAGAGCGGGTCTAAGTTATTAGCAAGCGTGTTGGTCTTTATCATTGCTTTTATTGGTTTTTGCCAACCTAATCGTGCTCCTAAAAAGACTGCGGTTCAACAGCGAATTGAACAAAACCATCAAGCGGCTGAGGAACACAATAAAAAAATTGCTAAAGGAGAAAATGTTGCTGAGGCGAGTGGCAATACCTCTAAACTGCAAAAACAGTATGATTTAACTCCCGCACAGGTAAAAGCAGCACAAAAACTAAAAGTAACGGCGATTGGTGATTCCGTTATGGCTGATGCGGCTGATAGTATTCAAAAGTTAATGCCAAATGCTTATGTTGATGCGCAAGTGGGAAGACAAGGATCAGCAGCACCGGGAGTAATTAAACAATTAAAAGCTGATGGCCATTTGAATAAGATTGTAGTCCTAAATCTTGGTACTAACGGTCCGATGACACAGGATACGCTTGATAATATCCTAAGTGCGATTGGGCCAGGTCATCAAATCTATTGGGTTACAGCACATGTTCCAACCAAGCCATGGCAGCAAACGGTTAATAATGAAATTAAAGATATGGCAAAGAAACATAAGAACATTCATGTAGTAGATTGGTACAAAGCTAGTCAAGGGCACACTGAATGGTTTGCAAATGATAATGTTCATATGGGGCCAAGCGGTAATGATCATTTTGCACGATTAATTGCGAAAACGATACTGACTAAATAATTAGGGGGATATGATGGCAAATGAAGACCAGCTGTTGGATAAAGCAATAAACATCTATTTAACCGGCTTAAAGGGATTGGAAAGTTTTATTTCCGAACCGGCGAGTGAATATAATTTATCCTTTGAACAATTTTTAATTCTAAGAACAATTATCAATCACCCTAATATTAAGCTGATGGATATTGCTGAGCAGCGGCAAGTGACAAGAAGTGCTGTTTCCCGGCAGCTGAGAGTTCTGTTTCAGCAGAAATATGTTGAACAAAAAGCTGACCCAGCGGATCGTCGTCGAATGTTTCTCGTTGCAACCAGTAAGGGAAAAGACGTTGAGACAAAGATATGGCAGAAAATTAATCAGCGATTTGCAAAGTGGGTGCAAATATATGGAGAGAGACGTGCCAGTCAATTTTTAGCACTTTTTGAAGACTTTAACCAACAAATAATTCAAGGAAATATTAGGAAGAAGGAAAGAGAAAATGATTAAAATGATTGCCCTCGACCTCGATAATACGTTGCTAAATAGTGATAAAGAGATTAGTAAGCGTAATGAACAGGTTTTAAAGCAATTACACGAACAAGGAATTCGGGTAGTGCTATGCACAGGACGACCAATCAATGCAATCTGGCCATACATTGAACAACTTGGTTTAA
Organism: Limosilactobacillus caviae; assembly: GCF_014635905.1. Classification (GTDB taxonomy): domain Bacteria; phylum Bacillota; class Bacilli; order Lactobacillales; family Lactobacillaceae; genus Limosilactobacillus; species Limosilactobacillus caviae. Next base: position 82,216 of record NZ_BMDS01000003.1, read on the forward strand.
CTCAAGATGAGGATTATACCATCACATTTAACGGTGGTTTAGTTATTAACAACAATTCGCGCGAGCATCTCTTTGAATTAGGAATGAAGAAAAGTGATTTATCGCACTTATTTGCTTACGTTAGAAGTGAAAAGATTCCATTAGACGTTTTAGATTTTGAACGAGTTTATGAGCTGAATGACTATCCTGGATCCATCTATCGTACTGTTTTAAGAAATATTGAATTTAATGATCTAGCAATGAATGATTTGCCGGAAACTACCTATAGTAAGGCAGTAATGGCAATTGAACCAGAAAAGCTGACTAAAATAATTAGTAACCTTCCTGCTGACCTTAAAGCTCATTATCATGCTGTGCAGTCGCAACCAATGATAATGGAGTTTTTGCCTAAGAAGTTAAACAAGGCAGTTGGACTAAAGGCATTATTGGACCATTTTGGTGATGACTTTAGTAATTTAATGTCATTTGGGGATGCAGATAATGACCTTGAAATGATTAAGGCGGCTGCGCAAGGAATCGTAATGGAAAATGGGTTGCCAAATGTAAAAGCAGCTGCCACAGCAATTACTGATACTAATGATAATGATGGTGTCGCAAAGTATTGTGAACGTTATTTTGCAACACTTTTGTAATAAAGATAGTTATAAACGGAAAATAAAGGGCGGTTTTGGAGCAAATATGAAATTTTTGCGAAGAAATCAGCTTTTTTTATTTATTTTTTTATAAATCATCTGTAAAAGTTATGCAAACCGAAAACGCAACCCGCACAAGGAATTAGCCGATTATGACTATAATATTTTAAAAGCTATATTACAAAAAGCAAACGGAGAGTAGTAAATAGAAATGGTGCTGTTACAGCTTTGTAATATTAAGAGTGTAGTATATAGGGTGTTGAAACGGAAAAGATAATTTGCTAAATAATAAAGGATGGTTATTTAATTTATGATTTCTAAGAAAAACTTTGCTAAAGTATCTGCTACTCTTGGTGCAGTGGCCTTAGGTGTTAGTGCAACGGCTACTGCTGCTAATGCTGACACTATCTACACCGTACAAAGTGGTGACACACTTTCAGGTATTTCTTACAAATTTGCTAAAGACAACAGTATGATCAATGATCTTGCTAAGAAGAACAATATTCAAGATATTAACAAGATTTTTGTTGGTCAAAAGTTAATCATCAAGAGCGATGGTGAAATTCAAGAATACAATGCTCAAAATGCAGCTAATGCAAATGTAGCAAACAACAATACTCAAGCTACACAACAACAAACTGCTCAAGCACAACCTCAACAAGCACAAAGCCAAGCTAACCAAAGCTACACTTCAAATGCTTCAGGTTCAGAAGCTGCTGCTAAAGCTTGGATTGCCGGTCGTGAATCAGGTGGTAACTACAACGCCACAAACGGTCAATACATTGGTAAGTACCAATTATCTGCATCATACCTTGGTGGTGACTACTCACCAGCTAACCAAGAACGCGTTGCTGACCAATACGTTGCAAGTCGTTACGGTTCTTGGACTGCTGCCCAACAATTCTGGCAAGCAAACGGTTGGTACTAAAATAAATAAGATTAATCAATTTTATTGCGAGACTGATGGAATATTATTTCCTTCTGTCTCGCTTTTTTGGGCTAATATGTTATAATGGTAGTACTTCTTATGGGGATGTTTATGGATTCGACAGGTATAGGTCGAGTTTCAACTGCGTTTCGAAGGTTGCGTCTTCGTAAAAACGCTCAGTTTTAAATTATAACTGCAAACAATAATTCAAACGCATACGCATACGCTGCCTAACAAGTAGCGCGCGTAGATCCATTCCGGGTTCGTCCATGATGCGGTAATGGGTTTTATACTTAGTGGACTACGCTTATTACTCCCGTTTGAAGTAATAAGAAGAGATTAATCAAACTAGCTAATCATGGTTGCCCTGATCAACGGCGTTTTGGTTAGCGAAGTTTAAATAGTTGAGATATGAACGTAGAGGTTGAAATGGCGATATGCTTGGACACGGGTTCGACTCCCGTCATCTCCATTATGAGTTTGCGGCTAATTGCAAACAGTGTTAAAAGCCCGAGATAATGGGATTTAGGGAAATACAAAATTTAATGAAAAGCATTGAATTGCATTTAAATGTTGTATAGAATTTGAATATTATTTGGGCATGACCATCACAGTAAAATGTGGTGGTTTTTCTTTGCTGTTATTAGGATAATTTTGCATCGATGAGACCAAATTTTGAAATACAATAGGTAAGGATTAACTTGTACTATTATAATTTCTTTCAACCCTTCCTGATAGTAGGGTACCAGTTGATGTTAAGTAAAGAGCTAGCAAAGAGTTAGCGGCACACGGATTATCTATTTCTAGTTTTATTCGCATGATGTTATCATCTGTAGCAAATGATGGACTTTCTAAGTGTTGGGGGATTCCGAACGCTGAAACGATGTCATCAATTGATGAAGCTATTGATGCTATGAAAAAGCCACATTTAAAAGGTGCTTCTTCATATGATGAATTGGAGAAGTTGCTAGATGAGTAAAATAATTCCTACAGGTCGATTCAAGAAACAACGGAAAAAGGTTAAGAAAAATCCCTGTTAGCATAATATTTTCTATGATTAAGAACACCCAACCAAGTAAATAGAATGTAAATGTGCAGAAAGATAAAGTGCGGTAGCTTTATCAATTGCCATTAAAGAAGACCTTCCCTAATCTGGAAAGGCCTTTGTTTTTAGAGTGTCAACTATAAAGGACATATTGGACGGTAAATAAGATAATGATAATTACAAAAGATTCAGTACTTAAAATTGATGTATAATCTTGTTAGGATTATAATGTGATTATGAGGTGATTATAATGATGAATACAATCGCACGGAAAAATAAAAAAGTTCAGGTAAATGTTGAACGCAATTTAGCAAATGAAGCAGAAGATATTATGAATGAAATCGGGCTTAACCCCACCGTTGTTATCAATGCTCTTTACAAGGAAATCGTTGCAACGGGACGAATTCCACTCAGTTTTAGCCTAACTCCAGAACAACAAACTGCTTTAAGAATACGTCTGTTGTCAAAAGATAAGCCGGAAAAAGAAATCAATAGTGAAGAAGAAATGAAGGAGTTCTTTGATGAAGACTAATGATATTTCAATAGCTTATATTTCTTGGAATGGCGGTGGGAAAAAAAGACCAATTTATATTATTTCTGATAGTGATAATAAGGTTCGCTTCTATAAAATTACCTCCAAATATGAAAATAAATCATTTGAGATTAGGAAAAATTACTTCAAAATAGACTATTGGAAAGAGGCGGGTCTTAATAAGCAGTCTTATATTGATACAATAACTGTAGGTAAAATTGATAAGCGAAAATTTAACTTGAGGATTATCGGTAGATTGAGTAAACAAGATGCTGAGAAATTAGTAATGTTTTTAAATAATCAAAATTAACAAAGAATAATGTACAATTTAATAATTAAGTCGCTTAGCAAAAATCAACATTGCTAAAGATAACGATCCGGCTAATATAAAAACTTGGAACTAGATCATTGAGCAATTACAACGAATTTATCGATTGGGCGCGGCCATCACAGTAAAATGTGGTGGCTTTTTTATTGACTCATTTTAATCTAAAAGCAATAAAAGCTTTTATCTACTGCTAACTAATTGTTGAATTAAGATTTTAATTTAAATTAAAAAGATACTATGATACTATGTGAAGCTGGGGGTATTTTATTTATAGGAGGATAATTGCAAATGGCGAAGGAAGAAAATGGTCCCAACAAAGCAGTAAAGGAAAATAGTTCACAGTCATGGTTTGATTCCCATAAGACTCTTTCAATTATTGGCGGAGTTATTATCATATTGGTGGTAATTGCTGGCATTTGGGGAGTCATTCATCCACGAGTTTATGGTACATATTATGGTTATATTGATGGTAAAAAGAACGTTAAGCTAGTTATCGATAAAGATGGTAAAAACAAAAAGCTTGGTTATATTCAATTTGTATCATCATCTGATACTGGAAAGGCAATGAAAGACTTTACAACCGCCTTTGATAAGAATGAACGTTCAATTAAGGAGTTTGCAGAGTACGATAAATCCGTTTCTGAATAAAAAAAACTAATGGACAGTAGTCTTTATAAAAATTACCTCAGTGAGGCTAAGGTTCCGGTACAGGTAGTTAAGCACAATGACAATTGGTATCTTCAATATCGATCACAACTATATGAAGATGCAGGCTACTCGAGAAGTGATCTCAAAGATCTTACTACAGATCTTTTTGGAGAAAAAACCTATACTAAGGATAATAAAGTTACATATGGCTTTAAGAAATTTATTGTAGGGCCTAAAGACAAGAATCTGCTTTTCTATCGGGGAGATAAAAAGCCAAATGATCCGGAAGACTGGGCTTCAAAGAGTGAGCAAAAGAAACTAGTCAAAGAGCTAAATGAAGCTACTGATGAATTGAATGACTTTGCAGATATGATGAAGACAATGAAAAATTTGAGTAATCTTGATGCAATTATCGATGCGATGGACAACGGGACAGCTTCTGAAGACTCAATGTCAGATGACAGCAATGATAATAGTGATGATCTTGAAGATGCAAGCACGGAAGATGTTAGTTTTAACCCGGTGACGATGAAGGATCAACTTGTTTTTGAATAATTACTAAGGTTTGGGAATGATTGTTCTCAAACTTTTTTATTTTGGCTGAGAAATGATATTATTAAGTGAACATTGTGAATATGTTAAAATTAAGCGAGACAATACTAAATCAGATTTGATATTAGGGGAATGACAAAAATGCAAATTTTAATGATTGAAGATAACCATTCCGTCTGTGAAATGATGGCAATGTTTTTTAAAAAAGAAAAATGGCAATATGATTTTGCATACGATGGAATAGAGGCAGAGGAAAAATTTAATGCTGATCCACATAAATGGGATATTATTTTATTGGACCTCAACCTCCCTAAGAAGGACGGGATGCAGGTAGCAGCTGATATTCGGCGGGTATCACCAACCGTCCCATTGATAATGCTGACTGCCCGCGATACAGAAAGTGATCAGGTTTTAGGGCTTGAGATTGGGGCAGATGATTATGTAACAAAACCATTTAGTACAATTACCTTAATTGCCCGAATCAAAGCTTTATATCGGCGAACTCATTTGAACAAATTAGAAGATGTTCATGATGCTGAAAATGATGATACATTTGATATTCAAACAAAGCATTTCAAGATGAATACTAAGACAAGGGAAGTATTCTTATATGATAAGCCGGTGAATGATTTAACGCCTAAAGAATTTGACCTGTTAAAGACCTTAGCATCAAAGCCTCGTCAAGTTTTTACGCGGTCTCAGTTATTACAACTGGTTTGGGACTACGAGTATTACGGCGATGAGCGGACAGTCGATGCACATATTAAAAAGTTACGGCAAAAGCTTGAAGATATCGGGCCACAGGTTATTAAAACCGTCTGGGGTGTTGGATATAAATTCGATGATGAAGGTAACGACTAATGAAATTAATGTATCGGCTAATGCTGTCATTTTTTGCAGTGATTATGATTTTGATGGCGATTGTTAGTATTTCATTTATTAATGTTACTAATAACACCCTATACCATAATACTTGGCAACAGCTGAAAAGTTATTCTGATAGTTTAATTCAAGATTCGATTCGTTATAATATGGCGACGCAGAGTTTTGAAGGATTTGCTACTGAGTCATTGAATAGCAATGCTAACTTGTTAACCCGTCAAAATGTCCATTTTGCGATTTATGATACAACTCATCGTAAGATTTTTGCTAGTAATGGTTTTACTCCTAATATGAGTAAAGATGATTGGAAAAAGTTAAAAAAAGGAGAAACGGTCTATACAAAGTTAATTACTCCCAAAATCAATGCACGGGTTTCTAATGGAACATCACCGCGGATGACAGAAGTATCACGTCCATACTTTTATAAAGGGAAAATGATCGCAGTAGTATCGATTGCAACATTTGTATCAACGATTGAGCAAAATATGCATCAGATAAAAACTAATTTGATAATGGCGCTGCTTACTGCCAGCCTTGTTACATTAGCCGTTAGTTACTTCCTAGCGCGGTCAATTACTAAGCGGATTGATCGGCTGCGTTTGGCAACCCACCAGATTGCGCGTGGAAACTATAACGTTGAGGTTGATGATGATGGCCGTGATGAAGTTGCTGATTTGGGGCGTAGTTTCAATCAGATGACGGCATCATTACGTGAATCACAACAAGAGATTCGGCGACAGGAAGAACGACGACGGCAGTTTATGGCTGATGCGGCTCATGAGATGCGGACACCGTTGACAACGATCAATGGAATCTTAGAGGGGTTACAGTATGATGCAATTCCTGAAGAAGATAAGAAGCATAGTATTCAACTAATGCAAAATGACACGCGTCGGTTAATTAGGCTGGTAAATGATAATTTAGACTATGAAAAGATCCGCACTAACCAAATCGCAATGGAACGAAAAGTATTTGATGCATCAGCTGTTCTTGAAAATCTAAAGGAACAGCTATCTAAGAAGGCTAAAGAAAAGAAAGACACGTTGCGGTTAGATGTTGAAAAAGATTTACGCGTTTACGCCGACTATGACCGCTTTGTCCAGATTATGTTTAATATTATTCAAAACGCAATTCAATTTACTGACCAAGGAATAATTGATATTCGCGGGTATCGGGTTGAAAAAGGGAGTCAATTTGAAGTCCAGGATAATGGAATTGGAATGACCCCGGAACAGTTAGACAACATTTGGGAACGTTATTATAAAGCAGATCGTTCAAGAATGAGTACTAAGTATGGCGAATCTGGACTTGGACTGGCAATTGTACACCAATTAGTTTTACTACATGGTGGTAAGATTGATGTGAAAAGCCAACACGGAAAGGGGACCACTTTTACAATTTTCTTCCCTGACCGTGATTATGCACCCCATAATAATCAACAAACAAATAATAAAGATAAAAAGTAAGCCAATTTATTACGTATAACGCTTTAACCTTGTAGTTAAGGCGTTTTTGTTTTTATAGACCAATTCATTTGCGGTGGAAAATTTAAAGAAAGCGCTTGTGTAAGCGTTTACCTTGTGATAAACTTATACCCTGTAATCATATAACGGATTGATAGGAGAGAATTTTTAATGAATTATTTACTTGCTTTAATCCCAGCGATTGGTTGGGGACTTATGCCACTAATTACTGGTAAGATTGGTGGATCAACGATTAATCAAATGTTTGGAATCGGTGCCGGTGCAACAATTGTCGGCTTAGTTGCATTTATTTTTGGTCACCCAACGGTAAGTATGGCTGGCTTCTGGTTCTCAGTACTATGTGGTGCTTTATGGACGATTGGTCAAATTGGTCAATTTATTTCATTCAAGCGAATGGGTGTTTCAAATACAATTCCACTATCAACAGTGTTCCAGTTAATTGGTAACTCTTTGATTGGGGTTATTATCTTTGGCGAATGGCATAGTGCTCACGCTCTTACAGTAGGATTCATCGCATTGGCAATTGTTATTGTTGGGGCATTGATGACATCAGTATCTGATGAGAGCACCGGAAAGAAAGTTACTGTTCAAAACTTCTTCTTCCTTCTTATTACAACTATTGGTTACTGGGTATACTCAGCATTCCCTAAGATGCCAATGATTGCTAATGACAGTTCACTTGGAATCTTCCTTCCAGAAATGCTTGGTATTTTACTTGGATCAGTTATCTATGCGATTTGTTCAGGAAACATTGACTCATTTAAGCAAAAGAAACAATACCTTAATATCTGGGGAGGAATCTCCTGGGGTATCGCAGCGCTTGCCTACATCTTTGCAGGACGGGCACTCGGAATCAATGTTGCCTTTGTCTTCACGCAGATGAATGTTATTATCGCAACTATTGGTGGTGTGCTTATCCTTCATGAGCACAAGACCCGTCGAGAAATGTCATTCACAATTGCCGGGATTATCTTTATTGTTGCCGGAAGTATTTTAACAATTTTTGCCTAAAAAATAGGCGCCTGCATGATGCAAGCGTCTTTTATTTTTAGTAAGGATAGTTTGCTAAACGATCTTTTTCAGTGATGGTGCGGACAACTTTGCCTGGGACACCAAGGACGAGCGAATTGTCAGGAATATCTTTAGTAACTACGGCACCCGCGCCAATAACACAGCCATTGCCAATTGTTACGCCAGGGCAAATAGTTACATTGCTTGCAAACCAACAATTATTACCGATTGTAACGGGTTTGCCATATTCAATATCATCAAATTGTCCATCAGCCTGTTTGCGGATATTTCGTTGCTGGTGCATAAGGGGATGCATTGCCGTAATAATAGAAACATTTGGTCCGCACATTGCATTATCGCCAATTGTAACTGGGCATGTGTCGAGAACAGTAAAATTAGCGTAGAAATTCTTGCCAAGTTTGGTAAAACGACCATAATCAATATGAATAGGCCCTTGAAGATAAATCCCATCGGCGTGCTCCGGAAATAGGCGGTCAATAATCGCTTTTCGTTCAATCGTATCTTCATCTGCTGTTAAATTATAATCACGACAAAGACGATGTGCGAGCTGTGAGAATTTATTAAGTTCAGGAGTACCAGGGCGGTAAGGTTTTCCTGCAAGCATATTTTTTGTATTTTGGTCCATAATTATTTTCCTTTCTGTGATGTAAGCGGATACTTACTATGTTCAAAGTATGCCTAATTATATTTGAATTTTCAATTCTGTATTTATAAGAAAAATTTTTTAGTTCTGATTGAAACCGACTTCATTATCCGCTATGATTTAAATGTCTAAAAAATAAAAAAGAAAGAAGCTATTGGAATGACACACATTAAATTTGACAGTAGCGCATTAAAGCAATTTGTTCACGATAACGAATTAGGTGAAATGCAAGCAATGGTTAACGCCGCTAATGATGAATTACGGAATGGAACAGGCGCTGGCGCCGACTTCCGTGATTGGCTGCATTTACCAACTGAATATGATAAAGAAGAATTTTCACGGATTAAGAAAGCCGCTGATAAGATTCAACGTGATTCTGATGTTTTAGTAGTCATTGGAATTGGGGGTTCCTACTTGGGAGCACAAATGGCGATTGACTTCTTACATAACACTTTCTACCAAGCACAAAAGGCTAAGGATCGTCAAGCACCACTAGTAGTTTTTGCTGGTAATTCCTTAAGTTCGACTTATGTTCATGACTTGATTCAATTAATTGGGGATAAGGACTTCTCAATTAATGTTGTTTCAAAGTCAGGAACAACAACTGAGCCATCAATTGCTTTCCGGATTTTCAAGGATCTCCTAATTAAGAAGTATGGTGAAACGGAAGCAAATAAGCGGATCTATGCGACAACCGATAAGGAAAAGGGTGCTTTAAAGACCGAAGCTGATGCTAATGGATACGAGACCTTTGTTATTCCTGACGGGGTTGGCGGACGCTACTCGGTTCTTTCTGCTGTTGGTCTTTTACCAATCGCTGCATCCGGTGCCGACATTGATAAACTGATGGAAGGGGCAGCTCAAGCGGAAAAAGACTATGTTGACCCTGATTTGACTAAGAATGAAGCTTACCAATATGCGGCATATCGGAACATCCTTTACCGTAAAGGTTATGAAACAGAGCTATTGGAAAACTACGAACCAAATATGCGGATGTTTGCGGAATGGTGGAAACAATTAGCTGGTGAATCAGAAGGTAAGGATCAAAAGGGCATTTACCCATCATCTGCTAACTTCACCACGGACCTGCACTCTCTTGGTCAATACATCCAAGAAGGCCGTCGTTTCTTGATGGAAACAGTTGTTAAGCTTGATAAGCCAAACTATGACATGGAGATCCCGACTGAACCGGATAATCTCGATGGCTTAGGCTACTTAGAAGGCAAGACAATGGATTACGTTAACACCAAGGCCTACGAAGCGGTTGTTGCTGCTCATACTGATGGCGGTGTTCCGGTTATGACGGTTCATATCCCTGAAGAAGACGAGTACACCTTAGGCTACTTGATTTACTTCTTTGAGGTAGCTATGGGGATTTCTGGTTACTTAAATGGCATTAACCCGTTTAACCAACCAGGAGTAGAAGCCTACAAGACAAATATGTTTGGTTTGCTTGGTAAGCCTGGCTATGAAGAAATCGGCAAAGCATTACGGGATAAGATGGCAAAGAACGATTAATTAGCTCATTAAGAGGGTGAAGGGGTAACTTACTCATTTCAGCCCTCTTTTTGTATGGAGAATGATTATGAAAAAAGATGAACTAATTGAACACCGTGACCGAGTTAAAGATCACTTAGTAGTATGGATTGTTTTAACAATTTGTCTGCAAATCCTCACTGTATTTCATATTTTAGCTTTTTTGAAATATGTAGTCTGGCTTTCGGCTGCTTACAGCGTACTGTTAATTATTTTATGGTGTTATTTAGAAATTAAACTATTGCGACTAAAACGCTAAACTAGTTCAGCCTTCTTTCGTGCTATAATAAAGCTAATTGTGCTGTATTAAAGGCATTACCGATATAAAATATTTTATTAATCAGAGGTAGCTAAAAATGATAAATGACCACCGTAATCTTTCACGAATACAAAATAAAAAACTCGTTTTGCAACAGCTATTTAATAATACTGAAACGTCACGAGCAGAGATAGCACGGCAGCTAAACTTAAATAAATCAACGGTTTCGTCAATATATGATGAATTAAATGAAGAAGGCTTTATTGAGGGGATTCGTCAGGGAGAATCGACTAGTAGTGGTGGTCGAAAACCACATCTTGTTAGTTTGAACCATAACTATGGGTATGTTGCAAGTTTTAATATTGGAACAACATATATGGCAGCGATGTTTAATTATCTCAATGGAGAAATTATTCAATATAGCCGTGAACCAATTGAAAAGTTTGATATTTTAAGCATTATGCAAATGATAAAAAAGGAGATAACAAAACTTCAACGTGTTGATTCAACCCAACATGGTTTACTAGCAATTGCATTTTCAATTCATGGGATTGTATATGATAATAAGGTAGTTGACTCACCATTTCTTGAATTGCAGGGTATTGACCTTGAAGAATATTTTAGTAAGGAATTTGACGTCCCGGTTGTTTTAGAAAATGAAGCTAATTTATCGGCAGTTTTTGAGCAAGACTTTGGTGTAAACCAAGATATTCGTGATTTAATAACTATTAGTATCCATCGGGGAATCGGTGTTGGTATTATTACAAATCATAGTTTATATCGTGGCTATCGCGGAATGGCTGGTGAAATTGGTAGGAGTTTAATGTCTAATGACTTAGATAGCGGATCACGGCAGCTTGTAAAAGTTGAATCCTTATGTTCTGAAGAGGCAATTATGCGCCAGATAATGGATGCTAAGAACTTAACCGCATTAACAAGTACCGAATTAGTTAAACTTTATCGTGAAGATGAGCAGGTGCAACAGATTTTAAATCATGCCGCTAATCTAATTGCAGAGGTTTCCTATAATGCAGTTGTGTCGTATGGACCAGAAAAAGTCTATTTTAATTCAACCTTGTTTGAAGATCTACCAGAAATATATGCAATGGTGCGGGATCGACTAGTAGAATTAGGGATATTTTCACCCATTCAGATGATTAAAGGATCACGAATGACATCACTATTAGGAGCAAGTTCGTTGGCGATTCACCGCGCTTTAGGATTAGATGATTATTTATTACATTTCAAATGGCCTAAAGAAGTAAAAAATGTCGATTAGAGACTAAAGATTAACACGGTCTCATTACTATTTTAAATATAAAGCAGCCTCTAGTGTTCAGATGTGCCGAATACTAGAGGCTTTTTCATTCTGTGTTAGAAAATTGTTATGTCAGTAATTATTAGATGAGACCGAAGCGGTTTTTAACAGCAGTATTAATGCAGTTAGCTAGCTTTTCTTTTACCATTTTCTCTGTTTCTGGGTCATCTACTTTATCCTTTTGATAGGCATCGATTACGATTGAAGCCATTATATGCTTAGGTTCGGAAAGAATCTTAACATTCATGTAATCAGAATTTTCGGCAGGAACATCGCTAAAAGTGAGAACGATTTTCTTATCGTTGACAGTAATTGTTAGATTACCGCCTTTACCAATCGTGTAATCTAGCTCGTCAGGAGTACAATCTTTATATGATATCATTGCCATTCTCCTTCCTATTGCTTATAACGACTTCATTATATCATAATTTGATTTATATTCGATTCAAAAAGCCGGCTTTGCAGTGTCGGCTAAATATTATAAATTTAATTTTCTTTTTGGACAGTAGTAGTTTCAGAAGATACGCCCTTTTGCTTCTTTGTTGCTTGATCGCGTAACCATTGTTCGATTGATTCAAGTGATTTACCTTGTGTTTCAAATACCTTTGAATGAACAAACCAAATAGCAAGAAGGCAGAAGACTCCGTAACCGATGAACAGTGTACCCTTACCGAAGAAACTAAGTAGGGGCGGGAAAGTTAATGAAACAATTGCATTTGCAGTCCAGTTGACACCAGCAGCAAAAGAATTTCCAAGGCCCCGAATGTTAAGCGGGAACATTTCACCAATCATTGTCCACATAATAGGACCCCAAGTACCAGAAAATGAAGCAATATAAATAACCATTGAAATAACAGCAATATCAGCAGCAAATTTTGAGTCGCTGGAATGCATTAATCCCCAACACATAATGAAGAGGGTAATGCCCATTAGCCAGCCACCAACGATTAACATTTTGCGCCGGCTAACTTTGTTCATAAGGTAGATTCCAATGAAAGTTACGATGACATTAAAGATACCGATCCAAATATGTGAAAGTAAGGCAAAGTGAACACCAAAACCGGCATCAGTAAAAATGGTTGGTGCATAATAAAGAACCGTATTACAGCCCATTACCTGTTGGAAAATAGCTAAACCAACCGCAGCGATTAATGCGGGACGAACCATTAGACCAAATAATTCTTTCCAACCGCCGGAAACGATTTCTGCTTGTTTTTTAATTTTAGCGATATCGCCATTAACAATGTCTTCATCATTATTGTTCATTGTCATTAAGACTTCGCGAGCAACGTTTTCTTTATCATTACGAATCAAGTAACGTGGCGATTCTGGAAGAATAATTGCACCAATAAATAAAATTGCAGCAGGTAAAGCCGCAAAACCAAGCATCCAGCGCCATCCAGTATAGATTCCTTGGAGGTAATAGTTAAGAATATAAGCTAAGAGCAAACCAGACATAATCATAAGCTGAAACATCCCGGACATCATTCCGCGCTTGGCAACCGGCGCTAATTCAGCTAAATAGGTAGGAATTAAAGATGAAGCGGCCCCAACAGCTAATCCAAGAATAATTCGTGTAAAAATTAAGGTCCAAAATTCAGGAGCTAACCCAGAACCTAAAGCCCCGATAAAAAAGAGAACAGATGTTAATAATAGCAGCTTTCGACGACCAAAGCGATCTGAGAAAGGCCCAATCGTAATAGCACCAATAATAGCACCGACAAGAACTGCTGAAACAACCCATCCTTGTTGCCAGGAACTTAATGCTAATTGCTTTTCAATAAAAAGAATGGCTCCCGAAATTGATCCGGTATCATATCCGAAGAGTAATCCGCCTAAGGCAGCAAAGAAATATATCCACCCTGATGATAATTTATGTTTCATGTTAAGTCTCCTAACTTATATACAAACAGTAATAAAAAAGTGTAAGTTAGTTGTTTGTATTAGTTAGTTTAGATAAATGACTAACTTTCGTGATAAAGTATAGCACTTTTTTTGCTTTTTTTGAAAGCGGTTCCTTAAAATGAATATAATAAATTATGGTCAGAATATAACAAATACTTAGATAAAAGATAAGTTACGAATTAACAAATTTAGGTTATAAATAGACCTAAACACGCAGTACTTTTTGACAGATAATATTAATGATGGGACAAAAAGTTAAAAGAAAGGAGTAATAAAGGTGCAAAACTTCATATCATTTCCGACAATTGAATCAGGATTATATATGTTTGGTGGTCATAAGCATACGGTAAATGGCGGGTGGACTTTTTTTGAACAGAGCCATCAAGTAATTGAATTAATGATTGTGACAAAAGGGCATCAACTTACGGAGATTAAGGACTCACGTGTAATTGATCTTGGACCAGGAGATGCTATTTTAATTGCACCGGGTACGTTGCATACAAATAGGAATGCAGATGATTATAAAAAGATGACGTATATGTGTTTGCATTTTGATTTTGAAGATGTTGAATTACGTTCAAAAATTATAGGCCTTTTAGCTAATAAATTGATACCAGCACATTCGGACTTAGCGCATATATCTGGGGAAATATTGAATGATATTGTTAATTTATGTAAGGATAAAGCTCGTCGAAATGACTTTGAAGTTCAAGTAGATATTGAAATTATACTCTTACAATATCTAAAGCAATTAAGTATTTTAGTACAGAAAATAAAAGGATATAATCTGCCATTTACCGATAAGGAAGCTAAAGTTGGACGAGATATTTCAGTCACAATTGAAGATTGGGTTAATAATGATGATGTGAATTCAGCTTTTACTTTTAGTGATATTTGTTCAAGTTTGCATATAAGTAGTGGATATGGTCACCGAGTTTTTAAGAAAGTTTATGGAATAACACCATTAAGGTTTATTGATAAGGAAAAGTATCGAAAAGCACAAAGACTCCTTGAATATTCAGGAAACTCAATTGAGGAGATTGCATATATGACTGGAGCTGCAAATATTTCGATTTTTAGTAAACAGTTTAAAAAATGGTCGGGATATTCACCAAGTGAGTATAGAAAACAAGTTTTGCACAAACGTACAGTTTATTCAAAAAATCAGACAGGGTATTTTGAATAGAATTTAATAAATGTTCATTATAGATGAGATCACAAATTGACAAATAATTGTCAGTTTATGATCTTTTTGCTTTTTGTGAAAACGGATACAATAAAAATGCAGATAAAGGTTGACTAAACTTTATCAGTTTAAACAACTAACTTTAAAGATTATTACTTAATAACTATAAAAGGGGTGGACTAATTGGATAGTGCATGGCTTAACAATAATAGAATACGTGAGCAATTAAAAAACGATGTATTTACACTATTGCCTAACCGAATAGCAGAAAATGATGTAGTAAAAAAGCAACTTTATACCGAAATTGTTGAGTGGCTAAAGTTACCTGTAACTTTTGATAAAGAAAATGCAAGTATTGTTCTGATAGAGGAGAATAATAAATATGATAATGATGAATCGTTTGATGTGCAGGAAAAGAATGGACAAATAATTATTATTGGGAATAACAGTAAAGCTCTTTTGTATGGCTTTTACTCTTTGATTCGAATGAAGTTAACTGGGAAATTAAAAACTGGAATTCATACACCTTCTCAAAGCTTAAGAATGATCAATCATTGGGACCAGACAGACGGTAGTATTGAACGTGGATATTCAGGAGCTTCAATTTTCTTTGGAAATTTTAACAAGCTAGATAATCCAGACAAAGGCAATTTTAATGTAAAACTTATAAATGGTGATATCTTCAGACATGATACTAAGAGATTAGTATATTACGCACGTATGTTAGCTTCAGTTGGGATTAATTCAATTTCAATAAATAATGTAAATGTTAGAGGACAGGGGATTGAATTAATAACAAATAAATATCTAAATGGTGTTCAAGAAATCGCTGATATTTTTCGGAAATTTGGTATTAAGCTTTTCTTATCAATAAATTGGGCAGCTCCTAAATTAATTGGCGGATTAGAGACTTCAAATCCGCTTGATGATAAAGTCAAAAAATTTTGGCGGGATATTTGTAAGAATATCTATTCGTATATTCCTGATTTTGGAGGCTTTGTTGTTAAAGCAGATAGTGAAGGAGAACCAGGACCGTATCAATATGGCTGTGATCATGCACAAGGAGCTAATATGTTAGCAGATGCTATAAAGCCTTTTGACGGATTAATTATTTGGCGGGCATTCGTTTATAATTCGCACCAAGATTGGCGTAATAGGAAAAACGATCGGGCAAAAGCAGCATTTGAAAATTTTGCGTCATTGGATGGAAAATTTTCAAGTAATGTTATTTTGCAGATGAAATTTGGGCCTATTGATTTTCAAACTGCTGAACCTTTACAACCATTATTTGGAAAGCTGAGAAATACAAATCAAATGATGGAATTTGAAATAACAGCAGAATATTTAGGGCATCAAATTGATATTAATTATGTTCTTCCACAATGGTGTAAGATGATTAATTTTAATACTGAGTATGAAGATCTGCCTGATCCAAAAGCGGGAGCAATACTAAGAGAAACAGCAGTAGATTCAAATAATACTGGAATTGCAGCTGTAGGGAATGTTGGAATGAGTGAACATTGGACTGGAAATCCATTAGCCCAATCTAATTTATATGGATATGGTCGGCTTTGCTGGGATAATCAACTATCTGCTGAAGAAATTCTTAAAGAATGGATAATACAAATGTTTCCGTCAATAAAGAAGGAGTCAAAAGATAAGATTTATTCAATAATGATTACATCTAATAAAACATATGTAGATTATTGTGCTCCATTAGGCGTGGGATTTATGGTAGTTCCTCATTACCACTATGGACCATCTGTTAATGGCTATGAGTATGATCGATGGGGAACCTATCATTTTGCAGATCGTAATGGTGTTGGTGTAGATCGGACGATAAAAACTGGTTCAGGTTTTGTAAGTATGTATTCTAAGAAGTTAGCAAATAAATTTGAAAATCCAGATACAACGCCGATGGATGTAATGCTATTTTTCCACCATTTAAACTACGATTTTATTCTCCCTAATAATAAGACTTTAATTCAAACGATTTATGACCTGCACTTTAGAGGTTATGAGAATGTGAAAAAGTATGTAAAACAATGGAATTGCTTAAAGCATGATATTGAAGAATCTATTTATGATACCGTACAAGTCTGTTTAAATGAACAGCTTAAAAACGCATTGGAGTGGCGCGATCAAGTTAATACTTATTTCTATCGAATGTCGGGAGTAAAAGATAGTTTGGGAAGAAAAATATATTCTTAAAAGTATTTAGTTAGAAAGAAGAAACAAAAAATGGAGGAGAGTCCAAGGTTAAAACTTTCATCATTACTTAGTGATGGGGCTATATTACAAAGAAACAAAATCAATACATTGTGGGGAAACTTTAAGAGGAACGCATTAGTGACTATAAAATTTGAAGATAAAGTATTATCTACAATATGTGATGCTAACGGAAAATTTAAATTAGACTTACCGGCTCATGAAGCAGGAGGCCCTTTTGAACTAATTATTACATCGTTAAATGAAAAGGTCGTTATTAAAAAAGTATATTTTGGAGATGTATGGCTACTGGCAGGACAGTCTAACATGCAATTAATGTTTAATCGTTTGTTGGAAAAGTATCCAAAAGAACTCAGTAAAGCTAAAGACAAGTTAATTCATTACTTCAAAGTTCCAGAACATTATCAATTTAATGAACCAATGACTGACATTTATGAAGGAAAGTGGTTTGACGCAATAAAAAATAATTTATTAAATGTATCAGGTATTGGATATTTTTTTGCAAAATATTTGCGAAAGTATTCCAATGTACCAATTGGAATTGTTCAAACAGCAGTAGGAGGAACATCAATTAGATCTTGGGTAAGTGAGGAAGTACTCAAGACTATAGGTGAAATGCCACATGATTATGATACGCTAAAAAATCAAGATTTAGTTAATCATTTTGTTAAGGAAAGTAATGTTTACCAAGATCAATATGAAGATGATAGAAATATGTTTGATTATGGACTGAAAGGAAGTTGGGCTAAAAATTCGATAGATTCTACTTGGCAAAGTATTGATATTAATAAGGATTTTCCTGAGAAATTTAAAACTTCAGGTGTTGTATGGCTAAAAACAACTATTGAGGTTCCTGAAAATATGGTTAATCAAGATGCTATCTTACATTTAGGAACTTTGATTGATGCTGATGAAACTTTTGTTAATGGAAAAAAGATAGGAGAAGTTAGTTATCAGTATCCACCTCGCCATTATAAAATTGGAAAAATTAAACGAAAAGTTGAAATAACCATTCGTCTAAAAATAGATCAAAAAATAGGTGGATTTAGAAAAGGAAAGAATCGTTATATTCAAATTAATAATAATATTCTAGATTTGAATAAATGTAATTGGTTTGCAAAGAGAGGATGTTCAATGCCTAGTCGCAAACAATGGTTTTTTCCACAATACCTACCTTCAGGACTTTTTAATGGCATGATTTATCCGCTAAGAAATTTTTCATTTAATGGAATTATATGGTACCAAGGAGAAAGTGATACTCATGAGCCTGTAAATTATGGGAAAGTATTTATCAAGCTGATTCAAGAATGGAGAAAAATATTTAGCAATGTCAACCTACCCTTTTTATTTGTTCAGTTACCAAACTGTGGCATTGAACCAAACCATAATTGGGGAAGATTAAGAAGCGAACAGGAAAAGGCATTGGTTTTGGATAATACAGGAATGGCAGTAACTATTGGTGATGGTGAAGATAACGACTTACATCCCTTAGATAAGAAAGTAGTTGCAAAAAAACTTTTTGAATTAAGTGAGAGAATCAAAAAGTGGACGCATGGATGTGCATCAGGACCAATAGCTGATCAAGCATATTTAAATAACGATGGAGTAGTTATTAAATTCAATACATTTGGTAGGAAATTAGTAATAGATGAAAGATTAATATTTAAATTATCACAATGTGGAACTCTGTATACTTTAAACAAGTTTCAAGTTAATGATGAAAATATAGTAGTAAAAATTCCTGAAGATATAAAGATTAAAGATGATGCAGTTATTAGTTATGCACAAGAAAATACTGCTCATCCCAACTTATTTGATACTGATAGGAATTGTGCCGCACCGTTTAAACTAAAAATTAATAATTACTATCATATTCCAAGTGTTCTGACACACGTTTTAGAAGAAATGTAAGCGCTTTTATAAGGACGGAGTGAAAAAATAATGAATGAGATAAAAAACGGACAGTCTAGTGGACGAAAAGTTGGTATGGGGACGTCAATTGCTTTTGGGTGTACTGATATGATGGGTGGCGGATACGGTGCTCTAGTTGGTGCATATTTAATGTTCTTCTTTACGACATTTTGTAATTTATCAGCATTAGAAGCTGGATCGATTATAGGACTAGCTAAGGCCGTAGATTCAATTACATCTATTATTATGGGAAGATTATCAGATACATTTTGGAGAACGAAGCTCGGTGCTAAATTTGGTCGGCGTCACTTCTTTATCTTAATAGGTTCTCCACTAATTTTAATTACCTATACCCTACTTTGGATACCTGGTGGTGGATATTGGTATTATTTAATTGTTTATTGTTTAGTAGAGGTAGTAGTTACCATGGTCTTGATTCCTTATGAAACATTACCCTCTGAAATGACTACAGACTTCAATTCGCGTTCAAAAATGTCAACAACTCGAATGTTTTTCTCTGGTGCAATCACATCAGTTGTTACTTTAGTTGGTGGATTCTATATTCAATTATTAGGACAGCATAATCCATATGCTTATACAGCGACAGGTGTTACATTTGCTGTGCTTTTCTCAATTGCTTGTTTAATTACTTGGAAATTTACATGGGAGCGGCCTTTAAATGAGATTAAGGCAACTGCAGATCCGAGTGAGGCTCATCAAAATTTAGCGCAATTTTTCTGGACTGCTTTGAAGTCATATTTATCAACTCTCAAGGTAAAGGCATTTCGGCAACATATGTATTTATACTTATTGGGAGTTACTGCGCAAGATTTATTCTCAGGAGCTTTTATTTACTTTATTGTGTTTGGTTATGGGTTATCAACTTCAACAGCATCTTATCTACTTTCCTTAGGTATTATTGGACTACCTTTAACGCCAGTAAACTATTGGTTATTTACACGATTAGGTGCTAAAAAATGCTATGTACTTTATTTTGGATTAGTAATTGCTGGCTTAGCAGCATACTACATTATGTATCTTATGAACTTAACTCATAATACATTAATCGTTGCGTTAATTATTGTTTCTACAATTTACTTATTCTTTAAGGGTGGTGCCTATTCAATTCCTTGGAATGTCTTTCCATTTATTCCTGATGTTGATGAAATTATGACTGGAAAACGTCGGGAAGGTGAATTTGCAGCAATGATGTCATTTATCCGTAAATTAACTTCAGGATTAGCAGCAGTATTTTTAGGCTGGGTGCTTTCTGCAAATGGATTTAAGAGTGGGGCGGCAGTGCAATCTCTACAGGCAACTCATGCGGTTGTATATACTTTGATTTTTGGTACAGGAATTTTAACACTTCTTGCAATGGCTATTGCGGTAACATTTAATCTTGACGCTAAAACTCATAAAGTGTTGATTGATGAAATAGAGCGATTAAAAGCTGGTGGAAAGAAAGCAAATGTTTCACCGAAAGCCAAGGCAGTATGTGAGAACCTTACTGGTGAAAAGTATTCCGATTTATGGCCGGTTTCAAACAATAAGGTAGAAAAGAAGGAAACAAGCAATGAAAATTAAAAATCCTGTTTTACGAGGCTTCAATCCCGATCCTAGTATACTTCGTGTAGGTGACATGTATTATATTGCGAACTCAACATTTGAATGGTTTCCAGGAGTTAGATTACATTCATCTAAAGATCTGGTTCACTGGAAGATGTTACCTTCGATTTTAGATAGTAAAGAATTAATCGATATGACTGGTGATCCTTCATCTGGAGGAGTATGGGCGCCTGATTTATCATATGCTGATGGGAAATTTTGGCTAGTATTTTCTGACGTAAAAACTGTGAATGGTCCTTTTAAAGACTGCATTAACTATTTAACAACAGCAAATAATATTGAAGGGCCATGGTCAAAGCCAATAAAATTAGATGCAACAGGATTTGACGCCTCTTTATTTCATGATACTGATGGGAAAAAGTACTTGGTTCAACAGACATGGGATCAACGTGAATATAAGAATACATTCAATGGAATAACATTGACGGAGTTCGACCCCTTATCTCAACGATTGTTGCCACAAACAAGAAAAGTTATATATAGGGGAACTGATGTAAAAGTTCTTGAAGGCCCGCATGTGTATAAAATAAATGGCTATTATTACTTATTTGCAGCGCAGGGAGGAACTGGCTGGTCTCATCAAGAAATTGTAGCTCGATCCAAAAGTTTAGTACTAGGTACGTTTATAACGGAACCAGATGGGCCTTTTATTACGAACTTCGATACGCCTGACTTTGAGCTTCAAAAGCAGGGGCATGGTTCACTAGTAAATACACTTGATGGTGAATGGTATTATGCGTCACTCTGTAGTCGTCCATGGCACCATAAAAATGAGTCTGCTTGGGACCCTCGAGGCTGGTGTACTTTAGGAAGAGAAACTTCTATTCAGAAAGTAGAATGGGATTCAGATGGATGGCCTAGAGTTGTTGGGGGACATGGGGGACTTATTAGTGTTCCAGGTCCCCATGCTGACAAAAAATATTTAACTAGTAAGCCAAATAATTCAAGGCACGATGAATTTTTATCGTCAAAATTAGACAATGATTGGCAAACTTTACGTCAGCCATTTACTAAAAAATTAGGATATATAAAAAATAAAAAACTAGTGCTAAAAGGAAATCAATCACTTTCGTCGCTGTTTGATGTTTCATTGTTAGCATCTAGATGGCAAGCATTTAATTTTGATGCAACTACAAAGATTAAATATGAGCCATACAGTTATCAGCAGATGGCAGGATTAGTTAATTTCTATAATGATAAACATTATTCATGGGTATTTATTACCTATAATGAAGTAACTAAACATAGGGTTATTGAAGTGGCGCAAAATAACAATAATATATACACTTCATTCTTAAAGGATAATGCTGTTGAAATTCCTAATGAGATTAAAGAGGTATGGTTAAAGACATGTATTAGAAAGGATTATTACTACTACATGTATTCGTTTGATGGAAAAGATTGGAATAGGATATCTATTGATTTAGATGCAGCCATTTTGTCGGATGACTATGTTATGCAAACGTCGGGCGGATTTTTTACAGGAGCAATGGTAGGGTTAGCATCTGTTGATTGTACTGGCTTTGAACTTCCAGCAGAATTTGATTATTTTGATTATAAAGAATTAGATGAAAATTTGCTGTAGAGTGTGATTAAAAATACACCTTATCCAGTATGGGTAGGGTGTATTTTATACAAGGGGATGAATTTTATGAGCGAGTTTATAAATAATGCGTTTCGATGCATTGGTACAGGCAGACTAAGCCTTGCTTTAAGAAAAGAATATATTAATGAATTAAGGTATATTCAACGAACCATTGGCTTTAAGTATATAAGAGGACATGGTTTGTTTTCAGACGATATCGGAATTTATCAAGAAAGAGAAGAAAATGGTAAGTACATTATTGAATATAATTTTAATTACTTAGATCAAATAATGGATTCTTTTAAAACATTAAACATAAAACCCTTTCTTGAACTAGATTTCATGCCAAAAAAGTTAGCTTCAGGTAAAGAAACCGTATTTTATTGGAAGGGAAACATAACACCACCAAAGAATAACAATGAATGGGTTAAATTGGTTCAAAATACATTGAAGCATTTGTTGAAAAGGTATGGTAATGATGTATTAGAATGACCGATAGAAATATGGAATGAACCCAATTTGACTAACTTCTGGAAAAATGCAGACAAACAAGCGTACTTTAATTTTTTTGAAGAAACCTTTAATGCGATAAAAAGGGTAAATAAGCACCTTAAGGTCGGAGGACCTGCAATATGTGGGGTTAAAGATGAAGAATGGCTACAAGATTTCATTAGCTTTTGTGAGAGTGAAAAACTTGACATCGACTTTGTAACTCGTCACTTTTATACAGTAAATGTAGTACCAACAGAAGGACACTATCGATATCCTAATCTAAGGAAATTGAAAGATTCACTAAAAGAGTTAGAAAAATCACGTAAGATAATTGATAGATCTAAATATAAAAATTTACCAATGTATATTACTGAATTTAATACATCTTATAGTCCTGATGCACCACTTCATGATACAGTTCATAATGCCGCTTATACTGCTGATATGCTATCTAAATTAGGTGATACTTCTGAATTATATTCATATTGGACTTTTGGCGATGTTTTTGAAGAAAAAGGAATACCATTTACTAATTTTTACGGTGGCTTTGGTTTACTGGCTGAGCATAGTATTTGCAAACCCACATATTGGACATTCTATTTCTATAATCAACTATATCAATATCTTGTTGAAAAAACTGATAATTGGATTATTACTAAAAACGGAGACGGTGAGTATACCGGAATCATTTGGAATTATAAAAATGAAGAAGGCTATGGTCAAGATATTAATGTTTCCATTCCACAAGTTAATGGTAAATACAGTTTAGTACTGGAAAAAGTTGATGAAAAGCATGGTAATCCACTATTAATATGGCATGGGTTAGGAGAGCCTGCGTCATTGACAAAAGAAGAAGTAAAAGTATTAAAGGATTCTGCAGTTCCTGAAATAACAGCGAAAATGGTATCTAATTTGAAAAATGCAAAAATCAAAGTATGTCCAGATTCGGTTGAATACTTTAAGATGAAAAAGATATGTGGAAGCCAGGACACTGGTTATAGTTATTCAAAATTAATTTAACAGGGAATGAAAAATTGTATCTATAGTAGTGACAAAATACCATGTAGCACTTGAATTTAAGTGCCACATGGTATTTTTATATTATGCTTAATCTTTTAAATACTTTTTAATCTCAGTGTCGGTTAACCTATATTGTGTTTGTATTTCTTTAGCAATAGTTACTGAATCAATGTTTAAATGTTGAAGAGAATTAATTAAATTTTTAATTCCCTTTTCACGTTCAGTATTAATAGACTCTTTGATTTGCTGTTCTGTCTTTTCAACTTCTTCAGCTATTTTCGTAATGTTTTCAGCTTTTTTCTTAAGCTTAATACTTTGCCTCTTAATCTCGGCATCTCGTTTCTTAATCTCAGTAGTCTGTTTCTTAATTTCAGCAGTTTGTTTCTTAATCTCCGACTCTTGTTTCCTAAGTTCCTCAGCCTTTTTCCTTTATCTCTTCTTCGTGCCGCTTTTGATCCATTTCGTACAATGAGAGTCGCATATACTCCGCCCTCCATTTCCGATTGTGCTTAACGTACTTCATCCTTTTCTTTAATTTTACGACAAGCTCATCAGTGGATTCAACATTGCGTTGGGCAATCATGTCCAAGAAATTTTGCATCTTTGGACTCACATCGTGCCGCTTAGATCGAATGTCAAATAAAATATCGGTCTCACCATCATCAATAACTTTGTCAGTCATTCCGGTAATCTGTTTTTTTAATATATACTGCTGGCGATTAAACCCAAACGGATCAAAATTGCAGAAGAAAATGACATAGGAATCATCAACATTATCATAAGGTTCACCTTTATTGTAGGATTCCATCGTGCTAGCGGTCTGATAGTAGCGAATCCGCTTCGCCAAGTTGTCCGCCCTGGCGACCTGCATTTCAATATCATAGTGATTGTTATTTTCGTCTGTTGTGTAAATATCAAAACGAATTGAATGAGCATCTGGGGCAAAAGAAATCTCCTGCTGGGCATTTGGAAATTCAATCCCCTTAATCTCCAGCTGTGGTAAGATTCGTCGCAGCACTTCTAAACAAATATCATGATCAATCATCACCTTGCTAAAGATATAATCGTCCGTTAAATCGGCATCTTCCCACTTTTTACGCAATATAATTTTGTCCATTATTTCACGGCTCCTCATTAATTTTTAGGAGACTCTTTTCCAGCCCCACTAACTTATATATACGTAAAAAATTATCTTTTACACTTTTTGATTTAATTGTTTACTTAGTATACTAACTACAAAAAACTTAATAGTAATTCTAAACAATGTGTCCTATATAAATTGATCTTTTTATATAAAATTTAAGAAAGGGTTTACAAAGCAATTCAAAGGGTATATATTAAGAATTGTAAGTTAGTTGTTTATACAAACTAAATGAATAGGAGGCCGTAAACATGGCTGATTTATGGAAAGATATTAATAAGATTGAATACGAGGGACCACATAAGGATATTAAGTCTGGATTGTTCTACCAGTACTACAATCCAGAAGAAGTTATTTTAGGAAAGAAAATGAAAGACTGGCTTCGTTTTGCTGTTGCATATTGGCACACGTTTGATCAGCGCTTAGTTGATCCGTTTGGTGATGGAACCGCCCAACGGCCATATGACAAGTACAGTGACCCAATGGATTGCGCTTTAGCTAAGGTTGACTATGCTTTTGAATTCTACAACAAGTTAGGTGTTAACTTCCTTTGTTTCCATGACCGAGATCTTGCTCCAGAAGGCGATACGCTTCGTGAAACTAACAAGAATCTGGATAAGGTTGTTGATAAGATTGTTGAATATCAAAAAGCAACTGGCATGAAGGTTCTATGGAACACTTCAAACCTCTTTACAAATCCACGTTTCTTAGAAGGTGCGGGTACTGCTCCATCAGCTGAAATTTATGCTTATGCAGCTGCACAATTAAAGCACAGTCTTGAAATCGGTAAGCGGGTAGGTTCTGAAAACTATGTATTCTGGGGCGGTCGTGAAGGTTACG
The DNA here is from genome assembly GCF_014635905.1 of Limosilactobacillus caviae. Taxonomy (GTDB): domain Bacteria; phylum Bacillota; class Bacilli; order Lactobacillales; family Lactobacillaceae; genus Limosilactobacillus; species Limosilactobacillus caviae. Next base: position 107,970 of record NZ_BMDS01000003.1, read on the forward strand.
AATCACTTTGGAACACTGATATGAAGCGTGAGCAATCACACATTGCTAAGTTCTTCCACATGGCTAAGGACTACGCTAATGAAATCGGCTTTGATGCTCAGATGCTTCTTGAACCAAAGCCAAAGGAACCAACTACTCACCAATATGACTTTGATGCTGCAACAACAATCAACTTTATGCGTGAGTACGGCCTTGATAAAGACTTCAAACTTAACCTTGAAGGAAACCATGCTAACTTAGCCGGTCACACTTACCAACACGAAATTCGGGTTGCTCGTGAAGCTGGATTATTAGGTTCACTTGATGCTAACCAAGGTGATAAGTTAATTGGTTGGGATATTGATGAATACCCATCAAACTTATATGAAACTACTGCAGCTATGTGGGAAGTTATTGAAAATGGTAGTATTGGACCTCGTGGTGGACTGAACTTTGATGCCAAGCCACGGCGGACTTCATTTACACCAAAGGATCTTTTCTATGGTCATATTGTTGGTATGGATAGCTTTGCTGCAGGTCTTCGCGTTGCTGCTGCAATGAAGGAAGACGGCTTCTTAGATGATATTGTTAAGAAACGTTACGCTACATGGGATGAAGGTCTAGGAAAGAGCATTGAAGATGGCAACGAAAACTTTGCTAGTCTTGAAGAAAAAGTTATTGATACGCCACAAAGTGAATTAATTGCTGCTACTCACTCCGACCACCTTGAAGAAATCAAAGATACAATTAATCATTACATTATTGAAACGCTTGCTAAATAATTAACATTACCTATCAATCCACACATAACAAGCGCTCACTCAATACGGTAAAAAGTTATAATAAAAGGGCCGAGGCAATCAACTTTGCTCCGACCCTTTTACTAACAGAAGGGAATGAAAGAAATGAATGAGTATGTAATCGGCGTCGATTTGGGAACAAGTGCTGTAAAAGTTTCAGCAATGGATCATGATGGAAAAATTATTGCTCAGCAAAGCTACGGCTATGACCTTCATCAGCCACACCCTGGTTATAGTGAACAGGACCCTCGTGATTGGTTATACGGAACAACAATTGCGATTGACCGTCTGATTTTAAGAGATGGGATTAAAGCTGAGGAAATCAAAGGAATATCTTTCTCTGGACAAATGCACGGGCTAGTATTACTAGATGCAGATGGACAAGTATTACGTCCTGCAATGTTATGGAACGATACGCGGACCACTAAGCAGTGTGAAGAAATAAAGACAGCGATGGGGGATAAGTTCATTGATATCACTGGTAACCGTGCATTAGAGGGATTTACGCTTCCTAAATTATTATGGGTAAAAGAAAATGAACCCGAAATCTGGGCGAAGGCAAAGAGCTTTCTTTTGCCTAAAGACTATGTTCGCTATGTAATGACTGGTAAACAGGCAATTGATTACTCGGATGCAACGGGGACGGTTTTATTTGATATTAAAAAGAATGCGTGGAGTAAGGAAATTTGTGATACGTTTGATATTCCAGAATCAATGTGTCCGTCTTTAATTCGGTCAATCGATGAGGCAGGGACGATTACGGATTCATATGCAATGTTTTCAGGGCTCAAGACGACTACTAAGGTCTTTGGCGGTGGTGGTGATAATGCTTGTGGAGCCGTGGGAGCAGGAATCCTAAAACCTAATATGGTGATGAGCAGCATTGGAACATCTGGGGTAATTTTGAAATATGAACCGGATGCTAATGTTGACTATCATGGTGCATTACAGTATGAATGTCATGCTATTCCTGATACTTATTATTCTATGGGGGTTACACTTGCTGCGGGACATTCTCTGAATTGGTTTAAGCATACTTTTGCTAAGGATGAAGACTTTACAGAAATGGTAAATAGAGCCGCTAAACGACCGCTTGGGGCAAACGGATTGATCTTTACACCGTATATAGTTGGTGAACGGACACCCTATGCCGATGCGGATATTCGTGGGAGCTTTATTGGCGTTGATAGTATGCAGAATAAGTATGATTTTGTTCGTGCTGTAATTGAAGGAATAACCTTTAGCTTCCGTGATATTTTGAATATCTATGATCAGCATGGTCAAGACTTTGATACGGTTGTTGCTATCGGGGGAGGAGCTAAAAGTGACTTCTGGTTGCAACTACAAGCAGATATCTTTAATAAAAAAGTAGTGTCCCTGACTAATGAACAGGGTCCTGGCCTGGGTGCTGCTATGCTTGCTGCTGTTGGCCTTGGTTGGTTTAATTCATTACAGGATTGTGCAAAGAAGTTTGTTCATTTTGGCAAGGCATATGAACCGCAACCTGAAACAGTAAAGAAGTATGATGAATTGTACAAAATTTATCATCAAATTTATGACCAAACAAAAGGCCTTAGTCATCAGATAATGAAACTGCGAAATAGTTGGGATTAGAGAAAAATTGACTGTTACATAAGCATCATTTTTGACATAAAAAGTGACCTCTAAAGTTCGGTAAAGCTGAACTCTAGAGGTCATTTTGTTTCCTAATATTGGTATAAAATGGGTCCATCCGCAGTCTGAATCTTTTTACAGTTAACCTTAAAGTGTTCTTCAATACGTTTGGGGGTTAATACTTCTTCGGGCTTGCCCTCTGCAATGATTTTTCCATGGTTAAAGAATAGACAATAGTCGCTATATTGAAGCGCTTGGTTAAGATCATGAACAATCATAATAATTGTTAAGTGTTCATCGGCGTTTAATTGGTGAAGGAGTTTGAGAAATTCAATTTGATAGTGTAAATCAAGATAGGTAGTAGGCTCATCGAGAAACAGATAAGATGGTTGCTGATTGAGGGCAAGAGCAAGCCAAACTCGTTGTTGCTGTCCGCCTGAAAGGCTATGAACATAACTATCCTTTAAGTCTGTAAGCCCAAATTGATTAAGTAATAGTTCAGTATTATGACTTTCTTCTGGTAAGTCACTTAGAAGAGACTGGTAAGGCAAGTGTCCAAACCGGACTAGGTCTGTGACAGTTAAATCATCATATAAATCATGGTGTTGGTGCACAACTGCAATTTGTTTAGCGACTTCTTTTCCTGTTAACTGCCAAATGTCACGATTATTTAGCAAAACTTTCCCCGCCATGGGCTGAATAGCACGTGTAAGAAGCTTAAATAGTGTTGACTTGCCGGAACCATTGGGACCAACGATCGATGTGATTTGGTGGTCAGGGATGGTTAGAGAAAGCCTCGTGATTAAGGGTACAGAGGCTGAATACTGATAGCTTAAATCTTTAGCTTGTAGCATTAGTTGAATCTCCTTGTGGCTGTTTGGATAAGATGAAAATTAAGAATGGTCCGCCGATAATTATTAAAATGGTAGCTGCTGGGATCTCACTTGGTTGGATAATTAGCCGGCCAAGGGTATCTGCAAAGAGGAGCATCCACCCGCCAGCGAGGATTGAGAAAGGAATTAAGTGCCGATAATCGTGGTCGAGTAGCCAGCGGCCGATATGAGGGATAATAATTCCAATAAAAAGGATTACGCCCGCGCTTACTGTAACGGTGGTCGCAAGGAAAACAGCAACGGCGAGGAGACCGCTTCGTAAGCGAGAAGCAGATATTCCAAGTGAACCTAATTGTGCATCATTGACTTTAAGGTAGTTGCACCATGGCGTAATTATAATGGCAGCCATTAAACCGATAAGTCCCAGAATAACGAGCCAAAATGTGCTTGTCCACGTTATGGTGCTTAATGAAATATTGCTTCTTCCCTGACTAACAGGAAATACTTCCTGGATTCCCGTAAAAGTGGCATTGAGGGCAACCCCAATCAAGATAAGACGGTAAGGATTCATTCGCGGTTGGAAGTGGATAAGAATAAAAAGCGCTAGAAAGCCGCCGATAAAGGCCATGAGGAATTGACCGGTTAGAAAGCTTGGCAATATTAAAGCACCAATAAATTGAAATAGGGAGGCACCGGCAGAAATACCCATAAATCCCGGATCAGCAATCGGATTACGGAGTGCCCCTTGAAAAAAAGCCCCGCTAACGGACAGCGCGGCTCCAGCGATAAAGGCTGCGATTATTCTTGGTAACCGGATATTAAAGATAGTATTTAATTGTGTTGCGTTCATTTTGAAAATACTAAAGTGGCTTGCACCATTCGTTAATGCCACCCAGAAAGTAATAAAGATAAGAGTTACTAAGGTTACGTAGGTAATAATATTTCGTTTTTTCATGGTTATTTAGTTGGGTAAAGCCATTTGCTTACTTGGCGAATAGCTTGTGGTTCGTTCATGTTAGCAGAGGCATTGAAGGTCGGCTGTTGTAAGTCATATACCCGCTTGTCCTTAACTGCTGGCATAGTTTTCCATACTGGATTTTGGGCGAATTCTTTTTCAAATTGTGGTTTAGTAACATTCGGCAAGGCGTGCTCTAAACGGAGAATGACATCTGGATGTTTAGTAGCAAGCGAGTCGTTACTAGGATGGATGTATGCTTGTCCTTTGGCAGAATATACATTTTCTCCACCGGCAATTTTTACAAGGTCACCAACATATGAGTGGTCAGTCGCAATCATATAACCGGCACCCGGCATCCCCATCAATACTAATACTCGTGGCTTTCGACCATGAATTCGTTCTTTAACGTCGGTAGTTGCCTGGTCAATTTTTTTAATTTCGGCATTGGCCTGGCGTGTCCGATAGTATTGTTTGCCCAGTGATTGAAGAGTACCTTTAAGCTGGCTAACAGTATCTAATTTAAGGTATACAACGTGGATGCTTTGTTCTTTAAATGATTGGTTGTACTGATCTTTCAGTGTTGATACCGCATAAACAGTAGTAGGGTTAAGGGAGGCAATCTTCTCAACGCTTGGTGACATGGGACTACCGATTTTTGGAACATTTTTATATCTGGCGGGTAGTTTTGCCTGCGTTGTTGGAACACCGACTAGTGGAAGGTCTAGCTTGGCAAATATTTCAGTGGTTGCGGCACTAGTAGTAACAATTCGTTGATTTTTAACTGCTTGCCGGTCAAGAAAATATTTTGTTCCTACTCCAACCCCGACAGCAAGAATTAGAAATAAGCCCAGAGCAATTAAAATTAATTTTTTTGAACGGTTCATATAATCCTCCCTAATGACGTGGAATATGTTTTGATGCGCTGCGAACAAAGTAGATTGCAGCAGCAAGAATAATTATGATCCCAATAATTCCACCGACAATGACAAAGTAGAATAAACGCTGGTTGCGGGCATTAGTTGCTTGGACTTCCGCATTTTGCCTAAGTGTTTGTCGAGCAAGCTGACTTTCTTTCTTCTTCGCTTGGGAAGACTGAGCAGCTGCCTGCGCATTGAGTTTATTTAATTTGCTTTTAAGGTTTGGGTCGTTCACGCCGCTTGCTATGTTATTAGTATTACTTGGCGAGGTAGCAGTATTAGTATCGCTTGCTTTTGTTTCGTTACCGGCTGCGCCCTGTTTTCCATTAAGCGCTGGCAACCCGCTAGTATCAAATTTGAAACTAATATTGTGATTAGCTTTATATACTCCTGGCACATCAATTGCAATTGAACTGCTAATTGTTCTATTAAGATTCTTGGTCGTAAAGGAGTAGGTGTAGTCATAACCGTTCCCGTGTGATTTTGATACGTTTTGCGGTGATTGTCCATCGATGGTTAGGACTGTTACTGGCCATGCACCGAGATCTTCACCAGTATGAATGGTCATAGTTACAACGTATTGATTTCCGCTAACATTTACTTGGGCAGGACGGGCGTAGTAGCCATCTGCCATTGAAGTTTGGCTAGTACCGTATTTAAATGTCTGATAGTTAATGTTTTGTGCTTTCGCGGTCGCTCCTCCGCTAAATAGACCGATTAGCGTAATTACTGTGATTAATAATAATTGCTTACTTATCTTCATGATAGTTTCCCCTTACTTTTTTAATGAGCTGGTGGTGCCAAATACTTGCTCCGCCGATAATGATAAATGCTGTTCCTATAAAACCAAGAAGTGCTGCTAAAATTGGGTAATCGACTTGGCTATTGTGGACTAGGTGTTTAAGGGTAGGGTTAACCTGGTATTTGGCAAGCTGCTTTTTGGCTGCTTTTAGGTCGAAGGGATGATTAGTGGGCGGAACAGTATTTAATGCTGTTTGTACTAAACTGCCATTTCCCGGGTTACTGCCTATTGGTGAATTGATAGCACTGCTGTTAGCAGGATCGCTATTTGCAAGAATATTATCGCCAGTGCCGCCATTCATTGCTGCCAAGGCATTAGGACCGCCAGTTGAGGTCTTGCCAAAGATGAACCAAACGTTAAACGTCTGATTATTGATGTTTGCAATGGGGACGCTTATCCGAATTGACCCAGCAACAGGGTTATCAAGTGCGGTGTAATCGTTGATGTGAAAAGTATAGTGCCATTCGTCAAGTCCGTTGCTTTGAGCCGCACTCACTCCTGTAATCGGTCCTGCTGCCATCCTTAGTGGAGTAAAACTTACTAACCCATGCTTAACACTAACTGTTAATGTTACATCGTAGCCATTATTACCGGTTTTTACAACGTGGGCAGTGTGGGTATAGTAGTTATTTGCTTCTGAATTTCCAGAGCGCTGACTATTGAGTACGGTATATTTGACGTCTTGAATAACTTTATTTGGATCAATTGCATGTTGGCCGGTAACTGCCGGTGTGCTAGCAACGGATGGTGTCGTTGAAATAGCTGGTGGGGTTGTGATTGTTGTTGGATGCTGGGGAGTTGTAAATAAAGCAATTGCTTCTTCATTCATGTTGCCCATTGGAGTGCTAAGAGCAAAGTACAGCTTTCCTTGTCCAGCTTTGATAACATTTGAACTAACACGATAGCTATAATTGACCTGGTCGCCGTTTCGACTGATCTTGTCAGGCAACTGGTTATTAAATTTCATTTCTTTGATAAAATTACTGCCGTTTGTTAAATGGAAAGTAAGCAGGTAATCGTTTCCCAATGGATTAATTGAAACGTGGGAAGAAAAGAATTTCTGAGCAGCTGATTCTTCCTGGGGATTTGATGCTTTTACAATTTTTAGTGAATATTCATCATTATCCGTTGAGGCCTTTATTGGCTGCTGAGGCTGTTTTACGGGAGTACTATCCTGATGTTCGTTATTAGTGCGACTGTTTGAATCGCTATTTTTGGGGGGATCCGTTGGTGTTTGATTATTATTGGTTGTTGGTTGAGTAGGCTTATCGTTGGTTGAATGCTTTTTTAGCTTTGATAGGTCAAGGAGAAGATTAGCCTTTTGATTCATTTCCCCCATTGGCGTGTCTAACTGCATATCAACAATGTATTTTCCGCTGTTATTCGGTAAAGATACAGTAATATCGGCCTGCTGACCATTTTTTTGGATATTAGCGGGCTTGTCGTTTCCCTCTATCTGAATCTGCTTGAGATAATCAGCTCCATTATCCATGTGCAGGATTAGTTGCAAATGATTATCCTTAACTTGAACTTTTACTTGTTGAGCAAAAAAGTTTTGTGCAACCGAGTCTTGCGTTGGATCGTCAGCTTTCTTAAACGCGCCCGTAACTTCATATTCCCCATCTTGGTACTGTTCATCTGCATGGACAGTTATTGCAGGAATGAGTGGAGTGAGAGCGATGCAGGTTGGACTAGTCAGTAAAGTGATACTGGCAAGTAGCGAAAACCAGGTTGAGCTTGTAAATGAGTGCTTCAAAGTTATTACTCCTCCTTGATTAAGCAAATGATAAAAAAGTGAAGGATTAAATTTTGTTTAAAAATAATTTCTCCACCGCCTATTTTAGCAGACTTATCAAACAATTTGGGAATTAAGTTTTATTAAGTGCTTGCGTTTACATTAGAATACTGTAATAATTAAAATGATTTTTGGTTATATTTTTTGGAGGTATTTTTATAATGGTTAATAATTTGAAAAAGAAAATCCTGATGGCAGCGACCGTTTCAGGAGCATTAGCATCTGTTACAATTGCTGGCAACGTTACAGCTTATGCCGATTCAAACGATCAATCATCTGATAACGTATCTATTAAAACAAGCACTGATAACGCTGTAACAAATGCTCAGGCTACAGTTACAACAGCTAAGACAAACGTAGAAGATACCCAAACTTCATTAAATCAGGCTAAGGGCCTTCAAAGCGATGCTCAGCAGAAAGTTCAGCAGGCAACTGATGGGGTAAACAATGCTCAAAATCAAGTAGCTACTGCACAAAAGGCACTTGAAAATGCTAAAGCTGCTCAACCTACAGCGCCAACAAATAAGCCAGTAACGGTTGATATGGAATTCGTAAAACCTGATGGCAGCCGTTCTTTAGCACAAAATTTCTTTGCAAATAAGGCTACTGCAGAATTAAATGATAATCAAAATGCTAATATTACAATCCATATGACAAAAGGAACCCAATATGTTAAAGGCCTTTCATACAACGGAGAAGCACTTACACAAACATCAACGGGTGATTGGACCTTTACAGCACCGCTTGAGAGTGAGTATCAAATTGATATGAACTTAAATACGCCAATTGGAGCGATGAAACAATCAGCTATCCTTAAGGCAGATGTCAAAGGGGCATTGCAAGATCAGCTTGCGGCACAAACACAAGTGGCAAATGCTGCGAAGGATGTTGCAGATAAGGAAGCTGCCCTTCAAACAGCACAACAGAATTTGAAGGATCAGGAAACCGCTTTGGCTAATGCAAATGCAGAATTAAAAGACGCAGATGCAAAGGTAGCTAATGCACAGACACAGTTAGACCAAGCTCAACAAGCATTAGTTGCTGCTAACGAAAAATTAAAAGAAGCCCAAAGCAAAGTTGAAATTCCAGCTAACCATTCTAAAGACACACCTACTGACCAAGGGAAAACTGAAGTAAAGAATAATGACGATGGTCAAGCTACCAGTGACACAAACAATGTTAACGATACTAAAGCATCGACAACTGACAACGATGCAAAACCAGAATCAGTCGTTAACAAGCAAGAGAATGCAGCTGCTAGTGATAACCAACAACAAAAGACACAGACAAAGCCGGTTATGGTTGTTACAAAGGATGTAGCTGCTAATGAAACAGCAGCACAAAAGAATGTTACTAAGGTAACACCTGGTAACACCGAAAAAGTTGTTGTTCGTCAGGCTAACACAAATAATAATGTTAAGTTGCCTCAAACTGGTAACCAACATCAAGTTATTGCATTAGCTCTTGGTAGTGCAATGCTTGCATTTGCTGGTGTTATTCTTCGCAAAAAGTTTAATTAATAAAAAGAAAGATAGGACATAGAGCCTATTCCTATTATTGATATAAAAAGCGAATAGTATGGTATAAATATGGCCTCTAAAGCTCGGGATAGCCGAACCTTAGAGGCCTATTTATGATTTCTTTTTACTTTACCTCCTGAATTAACCCATTGAAAAAGTGTTTGAGTGATACTTGTCCGCCTGTCTTGCGTTCTTCTTTGAGAAATTGCATTTCATTATGGATATTCTTGTACTCATACAGGTTATTGGCATATTCGAGGATAATATCATTTTCTGGATAGTCCATGCACATATGGGCAAGGTTACTGAGACCAGTTTTTATATCGCGACGAATTCGCTGAAAAATAATTTTCTTTTCCCGATCATTACATTGAAATAATTCTTCAAAGTCAACTTCATCAAAATTAATATCACGTTCAATCATTGTATTAATAAGCCTGTTAATTGCAGTTGCTCCATTTCCAGACGTAATACCGAGAAAACGCAAAATAGATTGAGCGTTTTCTTTTTTTTTGTTTTTACCACTAATTGTTACTGTATTATTATTTGTCGCTGCTCCGCTAACAAGGTCTAAAACTTGAAGAAGACGATTGGACATATTAATATTTTGCGCCGCTAGTTTAATAACCGATTTAACTTCTGCAATATTTAAGGGCTTTTCAATAAAGAAATCAATACCATGTTGGTATGCGCTTGTTTTTACAGAAGGGAGGATTGCCTGAGCAGTCATAATGAAATGCGGATAATGATGACTATCCTGGATCTTTTGAATAAGCCGCACTCCATCCATTTCCGGCATTGCATAATCAATAAACATAATATCAATTCCCAACCGCATTGCGTCATCATAGGCCTGCTGCGGATTGGAAGTTGTCCCGACTACGGTATTATTAAAATCATTTTCAATAATATTGGATAATAAATGAATAATTTTACTGTCATTATCTAAAATATAAAAATTCATGTATTTTCACCGATTTCTTGATGTTATTTGAAGTATTTTGAAACTTAGCTTTATTTTACACTTTGTGAAGATTGGGGACAATAGCAACGTTATTTTACAAATGTGAAGCTGTTTCCGCTTACATCACTGTGAACAAAGGACTTGATGTTAGAAAATATCTAAATTTTTTGAAGGTATTTTTTGAAGCTGTTTGAAGTATTTTGAAACTTTTTCCTATTATAGTAATTGTATTAAGACCTTAGGAGGAAATAAAAATGGCTTTTAATTTACGTAATCGTAGTTTCTTAACTCTTGCAGATTTTAACACTCGGGAAATGGAATACATGCTTGACCTTGCAGAAGACCTAAAGAAGGCTAAGTATGCCGGCACAGAAGGAAAGAATCTTGAAGGCAAAAACATTGCTTTGATCTTTGAAAAGAGTTCTACTCGTACCCGTTGTTCTTTTGAAGTTGGCGCAAAAGACGAAGGTGCTCATGTAACTTACCTTGGTCCTTCAGGCTCACATATTGGTCACAAGGAATCAGTTAAGGATACTGCTCGTGTTCTTGGTGGAATGTTCGATGGTATTGAATATCGTGGATTCTCCCAACGTAATGTTGAAATTTTAGCTAAGTACTCTGGTGTTCCCGTATGGAATGGTTTAACTGATGAAGATCACCCAACACAAGTACTTGCTGACTTCTTAACAGCTCATGAAGTTTTGAAGAAGCCATACAAGGATATTAAGTTTGCTTTTGTTGGCGATGGTCAAGATAATGTTTCAAATGCATTGATGCTTGGTGCTGCAGTAATGGGCATGGAATACCATGTTGTTACTCCTAAGGAATTGGAACCAACTAAGGAAACATTAGATAAGGCTAACGCAATTGCTGCCAAGACTGGTGCAAAGATTGTCGTTACTAATGACATCAAGGAAGGTGTCAAAGGAATGGACGTAATCTATGCTGATGTTTGGGTATCAATGGGTGAATCTGACGATATGTGGGAAAAGCGGATTAACCTCCTTAAGCCATACCAAGTAACGATGGATGTTATGAAGGCAACTGAAAATCCTAATGTTCTCTTTGAACACTGTCTTCCTGCATTCCACAACCTTGATACTGAAGTCGGTAAGGAAATCGAGAAGAAGTTTGGTTTAAAGGAAATGGAAGTTACTGATGAAGTCTTTGAAAGTGAACATTCAGTTGTCTTCCGTGAAGCTGAAAACCGGATGCACACTATTAAGGCAGTCATGGTTGCAACTTTAGGTGAAAAGAACTAATTAGGAGGCATTTGCCATGGCTAAAGTAGTCGTTGCTTTAGGGGGAAACGCATTAGGCAAATCACCCGAAGAACAGTTAAAACTTGTAAAAAATACAGCTTCTTCCTTAATTGGTTTAATTGCCGCGGGAAATCAAGTGGTTATTAGTCACGGTAATGGTCCCCAAGTTGGTGCCATCAATTTAGGAATGAATTTTGCTGCCGAAAATGGTAAAACTGCAGCTTTTCCATTTCCAGAATGCGGTGCTATGAGCCAAGGATACATTGGCTATCATTTACAACAAAGCTTAGAAAATGAATTGCACCGTCGTTGGATGAATAAGAGCGTTGCAACAATCGTGACCCAAATTGCGGTTGATCCTAATGATCCAGCTTTTGAGAATCCATCAAAGCCGGTTGGTGATTTTTACACTAAAGAGCAAGCTGATGAGATTGCAAAAGAAAAGGGTTATACCTTTAAAGAAGACGCTGGACGTGGGTATCGTCAAGTTGTTCCATCTCCATTGCCGATGAAGATTATGGAGCTTGATAGTATTAAGACTTTGATTGATGCAGATAAGCTTGTTATTGCCGGTGGTGGCGGTGGTGTACCTGTTATCATTAGTGATAAGGGACTAAAAGGAGTTCCAGCGGTTATCGATAAGGACCGTTCAAGTGCACTTTTAGCTGACAATATTGATGCTGATAAATTAATCATCTTAACTGCGGTTGACCATGTTTATATTAACTATGGAAAGCCGGATGAAAAAGCACTCAAGACATTGAACGTTGCGGAAGCTCAGCAATACATGAAAGAAGACCAATTTGCTGCTGGTAGTATGTTGCCTAAGATTGAGGCGTGTCTTTCATTTGTTGAAGGTCATCCAGAACGTGAGGCATTAATTACTTCATTAGATGGTCTTGATGATGCTCTTGCAGGCAAAGTCGGCACAGTTATTCGCGATAATTAATAAAAGGAAAGTGGTTAGGTAAAAAATCCTAAATCACTTTCCTTTTTTATTCTTTAATTTTCTGTGGAATACGAATATTAATTGCCAGAACTGCAACAATAACTAAGATTGATCCAAGAATATCTGCTCCTGTCATTTGCAAATGAAAGATTAGGACAGAACCAATCGTGGCCGATAAAGGCTCAAATGCGTCCATCAAACTAAATGTTGTTGCATCAATATATTTCAATGAATTATTAGCCAATTGGAAGGGGATAATCGTCCCAATAATCAGAATTCCTAATGTGTATAGCCAAACTGATGGAATGTTGGGAACTTGTGGTTGGTTGGGATGGATAAGTAATAAAATTAGCCCGGCAAATAGTAGTCCCCAGCCAGTAATAATCAGTGAAGGAACCTGCCCTTCTCGAAGCATGTCTTGCGGAATAAGGGTATTGGTTGCGACACCAATTGCAGAAATTATTCCCCATATAAGAACACTAAGCGTCATGGCTAAATGGTTGAATTGCCCATGAGTTGCGATAATAAAAACACCTAAAAAAGCAATAATTGCACTAATTATTTCAATCCGTCGTGGTGGAAGGTGACGAAAGACAGCTTGATAGGCAATGATAAAAAATGGGCCAATAAACTGGAGAATTGTTGCGATTGATGCATTTCCATATTGAACAGCCATAAAATAGGCATATTGAACGGGAACAAGCCCAAAAACGCCATATGCAAAGATAATCCATGCAGAGTGAAGATCCTTAAAAATTCGGAAGGGATGTTCACCACGAATTTGGCTTAATAAGACTAAAATAATTCCTGCCGATATCATCCGTACCTGTGTTAGCCACATGGATGTAATTGAACTGCTGACATTAAAAAGGGCCTTTGCGAAAAGCCCTGAAATACCCCAAAAAGTACAGGCAGTGATAATCATTGCTGTACCTAAAACTTTTTTATTTGACATACAAATACTCTTTCCAATTAGATTTTCTATTTCATTTTACCATACCAATTCTTTAAGGAGGGAGTCAGACTTTTTTTATTTTGTTGCTCATTTGTTCGTATTTCCCTCTACAATGACAGGGTGTGGAGTGCTGGAATATAAGGCTTTAACAGCTTGAATGTCCCGTGGTTGAATAGGGTAATATGAACCAGCTGGCTGCATTACAGAAGTTTTGTCAGTATGTTGTAGACCAATTGCGTGTCCTAGTTCGTGTTCTGCAGTATTGACGATTCGTTCCTGGGAGTACCCAAAAGCAGGATTCAATAGATAATAGGAATTTAGTTCAACCGTGGCATGAAGGTAATATCCGGTTGCAGAGTTCATACTTGTATTAGTAAGCCCAGCTGCTCCATTATTTGGATCATTTACGGCTGAAACAGTAATATTAGCGTTTTTATCGTTAACTACTTTGAAGGTAAAAGCTGCGGTGTTGTTCCATTGGGTAATTGCGGTTTCAGTAGCATTCTTTAATACTGGATTCTTGATGTCGATATAAATAGTCGCAGAGTTCTGCTGCCACCGTGCATCGGTAGGCGTATCTTGTGTGTCTGCTTGCTGATCGGTGCTTTGCATAGTTGGCGTGGCGATTTCTTTGCCGGTTATTCGGTGTAACCATGATTGAGTGAAGACTTGTGCATTATGGATGCCAATATTAAATTGTTCTTGAAAAGTAGAATTATTTTGATAAAACCAGATAATACCACCGAAGAATAATAAGTAAAATAAAATTAATGAGAAATTAAATCGTTTGATTAGTTACACCTCCTGACAATCAAATTTTAATTAAAAACTACTAAAACGTCCATTATTTAATGTCGTTCTTTATATGTTGACATTTGTAAACTTAAATAGTAAGCTATAACCATAATATGATTACAATTGTAAACGAGAGAAGGTGGGAATGTTGAGGATTGCAGTTATTATTGTTGCGCTGCTCTTAATTACCTTTATTATTTGGTGGTTCTTTGGAAAACACACAGAAGCTGCCGCAAATTCAACAATTGTTAATGATGAACAAACGGCGACAATTGTAGTTAACGGTGGGTATTCACCATCAACGGTGATTTTGAAAAAGGGGATACCAGCACAGGTTAACTTTGATATGCGTGACTCTACTGCTTGTTTATCACATGTAGTTTTTGAACAATTAGGAGTTAATAAGGACTTAACAAAGCAAAAGATTACGACAATTAGTATTCCTACAGATAAGGCACAAACGTTTAATTTTGCTTGTGGGATGGATATGTTTCATGGAAAGGTGATTGTTAAATAATGAGTATTTTTTCAAAAGATCAAACTAAAAAAGTAGTAGTTAATGCTGAAAACCATGGTTATAAGCCGGCAACAGTTACTTTTAAACAAGGTAAACCAGCGCAATTAAAATTTATTTCATCAAATAATATGGGCTGTATGAATGAAGTTGTATTTAAAGAGCTTGGTATTGATGAAAAACTAGATGGCAAAAAGGAAGTAACTATTGATATTCCAACAGATAAACCGGCAACCTATAACTATGCTTGTGGAATGGACATGTTTCATGGAAAGGTTGTTGTGAAGTAATGAAGCTTTCAAACATTCAGCGATTTTGGATTTCATTTGTCTTAGCGATTCCAATGCTGATCCAAATGCTTGCAATGCCCTTTCACTGGATGATGCCGGGCTATAATTGGATAGCATTGATTACTACCACCATTATTATGGCAATTTCAGCATTGCCGTATTGGAAGAGTGCAATTGCTGCTTTTAAGAAGCATAGCGCAAACATGAACACCCTAGTAGCGACGGGAACTGCGGTAGCATATTTCTATAGTATCTTTGCAATGATGACTGGAAGGGCAGTTTATTTTGAAAGTGCAGCTTTTGTTACTGTTTTCGTTTTGCTGGGAGATGCAATGGAAGAAAAGATGCATAATAATGCGTCTAGTGCCCTTGGTAAGTTAATGGGACTTCAAGCAAAGGATGCGGAGGTCTTAAGAGACGGGAAATTTGTAAAAGTACCGTTAGACCAAGTACAGGTTGGTGACCTTATTCATGTAAAACCAGGCGAAAAAGTACCGGTAGACGGGAAAATCTTAGAAGGGATAACTTCATTAGATGAATCGATGGTTACCGGTGAGAGCATACCTGTGATGAAAAAAGCAGGTGATACGGTTATCGGGTCTACGATTAATGGCAACGGAACAATTACTTTTAAGGCGACTAAGGTAGGTACCGATACTATGTTGGCACAAATTGTCGATTTAGTAAAAAAGGCGCAGACTAGTCATGCACCAATTCAGAATTTGACAGATAAAATTTCAAATATCTTTGTTCCGGTAGTAATGATTGTTGCGATTATCACATTTGTGGTCTGGTATTCATTTATTGGTGCTACGTTTGTACAAGCATTGTTATTTGCTGTTTCGGTAATTGTGATTGCTTGTCCCTGTGCCCTTGGTTTAGCAACGCCGACTGCTTTAATGGTTGGAACTGCGAGAAGTGCCAAAATGGGGGTTCTCATCAAAAATGGTGAAGTTTTACAAGAGGTCAGTGATATTGACACTGTTGTATTCGATAAAACCGGGACTATTACGGTTGGAAAGCCAGTGGTGACTGATATCGTTGGTGATCCGACAAGAGTACTGACAATTGCTGCTAGTCTTGAAGAGTCATCGGAACACCCCTTGGCTGCTGCAATTCTCGACGAAGCACAAGCTAAAGAAATCTCGCCCGTGAAAGTTGATCAATTTGAAGCAATCGAAGGAAAGGGTGTTCGTGCTAATTATAATAACCAAATTGCGTTCGTCGGTAGCAACCGTTTATTAGTTGATGTAAATATTTCCCAGGAAATGATTACCCGTGCAAAGCAATTGCAAAAAGAAGCCAAGACGGTTGTGTACGTTGGACTAGATAAAAAAATTATCGGCCTAGTTGCAATCCAAGATGTACCTAAGACAAGCTCAAAAGAAGCAATTACTGAATTGAAAAACCGCGGTCTTATGACAGTAATGTTAACAGGAGACAATGAACGAGTAGCCCACGCGATTGCTGATGAGGTAGGAATTGATAAAGTGATCGCAGAGGTAATGCCAAATGATAAGGCACAGCAAATTAAGAAGCTTCAGGATAAAGGTCGGAAAGTTGCCTTTGTTGGTGATGGTATTAATGATGCCCCTGCGCTATCGACAGCGGATGTTGGGATCGCAATGGGATCAGGAACAGATATTGCAATTGATTCTGGCGGAATTGTCTTGGTTCAAAATGATTTACGCGGTGTTGTCCGCGCACTAGATATTTCCAAAAAGACCTTTAACCGAATTAAATTAAATCTTTTCTGGGCGTTAATCTATAATGTTGTTGGAATACCGATTGCCGCTGGGTTATTTGCTTTTGTTGGCTTTACCCTTAGTCCTGAACTTGCAGGACTCGCAATGGCATTTAGTTCTGTTTCCGTTGTCAGCTCATCTTTATTACTGAATAATGCAAAAATTGCAGGAGAAGATACTGTTCAAGAGCCAATCAAGTAATATAGAATTAGGAAGAATTAATTTTTAAACACTTTTTGTTATAAAATGCACAAAGTAACGAGCTTTTGCGGTAAAATGTTATCGAAGTGATATTGAGGAGTGTTTAAAATGTCAACAGTATTTTTAGTTCGCGTTCAATTAAGCTCGGGAGTAGAACGTCATTATTTATTAGCAAATGATGTTGAGCCGGGATTGATGCATCGTTACCAGACTCGTGAAGATTGGCAAGAAGTAATTATTGATGCATTAATTAATGTTCCGCTTGCTCCATATTTACCAAGTAAGAAAATAACTCCGCCGATTGGGACAGCCAAAGTTATGGGTGTAAAAGCAGTCGACTTAGCAAATGTTGATAATAAAGTTCAAAGGACGCGAAGTCAATTTATAATGGCGGCAATATGGAAAAAGCAATCTGCCTTAGCAAATTATAATTATTTGCATCATGACTATGATAAGTGGACTCAGCGCCAGATTCAGGCGGATGTCGATTATTGGTGTAATTCAAAGCATCATTTGTTTGTTAATTTAGTTACAAAATGGCGATGCTACCGTCAACGACAACGTTTACAAGCAGAACTCAGAAAATAATAAAAAATGGTTGACTATTAGGTAACTTACATGTATAGTATATATCGTTGTAAGTTTATCTTATTGGGCATTCGCCAAACTGGTAAGGCAGTGGACTCTGAATCCATAATTTACTGGTTCGAGACCAGTATGCCCAATTATAACAATAGGTCTGTTAGGTTCATCTAACAGGCTTTTTATTTATGTCTTTTTACTAGTTATTTGTTATAATTACAGTCAAGTGAGGGGAAGAATATGGCTAGTAATTCTGATTCTATTTACTATGTTTTAACAAAACTAAAAAATCATCCAGAATTAATTAGGAATATTAAAGCACGGTATACTAATACGATTATGATTTTATTTGATGATTCGCTAAAAATAGCTGATGCATCATTTTACTTTCCAGTTGATCGTTTTATGGTTAACCGTTTATCTAATGACTTCGTGGCTAAGAATGGCGAATTACTTGATAAATATTTTGCAATGACTAACGGAACAAAGACAAATTATCATGATGTATGGGTAACGACTTGTCATATACCAGAGAAAAAAGTATATTTGTTAGAACTATCATTTGAATAACATAAGTTTGAGCTGCGACAAAAGAAGTCACAGCTTTATTTGTATTAGGAGAGATTTGTAATGCTTGTTTCCGCGATTGTTTTATTACTTGCATCAGTATTTAGCAGCATTATTGCTGGCTTTATTCCGCGTTTTTCAATTAACTATATAAGTATTCTTGTTGGGATTGTACTTGCGTTAATTATTCCACTGGACGAGCTTGTTGCACCGTTCAAGTCTGAGGTTTTTATGTATATTGTCGCCCCGTTAATTTATTTTGAAGGGCAAACAACGAGAATGAATTTAGTCGGTAAAAAATTTTGGCAAATTATTCAAACAGCAATTTTCTTGGTGCTTGTTGCCACTATCTTCACGGGCTTTGCAGTATCGTTGTTAGGGGTACAATTGGCTCTTGCTTTTTTAATGGGAGCATTAAGTACACCAACAGATGCGACGGCGACTGAATCTGTTTCAGAAGGATTGATTGTCCCAGAAGAACAAGAGAGTATCTTAAAAGTTGAGTCGTTATTTAATGATGCTTCAGGAATTATCCTAGTCAGTGCGATGGCATTATGGGTAAAAAATGGTCACTTTAATTATCAACAAACTCTTGTAGACTTCTTGCGTTCTGCTGGTGGCGGCGTGTTGATTGGGATATTGGCGGCACTTTTAATGATTAGCTTTCGACAATTGTTGACACGGTCAAATCGTTTTGCATATAATGCGCAAAATATGTTATTTTTAATTACTCCATTTGTGGTGTACTTTATTGCGGAAGAAGCTAAAGTGTCAGGAATTATTGCAGTTGTTTGTGCTGGCTTAATGCAAAATAGTGAGGGAATGCGGAGTAGATTTGTGTTGCCACGCCAGTATCACAATGGGATCACCTTAATGAACTTATTTCGTGAGATTTTGAATAACATGGTCTTTATTATTTTAGGATTATTAGTCGTTCGAATTATTAGGGCTGATTTAGTTGTCGGCAACACTAATATTGAATGGATAAGTATCGGGATAGTATTGTATGTGGTAAATCTTATTATTCGCTATTGCTATGGCTTGATCGTAAGAATGACTAACCGAGGAAGCATTATTTTTGCTCTAGGTGGTGTTCACGGGGCAGTAACGCTTGCACTAGTCTATATGATTATTGACAGTGTTTCTTCTTCACAGTTTGGTATTATAATTCTTGCTGAAATGTTGATGATTGTGTTAAGTATGGTCGTGCCGTCAATTATTTTTCGTTTTTTGCTGCCGCATAATTTATCAGTTAAAGAAAGTATTCGGCAAACAAATCGGTTACGGGACGAAATGGTTGAAGAGGGAATAAATGCTGTTAAAAAAATCTATCTTCCTGAGAATGTTCGTCAAAGTGTTTTGTACGATTTACAAGATCAAAAGAACGCCAATTCATTTAGTGATTTTTGGCGTCAGTGGATTCAGGCTAGTTGGCGGACAGAATTTAGTGACCAGGAGCGTGAATTAGAACAACGGGCACTCCTGTGGGCTTTCCGTGCAGAGCGCCAGTATCTTGATATGGTTTCACAACGGGAAAATATGCAAGAGTATGTTTACGAGCTGTTTAATGATGTGTTACTAGCAGAATCGATCCTGCTTGATCAGGATAAGTTTTATTGAAATAATGATTGACGAATATGGGAGGATAACGTATAATCATACTTGTACGTTATTGCCCGCTGGTCAAATTGGTTAAGACGTCGCCCTCTCAAGGCGGAGTTACGGGTTCGATCCCCGTGCGGGTGATTACACTTGTGTCTGTTACTCAGGAATATTGGGTAGCAGATTTTTTTATTTGTATTACAAATTTAGGAAAAGCGTTAAGAAAAGATTTAATTAATGCTATGATGGATTTGAGTAAAATAGAAAAGAATAGGACGGATTTGGTGAATTAATTATGCGAGTAATGAATTTAATGATAGTATTAGCAATTATTGCGATTGTTATTTTAGCTGCTCAATATATTTCACAGCTACGAAAGAACCGTAGCGGCAATAATTTTGTTAGTGGGGGACGTGTCTTTTTAAATTGGACATTAGTGGCCGTTTTAGTGATTTGTGTCGGTGGGATTGCTTTTGGAAGCATCCATCATTCACATCGTCAGGAAGCAAAGCCGGCTCAGACTGATAAGACTGAAAACGTTGAATATGCCGCCTCAAATAATGATAGCTTAGGAGAGGTTTCGGTTCAGTTTGATCGTAAGGTATCTTTGAATGATAATGGTGAAGCAAAGGTTAAGTTTAAGGTTTCTCCACAAATAACTTTAACGATTCGTGGGCATAAGAGCAAAGAAATTGTTAAAACCTTTAAGGCAAGTAAAGGCCAATCGCTTGTTAATCATAGTTACACATTTGATGTAGCAGGAACCTACGATATCATTGCAGAACGTGGTAACCAAAAAGTAACTAAAAAGCTAAAAGTTAAGGGTAACAGTAACTTAGAAAGTTCCTCTTCTTCTAGCGCTAGTTCGACTAGTAACAATTCTTCTTCAGCTGTTTCTTCCTCAAGTAGTTCTGCAGCATCGTCACACGCTAGTTCTTCAACTGCTTCTACTCAGAATAATAGCAGCAATAATACTTCTAATAATTCTACGACTGCTACATCGAACAATGGTGGCGCATCACGGAATTATGGTAGAGCTTATAATGCTCCAACTCCGCATTACAATGTTAATAGAGATAGCTCAAACCATGGTGAAGCTACTTCTAATCAGAGAGCGGAAGTTAACAATAGTACTAATTCACATGCCGAAGTAGTAAATGATGGAGATTATTACTGATGGACCTCAATATTAATAATGAACATTTAAATATCTTGTGATAAAAAAACTATCACCTTAAAAGAACAAAAGATAATTTTTTTATATGAAAAATTATTCTTTTGTTCTTTTTTATTATATTTAAGGTGCCCTTAGATACCTATATATCAACAAAAATGATATGAAATAAAAAAATGATTCCAGCAGTAAAATATTTATCAGTGTTGAAATAAGAAATGATTATATTATACTCAATGATGAAATAATGTTTATCGAACTATAAAAGCATATAAGGGGGATAAGAAAATGCTTGAGACAGAGGAAATGAAAAAAGATAAGGTAATTGGCGTCAAACTTACTCCAACTGAAACTATCGGGAGACAAATTAAGTTGAGAGATGCATCTGCTTCAAGTGTTGCTTTACTTAGCGATTCACAATTACTAGAAACCGAATTAAAATCGGTCCCTAACTTTGCAGCACAACAGCAGGAGTTAAGTGGTAGGGAACCAGTAATAAAAAATAATCCTGAATTAGGAGAATACCAATTAAATGATGATTTAGATGGGTTACAACATGGAACGTATCTACAAGCAACAAATAGCGAAAGTCATACGAAAGACCGTTCACTAGTCAGCCGAAATGAATTAAAAAAGACTGCTGCTTTGGTTAATTATCGTTCAGCGAGTGATTTTAGCGGTTATGGTCATTTGAAAAATGCCACAGAAACTGCTAAATCAGTAGAAGTAGTATATACTTTACCGTCTTTTGAAAGCAATGCGGGGGCAACTCAAATTGTTATTGATGGTTCACGAGTTAATGAATTTGATGGATTAGAATATAAAGATGAAAAAGGTAATGTAATTCCTGGATTTGACATTACATATAGTTATCAGGGGCATGAAGGTGAATATTCTACAATTGATACCTTAAAGCAACGGGATGATTTTAGCTGGGAAAAGGTTACTGCGGTGATGGTGTTCGGTTCGCTATTACCAAATAGTTCATACCGAGTTGAATTTCCGTTTAAGATTATCAATATTGAAAATCTTAATAGTCAAGAAACCTTTAACCTAAATGAGTACGCTTTTTATGATTTAACGGTTAATAAGCACACAACCTCTAAACTGAATTTCCGTCTGAGTACGCCGATTTTTGCATATGATGACTATAAAAATGTTCGTTTCATGGCCCTTGATCGAACTGAAGATAATGGGTATCAAGTGTTTGACCAAGATATTCAAGAAATAATGCCAACACTTGGTGAAGTTCCTTACGCGATTAGTAATTTTAATGATGAGGTCACAATTGATGATGATTCTGAGGATGTTTTGTGGCAGGGGGGCCAATACTTCTTTACTTTAGATTCTATTCAAAGTGCTATCCAAGAAAAGGGATATTCAGTTGATGTTGATGAAACAGGTCGAAAATTAATGGGTGCCTATGCGTTTACGACATCAAACTCCTTACTTGATTTGGAAAAATTAGACTTTATTCCATACGTGGTTATCCACCAATTACTTATTACTCAGAGCTTTACTTTAAGAGCGGAAACAAAGGATGAATGGAATTCATATGCGGGAGTTGTAAAAGTTAGCGGACTTTCTGCTAATAATAAGGAATTACCGGTTAGTCCTGAGCAAACGTTTATCGTTGATGATTCTGAATTGGAAGATGCTAACCCTGGTACCTATCCAGTTACAATTGGGTATTTCCTTAATGGAAGTGAAGACGATAATATGTTGATTACTTCATCAACTGATGTTTCAATTGTTGAAAATAAGCAAACTATTAACGTTTACTATGTTGACTTGGTTACTGCTACTAGCAAGGCAAAAGAAGACTTACAACCTGACGACGGGAAGATACTTGAGGAACGAACTCAGACTTTTACTGGTAAAGGCGATGAATCGTACCGTAATAAATTATGGGGAGCAGAAAGCGGCTTCGAGATTTTTAAGTACGACAAAGGTGCCGAGACAGGGACTTATGCTGGTGGGCAGCCTGCTAAGGATTACTATGTATACCTTACCCATAAAATTGAAAAAATTGATGAAGATCACCAAGTAACAAGAACGATTACTTTTAATATGCCGGATGGAGCCAAACAGGTTATTAAGCAAGATGGCCGAATTCAACGGTATGGTGTTATTGATAAAACTACTAATGAAAAAACATGGAGCGATTGGAGCAAAGCAAGCCTTCCAGCTGTGATTGCTCCAACCATTCCTGGATATTCAAGTAAGAATGTTGATGCCCAACCGATTTCGCTAACTTCTAAGGACAGCAGTATCGATGTTACCTATCGTCCCAAGAAAGTCGATGTCAAGATCAAGTTTGTTGATGAAGAGGGCAACCAAATTGAAGAACAAACTGTTACCGGCTTGACTGGTGAACCAATTGATCATCTTTCGGCAATCAAGATTGATCATTTGGCAGAAGAAGGCTATGTGGTTGTCGATAATGAATTATCTAATGATGCGCGATTCACTGCTGAAGACGGGAACCAAGTAAAAGAGTATCAAATTGTTATCAGCAAAGAAGACCGTCAAGCACAACCTGTTACAATTTTTTACGTTGATGTTCCTGATGACCGGCTACCAATCGTTAGACCAACTTCTGGGCAAATTATTAAAAGCCGCACACAAAAGTTAGAAGTAGCTGAAGGTAAAAGCTATACAAATAAACTTTGGAAGTTTGAAGAAGCTGGTTACAAATTATTTAAGGCGGATAAAGGAGCGTCAAAAGGAAAGTACCTTGCAGGAAGTCTTGAACAGCAATATTATGTTTACCTGACTCACCAGACAACGCCGCTTAAAGAAGAGCATCGTGTAACAAGAACGATTAAAATCACAATGCCGGATCAAACACAGCAAGTAGTAACCCAGGAAGCTATTGCAACTCATTTAGGCGTACACGATGAAGTAACAGGAGAAGACGTTTGGCAAGACTGGACTGCTGGCGTATTACCAGAATATATTCCAACACCAATTGATGGTTATGAAGCATCGACTCTTCCAGCAGAAAAGGTTGATGAGAATGCTGAAAATCGTGAAGAAAGTGTTCTTTACACCGCTAAGCCAGCAGAAGTTTTAGTTAAGTTTATTGACCAAAACGAAAAAGAATTAAAGACCGAGTCAGTTAAAGGCACGACTGGCGATGAATTTAGCTATGATCCAGCTGATCAAATTAAGTCTTTTGAGGAACAAGGATATATTCTTGATGAAAATAACTTCCCAACGGACCATCATTTTATTGCTGGTAAGCAAACCTATGTTATTAAATTAAAGAAATTAGTGGCTGTAACACCACATGGAACTAATGATTCTGAAGCTGTAGTAAAGGAAGAACAACCTGTTAGCAGCGAAAATACTGCAAATAAAAAGGGAATCTTTGCTGCATTTAAGGGATTATTCTAAAGCAACAATGTCGTAGTCGTTGCTGTCTAAGTAAATATAAAAAAGCAAAATGGGCTTCAGAGTTCGGTAAAATCGAACGCTGAAGCCCATTAGTAATAAAAGTAAAAATTAATTATTTATCATAATTGCCAGTAATTGGGTTCATTTCTTGAATTTGATTTGTGGCAGGATCATATTGATAAGTACCGGTTAGGTGAGCGATATTCGGGTCGCCACCCTGATTATTACGTACTTCGATTTGGTAGTTATTATTTTGCTTATTCGGTGTTACATAGTAATGATTACCATCTTTTTGTACCCCGCTTGACTTAACAAAACTAGTTAAAACTTGTTGATCGCTTTGCGCAGGGGTGCTACTTGAAGCTGCCTGATTTTGGGATGAGTGATTAGCAACAGCTGAGTAAGTAGCAGAGCTTGCATTCTGCATGTTAGTTGAATTGGAAGTTTGCGATGATGTACTTGCTTTTTGGTCATTACTGGATTCTACGCTTGAAACATCAGAATGAGACTTAATTGCTTTTTGACTGTTTGTTGAAGAATTTGCTTGCTTACTTACCTTTGTAGCAGCAGTTGAGGTTTTTGTTGCTGGGGCCGCTGCACTATTTGCACATCCTGCTAGTCCGAAGGCGGTTAAAATTACTAGCGAACTTGTTAAAACTTTATTTGTCATCTTCATCATTTTCATGACCCCCTCATTCTCTCTTAATATAATTTCTGAAAATTATCACACTTATATTATACCGCCTTTTGAAATCTTTTTGTAACATTTTTAACTTTTTTGTTACAATTAATTGGCTGTTATCTTCTAATTGTTTAGAAATTTTCCCTCACCAGGAATTTACGTTAAAATTATTAACACTTAAAGGATTAAGGAGCTTTTAATGATGAATAAGTATGACTTGACGATTACTAAGCTGCATCAAATGGTTAAAGAAGGGATTGTTCCAGGGGTTAGCTATTTGATTTTTGACGGTAACGACACGATAAAAGAAGTAACGGGGATGGCCCAGATTTATCCAGACGTAGCCAAATTAAAATCTAACATGTTATATGATGTTGCCTCACTTACAAAGGTAGTCGGAACTGTTCCGGTTATTGCAATGCTGGTTCAAGAAGGAAAAATAGGACTAGATGATCCGGTTAATAAGTATCTTCCAGAGTTTAGTGATGGGCGACCGACAATTCGTAACTTATTAACGCATACGTCTGGAATTGCGGGGTATATACCACATCGAAACGAACTTAATGCCGCGGAACTAAAGAAGGCTTTCTTAACAAGAATGCATGTTGAGGATAGCTTAAACCGCCAAATAAAGTACGCTGATGTAAACTACCTATATTTGGGGTGGATTATTGAACGAATTTGTAATGATCCGGTTCAAAAAGTAATTACTGATCGAGTCTTGAAACCATTAAATATGCCGACAGCAACGTTTACTCCTGATCCCGCCAAGTGTGTACCAACGGAGATCCAGGCTAAACGTGGAATAATCAAGGGGAAGACTCATGATCCCAAGGGATATATTCTTGGCGAGCACTGTGGTTGTGCTGGTTTGTTTGCATCGTTAGAGGACTTGACAATTTTTAGCCGAGCATTAATTGAAACAAACCTAAATAATCTTTTATCCTCCGCGATGATTGATGCCTTCTTTAGGGATCAAACTCGTATTCCGGGGTCGCACACACGCTCACTTGGTTGGAAACTTTTCCATGCTCAAAGTCCTGACCGTCATCTTTTAATTAGTCATACTGGTTTTACGGGGACTTGGATGGTTTTAGACCGTCAAGCTGACCAAGGATTTATTGTCTTAACAAATCGTGTCCATCCAAGTGCTAAAAATCAAGAATATTTGGATGCCCGTGACAATCTCTTTGCCATTTATTTGAATGAAAAAGAAAAAACTTTGTGAAATTTATATACAGTTATGTGAATAAGCGTTTTCATGAAATATACGTTTTGAATGAACAGAATGTATAAAAACTGTTAATAATTTATATTAATAACTTCTTTTTATTTAATTCACTAAATGTTGATATATCGGCATTTGACAACGGTTACACAAACTAATAACATGTAATTGTAGTCAAGTGATACTTCAAAAAGGAGTGATATTGTATGCAAAGTCCAATTCATGTTACATCAGAAATTGGGAAGCTTAAGACAGTTATGTTGCATCGACCAGGTAAGGAAATTGAAAATGTTTATCCTGACATTCTTCACCGGATGCTTGTAGATGACATTCCATACTTACCGATCGCTCAAGAAGAACATGACCTTTTTGCACAAACATTACGGGACAATGGTGCTGAGGTATTGTATCTTGAAGATTTATTAACGGATGCATTGGCAGATAATGATATTAAGGAAGAATTCCTTGAAAAGATCATTGCGGAATCAGGCTATGCTGCTGGAGCAATTCATGATGGGTTAAAGGAGTACTTGCTTAGTTTTAACACCAAGGACATGGTTGATAAGATCATTGCAGGTGTTCGGAAAGATGAAATTAAGACTAAGTATGCTTCTCTTGCTGAATTAGCAGAAGACAAGGATTACCCATTCTACATGGATCCAATGCCAAATGCATACTTTACTCGTGACCAACAGGCATGTATCGGGGACGGAATTACTATTAATCGCATGACCTTCAAGGCACGTCAACGTGAATCTCTCTTTACTGAATACATTATTAATCATAACAAGCGATTTGCTGATAAGGGTGTTGAGGTATGGCGTAACCGGTACCCAGAAGGCCGCATTGAGGGTGGGGACGAATTAGTTCTCAGCGACCATGTATTAGCAATTGGTATTTCTCAACGGACATCAGCTAAGGCCATTACTGAATTAGCTGAAAGCCTCTTTGAAAAATCTAATTATGATACAGTAATTGCTATTCATATTCCTCATAACCATGCAATGATGCACCTTGATACTGTATTTACAATGATTAATTACGATCAATTTACAGTTCATCCAGCAATTTTACGTGATGGTGGTCATGTTGATGCATACATTATGCACCCAAGTAGTAATGGTGAAATTTCAATTACTCATGAAACGAACCTTAAAGAAATTTTGAAGAAGGCACTTGATAAGCCGGAAATTGATTTAATTCCTACTGGTGGCGGCGATCCGATTATTGCTCCACGTGAACAGTGGAATGACGGTTCTAACACGCTGGCAATTGCCCCTGGTGTAGTTGTAACTTATGACCGGAACTATGTCTCAAACGATTTGCTGCGTAAGCATGGTATTCTCGTTCATGAGGTTCGTTCAAGCGAATTATCACGTGGTCGTGGTGGTCCACGGTGCATGTCATGTCCAATTGTTCGTGAAGATCTTAAGTAGTAAATAAGATATTAAAAGCAGCAAATTTATCTGAGTTATTTTAGAAAGGGTATAATTTTGCTGCTTTTTCTTGTATTATTTTAGTGTAATTAACTTGATAAGAAGGGGACACGAATGGATCGAAAGGCAAGACGAAAATATATTGAACAAGTGGTTAATGACCGCAAGATTGAAACACAAGAAGAGTTGCTCAAATTGTTGGCGGATGCGGGTTTTGAAACAACCCAGGCAACTATTTCACGTGATATTCACGCACTAAATATCGTTAAGGCAAATGATGGTAATGGTCATACACACTACGTTCAATTACATGTGACACCAGAACACAACTTTGAACGGCTATATCAGGGTATTCATGATAATGTCCGGACAATTGAAACAGTTCAATTTATGAATGTAGTTAAGACGGCGCTTAATTCTAGTTATGCAACAATCTTAGCGGGGATGTTTGATGAACTTGATATTCCGGAAGTTGTAGGTACGCTTGCTGGCAACGATACCTTGATTATCATTAGTAAAAATAGTGATGATGCTAAAATGGTCTATGATTTAATTATTCAACACATGCATTCATAAATTGAATAGGAGGGATTTCTATGGATGGACAAAAGAAAGGTATCGGTAAAGGCGAACTAATTGCCTTAATTGTAAGTTCATGTATCGGTACCGGGATATTTGGTATTACTAGTGATGTTGCTGCAGCTGCGGCACCAGGTCCTGCTTTATTGGCTTGGATTTTCGTTGGTCTTGGTTTCTTAATGTTGGTTCTTTCCCTAAATAATTTGTCAGAAAAACGACCAGACCTTACTTCCGGGATCTTCTCGTATGCCGGAGCCGGATTTGGGCCACTAGGCGAGTTTATTTCCGGATGGTCTTACTGGCTGTCTGCATGGTTGGGAAACATTGCCTTTGCGACAATGCTAATGAGTTCAATCGGGACCTTTTTCCCAACGTTTAAGGGTGGTCAGAATTTACCATCAATTATCGTTGCCATCATCTTCTGTTGGCTATTAACGATTTTGGTTAACAATGGTGTTGAAAGTGCCTCTTTTGTTAATATGATCGGAACAATCTGCAAGGTGTTACCATTAGTTATCTTCATCATTATGATGGTTGTTTGCTTTAAGGCTGGAATGTTCACGACAGACTTCTGGGGACGTGTTGCTAACAATGCTTCTCAAGGAACGACAACGGGTTCTGTTTGGGAACAAATGAAGGGTACCTTAATGACGCTGATTTGGGTATTTATCGGGGTTGAAGGTGCTTCTGTTATGGCTAGTCGTGCTAAGTCGCTTACAGCCGCTCGGGAAGCTTCTTTAATTAGTTTTGGCCTCTTAGTAATCATCTATGTTTTGATTTCAATTTTGCCTTATGGTACATTAACCCGGGCAGAATTAGCTGGAATGGGTCAGCCTGCTATTGGACATGTTCTTCAAGCAACTGTTGGTAACTGGGGTTCAATCCTAATTAACGTTGGTTTGATCATTTCAACAATTGTTTCTTGGCTTTCCTGGACAATGCTTCCAGCTGAAACGACGATGCTGGTTGCCGATGATAAAGCAATGCCTAAAGTTTGGGGAAAGGTTAATGCTAAAAAAGCACCAACTGCTTCCTTAATGATTACTGCGGTATTACAAACAATATTCTTGTTCTCATTGCTTTTCACTGATAAAGCCTATGAATTTGCATATTCACTATGTAGTGCAGCAATTTTATTCTCATACTTATTTGTTGGACTTTACCAAATGAAATACAGTTCTGCACATCAAGAATGGGGACAATTCACGATCGGTTTGCTTTCTGCAGCATTCATGTTCGCATGTATGTTCCTTGCTGGATGGCAAGAAGTATTATTAGTTTCAATTAGTTTTATTCCTGGATTCTACATTTATTACTTAGCATGTAAAGAAAATGATCGTAAAGTTACAACTGCTGAAAAGTGGACAATGGCATTAATCTTAATTCTTAGTGTCATCGCAATTTGGCTTGTTGCCAATGGAACTATTGCCATTAGCTAGGTAAATAATGTATAATTATTCCGCATTTGAAGAATATTTATAAGTGAGGTGATTAAGGTGAAGGAAAAGAAATTAAATCTCTTCCTCTTAATCACCTTAATTGTAGGAACGATTATTGGTGGTGGGATTTTTAATAGTCCGACCGATTTGATTTTGAAAGCAAACCCAATGGCAGCATTAATCGCATGGTTGATTGGCGGCCTAGGAATTTTAACGCTGGTATTAGTCTTCTATAAACTCTCTGTTATTAAGCCGGAGATGAATGGTGGAATTTATACTTATGCAAAAGAAGGCTTTGGTAATTACGTAGGTTTCAATTCCTTTTGGGGATATTGGATGGGGGCAGTATTTGGTAACATTGCCTTTATTTCACTCTTCTTTAAAACCTTAAATAGTATGTTAGGTTCGCACCAGCTTTCACCGTTGATGTGCTTTATCGGTGGCTCAATTATCTTATGGGGATATACAGCTATCACATGGTTTGGTGTTCATGAAGCAAGCATCTTAAACGCGGTCATTACGATTATAAAAATCCTACCGTTGCTCTTGGTAGTTGTTATAGGGATTTTTGCTTTCCAGCCGCATATTTTTAATGTTCCGGATTGGACTACTGTTCTTGCGGTCAATCAGACGCATGTATCATTTGGTAACCAGATCAGTGGTGCGATGAGTACGATTGTCTGGTGTTTTGTTGGAATCGAAGCTGCTGTTTCAATGTCCCGACGAGCAAGTCGGCCACGAGATGTTGGGAAGGCGACAATTATTAGTTTTGTGATTGTGTTAGTCCTTTATATCTCAATTTCAATTATTCCAATGGGGATTTTAACAGCTAAGGAGCTAAGTCAGACCTCGGTTCCGCTTGCTGCTGCTCTGAGCCATACTGCATTAGGCGTTGCTGGAAGCCTAATTATCAAAATCGGCTTATTAGTTTCGCTGCTGGGTGCTCTTCTAAGCTGGTTTATGATTGGACCGGAGATTGCATATGTAACAAGCTACGATCGGGACATGCCGCGCGCGTTTAAGATTGTTAACCGTCATAGTGTTCCGGGGTTTGCATTGATTGTATATACGATAATTATGCAGGGATGCTTGTTGGTGTTATTACTTCCCCAGCTTCAAACCGCGTACACAATTGCTTATACCTTAGCCGCAACAATGACATTAGTTGCTTACTTGTTGTCCGCATTATATGGCTTGAAATTAGCTATTCGCGAAAACTTGGGGATTGGCTTTAAGCTTATTGCTATTCTCGCGTCACTGTATTCTGTTTATATGTTAGTTGCTTCTGGACTTGAATATGTATTTGCTAGTGCGATTATTTTTGCACTTGGAATACCATTATTTGCAGGGGCTCCTAATAAAATGAGCAAAAAGGAAAAATGGTTGGCAGCTGTTATTGCACTAGCAGGTGTGATTGCGCTCATTTTGATCATTAATGGGAAAATTAGTTTTTAAGGACATGATGTCGGAAATTAAATTAGAATAGTATAGCTCAAAAAGGCTCCAGAGTTCGGTTTTGCCGAGCACTGGAGCCTTTTATCGTTCTTATGTTTTTTCTAAATTTTAATCTTCACTATTCATTTTACTTTTCATGTTATCCATTCGTCAAACAACATAGGTTTCAACTAATGTGATGAGGCTTACCCATAAAATTGTGAAATTCGATGAGGTAAGAAATAGTAAGATGATTAGTATCCAGGAGATCCAGTTCCAACGGCGCTCAAGACGTATTACTTTTACAAACCGTGGTGGAATCTTTGCCGGATTTTGAACAGCTAGTGCTTGAAGCTGCGAGAAGAGTCGAACTTCCCAAAAACTTTCAAGCAGGAAAATAATGGTAAATACAAATGTTATTGTTTGATTCACTGGTTGTCACCTTACTAAAATGTAGGCTTTATTTTAAGCGCTTTTTGACTACTCAAGTCTGCATCTGGGTATTTATGTTCAAGGGCTGCTAAAAGAATCTTTTTAGCAATTTCACCATTTCTTGTAAGAATTGGTCCATGGAAGTAGGAGCAGTATGTGTTTTTATAAATTGCCCCTTCAGTGTGGTCTTCGCCGTTATTCCCATTACCAGAAATAACTTTTCCAAGCGGCCGTTCATCTTTTCCTAAGAAGGTTCGACCGTTATGATTTTCAAAACCGTGATATTCTTGGCCGCTTTCTTCATTTTTAATAGTGATATCACCGATGAAACGATGGTTATCCTGGCTTAGCGTGTAGTGATCAAGGATGCCAAGTCCCGGAATCTTTTCACCGCCAGCACCGATATAATAGTGACCGAGAAGCTGATAACCACCACAAATAGCAAGAAGGGGTTTCCCGTCGTTAATAAACTTACTAATTCCTGCTTTCTTATTTGGAAGGTCTTTGGAAACAACGAGTTGCTCGTAATCCTGACCACCGCCAAAGAGTGCTAGGTCAAAGTCCTGGGGATTAAACTCATTGTCGATACTAATAACTTTGACGTCGATATCTGTATCCATTTGTTTAGCATAATATTGAAGAGCAATAATATTGCCAACATCACTATAGGTATTCAACAAGTCGCCATAAAGGTGGGCGAGGTGCAAGTGATATTTTGCCATCAGTCCATTCCTCCCTTAATATAGCCTTTATCTGCTAGTTGCTTACGTAATTGAAGAACCGCTGTATAGGTAGCGAGAATATAAACATGCTCAGTAGGCATTTCTTTAATTTTATCAATTACTTGTGTTAAGTCCGGCTCATGCCACATTTCGTTCACGCCAGCCATTGTTAACCGGGTTGTAATATCTTTATACCGTTCGCCACCAGTCATATATTGCGGAATTTGGTGACGAGTAAGCTTTTCAAAGTCACCGTCCCAGATCCAACTAGTATCAATACCATCAGCATAATTAGCGTTCAGTAAGAAGGCAAAACTAAATGGCTTTTCATCGGTTTCAATCATATCTAAGACTTGATTAAGGCCAACTGGGTTTTTAACAAGAATCAAAGTGACCTGCTTTCCATCGATATTAATCACTTCTTGTCGACCAAAGACTCGTTCATCTGATTCAAATGCATCCTTAATCTGTGACTGGCTTACTCCTAAGAAACGACCAAGCGAATAAGCGGCTAAAGCATTATAAATGTTGTATAGTCCGCCGATTCCAATTGTATATTCCTGTCCATCAATCTCAAAAGTTGAGTGTGTGGGGGTAAGTTTATTAATCTTTGTAACGGCATACGTTAATTTTGGACGATGGAAACCGCAGTGTGGACAGAAATAGTTACCTAGCCCGGCATAAGTACGCATCCGATATTTTAAGATATGCTGGCACTTGGGACATAGTAAGCCATCGGTGTTAGCAGGCGCGTTAAAAGGTTCTTTTTCCTCATGGTTGAAGCCATAATAGATAATTGGGTTAGGTAATTCTTTACTATTGAAGAGCTGCTCATCCCCATTAGCGATAATCGTTGCCTTTGATGCTAATTTGACCCCCTGCAAAATCTTATTGTACGTGGTATAGATTTCACCGTACCGATCCATTTGATCACGGAAAATGTTGGTAAAGACAAACGCAATTGGCGTGATGTGTTTACATACTTTGACTACGTTTGCTTCATCAACTTCAAGAACAGCAAGTCCTTTTTTCTTTGGACGTGGTGCAGTAATAAAGGTTGTCACAATTCCTTGCTCCATGTTAGAACCGGTTGGGTTAGTGAGAACCTGGTCATATTTTTCACGGAGAACTCGTACGCTTAATGCGGTAGTTAAAGTTTTTCCATTAGTTCCTGTTACAATTACAAGGTCATACTTTTTGCTAAAGGCTTGCAGAATATTTGGGTCAAGCTTTAAAGTTAATTTTCCTGGGAGCGAGCTTCCGCCGTTCATAAACGTATGGAGGAACCAGTAGCTTGACCGTCCGGCAAATTCGGCAAATGAATTTCGAACTGTCATGAATAGATGTATTCCTTTCGTATCAATTGTAAATAATACAATATTGATGATTAAATTACCGTTTAATTCTAAACTTTACGATCACAAAAAGAAAGTTATTAAACTGAAATTATTATAAGATTAAAGTTATTCAATGTAAAAAACTCTTTCCTAATGTAGAAGTATTTAAATGATCCAAATTTTTGGATATAATGAAGGGTACTATGCAAACAAAAAGGAGCAATTGTAGTGGCACAACTATTCTTTAAATATGGCGCGATGAATTCTGGAAAATCAATCGATATTTTAAAAGTTGCTCATAACTATGAAGAGCAAGGGAAGCCCGTTGTCTTGATGACTAGCGGCGTTGATGACCGTTCAGGGCGCGGAATTATTGCCAGTCGGATTGGGTTAGAGCGTAAAGTGACGCCGATTATGGATGACACGAATATTTATGATTATGTCAACAAAATGGATCATAAGATATATTGTGTATTGATCGATGAAGCACAGTTTTTAAAGAAAGAGCACGTCCTACAATTAATCAAAATTGTTGATGACCTGAATATTCCGGTAATGGCTTTTGGATTAAAAAATGATTTTCGTAATGAATTATTTGAAGGTTCAAAATACTTACTGATTTATGCTGACAAGATTGAAGAGATGAAAACAATTTGCTGGTTCTGCCCTCATAAAGCAACGATGAATTTGCGAATTCATAATGGTAAGCCGGTATATGAGGGTGAGCAGGTCCAGATCGGGGGAAATGAGTCATATTACCCGGTGTGCCGGAAACACTATTTTCATCCCAAATTAAAATAATAGGAGGAATAATAAAGAATGGAAATGGAAGAAATTTTCGACAAGCTTCAAGCGGTTGCCGACCGTTACGATGAATTAAACGAGTTGATCAGTGATCCAGAAGTAATTGCCGATTCCCAGCGTTTTATGAAGCTTTCAAAGGAAGAAGGAAGCTTGCGTGAAACTGTTGAGAAATATAATCAATATAAAAAAGTTACGCAAACCATTAGTGATGATGAAGAATTATTACGCGAGACTAATGATGATGATTTAACCGCCTTAACTAAGGAGGAACTGGCAGAAGCGCGAGAAGAACAGGCACAACTAGAAAAAGATCTTGAGTTGCTTTTAATTCCTAAAGATCCAAATGATGATAAAAACATTATTATGGAAATTCGTGGAGCTGCTGGTGGGGATGAAGCGAGCCTATTTGCGGCTGACCTTTATAACATGTACCTTCACTATGCTGAAAAGCAGGGTTGGAAAGTAGAAGTTGTCGACCGTAATGAAACTGAGGTCGGTGGTTTTAAGGAAATTGCCCTGATGATTACTGGTGATAAAGTATATTCTAAGCTTAAGTTTGAAAACGGGGCACACCGGGTTCAACGGGTCCCTGTTACTGAATCAGCCGGCCGGGTTCACACGTCAACTGCAACCGTTGGGGTAATGCCAGAAGCTGAAGATGTGGACGTTGATATTGACCCTAAAGATATCCGTGTCGATGTTTACCGTTCAAGTGGTGCGGGTGGTCAGCACGTTAATAAGACATCGTCAGCGGTTCGGATGACACACTTGCCAACGGGGATTGTTGTAGCAATGCAAGATGAGCGTTCCCAACAACAAAACCGTGCTAAGGCAATGCGGATTTTAAAGTCACGGGTTTATGATTATTACCAGCAACAAGAACAGAGCGCCTATGATCAAAAACGGAAAGACGCAATTGGGACGGGTGACCGGTCAGAGCGGATTAGGACTTATAATTATCCGCAAAACCGGGTTACGGACCACCGAATTGGTTTAACCTTAAATAAGCTTGATAAGATCATGGCTGGTGATTTAGATGAAATCATTGAAGCTTTAATCGTTGCTGACCAAACGCAAAAATTGGAGCAGCTCCGGAATGAGTAGGTTCGTGCCAACTAATTACTTCATGGCTCAGCGATGGGCAAAAGAACAGCTACAAGGAACTGATATTGATCCAAGTGCACCGCAATTTTTACTTCAACAGCTACATGACTGGGATGCAACTCACTTACTATTACATAATCGTGATGAAATGCCGGTTGATGAAGTAAAATGGTGGGAGGACGCAATTACAAGGTTGCTTAAACATGAGCCTGCTCAATATATTGTTGGGCAGGCCCCATTTTATGGACGAACTTTTAAAATTAACAAAAATGTTTTAATTCCAGAAGCTGAGACGGCGGAACTGATTGATTGGGTACTACAGGAAATGCCAGCTAGCCCGCTAAAAGTTTTGGACTTAGGAACAGGCAGCGGGGTGATTGGCATTACTTTGGCGCTAGAACGTCCAAACTGGAAGGTAAGCTTAAGTGATATTTCGCCCGCTGCTCTTACCGTTGCTCAAGAAAATATGGCGCATTTTAACTTAGAATTACCATTGATTAAAAGTGACCTATTTGAAAATATCGGTCAACGATATGACTTAATTGTGACTAACCCTCCGTATATTGACCCAGATGATACTATGGCAATGGATCAGGCTGTCCTTGAAAATGAGCCTAAGCTGGCTTTATTTGCTAGTGAGCACGGCTTAGGATTTTATCATCGCTTATTCAAGCAGGCAGGGCATTACCTAACATCGTCTGGTCAAATTTTTGGTGAAACTGGTTATGATCAAGAGGACTCAATTCAAAAATTACTACATCAAACCGATGAACACGCACAGATATGCCCACGATATGATGTGGCAGGAAAAATGAGGATGATACACGCATGGGATTTTTCAAACGCAGGAGGAAGATAGTAAGAATGGATACGAGAATTTTTCGACATGGTGAGATTGCCCAGGCAGCAGCTGCAATTAAACGTGGTGAATTAGTTGCATTTCCGACAGAAACTGTCTATGGGTTAGGGGCTGATGCAACAAACGAAGAGGCGGTTAAAAATGTTTACTTAGCAAAAGGACGGCCAAGTGATAATCCGTTAATTGTCCATGTTAATTCAATTTCAATGGTTGAAAAATATGCTGCAGAAATTCCTGATAATGCTCGAAAGCTAATGGCTGCATTTTGGCCAGGCTCTTTAACCATTATTTTAAAGATTAAAAAAGGTGTCCTTTCAAAAACGGTAACTGGTGGTTTAAAAACAGTTGCTTTCCGTTATCCAGATTGTCAGCCAACGCTTGACCTTATTGAAGAAGCGGGCGTCCCAATGGTTGGACCATCTGCTAATACTTCTGGAAAACCAAGCCCGACTACTGCTCAGCATGTCTACCATGACTTGCATGGCAAAATTGCGGGGATTCTTGACAACGGTCCGACACGAGTAGGGGTTGAATCGACCGTTCTTGACATGTCAACAGCCCATCCGGTAATTTTGCGTCCTGGTGCTGTTACTAAGAAAGATATTGAATCAGTAATCGGCTCAATTGATATTAATCATCATAAAGTCGGAAAAAATGAAGTTCCTAAGGCGCCGGGGATGAAATATAAGCATTATGCTCCTAAAGCTCAGGTGTATATTGTTGACGAGGGCACTGATTGGAACAAGGTCGTTGAATGGATTCGCCAACAGCCATTCGATGTCGGGATGATGGCAGAGGGCAAAATTCTCCAGCAAGAAGTATTACCAATGAATGCGATCCAATTCTCATTAGGTAAAAATGTTCAAGATGCCAGTGCCCGTTTATTTGATGGTTTACGGCAATTTGATGATCAGCCTAACGTTAAGGCAATTGTTACCCAAGCATTTCCAGCGTATGATTTAGGTGGTGCGTATATGAATCGGTTAAATAAGTCTGCTGGTGGTATGCACTTTGATAGTAATGCGGTAAAATAAAGACAGTTGAGTGGAAGAGAAACCACTGTCTAATTAAAAATCTCAATAAAATAATAAAGAGACTGAGTAGTTACCAGCCTCTTTATTTATAACCAGAGGAGATGTCGTGAATGAACTACGGTAAGAAGTCACCCCAGCTATGGGCAGCAATTAAAAACGAAGAACAGCGGCAACAAGATACGATTGAACTAATCGCATCAGAGAATATTGTTTCAGACGCTGTTCGCGAAGCACAAGGATCAGTTTTAACTAATAAGTATGCTGAAGGGTATCCTAATAAGCGTTATTACGGTGGTTGTGAATTTATCGATCAGGTTGAACAGTTAGCCATTGATTATGCTAAAAAGTTATTTGACGCGGCATATGTTAATGTTCAACCTCACTCTGGATCACAAGCTAATATGGCAGTGTATCAAGCACTGCTTAAGCCTGGCGATGTAATTCTAGGGATGGGAATGGATGCTGGTGGTCATTTGACCCACGGAGCAACTGTTAACTTTAGTGGAAAGTTATATAAAACGTATGGCTATGGCCTTAATTCAGCAACTGAAGAACTTGATTATGATGAGATCATGAATTTAGCTAAGAAAGTAAGACCCCAATTGATAGTAGCAGGAGCATCTGCATATAGCCGGATTATTGATTGGCAGGCATTCCGCAAGATTGCTGATGAGGTTGGAGCTTACTTAATGGTCGACATGGCCCATATTGCCGGCTTGGTTGCCACAGGGGCGCACCCAAGTCCAATTCCGGTTGCGGACGTTGTAACGACAACAACTCATAAAACATTACGCGGACCACGAGGAGGAATGATTTTATCTAAGTCGGTTGAGCTAGGCCGGAAGATCAATTCGGCGGTTTTCCCAGGTATTCAGGGTGGACCGTTAGAACATGTTATTGCAGGGAAAGCACAGGCATTTTATGAAGATTTGCAGCCCGAATATACTAAATATATTCAACAGGTAGTAAAAAACGCTGCTGCAATGGGCCAAGTATTTAAGGCAAGCGAACAGGTTCGCGTAGTTTCAGGAAAGACCGAGAATCATCTCCTTGTTTTGGACCTTACTAAAACCGGTTTGACAGGAAAAGATGCGCAAAATCTTCTTGACCGTATTCACATTACAACAAATAAAGAAGCGATCCCAAATGATCCCCGAAGCCCATTCATTACCAGTGGTTTACGAATCGGAACTCCAGCAATTACGAGTCGTGGTTTCAAGGAAGAAGATGCACAGCAAGTTGCTGAACTGATCATTACTGCCCTAACAAATCCAACTGATGAAGAAAAATTACAGCAGGTAGCGGAGCAGGTTCAAAAACTGACTGCTAAGTACCCAATCAACTAGGAAAATATGAATATAAAAAGTTGTTAGGATTCTTTGTCACACCTTGATTTTTTTGGTAGAATAGTGAAGAAATTTAAAGGAGTGTATTTAGCATGGGCAAATTTGAAGTTATTGATCATCCACTGATTCAACACAAGTTAACAATGATTCGGGATAAAAATGTAGGGACAAAGTTTTTCCGGGAAACTGTTAAAGAAATTTCAACTTTAATGGCTTATGAAGTTGCGCGTGACATGCCATTAAAGGATGTTGAGATTGAAACCCCGATTGCTAAGACGACTCAAAAAGAGCTTGCAGGGAAAAAAGTTGCTATTATTCCGATCTTACGTGCCGGATTAGGGATGGTCGATGGGATGACTGACCTTATTCCTGCAGCCAAAATTGGCTTTATTGGAATGTATCGGGATGAGGAAACATTGAAACCTCATGAATATTTTGTAAAGCTTCCAAATGATATTACAGAACGGCAATTATTTATTGTTGATCCGATGCTTGCTACGGGTGGTTCTGCAATGATGGCGATCGAAGCATTAAAGAAGCGCGGCTGCCAAGAACAAAATATGAAATTTGCATGTTTAGTTGCTGCCCCTGAGGGAGTTAAGGCTGTTCGTGAAGCTTATCCAGATGTTGATATTTATACTGCTGGATTAGATGACCACCTTAATAAAGATGGTTATATCGTACCAGGATTAGGTGATGCTGGTGACCGGCTTTTTGGTACTAAGTAAAATTTAAATATTTATCAGGTAACTGAGGAGATTGGGAAGCTTAATGTTTCGCCAATCTTTTTCTTTTAAATATGATTTTGCGTTGAAAAGGCTTTCGCTTATAATAGGTACTATATTAGAAAAGAGGGATTGATGAATGGTAACCCGAGTTAATGGGATTGCTGCAAGTGATGGGGTTGGGATTGCTCCGGCCTACTTGTTAACAAAACCTAATTTAAGTTTTGAAAAGTACCATGTTAGTGATGCGGGCAGTGAAAAGAAACGCTTGCATAATGCTTTTGACAAGATTGTTCGTAACTTGGAAACGACTAAAAAGAACCTAACTGGTAAACTTAGTGATGAAGATTTGGCAATATTTGATACCCATATTGCTATTCTTAATGATCCGGAAATGATCAAACAAGTAGAGAACCGGATAACTAATCAACGGTTAAATGCAGAGTCTGCTTTTGCTGAAGTAATAACAAAGGCGATCAAAACACTTCAGGCAATGACAGGAAATGAGTACATGCAGGAGCGGGCTGCTGACTTTCAGAACATTCAAGATCAGGTGCTTGCTGAATTAGAGGGGAAAGAGCTGCCTAATTTACGAGCATTAGATCACCCAGTAATTGTGATTGCTCATTCGATCGGTCCTTCTGATACTTCCCAGATGGATGCTCGTTTTGTAAAGGGGATCATTACTGATCTTGGTGGCCGGACCAGTCATGCAGCAATTATGGCGCGCTCTTTGCAGATCCCTGCAATTGTTGGATGCAATGATATTACAAGAAAAGCGGCAAATGGTCAGAATGTAATTGTCGATGGGTTTGAAGGCAATGCAATTATTGAGCCGGCAACTACTGAAATTAGTCAATACCAAAAAATTGCCGATAAATTTATGAATGTTCGTCAACAATGGCAACAAATGGTAGATAAGCCATCAGTAACGGCCGATGGCTCTAAATATAAAATTGCTGCTAATATTGGTTCTTCTGTTGATATTTCTTCAGCAATGGAGAATGGTGCGGACGGTGTTGGCCTATTTCGTACTGAATTTCTTTACATGAAAAGTGATCATTTACCAACCGAAGATGAACAATTTAATGCTTATCGAAAAGCTGTTGAGCAGTTAAAAGGGAAACGATTAGTTGTTAGAACTTTGGATATTGGTGGTGATAAACCATTACGCTTTATGCCGTTACCAAAAGAAATGAATCCGTTTTTAGGGTATCGGGCAATTCGGATCGCTCTTGACCGACCGGAGATGTTTCGAACACAATTAAGAGCGCTTCTTCGTGCATCTGAATTCGGAAAGATCAGTATTATGTTTCCGATGATTACGACACTGGAAGAACTTCAAGCTGCCAAGAAAATTTACTACGAGGAACAGCAAAAGTTGGCGGTTGATCATCCTGAAATTGGAAAAGATATTCGATTGGGAATAATGATTGAAGTTCCATTAGCGGCTTTAAATGCTGAACGATTAGCTGCAGAAGTTGATTTCTTTAGTATTGGAACTAATGACTTAATTCAATACTGTTTTGCAGCAGACCGTGGTAATGATTCTGTCTCGTACCTTTACCAGCCTTTGAATCCAACTTTTCTTAAGCTGATAAAGCACATTATTGATTCTGGCCATGCTCACAATACAACGGTTGAAATGTGCGGTGAGATGGCTGGTGACCGGTATTCGCTGCCCTTATTGATCGGGATGGGTCTTGATGTTTACTCAATGAGTGCTAGTTCAATTTTACGAACAAGATCGATGATGCGACAGCTTGACCGAAAAAAGTGTCAGGAACTTTATCAAGAAGCGATTACTACCTGTGATTCAATGCCAGCAGTAAAAAATTTAGTTCAGCATTGGTTAGTAGAAAACTAAAAAAGGATTTAGGAAAAGTAAAGATTTTTCCTAAATCCTTTTCTTACAAATTGTTAATAGTAAAATAACAATAGTTTGCTGTTGTTAAGGAGATGTGGGTGTGGTTAAGCAATACTGGACGAGACGAAGAATATGGCTGCTTATTTCCCTGGTTATATTAGGACTAGCAGCAGTCTTATTTACTAGTCATAACGAACGTTTTTACCGGCAGCCCATTGCAAAGGTAATGAGTGAACGAACGGTCGGTAAGCGAAGGGTAAAAGATCAATTTGATAATGTCGATCATCAATATAGCCAGCAATTGCGGGTAAAACTGATGAACGGAAAGTACCGCAATCAAGAATTAACGGTGCAAAATACCTATAGTGATTCACAACCGATGGATCAGCATTATCGAGTGGGAAACGAAATTTTTTTAACCCAGGTTCGTAAACAAAATGGTAAGTTAACGGCGAATGTTGATGGTTATAAGCGTGATACAGTGATTGTCTTTTTACTATGGCTTGTGATTTTAATGCTTCTTTTGCTGATGGGCAGGCCGGGATTATTTGCGCTTTTGAGTGTCGTAATTAATGCGATTCTCTTTTTAATTGCCATTGAAATTGATTTGAGACAAAATGGGCAGCATATTATGATGCTTTTCAGTATTTTGGCTGTCATTTTTACCTTTATTAGCCTTTTATTAGTTCTTGGTTTTAGCAAACGAATGCTAGCTACTTTTGCGGCAACAGTTATGGGAACATTCATTGCATTAGGCGTTAGTATGCTGGTATTCGCATGGACTCATGAGCGGGGGGTCTATTATGAATCCATGGAGTATGTAACTCAGGTACCGCGGCCTTTGTTTTTAGCTGAGACGTTGTTGGGTTCATTAGGAGCGGTTATGGACGAATCAAGTGATATTATCGCAACGTTGTTTGAGTTGAAACAACTGAATCCTCAAGTAACTCGTAAGCAATTATTTATTTCCGGTCGTAATGTTGGAAAATCGATTATGGGACCGCTAATTAATGTCTTATTCTTAATTTTTATGGTCGAAACTTTTACTGGCAGTCTTTTATACATTAAAAACGGT
The DNA here is from genome assembly GCF_014635905.1 of Limosilactobacillus caviae. GTDB lineage: Bacteria > Bacillota > Bacilli > Lactobacillales > Lactobacillaceae > Limosilactobacillus > Limosilactobacillus caviae. The sequence continues at coordinate 150,290 of NZ_BMDS01000003.1, forward strand.
AATTCGTGGGGGTACACTTATGCAATGAATATGAGTTTAGGAACGATTCAAAGTCTAATTAGCGGGATTGGGATTGTCCTCTCCGTTCCACTTGTAAGCTTATTTGGTGCGTTATTACTTGGGAAGAAGGTGCCAAAATGACGACAATTACTGGCTTAGGATTAGTTTTGCTTGTTTTAATGATTCTTGTTGGTGGAAAACAGGGGTGGACAGCATTTTTAAGTTTGTTGCTTAATTTTGGCTTTCTATATTTTGCAATTATTCTAGTAGCATTTCATGTTCCGCCATTATTTGTTACTACGACAATCGGAATTACCATTTTAGCAATTACAATTTTTATGGGTGAAGACGACCTACGAACGACGGTTACTGCGTTCTATTCGTCCTTAATCGTATTAAGCTTGATTTTGATTTTAATTTTTGTTGTTGAACACTGGGCAATGGTTCAAGGGTTTGGAACGGAAGATAGTGACGAATTGGAAGGAATGTCAATCTTAATTGGGATTAGTTACCTAAAAGTTTCGGTTACTACTACTATTTTGAGTTCATTGGGAGCAATTGCTGAAGCTGCTATGGCAATTTCATCCGGTTTAACTGAGATTCTTGAAAATCACCCTGATCGAACTGACCGGCAGTTGATTCATAGCGGGATGGCGATTGGTCAGCAAATTATTGGGACGACATTTAATACCCTCTTCTTTGGATTTTTTGGTGGCTTTTTAGCCTTATTTATTTGGTTCTTAGGGCTTCACTATTCGTTTGGAACAATTATGAATAACAAAATTTTTGTTGCTGAAATGATCGAAATTCTAATTGCCTTTATTGGCGTCCTAATTACTGTACCGATGACAGCTTGGGTAATGACTAAGCGAAGAAAATCAGTTGTTGACAATCAAACAAAAACAAAGTAATATACGAATAACTTATAAATAGACCTTTAATCGGAGTCCCGTGAGGCTTCAAAGGTGCGGATAAAATCTTACTGTCTCGATAGGGATATTCTAGGATAAAACGACTTTGGAGCTGGATTCCAAGGTCGTTTTTTCTTAGGAGGATATTATGGCACATCGTGATAATGTTGTGTTGGACGTTGATGAGCGACCAGCTCCCTGGCATTGGTTCGGGTTATCCTTGCAGCATATGTTTTCAATGTTTGGTTCAACCGTCTTAGTTCCAATTTTGGTCGGACTAAATCCAGGAATTGCCTTATTTAGTTCTGGTGTTGGTACTTTAATGTATTTATTGATTACCAAACATAAAATTCCCGCATATATGGGATCGAGTTTCTCGTTTATTGTACCAATGATGGCTTTGATGAAAACTACGGGATATCCGGGGATTGCGCAAGGAACAATTGCCGTGGGCTGCGTTTATTTAATTGTTTCCGTGATTGTAACATTATTAGGATCAAAGTGGATTGATCACGTACTGCCGCCAATCGTTGTCGGACCGATTGTTGTTGTAATTGGTCTTTCGCTTGCTGGAACTGCTGCTAAAGATGCAACGATTAATTCAGCAACTGGCCATTATGACCTGCGTTTCTTTGCGGTTGCAATGCTGACAATGGCGATAACCGTAATTTTTAATATGTACTTTAAGGGATTTCTTGGATTAATTCCAATTTTGATGGGGATTGTTGCAGGGTATATTATTGCTGTATTATTTGGAGTTGTCGATTTTGCCCCGGTAATGAAAGCACACTGGTTTAGCCTTCCTGATTTTCAAATTCCTTTTGTTGATTACCATCCGCAATTATATTGGGGTGCGATTTTAAGTATGGCGCCGATTGCATTTGTGACAATGACTGAGCACCTTGGTCATATTATGGTCCTAAATGAGCTTACAGAGCGAAACTATTTTAAAGATCCAGGATTAAATCATACTCTTGCAGGAGATGGAACGGCCTCCATTATTGCCGGATTTGTTGGTGGACCTCCTGTTACCAGTTATGGTGAGAATATTGGTGTAATGGCAATTACCCGTGTGCATTCTGTCTATGTTATCGCTGGAGCAGCAGCATTTGCCATTTTCTTTAGTTTTATTGGTAAGCTCAGTGCGTTAATTGAATCAATCCCCTCTCCAGTTATTGGCGGAATTTCTTTCTTATTGTTTGGGGTTATTGCATCAAGCGGTTTGCGAGTGATGATAGAGAATAAAATCGACTTTAATGAAAAGCGGAACTTGATGATCGCATCTGTAATTTTAGTGATCGGAATCGGTAATGCTTATCTTCAATTAGGCAAATATCAATTCTCTGGTTTAGCAGTTGCAGCAGTTTTAGGAATTTTAATGAACCTTATACTACCGCAAAAGGCAAAAAGCGAAGTGTAAATTTAGAGCAGGATGAGAAATCTCCCATCCTGTTTTTTCGTTTGATAATGCGACAGAGTAATTAAGTAGTTGCAGAAAAATAAAGATTAAAAGAAAAGTTTGCAAAAAATGTTGAAATCGGTTTCTTTGTAGGGTTATCAACCGATTAGTAGTGTTATCTACTACTAATATTTTTTTGAATTTTAATCAAATTAATGATATATTAACATTCGTAACTTGGGGTAGTTCGTTTTATTTGCAACGTTCGTCCAATTTACAAGCCAAATTATTGTTATAAGGAAAGAGGTGGAATATGAATGGGCGGTGATGCTTTAACTTTTAAGCTTTTCGGACTCACTTTCAATACAACGAATATTGTTTCTGGACTGATTATCTACGCAATCGTGTTCTTCACTCTTTACGGGATGTCACGAAAGATCCAGATGAAGCCGACTGGTGCGCAAAATGTCTTTGAATGGCTAGTTGACTTCACTAACGGAATTGTGCGGAGTCAGATGCCGGCATCAGAACAAGGACATTATAGTTTCTTTGCTTTTGTTTTGTTTGTCTTTATCTTCTTTGCAAACCAATTCGGTTTAATTTTCCAATTCCATTGGAATGGGGCTGAAGTACTTAGAAGTCCAACGGCAGATCCAGTTGTTACGTTAACACTTTCTCTAATGGTAATGGTATTAGCACATGCTGCTGGGGTAGCACATAATGGCCTTGGCGGGTATCTTAAAGGATACACCAAGCCATTTACATTAATGTTGCCTGTTAACATTATTGAGGACTTTGCTAACTTCTTAACTCTAGGTCTCCGTATCTTTGGTAACATTTTTGCCGGTGAACTTTTGATGAGTTTAATTGCCAACATGGCACTCTCACATGGAGCCTTAACCATTATTCCAGGATTACTTTTGGAACTTGCATGGCAAGGATTCTCCGTATTTATCGGTTCAATTCAGGCATATGTCTTTGTAACATTAACGACGGTTTATATTTCTCGGAAGATTTCCGAATAATAATCCCTAAGGAGGAATTTTAAAATGGCATTAGGAGCAATTGCTGCAGGACTCGCGGCTATGGGTGCCGCTATCGGTGGTGGTATCGGTGACGGTATCTTAATCGGACACACTGTTGACAGTATCGCACGTCAACCAGAATTACAAAGTAGATTACAAGCAACGATGTTTATTGGTGTTGGTTTGATTGAAGCCATGCCTATTATTGCCATCGTTATTGGCTTCCTTGTTATGAACAAGTAATTATTTTAAGTTTTTAATTTTAAGATAAGGAGGTGTCAATAGATGTTTGTAAACAGTGTGTTAGCTGAATCAAACAGTTTATACATTGGTGACTTAGTATTCTACATCGTTACTTTTATTATCTTGATGCTACTGGTTAAGCATTTTGCTTGGAAACCGGTAACTGATATGATGAAGAAGCGTGCGGATAAGATTGCTAATGACATCGATAATGCTGCCCGTTCACGTGAAAGTGCTGAAAAAATGGCTGCAAAGCGTCAAGCTGAGTTACAAAGCTCCCGGCAAGAGGCTGCTGATATCGTAAGCAACGCTAAAAAGTCTGGTGAGACTCAACGAGCACAGATTGTTGAAACGGCGCAAAAAGATGCACAAGCTCTCAAGCAACAAGCACAAAAAGATGCTGAACAGGCACGTCGCGATGCATTAAACAGTGCTAAGGATGACGTTGCAAACTTATCTATTGAGATTGCTTCCAAACTCATCCAAAAAGAACTAAAGGCAGACGATCAAAAAGAATTGATCGATTCCTATATTGAAGGGTTGGTAGAACATGAGTCTTGATAAGAAGACGGTTGCTGATCGCTATGCGAAGGCACTGTTTGAATTGGTCGATGCTGATAATGAACTCGATCAAACTTATCAAGAATTAATTGCTTTACGCCAAGTCTTTGAGGACAACGAGGGATTGGACACCGCACTTGCGGGAGTTCAACTGTCACTTGATGAAAAGAAATCATTGATTAAAGATTTACAGCAGGGTGCTTCAAAGTACGTTGCCAATTTAATTCAAATGGTTTTTGATTACGGCCGCATTGACTGCATGGTCGCAATTATTGATGAGTTTGAACGGCGGTATGACCGTAAGATGAAACGGATGCATGCTGACGTTATCACAGCGATCCAACTCGATAAACAACAAGAGGATCAACTTAAAGCTAATCTTGCAAAACGTTTTGGTGCTAATGAAGTTACCTTAACTAAACATGTTGATCCAGAAATTTTAGGTGGGGTTATTGTCCACGTTGATAATAAGACATTGGATGGTAGTCTCAGCTCAAAGATTAAGCAAATTCGTCGTTTACTAGTTAGATAAATATATCTTTTTTCAAAGAGGTGAGACCTTTATGAGCATTAAAACTGAGGAAATCAGTTCACTCATCAAAAAACAACTCGCCAACTACCAAGACAAAGTATCTGTCGAAGAAACGGGTACTGTTACCTATGTTGGTGATGGTGTTGCTCGTGCCGATGGCTTAGATAATGCTATGGCAGGTGAGTTGCTCGAATTTAGTAACGGGGTCTACGGAATGGCTCAAAACCTCGAAAGTAATGATGTGGGTATTGTTATTTTAGGGGATTACACAGGCATTCGTGAAGGAGACACCGTTAAGCGGACGGGTCGAATCATGGAAGTACCCGTTGGCGATGCATTATTGGGACGGGTTGTAGACTCACTAGGTCGTCCAATTGACGGTCTTGGTGAGATTAAGACAGATAAGACTCGCCCAATTGAACGTAAAGCTCCAGGTGTTATGGAGCGTAAGAGTGTTAGTGTACCACTTCAAACTGGTATTAAGGTTATTGATGCCTTAGTTCCAATTGGACGTGGTCAGCGTGAATTGATTATTGGTGACCGTAAAACAGGTAAAACTGCTATTGCATTGGACACCATTATTAACCAAAAGAACCAAGATGTAATTTGTATTTATGTTGCTATTGGTCAAAAGGAATCAACTGTTCGGGCTAGTGTTGAAACCCTTCGGAAATATGGGGCATTAGATTACACAATTGTTGTTTCAGCTAGTGCTTCTAACCCTGCACCTATGTTATACATTGCACCATATGCAGGGGCAGCGATGGGTGAAGAATTTATGTTCAATGGTAAAGATGTCCTAATTGTTTATGATGATTTATCAAAGCAAGCGGATGCTTACCGTGAACTTTCATTAATTCTTCGTCGTCCTCCTGGTCGTGAAGCTTACCCTGGTGATATCTTCTATACTCACTCACGGTTGCTAGAACGTGCTGCTCGTTTGTCTGATGATCTTGGCGGAGGTTCTATGACTGCTTTGCCAATTATTCAGACACAAGCTGGTGACGTTTCTGCATATATTCCAACTAATGTTATTTCTATCACTGATGGTCAGATCTTCTTGGATTCTGATGAATTCTATGCAGGTCAACGTCCAGCTATTGACGCTGGTACATCGGTTTCTCGTGTTGGTGGTGACGCTCAGGTTAAGGCAATGAAGAAGGTTGCTGGTACTTTACGTTTGGATATTGCTTCATATAACGAATTGGCATCATTTGCTCAATTCGGTTCTGACCTAGATGCAGCTACACAAGCTAAGTTGGCTCGTGGTCAACGGACTATGGAAGTCTTAAAGCAAGGCTTACATGATCCGCTACCAGTAGAAGAACAAGTTGTAACATTATTTGCTCTTTCACGTGGCTTTATCGATAAGGTCGAGATTGAAGATGTTCAACGTTATGAAAGTGAATTGGCTGCTTACATGCATGCTAACCACCAAGACCTCTACGACACCATCAAGAAGACTGGTAAATTACCAGAAGGCGACGACTTGCAAAATGCTGTTGCTAAGTTCTCTGAATCATTTCAAGGAACCAAAAAGCAAGCCGCTGAAGAAAAATAGTTAATGATGATTAGTCGAAAGGACGGTGAGATTTAGTGCCAGCTTCACTCGCTGCAGTTAAACATAAGATTGATTCCACAAAGAGTACGCGTCAAATTACTTCGGCGATGCAAATGGTTTCAACCGCAAAACTGAATCAAATTCAACACCATACTCAGACCTACGAAGTATATGCTGAGAAGGTTAAGCAAATGTTGTCTGATCTGGTTAAATCTCACAGCGCAACATCTGCAGCTTCGCAAGATGATGTTTACGCTGCACTGTTTAAAAAGCGCGCAGTTAAAAAAACTGGGGTGCTTGTGATTACGTCTGACCGGGGTTTGGTTGGTAGTTATAATAGTAATATTATCAAGCAAACGCTAGATATGATGGCTAAGCACAATCTTGATAAAGACAACACCGTTTTCTTGACGGTTGGTAAGACAGGAACAGAATTCTTTAAGAAGCGAGGAATGAATGTCGTTTACGAATATTCAGGAGTTAGCGATGTTCCGACATATCGTGAAGTTCATAGCATCGTAAAGACTGCTGTTCAAATGTACAGTGACCAAGTATTTGATGAAATGTATATGGCTTATAGCCACTATGTTAACCGTATTACATCAAAAGTTATTGTTCACGATGTACTTCCAATTACCGAAAAATCATTACTTGAAGATGATGAAACAATTGCAGAAGATAATACAGAATTAAGTAATTCTGATGTAAGTGCTGCTCATGTTTCATCCGAGTATGAATTTGAACCGTCAGATACGGAAATCATTTCTGCATTGGTTGCTCAATACGCAGAAAGCTTGATTTATGGAGCGATTCTTGATGCAAAGACATCAGAACACTCGTCAAGTGCTAATGCAATGCGCTCAGCAACGGATAATGCTGATGACATTATCTCGACTCTCGAATTGCAATATAACCGAGCACGGCAAGCAGCCATTACCACTGAAATTACTGAAATCACTGGTGGTATGACTGCCCAAGAATAATTTTCTAACGTAGGAGGAAACAACATGAGTTCTGGTAAAGTTTTACAAGTTATCGGACCAGTTGTTGATGTTGAATTTCCCTTAGACGAAAAACTTCCTGAAATTAATGACGCTTTGAAGATTAAGGAAAGCGATGGTAAGACTTTAACGACTGAAGTTGCCTTGGAATTAGGTGACGGCGTTGTTCGAACAATTGCCATGGACGGTACTGATGGTCTTCAACGGGGTATGGAAGTTGAAAATACTGGGGCATCAATTAGTGTACCAGTAGGTGATGATACTCTGGGACGAGTATTTAACGTCTTAGGTGAACCTGTTGACAACGGACCGAAATTTGGTCCTGATGCAAAGCGGATGCCTATTCACCGTGATGCACCAAAGTATGATGACTTAAACAACGCTACTGAAATTTTGGAAACTGGTATTAAGGTTATTGATTTGCTAGCTCCATATGTTCGTGGTGGTAAGATTGGTCTATTTGGTGGTGCCGGTGTTGGTAAGACCGTTTTGATTCAGGAATTGATTCACAATATTGCCCAAGGTCATAATGGTATTTCTGTCTTCACAGGTGTTGGTGAACGTACCCGTGAAGGTAACGATATGTACTATGAAATGAAGGCCTCTGGGGTTCTTGAAAAGACGGCCATGGTTTATGGTCAGATGAACGAACCACCTGGTGCCCGGATGCGGGTTGCCTTAACCGGTTTAACAATCGCGGAATACTTCCGTGATGTAAAAGGTCAAGATGTTCTTCTCTTTATTGATAACATCTTCCGGTTTACTCAAGCCGGTTCAGAAGTTTCTGCCCTTTTAGGCCGAATTCCTTCTGCCGTTGGTTACCAACCAACATTGGCTACTGAAATGGGTCAGCTACAAGAACGGATTACTTCAACTAAGAAGGGATCAATTACGTCTATCCAAGCCGTTTACGTTCCTGCCGATGATTATACCGACCCTGCACCAGCTACAACATTTGCCCACTTGGATGCAACTACTAACTTGGAGCGACGGTTAACTCAGATTGGTATTTACCCAGCTGTTGACCCATTAGCTTCGACTTCAACTGCTCTTACTCCAGAAATTGTTGGTAAAGAACACTATGAAGTTGCTACACAGGTTCAGCACGTTCTTCAACGATACCATGAACTTCAAGATATCATTTCTATTTTAGGTATGGATGAATTATCTGATGAAGAAAAGACTATTGTTGCTCGTGCACGGCGGATTCAAAACTTCCTCTCACAAAGCTTTAGTGTTGCTTCACAATTTACTGGTTTACCAGGCAAATATGTTCCATTAAAAGAAACAATCAAAGGCTTTAAGGAAATCCTTGCTGGTAAGTATGATGATCTTCCAGAAGAAGCTTTCCGTTTAGTTGGACCAATTGAAGACGTTGTTGAAAAGGCAAATAAAATGAAAGCTGATACTGACGAAGATAGCTCAGAAGACTAGGAGGGATAATTATGGCTGAAAATACTTTTAAGGTCACTATTATTACTCCAGATGGCACCGTCTATGATAATGAAAAGGTTACAATGCTCGTTATGAACACTGCAGGTGGACAAATGGGTATCATGGCTAACCACGTACCATTGATTGCTGCGCTAGAAATCAGTACAGTCCGAATTAAACATTCTGAAGGCACTGATGAAGTTGCTGCAGTTAATGGTGGGATCATTCAATTTGATGGTCATAATGCTATAATCGCAGCTGATAGTGCTGAAATGCCTGAAACAATTGACGTTGAGCGGGCACAGAAAGCTAAGGAGCGATCTGAGTCTGCAATTGCCGAAGCGAAGAAGAAGCATAATCAAAACGACTTATCACGTGCTGAGGTTCACCTTAAGCGTGCTATCAACCGTTTGAATGCTGCTTCCAAACAGCGCAATATTTAAGGTAGAATATTAATATAAAAAAGGGATTGTGGTTAACGCCATTATTCCTTTTTTATTTATCTGGAAATCTTATTTAATATAACATTAAGCTTTTTTATAAAATGCTAATTTGATCTTATGATATGATATGATTAAATTTAGTTTAAAAGAAGGTGATCGATTGCAAATTACAGGATTACGGGCCTTAATTGAAATAGTGGTCCAACTTGCCTTCGTTTGGTTAGCATTTGCGGCCATTCAAGGGATTCATTTTGAACATTTTTTTAACCGACCACCGCGAACATTACCTTTACTCATTGTTTTGATGGCCACTGGACTAGGATATTTATGTGCAACGTTTTTCTTAAATATCTTAAGTGCAATTGGTAATTTGACATATTTAATTCGATAGTTATTACTGGAGGAACTTATGGAAAAAATTATTGTCAAGGGCGGTCAGCGATTAGCCGGTCGAGTGAAAGTGGAAGGGGCTAAGAATGCTGTTTTACCGATTCAGGCAGCAGCAATTTTAGCTTCAAGCGGGAATGTACAATTAACAAACGTTCCAATCTTATCAGATGTAACAACGATGAATCAGTTGTTGCGCTTCTTAAATCTTAAAGTAGATTTTGACGAAAGAAATCATTCGCTTACACTCGATGCATCTAACCCTGTCTCTTCAGAAGCACCCTTGGAATATGTTACTCGGATGCGGGCTTCAATGGTTGTTCTTGGACCGCTCCTTGCCCGAACTGGACATGCGCAGATTGCATTGCCTGGAGGATGCGCGATTGGTTCGCGACCGATTGACCTGCATTTAAAAGGATTGCGTCAGCTTGGTGCAATCATTGAACAGCATGATGGATATTTAGAAGCACGTGCGGATCATTTAATCGGTGATCATGTCTACTTAGACTTCCCAAGTGTAGGAGCTACACAAAACATTATGATGGCAGCTACTCTTGCTCAAGGAATAACGACAATTGAAAATGCAGCCTGTGAGCCAGAAATTGTTGATTTGGCAAATATGCTAAATAAGATGGGAGCACGGGTTCATGGTGCCGGAACCGAGATTATCCGTATTCAAGGAGTAAACTTCCTTCATGGATGTGAACATTATGTAATACCGGATAGAATTGAAGCTGGTACATTTATGATTGCAGCCGCGATTACAAATGGTGATGTTGTTGTTGAAGGAGCCATCGCTAAGCATAATTCTTCATTAATAGCTAAGCTGGAAGAAATGGGCGTAACAGTTGTTGTTCAAGAAGACGGGATTCGTGTTTTAGGGACTTCAGTTTTAATCCCCACTAATATCAAGACGCTTCCTTATCCTGGCTTTCCTACTGACCTCCAGCCACAGATGTCAGTTTTACAATTGTTAGCTAATGGAACGAGTATGCTCGATGAGACCATTTTCGAGAAAAGATTTATGCATCTTGAAGAATTAAGACGAATGAATGCCGATTTTCAAATTAATGGTCCGGTTGCCGTTCTCAATGGTCCAACACATTTTAGCGGGGCGGAGGTTGCTGCCTCTGACTTGCGTGCCGGAGCTGCTTTGGTTTTAGCCGGCCTAGTAGCTGATGGAATAACACAAGTCCGTAACCTGAAATATATTGACCGCGGTTACTATCATTTTCACCAAAAATTACAACAATTAGGTGCGAAGATCGACCGGGTTGATTTTGAAGATAAAATTAAATTAGATGTAAAACCATCAAAAAATAAAACTAACCAGGACTAGGGGAAATGCTTGAAGTCGCAAGCCACTCCTGTATTGACCCCTATTTTGTGGTATAATTACGAACGATATTAACGAGTTTAGTGTTAACACTTTACTAGCTAAAAGGAGAATAAATTAATGGCAAAGGATATTGGAATTGATTTAGGAACTGCCAATGTTTTGATTTATGTTCAAGGTAAAGGCATTGTTCTAAATGAACCGTCAGTTGTTGCGGTTGATACAAAGACCAATAAAGTATTGGCTGTTGGTTCGGAAGCTTACCGAATGGTTGGCCGGACCCCTAGCAATATTCGGGCTATTCGTCCATTAAAGGATGGAGTTATTTCCGATTTTGATGTGACCCAGGAAATGCTCTCATACTTTATTGGTAAACTGAGTGTTAAAGGGTTTATGTCAAAGCCAAATATTATGATCTGTGCCCCAACTAACATTACGGAGATTGAACGAAAGGCTATCATTCAGGCAGCTGAGCAGTCAGGTGGCGGAAAGGTTTATCTTGAATATGAACCTAAAGTTGCTGCAATCGGGGCTGGCCTTGATATCTTTAAACCTCGTGGAAACATGGTTATTGATATGGGTGGTGGAACTAGTGATATTGCCATCCTTTCATTAGGAGATATTGTTTCTAGTCAATCGATTCGGATGGCTGGTGACAAGATGAATAGCGATATTGCTTCTTACATTAAAAATAAGCATGGGTTAGTCATTGGTGAGCATACTGCTGAAAAGATTAAGATGGATTTAGGAACAGCTCTTCGTGTGGATGATCCAGAGACAATGGATGTTCGTGGACGGGATGTTGCTACTGGTATGCCAAAGCAAATCACTGTTAATGAAAATGAGATTGAAGAAGCATTGCATGATACACTTGAGCAAATTGTATCAGCAGCGATCAGTGTGTTGGAAACTATTCCACCAGAATTAGCTAGTGATATTATTGACCGAGGAATTATGTTAACTGGTGGGACCTCATTATTAAAGGGAATTGATCAGTTATTTAGTGCTCGGCTAAAGGTACCAGTTGTTGTTTCTCAGGACCCATTAGATAACGTTGCTAAGGGTGCTGGTGAGATGTTGGAACGGATGCAAAAAACTGAGCGAAAGAAGTAATAAAAAATGGTCGGGATGTTATGTCGGTTTATTCGTTGGTATCAGCGTACAATTTCGGCACGTCGCCAATTTCGAGTATGTCGGTTTATGCCGTCATGTTCACAATATATGCTTGAAGCTCTCCAACGATTTGGCCTAAAAGGGTTATTACTTGGATGCTGGCGTATTCTTCGGTGCCAGCCTTTTTGCCGTGGCGGATATGATCCTGTCCCAAATCATTTTACTTTTCGTCGTCAGTAGCAATAATAGTTATTAAGGGTGAAAAAGTGTCAAAGAAAGATAAAAAAATAGAAGTCAGCGTTAAAGATATTGAACGTCGTAACCAACCAGTTCAGCAAATATTTATTGGTGACCGGTTGATTGGTGAAGTTGTAACCGATAATGAACGTTTCAAAGCAATGCTGATAAATGACCAGAGCGAATTTTATGTTCGTTCTCAAGAAGAAGGTTTAGAAATAATCCTTCAACAATACCATCTTCACCAGCATTAGTTTGGTGAACCATCCTCTTTAATTAATATTTTGTAAAGGAGTTTGGTAATGCAACGTTCACAAAATGATGTAGAGAGTCGAATTGATTGGGGAATTATATTCTGTGTTCTCTTACTAGCCTTAATTGGTCTTGCTTCAATATATGTGGCTGCGGTTCATGACCGTCAGCAAACTAGTGTTGCTCGACAGGTTATTACTCAATTAGTTTGGTATGCGGTTGGAACCATTTTAATTATTGTTATTATGCAGTTTGATGCTGAGCAATTATGGAAATTAGCGCCGATTGTATATTGGCTAAGTGTGTTCCTAATGTTTGCCATACTGGTCTTTTATAGTCGGGCTTATTACGCAAGTACAGGGGCTAAAAGCTGGTTTGCGATTGGACCGTTCACATTTCAACCGTCAGAAATAATGAAACCTGCGTATATTTTGATGATGGGGCGGGTTATTACGACTCATAATAATCGTTATAGCGTTCATACGGTTGATTCCGACTGGCGTTTAATCGGGACCATGTTTTTATGGTTATTGCCAATCTTGATTTCCCTTAAGTTTCAAAATGACTTTGGGACGGGGTTAGTATTCTTCGCTATTTTCTGCGGAATGGTATTAGTTTCAGGAGTGACTTGGCGAATTTTGGCTCCCGCTGCAACAGTCTTAGTGGTTGTGGGGGGATCTGCTTTAGCAATGGTGACAAGTTCCGTTGGTCGTCAAATTCTTGAGCACGTTGGCTTTCAGGCTTACCAGTTTGACCGTGTTGATACCTGGCTCCATCCTGAACAAGATACTACTAATCAGGGGTATCAGTTATGGCAAAGTATTAAGGCTGTAGGTTCAGGTGGAATTACTGGAACTGGATTCAATAATTCTAAAGTGTATGTTCCAGTTCGTGAATCAGATATGATTTTTTCTGTTATCGGTGAAAATTTTGGGTTCATCGGTGGAGTTTTATTAATTCTTATCTACTTGTTACTAATTTATTTAATGATTCGGGTAACATTTGATACCAAGAACGAATTTTATGCTTATATTTCAACCGGGGTTATCATGATGATTCTATTCCACGTGTTTGAAAATATCGGGATGAATGTTGGACTCTTACCATTAACCGGGATTCCGCTACCATTTATTAGTGCAGGGGGATCTTCATTAATCGGTAACTTGATTGGGATTGGGATGGTAATGTCGATGCGTTACCACCACCATTCGTATATGTTTAGTAGTAATCGTGAATTTAGATAGCGAGGTCATAAAATGTCAAAGAGTTATTTTTGGGTAAAAGAACAAGCTGATGGTACTAAGCGGATCGGGTTAAATGATGCTGGCCGTGATGAACTAGGCGAAGTAAGTTTTATTGATGTACCAGCAGTAGGAACGACTCTTAAGCAAGCTGATAAGTTTATTGCAGTTGAAGCAGAAAAAGCAGTTACTGATGTTGATAGTCCTGTTGATGGCAAGATTACTAAGATAAATGAAGCGGTTGTTGATGATCCAGCAGCCTTAAACTCAAAAGATGAAAATAAGAACTGGATTGTTGAAGTTAAGTAATTGAATAGTTCAAAAGACTGAGAAAAAATAATTTTCCCAGTTTTTTTATTTTGACTTAATTGTAGCGGACAAGTGAAGTTCATGGTATACTTAAAGTTCTAGGAAAACGGTTAAGATAAAAATATTTAAGGTGGTATTTATAATGACCAAAAAACTACATATCGCTTTATTGTTTGGAGGAAATTCCTCAGAGCACGATGTATCGAAGCGGTCGGCGCACAATATTTATGATGCCTTGGATAAAGATAAATATGATGTAAGCCTCTTTATGTTCACTAAAGACGGAATTTTACTTAATAATGAGGACTCACAAAAAATCTTTGATGGTCAACCTGAAGACCAGGTAGTAAAAGAAGCTTATCAAAAGATGGATTTATCTAGTCCTTTAGCACCAATTATGGCGTTAAACGAGCAAGAAGAGATTGACTTCTTCTTCCCGGTTATTCATGGAAACTTAGGGGAAGACGGAACAATTCAAGGCCTCTTTAAGTTATTAAATAAGCCTTACGTTGGTTCTAATATTTCAGCAAGCGCAATGGCTTTTGATAAGGACCTTACTAAAAAGATTATTACCCAAGCCGGGATTCGCAATACTCCTTATGTTTTAGTTACTCCAGAAAATCGAGCAGATTACTCATGGGGTCGGATTGAAGAGCAGCTTGGTAATCTTACTTTTATTAAACCTGCAAAACAAGGTTCATCGGTTGGTATCCACCGGGTTACTAATGCTGAGGAATATGAAGCGGCACTTAATGATGCATTCAAATATGACTATAAGGTGTTAGTAGAACAAGGAATTGACCGTCCACAGGAAGTTGAAATTTCAATTTTAGGTAATGAACATCCAATTGCTTCAAAATTAGGAGCGGTACGGGTTCCTGAAGATGACTTATTCTACGATTACGAAAATAAATTCGTTGATGCTAGTGGGGTCGTTTTTGAATTACCAGTTAAGTTGCCACAATACTTAGTTGATGAAATTACTGATATGGCCCTAAAAGCATATAAGGCATTGGGGATGAAAGGATTGGCTCGCATCGACTTCTTAGTTGATAGCAATAATGTGCCATACTTGGGTGAACCAAACACATTACCTGGATTTACTAATATCAGTCTATATCCTCAAATGTGGGAAGTTTCAGGGATTTCATACTCAGAACTAATTGATCGGTTAATTCAGTTAGGGCTAGAGGAATTTAAGCGTAATAGCAAGATTAAATATGACTTCCGTAAACTTGGCACAGAACGTGTTGGGCAAAAGAAATATAATAATTAGTAAAGATACCGATAGAGGTTCAGAGTTCAATTTATCGAGCTTTGAACCTCTATTATGTACAATTCACAATCAATATATTTAGAATAAGCAAAAGTCTGATATATTAGTATTGAAGTGCAACGTTTTTATAATATAATATAGGTACATAACAATGTGAACGTCAATTATGCCAGTATTGACGCTGTTTATAGCGATTGAGATCACACGGGGGTGACTTTAGTTAGCGATTTTATGTAGTTATTTTTTATAATATTATTAAGGACAAGCATTTAATTAGTATTAATTTATTTAGTGTTTTATAATAATGTGACTATTAATAAGTTAATGATTGCTAAGTCCTTAATAGTGGTATAATACGATTGGCAATAGTCCGTTTTATAAAGGATTTTTATATTCAACAATTATGATTAAGGAAAGTAAACAATGAAACTCCGAGGAGACGTATTAAAACAAATTCGTCGCAAGCGTGGATTGTCCCAGACAGCCCTAGCTGAAGGGATTTGTACCCAGGCGACGATTAGCCTAATGGAAAAACAAAATCGCTTACCCAAAATGGATATTTTAACGGCAATATGTGAACGCTTAAATATTTCTTCTGATCGAATTGTCGAAAATGAAGTTAGTGGAATCAATGAAACATTTAACCAAATTGTTGATAGTTTAATTTCACGTAATTTTGAAGATGCTTCAACTCTTTTAAAAAAGGTTCATGTTAAAAATCTAGAAAGTGATTTTGATAAGCAACGTTACTACTACCTTGTTGGGATGGTTCAGGTAGAAAGTGATCAGCTTGATGAAGCTATTTTTAATTTTGAATTGGTATTGACACAGTTTACTACTACTAGTGCTAATATCTACTTAGCAATGACAACTGCCGGGATGGCATTAGCATATTTAAAGCGGGGAGATAAAGAACGAGCTGCACGTTTAACTAATCGTTCAGTAAAATTAATTGATAATAAGAAGCTAATTGGTAGTCTTTATCAATGGGCTTCAATTGATTGTCAAATTTCAGAATTATACCTTCAACTTGATGATCCTGATAACGCTATTGATGTTGCGAATAAAGGGATTGAGCTGTGCCGTGAACATGATTCTTTATTCTTGTTGGATGAGCTTTACCTATGCATAGGTCGGAGTTATCTTTTAAAAGACGAACCAGAAAAGGCTAAAGAATCATTAGAGATTGCCAAAAGCCTTAGTATTGCTCGTCATGGCTCTGTAACTGAGAATACAATTTTATTAGAATTAAAGAATTTAGAAGTTTAAAAAGAGGCAGTATTTAGGAAATGAATTTTTCTTAAATACTGCTTTTTTATTAGCTTTGTAGTTTGATAGAAGCTATTTAATATTAAGCTTACGAAATTTTCCAGGGGAGATTCCGACAGTTTCTGTAAAGGCACGGATAAAACTGCTGTAATTTTTATAACCACACATTTGAGCAGTTTTACTGAGTGTTTCGCCTTCTGCTAGTAAGCGGCGAGCTTTTTCTAACCGACTTTGTTTAATGTATACATGAATAGAAAGGCCGATTTCTTTACGGAAATAGCGATTGAGATAATCGGGATTTAAGAAAAAGTAATTAGCTAGATGGTTAAGCGAAAGATCGTGATCGAGGTTAGTATCAATATAGTCTAAAAGTTGTTGAAGTTTGGTTGGCTGAGGATTAATTTCCTCGGCTTTTTTTCTATGCACAGCTTTATTTGCGATTAACAATAATTCTGCCTGAAGGATATTCAAATTGATATCAACGCCAAATCCATTTTTTCCAAGCATCATTATTACTTGATGACAAAGATTGACAAAGTGATTTGCTGTTGTCTGATCTAGATGTACAACATTGATATCCCACTTTAAGGGAAGTTTTGTAAAACACTGCATTAAGTTTGTATCGGCAGTAGAAAGTTCCTTGATTTTTGTAGTTTGAATATTAATAAAAATTCGTTCATATTTTGTCGCTGTTAATGTGTAAGCACGATGCCAAGTACCGGCAGGAATAATGATTAAGTCAAAAGGATGCGGTTTAAAAACAATTTTCTTAGAAAAGAATTGAACATTGCCGCTCAGAAATAGAAGTAATTCAACATGGTTAATATGATGATGGAATGGACTTGCATGGTGCTTATCTAGGTGATGAAAACATACTATCTGTTGATTAATTGTTCCATCTAGCGGGAAATCATCATAATGTTTCAATTTAAAGGTCTCCTTTTGCAATAAATGAGTCTTATTTAGCAAAGATTATATCTTATTAAGCGCTTACAATCAATGGTGTAAAGTTAATTAAGCAGTAAAGGGGGATAAAGATGACGACAGCAGGATTTGAAATTTCAAGGAATACGCAGGTAACGATATCAGATGTTACAAATCCAATTTTAAAAAATGCTCAAGCTATTCTTCAACGGGATATTAGCAAAACAACATTTGCTGGCAAAGAGCAAAATGAGATTTGTTTGGTACTTGATCATGACACAGCGTCGCAGTCAGAAAGATATTACTTTAATTTAAAAGAGGGGAAGGTGACTATTAAGTCAAAAAGTTCTATTGGCGTGATGTATGGGGTCTTAGCAGTCTCTCGTTCGGTTCTTGGAATTGATGACTTTTGGTACTGGATGGATACGCCGGTTGACCGGAAAGAGAGTATTTTATGGACTAATTTTAATTTGAATTTGCCAAAATATAAAACTAAGTACCGTGGATGGTTTATTAATGATGAATTGCTTTTGATGAAGTGGGAGGATCATGATTCTAACTCATATGTATGGCAACGTGCCTTTGAAACTGCTTTAAGGGTTGGGTGCAATGTAATTATTCCTGGAACGGACCTGACCTCTCATAAGAATCGTCAAACTGCTAGTGAGTATGGATTGATTATTGCTCAACATCACGCGGAACCACTTGGAGCAGCAATGTTTGCTCGAAAGTATCCTAACCTGACGGCCTCATATATTAAGTATCCTAACTTATTCCGCCAATTATGGAAGGATGCTATTTTAGCACAGCAAGGACTAAAAGTTGTCTATAGCCTGGGCTTTCGTGGTCAAGGTGATAAGCCTTTTTGGGAGGATGATGATAGTCGGGAATGGACGAAAAAAGCTATTTCCCGGGTAATAAATCAGATTATTAAAGAACAATATGAAATGGTAAAGAAGTATGATCCAGATGCTCCGATGGCAATTAATATCTATGGAGAATTGACAGGACTTTACCGTGACGGACTTCTTGAATTACCAGATGATGTTATTGAAATATGGGCAGATAGTGGGTATGGGAAGATGGTTTCTCGTCGACAAGGAATTGATAACCCCCGAGTACCAATTCTTAATGTTCCCAATCCGCACCACCGCCAACGGGGATTATATTGTCATGCTGGTTTTCACGATTTACAAGCATCAAACTTTTTAGGTTTAATGTCGAATAGTCCGGCTTTTGTATCGAGTGAACTATGTAAAGCACGGCAAAATAACATGGATACAATTGAACTAGTAAATACAGGAAATATTAAACCTCATATTCTTCATCTTCGCGAATATGCAAAATCATGGCGTGAAGATTATCAAGAGCGGAGTTTAACCGAAATCCTTAGTGAGTATGTTGAAACTTATTATAGTGAGTCGAGGGGTAGGCTAGTTCAATATTACAAGCAATATTGGGAGAATGTCGTTCAGTATGGAGAGTATGAGGATGAAACAGCTGGTGATGAGTTTGCTCCATTTCTTATTCGCCGAATTATTCAAGCATGGGTTACGCCAAATGGAAAATTAACTGACGCTGGTTGGCTAGTTAATGAAGGATCGCTTAGTGCTGATTTAAAGAAGATTAAAGCAATGGTTGAACCATCATTACCAGGATGGGCAGCACTTATTCGTAATTTAGAAATACTATTGTTGGAAATGAAGGATCAGCATAATCGTAATGTTCTTTATGGTGATTTATATATGAGTGCCATTAACCAATCGGCTGGTTTACATGCACTGGTAAATTTAATTAAGGCATATGAGACTACTCAGGAAGCTCATGAAAAAGATGACTTAATTTATGCATTTTTACAAGCTGATAATGCAGTTCGAATGATGAATAAGATTTTGGTAGTAATTAAAAATAATCCATCACCAAAATGGCGTGATTTTTATGAAAATGATGCGGACAATGATGTGCCGTTAACTGTCAAAAAATTAAAGTTTTTACGTCAATATTTACGTAACCTTGGTGATACCGCTGATGAAGATGACTGGGAACGACGGTTTGTAAAGTTACCAGGTGATGCGCGGGTAATGACTTTGTGGACAACGCATCGCGAAATGTCAGATGCCAAATTAGCAGATAAACTACGCGAAATTTTAATTGATAAGCTTTAATAGTAAAGGAGAAATATTATGAATAATGATCATAGTTCTCAATCAGTTATTCATGATGGTTGGGATGAATATAAGAACCGTAAAATCTATCAGAAACGTGGCAAAATTGGAATTTGGCGATCAATTGGGTTTGGAACGTTTTCATTTTTCAGCATCTCAATGCAAGGGTTAGTTGGTGCCTGGTTGCTATTCTTCTATACGACTTTCTGTGGACTATCGGCTGGACAAGGGGCAACGATTTTCCTAATCGGACGAGTTGCCGATGCAATTGCTTCACTATTTATGGGAAACATTTCCGATAATATTTATAAGTATAAGCTTGGCCGTAAGTATGGTCGTCGTCATATCTTTATTCTTGCGGCTATTCCGTCAGTACTAATTCCGATTACCTTATGGGTTGCTGGAATGTCATATTGGTATTATTTAATTACATACTTAGTTACCACGATTTTAATGTCGGTTCTACAAATTCCATGGGAAACATTACCAAATGAAATGACTAAGGATTTTAATGAACGGACATACTTATCAACTACGCGGATGGTAATTGCTGGCCTTGGCGGAATGTTAACCCAATTTATCCCAGCATTACTCTTTAAATTTTACCCTAAGACTTCACCAAAACCGTATTTCTTAATGCAGGTTATCTTTTCTGTTGTAACAGTTTTCTTAATTTGGATCTGTTACAAGACTACTTGGGAACATTTTGTTACTAAAGCGGAGGCTAAGCGTCTTGATGAAGAAGCCAAGGCTGAAAACGGTAATGGCAATGGGATTAAAGCAGAGATCAAAAACTATTTCTCAACCTTTAAGATTAAGACGTTTCGAATTCATATGGGAATTTATCTTAGTTCATACTTTGCTTCAATTCTGTTTAGTACTGTTTTCGTTTACTACATTGTTTATGTACTTGGCAAGTCAACTAGTACTTCTGGATTCTTACAATCATTAAGTATCGTTTCAATTCCAGTTACAATAATTGCTGGGATTGTTATTACCAAAGTTAGTTATCGTGCAATGGATCTCTTTGGTTATTCATTAATTTTAATTAGTGCAATTATGTGGGGATTAATTGCGATGTTCAGACCAGAACACATAATGGTATATCTTACAATTGGGATGGTCCTTTATGAAATTGGCCTATATATCCTTTATTTCACACCATGGAACGCGTTTCCGTTTATTCCCGATTTAGATACCTTAGTTACTGGGAAAAACCGATCTGGATTATTTGCGTCTGTGATGGTCTTTATTAATCAGATTAGTCAAGGTCTAGCTGGCGTAGTTGCTGGATACTTATTAGATTTTGCTGGCTTTAAGCAATCAGCAACCGGTGCCTTAGCACAACCACACAGCGCAATTTTAATGATTACCTTAATCATGTCGGTCGGTGTTGGTGGCATGATCCTCTTAGCAATGTTTTTTGCTAGCCGTTTTCACTTGAGTAAGAAGAATTTTAAGGTACTCTCAACTGAATTAGTGCGGCTCCAAAAGGGTGGCAGTATGAAAGATGTTGATTTGCATACGAAAGCGGTTTGTGAGGATTTAACAGGTGTAAAGTACGACTCAATTACTTACTGGAAGAAAAATGATTAATAATGGATGAAAGAGAAGCTGACAATTGAAAGGGGGGATAAATTAGATAGTTAAGCCATTATAATTCAACATTCTCATTCCACAACTAAAATATCATTCAAAAATGACTGGCTCAGCGGGAGAGTCAGTCATTTTTATATCCGACAATTCATCCGTACAAATTCAACAAATTCATAAATTATTTTAGATAGTCTTCAAATAATATCGATGATTTTTACATTAATTAATATACATAATAAAGGATATTAGTATAGAAAGCCTTTAATTAACCAAAAAATAAATTATTTATTTCACATGCATAAACTGATTCAACTATAAGATAGACAAAGATTTGTTGAATGTATAAAATTGCTTTTCACAATTGGTCAGCATTAATTTAAATAATTACTCTTGATTTATACGTACAAATACTTTATAGTTATAGTTGTTCAATGAAAGCGCGTTCATGTTCATGGAATAATCTATCACTTTTAGTTTTTAAGGAGGATGAATGTGATGGCAAAAGCCGAAAAGAAAATATCAAGTGCATTTATCTACTTCTTCGGATCATTTGGAGGAATCCTATTTGGTTACGATATCGGTGTTATGACCGGAGCCTTGCCATTTTTGCAAGCCGACTGGCACCTTGAAAATGCAGCTTCGTTAGTTGGTTGGATTACCTCCGCGGTTATGTTCGGGGCAATCTTTGGTGGAGCATTAGCTGGTCAGCTTTCTGATAAGTTTGGCCGCCGGAAAATGATTTTAATGTCTGCAATCGTCTTTATGGTCTTCTCTGTTTTATCTGGTGTTTCACCGGATATGGGCGAGACTAGTGCTTACTACTTAATTATCGTGCGGATGCTCTTAGGTTTGGCGGTTGGGGCTGCTTCAGCATTAGTTCCTGCTTATATGTCTGAAATGGCGCCGGCCAGTGCGCGGGGACGATTATCCGGATTGAACCAGACAATGATTGTTTCCGGAATGTTGCTTTCATACGTGGTTGACTTCTTATTAAAAGATCTTCCTGGTGAATGGGCATGGCGTTTGATGTTAGGATTAGCTGCCGTTCCTGCTTTGATCTTATTCCTCGGTGTTCTTCGTTTACCTGAATCACCGCGGTTCCTATTACGTAAGGGAGACGAAGCACAAGCACGACGGGTCCTAACTTATATTCGTAAAAATCCAGCAGAAATCGATCAAGAACTAGCAAGTATTAAAGAAACTGCTAAAGAAGAACGTCAGGCAAATTCAAAGACAAGCTGGTCAACACTATTTAGCAGCAAGTATCGTTACCTTGTTATTGCGGGGGTTGGGGTAGCCGCCTTCCAACAATTCCAAGGTGCTAATGCAATCTTCTACTACATCCCATTAATTGTTCAAAAGGCAACTGGTCAAGCAGCTTCTTCAAACCTAATGTGGCCAATTGTACAAGGGGTTATCTTAGTTATCGGTTCCCTAGTTTACATGTGGATTGCTGATAAATTTAACCGTCGGACATTGTTGATGGTTGGTGGTGCTGTTATGGGACTTTCCTTTATCTTGCCAGCAATTATTAACTGGATGATGCCAAACATGAATCCAATGACAATTGTTGTGTTCTTATGTATCTATGTTGCTTTCTATTCTTTCACTTGGGCTCCATTAACGTGGGTACTTGTTGGAGAAATCTTCCCGCTCGCTATTCGGGGTCGGGCATCTGGATTAGCTTCTTCATTTAACTGGATTGGGTCATGGTTAGTTGGTCTGATCTTCCCAATCATGACTGCAAGTATGCCTCAAGAAGCTGTCTTTGCGATCTTCGGTGTTATCTGTATCTTAGGAGTTATCTTTGTTAAGACCTGTGTTCCTGAAACTCGTGGTCATACGCTCGAAGAAATTGAAGAACAAGGAACCAATCGTGGCCGAGTAAAAGCAGGCAATCCTGAAAATTAGGAGGAATATTCAATGAATTTACGTGAAACAGCGACCCAAATTAAAAATGGTCAGACTTCACTTGGAATTGAATTAGGGTCAACGCGAATCAAAGCCGTTTTAATTAATACCGATTTTGAAACGATTTCATCAGGTAGCTATACTTGGGAAAATCAATTTAATGATGGAATTTGGACTTACCCCCTTGATCAAGTATGGGAAGGAATTCAATCGGCATACTCCCAAATTAAAGCTGATGTTCAAAGTAAATATCATACTAGCTTGACAAATATTAGTTCTATTGGTGTCAGTGCTATGATGCATGGTTATCTACCTTTTGATAAGGAAAATCAACTACTAGTACCTTTTAGAACCTGGCGGAATAATATTACCGAAGAATCTGCTGACAAATTGACAGAGTTATTTAACTTTAATATTCCGCAGCGGTGGAGCATTGCGCACCTTTACCAGGCAATTCTTAATCAGGAACCGCATGTTAAAGATGTTGATTTCATTACAACCCTAGCTGGATATGTTCATTGGAAGCTTTCTGGTGAAAAGGTTCTTGGAATCGGTGATGCATCTGGAGTCTTTCCAATCGATGATCAAATATTAACTTATCGCCAAGACCTTATCGAGAAATTTAATGAATTACCAGAAGTACAACAATATTCATGGCAGCTAAAGGATATCCTGCCATCAGTAGAAATTGCTGGTCATAATGCTGGGAAATTGACGGCTGACGGAGCTAAATTACTAGATCTTAGCGGCACCTTAACTGCAGGCAGTTTAATGGCTCCTCCAGAAGGGGATGCCGGCACCGGAATGGTTGGAACAAATAGTGTTCGGAAACGAACCGGTAATATTTCCGTTGGTACCTCAGCATTTTCAATGAATGTTTTAGATGCGCCATTGAAGAAGCTCCATCGTGATATTGATATTGTTACGACGCCAACCGGTGACCCAGTCGCAATGGTTCATATCAATAATTGTTCATCTGACATTAATGCATGGGTTGGATTATTTAGAGATTTTGCCGATGCGATTGGGGCTAAGATTGATACCAACACATTGTACGAAACATTATTCGACTCAACGGTTCGTTCAGATCCTGATGCAGGCGGACTTATCAATTATAGCTATCTTTCTGGTGAAAACATTACCAAAATCCAAGCAGGACGACCATTATTTGTTCGGACACCAAATAGTAAGATGAACCTTGCCAACTTCTTCCTAACACAACTCTATGCGGCATTTGCGCCATTGAAGATTGGAATGGACATCTTATTAAATGAGGAACATGTTCAAACAGACGTTATGGTTGCACAAGGGGGGCTCTTTGGTACACCGGTTATTGGTCAACAGGTTCTTGCAAATGCTTTGAATATTCCAATTACAATCATGAATACTGCTAGTGAGGGTGGCCCATGGGGAATGGCTGTTCTTGCCAAATATGCAGAAACAAATGCAATAGAATCATTAGCTGATTACTTGGATGAACAGGTATTCAAGAATCCGGAAAGCATGACCTTGACACCGGAACCGGCAGGAGTAAAGGGCTATGAAAGTTTCATTAAACGTTATCAAGCTGGCTTGCCAGTCGAGTCGCTTGCCGGAAAAGACATTAGTGAACGTGATACGGAGAAAGGAAGTAATTAATAGATGCTAGAAGAACTAAAAAAAGAAGTCTATGATGCAAATATGAGACTTCCTAAGTTAGGATTAGTTTCCTTTACCTGGGGGAATGTTTCTGGAATCGACCGTGAAAAGGGCTTGTTTGTTATTAAACCTTCTGGAGTTCCATACGATGAGATGAAGCCAGAAGATATGGTTGTTGTTAACTTGGATGGTGAGGTAGTCGAAGGTGACTTGAATCCATCCAGTGATACCCCGACCCACACCTATCTTTATAATCATTTTCCAAAGATTGGCGGGGTTGTTCACACCCATTCACCATGGGCGGTATCTTTTGCGGCAGCACGGATGGATATTCCAGCGATGAATACTACTCATGCGGATACTTTCTATACCGATGTGCCAGCTGCTGATGCCTTAACGAAGGAAGAAATTGAAGAAGATTACGAGGGTAACACCGGAAAAGTAATCGTTCGTTCTTTCAAGGAGCGGGGGCTAGACTATGAAGCTACACCAGCTGCATTAGTCATGCAACACGGTCCATTTACCTGGGGACCCACACCTGATAAGGCAGTTTATAACGCAAAGGTGCTGGAAGTAGTAGCAGAGGAAGACTATCATGCAATGCAATTGACGCATAAAGACCTTCACCTGCCACAATACTTGCTTGATAAGCACTATTACAGAAAGCATGGTGCTAATGCTTACTATGGACAAAACAATGCTCATTCTAAGGACCATGCAACTCACGCTTAATTAATTTTGGTAGCTACATTTAAAACTTTTTAGGATAAAAGGAGTGTAATCTCATGGATATTAAGAATTATGAATTTTGGTTTGTTACTGGTAGTCAATTCCTTTATGGTGAAGAACAATTAAAGTCTGTTGCTGCTGATGCTGAAGACATCGTTAACAAGTTGAATGAAAGCGGCAAATTACCATATAAAGTTGTTTTCAAGGGTGTAATGACCACTGCTGAAGGAATTACTAAGTTTATGAAGGAAGCAAACTACAACGACAATGTTGCCGGTGTTATGACATGGATGCATACCTTCTCACCAGCTAAGAACTGGATTCGTGGGACAAAACTTTTACAAAAGCCATTACTTCACTTGGCAACTCAATACTTAAACAAGATTCCATATGACACGATCGACTTCGATTACATGAACTTAAACCAATCTGCTCACGGTGACCGTGAATATGCTTATATTAATGCTCGTCTTCAAAAGCACAACAAGATTGTTTACGGCTTCTGGGGTGACAAAGAAGTTCAAGAAGAAATCGCTGATTGGCAAAATGTTGCTGTTGCTTACAACGAAAGCTTTAACATTAAGATTGTTCGTTTCGGTGACACAATGCGGAATGTTGCTGTTACTGAAGGGGACAAGGTTGAAGCTCAAATGTTCCTTGGCTGGACAGTTGACTACTGGCCAGTAAGCGAATTGGTTGAATATGTTAACGGCATTAGTGAAGATGAAATTGATGCTGCATACAAGGACCTTGAAAGTAAGTATGAAATGGTTCAAGGTGACAATACTAAGGAACACTATGAACACTCAGTACGTTACCAACTTCGTGAATATCTTGCATTGAAGAAGTTCATGGACGAAAAGGGCTACACAGGCTTTACTACTAACTTTGAAGACTTACATGGTCTTGAAGAATTACCTGGGTTAGCTGCTCAATTATTAATGCGTGATGGTTACGGCTTTGGTGCTGAAGGTGATTGGAAGTCTGCTGGAATGGACCGCTTATTGAAGATTGCTGCTGATAATGTAGCTACTGCCTTTATGGAAGACTACACACTTGATCTTCGTGCTGGTCACCAAGCAATTCTTGGCTCTCACATGCTTGAAGTTGACCCAACAATTGCTTCAGACAAGCCACGGGTTGAAGTTCACCCGCTTGACATCGGTGGCAAAGATGACCCTGCACGTTTAGTATTTACTGGTCGTGAAGGTAAGGCTGTCGACGTTACCCTTTCATACTTCAATGATGGTTACAAGGTTATCGGTTACTCTGTTGATTGCCACAAGCCAGAAGCTGAAACACCACATCTTCCAGTTGCTAAGCAGTTATGGACACCAACTGTCGGCCTTAAAGAAGGGGCAGAACGGTGGATGCATGCTGGTGGCGGACACCATACAATTTTGAGCTTTAGCTTGAAGCCGCAACAAATTAAAGACCTCTTTGAAATGTTAGAAGTTAAAGTTGATTTTATTGAATAATAAATCCGCATAATACTTATGAGAGAGAAGCAGTTATCTTCGGTGTACCTCGAGTCGAGATAACGGCCTCTCTTTTTTATCTATGAGGAGCAATGAAATATGAAAACTGAAAAAGAAAAAATGTTAGCTGGAGAAGTATTTAATGTTTATGATCCAGAATTAGTTAAGGAACGTCGATATGCCCGTCAATTAGTTGAACGTTTCAATGCCCTTGGCGAGATGAACCCAACTGCAAGCATTACTTTGATCCGTCAATTGTTTGGCCATGTTGGTACCAATTGCGAAGTTCATGCACAATTTAAATGTGATTATGGTTACAACATTTATGTAGGCGATGACTTCTTCGCTAACTATGATTGCGTAATGCTTGATGTGAGTCCTATTAGGATCGGTAAGCATTGCTTGTTAGGCCCACGGGTCCTAATCATCCATTGAATCCTAAATTACGTCGCAACGGTGCTTATGGACAGAGTGAGGACATTAATATTGGCGATGATGTGTGGATTGGTGGCGGAGCAGTTATTTGTCCTGGTGTGACTTTGGGCAATAATGTCATTGTTGGTGCGGGAAGTGTTGTTACGAAATCATTCGGTAATAATGTAGTTATTGCAGGTAATCCAGCACGCGTAATTAAAGAAAATCCATATTCTGAATAAAAAGCAGGGATTATTTCCCGGGTTATTTTTAATTTGAAATGTATATAAAGAAGGAGCCAACGTAAGATCAATTATGTGACCTTATCTTGGCTCCATTTTTTAATATTTAAGGTTATATTCGTAAACTAATGCTGGTTCTTTACCGACCCGCGTAAAGTTATTTAAGTTGTTAATCGCTGTCATTTCATCATCGCTCAGTACAAAGTCGTAAATGTTTATATTTTGTTTAATTCGTGCTTCGTGAACTGATTTTGGAATAAAAGCAACACCGCTTTGGAGATGCCAGCGAAGGACAATTTGGGCTGCGGATTTATTATGTTTAGCCGCAATTTTGTTTAGCGTTGGGTTATCAAGGATAGTGCCACGACCAAGGGGACTCCATGCTTGGGTCACAATATTGTGTTCTTTATCGTACTGCACCAATGGCTGTTGGTTCAAACGCGGGTGCCGTTCAATTTGATTAATAACCGGCATTTCCCGTGCTTGTGTAGCAAGATATTGAAGGTGAATCATTTGATAGTTGCTTACGCCGATTGAACGAGTTAATCCTTCCTTTTTTAATTCCTCCAGAGCTGCCCAGGTATCAAAGAAAGCCCGTTCAATTGGCCAGTGAATAAGAAGAAGATTAACATAGTCAAGCTTTAACTTTTGGAGTGAGTCCTTGATGGAAGTAATTGTTTGCTTAAATCCTTGATTGGGCTCGGATACTTTAGTAGTAATAAAAAGTTCTTCACGTGGTAGGTTAAGTTCTTTAAGTGCAATTCCAACTTCTGCTTCGTTTTTATATAACTGTGCTGTATCAAAAAGGCGGTATCCCGCATCGTAGGCATATTTAATTGCTGACGTAATCGTACTTTGATCTGTGATTTTATATAAGCCAAAGCCCTCTTGCGGCATTGATTGACCATCTGCGAGTAACAGTTGCTTTACTTTGTTATTCATTTGTCTTCTCCTTTGCAGTGAGTGGGGCGGTTGATTGTCCCTTGATAATCGTTGGTGTATAGACTTTTGATTCAACTTCTTCGCCGGCAATCATTTTTAGGATCATCTTACCAGCATCTTCCCCAAGTTGCCGTTTGGGATGATTAGCTGTTGTAAGGCTAGGAGAAATGATTTGCGCCATTTCATAGTTATCGAAACCAATTACTGAGATATCGTTTGGTACTTCTTTTCCCTGCCTCTGGAGGTGGCTAATAATTCTTGTTGCTAACTGATCATTATAGCAAGCAATGGCAGTGATTTCCTGGTTACTATTGAGCATCCTATCAACCTTTTTAATAATATTTTCATAGGGGTCGCTTGACTGATACATGATAACGTTTGAGCTTGTAGTCGGGATATTATTATCTTGATATGCTTTAATCATTCCTGCCATTCGATCGATACCTTGTTGGTCATTAATTTGAAATACGCCAAGGATGTTAGTGTGCCCGAGTTCAAAAAGATAGGTCACCAGTTCTTCTTCAGCTTCGCGATCTTTTGTTAGCAAGGACGGAAACTCAAAGCCTGGATAAGTAGAATGAAAGAGAATTGTTGGAATTTTATACTTTTGAACTTGGCGATATAGGTCCAAGTTTGGATTAGGCATGGCACTTTCAGTTGGTTCAATAATTAAGCCGGCAATTTGAAGGTCAAGCATATTTAAGATTGTTTGCCGTTCCCTATTATGGTCATTAAGAGTATTACCGACAATCATTGAATAACCTTGTTCAGTGACGATACTGTCGATACCAGAAATAATTGGCGGGAAGATATAGTCAGCAATATGAGTACTAATAACCCCGATTATCTTATTCTTTTCGTTTTTTGTCCAGTCGCGTTGCCAATCCTGAACAAACATCCCGCCACCTTGAATTCGATAGATATAGTGTTCGTTTTCAAGGTCGCCGACAGCCCGTCGAATAGTATAGCGGGAGACATTAAAACGTTTCATTAAGGCACTTTCAGTTGGTAATTTTTCATTAATTTTATATTTTCCGTCAATGATTTCGTTCCGTAAAGTTTGTTTTACTGTTTCATATTTCACTTCCAATGCTTTGCGCTCCTATCTTAATAGAATTAATTTTAAATATATAAAAAATGCTTCATATAATTAGCGGAATGCTAACGTTTATGAGGCATTTGATCGATTTTATCTTGATATTTAGAACCGGCGCTTCTTTGGATTTTCAATTTGCTTGTTATCCAAATCGGTCCGTACTACTAAAACATCACAAATAGCTGTCCGAGTAACAAATTCAGTAACTGAACCAATTAAAATTCGTTCAACAGCGTTTAGTCCAGTAGCACCAATCATGATTAAGTCAGCACCCATTTCTTTTGGCACATCCCGTGCGATAATTGTCTTAGGAGCACCATATTCAATTGAGTAGCTAGCGTTTGCAACACCGTGTTCTTTAGCATAGTCAATGTACTTATCTAAAGTCTTCTTTGCAGTTTCTGTAACCTGCTCAACCATTGAAGTATCAAAACTAGAGATATTTTGAAATGCACGGGTGTCAACAACGTGAAGTAAACGTAATTCAGTGTCTGTACCGTTACGCTTTGCAACAGCAACAGCCTTCTTAAAAGCTAATTCAGCTTCTTTTGAACCGTCGACTGGAACTAAAATGTGTTTATATTCTTGTGCCATAATTTTAGTGCCCTCCTGAAATCTTTATATTATATACTTATTATACACTTTTTCACTATTGAGCGTAAAGCGCCAACGAAACATTACTTTCGGTGATTTACACGAAGATCAGCAGTAATCGCAAACGCCATTAATGTCTCGCAGACACAGCCGATAATTACCATAACAACAAGGAAGCCGGTACTATTGGTCCATCCCGCGATGACACATAAGATCCCGACAATTGTCATAACAATTCCCCAGTTTTTTAGTTGGGGAGCCAAGTACTTGCTTTTGTTTGGATCAAAAACAAGAAATGGCTTATGGATATGAGTTAAAAGAAAAATTCCTTCAAAAAGAGCGATGAGGCCGAATAGCGTCATTAGCAGTGATAACAACATAAAAAATCTATCCTATCTATAATAAAATTAAAAATGGCGTGGTAGTAAGTTTGCCTACTATCACGCCACTGAATATGTACGAAAACTCCGTTGGTGCCGTTAATTGTCATTCAGTGTTGACCTGTGTTTAAGACAGGTGGGACACGGCTGCCTAATATTCAACTACCAAGTGTAAAGGCATGTTGTCCAAAAGGCGATGCACTAGTCCCAAAGTAATAAGACTGTAAGGCAAACCTGCGTTTAGACAACGCGTACACTACAGAATTTTCACCTTTATAATAGCATTTTTACTTGATTGGTGCAATTATTTACGCGGGTGATGCTGACCGCGTAAAGTTTGTTGTTGAGCTTTTCGTATTTGCCAATATTGGCGCCCTAGGCTTGTTTCAAAACGACCGTTGCTTTTAGGCTGGTAGTATTGAGCGTCTTTAATTCGGTCAGGCAAATATTGCTGAGCTACCCAATCATGGGGATGGTCATGTGGAAAGTCGTAATCAATCCCGTGTCCTAACTTAGCAGCTCCCTTATAATGGGCATCCTTAAGGTGGGCAGGGACATCGCCAAAACCGCCTTGACGGACTTGCGCAAGGGCTTCATCAATTGCGTTAATTCCTGAATTAGATTTTGGTGAGAGACATAGCTCTATTACAGCATCAGCAAGTGGAATTCGTGCTTCCGGGAAACCAACTCTTTCTGCTGTTTGAACTGCAGTAACAGCTCGTTGCACAGCAGGCATATTGGCAAGTCCAATGTCTTCATAGGCAGTTACCATTAGGCGGCGTGCGATAACAGTAAGGTCACCGGCTTCAATTAACCGTGCCAAGTAATGAAGTGCAGCATCCGTATCTGAACCACGGATCGACTTTTGAAATGCTGAAATAACATCATAATGCGCATCGCCGTTTTTATCAGCAGCCAAGGACTTTTTTTGGACACTTTCTTCAATGATCGGTAGTGTAAGATGAATCTTGCCATCTTCACTTGGATCAGTTGATTTAGCAGCGAGTTCCAAACCGTTTAATGCGCTACGAAGGTCGCCATTCGTTGCTGCAACTAGTTGATTTTCTGCATTCTCCTCTAAAACTAGTGGTAAATTGCCTAAGCCACGCTCTTTATCGACTAACGCACGGTGGATTGCAATCTTCATTTCATCTACCGAAAGAGGATGGACAGGGAAAATTTGCGTTCGACTGCGGATTGCCGGATTAATACTAATATACGGGTTCTCTGTTGTTGCGCCGATTAAAATAATCCGTCCGTTTTCTAGGTGTGGTAAAAGAAAGTCTTGCTTCACCTTATCTAAACGGTGGATTTCATCGAGTAACAATATTACAGTTCCACTCATTTTGGCTTCTTCAGCTACAATCTGTAAATCTTTTTTCGTATCCGTTGCTGCGTTTAGTTTCCTAAAGGCATATTTGGTTGACCCGGCAATAGCACTAGCAATACTTGTTTTTCCTGTTCCTGGTGGTCCATATAAGATCATTGAAGAAAGCATTTTCGCTTTAACCATGCGTGAAATAATTTTTCCTGGGCCGACAAGGTGTTCTTGACCGACCACTTCGTCTAATGTTCGGGGACGCATTCGATAAGCAAGTGGTTGCTGCATATTTTATCCACGATCCTTTCTGTGAAAAAGGCGATGAAAAAAGCTTTGACGCTGGTCAACAGATTCTTCATCATTATCAATATTTGTGGCCTTTAAATTAGGGTATCTTTTTTTGACGTCAACTGGTGATTGATATACAGCTGTTTTGGCGGCAATTACAATTGCTAATGATTCCGGATCAGTTTTATATTCGGGATCAGTCTTTAGTGTAAAGTGAGCATTGGCCTTAGCTGCTGCTTGAATATATGGGTGAATTTCATCATGCGGGAGCTTGCCGTTGATGAAAATAAGATCACCGATGCCACGATTTACTTCTGTGGTTAGTGCCGTTGTCCAGTCTTGTTCTCTTAATTCTTGAATACTAATTGTTAAACAGACGCGTTCACGGAATGTTCCGAGGTATTTTCGCTGTTCGTCGGGTTTAATTTTAGGTGTACCATAGACAGCATTATCGATTCGTTGCTGAGTAGCACTTTTTTCTTGTTCAGCCATGTTGAACGCCTCCTTATCATGCAATTGTAACATGAAATAGGGGAAACTATATTTCTTGATAATATTATAATTTTTGTTATATCATAACTAGTGAAGGAGTAAAAATATAGGCTAACGTATAAGGAAAGTGATTATTATGTTTAGTGCAGTATTTTGGGTTTTAGCATTTTGGTTTATTGTCAATTTGGTTTGGACGATTGCACGCCTTAATAATCGGATGATGTCAAAAACATTTGCTTGGATTAATGTAGTTGCTGTCATAATTGGATTTTGGACGTTTTACGCTGCAAGTAACGGTGGCGGGGGAGTTACCCCTTGGTTCCGTCTGATTAATTGGACTAACATTGTTCTTGCAATCTTTCAATTTTATAACGGATATCGTCCACACCAATATAGTAAGAAATCATAATTAATGCAAGTAAAAACGAGGCTAGAAAAAATTCCTAGTCTCGCCTTTTTATTTTACAATTTCACAGAATTCAATTGTTTCACTATTTGGCCCTTCAATATTAAAGAACTTGATTCCCTTATCCCAGAAGTCAAGATGTTGAACTTCATTATCTTTTAGCTTAAAACCTTCTGCCTTGGCAGCCTTGAAAGCAGCGTCAGCGTCACTGGTATTAAGGGAGATGTGGTTAATAGCACCTGTCTTGTGAACTGCACCGTCACCAGTCCAGATTTCTAAGGTGAGGTGTCCATATTGCATGAATACTACTTCATTGCCTTGGTCATCGGTATCGAATTCACCGAGTTTCTTAAACCCAAGCTTTTCCCAAAAAGTGATTGTTTTTGCCATGTCATCAGTTGGAATACCAATGTGTTGAATGTCGTCAAAGTAACCTGCTAAACTCTTATTAAATGCCATAATAATTCACTCCTGTATAATTTTAATTACCAATATCAAGTGCTTGGTGCTTTAACTTAGGGAAGATAAAGCGGTCGGCCCAACCAGTGATTGCCCCCTGAAAGGCAAGGGCAAACAATGTTCCTAGTCCAAAGTTATAAATACCGCCCTGCATGAAAGCAGCAATGATTGCCATAATCGTTGGCGGAATGTATGATAACCACATCGCAATCGTTGCATTACCATGACAATAGCGGAAACGGATAATTTGGAAAAGGTCATCAGCTGGGTGCAGCACGAGGTTAACCCGCTGATAAATTGAAATGGCGGTTCCGATGAAAGCAACCCCTAAGAAGTTAATGAAAACGTATAGGATAATCATCGGTAAAGTTGTGGCATCTGGCATAATTCGGTTAAAAATGTCAGAGAACCATTGAATAAAAATAGAAAATGGCAACATGAAAATAAAATTACCACCAATTCGGCGCCAGTCCCACTTATGCATCAAAATTGCGTTTAGGACAGAAGTTAACATTCCTAAAACCATGAAAGCCCAGAAAAGGGTCATTGAATTATTTCCCAAAACGGCAATCCCTAGGTTGTTTTCTGCAGCGGTCCAATAAGCGGAGCCAAGAAATTGTGGGTGAACGTGTGAACTTGTAACAAGCGTTAAAACATTCCCCATTGAGTTAATAATAATTGACAGTGCAAAGTATGCCCAACTAGTAGTTAGCGAAATCGTTCGTTCAGCAACTTGACCTTGTACTGGAACTTTTTCCTGTTCCATTCAAATTCTCCCTTCCAACTTGACCAATTATCTGGTGAAGTTATTCACTTTCTCTCTACGATGAACTAATTTACAACCAACAAAATAGCTTGTCAAGCGCTTTATAAGTTGAAATAACGGGATTTATCCTATACCAAAATTATTGAAACGATTTACTGAAAGCGCCATCATCAAATGGACGTAGGAAACATAAATCTAATTAGACCAATTAGCTGAAAAAGCTTACAGAAAATTCTTGAAAGGGTGATATATGTGAAGATAATTATTTCTCCAGCTCGAACAATGCAGGTTGATACAGATTCCTTACCTTATAAAAACTTACCAAAATTTATTCATCAAACTGAAGATATTTTGGCGTGGATGAGGAGCTTGTCTTATGATGAACTGCACAAGGTATGGGGGAATTGTAGTACGCGTCTAGCAATGAAAAATTACCGTTGGCTCCAACAAATGGACCTTCACCAAAATTTAACACCGGCGATTATTGCCTTTACGGGGTTGCAGTATCAATATATGGCACCAAGTGTTTTTTCGGAAGACGGATTGAAATATGTTGAGGATAACTTGCGGATTTTATCTGGCTTTTACGGTATGCTGCGGCCATTCGATGGAATTGTTCCCTATCGATTAGGGATGGGGGATGCGGCAACAGTTAATGGTGACAAGAACCTCTATCAATTTTGGGGCGATCAACTATATCATGAGCTTTACCAGAATAATGATTTAGTGATTGACCTAGCATCTGTTGAATATGAAAAGGCAATTACTCCTTATATGCAGCCACAAGACCGGCTTATAAAATGTGTTTTTGGCGAGATAGTTGATGGCAAAGTAAAGCAAAAAGCGACGTTAGCAAAAATGGCTCGTGGCAACATGGTACGGTATTTAGCAGAAAATCAGGTTAAAACAATTGAGGAGTTAAAACTTTTTAACATCGGTGGCTATCGTTTTCGAGAGGATCTTTCTAATGACTCAAAATTGATTTTTGAATCACCTGCAAGTATCTAATAATGTTCGCGTTTTTTTTGGCCTTCAGCTGCGATCAACACACTTTTTATATTTGCTTTAGTTAAAATACGAATATTACTATTGAAAAATAAAAGGATATATGCAATAATCGCACTATCATATTTATTTGAGGTGGATAACTTGGAAGAAACACGAACAATGGGCTTCTTAGATAGTACTTTTCATCTATCGGAGAATAACACGAACATTAAACGCGAAAGTTTGGCCGGATTGACAACATTCGTTTCTATGGCTTACATCCTTTTTGTTAACCCTAGTGTTCTAGGAGCTGCTGGAATGGATAAGGGAGCAGTTTTTACGGCCACTGCTCTATCAGCAATTATTGGCTGTCTTTTGATGGGAATTTTGGCTAACTATCCGATTGCAATTGCTCCGGGATTAGGTGATAATGCCTTTTTTACCTATTCAGTTGTTTTAGCAATGGGGATCCCGTGGCAAAAGGCAATGGCGGGAGTGTTTGTTGCCTCTGTTTTATTTACGATTTTATCTTTTCTTAAGGTTCGGGAAATTGTAATTAACGCCATTCCTAAAGATTTGAAATATGCAATGGCTGCTGGAATTGGGATATTTATTTCTTTTGTCGGCTTACAGGGTGGCGGAATTATTGTTTCAAGTAAATCATCGCTGGTTGAATTAGGGTCGCTGACTGTTCCGACTACCTGGATTACAATTTTTGGCGTATTTTTAATTGCTATTTTGATGGTGAAAAAAGTTCCAGGGGCAATTTTTATCGGTTTAGTAGCGACAACAATTTTAGTGTTGGTGACTGGCTTAGTGAAGATGCCTACCCATATTATGTCAGTTGCACCAAGTATGGCGCCGACATTCGGTGTAGGAATTAAGTATTTGCCAACGATGGCTGATCCTAAAATGTGGGCGGTAGTTTTAATTTTCTTATTAGTTGCTTTCTTTGATACTGCGGGAACCCTAGTTGGTTTAGCACAAGAGGCCGGATTAATGAAAGATAATAAGATGCCACGTATTGGTCGTGCATTGATGGCTGATTCGTTGTCGATGCTTGGCGGAGCAGTGATGGGAACAACTCCAACGTCTGCATATGTTGAATCATCAGCTGGAATTGCAGTCGGTGGAAAGACTGGTTTGACAGCGATCGTAACCGGATTATTGTTTGTGTTGAGCATGGCCTTCTCACCAATGTTAGAAGTAGTTACGACTCAGGTAACATCAGCAGCGCTAATTGTTGTAGGAGTATTAATGGTTTCAGCACTTAAGGATATTAAATGGGATAAGTTTGAAATTGCCCTGCCATCATTTTTAGTTGTAATTGGCATTCCGCTGACTTATAACATCTCGTACGGAATTGCATTTGGCTTTTTAACCTACCCAATTTTGATGCTTGCTGCAGGTCGGCGAAAAGAGATTAGTGCTGTAATGTGGATAATGTTTATTGTCTTTATCGCATTATTATATGTTTTGAATATTTTACCGAAATAATAAGAAAACTACTTACTCGCTTTTAAAACGTTGTAAGTAGTTTTTTATTAGTTAATTTTTTAATAACGTTATTTTTAACTGCTCGGTAGAGATAATCCATATGATTACGTTGTGCTAGTTTGAATCGTAAAGAAGGGGTTAGGGTCCCTTCAATATGGACGTGGAGTTCGGCTTTTGGTAAATTACGGGTAAATTTAGGGGGAAACTGTGGTTGACATTATTGAACCTCCTAATATTTTAGGCAATTTTACCACAAAAAAAGAGGATTGGAAGAACCAATCCTCTTGGAGATAACAAGCAAGTTAATCTTACTTGTTGTAGAATTCAACGATGAGGGCTTCATCGATATCAGCGTTCATATCTTCACGTGCTGGAATGCGGTTAAGCTTACCTTCAAGCTTGTCGGCATCAAAGTCAACGTATGAAGGGCGAGAAACAACAGCTTCCACAGCGTTCTTGATAATGTCTAAGTTCTTGGACTTGTCGCGAACAGCAATAACTTGACCAACCTTAACTTCGTATGATGGAATATCAACACGCTTGCCATCAACAGTGATGTGACCGTGGTTAACTAATTGACGAGCTTGACGACGAGTAGTAGCCAAACCAAGACGGTAAACCATGTTATCAAGACGACGTTCAAGCAATGCCATGAAGTTAGCACCGTGAGTACCTTCCTTGATCTTGCCGGCACGAACGAAAAGGTTTGAGAATTGACGTTCAGTCATACCGTACATAAAACGGAGCTTTTGCTTTTCACGTAATTGTGTACCATATTCTGAAAGCTTACCGCGACGATCATGACCGTGGTCACCAGGAGCGTAAGCCCGACGTGCTAATTCTTTACCAGTACCTGAAAGTGAAACGCCAAGACGACGTGAAACACGCCAGCTTGGACCAGTGTAACGAGACATAAATAAATTCCTCCAATAATTTTAGTTGGAGTAAAATAATCCGATTGTGAGCTTGACATTCGTGCAGGCTGATTTGAATTTTTCACCCTAGCAGCCGGGTTACTAAAAACACCATCCGGCACCAGTCTGTTGACGAGCTTGCCCCTCACTGCTGCATTATTTTACACAAAAACTAGTTTACAACGGATTGCCAGTATTAGTCAATCGTTTTTACAAGGACTCGGCAAAATTCTTCTAATTCATTAGCAAGCGTACTATTAAATCGCTTCTTGATAGGGGAATCCAGATCTAATACGCCAAGCAACTGGTCACCTTTTAGCAATGGAATGACTAATTCCGACTTAGCGGCACTATCACAAGCAATATACCCTTTAAATTGCTGGACATCATCGACGATTAGGGTTTGTCGTTGCGCAGCAGCAGTACCGCACACCCCGTTACCAATTTTAATATGCATACAAGCGACTTTGCCTTGAAAAGGACCAAGGATCAGTTCGTCATCTGTTTTGCTAAAATAAGTAGAAACCTGCCCAATTGATGTCGGTAAGACTTTGCATTAATAGGGCACTAGCATTTGCGAGGTTAGCAATAAGGTTATGTTCACCAGTTAGGAGACTTGCTAATTGTTTATTTAATAATGATTTTTCTGACATAATTTTTCCTTCTTTCTAAGCAGTGTAACTGTGGTATGCTATAATTTTAAATAGGATTATACGGCTAATTGTTGTGCAATAGCAATAAACAATAAAAAGTAGTAGGTGGAAAAAGTGGTTTTTCAAGTATTGATTGGTATTTTAATTATTGTAGTGGCAATTTTAATTTGTGTATATCTTTATCAGCGTCGTGTTGTCAAACAGATCAATGACTTAATGGCAAGTGAAAAGAAATTAACAGATCAAAAAATAGGGCAGCAAATTAAAAACGTCGAAGAAATGCAGTTGATCGGTGATGCTAAGAAGCAGTTCGAAACGATAAAGAATAAGTACGAAAAACAATTGCAGCCGGCAATTACGGCTTTTAATAAACAAGCTCCACAATTATTAGCTGACACACGGTCAAGTAAATTGCTGACAATTAATGCACAAATTCGCGATATGCAAGCTGATTTAGCAAAGTTAACAGCATCTCTTCAGCAAATACAAAAGGAACTACAGCATTTGCGTCAACAACAGCATACGCACAAGCAAGCAGTTGAACAAATAAAAAATAAATATCGGCAATTTCATCGGCAGTTAAATGAAAAAAGCTTTGAATACGGCGGTAGCGAAGAAAAATTAAATAATCGTTTAAACGAATTGGAAGAGCAATTTGCGAAATTTACTGACCTTACTAATAAAGGTGATATTGAAGCTGCTCAAGAAATTCTGATTAGTTTACAAGCTGAAAATTCAAAGTTTGAGCAACAGCTTAAAAAGATTCCCGAACTTTATAAGCCGATTGCAACTGAGTTTCCAGAACAATTAGCTGAATTAAAAAACGGCTACGAGACCCTTATAAAACAAAATTATCACTTTACAGAAAAAAATATTGATAAGCAAATTGAACAATTACAATCAAAACTGGATGAAACAATTGAACAGCTTAACGATTTACAGTTAGATATCGTTGAACAATCTAATAAAGATCTTAGCGAACAAATTGATTACTTATACGGAGTAATGCAAAAAGAAATTGATGCTAAGAATGAAGCTGTCCACCTAATTGGCGTAATGAAGGACTTCACGCAACATGCACAACGGCAAAATGATGAACTGGGAGTAGAGTTAGACCGGCTAAGTTTAAACTATACTCTTACCAACCAT
The DNA here is from genome assembly GCF_014635905.1 of Limosilactobacillus caviae. GTDB lineage: Bacteria > Bacillota > Bacilli > Lactobacillales > Lactobacillaceae > Limosilactobacillus > Limosilactobacillus caviae. The sequence goes on from NZ_BMDS01000003.1 coordinate 189,861, forward strand.
GAGCAAGAAACTGTTCGGGAATTAGGTGAGCAGATTAAAGCGATTATTAAACAGTATTGTGATGATGCCGAAGCGATTACGAACAATAAGGCTGTTTATAGCCAAGTTCTTGATCGTCAAAAATCTAACCAAAAGAATTTAACAGAGATTGAAAAAAGTCAAGAAAAGCTTAATGACGAGGTTGCTAAGTTGCAAACCGATGAACAGCGGGCTCGACAGATGCTGCAAAAGTATTCTACGGAAATCCGGACGATCCATCGCCAGGTTGAGCAGTTAAATCTTCCTGGTTTACCAAAGGATTATTTAGATTACTTCTTTGGCGTAAGTGATGAGATTAAAAAATTAGCTGATGAATTGAATGAATATAAAATTAATATGGATGAAATTACTAAACAGTTAATCATTGTGGAATCCGATATTGATACACTGAATGACAAAACTGATATCTTAAGGGATAGCGCAGAACTCACGGAACGTTTCCAACAATATGCTAATCGGTTTAGTGACAATGAGAAGATCGCGGCAGCGGCTAAAAAATCTCAGGAACTTTTTGATCAGTTCAACTATACAGCTAGTTTAGAAGCAATTGCGACGGTTTTAGAAGAAGTAGAGCCTGGCAGTTATAAGCGGATTGAAGATAGTTATTATCGCGAAATTGGTAAAAATTAAGGAAAGCGGATAGGGCAGAATAGAAATTCTATTTGTCACTACCCGTTTTTCTTAATTAAATGATATTAATAATTAATGATGAACGGGTGATTTTCTGTTATAATATACAACCGTTTTAAGAAGAGTCGAAATCTTCAACAGTGGCCTATCCTTAACTGTTGAATTTTAATCAGAATGGGTGCTCATTTGTAGCTATTCTGTGTACTATTTTAGAAAGGAAATTAGTATGATCTATTTTGATAATAGTGCAACGACAAAAATACTACCTGAAGTTTTGTCAACATACGAGACTGTTAGTCAAAAGATTTGGGGGAATCCTAGTAGTTTGCATAACTTTGGTGAAAATGCATGGAACCTTCAAGAACAAGCACGCCAACAAATCGCTAAATTACTAGGTGTTAAGCCAAGTGAAATCATTTTTACTAGCGGCGGTTCTGAGGGTGATAATTGGGTAATTAAAGGAACGGCAATGGCTAAGCATCGTTTCGGCAAGCATATTATTACGACAAGTGTGGAACATGCCGCGGTAAAAAATGCGATGGAACAGCTTAAGGACCTCGGTTTTGATATTACCTACCTTCCTGTTGATAAGCAGGGAAGAATTAATCCGGCAGACGTAAAGGCAGCAATTCGTCCGGATACTATCCTTGTATCGATTATGGCGGTTAACAACGAAATTGGTACGATTCAACCAATTAAAGAAGTTGGTGAAATTCTTAAAGACTATCCTAATATTCACTTCATGGTCGATGCCGTGCAAGCAATTGGTAAGGGACTAGATGATCAAGTATTTAGTGACCGTGTCGATTTTGCTACTTTTTCTGGTCACAAATTCCATGCTCCCCGTGGAACAGGCTTTGTTTACTTTAAAACCGGACGTAAGCTAGAACCGTTAATTGCTGGTGGCGGTCAAGAGCGGACACTACGAAGCGGGACTGAGAACACCCCCGGAAACGTAGCGATGTCAAAGGCAATCCGGTTGGTAAAAGAAAATGAAGATAGTGCGGTTAAACGCGAGCAAGCAATCAAAGAGCGAATTTATGATCATTTGAGCAAGTTCGACCATGTTAAGCTAATTTCTGGACGGGATGAAGGGTTTGCTTCTCATGTGTTATGCTTTGCGATTGTGGGTGTTCGTGGCGAAACAATTGTCCATGCATTTGAAGATAAGGATATCTATATTTCAACGACTAGTGCTTGCTCATCTAAAAAACATTCAGAAGCAGGAACACTAGCTGCAATGAAAGTCCCAGAAAATGTTGCAACAAGTGCTGTCCGGATTAGTTTGGGCGATCAAAACACTCTTGAAGAAGCTGACCAGTTTAATAAGACATTTGATGAATTATATGCTGGTTTTAAAAAGATTATTGAATAAGTTGAGAAAGGAGGACGTAACGTGCAATACACAGAAATAATGGTTCGCTACGGTGAGCTTTCAACGAAGGGGCATAATAAAAAGTCATTTATTGACCGGCTAGGCGTAAACGTACGAAAAGCCCTTCATAGTTTTGATCAAGTAAAAGTCCATGCTCAACGTGACCGTCTTCATGTTGAACTAAATGGTGCTGATTATGATTCCGTAATGAAGCGATTGAAATTAGTATTCGGGATTCAAAATTTTTCACCATCAATTAAGGTTGAAAAAACATTTGAAGCTACCGCTAAAGCAGCTGCTCAGATGATTGAAGAACAAGTAGATAAGCCGATTACTTTTAAGGTGGAAACACGACGGTCGGACCACCAATTTGCGATGGACACTTTTGAGATGAATAACAAGCTAGGGGGATACTTGCTAGAAAAATTCCCAGAAAAGCTTAAAGTTGATGTCCATAACCCAGACTTGACGTTACGAGTTGAGATTCGGCTTAATGGTATTTTCTTATCCAGTGAGACGATCAAGGGGGCAGGTGGCTTGCCCGTTGGAACTGCTGGTAAGGGAATGATGATGATGTCTGGCGGAATTGATTCACCGGTTGCGGCATACCTAGGAATGAAGCGGGGCGTCTCAATGGAAATGGTTCACTTCTTTAGTCCGCCATACACAAGCCCCCAAGCATTAGCAAAGGCAAAACAATTAACAGAAAAGCTTGCTAAGTATAGCGGAAGTATCAAGTTTATTCAGGTACCATTTGCTGAAATTCAAGAAACGGTGAAGGAAAAGGTTCCGGAAGGCTACTTAATGACGATTCAGCGGCGGATGATGCTTAGATTAGCCGCAGCATTAATGATTAAACGTCACGGACTTGCAATCTTTAATGGCGAATCACTTGGCCAAGTTGCATCGCAAACAATGGAAAGTATGCTAGCAATCAACGATGTAACATCTTATCCGGTTTTGCGACCGGTTTTGTCATTTGATAAAACTGAAATTATTAAAATAGCGCAGGATATTGATACTTATGAACTTTCAATCTTGCCATATGAAGACTGTTGTACCGTCTTTACGCCACCTTCGCCTAAGACGCGGCCAAACGTTGATCGGTCTCGTGAGTATGAAAAACGTCTTGATATTGAAGGATTAATGCAACGGGCCCTTGACGGGATTGAAATTACTGAGATTCATCCTGGCGATGATTACTTAAACCAGAACGAAGATGTTTTTGCTGAATTACTTTAAATAGGGCTTGACGAGATTTGATAATTTAGCTATGATACATTTTAATAAGCATTGACCGAAAGAGTAGTAGAGTGGCACTTAATAAGCGAAGTCCTGATAGTGTAAGAGGGCTAGTTAAGCTTTATGAAGGTAGTTCGGGAGCTGATATGCTGAAACATGTAGTAGGCGTATCCGGTTCATTTACCGTTACTAAATGATAAAGCGGAGTGCGTACTGGTACGTACTCAATTTAGGTGGTACCGCGATTAATTCGTCCTATCGATTGTGATAGGGCGTTTTTTTAGTTAATGCATGGATAATAATGATGATTGATTTTTGAAAGGAGTTTCTGTTATGACAGAAAAAGACATGTCTACCAAGTACGATCCGTCTACTGTTGAAAAGGGACGGTACCAATGGTGGATTGACCAAGGATTCTTTAAGCCAAGTGGAGATAAAAAGGCTCATCCATATTCAATTGTTATTCCGCCACCGAATGTTACTGGGAAGCTTCACCTGGGTCATGCTTGGGATACGACCTTACAAGATATGATTATTCGGCAAAAGCGGATGCAAGGGTATGATGTTTTATGGGTTCCAGGGATGGATCACGCTGGAATTGCTACTCAGGCTAAGGTTGAAGCCCGTCTTCGCAAACAAGGCATTTCTCGTTATGATTTAGGCCGTGAAAAGTTTGTTCAGCAAGTTTGGGATTGGAAAGATGAATACGCTGATATTATTCACCAACAGTGGGCGAAAATGGGAATTTCCGTTGACTATGACCGTGAACGATTTACCCTTGATGAGGGGTTGAACAAAGCGGTCCGAAAAGTTTTTGTTGACCTTTACAACAAAGGCTTGATTTATCGCGGAACTTACATCATTAATTGGGACCCGCAAGCCCGGACTGCTTTATCTGATATTGAAGTTATTCATAAAGATGATAAGGGTGCATTCTACCATGTTAAGTATCCATTTACTGACGGTACTACTTTTAATGGTAAGGATTACATTGAAATTGCGACAACTCGTCCTGAAACAATGTTCGGTGATGAGGCTGTTGCCGTTAACCCTAATGATGACCGGTATAAAGAATTAGTTGGTAAAAAAGTCATGGTACCGCTGGTTAATCGGGAAATTGAAATTATTGCCGATGATTATGTAACGCCTGATTTTGGTACTGGGATGGTTAAGATTACTCCAGCTCACGATCCAAACGACTTTAAGGTAGGGAAACGCCATAACCTTCCTGAACTTAATACGATGAATGAGGATGCTTCAATGAACGAAAATGCTGGTAAATACGAAGGCATGGATCGTTTTGAAGCCCGTGAAGCAATCGTTAAGGACCTTCAAGATCAAGGTTACATGTTAAAGGTTGACCCAATTGTTCACTCTGTTGGTCATTCTGAACGGACTGGTGTTCAAGTTGAAGCCCGTCTTTCAACACAGTGGTTTGTTAAGATGAAGCCATTAGCAGAAGCTGCCCTTAAAAACCAGGATACTGATGACCGGGTTAACTTTATTCCTGAACGATTTGAACATACCTTTACTCAATGGATGGAAAATATTCATGATTGGGTTATCTCTCGTCAGTTATGGTGGGGGCACCGGATTCCAGCTTGGTATAACAAGAAGACCGGTGAAATTTATGTCGGAATGGAAGCTCCTAAGGATATTGAGAATTGGGAACAAGATAAAGATGTCCTTGATACTTGGTTCTCAAGTGCGCTTTGGCCATTTTCAACGATGGGCTGGCCTGATACTGATTCAGCAGACTTTAAGCGGTATTTCCCAACTAACACTTTAGTTACTGGTTATGATATTATCTTCTTCTGGGTTTCACGGATGATTTTCCAATCTCTTGAATTTACAGGCCGTGCACCATTTAAGAACGTTCTTCTTCATGGTTTGATTCGTGATGAACAAGGGCGAAAGATGAGTAAATCACTTGGTAATGGTATCGACCCAATGGATGTTATTAAGAAGTATGGTGTGGATGCGCTTCGGTGGTTCTTAATCACTGGGTCAACCCCTGGACAAGATATTCGGTTCAGCTACACTAAGATGGATGCGGCTTGGAACTTTATTAATAAGATTTGGAACGCTAGTCGTTACGTTATTATGAATCTTGGCGATATGCCAGCTCCTGTCCTTCCAGATAAGAGTAAGTGGGATTTGGCTGATCGGTGGATCTTAAGCCGGTTAAATGCAACGGTAAAGCAGGTTAATGAACAATTTGATAAGTTTGAATTTGGGGAAGCCGGCCGTGCATTATATAACTTTATTTGGAACGATTTCTGTGATTGGTACATTGAAATGACCAAGGAGAAGCTTAATAATGGTACCGATGAAGAAAAGGCGGATACTAAGAACATTCTTGGTTATGTATTAGACCAAACCTTAAAGATGCTGCACCCGATTATGCCATTTGTTACTGAGAAATTATGGCAATCGATGCCTCATGATGGAAAGTCGATCATGATTGCTAAGTACCCGGTAGCTCATGAAGAACTTGATGATCCAGCGGCTACTGAACAGATGAATAGTTTAATTGAATTAATTAAGGCCGTTCGGAACATTCGGAGTGAAGCTAATGCACCAATGTCTAAGCCAGTTGATATTTTAGTGAAGGTTGATAATGACCACCTAGCTCAGATGTTAACTGACAATCGGGACTATATTGAACGTTTCTGTCATCCAGAAAAATTGACAATTGGTTCAGACGTTGAGACACCTAAGCTAGCTATGAGCGGGATTTTAGCCGGAGCAGAAGTTTACATTCCGATGGCTGAACTAGTTGACCTTGATGAAGAACGTGCTCGAATGGAAAAAGAAATTGCCAAGCTTGAAAAAGAAGTAGAACGTTCACAAAAGAAACTTAGTAACGAAAAATTCGTTAACAATGCTCCAGAAAAGGTTGTTGAAGCTGAACGGCAAAAAGCAACTGAATGGCAACAAAAGTTAATGGCGGCAAAAGAACGTCTTGCATCGCTCCAAGAAGCATAGTGTAAATTTATAAGCGGATAATCAATATAATAGACAATAAATGATAATTAGATCATTTGATTATTGGCGGTAAGACTACTGATACTAGACTTTTAACTAATAACGGTAAATAAGGAAACAAGGAAACTTGTTTCCTTATTTGTTTAACATGAAGAAATAATCATATATTATTTAAAAATGTTTATCAATCGATAAGAGTTAAATAACTGATAATTAAGCGTTTTAATTACAAAATATTTCACATATTTGCCATTTATTTATTGTAATTATTTATCACAAGTATTATGATTAAAAGTGTAGAAACAGGAAACGGTTTCAACTATTACTTTTATTTGATGTACTTCGGAGGGAGGTATTTTATAATGACTATTCTTAGTCTGGCACGTTTCCAATTTGCCATGACGACGGTCTATCACTTCTTCTTTGTTCCATTTTCTATTGGGACAGCATTTATCGTCGCCATTATGGAAAGTATGTATGTTTCAACTAAGGACGAGACATACAAAAAAATGGCAAAATACTGGGGGAATATTTTCCTGTTGAGTTTTGCTGTTGGTGTTGTTACAGGTTTGATTCAGGAATTCCAATTTGGGATGAACTGGTCTGACTACTCACGGTTTATGGGTGATATTTTCGGTGCCCCGCTTGCCTTAGAAGCATTGCTATCATTCTTTATGGAATCTACATTTATTGGCTTGTGGGTATTTACCTGGAAAAAAGTTAGACCCGGTGTACACCTATTCTTTATTTGGATGACTAGTATTGGTTCGTTAACATCTGCTTTATGGATTTTAACTGCTAACTCATTCATGCAACACCCAGTTGGCTATGAAGTAAAAGGCGGCCGTGCTGTTATGGTTGACTTTGGAGCATTATTAAAGAACCCACAATTATGGTATGAATACGGACATGTTATTCTTAATGCCATTATGATGGGCGGAGTTATTATTGCCGGTTTAACAGCATTCCAGCTTCTTAAGAACAAAAAGCTTTCTGAAGCTAATAAGAAGTTCTACAAGAAGTCAATGCGCCTTGGGTTGCTTTTTGCACTAATTTTCTCCATTGGCGGAATTGTGTTAGGTGATGTGCAAATGCAGTACCTAATCAAGGAACAGCCAATGAAGTTTGCAGCTACTGAAGATGTATTTACGACTACTGGTAAACATGCACCATGGACAATTGTCGGAATTGCAGATATGAAGGATCATGAAGTAAAGGACAATATTGATATTCCATATGCTTTAAGTATTCTGTCATATCACAAGACTACTGGTGCGGTTACAGGGATGAACGAGCTTAATGCGCAGTATAAGAAAAAGTATGGGAAGAACCTTGATTACTATCCACCAGTAAACACCTTGTTCTATAGTTTCCGGATTATGTGTGCAATCGGTGCTTGGATTTTCTTAGTTTCATTAGTCGGTTTGATTATGACAAGGGAAAAGAGCAAGAAACCGCTGGCACAACGCCGCTGGGCACTTTGGTGTATTGCAATCACTACTTTCTTACCATTTATCGGTAACACTGCTGGTTGGTTTGTAACTGAATTTGGTCGTATACCATGGACAGTTTATGGCTTATTTACGATTGCTGAAAGTGTATCGCCAAATGTTTCGGTTGGATCATTGTTAACATCAAACATTGTTTACTTCGTATTATTTACTACTCTTGCAATTACCTTGATTTGGTTAATTGTTCGCGAATTACGGAAAGATCCATCAGAGGCGATTGAACCTAAATTTAAGAAGGTCCTTGACCCATTTGACAAGGAGGCGTTCTAAATGAGTTTTCTTCAATTACTATGGTTTGTATTGATTGGAGTGCTATTTGCCGGCTTCTTCTTCCTTGATGGATTTGACTATGGGGTAGGAATGGCTGTTGAAACACTTGCTCATAATGAATCAGAGCGTGATCAGCTTGTCCGGACAATTGGACCGGTTTGGGATGCTAATGAAGTATGGCTAATTACGGCTGGTGGGGCAATGTTTGCCTCATTCCCATATTGGTACGCCAGTCTTTTCAGCGGATATTACTTAATTCTGATGATTATTTTAGCTGGCTTGATTATTCGTGGTGTTTCTTTTGAATTCCGTAAGAATAGTCCAATGCCTAAGAAGCGGATTTGGGACTGGGCATTAGCAATTGGTAGTGCAATTGTTCCATTCTTCCTTGGAATTATGTTTGTTAGCATGATTCATGGAATGCCAATTGATGCTAACGGTAATTTCCATGCTGGCTTCTTTGATTACTTTAACTGGATTTCAGTTGTTGGTGGAATTGCTTTATTACTATTGACCTACTTACATGGAATTAATTATATTGCGTTGAAGACGACTGGTCCGGTTCAAGAACGGGCACGAAACTATGCTGAATTTCTATACTGGATCCTTTATGCCGGTGAAGTTGTCTTTGCATTGTTGCTGATCTTTATGACCGACTTTATGGCAGTTCATCCAGTTGGGACAATCTTAATGCTTGTTCTGATTGTTGGCTTCTCAGTCCTTGCACATGCGGAAACCTTTGCTGGTCATGAACTAGTTGCTTTTATTTCCAGTGGATTAACATTGGTATCATTAGTTGTATTGATCTTCATTGGTCTGTTCCCTCGTGTACTGATTAGCAGCATTAGTCCGAAGTACAGCATTTTAATTCAAAACGCTTCATCAACGGAGTACACATTAACGGTAATGACCATTGCAACGTGCTGTCTTTTACCATTCGTTTTGGCATATACAATTTGGGCTTACTGGATTTTCCGCAAGCGGATTGCAATGCCTGCTATTCCGGAGGTTAAATAAAATTTATGATTGATCGACTACTCTTCAAAATAAAGGGGAGCAGACATATCATGATTAGGCTTGTGGGGCTTTATGTCCTGCAAGCTTTTCTTATCCTTGGTCAGGGATTAAGCTTAGCAGCATTGTTAACTGGCTTATGGCAGGGACACACCCTCCTAAGCCAGGTTTACTGGCTAATTGGATTTATTGTTTGCTATCTTTTACGACACGGATTAACAGAGGTTGGAAATGGTTGGTTAGACCGGTATTCCTCAGTAGCTGCGCAAAACTTTCGTCAGCAGTTATTAAAAAAGGTTTTTGAATTGGGTCCAGTAATTGTCCAACGTGAGGGAACGGGGAATATGGTAACCCTTGCACTAGATGGAATTAAGGAAGTTGAAAATTATATCCAATTAATCTACAGCAAGGTAATTAGCATGATGATTATTCCAGTGCTTCTTTTAATTGCCTGCTTTTGGCTAGACTGGATTTCTGGAGTTGTTATGTTGCTGGTCTACCCCTTAATTGTTTTGTTTATGATTATTCTTGGCTATGCCGCCAAGGCAAAAGCTGATCGGCAATTCGCGGCTTTTCAAGTATTGTCGAACCACTTTATTGATTCATTACGGGGAATCGATACATTGAAGTATTTTGGCCTTAGTAAGAGGTACTCGCGAAGTATCTACCGTTCAAGCGAACAATTTCGAAAGTCGACAATGAGTGTAATAAAGGTGGCAATGCTGTCAACTTTTGCATTAGATTTTTTCACGACATTAGCGATTGCAGTGTTAGCCGTCTTCCTTGGACTACGGCTAATAAATGGACACTTATTATTATTCCCGGCATTAGCAATTTTAATTTTGGCGCCAGAATACTTTTTGCCAATTAGAAACTTTGCAAGTGATTATCATGCGACTTTGAATGGTAGGAATTCTTTCCATGCTGTCCTTAAAATTCTCAATATGCCATTACCTAAAAAGCCAGTCGTTAAGCTTCATCAATGGTCGGACAATGATCAATTAATTTTTGATGATATAAAGTTTACTTATCCTCATGAGGGTAGTGAATTAGCGAATCTCAATTTGACAGTTAAGGGTTATCAAAAAATTGGGATTATTGGCATGAGCGGTGCTGGAAAGACAACTTTAATTAATCTTTTAAGTGGGTTTTTAGCGCCAACAACTGGAAAGATTAATATTCAAGGTCAAGAAGTGGCAACCTTGGATATTAATAACTGGCAAAAACAAATTCTATATATTCCGCAAACACCATATATTTTTGCTGACACGCTAAAAAATAATATTGCTTTCTATACTCCTGATGTTAGTGAGGATAGGATAAAAGAAGCAATTCATGTTGTGGGATTAGATGACCTAGTTGCTGAATTACCCCAAGGATTGTTAACGATGATTGGAAGCGGTCATCGGGCATTAAGCGGGGGACAGGCACAACGGATAGCGTTAGCCCGTGCTTTTCTTGACCCATCCCGAAAAGTAATGATTTTTGATGAGCCGACTGCCCACCTTGACATTGAGACTGAACTTGAATTGAAAAAAAGGATGATTCCTTTAATGGAAAATAGGTTAGTCTTTTTTGCTACTCACCGTTTACACTGGATGAAACAGATGGACCACATTCTGGTACTTAAGAACGGTAAGTTGATTGAACAAGGAACCTATCAACAGTTGCTTGATAAACAGGGGTATTTTGTAGAACTTATGAATCAGACGAAGGGAAAGGAGACTGCCCATGGATAAAATACCATTATTAAAGGCGATGAAACATGATCGGTGGGTAAAACCATTCCTTAAACGATATAAGTGGACGCTTGTACTTGCAATTACGCTTGGAATTATTACTTTTATCTGTGCGAGCGGGTTAATGTTTACTGCTGGATACCTTATTAGTAAATCTGCAACAATGCCGTTTAATATTTTATTGGTGTACGTACCAATTGTTTTAACCCGTGCTTTTGGAATCTTTCGTCCTGTAACTAATTATTTTGAACGATTAGCTAGTCATAATTGGGTTTTTAAAATGACTTCTGCTTTTCGGAAGAAACTGTATGACTCTTTAGAACAAGATGCAGTTTTCTTTAATAGCAAATACCGAATTGGTGATATTTTAGGATTGCTTTCTGAAGATGTTGCCCATATTCAAAATTTATACTTACGAACCATTTTTCCGATGTTAGTAGCATTTGGTATTTACGCACTTATTGTTATTGGCATGGGGATTATCTCGCCTTTAATGGGACTATTGATGTTAATTTTATTTGGGTTGATTATCATTGCAATTCCAGTGTGGTCGGTATTAGTTAACGGTGCTCGTCAACAGTTGGAGAAACAATATACTAATACGCTTTATGCTGACTTGACAGATAATGTTATGGGAATTACAGACTGGGTGTTTGCTGGCCGAAGCGCAGATTACCTGCAACATTATAACAAGAGTGAACACCATCTATTAGCGTCCCAAAAAGCAATGAAACGTTTTGAACATTGGCGTGACTTCGTATTACAGGCAATGATCTTATTAATTGTAGTTAGTTTGATTGTTTGGGGAGCGGCTCGTTTTGGTGGTCATTGGGGCGGCAGTGCTAATTGGATTGCAGCCTTTGTACTTTGTGTTTTCCCGCTTGATGAGGTGTTATCAAGTTTACCGACAGCCGCTCAGCAGACTAATGTGTATGCCGACTCATTAAAGCGATTAAATAACCTGCCTCAACCTGCAGAACCCTCAAAGGTTAATATTGAGATTGCAGCACCGTATACTCTTAAAATTACTGATTTGCATTATCGTTATCCAAAAACTGAAAAAATGGTTTTGCGGGGTATTAACCTTGATATCAATCCCGGTGAAAAGGTTGCTATTCTCGGACGAAGCGGTGCGGGTAAGAGTACGCTGGCTAGTTTAATTCGTGGTGACCGGACACCAACCTCTGGAGCCGTAACTTTGAATGAGGTTCCGACTGATAAATTTGGCGATGAAATTTCTAACTATATTGGCATTGTTCACCAGTCGCCATATTTATTTAATACAACAATCCTGAACAACATTCGTTTAGGAAGTGAAGATGCAAGCGAAGAGCAAGTGTGGGAAGTCCTTGATCGGGTTGGCTTAGCACCAATGATTAAACGATTGCCTAAGGAACTGCATACGATGGTTGATGAAGCTGGATTGCGTTTTTCTGGTGGCGAGCGGCATCGGCTATCATTAGCGAGAATCTTATTAAAAGATGCACCGATTATTTTACTTGATGAACCGACTGTCGGATTAGACCCGTTGACAGAAGAAAAGGTTATTGAAACCTTTATGGAACAATTACATGGCAAGACATTAATTTGGATCACCCACCACTTACAAGGGATTGAAATGATGGATCAGGTTGTTTTTATTGAAAACGGACAGATATCAATGCAAGGAAGCCCTGCTGAACTACAAGAAACAAATCAACATTACCGGATGCTAAAAAAAGCAGATGAAGGTAATTAGTTAGTTTAGAATGTTATAATAATTACGAATCAATGATGGAAGGATGAACGACAATGAAAGAAGTTGTTGTACTCGGAGCTGGTTATGCTGGCCTAAAAACTGTTGTATTATTGCAAAAGAAATTAAAGAATAATATTCATATTACTTTAGTTAACCGTAATAGCTATCATTATGAGGCAACTGATTTACATGAAACAGCTGCAGGAACGCAAAGTGCATCCAGAATTTCTTATCCGATTAGTGATGTTATTAACCCGCAGATTACAACATTTATTCAAGATGAAGTTGTAAAAATTGATTCAGAGAAAAAGACCGTTAAGCTTGCTGGTCATGAAGAATTACTTCACTATGATTACTGTGTTCTGGGCCTTGGATTTGTTTCCGAAACATTTGGCATTCCAGGGGCAAAAGAAAATGCTTTCCCAATAACTAATGTTAAAGAAGCTTTAGCAATTTACGATCATATTATTGCCAAAATGAAAGATTATCGGACAAGTCATAATCCAGAAGACTTGCATATTATTATTTGTGGTGGTGGATTTACCGGTATTGAGTTAGCTGGGGCCCTTGTTGATGCTCGTCCAAGTTACGCCAAAATTGCGGGCGTTTCACCAAATGAAATTAAGATTACAATAATTGAAGCTTCGACAAGATTAATGCCAATGTTTAGTGAAGATTTGGCTGATTATGGTGTTAACCTTGTTAAGAATTTAGGCGTTCAATTACTTGATGGGTCGCGGATTAGTAAAATTGAACCAGGAAAAGTAAGTTATCGCCACGCCGATGAAGAAGAACAGTCAATGACTGCTGGAACTATTATTTGGACGACTGGTGTTAGCGGTAACCCATTAATGGAAGAATGTGGTTTTAATGCTAAGCGTGGCCGGGTATTGGTAACAGATCATCTAACAGATCCTCAGCATGATGATATTTATATTATTGGGGATGTTGCAGCAGTAATGCCGCCTGATGGTAAGCGTCCTTATCCGACTACCGCGCAAATTGCATTGGCAATGGCAGACTACACAGCAGAAGATATTGTTTCGCGGATTAAAACCGGCAAACATGAAGAAAAGCCATTTACTTATAAGTCATTAGGAACGGTGGCTTCGGTAGGTAATACCCATGGTTTTGGTGAAGCAATGGGACACGAACTTCGTGGCTACTTGGCTTCGGTAATGAAGAAGATAATTGCTGACCGTTCTTTAATGGAGACTGGAGGCATAAAAGAATTGCTTTCCAAAGGTCGGTTTGATTTATATCACTAAAAATATGAAAAGGAAGGGATGGGAAAATTTTCTCTCAGTCGCTTCCTTTTTTATTTGTTGTTAAAATGATAAAGATAATTAGATGATTAATAGGTGATGTAAATGATAGAAACATACGACGAAGCGTTATCTTTTATTCATGGACGGACGCAATTTAAAAAAATTCCTACACTTAAGAGGATGCGGAGATTTTTAGCAGAATTGGGTAATCCGCAAGAAGGACTTAATTATATTCATGTAACTGGAACAAACGGCAAAGGATCGACTGTTGCAATGATGCGGTCTGCTTTATTAGAGAGCGGCCTTACAGTTGGAAGTTTTACTTCGCCATTTATTACTCGCTTCAATGAACGGATTGAATACAATAACATCCCAATTAGTGATGAAGATCTTTTGCGAATGGTTCAAAAAATTGCACCGATTGTAAAAAAACTTGATGTTGAATTAGCGACAGGTGGTCCGACTGAGTTTGAAATTGACACTGCGATAATGTTTTGTTACATGGCGGAAAAGAAGCCTGATGTGGTATTACTTGAAGTTGGTATTGGCGGACTCTATGATTCGACAAATGTTATCAAGCCGGTTGTTAGTGTCATAACCACGGTTGGCTGGGACCATATGAAGTACTTAGGGAACACTATTTCAAAAATTGCTACCCAAAAGGCGGGGATAATTAAAACAAAAGTGCCCGTAGTGATTGGTAATTTGCCGGAAGAAGCACGGACAACAATTAGAAAAGATGCGCAGAAAAAATCCTCACCGGTATTTGAATTAGACGAGGACTTTTCGGTGCGGAAGCTTAATGGTCACCATCTTCATTCCAAGGTTCAATATCAAGGAAAGAAGATTAAAGCTTTAGAAGTTACGCTTGGTTTATTAGGAGAGTATCAGGTAGAAAATGCCGCAATTGCTCTTATGACGATTGAGCTTTTTATGACCAAGATGGGGCTGTCAATTGATCGGCGGGCCCTAATTGAGGGTTTAGAGCATACCAGCTGGCCGGGCCGTCTCGAAGAAGTTAATACAACGCCATTGGTTTTACTTGATGGAGCACATAATTTGCCGGGAATTCAGGCGCTTGTTAAGACAATTAAAAAGGATTTTGCTGATCGTGAAGTTTACTTACTTGTAGCTATTTTGGCAGACAAACAGTATGAGCTAATGCTTGGCGAGTTAGCAAGCCTTGGTAATGTCCATTTAACTGTTACGCACTTTGCTGGACCGGGTCCTAAACGGCCGAGTGCAGATTTAGGGGCAGCTGTTGATAGCATTCCGACTAAGTATCCTGTCCAGGTTGTAAATGATTGGCAATTAGGTATCGGTCAGGTCGCTAGTCAGATGAGTGAAGAAGACGTAATGATTATTACTGGTTCGCTTTATTTTATTTCTGATGTTCGTAAATTATTTTTAAATTGAAAAATGCAAAAGCCTAAATTTTCCGTATTTAAATATATAGAGAGTAAAAAGGAGAATTATTTATTTATGGAAAATGAATTTGCAAGTAATTATGTAAAGATGGTATTTGATTGCTTTGCTGATGATTTAGGTCACCAAAAGCAGGAACTATGTCAGCGGCTTTTAAGAAAATGTCCTACACCATTAGCGATTAAACGTCTAACACGGGTCGAAAAAAGAGAAATTTGTGAATGGGCACCAGAAATGAAACGGTTATTTGCTGCTATTGATTTAGGGCAAGCAGTAACTAAAAGTCATGAAGATATTATTGGTCATGCATATTCCAGTGTTGAAGTCGGTCAGGAAATGGTCGCACGTTTTCAAGATGAAGAACAAGAAAACATCTGTATTGCATGTACCGATGTTCATAATGATATTATTGCCTGGAAAGTGCTGTTTATTGGCGGAGGTAGTGAGTGTGTTCTTTATCCTGATAAGATTTTTCAATACGCCCTTCAATGTTCAGCGCACGGAATTATTATGATTTATAATCATCCAACAGGGGATATTCGCCCTTCAAGTCAAGATGACTCATTTGTTCGTCGATTAGAACGAGGATGTGATTTTGTCGGGATCAATCTGATTGACTTTATGATTGTCGGTCGGGATTCTTATTATAGCTGGCAAGAAGATACAGCGCTCTAAAAGTAAAGAAAAATTTAATTTATGTGGTAGTTGCAGTCTCTTTGCCTAGATTAATGTATATTAATGTTCGTATGTACCGAGTGGCTATGGTATAATATGCACGATATTAATTTGATTTTTAAGACGAAGGGAAGAAGCAGATTGCTAGGAATTGGAACAAAAAATCTTGGCATTGACCTTGGAACTGCTAATACAATTGTCTATCTTGAAGGTAAAGGCATTGTATTACGTGAGCCATCAGTTGTTGCTCGTAACGCTAAGACCAACGAAGTGATTTCTGTTGGCAGTGATGCTCGTGACATGATTGGACGGACACCAGAAAGCATTGTTGCCATTCGGCCAATGAAAGATGGAGTTATTGCAGATTATGACACGACTGTTGCAATGATGAAGTACTACATCGATAAAACACTAGGAAATAATGGTAAGCCATATGTAATGGTATGTGTTCCTAGTGGCATTACCGAAGTTGAGAAACGGGCCGTAATCGACGCTACTCGTGTTGCAGGTGCTCGTGACGCTTATGTTATTGAAGAACCATTTGCAGCTGCTATCGGTGCCGGACTTCCAGTAATGGATCCTACAGGTAGCATGGTTGTTGATATTGGTGGTGGTACTACTGATGTTGCCACAATCTCGTTAGGTGGAATTGTATCTAGCCGTTCGATTCGGATGGCCGGTGACAAGATGAATGATGCGATTGTCCAATATGTTCGCCAAAATATGAATTTATTAATTGGTGAACGGACTGCCGAAAAGCTTAAGTGGGATATTGGTTCAGCATCAGTAGAAGCAGCTGAAGAAATGGGGACAACTCAGGTTCGCGGACGTGACCTTGTAACCGGTTTGCCAAAGACAATGCAGGTATCTGCAACAGATGTTTCTACTGCCTTGCAGGATGTTGTTGACAGCATTATTACAGCAATAAAAGGAACCTTGGAAGAGACATCCCCTGAAATTGCAGCGGATGTTATTGACCATGGGATCGTATTAACTGGTGGCGGTGCATTACTCAAGCATTTACCAGATGTAATCGCTGATGCAACCAAAGTACCAGTGTTTATTGCCAATGATCCGCTTGATTGTGTTGCTATTGGTACTGGTGAGTCATTAAAGAGTATTGATGTAATGAAGAAGAAATAAAAATGATTCTTGGACAGCAATGTCATTATGAATCATCATTGGTACTAACTAATGATTAACGGGGCTGATTGCCAAGCAGAAGTGTTTGGCAGGCCCCGTCTTAATTACCTTGTTATGCATTGGAGGGACATAATGCAGAAATTTTTTTCCAACCGCCGATTAGTTATCGCTGTGATAATTCTGGTTGTCTGCTTTGGGCTAATGGCAGGTTCTGTCTCTTTGCGGAATAGACGAAATACACCACCACTTATTCAACAATTTGGAAATGATATTGTTGGCTTCGTTGATAGTGCAGTTGCCCTCCCCGTAAATTGGGCACAGACAAGTGTGAGTTCAATAAATGGTTTAATGAATACTTATTCTGAAAACCGTGAACTTAAACAACAGGTAACTGAATTAGCGCAAACTAAAGTCCGTGATCAGACTTTAGCACGTGAAAATAAGCAATTAAAACAACAATTAAAACTTAATAATTCAATGACTGATTATAATACGGTTACGGCAGCTGTACTAATGCGTACGCCGTCTTCATGGCAACGACAATTAGTAATTAATAAGGGTCAATCTAGCGGTATTAAGAAAAATATGCCCGTAATGAGCGGTAGCGGATTGATTGGCCGGGTAACTGAAGTAAATAAAACTAATAGTAAAGTTGAACTATTGAGTGACACTAGTGAATCATCGAACCGTTTTGCTATTACACTTAACGGTGAAAACGGAAAAGTTATTAATGGTATTATTACCGGATATAGTGCCGCAAATAATGAACTAGAAATGGGACAAGTAACTTCAAAGGCGAAAATAAAGAAGGGGACAAAGGTAATAACAAGCGGAATGGGGGGCATAACTCCTAAAGGTCTTTACGTTGGGCGTGTATCACGTGTTGGTAAAGATGATTATGGCCTTGCGCAAAAAATTTATATCACTCCAGCAACAGACTTTAATGATATTAATATTGTTACTGTCGCTGAATCTGCTGCACAGGAGTGATAAATATGTATCGACTATCACGTTTAAAATATATATTTCCAATCGGTCTCTTCGTTTGCCTGTTTTTAGATGGTGCGTTGAGCCACGTATGGGCTTCTTTCTTTTTTAGTTACCCATATTCAATGGTAAGTGAACTGGTTTTGCTGTGGCTAGTGTTATCATATTTCTTTCAAGATGATATTGAAATTCCGCTAATTCCCTTTGCAATTGCAGCGGGAGCGGTATATGACCTTTATTTTTCCGGAATCTTAGGTTTGTATATCTTTTTGTACCCGTTAATAGTTGAAATAACCAAAATTCTTTCCCGCTATTTTAGTTCATCATTTTTATCGATGATTATGATCTTCTTTGTAGATATTGTTGTTTTTGAAACACTTAATTATTGGGCTTATTACCTAATTGATATTACCAATGTTGGGTTTGGTGATTATCTCGTCTATACGTTAGCGCCAACATTGGCATTGAATTTAATTTATTTTGTAATTCTGTTCTGGCCAATTCGTGCATTGTATCGCTGGGCATTAGATAATAATCAAATTTAAAATAATGCTTGACACAACCGATATTCCAGTATAGGATATTTACAACATCATAAATGACAGTGAACAGACTAGTAGAACTTAAAGTATTGTTAAGAGAGTCCTTAATGGTGGGAAGGGACCAATACATGGGTTTGAATCACATCTGTGAGTTGATCTTCTGAAATCCTTAGTAGGAAGATCCGGGGAAGCCCGTTACAGCACGGAGTTTATTTATTGAACTCACTGAGGCTATTTTTCGTGAGAAAGTAGCATGATGAGGTGGAACCGCGGAGACGCCCTCGTAGCCATTTGGCTCGAGGGCGTTTTTTAGTTCATATAAGTAGACTTATTGAGGCAGACATTGCGAGGTGCCTGCAAACGTGAGGTGGAACCGCGATGAATTCGCCCTCTAGGAGTAACTTCCTAGAGGGCTTTTTCTTTACTGTTATTTTAATTAAGTAGTGATTTTAAGGAGGCAATAGAAATGTCAATGCAATATATAAGTGAAATTTTACCTTCATTATTTCAAGGAGCAATTCTTACATTACAAATTTTCTTCTGGACATTGGTTGGGTCGCTCCCCCTTGGTATTTTAGTTAGTTTAGGTTTAACTTCAAAGATTAAGCCGCTTAAATGGATCCTAGAAATTTATGTATGGTTAATGCGGGGAACACCGCTGTTACTACAATTGATTTTTGTATTCTACGGGTTACCGATTATTGGAATTGTTTTTGAACGTTATGACGCAGCATTAGTTGCTTTTATCTTAAATTATACGGCTTACTTTGCTGAAATCTTTCGTGGTGGTTTTCAGTCGGTTGATCAAGGCCAATTTGAGGCAGCACGTGTTTTACGGTTGAGCTACTGGCAAACGCTTCGTAAAATTATCATTCCACAGGTTGTAAAAATTGTTATCCCATCAATCGGGAATGAAGTTATTAACTTGGTAAAAGATTCATCATTAGTTTATGTAATTGGTTTAGGCGACCTATTACGGGCAGGAAATGTTGCCACTTCCCGCGACGTTACCCTTGTTCCGCTGATGTTAGTTGGATTGATTTACTTGATCCTAGTCGGAATTTGTACTTTAATTTTACGTCGAGTTGAAAAATGTTACGCATACTTTAAGTAAAGGAGGAGACACAATATGTTAGAAGTTCGCAACCTGAAAAAAAGTTTTGGTAACCGGCAAATTTTAGATGGGGTTAACTTAACCGTTAAAGATGGTGAAATATTATGTATCGTTGGTCCATCCGGAGCTGGTAAGACAACGTTACTTCGTTGCATTACCGGCCTAGAAACACCAGATAGCGGCGACTTCTTTATCGATGGTCGAAAGTTTGATCCACAGGGAACGGAAGCACCTGATCGTGTAATTGGTGTTGTTTTTCAGGACTTTAAGCTTTTTCCCAACCTATCAGTAATGGAAAATATTACGTTAGCACCAATCTTAGTTTTGAAAAAGAGTAAAGAAGAAGCGGTTGCCGATGCTCAGAAGCTGCTTGAAGAATTAGGACTTAATACAAAGGGTAACTTATATCCCTACCAGCTTTCTGGCGGGCAAAAACAACGGGTAGCTATTGCTCGTGCATTAGCAATGGAACCTAAAATTCTTTGTTACGATGAACCAACATCAGCACTAGATCCAAACCTGCGAAAAGATGTTGCTAATATTATTTTAGGATTAAAAAAGGACGGGATGACCCAATTAATTGTTACTCACGATTTAGAATTTGCACAGGATATTGCAGATGATATTTTGCGGGTTCAACCACTTGACCAGCGCAAAGCTGAATAATAAGGGAGGGATTACAGATGAAAAAATTAAAAGCAATCTGGTTGCTCCTTCTGTTAGTTGTTCCTGTTGTGCTCTTGAGTGGCTGTGAAAGCGTGACAGAACGTGCTGATACCCAGGATACATGGAATCGAATTGAAAAAAGAAAACGCGTGATTGTGGGGCTTGATGATAGTTTTGTTCCGATGGGTTTTCGGCAAAAGAATGGAAAATTGGTTGGTTACGATGTAGACCTTGCCCGAGCTGTATTTAAGCAGTACGGAATAAAGGTTGATTTTCAACCAATCGATTGGTCAATGAAAGAAACCGAATTAAAGAACGGAACGATTGACCTCTTGTGGAATGGATATTCAGTTAATCCAAGTCGGGCTAAGAAGGTAGCGTTTAGTCGGTATTATTTGGAAAACCGGCAAATTCTCGTTACTAAGAAGAAAAGCAATATTAAGAATTTAAATGGCATGACAGGAAAGACGCTTGGAGTGCAAAATGGATCAACTGGGTTAACAGTCCTAGATGAAAAGCCTAAATTATTAAAGGATAAAATTAAAAATCATACTCCTGTACTTTACGATACGTTCCCCAATGCATTTATTGATTTAAATGCAAATCGAATCCAAGGTATTTTAATGGATGAGGTTTACGCTAATTATTATATTAAGCACCAGCCTAACAGTAACTCTTATCGGACATACATTAGTAAAGAATTACCAATGGAGCACTTCGCTGTTGGAATGCGTAAAGGAGATAAGACATTAAAGAAGAAGATTAATCAAGGACTTGGCAACCTCCAAAAGAATGGCGAATTACGCAAAATTAATGAGAAATGGTTTGGTCAAGATAGTAATTACTTGGGACCGGATAATGATTAAAAGAGTGGCCTAGCGGGTTGAATTGTTCAACTTCTAGGTCATCATTGTCTTTTAGCATAATAAACAAATTAACAAAAATACGATGAATTTTCTCAATCAGTTTGTAATTTGTTCATAATTAACGTATCATTATTCAGTATGATAATTCGAACGTAACTAGGTTGCAGCTAGTGGAACCCCTCTTGCTGCATTTTATATTGAAGGGAGAAAGAGAACGTGGATTTTAATCTTGCCCGTGGCGTGGATCTGCACATTATACCCACAAAGCAATTTAAGATGAATCACGTCTTAATAGATTTTGCGACTCCGCAAACACCAACAAATGCTACTGCACGAAATTTATTGGCAAACCTATTAGAGACCAGTACGCATCGCTATCCAACACAGACGGCTTTGGCCCGCCAATTAGCATCTTTATATGGGGCATATGTTAACTTATTTGTTAATCGTCTTGGAATGATGCACACAGTCCGATTGCGAGCAAGCTTTGTTAATAATCGTTTTGTTAATGAAGACTTGTTTGAAAAAATTAGCGGTCTGATAAATGAAATATTATTTCACCCACTGATTGATGATGGTGAATTTGATGGCCCTACTTTTAGGATTCAAGCAAATAACCTGCGAAGTACGATTAAATCGTTCTATGATGACAAACAATTTCTGGCAAGTCAGCGATTGATGGATTTATATTACCGAAATGATTCAGTAATGAAGATTCCAAGCTTTGGACAAATTGCTGATCTTGAAAAATTAAATGCAAAGAGTTTGGTTGCAACATATCAGTCAATGATCAACCACGATAAAGTTGATATTTTTGTTTTAGGTGATATCGATCCAGAACTTGCCCGCAGAGTTTTTGCAAGGCTGCCGTTTAATAATCGGGTTCCGCTTAGCAATTCGCCTTTATATCACCAGTTGCCTTATGATCAAGTTCAACGTAAAACCGAATATCAGCAGGTTAGTCAGGCTAAGCTAAATCTTGCATACTCTTTACCGGTTTATTACCATGATTCAGATTATTATGCGGCGTTGGTCTTTAACGGTCTTTTTGGTGGTACGCCATATTCAAAACTTTTTACAAATGTTCGGGAAAAAGCCAGCTTAGCTTATTATGCTTCAAGTCGTCTTTTGCCATTTAACGGAGTAGTGAGCGTTCAAACGGGGATTCGTGCTAGTGACCAAGAAAGAGTTCAAGATATGATTCAAGAGCAGCTTAAAGATTTGCAGAATGGCAATTTTTCTGATGAAGCCTTAAAAGAGGTCCAAGATAGTTTGATTAATCAATATCGTGCTGGTCATGATCTAGCAAGTAATATTTTGGAACAGCAACTAGTAGCTAAATTAGTTAATGAAACAAATAAAGATTTTGTAGCTGAAATAAAAAAGGTAACACCAGCTGATATTTCTCAAGTTGCAAACAAAATGAAACTTCAAGCAGTTTATTTATTAAGTGGTGAGAGATAGTTATATGGATAAACAAGTTTATCAAAATTTTAACCAGTCCATTTATCGTGAACAATTATCAAATGGGCTAAAGGTTCAGCTTCTGCCAATGGAAGGGTACCATAAGACGTATGCAATTTTAACAACTGACTTTGGCTCGATTGATAATCATTTCATTCCATATCATCAGGAGGAAGCAATTACCGTTCCAGACGGAGTTGCCCATTTTCTTGAACATAAAATGTTTGAGAAAAAAGACCATGATGCGTTTGATTTGTTTGGTAAATTGGGAGCTGATTCTAATGCCTTTACTAGCTTTACTCAAACAAGCTACCTTTTTTCAACTACTAGCAATCTTCACGAAAATTTAGATGTTTTGCTAGATTTTGTTCAAGATCCGTACTTTACCGACCAAACAGTAAAAAAAGAGCAGGGGATAATTGGTCAAGAAATTCAAATGTATGAGGATGATCCAAGTTGGCGTTTATATTTAGGAATTTTAGGTAATTTATACCCTAACGACCCGATGCGGATTGATATTGCAGGGACGATTGAATCAATTGGCCGCATTACACCAAAAATTTTGATGGATACTTATAAAACGTTCTATCAGCCTGCCAACATGAACTTATTCCTAGTTGGTCGCCTGGACCCAGAGGAAACAATGGCGTGGATCAAGCAAAATCAAGAACAAAAAATCTTTGCACCGACGGAAACGCCACGCAGATTATTTAAATTAAATGATCCGACTGCACATGATGTAATTCCTTTCCGCTCATTAACAATGGATATTGTAAGGCCCAAAGTAATGGTTGGTTTGCGGGGAACAAAGCAATTCGATGATGGGAAGCAACGATTGCATTATAAATTGGCAATTGATTTATTGTTAGATGTTTTGTTTGATGATACATCGGATAACTATTTGCGTTTATACAATAATGAAACACTTGATGATACATTTGGCTATAATTTTGAAATGCAACGAGGCTTTCATTTTGCCTATTTTAGTTCTGACACTGATCAAATGGAACGCTTTGCTGACGAAATTATTGATATCCTTGAGAGTGCTGATCAGCAAATCGAGGCCGCGCGAACAAGATTTGAAGGAATCAAAAATGCTGAATTAGGACGATTGATTGGACTTTTAGATTCTCCAGAGGCTATCGCTAATCGGTATGCTGGAGATCTATTTGCAGGAGCAAGTTTAATGGATGAAATCCAGATTTTAGAGACCATTACAATTGACGACCTTTATCAAGTGGCAAAGGATTTTATTACTCCCCAAGGAATTTCGGTATATCAAGTAGTACCACAACATCAATAAAATTAACTTTTCTTGTGAATTTATTATATATTGTGAGCATGATATAATATCCAAGAGTAAAGATAAATGAAAATGGAGATAGAATAATGAGTGAGAACGAGAACGATCAAAAACGACTTGAGATTGGCAAAATTTTACGAAAAGCTCGAGAAGAAAAAGGATATACCCTTGATGATCTTCAACAAATGACAAAAATCCAAAAGCGGTATTTAATTGCTATTGAAGATGAAAATTTCGATGAACTACCTGGGGACTTTTATGTTCGTGCGTTCATTAAGCAATATGCAAATATGGTTGGATTAGATGGTAATGAATTATTGCAAAAGTATGATGATCAATTACCAAAGACGAAGACAGAAGAATATTCTGATCATCTTGCTCAGGCGGTGGAGACACGGGCGAGTCAACGAAAGACTGTTAGTGGCAGTGTTGATAAGGTGCGGAATTATATGCCAACCATCATCATTGCGTGTGTGATTGTTTTAGTATTAGCTGCTATCTGGCTTACTGCAATTGCTCGTAATCACCGGGACTCTTCTACACGGATTGATAATAGTTCTGTTTCGGTATCCGGTGAGAGTCGCAAAAAGGCATCGTCTTCTTCTAAGAAAGAAAGTACAAAACAGAGTAAGTCAACAGCGATCAAGCTTCAAGAAGCACCTAATCGAAATGACACTAGCGTTACCTACACCGCTAAACAGCTTACGGCAGATACAACCTTACAAATTGAACCAAGTGATCGGTCGTGGATGCAGGTACGCGCAAATAACAATAACTTATTAAACAAGACCCTAAATAATAATGAAAAGACTAGCCTTAAGATTAATCGTGACACAACATCATTAGTAATTACAGTTGGTAACGCTCGGGCTACAAAATTAAAGATTGGTGACCAAGAAATTGACTTTACTAATAACGGTCGTTACCAAAACACACGGAATGTAACGATTAATTTTGGTCAAAATCAATCAAGTAGCAGTGCAGCTAGTCAAGCATCAAATAATTCAAATCGAAACGCTTCTTCGACTAGTCAATCAAATAATGCTACGCAACCATCTGCAGCAAGCAGCAGCCGTCCTCAGACAAATGCTAGTCGACAGGGTAGCCAACCTACTCGTTAATCTGGAGTGCTAAAGGAGTTAGAACATTGAATTTACCTAATAAATTAACTGTTGTTCGTTTAATTATTATCCCCTTTTTCTTATTATTAATGGTGTTGCCATTACAAAGCTGGGGAGCTGTTAGCTTTTTAGGGGCAACTATTCCAATGGCTCAGTTTATTGCTGCCATTTTGTTTATCGTTGCTACAATTACTGATAATCTTGACGGACAGATTGCGCGTCGTCAGCATCTTGTAACTAATTTTGGAAAATTTACTGATCCATTAGCGGATAAACTATTAGTAATGACCGCTTTTATTGTCTTGACTGGAAGCGGGGTTGTACCGTCATGGGTAACCTCAATTATTATCTGGCGTGAATTAGCCGTTACGGGGCTACGATTATTGCTGGTAGAACAAGATGGGATAGTTTTAGCTGCCAAAATGCCAGGTAAAATTAAAACGACAACGCAGTTTATTGCAATTATCTTCTTACTCTTAAATAACGTAATTTTTGCAATGTGGAATATTCCATTTGGCCAAATCATGCTATATATTTGTTTATTCTTTACTATTTACTCGGGAATAGACTACTTCATTCAGGGACGCGACGTTTTCTCGGATGGATTTAAATAATTTAAGATTAAGTCAGAGACTGGGAACTAACCCGGTCTTTAACTTTTTAAAGATAAAAATGCCAACGCGGTAACTGACTGGTAGTTCAAACGTTAATAGATCAGCATTTGTCTAATCTAATCATTCTTGCAATAGGCGGTGCGTTGACGACAGCGGGATAATGAACTAGGTAAGCTGGTTCTGCCCCGCTTATTTTATTTGAATTAAAATTTTATGATTTTAGTGAAAATGGTTATACTTTACGTATATATATTATAGGGGTGAACTTTATGGATGCGGAAATAATTTCAGTTGGAACAGAAATTGTACTAGGTCAAATTGTTAATACTAATGCAGCCTATTTGGCAAGAAAGCTTACTCAACTAGATCTACCAGCTACGTACCAGACGACTGTTGATGATCAGCCGCAACGACTTGAGCGGGTTATTAACCATGCATTGACACGAGCACAATTAGTTTTTGTCTGTGGTGGTTTAGGCCCAACCGCTGACGATATTACAATGCCAACCGTTGCTAGGACATTAGGAGTAGATTTACAAACGGATAACCAGCACTGGAATTGGATCCAACAAACTTTTAAACAACGGCAAATTAAAATGGAACCTGATAATATCCGCCAAGCTCAATATCTTAAAGGGGGCACGCCACTGAAGAACCCAGTTGGTCTTGCTTTAGGGTGCTGGGATGAAATTAATGGAAAGGTAGTCGTTGTATTGCCTGGACCACCAGCAGAATTCCAGGCGATGGTTGAAGAAAGTTTGATTCCTAAGTTAAAGGAGCATTTTCAAACTGGAAAACAAATTACTAGTCGGACCCTAAATTTCTTGGGTCGTCCTGAATCGCAGTTAATGAGCGAAATTCAGGAAGCAACTCAAAATGAAACGGGGATAAGCATTATTTCCTATGTTCAACCAACAGCAATTCAGGTGCGCTTAACAGTTCGGGACTTACCGAAAAAAGAAGCAACCGCGAAAATTGATCGGGTTCAAAAATCTATTTTAGCTTTTGAAAAGCCTTATTTTTTTGGTGTTGGTGATGATCTTACCCTTGCCAATGTAGTTGTTGAGTTATTAAAAGAAAAAAATTGGAAATTAACAGCTGCTGAAAGTCTAACAGGAGGAATGTTTCAAAGTACAATTTGTTCTGTTCCGGGGGCATCGAATATTTTTGATGGCGGTTTTGTCACCTATGCTGCCGGTGCTAAGGAAGAGCTCTTGGGAATACCTAATGGATTAATCGATCGATATGGTGTGGTAAGTTCTGAAACGGCAGCGGCAATGGCTGAAGGATGCCGTCAAAAATTGAATACAAAAATTGGTATTGGGTTTACTGGGGTTGCAGGTCCAGATGCATTAGAAAATCACCCCGCTGGTACAGTTTGGGTTGGATTAGCAATTGAGGGGCAGCCAACAAAGACGGTTCAGTTGCATCTTGCTTCTTATATTGGTAGACAGGCTATTAGAACCTTAAGTGTCCAGTACGGGCTGCAAATGATTTATCGTGAATTAAAAAAATAAACGAACTTTTGTTCACTTTTTTCTTGTTTTTTTTGCTAAAACTGTTATTATTAGTTATCGGATAAACCGTAAAAAAGGAGGAATTTGATTTGGCTGACCAACGAAAAGCAGCATTAGATGTTGCCATCAGAAAGATCGAAAAGAACTTTGGTAAAGGTTCAATTATGCGTATGGGTGATGCCACAGATATGAAGATTGCATCTGTATCTAGTGGCTCGCTTGCAATTGATAAAGCACTCGGCATTGGTGGGTATCCTCGTGGCCGGATAGTAGAAATTTATGGCCCAGAGAGTTCTGGGAAGACCACTGTTGCTTTACATGCAGTAGCAGAAGTTCAACGCCAGGGTGGAACAGCAGCATATATTGATGCTGAAAATGCACTTGATCCTCAATATGCTGAGGCATTAGGAGTTAATATTGATGATTTATTACTTTCCCAGCCTGATAGTGGTGAAGAAGGACTAGAAATCGCTGATGCATTAATTTCTAGTGGAGCAGTTGATTTAGTTATTGTTGACTCAGTAGCAGCATTAGTTCCTCGTGCTGAAATTGACGGTGATATGGGTGATACTCATGTCGGCTTACAAGCGCGTTTAATGTCTCAGGCGCTTCGAAAGTTATCTGGTGAGATTAATAAAACAAAGACGATTGCTATCTTTATCAACCAGATTCGTGAAAAAGTCGGGGTTATGTTTGGTAACCCTGAAACTACTACTGGTGGTCGTGCCTTAAAATTCTACTCAACAATTCGTATGGAAATTCGTCGTGCAGAACAGATTAAGAATGGGACAGACGTTGTTGGTAATAAAGCAAAAGTAAAAATTGTGAAGAACAAGGTTGCTCCGCCATTCAAGCGTTGTGAAGTTGACATTATGTACGGTGAAGGTATCTCTAAGACAGGGGAATTATTAGATATGGCAGTTGAAAATGACCTTGTTGATAAAAGCGGTGCTTGGTATTCATATGGCAATGAGCGAATTGGTCAAGGGCGAGAAAATGCTAAAAAGTGGCTTAAAGAACATCCTGATAGCATGAATGAATTAATGAATAAGGTTCGTGTTGCAAACGGAATGGAACCTTTAGATGAAAAATCTGCAAAAGATTCAACTAATGGTAAAGATTCCAGTGGATCAGGAGAAAGTAAGCAAGAAACTATTGAAGAAGCAAGTAAAAAATAGTTGGCATTAACGGTATAAAATAACAGGAGGACCCTAACATCTTTACTAATAAAATAAGATGTTAGGGCCTTCTTCGTCTATTAATAGCTCTTTAATATGGATTAAAAAATTCAATAGTTGACACCTTGGTTTGGCAAGCTTAAAATTTAACATGTGTGATGTTTTGAAACATGACACGGTGAAATTAATTTATTCATACCAACAACATAATAGTTGAAGCGGAGGTGAAATAGTGGAAGTATTAATATTCGCCGCGCTTGTTATGGTTGTCGGAATTATTGTCGGCTATGTAATTCGCAAGGTTTCATACGAAAAACAAGTTGCAGAAGCGCATAATGATGCGCAAGGTATTATTTCTAAAGCAAAACAAGACGCAGCAACGGCGAAAAAAGAGGCTATTTTAGAAGCAAAAGAAGAGAGTCATCAATATCGGGAACGTGTTGAAGACGAGTTAAAGCAACGGCGAAGTGAAGTTCAACGTCAAGAGGATCGTCTACTTCAACGGGAAACTTCTTTAGATCATAAAGATAGTGCTCTTGAAAAACGAGAAAATGCGGTTGGTGTTCGTGAACGAAAATTAGATCAAGAAAAAGAACGACTTCATCAATCTAAGGAACAAGCTGAAGCCTTAGTTGAACAACGTAAACAAGAAGTTGAAAAAGTTGCTCAAATGTCACAAGATGACGCTAAACAGTTATTATTATCTGAAGTAAAAGAACAGTTAAAGAC
The DNA here is from genome assembly GCF_014635905.1 of Limosilactobacillus caviae. Classification (GTDB taxonomy): domain Bacteria; phylum Bacillota; class Bacilli; order Lactobacillales; family Lactobacillaceae; genus Limosilactobacillus; species Limosilactobacillus caviae. Next base: position 219,019 of record NZ_BMDS01000003.1, read on the forward strand.
TGAACGGGCAGTAATGATTCGTGATAGTGAACAAGAAGCAGAACTTTCAGCAGAACGAAACGCTAAGAAATTAATTGTTGAGGCGATTCAGCGAAGTGCTGCTGATGTTGTCTCTGAGACGACTGTTTCAGTTGTTACCCTTCCTAATGATGATATGAAGGGGAGAATAATTGGTCGTGAAGGTCGTAATATTAGAACTTTAGAGACATTAACAGGAATTGATTTGATTATTGATGACACGCCGGAAGCAGTAGTGTTAAGTGGTTTTGACCCGGTTCGTCGAGAAATTGCTAAAATTGCTCTTGAAAAGTTAATTCAAGATGGGCGTATTCACCCTGCGAGAATTGAAGAAGCAGTTGATAAAGCTCGTAAGCAAATGGATACCCAGTTGCGTGAAACTGGAGAGCAGGCATTGTTTGATTTAGGGATTCATTCTATGCATCCTGACCTTATTAAGACGGTTGGGAGAATGAAGTACCGGACAAGTTATGGTCAAAATGTTTTAGATCATTCGATTGAAGTTGCTAAGTTAGCGGGAATCATGGCTGCTGAACTTGGTGAGGACGTCACAATGGCAAAACGTGCTGGGCTATTACATGATATTGGCAAAGCAATTGACCATGAAGTTGATGGTTCGCATGTTGAGCTTGGAGTTGAATTGACCCGGAAATACAAAGAAAATAAAGTGGTAATCAATACGATTGCTTCACACCATGGAGATGTCCCAGCAACTTCTGTGATCGCTGTTCTAGTTCAGGCGGCTGATGCAATTTCAGGCGCTCGACCAGGTGCGCGAAGTGAATCATTAGAACAATACATTCAACGCTTAAAGAAACTAGAAGGCATAGCAAACAGTTATGATGGTGTCGACCATAGTTACGCAATTCAAGCTGGTCGAGAACTTCGCGTGATTGTTAAACCAAAGAAGATTTCTGATTTGCAAGCAACAACTTTGTCACATGATATTAAGAACAAAATTGAAAAGCAATTAGAATATCCAGGACATATCAAAGTAACCGTTATTCGGGAAGTTCGAGCAGTTGATTATGCTAAATAAACTGGTTTTCAGTTCTAATAAAGAGACTGGGTACATACTACAGTCTCTTTATTATTTTAAAAAACAGTAACTGGTGCTAAACTATAGAGCCTTGCATGAAATTATGGCAGAAAATATAATTAATTTATTGTAAATAATAAGAACGAAATAAAATTATTAACGGGGTGAAAGTTAGTGGCAAAAAAGATGACGCCAATGATGGAACAATATCAAAAGGTGAAGGATCAATATCCAGATGCCTTTTTGTTTTATCGTTTAGGTGATTTTTATGAGCTGTTTAATGATGATGCGATTAAAGGAGCGCAACTACTAGAATTAACATTAACAACTAGAAATCATAGTGCTAAAAATCCAATCCCAATGTGTGGAGTGCCACATAGAGCTGTTAATAGCTATATTGATATTTTAATTGACAAAGGTTATAAAGTAGCAATCTGTGAACAAATGGAAGATCCTAAAAAAGCCAAGGGGATGGTTAAACGAGCCGTTACTCGTCTTATTACCCCAGGGACACAAATGGATCTTAATGGAGAACAGGCGCGAGACAATAACTATTTAGCAGCAATAAGTATGCAAGATAATGCTTTCAATATTGCGTATACGGACTTGTCGACGGGGGAGCTTAAAACGACCACCCTTGATAACGCTAATGACGCGGTTAACGAATTAGTTAATTTACAAAGTAAGGAAGTAGTAGTGGATGGTGAGCTTCCTGCTGAAATAACTACACAATTTAAACAACGGAACATTCTTCAATCTCACCAGCCGACTATCTTAAAAAATTCGGAGATAAGCTATCTTACTCAAGATCTTGAAGCAGCAGGTCAACAGCGTGTGGTTGGCCTTTTGGTATCATACTTATTAACAACGCAAAAGAGGGCACTTGCTCACTTACAAAAAGCAATTGCTTACCAGCCAAGCTCTTTTATGAAAATTGATCATTATTCTAAAACCAACTTAGAATTAATGAAAAATATGCGAAGCGGTAAACGTCAAGGAACATTAGCCTGGCTCTTAGATGAAACTAAAACGGCAATGGGGAGCAGGTTATTAAAACGGTGGATTGATCGGCCATTAATTAACCCGAATGCAATTAGCGAACGTCAAGATAAAGTCCAAGAATTATTAAACCATTATTTTGAAAGGAGCAATTTGCAGCAAGAATTAATAAAGGTATATGACTTAGAGCGTTTAGCAGGAAGAGTGGCTTATGGCAGCGTTAATGGACGGGACCTTATTCAACTAAAGACATCCCTTAGACAAGTCCCCAAAATAAAGTATGTTTTAGAAACACTAGATTCACCCGTGTTTGAGCAACTCCAAAAACAGCTTGATCCGTTAGATGATATAGCTGATTTAATTGACCGGGCTATTGTTGAGGAACCGCCAATTGCAATAACAGATGGCGGCGTAATTAAGGATGGCTATAATACACAATTAGACCAGTATCGTGATGCCATGAATAATGGAAAACAGTGGATTGCTGATCTCCAGGAGCATGAGCGGAAATTAACCGGTATAAGTAATTTAAAAATTGGTTATAATCATGTTTTTGGTTACTATATTGAAGTTACGAAGGTTAATCTTGATAAATTGCCAAAAGACCGCTATGAACGCAAGCAGACGCTGGTTAATGCCGAGCGGTTCTCAACGCCTGAACTGAAAGAAAAAGAGGCATTAATAATGGGTGCTCAAGAAAAGTCAACTGCTCTTGAGTATGACCTCTTTGTAAAAATTCGTGAGCAAGTAAAAAGTCAGATCAAGCGATTGCAAAAGTTAGCGCAACAATTAGCAGAATTAGATGTATTACAAAGCTTTGCTGTAGTAAGTGAAGATTACCATTTCGTCCGCCCAACGATGAATACGGGACATGTTCTGAAGATTAAGGATGGACGACACCCAGTAGTTGAAAAATTTATGGGGCATCAAGAATATGTCCCTAATGATGTTTTAATGGGTGATGATACTGATATCTTACTAATTACCGGACCTAATATGTCTGGTAAGAGTACGTATATGCGTCAACTCGCCCTTATCGCAGTAATGGCACAGATTGGGTGTTTTGTACCCGCTAAGTCAGCTGAATTGCCAATTTTTGATCAAGTTTTTACACGAATTGGGGCAGCAGATGATCTAATCTCTGGTGAAAGTACATTTATGGTCGAAATGATGGAGGCTAATAATGCTTTAATGCATGCAACGGATCGAAGCTTAATTTTATTTGATGAAATTGGTCGAGGAACAGCTACCTACGATGGAATGGCTTTGGCACAAGCAATTATTGAATATGTCCACCAGCATGTGCGTGCGAAGACTCTTTTCTCAACTCATTATCACGAATTAACCGCGCTGGAAGATAGTCTGGCACGATTGAAGAATGTTCATGTGGGGGCGACGGAAAAAGATGGTGAACTGGTATTTCTCCATAAAGTAAGTGCAGGACCAGCTGATAAGTCTTATGGGATCCATGTTGCAAAATTAGCAGGGATGCCAAGTTCATTGTTAAAACGTGCTGATACAATTCTTCAAAAGCTAGAGAGAAAAGATATTAAGCTACCATCGTCCCCAGCAGAAAAAGATGGAAACTATCAGACTGAAACGATTTCTGCAAAAGTAAATGAACCAGTGCCAACAAAACGGAAGGCTGCACCAGTGATTGAAGATAATGGGCAGCTTGAACTGTTTGCGACACCAACAGAAAAAAAGGAAACAGGCATTGACCGGCGTATTCTACACCAATTAAAAGAACTCAACCTGATGGGAATGACGCCTATGGATGTAATGAATCAGATTTATAAATGGCAGCAGAAATTGAAATAGGGTGATATTTAATGGGAAAAATTCATGAACTGGATAATATTTTAGCTGACCAAATAGCTGCCGGGGAAGTAATCGAGCGTCCGGCATCAATTGTAAAAGAGTTAGTTGAAAATTCACTTGATGCCCATAGTCACCGTGTTGACATTATTGTTGAAAATTCTGGACTGGATAGTGTCCGAGTAATCGATGATGGTGATGGGATTGCTGCTGAAGATGTTAAACTTGCTTTTCATCGTCATGCTACCAGTAAGATTAATTCACGACATGACTTGTTTAAGGTCCAGACAATGGGATTTCGCGGCGAGGCTTTACCTAGTATTGCTTCTGTTGCTGACGTAACTTTAACTACTGCTCAAGCTGGACAAGAAGAGGGTGCAATGATTCACCTGCGTGGCGGAAAAGAATTAGCTATGAAGCCGGCAGGAGCGCGCCAAGGAACTGATATTAAAGTAACCGACCTGTTTTTTAATACTCCGGCACGGTTGAAATACCTTAAGTCGCCACAGACTGAATTAGCACGAATTACGGATATTATTAACCGGTTGGCACTGGCTAATCCAGCAGTTGCTTTTAGCTTTACCCATAACGGCCGTGAACTATTCCGCTCGGCTGGTAATAATAACCTTCAACAAGTTGTTGCAGCTATTTATGGTGTTCAAGCTGGACGAAAAATGTTAGAAGTAAAAGGCGAGGATAATGATTTTAAAATAAGCGGTTTTGTTTCTTTACCTGAATTAACCCGGGCATCGCGACAGTATATTACGATTACGATCAACCACCGTTATGTTCGTAATTTTGAGTTAACTAAGGCAATCATTCAAGGGTATGAATCAAAGTTAATGGTTGGGCGTTATCCATTGGCGGTAATTAATATTGACCTGGATCCTGTTTTAGTCGACGTTAACGTCCATCCGGCTAAACGCGAAGTCCGATTGAGCAAAGAACAACAATTAACAAAATTAATTTCCAAAGTAATTCGCAAGCGGATTGCAGTAGAGAATTTAATTCCGAATGTGGATGCAGATCAATTTATGCCGAATGATGATGAAATAGCCGACCTGGATCGACGCTTGAAAGAGGCATCACCGGCTTACCATGCCAATCCTATTTCAACAGTTCCCGTTCAAGAACAAGTAGCAGCAAATGGTGTATCACCAGTTGCAGATAATCCTGCGAAAGCTGACGCTCATGATAGTGAAATTCCAGCACCAATAGTTATCCATGATGTTAATGATTTAAGAACACCAGCGATGCAAAAATTTGATGAACGTTACCAAAATGAAGGAACCGTTACCCCGTTTCCAACCTCAACGCCACCAATGAGTACTAAGAAACCTGAAAACATTGAATTGGACGTCCATGATAAAACTGATCAGAGTCAGAATCGGTTTCCTGAACTGCAATATATTGGTCAGCTGCAAGGAACGTTTTTGCTAGCCCAGGCAGGTGACGGACTTTATATTATTGATCAACATGCGGCCCAAGAACGGATTAACTATGAATATTATCGGCAAAAGATTGGTGAAGTGAGTCCAAGCCAACAGAATTTCTTAGTACCGCTTGTCCTAAACTATTCTACTGTTGACGCTTTAACTATTACCCAGCACCTAGATACTTTAGCGGCGGTCGGCTTGAATTTAGAGTCATTCGGTCAAAATAGTTTTATTTTGCGGTCGCACCCAACTTGGTTTAAGGAGGGGCAGGAAGAAGATACGGCTAAGGAAATGATTGATTGGCTAATTAAGAATGGTAAGCTAACAGTTAAGGAATTTCGAATGAGGACAGCAATCATGATGAGTTGTAAACGAGCGATTAAAGCTAATCATCATCTTGATGAACGAGAAGCAAAGGCCCTTTTAAAACGGTTGCCTCAATGCGAGAACCCATTTAATTGTCCTCATGGCCGTCCTGTTACCGTCCATTTTGATGATCAGGATTTGGAAAAAATGTTTAAGAGAATTCAGGATTCACATACCCCGTATGCTGATGATTTTGATGATCACGAATTTTAAGGAGGAACTGCTTTGTACGAATACTTAACAGGTTTTGTTTCAATTGTTGCCCCGCAATATATCGTTATTGATGTGCAGGGGGTAGGATATAAGTTATTAGTTGCTAATCCTTATCTTTACCAGGAAGATAAGGAGAAAAAGGTTCAAGTATATGTCTACCAAGCAGTTCGTGAAGACAATATTTCATTATTTGGTTTTAAAGATCAAAATGAAAAGAACTTATTTATGCAATTAATTAATGTTTCAGGTATCGGTCCCAAAAGTGCCTTAGCAATTTTGGCAAATCCTGACCACCAGGGATTAGTGGATGCAATTGCTAATAATAATGTTAGCTACTTAACTAAGTTCCCGGGAATTGGTAAAAAAACTGCTTCTCAAATTGTGTTAGATTTACGTGATAAACTGAGTAAGGAAAGCAGCGGGTCATTATTTGCCGCAAGTCAGTTAGCAGTTGACGTTGAAGTTAATCAAGAATTAAAAGATGCCTTGGAGGCTTTAGCAGCATTAGGCTATAAAGAACGAGACATCAAAAAAGTACAAAAGAGCTTGATTAAAGAAGAAAAAATGGCGACGGATGAATATTTACGGCAAGCATTACGGCTGCTTAATTAGGAGGTGCAATGATTGTGGAGCATGATCATGATGTTTTATCCGATCATTCAACAGGTGAAGAAGAGAGCAGAGTTGAAGTAACTCTTCGTCCGCAAAAGCTAAGCGAGTATATTGGACAACCAAAGATAAAGCATGAACTTAATGTGTATATTAAAGCAGCGCAAACGCGTGAAGAGGCTCTTGACCATGTTTTACTTTACGGCCCGCCAGGTTTAGGGAAAACAACCCTTGCGATGGTGATAGCAAATGAAATGGGGGTTAACATCAAAACTACCAGTGGTCCGGCAATTGAAAAGCCGGGTGATCTGGTTGCCTTACTAAACGAGTTAAAACCCGGTGATGTTTTGTTTGTTGATGAAATCCACCGTTTACCTAAGGTAGTGGAAGAAATGCTTTATTCTGCAATGGAAGACTATTACATTGATATTGTGATCGGCGAAGGACCAACCGCACATCCCGTTCATTTTCCGCTACCGCCGTTTACGTTAATTGGTGCAACAACGCGGGCAGGGATGCTTTCAGCGCCATTGCGGGACCGCTTTGGTATTGTTGAGCATATGAATTATTACACTCAAGAAGAACTAACAAAAATTATTTTCCGCTCTGCTAAAATCTTTCATACGAGCATTCAAGATGAAGGAGCGCATGAGCTGTCATTGCGTTCAAGAGGTACCCCGCGAATTGCTAATCGGTTATTAAAACGAGTTCGGGATTTTGCCCAAGTTGCTGGAAAGCAAAGCATTGATTCGGCAATTGTTAAGCAGGCTTTAGCTCTTCTTCAAGTTGATGACCGTGGTTTAGATGAAATTGATCGAAAGATGCTACTAACGATGATCAACTTTTACAATGGGGGTCCAGTAGGATTAAAGACGATTGCGGCTAATATTGGTGAAGAAACTAATACAATTGAAGAAATGTATGAACCATACCTTTTGCAGATTGGATTTATTAGCCGAACGCCACGGGGCCGATTGGTTACTCCTGCAGCTTATGAGCATTTAGGAATTGTATATCCATCAGGAAAAAATAGTTGAGGAAGATTATGAGCAGTATAAAGTTTACGATTAAAGATAATGATGGGACTGCCCGAACAGGCTGCTTACAAGTTAATGGAAGACAAATTGAAACGCCAGCCCTCGTTTACACAGGAAATGAATTGATGAAATTAGCTCCTGCTCAATTGGAACATGCGGGAGTCAGAGCGTTAAAAACTGCTGGGCTGATGCGGTGGCTAAAATATAATTCAACAATCGAAAAATTAGGCGACCTTCATCAATTATTCCATTGGCAAGGGTTACTAATGATTGACTTACAAAATGACTATGCTTACCGTCTTGCAAAGCCACGAGGAAAAAAGCGAGATGGTGTCCGTTTTCACGATCCGGCAACAGGTCAATTAAAATTTTGGCAACCAGAAACAGCCCTTCATGTTCAACAAGATTTGGGGGCAGATATTTTTCAGAGTTTCGATCGGACTACCGACTATTATGCCCCAGTTGATGATCTTGAAGTTGGCGTAGAGCAAACGGCTAACTGGTTAGCATTAAATACCCCGGTAAAAGAGCAAACTTTTGGCACTGTTGCTGGCGGCGGATTAAAAAAGTTACGGAAAAGCAGTGTTCAAGCAGTTGATCAAGCTGGACTAGCGGGTTACCGTCTTAGTGGTATTCCTGGCAATTTGAATAATGCCGAATTTAAGCGGATAATAAATGAAATTGTGCCCTTGTTATCGCCAATACAGCCGCGCTATATAGACACTGCTGTTACTTTAAGGCAAATGCTAGAAGCCGTTTTATCAGGAGTAGATTTGATTGACAGCGACTTAGCGGCTAAAAAGGCGGCAAATGGTATAGTATTAGTTGGCGACAGATTAATACCGCTTCATTTAGACCGTGAACATTTTAGCTTTGATTCGCAGCCGATCGATAATCAATGTTCTTGTGCAACCTGTCAAGCAGGCTATTCACGAGCGCTGCTTCATTCATTGGTTGCTGATCATAGTTTTTATGGTGAGCAGTTATTACTTCAACATAATCTTTTTACGTTAAATAAGTTAATGAATAATTTGCGACAAGCAATTAAAAATCATCAAATAAAAAGATTTGTTCAAGAATTATTGTAGAATCAATAGAGAATATAGCTTTTTATGATAAAGTTTGTTAAAGTTAATATTAGTTAACTTTTTGAAGGGATGGATAGACTGTGAATAGTTTGAGTAGTTTTGTTCTTGGTGCTGCTTCATCTAACAATGCAAGTAGTTACTCATCAATTATTTTAATCATCTTAATGGTTGCTTTGATGTACTTCTTTATGATTCGTCCACAACAAAAGCAACGTAAAGAACACCAAGAGATGATGAACGAGTTGCACCCAGGTGATGAAGTAGTAACGATTGGCCGAATGCATGGTAAGATTGATTCAATTAATAAAGCTGATCGGACAGTTACTTTAGACTGTGAAGGAATTTACCTTACTTTTGATATGGTTGCCATTGCACGGGTTGTAAAGCGCGCCGATGCACCAGCAAGTGAAGCACCACAAAATAATGAAGCTGATTCTGCCAGCTCTGCAGTAGACAGTGCTGATGCTGCAACAGCTGATAGTGTTGCTAATGAAACTACTTCGGCCGCTAGTGCTAATGAAGAGCAAAAGAAGAACGAAGAAAAATAATCTAAGAATGAGGATGAAAATAGTCGTAAATAAGCGAAGATTTTCATCTTTTTTGTTTGGTTGTTAATCTCTTTTATTGCTATACTAAAGAATAGTGTTAAATTTTATTCGGGTAAGGAGAATAGCATAATGGCAGATCCATTAACAGCGATTTTTGAACAAATCAAAAAATATAATAAGATAATTATTCACCGGCATCAGCGCCCTGATCCAGATGCGATCGGTTCACAAGTAGGACTTGCAGAAATTTTGCGTGCCTCATTCCCATATAAACAGATCTATGTTGTCGGCAAGCATATTTCAGGATTTGACTGGATTGGTGAAATGGATACGGTTGACAACCAAACTTTTGACGATGCATTAGTGATTGTCACGGATACAGCTAATGCCCCACGAATAGACGATCGGCGTTTTGATAATGGTGATGAGTTAATCAAAATCGACCACCACCCTAATGATGAACCGTTTGGTGATATCATGTGGGTTGAACCGGATGCTTCTAGCTGTTCTGAAATGATTTATAGTTTTTATCAGCGGTTCGCAAAAGAGCTAACTCTTCCTAAAAAAGCCGCCCATGCATTATATGCGGGGATTATTGGTGACACAGGTCGCTTCCTTTATCCCGCAACAACCCCACGGACAATGTTGGTTGCAGGTTCATTAATGGCAGCGGGGGCAAATGCGGCGGAAATAAGCCAGCATGAAAATGAAATTACTTTGCCAGTGGCACGGTTATCAGCGTATGTTTACGATAATTTGAAAATTTTAGATAATGGAGCAGCTTATGTTATTTTAACCAATGAAATTTTAGAACGGTTTGGTTTAACAGAAGCAGGTACATCTGCAATCGTATCTTTACCAGGTCGAATTCATGATGTTACGGCGTGGGCTATTTTTGTGGAACAAGAAGATGGTCATTACCGTATTCGTCTTCGTTCAAAGGGTCCAACAATCAACGGACTGGCTAAGAATCATGATGGAGGCGGTCACCCTCTTGCCAGTGGCGCAAAGGCAAAAGATGAGGCGGAAATTAACCAGGTAATTGATGAACTGAACCAATTAACACAAAGTTATACAAATCAAAAGACGAAAGGGAAATAAGGATGAATGATAAAAATTTTGCTGATTTTAAGTTACAGCCATACTTGTTAACAGCAATACAAAAAATTAACTTCCGTCGGCCAACACCGGTACAGCAAAGTGTAATTCCAGTAATTATGGCTGGCCGAAGTGTTGTTGGTCAGTCAGCGACTGGTAGCGGGAAGACACATGCCTTTCTTTTACCGCTTTTTTCAAAGATTAATCCAGAAATGCAAGCAGTTCAGGCAGTGATCACAACCCCTAGCCGTGAATTGGCATACCAAATTTATAATGCGGCAAAGCAACTTAATAAGTATGCACCTCACCCATTGACAATTCACAATTACGTGGGCGGGACGGATAAACAACACCAAATTGAACAATTAAGCCGAAAACAACCACAGCTGGTAATTGGAACTCCTGGCCGTGTATTAGATTTGATTAGGAGTCAAGCATTAGATATTCACACTGCTAAAATGTTTGTTGTAGACGAAGCAGACATGACCTTAGATATGGGATTTTTACACGAAGTTGACCAAATTGCTAGTCACTTCCCAGAAGATCTTCAAATGATGGTTTTCTCAGCAACGATCCCGCAAAAGCTCCGACCATTTTTGAAGAAATATATGGAAAATCCTGTCGTTGAAGAAATTCCAACTGAAGCAGTAATTAATCCAGATGTTGACAATTGGCTAATGTCGACTAAAGGACAGGATCGTAACCAATTAATTTATCGCCTGCTGACTCTTGGAGAACCGTACCTTGCTTTAATTTTTGCTAACACGAAGGAACGAGTAGTCGAATTAACGCAATACTTAGAAAACCAGGGATTAAAGGTAGCGATGATTCATGGTGGCTTGGAAGCTCGTCGCCGCAAACGAACCATGCGGCAGATTCATAATCTTGAATATCAATACGTAGTTGCAACCGATTTAGCAGCACGGGGGATTGATATTGATGGGGTATCATTAGTAATCAACGATGACTTACCAACTGATCTTGAATACTTTGTCCACCGGGTTGGTCGTACGGGTCGAAATGGAATGAAAGGGACGGCTATTACCTTATATGCACCCGCTGAAGATGATCTTATTGCTAAACTTGAAGACCGTGGCGTTAAATTTGTTCCAAAAGAATTAAAAAATGGCCAAATAGTTACTACGCATGACCGTAACCGACGAAAACATTATAAGCACCGCAAAAATGAGCTTGATCCGTCAATGAAGGGTTATGTTAAAAAAACAAAGAAAAAAGTAAAGCCAGGGTATAAAAAGCGAATTAAAAGGGCAATTAAAGAGGACGAACAGCAAAAATACAAGCTTGAATTACGGCACAAAATTCGTAAGGCCAAACGAGCACGGCAAAAGCAGCATCGCCGTGAACGAAATTCCCGTTGATTTTAAAGTGATTGTTAGTTATAATATGACACGTTTGGGATATGCTATGACTAATAGAAAGTTTCAGAGACAGCTGGGAAGGTGTGACAGCTGACTTTCTGGTAATAGTGCTCCCCATTCGGATAATTTAATATTTAGCCTTGGGAAACCAAGAAGTAAAGAGGTAAACGACTTCCATCGTTGCAAGCAGAGTGGTACCGCGTCAGTTCGGCGTCTCTGATTCGCAATGGTGGTTTTTGTTTTAGAAAGGGCGATTTGATGAAAGAGCTGAAAAAACTGAATAGCGCGCAAGTACGACGGATGTACTTAAAATTCTTTGAAGAGCATGGTCATAAGGTTATGCCGAGCGCATCATTAGTGCCGGTAAATGATCCAACATTACTCTGGATTAACTCTGGTGTGGCAACGATGAAGAAGTACTTTGATGGGAAAGTTGTTCCTGATAATCCACGAATGACAAGTTCGCAAAAGAGTATTCGGACTAATGATATTGAAAACGTCGGAAAGACTGCACGCCACCATACAATGTTTGAAATGCTTGGAAACTTCTCTGTCGGTGATTACTTTAAAAATGAAGTAATTCCATGGGCTTGGGAATTACTAACAAGCGATGAATGGTTCGGCTTTGATCCTGAACGTCTATATATTACCTACTACCCTAAAGATCACGATGCTTATAACCGTTGGCGGGAAGTAGGCGTTGCTGAAGATCACTTAATTGCTGATGAGGATAATTTCTGGGATATTGGTCAGGGTCCATCTGGTCCTGATACTGAAATTTTTTACGACCGGGGACAAGAATTCAATAATTTAGCTGATGATGATCCAGAAAACTACCCTGGTGGTGAAAATGAACGCTACCTTGAAATCTGGAATATTGTTTTCAGCCAGTTCAACCACACGCCAGAAGATACCTATGAACCGCTTCCGCATAAAAATATTGATACGGGGATGGGACTTGAACGGGTTGTTTCTATCTTTGAAAATGCCCCGACTAACTTTGAAACCGACTTATTTATGCCATTGATTAAGCAGGCAGAGAAATTTAGCGGTAGTAAGAAGTATGGTCAAAATAAAGAAGATGATATCCAATTTAAGATTATTGCTGACCATATTCGGACGATTACCTTTGCAATTGGTGATGGTGCTTTACCATCAAATGTTGGCCGCGGATATGTTATCCGTCGTTTGCTTCGCCGGGCGGTTGTTGCAGGAAAGAAGCTTGGCATTGATGAGCCTTTCTTGGCAAAGATGGTACCAACAGTTGGTAAAATCATGGAAGATTATTATCCTGATGTCCTCAAAAATGCTGATTACATTGCTTCAGTCATTAAATCTGAAGAAGACCGCTTTAGTGCAACATTGAACGGCGGATTAAATCTTTTGAATAATGTGATTGCGGAAGCTAAAGAAAATAAGACGAATGTAATCGATGGTCAAACAGCATTTAAACTTTATGATACTTATGGTTTTCCAATCGAATTGACTAAAGAATATGCTGAAGATGAAGGCTTAACAGTTGATGAAAAAGGATTCCAAGCAGCAATGACTGAACAGCAGAACCGCGCACGGAACGCTCGGGATATGGATAATGGCATGGGTGTTCAAACGGACTTATGGACTTCATTTAAGGAAGATAGTAAGTATGTCGGTTATACTGATTTGACTGTTGATAACGCAAAAGTTATTGGATTGGCACATGATGGCAAGCAAGCTGACGAGGCTCAACCTGGCGATCAGAATATTGAATTAATTTTTGATGTTACACCATTCTATGCTGAAATGGGTGGTCAAGTTGCTGATACTGGTGACATTATTGATAACTACGGTAAAAAAGTTGGTCGTGTTGTTGATGTTCAGCATGCACCAAACCAACAAAATCTTCACCGTGTAGAATTAACTGCACCAATTAAAAAGGGTGCGCGCTACAAATTAGTGGTAGACCGTATTCGTCACCTTAAAATTGAAAAGAACCACACGGCAACCCACCTCCTTGATCAAGCTTTACGGAATGTTCTTGGCGGTCACACGCAACAAGCTGGTTCATTAGTTGAAGAACATTACTTACGGTTTGACTTCAACCACTTTGGTCAGGTAACGGCAGAAGACCTTAAAAAGGTTGAAAACATGGTTAATGAACAAATCTGGAAGGAAATTCCCGTTAAGACTGTTGAAACTGATATTGACTCTGCTAAGGAAATGGGCGCAATCGCCTTATTCTCAGATAAATATGGTGATAAGGTTCGCGTTGTAAAAATTGGTGACTTTAATACAGAATTTTGTGGCGGGGATCATGTAAAGAACACGAATGAGCTTGGCCTCTTTAAGATCGTTTCTGAAGGAGGGGTCGGTGCAGGTGTACGACGGATTGAAGCCGTAACATCTAGTGATGCCTTTAAGTATCTTCAAGATCGTGATGACCTCCTAACTAAGAGTGCTGCTAGTTTGAAAGTTGCTCAGATTAAAGAGGTTCCTCACCAGGTAGAAACGCTTCAAAATGAATTAAAAGAAGCACAAAAGCAAAATGAAGCACTTCAAGCTAAGATTGCTGCTCAACAAGCAAACAATGTTTTTGAAAATATCCAATCAACTAAGAACGGAAGCTTGATTGCTGCTGAGGTTCAAGTTGCAGGAATGGGACAATTACGACAACTTGCTGATACTTGGCGGTCAAAAGAATTATCAGATGTCTTAGTACTCGCAACAGCTAATGATGGAAAAGCAAATCTGTTGGTAGCCGTAAGTGATGCCAAAATTAAGGATGGGTTAAAAGCCGGTGATTTAATTAAGGCAATTGCACCAGCTATCAATGGTGGCGGTGGCGGTCGTCCTAATTTAGCTCAAGCTGGGGGAAAGAATCCAGCTGGAATTAAGGACGCATTAAGCCAAGCCAAGGAATATTTAGATAAATAAATATCTGATTTTATAACAGGTAGGTAATGAGAGATAAGGCTGAGGAAAATTTTTTTCTCAGCCTTATCTTTGCTTTTTGTTAATATATTACTGTTTACTTACAATTGACAAATGTAAATTGTGATTTGAATCAGAATATAGTAAAATTAGTGGTTGAAAGAATATCTGGAGGTGACGATTGATGGCTACAAATGATAAAACGATGTTCTTTGATTTTGGTCAGGAACATCAAGAAGATATTAAGCAAACATTAAAGACGGTTTATGAATCATTAGAAGAAAAGGGCTATAATCCAATTAATCAAATTGTCGGTTATCTTTTATCTGGTGATCCCGCATACATTCCGCGTTTAAATAATGCACGTAACTTGATTCGTCAACATGAACGCGACGAAATTATTGAAGAGCTTGTTCGGTCATACCTAAAGAATAATGGTGAGACCAAATGAGACTAATGGGATTAGACGTTGGCTCTAAAACAGTTGGCATCTCAGTTAGCGATCCGCTTGGCTGGACGGCGCAGGCTGTTGAGATTATTCCAATTGACGAAGAAAATGAGGTTTTTGGGATTGATCGCGTTGCCGAATTAGTAAAAAAAGAGCAAGTAGCTGGCTTTGTAATTGGACTCCCTAAAAATATGAATAATACTGAGGGTCCTCGTGTCGAAGCTTCTCAACACTACGGTAAGTTATTACAACAACGTTTTCCAGATATTCCAATTGACTTTCAAGATGAACGTTTAACGACGGTTGAGGCTCACCGAATGTTAGTTGAGGAAGCAGACATTTCACGTGCTAAGCAAAAAAAGGTTATTGATGAAGTTGCGGCAACTTTCATTTTACAAAGCTATTTGGACCGCCATGGCCGTCTTGTGACAAAGTTAAAATGAGGGATTAATATGAGTAAACAACAAGAAAATGACGAAAGTATGATTACATTAATTGATGAGAATGGTAATGAACAATTGTTTAAGGAATTGTTCACGTTTGATTCAGATGATTATGGTAAATCTTATATATTTATTTATCCAGCTGAACAGGAAAATGATGAATCTGTTGATATCCAAGCTTACATTGTCGCTGATAATGAAGATGGAGATGGACAAGACCTTGTTCCAATTGAGGATGATAAAGAATGGGACATGGTTGAAGAAGTGTTAAATACTTTCCTCGATAATGACGGTAATTTTAAGGCTTAATTAAAATTACGACATAAGATAACTAAATTATTAACCAAAGGGCACTGTAGACACGATTTGTCACAGTCCTTTTTCTTTACTAAGAAAATGAAAGGATTATAAGAATGGTTTTAACAACCTTTATTATTTTGATTTTAATTGGGTGTTTTACTAATGGTCATCGTCGAGGGCTGTTTACGATGATCTTAATGCTGGGGACTTATATTATTGCGTGGTTAGTTGCACGACAAGGTACACAGTTAATTGGCGGGTGGTTAAAGTCAATGTTGCCTGACATTGGAACGTCAGCAACTTTTTCAGATAATTTACTGTCAAATGTAAATAGCAGTCTCTTCTTTTATAATGGGATTGCTTTTATGATCATTTTTACGATTGTTTCGATTCTTTGCCATTGGGGAATTCGTCAGCTAAACTGGATAAAAAAGATCCCGGTAATTGGAACGGTGGATAAACTGGCTGGTGGGGTAATCTCATTTTTAATTGGTTATATGATTATCTATGTTGTCCTACTTATTATGCAGTTATTTCCAGCTGGCTGGTGGCAAATGCAAATGGCAAATTCAGAGTTAGCACGTTTTATGATTAATCAAACACCAGGAATAGCGCATTTAATAATTAATACGCTAGTACAGGGAGGATAAAATGAATAACAAAATTTTAGAGACATTAGAGTTTGATCGAATAAAAGGGCAGCTTGCGCAATATCTGGTTTCTGCAGCCGGACGTCGCGAATTAATGCAGCTTGTTCCGCAAACTAATTATGAAGCTGTTAAAGAACTTTTAACGGAAACTACTGACGGTGCGGATATTTTAAGACTGGAAGATGGAATCCCTATTCCGCAATTAGCTGATATTAAGCCCCAGTTGAAACGTTTAAAAATTAAGGCAAATTTGAATGGAACAGAATTGGCCCAGATTACTAAAGTATTGCAAACCAGTATGAGTGTTAAAAACTTTTTTGATCAAATGCGGGAGAAAAAAATTAAACTTCGCGTTTTAAATGCGCAGGTTGATCAACTGGTTACCATTCCATCAATTACCCAGCGGTTAGTTCGTTCGATTGATCCTGATGGGCGGATAAATGATGAAGCATCCGCCAAGCTTCACGGCATTCGTCAGTTAATTAGTCAAACGGAATCAGATATTCATGAGCAAATGGAAAAATATACTCATGGGAAGAATGCAAAATATTTAAGTGATCCAATTATTACCATGCGCAATGACCGCTATGTTATTCCGGTAATAGCTCGGTATCGGAATAAATTTGGCGGGGTTGTACATGATCAAAGTGCTAGTGGTCAAACCTTATATATTGAACCGGCAGCCGTTGTTGAAACTAATAACCGGTTACGCCAAGCGCAGATAGAAGAGCGGCAAGAAATGCGGAGAGTATTGATTGAATTGTCACAGTTGATTGCTCCTTATCGTCATGATATTGGACAAAATGAAACAATACTTGGTCATCTTGATTTTATTAATGCTAAGGCACGCTGGGCTCATGACAACAAGGCAACGTTACCGGTGTTGAGCAAAGAGAATCATGTGTTACTACGAAAAGCACGTCACCCATTGATTGATCCCAAACGGGTAGTTACGAACGACATTAAAATCGGTGCAGACTATCAGGCTATTATTATCACAGGTCCTAACACCGGTGGTAAAACGATTACGCTTAAGACGCTAGGAATAATTCAATTGATGGGTCAATCAGGACTATTCATTCCCGCAGATGAAGGCAGCACGATTGGAATTTTTGATAATGTATTTGCTGATATTGGGGATGAACAATCATTAGAGCAAAACCTGAGTACTTTTTCTGGTCATATGGACGGGGTAAAGGCAATCCTTGAACAGATTACAAGCCGTAGTTTAGTCCTGCTAGATGAGCTTGGTGCAGGAACTGATCCTAAAGAAGGGGCAGCACTGGCAATGGCAATTCTCGATGATATTGGTAGTAAGGGTGCGATGGTGGTAATTACAACCCACTATCCAGAACTAAAAGTCTATGGATATGATCGGGCAAAAACGATTAATGCAAGTATGGAGTTTGATCAAGAAACCCTTAAGCCAACATATAAATTATTACTGGGCATTCCGGGACGTTCAAACGGGCTAGAAATTGCGCAACGGTTAGGGATTGATTCCCAAATTATTGACGAGGCTCGAACTTTAGTTAGTGATGATAGTCAAGATCTCAATAACATGATTGGTGATTTAGTAGAGCAGCGGAAAAAAGCGCGTGAAGAAAGTGAAAGGCTAGCAAAGTTAGTAGCTAAAAATAAGCAGGTTCAGCAAGAGCTTGATGAGAAACTAACGCGGTTTAACGAACAACGTGATAAGCTGTATGAACAAGCGCGTTCAAAAGCGAACCATCAAGTATCGATGGCTAAGAAAAAAGCTGACCGAATTATTCATCATTTACGTCAATTGGAAGTCCAACAAGGCGGTAATGTGAAAGAAAATGAATTAATTGATGCGCAAGGTCAATTAAACGCTCTTCATCGTGATAATCCACGCTTGCAGCATAATTCGGTTTTGCAACGGGCTAAGCAAAAGCATGACTTGCATAAGGGTGACGTGGTGTTGGTAAAATCATATGGTCAATATGGTGAATTATTATCTAAACGTGGAAACCATAAGTGGGAGGTTCAAATTGGTATCCTAAAAATGGAGATTGATGAGAATAACTTAGAAAAGGTAGCTAAAAAAGATTTGCCACGCGAAAAAAAAGCAAGGAAACGCCCAAGGGCTGCTGTTAGGACAACTCAGACAAGAAAAACATCGGCACGTCTTGATTTACGCGGGCACCGCTATGAACAAGCAATGAGTGAGCTAAGTAATTTCATTGATCATGCATTGTTAAATAATCTCTCAACAGTAACGATTATTCATGGAAAGGGAACTGGTGCGCTTCGCAAAGGTACCCAGCAATACCTCCAGAGTAATCCGCGCGTTAAATCATTCTCGTATGCTGCGCCTAATGCTGGTGGCGATGGAGCAACAATTGTTAATTTATAATTGCTTACTATAAAAAAGTAAGCAACCTAAATGACATTTAAGAAGTGATTTGTTAGAATAACAGTAAGAAGAACAAAGGAGGAATAGAAAATGGCTGTAAATGTAACAACAGACCAAACCTTTGAACAAGATACTGCAACCGGGGTCGACTTAATCGATTTCTGGGCAACCTGGTGTGGACCTTGTCGAATGCAATCACCAGTTGTAGAGGCATTGTCAGATAAGATGACTGATGTCAATTTCTTTAAGATGGATGTTGACCAAAATCCAGAAACAGCACAACAGTTTCGGATTATGAGTATCCCAACATTAATGATTAAGAAGAATGGACAAGTAGTTGACCAAGTAGTTGGCTACCATAGTGAAGATCAATTGAAGCAGATTTTACAACAATATGTTGACTAAAAATTTATTAAGAGAAAACAAAAAGTAGGGATATAATTTTATTCCCTACTTTTTTTCTTTTCTCTTCAGTTTTAACAATGAATGACGTCCTTCTTTTTTAGGCTTTTCTTCTTCAGAATCAGGACGGTCAATGTTGATGAATGTTACCATTTCAGACCGTTCATTATCAGCAGAATTTTGCGGATCATTTTGGATAAGAATCTCAACGTAATCACGGTGACGGTCAAAAATTTTTGCTTCTGCAACCGTCCCGAGTTGAAATTCTATCTCTTGAGCAAGAAATCCGCATTCTAAACCAAAGGAGGTTTCTTCTTCGTTACGTTGAATTCGTTCTTTTACAATTACTCCGGAAAGCCGCCATACTTGTGAGGTGTTACTTTTCTTTCGCAATGCTAATCGTCCAAAGTCGAGTTGATTAGTTAGGTGTATTAAATCTTCAGTTGTAGCAACTGGGTATACTCGAGCAAGATCTTTGCCGATCCAATATAGCATTTCATCGGTTTCCTTCCCCAAAATGGCTGGTAAAATGACGTCCCGCATTGTACCGACACCCAATCCTTGATGGCTTGCTATTAACTGATTATACAATTTCTGACTCATATCAACTCGCTCCTTTTTAGCAATCATTATTATTATACTTAAAAATTAAGATCTTAATAGTGGAAAACCTGAAAAACTTGCAAAATCTTGTATAGAAACGGATAATATAGTTTCAAGGATTTAACGTTTTAATGAATTTA
Source organism: Limosilactobacillus caviae (assembly GCF_014635905.1). Taxonomy (GTDB): domain Bacteria; phylum Bacillota; class Bacilli; order Lactobacillales; family Lactobacillaceae; genus Limosilactobacillus; species Limosilactobacillus caviae. The sequence goes on from NZ_BMDS01000003.1 coordinate 238,940, forward strand.
ACGAGGTGGAACAAATGGATAATCGACCAATCGGGGTTATGGATTCAGGTTTAGGCGGACTATCTGTAATTCGTGTCCTGCGGGAAGAAATGCCCCATGAATCTATTATTTTTGTTGGTGACCAAGGAAATTTTCCATATGGGATTAAAACAAGGGAGCAGATTCAAAAATTAGCATTACGAATTGGTAGGTTTCTTGTAACTAAGAAAGTAAAGCTAATGATAATTGCTTGTAACACGGCAACCGCGGCGGCTTTTCAACTTCTTCAGGAACAATTGCCAATTCCAGTGATTGGTGTAATTGAGCCGGGGGCCAGGGCAGCTGTTCAACACCAGTATGACAAAATTGGTGTTATTGGAACAGAATCAACCATTAAAAATGGCGCATATAAAAAAACATTGACTAAGCTTGACCCATCAGTGACGGTTATTAGCCATCCTACCCAACCATTAGTTTCAATTGTTGAACATGGTCAAACAGGGACAATAATGGCACAAGACGCGGTAAATAAAGAATTGCAGGTCTTTGATGGTCAAGCGATCCAAGCGTTGATTTTGGGATGTACCCATTTTCCGTTTTTACAAAAAGAAATTAGTAATAAACTTGGCGCAAATGTCCAATTAATTGATCCAGCCTTTGAAACAATTCGCCAAGCTAGAAACCTATTGACGAGTGAAAAACGATTAAGTAATAACCTATCACCGATTATTGATCTCTATTCCACGGGTGATGTTAATGAGTTAATTGCTGGTGCACAAAAATGGCTGCCTAATGGTTATACTAAATGTGATCACATTAGATTAAATGAGGAAGGCTAAAATGAAAACAATTGTAATTGCAACTAAGAATGCGGGTAAGGCGAGTGAATATCAAAAGATGCTTGTGCCACTAGGAATTAAAGTTAAAACTCTTGCAGATTTTTCACCGATATCAATTGATGAGAATGGTGCAACTTTTGAAGAAAATGCGACAATTAAGGCTGAAACTGCGGCTAAAAAGTTGCGGTTGCCTGTTATGGCTGATGATTCTGGATTAGTAGTCGATGCCTTAAATGGTGCACCGGGCGTATATTCAGCTAGGTATGCAGGTGATCATGATGACGCGGCTAACAACGCTAAACTCTTAAAAAATTTAGCAAACGTTCCTGATGAACAGCGAACAGCCCATTTTCATACTACTATTGTCGGTGTAAAACCAGATGGCACAAAGTTAGTTGCTAACGGTCGTGTTGATGGGCATATTCTTCGCCAATTAACTGGTGAGAATGGCTTCGGTTATGATCCGCTTTTTTATGTAGATGAGCTTGGCAAGTCAATGGCACAGTTAACGGCAGAGCAAAAGAACCAAATAAGCCACCGTGGGAAAGCGTTACGGAGCTTCATGAAACAATTTGATGATTGGTGGGAATAAAATGAGAATCCTAGTTGTAAGTGATAATCATCGTGAAGATAAAATTTTGACTGAAATTGTTCAAACAATGCGGGATAAAGTTGATTTGATGGTTCATTGCGGTGATTCCGAATTGAATCCTGCTGAAGAACCTATGAGTAATTTTAAGGCCGTAAAGGGAAATAATGACTATGGGCTATCATATCCTAATGAATTAACTATTGATGAAGGCAAGGAAACAATCTTTATCACTCACGGCCATTTGCAACGGGTTAATTTTTCACTAACACCGCTAATGCTTGCGGGTGAAGAAAAAGACGCTTCAATTGTGTGCTATGGTCATACGCATCAATTAGGTGCAGTTTATGATCACCATATGTTAATCGTCAATCCCGGCAGTATTAGCTTTCCCCGTGGACAATATGCTAGCATTGGCGGGACCTTTGCAATTATCGATGCACGGGCTGATAAGTTTATTGTTGACTATTATGACCGGCAAATGAGCACTATTCCGTCCTTACATTGTGAGTTTAGCCGTAAATAAAGGAGTGTATTTTTGTGATTGATCAGCGTTTGCAGACTCTATTGTTGAAAAATAAGCAAAAGTTCATGATTCCAGCAAGTTTAGTCGCAACGGTAAATCAGAGTAATAGTTTAGATCATGCATTTTTAGTACTAACGAAAGATCGTTACGCCAAAATTATCGTAATTGATAACGAGAACCATTATTGCGGGCAGATTTCTTTGGCGATGATTACAGATCAGTTATTAGAAACCCAACGAATTAATGTTGACCGCTTAAATGAATTGGTAGTAGCTGATGTTATGCAAACAGATGCTCCGGTAATAAAAGATCCGACAGATATTGAAGAAAATTTACACCTTTTAATAGATCAATCATTTTTACCGGTAGTTGATGATGAAAACTACTTTTGCGGAATTGTGACACGACGAGAAGTCTTAAAGGCTGTTAATTATACAGTACATACTTTTGGTAAATAAAAAGCTGGGACTTTCCTTGAATAGCTATATAGCTTTTAAGGAAGGTTCCAGCTTTCATTTACCGGTTATTTTTAATTATGTCGTTGATAGTTTGTAAAACCCCGTCATGGTTATTGTCAGCTCTTGTAGTGTGTGCAGCTTGCATTTGGATAATTGGTTGAGCATTTTTCATTGCATAACTTTGACTGGTCATTGCTAACATCCCTAAGTCGTTCTCATTATCACCGAAAGTAACAATTTCATCTGGCTTTAAATGTAGGTGCTTTTGTAAAATTGAAAGAGCATTTTGCTTGGTAGCGACAGCATTACCGATAAGGTCGGTATTAAAGCCCGAATTTTCCATAATTAACGATGGTGGCAAATAGCCGTCTAAAGTTGCTGCTACTTTTTTGAGATTAATATGATTAGCAAAATTAATTGAAATCTTTGTAAAGTCATCATTGGATTTTTGGCTAAAAATTTTGCGAATATCAGGGGCGCGTTCGACATTCTCATAGAATAGCTTAACAATTTCAAAATCATGCGGACTCATCCCTTGATCAACATACGATTTTTCACTTGTTGAGATTACGAGCTGGTTAATGTCATTAGGACCATAGAAACGATCTAGAACATGGATAACCCGTGCTAAAGCTTCTTGATTAATAGGGAAAGACTTAAAAAGCTTATTACCGAGATGAATAACTGAACCGTTTTGGGAAATGAACCCCATTTTAGTGGTATAATCCTTAAATTCGCGTTGTAGACGGGGATAGCTTGACCCGCTGGCAGCAACAAAGAAAATATTATGACGTTCAAGCTGCCGAAATACTTTATTAAATAATGAATGGTTATATGTGTGATCATCACGCAAAAATGTTCCATCCATATCAGTGGCAATTAATTTAATGCTCATTTGTCATTCCCTCCCAGGCAATTGGAATATTATTTGTTCGTAATTCTTTGAGGTAGGCTGCCAAGAAGCGGCTTGCAACGGTTGATTGTTTTCCGCTAACTGCTGTAATCGTTACCCGAAAGACCAATGTTCCGTCTGGAGTTACGACTGGTCCTACAATAACGGGCTTCAGCTGCAGCGCCTTTATTTGCGGTACCAGCTTTTTATTAACCTGCGTAATAATTTCTTCTACCCTATTAAGAGGGGTCTTTGAAGTTATATGGATATCGATATTGCTGACCATATTATTTCGCGATAGGTTTTGGACGATGGTAATATTGCGATTAGGAATAAAATTAAGTGTTCCATCAGAACTAGTAACCTGGGTAGTTCGGATCCCCAAAGCAGTTACAGTCCCCTTGATTTGACCAATTTGAACAGTATCACCAACGTCTAATTGTTGCTCAAGCAAAATAAAAAAACCGGTAACGATATCGCTAACAAGGCTTTGTGCACCAAGACCTAATGCTAAACTGAAAATCCCGGCTCCGGCAATTAATGTCCCAACCGGAACGCCGATTTCAGATAATATGGCATATAGCAAGAAGAAATAGCAAGTATAACGGTAAATATTTAATACTAGGGTTTTTACCGTTGCCATCCGATTGCTGTTTTTAAGAACATTATATTTTTTTGATTCTTGAAAAAGATGAACGATAATTACGCGGCCCAGCCATAAAATTATTAAAAATAAGACAAACGTAACGACAATTAAGAGAAATTTACTTAAAAGCTGTTGTGAAATTTCGTGCCAGGATAAATTTGTAAAGGCCTTTTTTAGCTGTTCCATTTGTTTTGATGTAAATGAAGCGACACCAGTGATCATAATAACCTCCTAAAAAATACTAATAATTATTCTAACAGGGAAGACAAGCTTTTGTCGACTACACTAGATTATCGTTTTTCTTTGTTTTATGATATTCTTAGTATTGAATAACTAATTTGGAAACTAAAGGAGGGATTATCAGATGACTTTTGCCCAGTTGGCAGGGTTGATCGCGGCAATCGCATTCCTAATCTTAGTCATTTTTGCATGTATCCTGTTGAATCAATTGAGTAAGACAATGAAAGAGACAAATAAGAGTATAACAACTTTAACGCGTGATGTTCATTATCTTAGTCAAGAAATGGAAGATGTATTAAGTAATACGAATACGTTGCTGGATGATATTAATCATAAATCCGAGCAATTAGATCCTGCTGTTAAAGCAGTTGCTGATGTAAGTCAAAGCGTTTCAGAAGTGAATGCCTCACTTCAAGAAATGGTAGATAAGGTCCGGATTCGTCATGAAAAACGGCAATTAGATCGGGGTATCTTTAAGATTGCAGGTAAAACAATTATTTTAGATGCATTTAATAAATTTAGACAGCACCGAAAGCAAAAGAAAGGAATGACAAATAATGAGTAAAAAGTTACTTGCTGGAATGTTATTAGGAGGAGCCGCTACCTATGCCGCTTGGAAAAGAATGGCGCCGGCTAAAAAAGAGGCTTTAAAGCAAAGTTTCGATGAAAAGTTTAACAAAGTTGCTGATTATGTAACTGATTATACTTTAGACGCATTAGACATCGTTGACGATCTGATGAGTGATTCTAATTTGAATGACAAAATGAGTGGAGCAGCGGATGCAGTTAATAATGTTACGGGAAAAGTAAAAGATAGTGCAAATAAAGTAGTTAATCGCATGACTAACGATGACTTCGATAAACAAACTGCTGACATTCGAGAAGAACTAGCAAAGAATAAAGAAGCAGAAGAAGATAATAATGATATTATTATTGACGCTACTAGTGATTCAAAGCAGTCAATTTCTAATGACGAAAAAGCAAGTCAAAATGAAGTCGAAGATAGCGATAAATAATAAATAAAAAAGCTGAGAAAATTTTCTCAGCTTTTTTATTTAGGGAAAGTCAGTAGTTCTTTAGTTGTATGGGTAAATGGTTCACAACCGTTTTCTGTAATATGAACACAGTCTTCAATTCGTACACCGGCAAAACCGGGGATGTAAATACCAGGTTCAATTGAGAAGCACATTCCTGGCTCTAAGACCAGCTGGTTTCCTTCCATGATTGATGGAAATTCATGTTCGCTGCTTCCCATTCCATGACCTAGACGATGAATGAAGTATTCGCCATATCCGGCGGCGGTAATAATATCACGAGCAACTTTATCTAGTTCTTCGGCAGTCATTCCAGGTTTAGCAGCATCTTGAGCAGCTAATTGGGCCTCTAAACATACCTGATAGATATCTTGTTGCTTCTCATTTAATTCTCCAACAGCAACTGTTCGAGAAGCATCACTAATATAGCCATCAACAATTGTTCCAAGGTCAAAAAGAACTAACTGGTTATTCTCAATTTTATTGCTTGAAGTTGCGCCATGTGGTTCGGCTGCATGAGGACCGGCTTGAACAAGAGTGTCAAAGCTCATTTTATTAATTCCATGCTGCTTAAGAGCATATTCTAAGTCTGCTGCAATTTCTTGCTCGGTTTTACCAACTTGAATTGATTCAAAGCCGACTTTAAACGCAAAATCAGCCCACTTCCCAGCTTCATTTAATTTCGCAATTTCGTCTGCACTTTTAATCATCCGCATTTGCGCAATAAGCGGGGAAAGATCAGTATTAAATTTAGCATCGGGAAGAACCGTTTCGAGAGCTCGGAGCCGGTCAACGGTTAACGATTCGCCTTCAATTCCCCAGTTACGTGGTGAACCAGCCATTTGGTGAATATGGTCAGCAATTAGATTAAAGGTTTTTTCATGATCAAGGTAACCGTACACTGGGTATTTCCATCCCGTGTCTTTAATTGCTTCAACTTCAAGAGCTGGGGCAAATAAAAATGGTTCATTATCTGAAAAAAGAATTAATGCAAGAATTCGCTCGACCGGATCGCTATAAAAACCAGTTAAATAGTTAATTGTCATTGGATCACTAATGTAAGCCGCATCAAGACCTTTAGCATTTAAGGCTTCTTGTAATTGATTAAGTTTTGTCAATATATTCACTTCCTAAAAAAGGTTGCAAATATTATAACATATTGTTATGAATGCAAAAAAATAGTTGGAAACGTTTGCCAATTAAGGATAAATCTGCTATATTAACTAAGTTATGAAAAAATATGAAAACAGATTATACCAATAAAGAAAGGGCTATCTTATGGAAAAACAATCAGTAACAATTTATACGGTTGCCCGAGAAGCTCGTGTCTCAATGGCTACTGTTTCGCGGGTAGTTAACGGCAATCCAAACGTAAAACCAGAAACTAGACAAAAAGTTTTAGATGTGATTAAGCAGTTGAATTATCGCCCTAATGCGGTTGCGCGTGGCTTAGCTTCTAAAAAGACGACAACGGTCGGGGTTGTTATCCCTGATATCACTGATCCTTATTTTGCAGAATTGGCATTAGGAATTGATGATGTTGCTTCAATGTACAAGTATAATATTATCTTGACTAATTCTGATTCTGATGATGAGAAGATTCTTAAAGTTGTTAGAAACTTGCTCGCTAAGCAGGTTGATGGAATTATCTTTATGGGTCATGATGTATCAGATGAACTAAAGAATGAATTTGCAAGTACCAATACCCCCGTAGTTGTTGCTGGTTCAGTTGTTAATGATGATTCCTTACCAAGTGTACGGATTGATTACCAGGCTGCAGCAAAAGAAGCAACAGCATTTCTGCTAAAACGCGGTGCTGAACAAGTAGCTTATATTACTGGACCCTTACAGTACTCAATTAATAGCGGCGATCGGCTAAGTGGATATAAAGACGCACTAGCTGATGGTAATAAAGATTTTGATGATTCACTGGTAATTGAAACAGATGGTTCATATCAAGCAGGATATGCAAAAGCTAAGGAAATTATTGAGAAGGGAATTAAAGCTGCTTATGTTACCGATGATAGTTTGGCAGCAGGACTTCTCAACGGTTTGACAGACGCTGGCATTAAAGTTCCAGATGATTTTGAATTGGTTTCATCAAATGACACCAAGTATACAAAACTTGTTCGTCCAACGATTACTTCGATTACTCAACCGCTTTATGATATTGGTGCAATTTCAATGCGGTTGCTTACTAAGCTGATGGACGGCGATGATAGCAACGATGACGAAAAGAATGTTATCTTGGATCATGGCTTTGTTGAACGGCAGTCAACTCGTAAGTAGGTTGTGATTTGTTGTGACAACCCGGAGCAAATTACGAGCACAACGTCAAGAAACAGAAACAGTTGAAGAACCGGTAACAAAAACACCGCCAAGGCACCATTTCCTTTTTCGATTATGGGGTATTATTTGTTTAACTTTATTGGCATTAGGATTACTACTTAATGTTACGTTGTTAAACCCCAATTTTGTAAAAAAAGAAATAACCAGTTCATCATTAGAGTCTATAATGATGAGCCAGGTTAATAGTAGTTTGACGCAATACGGGATTTCAACGTCAGTCTTAAAGAAGAGTGATACTGATAAGTTAATCACACAGGCAGTTGATCAAATCTATGCTGGAGAAAAAATTAATCTAGACCTCTCCTCAGTAGTCAACAGTGTTAGTTCATCTGTCGATTCCCAATTAGCGCAATATGGCCTATCAACTTCAATGCTTCCGGCAGGTAGTTCTTCTGCCGTGACAAATAATATTAATTCGATTGTTAATAGTCAGTTAAATACCCCTGAAGTTGGTCAATTGATTACAGGAATAAAGATAGCTAAAACCTGTGTTAATGTTATTTTAGTTATTAGTTTAATCAGTCTTGTATTGTTGATTATTAGGGGGTTATGGCAACGACATTTTGTTAAAAGCTTTAGCTGGATTTGTATTGTTGCTTCTATCTTATATACGATAACTATATTAGTTGCCCACACGTTAGCTATTCAAGCTGGACAATATCAAGCTGATCTAAGCCCGTTTATTGTTCAAGTTGCCAACGACTTTCAGCAGCAGGCCTTTAGTGGTTCTTTGCTTATGGCTGGCGTAGGAATTGGATTATTTATTTTACAATTAGTAAAACGGCGATAGCGACCTCGCTATTGACCTTGAATTAAGGATAAATATTTGCTAAAATTTATCTGTTTGTATTACACTAATAAAGAAAAGAGGAGTCAGTAATGTCAGGACATTCAAAATGGCATAACATTCAGGGACGTAAGAACGCCCAAGATGCTAAGCGTGGTAAGATTTTCCAAAAGATTTCACGTGATTTGTACCAAGCAGCTAAAGCAGGTGATCCTGATCCAGCGAACAACGCTCAATTACGGCTTGTAATCGATAAGGCACACGCGGCCAACATGCCTAAGAAAAATATTGACCGTGCTATTGCTAAAGCTTCAGGTATTGGTGGAGCTAAGTTCGAAGAAGTTACCTATGAAGGATATGCTCCAGGTGGTGTAGCAGTAATGGTTTCTGCTCTTACCGATAATAAAAACCGGACAGCATCTGCGGTTCGTTCAGCATTTAGCCATTCTGGTGGTTCATTGGGTGCTAGTGGATCAGTTTCATACATGTTTGACCGTAAAGGATTAATTGAAATCCTTCGTGATGACCTTGATAAGAGTGAAGATGATATGTTAATGGATGCATTGGATGCTGGAGCTGAAGATATGAAAGCTACAGACGAAAAATTCCAAATCTTCACTGATCCAAGTAACATGACTAGTGTTCGTGATGCTCTTCAAGAACAAGGCTACGAATTAGATACAGCTGAAGTTACCATGATCCCTCAAAACCGGACAGAGGTGCCTGCTGATAAAGCAAAGCAATACCGTCACTTAATTGATGAATTAACTGAAAATGACGATGTTGCCGACATCTATGAAACTGGGATTTTACCAGATGATGATGAAGACGAAGAATAATTAAGAGTGGAAAATAATTTTATTTTTCATGGCTCTCGTTAATGAGGAGCCTAAAGTGCCATTAGTGGTGCTTTAGGCTCCTTTTTATCTTTAAAATTAAACTTTTTTGATGCATTTTTGTTTTTTTCCCGTATTTAAATAATAGGGAGGTTAAACTATGCCAAGTTTTGAAGATGAATTATTATCAGTAATCACTAAAAATGCCAGTGATTTGTATATATTGCCGCATGATGAGTGTTATCGACTGTCGATCGCTGTGCGGGGACGGCTTACTCTATTAAAAAGTGTTTCATATGCCTATGGTCAACGATTTATTTCATATTTAAAATATCGTGCCAATATGGCGGTAAGTGAGCATCGACGCCCACAATTAGGGGCTTTTCGATTAGTGTATGAGCAGCAGAAAATTAATTTGCGTTTATCCAGTGTTGGAGATTTTCAAGGACATGAATCATTAGTTGTCCGTTTTATCTACCCTTTAGTAAATAACGAGTTTAATTTTCTAGTTCCTTCTCAATGGACAACGCTACAAAAATGCTGTGACTATCGCGGCTTGATTTTGTTTGCTGGACCAATGGGAGCAGGAAAGACCACAACAATGTATCAATTAGCAAAGAAATTATTACCGGATAAAATCGTATTGACAATTGAAGATCCAGTAGAAATCAATTATTCCGACTTTATCCAACTTCAAGTCAACACGCTAGCAGGAATGGATTATCAGAGTTTGTTAAGGTTAGGATTACGACACCGTCCAGACGTTTTTATTATTGGTGAGATTCGTGATTCACAAACGGCAGCGATGACAGTTCAGGCAGCATTAAGCGGGCATCTTGTCTTCGGAACAATTCATGCCCAGAATGCTGATGGTGTGATTTCCCGTTTACGACAATTAGGAATTGATTCATATTATTTGCAGCAAGTTTTAACAGCCGTCAGTTATCAGCGATTAATTCCCTTAGTCAACGGAAAACAAGCAGTATTATGCGACTTGTTAACGCACCAGCACTTGGCTGATTCAATACTTAATAGAACGAAAGGAGTTATTTCCGATGAATGGACAAAAAATCTTAAGCAGGCGATGGAAGAAGGGAAAATTACCTCGGCAGTCGCTGCTAAGTACGCGCACGGATAAATTAAAACGTCAGCAGCAGGCCTCCTTTTTCCTTTTACTGGCCGACTTATTAACGGTTGGATTTTCTATTAGACATGCTATTCATTTTATTGGAACCGTGGAACCAGGTTTAATGTGGTGGACCATGAAAATTGATCATCGAATGCAAGAGGGGACCGGCTTTACAGATAGTATTCGGCAAGAAATAAAACCGGATTTATATTACCAATTACTTTTAGCCGAGAAGCATGGCAATCTGGTAAAAACGTTGCATGAAATTGGTAAGTTACTCTCAGTACAGGAACGCCAACGAAAAAAGTTGATAACTTTACTTCAGTATCCGTTGCTTCTTCTGATAATGCTGGCTATTGTAATTTGCTGTTTGGTAGGATTTGTATTTCCAGAATTAGATATGTGGCAAGAAAAAAGCAACCCCAATTTATTGATTAAAATAACAGGTTTAGTTGGGAGTTATTTTCTAACGATAATTGGCATTAGCGGCTTATTCCAATGGTATAACTGGCACCGAATGAGTAGGGAGCAAAAACTCATTAAACTATGTACTATTCCGATTGTTGGCAAATGTTATCGTTATTATTTTCAATATTATTTGACAAGTGTTTTAGGAGTAATGCTACAACAAGGATTATCACTTGCTGAGATTTGTCAGCTCTCACAAACATTTCATGGTGATTCAATTCTTTATCTTTTTAGTGGCAAAGTAATAAAAATCATTCAACGTGGTGGTGATATTTCTGAAGCTGTTAAGGCTTATCCATTTTTGCCGAATGAGTTAATTATTTTTATGAATAAAGGAACAACGATTGAAAAGATGGGGCAGGACTTAACGATTTTTGCTAACCTTCAATTTAAAGCTTTAACCAATTCAATTGAACGTTTGCTAGTTTTTGTCCAGCCAATTATTTTTAGTGTGATTGCGGTTGTAATCGTTGGGCTATACCTAAGTTTGCTGTTACCGATTTACCATTCATTTCAAGGAGTTTATTGATGAAAATTTTAAATAAAAAGGAATCCGGCTTCACTTTGCTTGAAATGTCAATTGTTCTTTTTATCATAAGTTTATTAGTTTTGATAGTATTACCTAACTTATCGCAACAACGAAAGCATGCTAACAGTATTCACCGAAAAGCGATGGTGTCAGTTATCCAAACTCAGATTGATTCGTATGAAAATGAAAATGGAACAGATAATGTCAGTTTTGAGGAGTTGAAAAACGCTAATTATCTTACAGATGCGCAAATTCAACAGGCTCATCGTGAAAAAATAGTAATTGTGGATGGAAAGGCAGTTCAACGATGAAAGCTAAGGAGAAAGCTTTTACTTTTCTTGAATCAATAATTGTTTTAGGAATAGCGGCTTTATTGGTATTAATCACAATTCCTAACTTTACAAAGGGACAGCAGATAATGGCCGAGGACCGGTTTTGGCGTTTGCTGCGGTATGAATGGCGCCGCGCACAGCTAAGAGCTGAAGTTGATCATCAATATATTGTAATTAGATACAATAAAGTTGGTGCGACACTGTATTTTCGTGGAAATGATGGGATAAGAGAAATTGAAATCCCACAAACATTAAAAGTAATTTGTTTCAATGAAGTTACTATCTCGCCCACCGGGTATACTCGAGCACGTACACAGATATTTAAATCGACGGTTAATAATCATCTCTACCGTATGAAAATTCAATTAGCATGGGGAGGATATCGACTTGAAGAAGGGGATGGACGCGGCTTTTATGATGGCAGATAGTTTAGTGGCGTTAACAGTAATTACTATTGGAATTAATTTATTTTTCATTTGTGAACAGCAATTGCAGGTTCAACGTCAAAGAGAACAGTTGAAATTAGCAGCAATACGACTGGGAAAAGAAGCAAGTGATTTATACGCTATAAAACATGAAAACATTGTGTTAAGTAAAGATAAAATTGTTGCAAAAGTTAATTTGCGAGAACTAACAGTTTATTATCAAGATGAATGTCTTTACCGGATTGCAAAATGAAACAGGCAGCATTTACTTTAGCAGAAGGAATTTGTGCATTGATTATTTCATCCTTAATAATTTTTAATATAAGTTTAGCGATTACGGGGATCAAGAAGACTAATAGCTTAAATCTGGATCCAACAATTGATTGGTATCTATTTCTTCATGAATTGGAGTCAGATAATCATCGCTTTGAAATAGTTCAAGTACAGAATCAACAGTTACTATTATTTAGCCAAGCAGCTCACCGCAATTATGAATTAAAGGGAAGCAATACATTATATTTAACTTGTCGTCAAGGCGGAGGATACCTTCCTTTGCTTGATGGTGTTAAGCCTCGTGAATATTCTTTTACTCAGCTCGATTCCCAAAGAGTATTGATCGAAGTAACAAGAACCAATGGAAAGAAAGTGAAATCAGTTGTTAAACTTTATCCGCCATCATCGGAATAAAACAGCCGGGTATATATTATTTATAAGTATCATTGTATTGCTTGTCATAAGTTCAGTATTGTTGTACCAATATCAATATTATCAGGGGTATCGAGAACTTGAGAGAAGTCTATATCTAACCTATGTTCAAGAAATAAAACGGAATCTGAGATAAGCTCATTAAGAGTGTTGTCTTGAATTTGCTATGAAGAATAGTTAAACTAATAAGGTAATGATTGTATTATTTGGAGGCGACTAGCACTGACACAGAAAACACCACAGCAATTATTTGAACTTTTTGATAAGGCCACAGAAATTTTACAGGCAGCGTTGAGTTGTTCATATCTTGATGCATTGTTGGAGAATGCTGAAAATATTATTGACAATAATACTGTCCGTGTAGATGATGGGGTTCCTAACGAAAAGACAGTAAAAGAATTGCGAAAAATATATCAAGAATTAGATTTACAAAACGTAAAGCCAGAAATTATCCGGCAAATTATTCAGCTTAGTTTTTTGAAAGTAATTCGTAAAGACGCAATTCAGGCTAACCATCAAATGACTCCTGATACAATTGGCTTAATCATGGCTTTCTTGATTGAAAAGGTCACTAAGACTAAAGAAATCAAGACGGTTTTTGATCCAGCAGTTGGAACGGCTAATTTATTAACAACAGTTATGAATCAGCTTAAAGTAGATGGAGATAAGAACATTGCTGGCTTTGGGATTGATAATGATGAGGATATGCTTCAAGTTGCGAGTGTAAGTACAGAACTCCAGCATCTTGATGTTAAGTTATACCATCAGGATGCAATTACAGCATTAGATATCCCTCAATGTGATTTAGCTATCTCTGATTTGCCAATTGGTTACTATCCACTTGATGAAAATACTAAAAATTATCAAACCAGGGCTAAGGAAGGACACTCTTATGTCCATCATTTATTGATTGAGCAAGCAATGAATTACCTTAAGCCGGGAGCTTTTGGGGTGTTCTTAGTGCCAAGTAGCTTATTTCAAACTAAAGAATCACAATCATTTGTTAAATGGATTCAGTCTGTTGCTTATTTACAGGGGCTTATTAACCTACCAGCAGAACTTTTTGCTAACCCGAATGCACAAAAGTCAATTTTATTATTACAACGTCAAGGTGGTAATAGTAAACAAGCTGTTAAGGTTTTGTTAGGCGAGTTCCCTTCATTCAAAGACAAAGCTAGATTTGCTTCATTTATGAATGATGTTAGTCAATGGGTAACAACGAATTTACGTTAAAGGAGAAAAGTCAATGTCAAAAACAATCGCAGTTAACGCTGGAAGTTCAACGCTTAAGTTCAAGTTATTTGATATGCCAAGCGAAGATGTAGTAGCTGAAGGTACTATTGAACGTATTGGTGAGAAAATGGGTCATGCTAAGATCAAATATGGTGATGGTCAAAAGCATGAAGAAGATAAGCCGTTTGCTGATCATGCTGCAGCAGTTAATTACTTGTTGGACCAGTTAACAGCATTAAACATCGTTGCTAGTTATGATGAAATTACAGCAGTAGGTCATCGAATTGTTGCTGGAGGTGAATTCTTTAAGGATTCTACAGTGATTGATGATGATGTTATCAAAAAGATTGATGAATTATCAGAATATGCACCACTTCATGAACCTGCTGAATTAATTGGAGTTCAAGCATTTCGTAAAGTATTGCCAAATGCATTTGCCGTAGCTGTTTTTGATACGTCATTCCATGTTGATATGCCTGAAATGAATGCATTATACAGTGTCCCTTATGATTGGTATGAAAAATATGGTGCTCGTAAATATGGTGCTCATGGGACTAGTCACCGTTATGTTTCTGCTCGCGCTGCTGAAATGCTAGGTAAGCCACTTGAAGAACTTAAATTAATCACGATGCATATTGGTGCTGGAGCTTCAATTACTGCGGTTAAAAATGGAAAGTCTTTTGATACTTCAATGGGCTTTACCCCGGTAGCTGGAATTACAATGGCTACTCGATCAGGGGATGTTGACCCATCCTTAATTGCTTTCATGCAAGGAAAACTCAATTTATCTTCTGATGAAATGATTGATATTCTAAACCACAAATCCGGTTTACTTGGTATATCTGGAACTTCACCGGATATGCGGGATATTCTTGCTGCTGCTGAAAAAGGCGATGATCGTGCCCAATTAGCATTGGATATTTACATTAACCGAATTGTACGCTACATTGGTGCTTATATTGCTGAAATGGGCGGAGCTGACGCTATTGTATTCACTGCTGGTGTTGGTGAAAATAGTGTCCCTGTACGAAAGATGATTACAGATAAGTTAAGCTACTTTGGCATTAAGATTGACCAAGAAAAGAACGATTGTCATGGCGTTGAGCGCGATCTTTCAGCGGATGATGCTAAGATTAAGACATTATTGATTCCAACTAATGAGGAGTTAATGATTGTTCGTGACATTGAACGATTAAAGAAAAATAATTAACTTAGTTTAAATATATTCAATAAAACGCAACTAGTCGGCAATAAAAGTTTGTCTCTAGTTGCGTTTTATTTTAGAATTTAAGATGATTATAATTATTGTCAAGAGAGAGGGTTAATTATGAAATTTTTTACATCTGATACTCACTTCTTTCATGATAGTTTACTAGGAATGAATGATTTTGCGCCACGGCCCTTTATTAATGTTGATGAGATGAACCAAACAATAATTAATAATTGGAATAATAAGGTTGGAGAGAATGATATTGTTTACCATCTAGGAGATATTGCTCTATATTTTGTTAAGCCCCAGCGAGATGCATATCAGGCTATTCTTGAAATACTATTGCAGCTGCATGGTCATTTGATTCTTATAAAGGGTAACCATGATAGTCGGGCCTTATTTAAATACCTCCAGAATCATAATTATGTATTTAATGGGTTGCCTAAATTTCAGTTTCATGATGTAGGAGCATTGATAAAATATGATCACCGTCAATATTATTTAACCCATTATCCAATGATGTTAGGGATAGCACCTCAGATAATTAATCTCCATGGTCATATTCACCATTATTCAGTCCCCGTTAAAGAAAATATTAATGTGGGAATTGACGCTCCAGAACTTGACTATCTTACAGTTAAGCCTAAGTTTGGCGCGCCATTAAATTTTAAGGAAATAGAAGAGATTGTAAATAAAAAAGCTATCCAATATCCAGGACAGGATATTAAGGCTTAAGTATAAAAGGATGTGAAAAGATGAATCGAGCTAAAATTCAGGATTATATTGATCAGCGTGAGGAGCAGCGATCGTTAATCTACCATGTAGAGAAGAGTGATAAGGTTCATTTTACAGTAAACGGTCACCCTTATGAGTTAGTTAAGGAATACCGTAATGGTTTTGACGCTGAAAAATTTGCTGAACGTTTTAGCAGTGTATTAAGCAAATACGACTATATCGTTGGTGACTGGGGATATGATCAGTTACGGTTAAAAGGATTTTATGATAGTGATAATCCATTGTTTGAGCCAGATCAAAGCGTAGAGACAATTGAAGATTATTTATTTGAATATTGTAATTTTGGATGTGCTTACTTTATCATTCATAATAATGATATCTGTATTCCGCGCCAGCATAGTCATCGCCAGCGCAATTCAAAAAAACGGACTACGCCGATTATTCACGAACGGCGACGTAAGATTAAGCAAGCAAATGTGCGTCAACGGCATAACCAGCAGGCTGAACGTGTTAAGAACGGACATCATCAAAAATTCGTAATGCATCAACGAAAAAAGAGGAGTTAGGCTAAATAATGAAAGACTATCAAGGATACTTTATTGATCTAGATGGGACAACATATAAGGGAAAAAAACAAATTCCAGCAGCTGCTAGGTTTATAAAACGGCTACAAGATGCAGGAAAATGTGTTTTGTTTGTAACAAATAATAGTACACGGACCCCGGATTTTGTTGCAAACAATCTCCGTAATAATCATAATATTAATGTCACTACTGAAAATATTTATACAACTGCAATTGCAACAGCGGATTATTTGCTATCGATTGCTCCGATAGGAAGTAAAGTTTATGTAATCGGTGAATCTGGATTGAAATCAGCACTTCAAAACCGGGGATTCATTATTACTGATGAAAGGCCGGATTACGTAATTGTTGGGCTTGATACAAGCGTTACGTATGCCAAGCTTGAAAAAGCGGTCTTGCTGATTCGTCAGGGAGCTAAGTTTATCGGGACGAATGCAGATAGTAATTTGCCAAATGAACGGGGAATGGTACCTGGAGCTGGATCAATTGTAAAACTAGTAGAATATGCAACGCAGCAGAAGCCGATAATGATTGGTAAGCCTGAAGCAATCATTATGCAGATGGCACTTGCAAAAGTACAGTTACCTAAAGAAAAGGTAATAATGGTCGGTGATAATTACCATACTGATATTGAAGCGGCGATTAATGTGGGGATGGATAGTTTGCTGGTCTATACTGGCTTGTCGCGACCGGAAGAGGTAATAAAAGAAAAGATTCAACCAACATATAAGGTGAATAGTCTTGATGAATGGCAAATATGAATTAGTACAATGGACGAGGGCAATTCTATTAATACTGCTTAGTTTAATAACGGCTGTTAGTATTGCTCTTTTTATTGTGGTTAATATATCACCGCTATTCCTTACATTCCCTCATAATTCAATGGGCGTCTCTCCCCATAAGCTGAGGTTAGATTATTTAAGGGTAATTAAGTATCTTCAATTACCATGGATAAATACGTTAAAGCTAAATTATCTTCCAATTGCTCGTTCAGCAACGCATCACTTTGCAGATGTGAAGCAGCTTATTGTGGCAAATGAAGTAATAATAATTGGAGCAGTTCCGCTTTTAATTTATGGTTTAAAAAAACAAAAACGGCAGAATCAGCTTTGGCGCTTACTTCTACCGTTTCAAGTGCTATTTATTCTATTAGTTTTTAGTGGCTTTATGGGGATAACAAACTTTGATGCTTATTTTATCAAATTTCACCATCTCTTTTTTAATAATATGGATTGGGTATTCAATCCTAGGACAAGCCCGATAATATTATTAATGCCCGAGAGTTTTTTTACATTACTTTTTTCGCTGTGGTTGTTGATTACCTTATCGATACTATTGATTATATGGGGATGGATAAAATGGGAATTACGCATCTTCTTTAGTAAAACGTGAACGGATTGCACCAACTACTGCTGGAATTAATGTTACAACGATAATTCCAATAATGATGACTGAGAAATGTTCTTGAACAAAAGGAAGATTACCGAAGAAGTATCCGCATCCGCAACAAAGCAATACCCAAATTACACAACCAATAATACTATATTTAATAAATTGTTTATAAGGGAAACCGGAACCAGCTGCAGCAAAAGGAGCAAAGGTTCGGATAATTGGAATGAAACGGGCAAGGATAATAGCAGGTGCACCGTGTTTTTCAAAGAAAGCCTCAGCACGCTCTAAGCTTTCTTTGTTGATAAGTTTACCAAACAGTGAGTGATTGGATAGGCTTTCCCCAATTTTATGGCCAATCAAAAAATTAAGTGAATCACCGCCGAAACAAGCGCAGAGGAATATGAGGATGAAGACCCAAATATTAAGGTGGTATCGGGGATCGGCAGCAAGTGCGCTGGCAGCAAATAATAATGAATCTCCAGGAAGAAACGGCATAATAACTGCTCCAGTTTCAATGAAGATAATAGCAAATAAGATTAAATAAGTTGCATCACCAAATTGGTTAACGATCTGGATTAAGTGAACATCAATATGCAGTATGAAATCAATTAGAGTTGCCAAATCAATTCTCCTTTTATATATATTAAGATAATACTGTTAAAGTGTAGCAAGATAGAAAAATATTGTGAAGTACCCATTAAAAGTTTTAATAGTTTTTTTGAGTTCAGTATTTTCTTAATTAAAAATTCTTGAATTTACTTAGTAGAAAAATGTTTGTTAATTTAATAGATGGTTAATTTATATTAACAGCTTTGGTACATGGATAGTGATAAAATCGAACAATCAAATGAATTCATTGTTATAAAATTCGAATAAGGTAACTTGAAATAAAAAAGTTGGGATAAGCTGTTGACAATGATTGAGTTACACTGTATAGTAGTTATCGTTGTCAAAGCAGTTAAGAGCTGCTGAGATGTTTCAAATTGAAAGTTATAAATAATTGTTGACATCTGATTGACAACATGATATATTAATAAAGTTGCTGATTGAGTTATTGATCAGAAGGAATTCAAAATTAATTTAAATTTCTTCTTGACAAGTTAAATCGATATATGATATAATAAGTATGTTGATTGACTGCTTAGTTAGTTAACTGGTAGACCTTTGAAAACTGAACAAAGTTTCGACGAATC
>NZ_BMDS01000004.1 GCF_014635905.1 Limosilactobacillus caviae
CCGGCAGCGCCTGAAGCACCAGCTGCGCCAAAGGCAGCAACACCTGCTAAGGCAACGCCAGCTGCTAATCAAGAAGCTAAGAAGCTACCACAAACAGGTAACGAAAACAGCAGTTCTGCAGCAGCCCTTGGATTAGCTGCATTAGGATTAACCGGACTTTTGGCTGCTGGAAAGAAGCGTCGGAAAGAAGATTAATAAAACGTTGAACGGATAAGATAAGCTATGCGGAGAGTTGTGGTTAATTTGAAGATGGTTTATTGCAACGACTTAACAACGTAATGCAATGGATATAGTGGCTTAACAGATTCATAGCAACAAACTCGAAGCAGAAGAAAAAGCCCATGCTAGAAATAGCATGGGCTTTTTGAATTGAAGGTATGGTTAAAATAAAAGCAATTCCAATGTCGAAGGGGGCAAGGGAATTGCTTTTAAAATTAGAAAGTTTAATTAAATAGAGATTGCTTTGTAACTGTGTATTAATGAATATTCTATCTATTAGGACTAAACAACAGCGTTTCTAAAGGGTAAGAGAAACACCAAAAGAGATCCCAATGTTAAGTTAATAGTACCGGCCCATGCCAACAAGTAATTTAATCATTTATAAGTAAAGGAAGAAAAGTAGCTTGTGGGGTTAAGATAAATTAAATTAGCTGTAATTGATGCTGCCGATAAGGTTAACAAAACAAAATTAAAATATCTCTTAGATCGACTCCTTTCTAATGAAAAATGATAAATAAAAAACGATGAATGATAGCAGCTAGAAGATAGCTATTAGATTCAAGGCAACTGAACCAAGTGGGGGGATCAGAAAGAATAAATTCATTTCTTTTAAATAAATTTATTAAATTTTATTTATCACCCTTATATTACCTTTTTTTCAACACCAAGCACATAAAAATATTTATTTTTAAAAGTTATATTTACGGGCTGTCGGATATAGCAGAAATTACTAGCTAAACCGATAAAAGTAAATAAAGCATTTCATATTAACATGGCGTTTAAATAAATTGTTAGTTTCTTCTTAAGAAAATATTTACAAAAACGCTTACTTTAACGCTGCAAGAAACCCTAAATTTAATAAAACAAATCCTTTGATTATGATTAAAGTTTAATTAGAAATATAATTGACTTTTAATTCTATCTTAGATAAACTGACAACAATCATTAATCAAAAAATAAATTACAAGGAGGCGTTAATGATGGAAAATCAAGTTAGCAGTTCTAAAGCTAATGCAACTTATCAAAATTCATCAAAAGTCAAGGAAGCGGCTTATCGAATTTTTGCGGCGGTGGCTAACGCTATTTTAGTCGTCCTGGGAGGCGGACTATTAACCCAAACAATTGGTAACTTGACGGGCATTCATGTTCTAACATTAATTGGCGGGGAAGCCCAAGCATTATTAGCGCCTGCAATTGGGGTGGCGGTTGCTTCACAGATGAACACTAATACCCTTGTAACTTTTGCATCAATGGTTGCGGCAACGGTAGGATCTAATGGGGTTCACTTTACTAATGTTGCTGTTAAGGGATTGACGGCAACTGGTCAAGCAACTGTTTCCACAGTAGGAGCACCTGTATTTACCACTGGACAGCCGCTCTCTGCAGTTCTTGCTGCGGTGGTGGCAGTTTTAGTTGGTAAATATTTAACTGGGAAAACACCGTTAGATATGGTTCTGGTACCATTTGGCGCGCTAGCTGTTGGAATTGGTTTTGGACTAGTGGTTGCTGTGGTTGTTACACCAGCATTACTTGCGGTTTCTGCGTACATTGCGCATAGTATGCAAGTTTCACCAGTTCTAGGATCAATGGTAATTTCCGTTGTGTGGGCCCTATTTCTGATGACACCAGCATCCTCTGCAGCCTTAGCCGTTGCACTGATGCTTGATCCGGTCTCCTCAGCCGCCGCTTTGATCGGTACGACTGCTCAATTTGTTGGTTTCACCGCAATGTCATTCCGCCAAAATGATCTTGGCGCAAACATCGCCCAGGGACTAGTTACGCCTAAAGTCCAATTCCCTAACCTTCTCATTAATCCTTATCTCTTGGTTCCAACGGTTGTCTCTGCAGCTGTTTGTGCGCCAATTGCAACGGTTCTGTTTAATTTCCGTTCGACATCTACTTTAGGGGGATTGGGACTAAACTCCTTGATTGCACCAATCGCTTATCTTTCACGTGGCTGGGCTCAGTTCAGCACATACATGGTCTTTGGGGTTGTTGTACCTGCTATCTTATCCGTAACTCTCTATCTTGTCTTAAAACGAGCAGGTTTCATCGGTGAAAAGCAATTACATCTTGAGCTAGTTTAATAATACTGATCAAATAAAAACTGTTTGCTTATTGAAAATTACTCAGTAAGCAAACAGTTTTTTCAATTGATAAAACATGCTGAGAAGCGCTATTGTCGTGGTTAGTGAATGTGATACAATAGACTGTGAATGTAAATTGTGAATGATAATTATTCATAATTAATGGCGGGGAACGAAGCCATAGATTAAGGCTACTCATAAGCATCATTAATCTGTAAAAGAGTTCAGTTTTTATATGAAGGAGTTTTATACTATGATTCAAACAATTGATTTGAAAAAAGGTATGGTTTTTGAACGTGACGGTAAGTTATTAAAGGTTCTTCAAATCAACCACCACAAGCCTGGTAAGGGTAACACTTTAATGCAAATGGACATCCAAGACCTTCGCTCAGGTTCAATTGTCCACACTACAATGCGTCCATCTGAAAAGGTTGAACAAGTTAACGTTGACAAGCGTTCTGCTCAATACCTTTACGATGAAGGTGATTCAGCCGTATTTATGGACCTTGAAAGTTACGAACAATACAGCTTAAGTCATGACTTGCTTGGTGACGACAAGAACTACCTTGTTGAAAACATGAAGGTTATTTTAAACTTTGTTAACGGCGACATTATCGGTGTTGAATTACCAACTACTGTTGAATTAACTGTTGCTGAAACTGAACCGATGATTAAGGGTGCTACTATTGATGGTGGTGGTAAGCCTGCAACCATGGAAACTGGTTTGGTTGTTAACGTTCCTGCATTTATCAAGAACGGTGACAAGTTGATCATCAACACCACTGATGGTAGTTACAAGTCACGGGCTTAATTAATAAGTAGAAATGCTCTTTGTACACGTTACAGAGAGCATTTTTTATGGGGAGAATCGGTATGGATAAGAAAATAGGTTTTTTAATGGTTACCGGGCTTAGTCTATTATTGGCTGGTTGTGGCAATCAAAATAATAGTAAGAGTGTTTCTTCATCTTCATCAAGCAGTAGTCTGTTGGTTGCTAAGAGTAATGTTAAAATTAATAGTGATAACTTAAGTCCGCAGGAAGCAGTTAGCTTGATTAGCACTTATTGCGGATTACGCTATGGCGGAAATTGGGCAGCTATGGTTAAACAAGCTCAAAAAGATGGACTACAAGTGAATCTTTATCCGAGTTCCAAATATCAATTGAGTGATGGCGGTCAGGGAGTAGCTTATGATGTAACAGCTGGCGGCGCGTCACAGGGATTGATGTACACTGTTAACAATGATAATGTAAATATCTACCAAAACGTTAAGCAGAATAAGAAGAGTACGAAGCTCGCGACTATTTCAAAGGCGGAAATGGCTGAGTATGTTAACAAAAATGGGCAGGGGAAGCTCGTTAATGATTTAGCCGCCCACGCCCAGGTTGTTGACAAGCGGAGCGGGAATAATAATGCTTCATCAAGCATAAGTAGTACAGAAAATGATCACAAGTATGGCCGCGCAGGAATCATTGATGTGCCAAGTGAGATGCAGGGTACATGGTACTCGGCTGATAATGATTCTGATTCGACGATTGTTTTTGGTGCCCATTCGCTTACATTTGCAGAAGGCGACGATCATGAAACAACCCAGCTTTATAAACAAGATCCACAATTTGGCGAAGATGAGGATAATTACACAAGCGAAGATGTCCAAAACGCCACAAAGAACTGGGGAAAGGTAAGTTTTTATAATGTTAATGGTTCACGGTGGCTAAATCTCCGTGGCTGGACACAATCGGCAGGGGATGGCTCATCTTATACTGTAAAAATTGAAACAATTGATGGTAAGCAGGTTAAGGTTTTAGTCCAAGCAGGCGGTGCTGAAAATTGGACGCAAGCGGTATATTACCAATCCAAGGATATGGCGCAACAAAACGCAGATAAGAAATTTGATGACCTTCATTATGAAGACGATGATTAAATAACAAAGCTTGGTAAAACACAAATAAGGGCTTCACTGCTCGGTAAAACCGAACACTGAAGCCCTTTTCTGCATCTTACTTAATTGTTTGCTCCTGTTCTAGTTGTCTTTTAGAACGTAAGTCAACATAATTGTTTTTTAAGAGATCATTAGTGTGAATAATTTTGATAGGGGAAACCTTGGATTCAAATGGCTTTGCAACCGTAATCTTTGCAGGTTCGGCAGTAGTTGTATCAGCAGAAGCACGTTGACTGGTACCGAAGATGATAAAAAGACTTAGCGTAATTGAAACGATAATAAAGCTTACTTTGTTTAGGAAGCCTTTATGGTTTTGAATGTTGTTGCTAGTAGTCATGAGAATCCCTCCTTGTTTATTGAAGAAACTAAGCTTTTTGAGTTGTTTTCTAGAATATCATTTTCTTAGTTAGTGGGGTAGGTTATTGTTGGTGGTTAAACTAATTATTAAATCTTTTAGGATATCCTTAAAAGATTTATCCACAAAAATTCTTAAAGTAAATAAAAAGCTGAATTAGACCGCTTATCCTTAGTCCATTCAGCTTATATTAAACATCTTCTATTGAATCAACCAGCCTAGTGGCCAAGAGAACCATTCAAAAATCTTGTCCACTTTATGTTGGCTGATTTTTTTATTTGTTGCTAAAACTTGAAAAGTGACTTTTTCCTCTTTGAATAGTTTTGGAGTCGGGAAGAAGCCATTGCGCTTATAGAAGTTAAGCCGACGTAATCGTTGCTGATTATTAGCGGCATGGGGATCCGGCTGCTCAATATCGAGGGCAAGCGAATCTTCAGGGTAAAGGTCACGAAGCTCATCGATAATCCGTGTCCCGTATCCTTGTGAACGAATCTGATCATTAACTGCAAGATATAAAATATAGTGCATACCATGACTGTGGATAACGTAAGCAAAGCCGACAAACTGGTCTTGGTCATAAAAAGCCATGAAATCAGCTTGGCGGTACCTGCTCTTAATGCGGAGCCACGACCATGGTTCTCGTTCATACTTCGGAAACGCGCGCATATATAGTTGTTTGACCTGTCTATATTCTTTTAAACTCAACCTCACGGGCTGTATGTCTAAATCCAAAAAATATCACTCCTTATGAATAAATATTTTACCAGAAAATAAGATAATAAACAATTTGAAATCAAACATTTGTTCTGCTATAGTGGAAAGGTATTTTTAGAAGGGGAGAAAACCATGGATAAGATCATTGCCTTAACGCACCAACAACGAACAGCTATTCTTCGCCAGTTAACGGTTGAACAAATAAAAGCGCTTAGTGAGTTTACCCGCTACGCTATGCTATCACGCTTTCATACTCGTCATTATCTTTCACACACAGATTGGGAATTTCAGGGGATGGTGATCGATCCATGGTACCAACGTTCTCATGATCATTCTGGAGAAAATCTTTATTGTGATTGCGGCCGCCGACTAAAAAATCAATTTATTCTCCGATCACGGACTACGGGACAGCAATTATCGCTTGGCATTTCACACTTTCAACAACATGCAAGTATTCCAGCGAAAGTTACTCGTGAGATCCAATCGGGGATTAACGAGATTAATCTTTATATGGATAGTATTTTATTAGCGTATCAGGCTGGTCAACGGTTTCCCCAGACAATGTTTCAGTTTGTCCTTGATCATCAAGGGTTTAAGAACCATGAGGGGACAGTTTTATATCAACGCTGTAACCTATTCAGCCAGGTTGACCTTCCCCTTCATCGGCGTGATTATGAAGAGTTGAAAGGGCTATCTGCTCGTCTAAATAACGGTCGGCCACATCGGCTTACGAAAGAAGAAATCAATCAGTTACTTGCAGAACTTGCGACTGATTGGCGCCAAATTGACCAGCAGATTACGATGTTTAATTACCTATTACGGCAAAAAGTGATTACTAGTCAGGATATTCACCGGATTAAGAGCAACTCAGTGAATTATGCATTGCAGAGACGCAAAACACGCTTCTTCATTCAAAATTATAAACAGATGTTAAACCTAACATTGACTAAAGCGCGGAGCCAGTTAGCGATTAAATTACGCCAATTATCTTTTTATGCCCAAGTATGCCAAGAATTACCTGCAGCTAAGATTCAGTGTGAACAAGCCAAACAGGTAATGATTGCTCACAAGACACCGAACCCTGTTTCACATTTTTATGGGATAAAAGAAGCGAAGAGTTTACTAAAAAAGTAATTATACTAAAAATATTTATAAGTATTTTTAGTATTACTATAATATACTATTATCCATCTTGTGTACTTTTATTAAAGAGCTGATAAATAAAATAGTGTTATCTTTTGAGCGCTTTCATTTTCCATGATATAATTTATTATATAGTAATATAAATTTTTTTGTTTGGGGTGGAGCTAATAATGGATCAAGAAAATAATCAAGGAATTGCCTATTCATTAAGTTTTTTACGTAAAAATGATTATCCGCGAGCCCTATTTTGGCTTGGTGTTAAACCACTCGATTTTAAGGACCTTCAAGAATTGTTAGCAGGAATTTCTAGTAATCGTTTGATAACAATAATTGAGGACCTACAAGAAAAATATATAATTAGCCCAATTCAAGAGGCTGGCTGCTTTGTTTTAACGACTGGCGGTGAAGAGCTGGCGCGGATTGTAACGGCTCTTGGTGTCTGGGGTCGTCAGCAAATGGATGAATATAATGGTGAAGATAGCGACCAAGTTGTTTTACCTGATTCATCAATGGAACAAAAAGAACTTTTAAGCTATCAAAATGTAATTGGCCGTTATGTTTGATTTATATTTTATTCTTGCTGTTAATAAAACTAAATGTAATATACGGATATTTGCCTATGAAAAATATAATTTTCATGGGCTTTTTTATTCTAATTATATTTTTATGAAAATAAAAGCCTCTTTTCTTGTAATAATTAATATCAATAGTATTATAAAAAGTAAATATTAGTGGAAAGGCTTTAATAATCATTTTGCTTTTTTATGTTTATTATCGGTGCTTCATTAATAAATTATTAGTTAAAGGAGGAATTACATTTGCATATTAATAGTGGTGATACGGCTTTTATGATGCTTTGCACAGCTATGGTTTGTTTAATGACACCAGGTCTTGCTTTCTTCTATGGCGGATTAGCTCGGAAGAGAAGCGTCTTATACATTATGATGCAATCATTTATTTCAATGGGAATTGTAACCTTGATTTGGGTCTATGGAGGCTTTGGCTTGGCATTTGGCAAAGATGAAGGCGGCGTGATTGGACGTATTTCTGATTACTTTGCCCTTGCTCATGTTGGCTTAGTTCCTAACGCTGTTCATGCAGCTTCAATTCCCTTTGCGCTATTTTTCTTATTCCAGTTAATGTTCTGTGTAATTACTGTTCCGCTAATTAGTGGGGCATTTGCAGAACGGCTTAACATGAAAGGGTACATTTTGCTATTGATTTTCTGGACATACCTCGTTTATATTCCGGTTTGTCACTGGGTATGGGGCAATGGATTCCTTGCAAAATGGGGCTTCGTTGACTTTGCTGGTGGTACCGTTATTCACACCACAGCTGGTTTTGCTGCCTTAGCAAGTATTATCGTTCTTGGAAAACGAAAGCTAAAGCAGAGCGGAATGAAGCCAAGCAATCTGATGGCAGCCGCTATTGGGACCGGTCTTCTTTGGTTCGGCTGGTTTGGTTTTAATTCAGGCGGGGCCTTAAAAGCCGGTGCATTAGCAACAAAGGCTTTTACTAATACGGCCATCGGATTAGCGAGCGGAATGATTGTTTGGATCTTATACGCAAAGTTTGTTCGTGGAAAGTTTGACTTTATTGATGTTTTAACTGGTTCAGTAGCTGGTTTAGCGACGATTACACCTTGTGCGGGTTATATTAATCCATCTGCTGCGGTTCTAGTGGGCTTAGCTGCTGGTATTATTTGTAACTTAGCAGTTAGTTTGCAAGAAAAGATTGGCTGGGACGACGCACTCGGTGTTTGGGGTGTCCACGGAATTGGTGGATTTACCGGAACGATGTTAATTGGTATCCTCGCTGATCGAACAGTTAATGGAATCGGTGCTAGTGGTCATCAATTCTTGATCCAAGCTGGCGGTGTTATTTTAGTTGCCGTCTATTCATTTGTAATCACGTTTATTTTACTTAAGTTACTAGGTGCGCTTACTAACATTCGTCCAACAGATAAGGTTATTTCTGAAGGACTCGATCATACGTTGTTAAATGAAACAACATACGATATTAATTAAATTTCTTGATTATCAAACTCGTCTCAACGAAAGGAGGCGAAAATGAATTGTTAGGTTGTATATTGCTTTATGTCGGCATGGTATTAATGAGCAATGGCTTTTATGCTGTTGAGGGCATAAAGGATAAATCGATTGTGGTTATGAACTTCTTTACTGGCGGACTTAGCTTAATTCTTAACGTTGTTGCTTTATCGTGGGGAATTATTAATGATAAGCCAGCAAGTTGGTTCTATGCTAGTGCCACTGGATTGCTATTCGCATTTACTTATCTCTATGTAGCGTTTAACACTCTTTGTGATTTTGACCAGCGTCTGTATGGTTGGTTCAGTCTATTTGTTGCGATTAACTCAATTCCAGCCGGGATCCTTTGTTTCCAAGGTTATGGCGGCAATTGGATTTACGGCATCATCTGGTGGGCCTGGGGAATTCTTTGGTTAACGGGATTCCTAACCAACAATCTAAAAATGAATCTTGGTAAGTTCCCTGGATATTTAGGAATCATTGAAGGAATTTGTACAGCATGGATTCCGGGATTCCTAATGCTCCTAAACTACTGGCCTAACTAAAATCTATTTAGCTAGAGAAAGGAAGGATAGATAATGAGGCTCACAAAGCGTGAACAAGAAAAAATGATGATTAGCTTAGCCGGAATGATCGCAGAAAAGCGGAAGGATCGTGGCTTAAAGCTAAACCAGCCAGAAGCAGTTGCCCTAATTACCAGTCGCCTGTTGGAAGGCGCTCGTGATGGCAAGACTGTTGGTGAGTTAATGAATGAAGGCGCAACTTGGCTAACTAAGGATGATGTTATGGAAGGAATTCCAGAAATGATTCCAATGATTCAAGTTGAAGCAACATTCCCTGATGGCACGAAGCTAATCACTGTTACTGACCCAATTCGCTAATTTTTAGCATCTAAAGAAGGAGGAAACAAAATGGTTCCTGGAGAATATAAGTTACAACCAGACAAAGTACCATACAATGTTGGTTACGATGATATCTCACTCAAAGTAAAAAACGTTGGTGACCGTCCTGTCCAAGTTGGTTCAGAATACCACTTTTACGAAGCAAACGAGCAAGGTCTACAATTTGATCGTAGCCAGGCATGGGGTAAGCACCTTGACATACCAGCCGGAACTGCTATTCGTCTAGAAGCTGGTGAAGAGCGGACCGTTAAACTCATTGACTTTGGTGGAAAACGCCGGGTATTCGGCTTTAACAATAAAGTTAATGGTTGGCTTGATGTTGATAAGAAAGCTGACACATACAATGGGTACCCGCTTGAGAAGAGTTATCCCGAAGAAAAGTAAAGAGGAGGTAAAGTTATGAGTTTTGATATGGATCACGAGCAGTTTGCCTCATTTTACGGACCAACTACTGGCGATAGCGTACGACTAGGCGATACAGACTTATTTGCCAAAGTCGAAAAAGACCTAACAGTTCATGGTCAAGAAAGTTTATTCGGTGGTGGAAAAGTCCTTCGTGATGGAATGGGTGTTAGTGCCACTGAAACCCGTGCCGGAAATCCAATGGTTGCCGATACAATTATTTCTGATGCACTTATTATTGATTGGACTGGAATTTATAAGGCGGATATTGGTATTCGTGACGGTAAGATCCTTGCCATTGGTAAAGGTGGTAACCCAGACGTCATGGATAACGTTGATTTCATTGTCGGGGCAAGTACTGAAGCCATTTCTGGTGAAGGAATGATTGTTACCGCTGGTGGAATTGACCTCCACGTTCACTACATTACCCCATCCATTGCTCAAGCTGCTTTGGATAACGGTATTACAACCTTATTTGGTGGTGGTACCGGTCCTGCTAATGGTACTCGTTCCGCTACTTGTAACCCTGGAGCATGGTACACTCACCGGATGCTTCAAGCGGTTGATAACGCTCCTATTAACTATGGTTTGATGGCTAAGGGTTCTGGTTCACGTCCAGAATTGATTGGTGAACAAATCGAAGCCGGATGTGCTGCCATTAAGACTCACGAAGACTGGGGTGCTACTGCTGCCGGAATTGAAAATTCAATTGCTGCGGCTAATAAGTATGATGTTCAATACGCCGTCCACACTGACTCGTTAAACGAAGGTGGATTCGTTGAAAACACCATCAATGCCTTTAACGGCAATACAGTTCACACATTCCACACTGAAGGTGCCGGTGGTGGACACGCTCCTGACATTATGGTTGTTGCTGGTCAAGATAATGTTCTTCCATCATCAACAACTCCAACTAACCCATATTGTAAGAACACCCTTGATGAATTGTTCTACATGACAATGGTTTGCCACAACCTTAACCCTAAGATTCCTGACGATGTTGCCTTTGCTGAATCACGTATTCGGAAACAAACTGAAGCTGCCGAAGACGTGCTCCAAGATATGGGTGCCCTCAGTATGATGACTTCTGATGCGCAAGCCATGGGACGTGTTGGTGAAGTTGCTATGCGTTGTTGGCAATTAGCAAGCAAGATGAAGAAGGTTCGCGGACCGCTTGAAGGTGATTCCAAGTACGATGATAACAACCGGATCAAGCGTTACGTTGCTAAGTACACAATTAACCCAGCTATCTGTAACGGTATTTCAGATTATGTTGGTTCAATTGAAGTTGGTAAGTACGCTGACTTGAATATCTGGGATCCTAAATACTTCGGTACCAAGCCTGACATGGTTATTAAGAACGGTATGATCACATACGGTATTGCTGGTGATCCAAGCTCAAGTCTTCCAACACCAGAACCAGTTCTTGAACGTTACCTTTACGGTGCTGAAGGCCGTGCTGTTAACCACACATGTGTAACCTACGTATCTCAATATGCTTACGACCACGGTATTAAAGAACAACTTGGCTTGAACAAGACTATCCTTCCTGTTCACAATACCCGGAGCATTACTAAGGCTAACATGAAGCTTAATAATTACACGCCAAAGACAATTGAAATTGATCCACAAACATATGACGTTAAGATTGATGGCAAGCTGATCACCTGTGATGCAGCGCCAACACTACCATTAACTCAACGTTACTACCTATTCTAATCTTAAATTAGATTTACCAAGGGGATTGGGAGCCGTGCCCCAATCTCCTTTTATAAAAATTAAATAAAAAAGAGGTTTTATAGTTATGGTTTTAACAGAAGTTTATCGTAATGTAGATGACATTCCTAACATTGGCAGCTATCATATCGAGACGGCAATGGTTAAGAGCGATGATTTGATGAAGAATATTTTGCGGGTTAAGACTGACCATGGAAATGAATATGGTATCCGGCTTGATAATGAAGACCAAATTCTGGAAAATGGTTCTGCTTTCAAACTTGGCGATAAGAAACTGCTTGTCTTAAGCGTAATCGCTGATGAAATGATTGAAATAACTCCGCGTGATATTAATGAAATGGGTCTCGTTGCCCACTTCCTTGGTAATTTGCACAAGCCGGTTCAAATTAAGGATGGGAAGATTTCATTATTGCTCGATAAAGTCGTTGTTAAGATGCTTGATAAGCATGATATTAATTACGAATTAAAGAAGGTTCAATTAGACCAACCGCTTGAATATTTAGACTTAACAAAGTAAGTAGGGATAGAAGATGGAAAATGAATTAACAAAGAAACTAAATTATCTTGAAGTTTTCCAAATTTGTGATTCTACCTTCCCAATCGGTACTTTTAACCACTCGTTCGGAATGGAAAATTATCTCCGGACAAACGTGATTAAAAAGGCTCCCGAATTTCGAATTTGGCTTGAAAACTATTACCGGTCGCAATTTCGGTTTGGTGAAGGTCTTCTCGTGAAATTGTGCTATGAGGCAATTAAGCAGCATGATTTTGATAAGCTGATTGAATATGATGATCAAATTACTAAATCTACATTGGCTATTGAAACGCGGAATGGTACAAAGCTGATTGCTCACCAGATGATTGTCCTTATTCAAAAAATATATGGTGACAAAGTTCCACACTTAAAGGAATATGCGCAGGCAATTGATGATGGCAAAGCTTATGGTAACCCTGCAATCGTCTTTTCAATGTTTGCTCATTATAAGGGGGTTCCATTGCTCGATGCTTTCTTAATGTATGGCTATAGTGTTGCCTCAACCTTAGTGTTAAACGCAGTGCGGGCAATTCCCCTTGGTCAGCGGCAGGGGCAGGTTATCTTAAATGACCTTATTAAGCTGCTTAAGCCTTTATACAAACAAGTGATGAAGCTTGACGCATCTTATCTTGGTGCAAATGCTCCTGGCCTCGAAATGGCGCAAATTAATCACGAAACACAAGAATCACGGCTATTTATGTCTTAATAATTTTGGAAGGGAAGTTAAAAATTATGAAACGTGCAGTACGAATTGGTGTTGGTGGTCCTGTTGGTTCAGGAAAGACCCAGTTGATTGAACGACTTACCCGGCAAATTCATAATGACTACAATATTGGTGTTATTACCAATGATATTTATACCAAGTGGGATGCTGAATATATGGCAAAACACTCAGTACTTGATGAAGACCGGATTATTGGTGTTGAAACTGGTGGCTGCCCCCACACAGCTATTCGTGAAGATGCCTCAATGAATATGGCTGCTGTTGAAGAACTAGAGCAACGGTTCAACAATGACCTGGACCTAATCTTCATCGAAAGTGGTGGTGATAATCTAGCCGCAACGTTTAGCCCAGAACTAGTTGACTTTTCGATTTACATTATTGATGTGGCTGAAGGGGAAAAGATTCCTCGAAAGGCTGGTCAAGGAATGATTAAGTCTGATCTCTTCATCATTAATAAGACTGACTTGGCAAAGTATGTCGGTGCGGATCTTGACCGGATGAAGGCAGACTCAGAAAAATTCCGTAACGATGGCAACTTCCTCTTTACCAATTTGAAGACTGATGAAGGTCTTGATGGTGTAATTAACTGGTTGAAGAAGGACGTATTACTTGAGGACTTGGAAGATGAAAAGTAAAGATTATGATGGCATGATTGACCTGGAATTTACTCACAAGAATGGTCGTGACTTTGCTAAGCGGACCTTTCGTAAGGGAAATTCATGGTTATCATTTTGCCAACCAAACAAGGACAATATCCCATATTATTTCCTCATCACTACTGGTGGAGGATATGTAGAAGGCGAAAGTTATCATCACCAAATTACTTTAGATGATAACAGTCACGCAATCGTTACTACGCAATCGCCAACTTATGTCTACAAATGTGAACATCATAAAACAACCACGCAACAGGATGACTTCAAGCTTGGCAAAAATGCGATTTTGGAATTTTACCAAGATGAAACAATTCCGTATAAGGATGCCCGCTACCGTCAAAAGACAACAATTGACATGCAAAAGGGTGCTAAGTTAATCCTTACTGATGGTCTTTCAAAGGGTTGGTCTCCAGATGGCGCGCCGTTTCAATATGATGAAGTTGGCTTGCAGACGAAGATTAACTACGATGGTCACCTCGTTTACAATGACTTCCTCCTTGTCGACCCAGAGACTGATCCAATGCAAGAGATCGGTTATTTTGAAGGAAAATTAAACTTCAATTCAGTAGTAATTATTGATGAAAATATTACTCAAGACACGGTTGAGGAATTACGGAAATACTTGTCCCAATTCGATGTTGATATTCACTATGGAATTTCATTGCTTGAACAGGATGGGTTGGTTTTCCGTCTGTTAAGTAATAGTGCGTTTGAAAATCACAAGTTAATGTGGAAGTTCATCAGCTATTACCGTGAAAAGAAGCTTCATCTTTCCGAACTTAACTTACGGAAGAGTGAGCACCTTGAGCGAGAACAGGCATAAAAAAATGAGGAGATAAGAGAATGAATATTATTATTACTGACTTGCTTGCGGCCGGAGTAGGCGCATTCTTTGGTGGTGGATTACGTAGTCTCTTATCTGACGTATTAAACACAGATTATGACCATTACCGTTGGGGCACCATTATGGCAAACTTAATTGGCTCATTACTAATTGGAGTTTTTGCCGGCATGGTAACAAGTGATGAATTGCGGAATACGATGAATGTATTACTAGCAACCGGATTTTGTGGCGGATTAACGACTTTTTCTACCTTTTCCCTAGAAACATTAAAATATTTCAAATCTGGTAAGAAGCTTTTAGCGTGGACTTACTGGGTAGGAAGTGTTATTGCATGCATTTGTTGTGTGTACTTAGGATTATGGTTCCACTCATGGCTGTAGAAAGGAAGAGTGTAGAATGTCAAATGGGTTAAAGTTACTCGTAATCGGTGTCGGTTGTTTCTTCGGTGGCGTTCTCCGGTATGCGTGTGAAATAGTTTCCGACTTATGGATAAAGCCACCTTTTGCTGATCCGCTTGCTGTTTTGATTGTTAACGCGGTTGGTTGCTTCATTATTGGTTTATTTACAGCATGGTTTTTGAAGAAAATTGTCCCTAAAGACTGGCACACGATTATTACGACTGGTTTTTGTGGTGGTTTAACGACTTTCTCATCTTTTGCCCAGGGTATTACCGTTTTATTTATGGACGGTCAAGTTTGGATTGGGATTGTATATATTCTTGCTGATATGATCTGCGGGTTATTTGCAGTATATGCAGGTCTCTTCCTCGTGCTGGGGAAAGATTATGCTAAAGAATTATTAAAGTGACGCATAGTAAATTAAAGGAGCGGGATTTTAGTGCATATTCCAGATAACTATTTGAGTCCGGGAACTTGTGCGGTAATGTTTGCAGTGGCTGCACCGGTTATCGCTGTCTCAGCTAAAAAAGTAAAAGTTCAGTTAAAAGAACATAAGGAGCTTGCGCCGATGCTTGGAATTGCGGCCTCATTATCTTTCTTAATGATGATGTTTAACGTGCCGGTACCGGGCGGAACTAGTGCTCACGCGGTTGGAGGTACGCTGCTTGCAATCCTGATTGGGCCATACGCGGCCAGTATTGCAGTGACGGTTGCGTTAATTCTGCAAGCGTTCCTATTTGGCGATGGTGGAATTTTAGCGTTAGGAGCTAATATCTTTAATATGGCAATTATCATGCCGTTTACTGGTTATTGGATCTATAACTTTTTGCGAAAGCACCACCATCCTAGTATTGGGACAGTCGTTGGTTCCTATTGCGGAATTAACTTGGCGGCTTTGATGGCGGGACTAGAACTAGGGATTCAGCCGCTAATTGCTCATACAGCAAGCGGTGCGCCCTTGTATAATCCATACCCGCTAGCAGTTACGATTCCCGCAATGGCCTTTGCTCACTTAGCTGTTGCCGGTTGGATTGAAGCGTTCTTTACGTACGTTGTTTATTCGTTCGTCAAGCGAGTGGCACCAAATGAGATTTATCAAAATACCATGGTAAAGGATACAAAAAAGGGTTCAATTAAATACCTCATCTATGTAATTATCGGATTAGCTGTTCTGTCACCGATCGGCCTGCTTACAACAGGAACTGCTTTTGGTGAATGGGATAACGCTGAACTATTGCAGCGGTTGAAGGTTGAGCACATTTCTAGTACGGTTCCTACGGGGATGAGCCATGGATTTAACTATACTGCCTTATTTGGAGATTATACGATTCCAGGGACGTCTTTACCGATTGGCTATATTTTGAGCGCTATTACCGCAATTTTAATTTTCTTCCTAATAAGTAAGGTGCTGATGTCAATTTATGGCTCAACAAATAAAGCCGCAAATAAGTAAAAAAAACAAAGCGGTGCCGACAAAATTGCCAGTTTGGTTAATGAATTCAGAGCGGCACCAGGTACAATTAACTAAAGGCCGGTTAGTACAAGATAATTTAACAAGGTTTGCGACACTTGTTGCTTTTCTTACGCGAATAACGCCGGTTTATAAAGCTAAAAATTCACCGTGGGTACGAATTATTGAGCTGATTGGGTTAACGATTTTAATTGTTTTATCATCACAGGTTATGTTTTTATGGCTAATTTTAATTCTTCTATTAACGCACCTCATTATTTTGCCGGGGTCTGTAATTATTACAATCACCAAAAAGCTGGTCAAATTGATGGCGGTTTCGTTGCTTGTATTATTACCGAGTCTCTTATTGCAGGCTAATAATATTAGTTTGCTTCTGACACGAGTTGCATTAATTATGCTAAACATTTCCATATTCTTAAGTATTACTTCATGGCCCCAGTTTATTCAGGGACTAGAGCAGTTACATTTACCGAGTGTCATAATTTTAACTCTTGATATTACAATGAAGTATGTTTATACCCTTGGCGTTTATATTCAGGAGCTGCTCAGCAGTATTAAGTTGCGAACATTTGGACAACATGTAAATCGCCGAGTTCTTGGGGTTATTATTGGTCAGGTTTACTTGTCGGCAAAAAAACGAATGGGCGACCTTTATCAGGCAATGTTATTACGAGGATATAATAATAGCAGCATTGCGAGGAGAAAGCTTAGCTGGAATAAATATGACTTGATTAGTATGGGTGAATTGTTATTTGCAGTGGCAGCATACTTTGTAACACAAGGAGTGGTGGCATGATTAAAATAGCTAACGGTGCGTACACTTATGGAACACAGACCGGTTTTCACGATGTCAATATTGAGATTAATCGTGGTGATGCCGTTTGTATTATGGGCCCAAATGGTTCTGGTAAGTCGACGCTATTAAAAACGATTGTTGGATTATATAGTTTAGAAAACGGCCGGTATACTTTTGACGATTTGGTAATTGATAAGAAGTTCCTAAAAGATTCAACAAAAACAGGGCCATTTTATCAAAAGTTCGGCTTTGTATTTCAAAATAGTGATATCCAACTCTTTAATACTAGTGTGACTGATGAGATAGCATTTGGCCCA
This sequence comes from Limosilactobacillus caviae, assembly GCF_014635905.1. Lineage (GTDB taxonomy): Bacteria > Bacillota > Bacilli > Lactobacillales > Lactobacillaceae > Limosilactobacillus > Limosilactobacillus caviae. Next base: position 17,290 of record NZ_BMDS01000004.1, read on the forward strand.
GAACATCTCGGCTTACCGCAGCATGAAATTGAACAGCGTGTAAATGATTGTTTAAAGCTATTGAAGATTGAGCGGCTCCGCGACCGTGTTCCTTATCACTTATCCGGTGGTGAGCAAAAATTAGTAGCGATTGCCAGTGTACTAACGATGAACCCGGACATTATGATTTTTGATGAGCCGTTTAATGGGTTGTCGCCCAAGTATCGGACACTGATTACGCAAATAATTAATCAGTTACATCAAGCGGGAAAAACAATTATTATTTCAAGTCACCATTTTAATCAGATTAGGTCGTTGGTTGACCGTGTTTATGTATTTTCAGAGGATCATACGATTACCCGGGAAATAACAGCCGATCAGTTAGAAGAAATGCCGCGATTTATCGATTATTTGGATAATTTATAGAAAAGTAATTTATTATAAGATGTTTAAAATTAAATAGAGAAAATAGAAGACCGAAAAGAGATGTACTTTTCAGCCTTCTATTTTTTAAACAAATTTATAACCGAACCCGCGGACAGTAAGAAGATGGGTGGGATGTTGTGAATCATCCTCAAGTTTATCGCGAAGATGGCTGATATGAATATCAACAATTCGTGAAGTATCAAGGATATCATACCCCCATACACCGTTAACAAGCTGGTCGCGACTTAATACTTGTCCTTGATGGTCAACTAAGTAGGATAATAGTTGGAATTCTTTTGGAGTTAAAGCAATTGTTTCGCCGTTCTTGGTAACTGTATAGGATTCCTGATTGATTTGCCACGCACCAGCAGTCATGACCGTATCTTCCGTTGCCTTTTCCTGGTCGGCTAGTGAATGTAGTTGCGGATAGTGGTAAGTCCATAACCGCTGTTCAATTAAGGGACGGAAAATGGAAGGGATAATAGGGGTGGCGAGGACATCATCGACACGTGCACGGTAGAGTTTACGTTGGATCCGTTCCGTAAGCCGCGGGGTAAAGATAGTAATCGGTCCTTGAACCTGGTGGCGGATAAGGGTCATTGTCGCAATAGTCGTATCCAAACTTACTTCGGTCATATCCCACCAGATACCGCTGATTTTTTCTTTTTCTAAGGCAACCACAAGACCGGTCGGCGTAGTTACTAACTCGAATTTCCAGTGGGCCTTTTTACATATATTTTGTAATTCTTGTACCAGAGTATCTTGCTGACTCATTAGCAAAAATTTATTGGTCATAATATTTCTCCAAAATTTACATAACCTTTACATTATAAAGATTAAAACTTTACATCGACTTGTTATTCTCTATTTGTACCATACGAGATATGCGAAAACAACTAATAAACAGGTAGGAAATAGCAATGAAAAAAATAGTTATCAGCATTGTTTTGCTTGTAATGGGGTGCTGGCTAGGCGGGTCGTGGGTCCTTGCTAGGCAGCAGCCATCACAGGAAAAAATTACAATTGTTGGGTCAACAGCTTTACAGCCTCTTGCTGAAGCAGTTGCCAATGATTATCGGATTAATCACCCGCAAACAAGTATTATTGTCCAAGGTGGCGGGTCGGGAACAGGTCTTAGCCAGGTTCAAGCAGGCGCAGTGAATATTGGATCAGCTGATATCTTTGCTGACCAGCAAGATGGCATTAATGCTGGAAAGTTAAATGATAATATCGTTGCTGTTTCTGGAATTGTACCAATTGTTAATGAGCATCTTGGCATTAAGAATTTGACAATGGATCAGTTACAACAAATTTTTACAGGTCAAATTACTAATTGGCAAGAACTTGGCGGACCAGATTTACCGATTACAGTTATCAACCGGGCGCACGGAAGCGGGACCCGCGTTGCTTTTGAACAGACGGTTTTAAAACCGGGAATGCAAGCTGTTAATGCGCAGGAACAAGATTCAAACGGGACGGTTAAGGAGATTATCAGGAACACGCCAGGAGCAATTAGCTATATTGCCTTTGCTTATCTTAATGACCAAGTACAGGCAATCAATCTTGATGGAGTAGCACCAACTGCAGCGAATGTTACGACTAATAAGTGGCAATTATGGTCGTATGAGCATATGTATACGCAAAAGCACCCATCGAATGCAACGACAGAGTTTATCAAGTATATGCAAAGCGAAAAAGTTCAAAAAACACTTGTAACTGATGCTCACTATATTAGTATTCATGATATGAAAGTTGCAAAAACACCAAGCGGGAAAGTAACTGAAAGGAAATAGATATGATGGAAGACTTACGACAACGGTTGACTCAGCCCTCTGCCGAGAGTAAGCAGGAAGTTTCGGGAAAAATAATTAGCTACCTTGCAATTACCCTAATTGGGGGATTAGTCGCAACGATTTTAATCTTTCTAACCTTAAAAGGAATTGCCTTATTTACCGGCAATCACTACTCTTTATGGAATTTTTTAACGGGAATAAACTGGCAGCCAAGCCACCATTTATTTGGGGCATTGCCAATGATTGCGACTTCTTTTAGCGTTACCCTCTTGTCGGGAATAGTCGCACTGCCGTTAGCACTAGTAGTCGCAATTGCAATTACTGAAATGCTGCCATCAACAGCATACAAATTTTTACAACCAGTTATTGAATTGCTAGTTGGTATTCCGTCAGTGGTCTACGGATACGTTGGTTTGACCATCGTTGTACCTTTCTTACGACAGTCATTTGGCGGAACAGGCTTTGGTATTTTGGCAGCAACATGTGTATTGTTTCTGATGATTTTACCGACAATGACTTCAATGACAATTGATAGTTTTAAAGCTGTTCCTCAGCAGTACCGCAATGCTTCAGCAGGATTAGGGGCAACCCGGTGGCAAACTATTTCCCGGGTAATTATTCCGAGCGCGAAAAGCGGTATTTTAACGGCAATGGTTTTTGGAATGGCCCGTGCGTTTGGTGAGGCCTTAGCTGTTCAAATGGTAATCGGAAATACAACGGTGATGCCAACCGGGCTAATGCATTCAGCTGCTACCCTAACAAGTGTGTTAACGACGGGGATCGGGAACACAGTAATGGGGACAATTTCTAATAATGCGTTATGGTCCTTAGCTTTAATCCTTTTAGTAATGTCCTTAGCATTTAATCTGTTGATGCGGCTTATTAGTCGGAAAGGGGTAAAATAATGCGTCCAGAAAAAATTGATCGGCTAGCAACCGTAATAATTCTAACTTTAACCGGATTAGTGGGGGTGGTTTTATTTGCTTTGTTAGCTTACCTATTATTATCAGGAATTCCGCACATATCTTGGCACTTCCTAACTTCAAGCGCAGAATCATTTAGAAGCGGCGGAGGAATTCGTGATCAGCTATTTAATTCGCTATACCTCGTAGTTTTAACGCTTTTAGTCTCAGTCCCATTGGCGTTGTGTGCAGCAATCTATCTTAGTGAATATGCGCCGGATAATCGTTGGACAAACCTTTTACGATTAGCGATTGAAGTTTTAAGTTCCTTGCCATCGGTTGTTGTTGGGCTATTTGGCTACCTGATTTTTGTATTGCAATGGGGATTAGACTTTTCCCTACTTGCCGGAGCACTAGCATTAACAATTTTGAACCTGCCAATGCTAACGCGAGCGTGTGAAGATGCCCTTCGTCAGGTTCCTTATCTTCAGCGGCAGGCCGGATTAGGACTGGGAATGTCTAAGTGGCGTGTAACGACTAAAATAGTTTTACCAGCAGCTTTACCGGGAATTATCACTGGGGCTATTCTAAGTGCCGGCCGAATCTTTGGTGAGGCAGCAGCATTGATTTACACTGCCGGACAAAGCTCGCCTGCCATTAGTTATACTGACTGGAATCCGTTTAGTCCAACCAGTTTTTTAAATCCTTTACGACCTGCGGAAACACTTGCTGTTCATATTTGGAAAGTTAATAGTGAAGGACTGGTACCGGATGCCCGTGCCGTATCAAATGGTTCGGTGGCAGTTTTGATTTTAACGATTTTGATTTTTAATTTACTTGCCAGATACATTGGTTACTTAATTAAGCGACGACTTGCAAAGTGAGGATAAGAGAATGGAAAATTCAATTGCTCTTGAAGTGAAGAACTTACAGGTACTATATGGCGATAAACACGTTGTTCACGATGTTTCCATGAAGTTCCCTAAAAATAAGATTACAGCGATGATTGGCGCGTCTGGTTCGGGGAAATCAACGTTATTGCGGAGCCTAAACCGGATGAATGATGATTTAGCAACGGTCAAAGGTGAAATTAATTTTCATAATTTGAATATTAACCAGGCAAAAGTGAATGTCTATCGTATTCGTCAGCAGATTGGGATGGTTTTTCAGCAGCCGACTCCTTTTCCGCTATCAATCTATGAAAATGTTATTTACGGATTACGGCTTGCGGGGGTTAAGGATCGTCAAACACTTGACCGGCGAGTGGAGGAAAGTCTTCGCCAAGCAGCCTTATGGGAAGAAGTTAAGGATCATTTAAAAGAAAGCGCCTTAGCATTATCCGGTGGTCAGCAGCAGCGTCTTTGCATTGCGCGAACACTTGCCGTTGAACCAGAGATTATTTTAATGGATGAGCCGACGAGTGCATTAGACCCGGTTTCAACTTCGCAAATTGAAGATACTTTAGTACAATTAAAAGAGAAATTTACTATTATTATGGTAACCCATAACATGCAGCAGGCATCGCGGTCGGCCGATTGGACAGCGTTTATGCACCAAGGAAAATTAATTGAATTTAATCAGACGGCTGAAGTATTTATGAACCCGCAGCAGCAGCAAACAGCTGATTATCTGAGCGGCAAGTTTGGCTAGGAGGTAAAGAAAATGGGAGCAATTTTTGACGACGAGTTAAAACGTTTACGCAGCCATTTTATGGAAATGGGAATTGACGCAAGCGAACAGATCTATCAAGCAACAAAAGCGTTTACTGATCATGACGCGACCCTGGCAGATAAAGTGCTAAATGCTGATATGAAGATTAATGATGAAGAAGTTAGTTTAGAAAAGCAGGCCCTTAAACTGATGGCATTGCAAAATCCCGTTGCAACTGATTTTCGTAAAATCATTAGTATCTTAAAGGCTAGTACGGATATTGAACGTTTAGGGGACTATTCAACCCATATTGCGCGGGCAGCGATTACGTTAAGTAAGTTTGAACATCATGAAGAAATTGAACAGCCGATTGAGCAGATGATGATGATTGTCCGGAAGATGCTGGAACGAATCCTTGATGCTTATGTATATACTGATGAGCAGGTTGCTTATGAAGTTGCTAATGACGATTTGAAAGTTGATTTACTCTATGTGAAGCTTCAAAAAGAGATTATGAAGGCGCTGGTTAAGGGTGGCGAAGATGTCAAAGCTTATGAAAGCTACCTCGCAGTTATCCGTAATTTAGAACGAGCAGGGGACCATATTGTTAATTTAGCCGAATGGATTATTTACAGCGGGTCGGGAAAACTAGTAGAATTGAATCCAGGGAAAGCAGATCCCACATTAGTTCGTCGTAAATTAACAAAAGATAAGTAAAAGAGGTAACTGGATTTGAGTAACGAGCAGGAGATATTTTCATTCAATGATAAGGTAAGCCGGGAAAAACAGCAGCAAATGGTAGCGAGGATTCTTGCCCGCCATCTCCTAATTGTTGGACAAACCGGAAGCGGTAAGACAACTACTACGCTGTCGTTATTGAATTATCTTCAGCACCGTAACCAAACGACAATCGTTCTCGATCCGACAGGCGAATATGCCCAATTACCAAATGCAATTACGTATAAACTGGGAGTTAATGCCTATCTTGAAGCGGGCTCCTTATCAGCTAACGAACTTCAAGAAGTTTTGCAACTAGCCCCTTCGCCTGATTTTCAAGATAAATTAAATCAGGCGATTACTGCTCTTCGGATCCAACATAACCTTGTTGAACAAGATAAAGCCTATATAAAATGCGGACAGAAAATTCAAAATTACCAGCACTATCTTGAACAATTAGGGAGCTGGGCGGTTGATTATGATCTTTCACAATTGGTTAATCAATTAATTGAAGAGTTTATTATTCCGTTCGCGGATGACCGGGCCGATTATCACTTGCTGGGACAACAGTATGACCGCTTAGCTATTAATCATAATTGGGGGATGCTGACAACTCTTCGCGAGCGTATTAATAGTGAAATGTTTAAAACTGTTTTTGATACGGTTTCACATCCGGGAAGTTTCAAAACGGAGCTTAGCTTTATCCTAAAAATGTTCCTAACTCAACGCAGTACCCACCGTACCCTAGTAATTGACCTATCCCTTCTAAAAAGATACGAAGATAGTCAGCGGGCTTTAATCTCGTTTTTAATGAAAAAGATATTAAATATGCGGTTCCAAGCGCCCCAACAACTTCCTGTTAACATTGTGATTGATGAAGCTCACCGCTATTTGCCACAAGACCAGAAGAAATTGCCTGATAATGGGATTTTTCAGGTCTTAAGAGAAGGAAGAAAACTGCATTTAAAGGTGATTTTGACTACTCAATCCCCGCTTGATCTGCCCGCAAAATTGCGTTCACAGTTTAGTAACGGGATTATTCATTGTTTGATTGATGATAATGAAATAAGAAGTCTGGAAATGAATGATTTAGGTGTGAAAGGACTTAATGTCGGAGAAGCGTACTTGAAGGTCAGCGACCAAACTGTTCCAGTGACGGTTACCAAACCTAATTGGTGGTGAAATAAAAGCAATTCCAATGTCGAAGGGGCAAGGGAATTGCTTTTAAAATTAGAAAGTTTAATTAAATAGAGATTGCTTTGTAACTGTGTATTAATGAATATTCTATCTATTAGGACTAAACAACAGCGTTTCTAAAGGGTAAGAGAAACACCAAAAGAGATCCCAGTGTTAAGTTAATAGTACCGGCCCATGCCAACAAGTAATTTAATTATTTATAAGTAAAGGAAGAAAAGTAGCTTGTGGGGTTAAGATAAATTAGCTGTAATTGATGTTGCCGATAAGGTTAACAAAACAAAATTAAAATATCTCTTAGATCCACTCCTTTTTAATGAAAAATGATAAATAAAAAACGATGAATGATAGCTGCTAGAGGATAGCTGTTAGATTCAAGGCAACTGAACCAAGTGGGGGGATCAGAAAGAATAAATTCATTTCTTTTAAATAAATTTATTAAATTTTATTTATCACCCTTATATTACCTTTTTTTTTTTCAACATCAAGCACATAAAAATATTTATTTTTGAAAGTTATATTTGTGGAATGGCAAATTTAGTAGTTGTTTTACTATTGTGATATAAATCACTGGTGATAAATTGATGCTAATGGCTAATTAATCAATTATTACTTTATTATTTTTGAATAATTCAAGATATTAGTTAACTTTTTCACAATTATTGTGATATAATACATAAGAACAAGAAATCCACTTGTTTATTTTAAGTTAGATATTAGAAAAACTCGTCAGTGGAACAGCACATCCCTTTATCCAATTAATATCAACAACATTATTTGTTTCATGATTGAGTTTACTAAGTTGAAGTCTGATCTCTCCTGCACTAAGAGATCAGACTTTTTTAGTTAATTAGAATTTAAAATTAAAAATAAATTAGAAAACTTATTGAAATGTAATTTTATTCATGGTAATATTTTATTCATCGAAAAAAGAAAAGAGGACAAAGATATGCTTTTTGCTACAAACACACAACAAAACATTATTATTATTCGGGTCATTATTTAGGTGATGCGGATAATTTAATGTTGTTCGCATTACCTGAGATTAAAGGCAGTGCGAACAGTGAAACGGTAGCGCAATATCTTTGGCAGCCAGTTAACTGTTTAGCAGTTAGCTGGTTTTTATTTTTGAAAGGGTGATGAACTAAAATGGAAAGCGACATTTTAACTGAAAGAGATGACAGACGCTAGTATTAAATAATTGAGAGAGGTAAGAGAAATGGAAAATACAGTTACAGCAACACAAACTAGACCAAAATTACGACGCGACCCGGTTAAAACAGTTATTTTAGCATCAATGATGGGAACAGCGATTGAATTTTTTGATTTTTATGCTTATGGAACTGCATCAGCTGCCTACTTCCCCAAAGTTTTCTTTCCCCAGATGACGCCATTGTTAGCTACATTACTTAGTCTATTGACATTTGGAGTTGCATTTGTTGCCCGGCCGGTTGGATCATTCCTTTTTGGTCATTTTGGTGACCGCCTTGGCCGAAAAAAGACGTTAGTGGTTTCATTACTCGTCATGGGTGTTTCAACTGTGACAATTGGTTTTATCCCCGGATACCAATCAATCGGTGTATGGGGAGCACTATTGCTATGCTTATGCCGGTTTGTTCAAGGGATCGGACTTGGTGGCGAATGGTCAGGTGCGGTCCTTGTTGCAACTGAAAACGCTCCGGCAGATAAGCGGGCCTTATACGGTTCCTTCCCTGAGGTCGGTGCACCAATTGGTTTCTTCCTATGTAACGGACTCTTCTTCGTTTTAGAACGAGTTTTAACGCCAGCACAAATGATGAGTTATGGTTGGCGGATTCCATTTTGGGCATCAGCAGTCTTAGTATTTATCGGTTTATATGTTCGTCGCCGTTTACAAGAAACCCCATTGTTTAAGTTAGCACAGGAAAAGGATAATACGACTAAGTCTCCATTGCGGGAAGTTTTCCGTACGAATTGGCGAGAAATCCTTAAAGGGACATTTATCATGGCTGCTACTTATGCTTTATTCTTTACTTTAACGACCTGGTCATTATCTTATGCAACGACTGCTCTTGGGTTTAGTCCATCTGAGTTTTTACTTCTTTTAATGGGGGCCATTGTTGAATTTGCGGTTCTTATTGTTTTAACTTCTGTTTTAGCGGATAAGGTTGGCCGAAAGAAAGTGCTATTAACGGCTTCAGTAGCATTAGTAGTTTACTCCCTTGTTTTCCCAATGTTCCTTACCGGACAGCATAATCTTACCGGAATGCTGTTATTCCTTGGTGTTGGTTTCTTAGTGATGGGTACCTTATATGGCCCTGTTGGCGCAGTTTTACCAGAACTCTTTCCAACTAAGGTTCGTTATTCTGGTGCGGGAATTACATATAACCTTGCTGCCGTGGTTGGTGCCGCGGTTGCTCCAACGATGACTACTTGGCTAATCGCACATTATGGTCTCCACTCGGCCGGATACTACATGCTCGCATTAGCTGTATTAGCAGTTGTATCGTGGCTTACGACCAAAGAAACAAAGAACGTTGACTACACAAAGTAATATTTTAATCGATATTATTCATAATTATTATCATGATAGCGGAATCGGCAAATTGGATTGCTGATTCTGTTTTTGTTTAAAACGATAATTTGCTTATCAAACTACAAAAATAAACAAAATTATTTTATTTGTTTATAAATTTAAATATCATCAAAAGGCGATTTTATGATGGTAAATAACGCAATATAAAATGATAAGTAAATTCACAAGGCGGCTTTAAATGCTACTCTACCAAGACTTTAAACTAGTGAAAACTAGCAACAGGTATGCTAATATATTATCTGCTCATTTTATCAGAGAGGAAGAGAGTTATATGATTCGACGCCATGTTGTAGAAGCGGGTCTTGCCACACTTTGTTCACTGGTCATAATTGTTGTCCTGATGATGTGGTGGGCTGGGCAATATGCACATTTTGTTATGACGGCAATGATGGTGATGATTATTTTGGGGTTAGTTGTTGGCAGCCTTATTCCTAGCATTGCCGTTACATGGTTAGTTATCGGTTTGACAACAATTGGCAGTGCAATTTTATTGTTAGGATACATAGTAATGGAGACCCCGTTAAAGCTAATGCTCCTCGCTGCATTTCCCCTGACAGCAGCGTTAGCTTATTTTAGTCGTTATGTGATTGGTGAGTTAGGCTGGTTAGATCGTAATCGTAAAGATATTGAGAGTTATGCTGCCAACTATAACCAGGTTGTAAAACTACAAACGGGGTATAACGCCAACAAAATTTATCAAAAAGAAGTTCGCTTTATTATTAAAGAACAAATAGCGGACTTGTGGATCGATGTTACCGCTATTCATTGGGTTCATAACCAGCAGTTTCGCCAGTTTCATCATGATGATTATAATCAGGCGTTGCAACAAATTGCCCACGTATTAAAAGAGCGCAGGCTACCGTCAGAGGCATTATATTTCCTGGGAAATGGTACTTTTTTAATTTTGTCGTATCATTTGCCCAATATCACATTTGCCTATCAAAACCAAAGTACCCGTGAAGGCCTAGCAGATTTACTAATCGGTAAGGCAACGCCGCAATTTAAATGGGGACACTTAAAAGTAGATGATATTAACGTAACGTCGTTTGAGACATTAGAAAGTGTAATGCGCCATATTGAGAGAGATATGGAAACAGATATCGTTGTTGAATACTTAAGAAGGGAGTCATAAATAAATGGTACGGACGTTTTTTTGGTTGGCAATTGTTGTTACCCTTATCTTTTTTATCCTCGCAATGGTTTTTGCGGTTCTTCAATGGATAATTTATTTCCGTATTGAGCAGACAACCTTAAATACTGATAGAAACGAGAAAAGATAATGCAAGAATTTGTAATGATTGTGACACTGCTATCAATTTGGAGTTCATTACTAATGGCTTCGCTAACCCTTGCCGGGGCTGTTCATTTTTGGCTAACACATAGCAAAAAAGTAGTTGATATTGAACCATTAGAACATTATCCATCAGTTACGATTATTGTTCCTGCGCATAATGAAGAAGTTGTTATCGCACAGACAACTAGGGCAATTCTGGACCTAAACTATCCGACAGAAAAGGCCGAATTGTTGATTTATGCTGATAATTGTGGTGATCAGACTGCTAGACGTGCACAGGCTGTATTACAGATGATCAAATATAAGCACCGTAATGCACGTGTGATTGAACGTCACGGTCAGGGTGGCAAGGCTGGTGTCTTAAATGATGCTCTCAAAGTTGCCAAGGGTGAATACATTGCAGTTTATGATGCCGATGCGATGCCAGAAAAAAATGCCTTGTACTTCTTAGTGCGTAAAGGGCTAGAAAATCCGCTAAAATATGTGGCAGTATTTGGTCGTAATAAAACGAGAAATGCTAAGCAAAACTTTTTAACCCGTTGTATTAATCAAGAGATCGTTGTCACTCAACGAATCCAACATTGTGCAATTTGGCATTTATTTAAAATTGGTCGGATACCCGGAACGAACTTTATTATTAAACGAGAATACGTGAAGTCAATTGGGGGATGGGAGAATGGCGCTTTAACCGAGGATACGGATATCTCGTTTAAAATTATGCAAAGCGGGAAATTAATTGCGCTAGCTTATAATTCGGAGGCTTTCCAGCAAGAACCTGAGCAGCTTAGGGATTACTATTTTCAACGATTAAGGTGGGCTAAGGGTAATTATCAGGTAGTCTTAAAAAATTTTAGGCACTTATTTGATCGTAGCAATTGGCGGGTGAAACTAGAAACATTTTACTATTCCTGTACATTTTTCTGGTTTAATGCTGCAATTGTTCTTTCAGACATTATTTTTATCACGAATATTATCTTCTGGTTTATTCATCTTTTTAAGCCACACGTACTGATTCCATTTACATTCGGTGAGAGTAATATCCTAATTGCCCAATTATTGCTATTTAACTGGTTGTTAATGATTATTCTTTACGTTTTACAAATTACAACTGCTTCCGCAACTCAATTTGGTCAAGCAACCAATAAACAAATTTGGTTAGCCCTTGCATCATATTTTACATATTCACAATTGTTTATCATTGTTTCAATTAATGCAGTGATTTCAGTAGGAATTGATAAGTTAATGCACCGTGATGGGACCAAATGGGTAAAGACCAAACGATTTGCGGACTAAAATATTAAGTGAGGAGCGAATGCGGGAATGAAACGCCCAGGATATATTTGGCTGCTAGCAACGATAGTAGCATTCATGTACATTACGACATTGGTGCTAGTTCGAGCAAAAAATCCGGAACATATCCAACGACAGGCTTATGAACGATGGCAGAGCGGATACTTGGTAGCAAAGAATGATCAACAGGCTTTTGTTAATACAAGCAATAACAAGACACGGCCAATTGCCTTATCAGAAGCGCAGGGATATGGTCTTCAACTCATCGCCAAAGCCGGCGAGAAGGGATGGGCAAGGCAAGCCGATTTTGAAAAGTTATTAAATTATTATTTAGCCCATCGTGACTATGTAAATGGTCGTCAAACCTATTTAATGGCATGGCGTCAAAAATATAATAAGCATGGAAAGTGGGTAACTGACTATAACAGTGCTACAGATGGCGATTTATACATTGCGGCAGCATTGCATCACGCAGCTGTAGTATGGCCTAATCGGTCGGCCTATTACCAAAAAATAGAACGTAATATTGCAGCGGATATTTTAAGATACGAATATAACCCAACCACGCAAACATTAACTGTTGGTGATTGGGTTACCAAAGAATCAAAATACTATTATTTGTTACGGACATCGGATGTTATGCCAGATGTATTCGACGACCTTTATGAAACAAGTCATGACATTCAATGGCAGATTGTTAAAGACAATATGCTAGACCGGCTTGTTATATTAAGCAGCCAGCATCGGACAGGGCTTGTACCGGATTTCGCGTGGGCAGATGAAAAGACTACTAGTGCAGTAAAGGCACGGACAGTTGCAAGTATTCATGATGGTGATTACGGGGCCAATGCTTGTCGGGTTCCGATGATGCTTGCCCAAAGTGATGATCCCCGCGCTCAAAAGGTCTTAAATAAGATGATGAGGTTTTTTAGTGACCAATATTATGTTACGGCAGGGTATTCGTTAGAAGGTCGCCGCTTGGTCAAGTACCAGTCAAATAGCTTCAGCGCACCGATATTTTATGCTGTTAGCTGTAATCGTAATAAGGGGTATGACAATTTATTTGTTAGTCAAAAGTATATTTTCAGCAAACCAGTGACGACAAGAAATTATTATGATGCGACTTTAACAACGTTAGCTGCCTTAGAGGGGATGAATTAAATCTCTTCGTCAGTGCAGAGACCTTGTTGGTGCAATACCTTCATGATCTCATCACGCTTGGTATAATGATGGTCAAGCTTAGCTCCGGCAATTTGATTGGTGAATGAATCAATCCGCCGATTTGCGTCACGCAAGTCATAGTAAGTAGTAACTTCTTGGTCATAATCTGCTAAGTCAGCAAGTTTAATTTCTCGATGATAATCGTTGTCGAATGCAATAAATTTTAGTGGAAGACGGGGCTTTAGTTGTGGCTGTTGATCAGGAATACCGATTTGCAGACCTAAAACGGGGAAAGTCATTTTAGGAAGATCGAGAACATCAATAATCTTTTGCGGATCATTCTTGATCGAGCCAAGAGGAACCACGCCGAGATTCATACTTTCAGCGGCGGTAATCACATTTTGGGCGGCCATAATTGCATCATCAACACCCTGGAAGAAGATATCAGCAGTATGGAGCCGGCCATCATCTTTACCTTTTTGTTGCCGAATTTGTTGGTTGCGATAAAGGTCAACTAGGAAGATTAAAAGATCGCCATTTGCTCCTACGTATGGCTGTTTGCTTACTTCCCTAATGGCTGCGCGCTTATCTGGATCGGTAATGTGCATGATTGACATTTGCTGCATAAACATGCTGGTTGGCGTATGACTGGCAACGGAATAAAGGGTGGTTAGCTGTTCTTTGGAGAGGGTTGTTGGCTTAAAAGCACGAATTGTCCGGTGGTTTAATTGCTGTTCAACAGTATTATTTTTCATAGTAATAACTCCTCTAAGTGTAATTAGTGAAGGGAGTGGAGCAAAAGTTAAGGATAACTTGCGCCCTACTCCCTTATTTTGATATTTCTAAAGCAGATGTTGTTCTTCCATCAACTCACCAATCCAGTTCTTCTTAACTTTCTTAAGTAATGGTTTCTCAATGACCTTTGGAATTGGCAAGTCCATTTCTTCGAGTGGCTTTTTATCATTCATGTAATACATTGCCCGCATTAATTCCCGAATATCATAGATTGAATTAAATACCTCTGGAACACCGCGATCAACATTAAGGAGACTATAAACGGCTTCCATTGCAGTCCGAACTGAATATTCAGTTGTAAAGACAGTATCACGAGTTGGCGATTCAGCAAAGTTACCAATAAAGGCAAGGTTAGCAGAGACTTCTGGGACAACAGCAGGACGGTCACCCTTAACCCGTGGCATAAAGTAACTGGTAACAAATGGCATATAAACTGGAACAGTATTAATCGATTCTTCTTTTGCTAAATCATCAATTAGGGCTTCTGGAACGCCGAGGTGGTAGAGCCATTCTTTAGTAATTTCTTCGCCGGTACAATCAACAATCCGTTTTTTAATGTAATTACCTTCTGTGTCAGAGTAGAGGCCATAGATCCAGACAATTGTTTCATTTGGCTTTTGGCTCTTAAAGTGTGGCTGACGGTGGATTGTCCAGCTTAGCATCCAGTTGGAGTCGGTAACGGTAATAATTCCACCAGTATTTACTTTCCCGTCATGAAGATCACGCTTAGTTAAACGTTCAATATATGGCTCAACTTGTGGATTTTCAATAGTTGCGGTTGCAGAAATAAACCAGCTACGGTTAGGGATGTTTTTGCAGAAGACATCTGGATGACCAAATGCCGGTGATTGTTTAGCGATGTTTTCCCATAATTTCCAGCTGCCGCCCAGTGCACGAGTTGGTTGTGCAATCTGATGATGACTACCATAGTTGGAACTTTCGGTAATCGATCCATTAGTGACAAATACGAGGTCATTATCGGTTAAATCGATAGTTTTATCTTCGCCATTTTGTTTGAGGATGATCTTTTTGGCGTGCTTCTCACCATTCTTGGTATCAACTAGGACATTTTGAACCTGTGTATCATACTCAAACTTTACGCCGTGGTCCTTGAGGTAGGCAAGCAATGGTTTAGTCATTGATTCATATTGGTTATATTTATTAAATTTAAGAGCTGTAAAGTCGGGCAAGCCGTCAATATGGTGGATAAACCGCATTGCATATCGGCGCATTTCAGCTAAAGAGTGCCACTTTTCAAAGGCAAACATGGTTGACCAGTAAATCCAAAAGTTACTCTTGAAGAAATTCTCAGAGAAGTAATCACCGATAGTTAAGTCACCAAGCTGATCTTCAGGTGTCAGAATTAGTTTCATTAATTCCTTAGTAGATTTGCCAAGAAGGTACTTACCATCTGTTGGAACTTCATTACCGCGCTTGTAGGTTAGTCGGCAATTTGAACTGTTTGGATCATCCTTATCTAACCAGTAATATTCATCAAGGTAAGAGGCACCTGGAATCTCTAGTGATGGTATTGAGCGGTACATGTCCCACATACATTCAAAGTGATTTTCCATTTCACGACCGCCACGAGTAACAAAGCCAACGTCTGGACGATCTTGACCATCTAAAGAACCACCAGCAATTGGTAATTCTTCAAAAATATGGATATTTTTACCTGGCATTTGTGCGTCCCGAATTAAAAAGACGGCAGCAGAAAGACCAGCTAAACCAGCACCGACAATATACGCTTTCTTATTATCAACTCCCGCTGGTTTACGCGGACGAGCGAATGCTTCATAGTTCCCGTTTGAATAGTACATAAAAACGTCTCCTTTCAAGGAAAAGCAATATTAATAATCCTACTTATATTGTAGCGCTTTCTCAAGATGATTTCCTGGGAAATAAAAAAGGGTTTAGAATTTAACAAAAACGCTTATAATTAGTTGAGTAATCTTTAATACGAGGAGGGATAAAAGTGATTGAAATAAATAAACACAAATATACATTTCCCAAAATTCTTACATTCGGTTTTTTAATTGTTATTTTTATGGGAACAATTTTGCTCTCCTTACCGTTTGCAACACGACCTGGAGAAACAACCAACTTTATGACCGCTTTCTTTACGTCAACCAGTGCAACTTGTGTAACGGGATTAACATTAGTTAGCACCGCCCATCATTGGACATTATTTGGGCAAATTGTAATTGCAATTTTAATGGAAGTTGGTGGTCTGGGATTTATGACATTTGCGGTTATGATGTCGCTTCTTGTCCGTCAACGAATGCGGATGTCCACGAGACTTTTAACTCAGGAGGCACTCAACCTTGACCATCTCTCTCAGTTAAATATTGTATATCTTATTATTCGACTATCATTACTGATCCAGTTAGCAGGAGGGATTTTTCTATTTTTTGATTTTTACCCTCGCTATGGTCTGAGGAAGGGGATTTGGTTTAGCATTTTTCACTCGATATCGGCGTTTTGTAATGCTGGCTTTGACCTGTTTGATAACAGCATGGCAAACTACGCGAATGATCCGTATATGTTATGTGTATTAGCGGTCTTGATCATTGCGGGTTCACTTGGTTTCTTGGTATGGAAAGATATCCTTAATTATCCTAAATACCACCGTTTATCATTACATACGCAGTTAGCATTACGAACCGGAGCGGTTTTATTTGTTCTATCGGTTATTGTTTACTTTATTACGGAGAAAAATTTAGCTCAGTTAAGCGATAAATTAACTTTTACTAACCGTATCATCAATACCGTTTTTATGGCAATAACTCCCCGTACTGCTGGGCTGGTTACTTTTCCTTACACTGACCTAAGTGCTGCTGGTATTGCTTTTACAGTTATTTTAATGTTTATTGGTGGAACGCCGGGATCAACTGCCGGGGGTGTTAAAACAACTACTATTGGCTTATTAACTATTCAAAGCTTTGCAACGTTAAGAGGACGACGCGATACAACGTTTGCTCATCGTCGTTTTACACAAGAAAATATTTATCGTGCTTTGACGTTGTTGTTTGTTGCTTTATTTATTCTGCTTGTTGCAATCTTGGTTCTTGTAGAAACTCAAGATTTACCAAAGCATGATTCATTGGCTTATGTTACCTTTGAAGCGGTGGCAGCGTTTGGAACAACAGGAATTTCTCTAGGGATTACCACGCACCTGAATTTATTAGGACAATTTATTATTATGTTTCTAATGTTTGTTGGACGGGTGGGAATTTATACTGTTATGTTCTCAATTTTGAATGCTAGTACAACAGCGAAAAATTATCGTTATCCAGAGGAGAGTGTGTTAATTGGCTAAAAAAGAAAGTTACGCAGTTATTGGAATTGGACAATTTGGCGCATCAATATGTGAAGCGTTAGTACAGGCAGGACAAGAGGTATTAGCGATTGATTCCAGCGAAGAAGTGGTTAACGAGTTTGCTGGTTCTGTTATGCGGGCAGTAATTGCGGACGCACAAGATGAAGACGCCTTGCGTGACCTTGACATTGGTAGTTTTGATCATGTATACATTTCAATCGGAAAAAACGTCGAAGCTAGTATCATGGCGACCCTGATTGCTAAGGAACTAGGTGCACCGGATGTAATATGCCGGGCAGAGAATGTGAACCATGCGCGAGTTCTTGAGCGAGTCGGCGCTGACATGGTGGTTCGTCCTGAACATGACTTGGCAGAACGGCTGATTTTTCAGCAATTAAATCCCAGTGTGATCGACTATGTAACCCTTAGTAAGGAGATTACACTGGCAGAAGTTAATATCAATAATCCTAAGTTTTTTGGTAAGACCCTTGATGATTTAGACTTTCGTAACCGATATAATGTTAATGTGATTATCATCGTTAGCCAAGATGATGAAGTCAACCAGATGCCGCAAGCTAATGATGTAATTCAACCACATGATAAGATTACAGTCGTAGGGAATTTAAAAGATATTCGAAAATTAAACGATATTGTTAGTTAAATAATAGGTGAAGAGAATTGAGAGTTGTAATTGGAATAGTTATTGTTGTAGTTGCTTTGGGAATAATTTATTGGTTTATCCAACGGCGACGCGAATGGGATAGAATAGGTGCTGACCTAAACATGACGGGGAATGTTCAGGTCCTTGATATGAGTGTCAGCAATGGAAAAGCTTTTATTAATTTTGCCAAGCGATTAACTAATCCGGGCAAGATCATTGGTGTCGTAGCAAATGAGAAACAGGAGCAAAGATTGAAAGGGTTGATCAAAGAAGCTGCAGTAGCTGATCGTGCTAAAGCTGTGTTGACTGATGTTACTAATTTATCATTTGCCGATCATTGTTTTGATTATGTGATTATTACAGGACTTCAACAGGTAAAGCCTGCGATTACACGAGGCCGTGTTCTTCAGGAAGCAGTACGGGTATTGGCAGCCCGCGGCACGTTAGCGATTATTGATTCTGGTAATATGCAGCGGTATGAACAACTCTTGGAATATTATGGCATTAAGAATATTTCAGTTAGAAAAATTAATGGGCAAAAAGTAATAGTGGCGAAAAGAATTTAATATTAAAAATGGTGGTTAGTAATTGGAAGATTCCAAGCTAACCACCATTTTATTTAGTTGCTAAAATATTTCTGTAATTGTTTATTATCCAGCTTATAACTAGTTTTGACACACTCTTTTATCGCTGCCTCATTAATTCCTATTTTTTGTAATTTTACAATAAGCGCTTTAATATCCTTCTCTTGAACATTATTTATTTCATGCCACTTGCTCTTTAGCTTATCTTGTTCGTTTTGTAATTTAGCTTGATCTTCAACTAGTTTGCTTTTACTCTCATTTAGTTTAGTTTGATCTTCAGCCAATCTACTTCTATCTTCATTTAACTTAGCTTGATTTTCAGCTAATCTACTTCTGTCTTCATCTAACTTAGCTCGGTTTTCAGCTAATCTACTTCTGTCTTCATTTAATTTTGCTTGATTTTCGGCTAATATACTTTTGCCTTTATTTAACTCGATTTGCCCTTCTTCTAACTTGGCTTGTCCCTCTTTTAGTTTACTTTTCGCTTCGTTAACTTTTGCCTGCATTTCCTGTATCTTTCGTTCTCGAATTTGCTGGTCCATTTCATACATTGAGAGTCGCATATATTCCGCCCTCCATTTCCGATTTTGCTTGACTTTTCGCATCCTTTCCCTTAATTTTACGACAAAAGCATCAGGTTCTTCAATATTCCGCTGGGCAATCATATCAAGAACTGCCTGCATTTTAGGGGTTACGTCATGGTTGGTTGATGGAATGTTGAATAAGATGTCAGTTTGCCCATCTCTAATGATATGTTCTGGGGCATTATCGATATGCTTATGCAGTGTGTAACATTGAAAGCCGAGATTAAAGGGATCGAAGTTGCAAAAGAAAATTACATAGGAATCATCAGCAAAATCATATGTTTTTCCCTTATCATATGCTTCCATTGTGCTAGCGGCTTGGTAATAACGAATTCGCTTAGCAAGGTTATGTTCGTTAACGACTTGCATTTCAATGTCGTAGTGATTATTCCGCTCATCAGTTGTGTAGATATCAAATCGTACTGCTTTTGCATCCGGTGCGAGTGAGAGTTCTTGCTGGTTATTGGGATATTGAATATCTTTTATATTTAAGTCTGGTAAAATCCTTCGCAATAGCTCTAGACAAATCTCCTTATCTAGCATCACCTTATTAAAGATATAGTCATCTGTTAAATCGGCATCGTCCCACTTTTTGCGTAATTCGTTGTTCATGCTTATTCTCCTTGAATAAAAATTCGGATGAGATCTCTCCTATATTTTATATACGCAATAAATTGGAGATTGCATTATTTTATTTAAGGATTATTTACTGAAATTAACGATAGAACAGTGAAAAACTAAAATAGAACAAGTAAATTTAGTCCTGTTACTACACTAGCTAAAACATATCCAAGCACAGTTTGCCAAGGTGCATTAACGTGTTGCCCCATCATCTTTTTGCTGCCGGTTAGTGCGACTAGTGGATACAAAGTGAACGGCAGGGCGATACTTAAAACAATCTGCGCGTAAATGATTAATTGCTCAAACTGTTCCTCATTAAAGTTAATCATAAAGCCGATAATTAAAATCGGCACCAGGGTAACTGCCCGCGTCAATAATCGCCGTTGCCATAATGGTAAGCGGATATTAATAAAGCCTTCCATTACAATTTGCCCAGCTAGCGTACTAGTGATGGAAGAAATTAGCCCCGTTACTAATAAGGCAAAAGCAAAGAGCCAACTCATTAATGGACTGGCAAGGCTACCAACAATATGCGGATTCTTAAGCCCATAAAAGACATCTTCCAGGCTGCCGAGACTGGCAGCATGGAAGAAAAGGGTGCCACCAAGGACAAGTAATAACGCATTGACGATAAAGGCAGCAAAAAGGTGAATTAAAGAATCCCAATTAGCAAAACGGAGCGTTTCCTTAACTTGTTTGGGGTCATGTTCATCATAGCGGCGACTTTGGGCGAGAGATGAGTGCAGGTAGATATTATGGGGCATAATTGTCGCTCCAACGATTCCGAGACTGATTAGTAATTCACTGTGATTGGTAAAGATAACAGATCGTGGAATAAATCCATCCATAATTGCAGCAAAGTGGGGATGGGCACGACATACTTCAATGGCAAAGATTATCCCGACAATCAAAATTGCACTAAGGACGATAAACTCAATCCGTCGAATCCCAAAGTGGAGGAAAAAGAGGACTACTAAAACGTCTGCAATTGTTAAAATCACCCCAATTAAGAGCGGCAATCGGAATAACATATTTAACGCTACAGCTGTCCCCACAACTCCTGTTAGGTCGGTAGCCATCATTGCGACCTCATTGAGTAGCCAGAGTACAATTCTAAGTGGTTTTGGCAACCGACCGGCAATAGCTTGTGCAAGGTCAGTACGGGTGGTGACACCAAGTTTAATTGACAATGATTGCATGAACATGGCAATTAGAATCGCGGTGAATAGGATTACAAGTAGCTGGTAGCGGTATTGGCTTCCCCCAGCAAGGGATGTCAGCCAGTTACCAGGGTCCATATACCCGACCGCTACTAAGGCTCCGGGGCCGCTATATGCAAGAAATTTCTGCCAGAATGCACTTTCGTAAACATTTGGTACGTCAACACTCCCGTTGATTTCATCTAAGCTTTTATGTTGCATTATTATCTCCTTTGCTTTACTAATCCCGCTATAAATTGTGCAAATTCCGATGAATCGTTGAGAGAAGGAACCATTGTTAAGTTATCACCGCCGTTTTCCCGAAAATACTGATAATTTTGAACTTGATCTTCTTCGAGGGTTTCTAAACAGTCAGCAACAAAGGATGGTGCAACAACTAACACATTGCGGTGGCCGAGTTGGGCCTCATTAAGCAGGGTGTTACGTAGGTAGGGTTTGAGCCATGGCATTGGGCCGAATTTTGATTGGTAGGCCATTTTAATTTTTTCTTCTGGAATATCAAGGCGTTTAACTAGTTCAGCGGTTGCTGCTTCTGTTTCATCACGATAAGGGTCGCCATGATTAACCATTGCCGTTGGAATACCGTGGTATGAGATAAGCAGCTTATCATAATCTCCTTTATCCCAGGCAGCTTGAATTTGCTTTGTGAGTAACGATAGGTATCCCTCTTCAGTCGAAAACCGGTCGATAATTTTAGCGCTGGGATCGGTTGCGGTAACCTTATCAATAACGGTTTGAGTTGTACTTTTAGTGAAGAATGGAAATAACGGAAGAACGGTTAAGTGCTGACATTCTTTTTTCATTGCTGTGATTGTATCGCTGATTGCCGGGTGGCCGTAATTCATTGCCATTTTGACCGTCCAATCGGGCAGCAAGGCTTGTACTTTTTTAACGAGCCGTTCAGTATGGACAATTAGTGGTGAGCCTTCTGTTGTCCAACAATTTCGGTAAAAGGTTGCTGACCGCCATGACCGCATTGGAATGATAATCCCGCGTAGTAAAGGCTGCCATAATGCAGGTGGCATTTCAATAACGTTGCGATCGCTTAAAAATTCTTTTAAATAACGTTTAACATCGGGCGTGGTCGGGGTGTCTGGTGAACCTAAATTAACAAGTAACAGTCCGTTTTCTTTCATGAATCTCGCTCCTGGGTTATAGAATAATTCTTTTTTATTTTACACCTGTCAACATAAATTTTCTTGACAACTTACTTTTTGCTAGTTATGATAACTATAATTTGAAATACGAGGGAATACTGATGAAAAACAATTATTTTGTTAACGCAAATACTTGTTGTTGTGAATCGCGTCTTATGCGACTCACTTTTTGGTATACTCATTTTTAATTGAATTACTATTAAGCTGATATCACATAAGGCACAGATCCAAGAACATTTCTTGAGTTTGCGCCTTTTTCGTATACTTTGAGAAAGAAGGATTTTTGATGCTAGTTGAAAATACGTATGATTTGATTGGTCACACCCCGTTAATGCACTTGCCAATGGAAACACCTAATAATGTTAATATTTATGCCAAACTTGAAATGTTTAACCCTGGAGGCAGTATTAAAGATCGTTTAGGAATGGCCTTGATTCAGCGCGGGATTGAAGAGGGAAAAGTAAAATCAACAACGACGATTATTGAACCAACTGCGGGGAATACGGGAATTGGTGTTGCACTAGCGGCGTTAAAGCACCATTTATCAGTTAAACTAGTAGTCCCAGAGAAGTTTAGTTATGAAAAACAAACTTTGATGCGGGCATTGGGAGCAGAAGTAGTTAATACGCCAAGTGAGGAAGGAATTAAAGGGGCAATTGCCAGGGCAAAGGAACTAGCAGCTGAAATTGGGGATGCTTATGTGCCATTGCAATTTCAAAATCAGGCAAATCCAGATGTATATCAGCATACCCTTGGACCAGAAATTTTAGCTGACCTCGCTAATAAGCCAATTGCCGCCTTTGTTGCTGGTGCCGGAAGCGGGGGAACGTTTGCCGGAATTCAAAAATCGTTAAAGGATGCCTATCCTGACCTTAAAGGCTATGTTGTTGAGCCAGCGGGATCAATACTAAATGGTGGACCCGCTCACAGTCACCGGACAGAAGGAATCGGCGTTGAATTTATTCCGCCTTTCTTTAAGAGTTTGGACTATACAGGGGTAAAGACGATTAGTGATGATGATGCCTTTTACTATGTACGGTGGGCTGCTAAACATCTTGGCCTATTCATCGGTAGTTCTAGCGGAGCAGCCTTAGCGGCAAGCCTAGAAGTAGCAAAGGAATTACCAGCAAAGGCTAATTTGGTAACTGTTTTCCCTGATTCTAGCGAACGCTACTTGAGTGAACATATATATGAGGTTTAGAACATGAATATTTTTCATTTCATTACGGACCGCTCATATATTAAGGAAGGGCGAAATTCTTACCATTTTGATTGGCTAAAGCTTCTCATTTGGTGGCGTTAATGCACTTTAACTATGCTTTCATATACAGGTTTTCTATTTTTAATTTAACTTGATTATTACTATAATTAAGTAAGAAAGGATGCGGTAGTAATGAAAATTGTCGTACTAACAGGAAGTCCACACCCTCCGGGCACCTCGGAACAATTAGCAGATGCCTTTATTAAAGGAGCTTCTGAGGCTGGAAATGAAGTTTATCGATTTGATGCAGGTCGGCGAGTCAATGAATTTTCGATGATTAAGTTAGCGGATAACCACCCGGGACAAGAGGTGGCGGTTGAACCAAAAGATATAATTACCAGTGAAGTGATGCCGAAGCTACTAGACGCCGATATGGTTGTCCTCGTTAGTTCGCTTTATTATTATGGGATTAACGCAGCACTAAAGGCGGTAATAGATCGTTTTTACAACTATAACCACGAACTTCATGGTAATAAAAAAGCAGTTACTTTAGTGAGCGGGTATGGTCAAGAAGACGCCTTTGCTTCCCTTAATCTCTATTTTGACCAATTATTAAATTATATGCGGTGGGACAAAGTAGGCAGTGTTTTGGCAGCCGAT
Organism: Limosilactobacillus caviae; assembly: GCF_014635905.1. Classification (GTDB taxonomy): domain Bacteria; phylum Bacillota; class Bacilli; order Lactobacillales; family Lactobacillaceae; genus Limosilactobacillus; species Limosilactobacillus caviae. The sequence continues at coordinate 41,073 of NZ_BMDS01000004.1, forward strand.
TCATGGAATGAACAAAAATTGGCTAAACACGTTGAAGAAGCGTATGACTTAGGCAAATCAATTAGATAATGAAAAAACGTTAAATCGGGGGACTAATAATAATCCTTGATTTAACGTTTTGTTAGTTTTTAGAAGAATAACTTGCTCATTACAATCATAAATACTAATAAGCAAACTGAACTAATTGCGGCAGCTCCGAAAACAGCACCGCCACGCTTAAAGATAACCTTAAAGTTAACGGAAACACCAAGAGCAGCCATGGCCATTCCCAAGAAAATATAAGCAGCTTGTACAAGCGCGTCGAGAAAGGCAGGAGAGAAAGGAAGAAATGTTCCTAATACACTCGTTAGGATAAAACCGCCTAAGAACCATGGAATAGGAAGTTTCTTTGGTTCTTTAGTGTGTTCTTCTTCACTTTCTTTGACTAGGCGATGTTGATACCAGTAACCGACAATTAATGCAACCGGTGCAAGTAAAAGGACCCGTGAAAGCTTCATAATTAAAGCATTATCGAGACTTGCTTCGCCAAATGCACCACCGGCAGCAACAGCATGAGCAATTTCGTGTAATGATCCTCCGGCAACGATTCCAAATTGCGGATCACTTAGTCCAAGCAGTGGCTTTATTCCAATTTCGATTAGGGTAAAAACTGTTCCCATTACACAAACAACGGCAACTGCAAGAACTTCATTTTCGCGTTTTCGTTCTTCATCAGTTGTTTCAATTTGTGGTGAAACTCCCATTACGGCAGCAGCACCACAGATTCCGCAACCACACGCTGATAAGATAGCCAATTCATCTTCAGCACCAAACTTACGGCTTAACCAGTAAGTAAGGATAATGGTTCCAGTAACGCCGACAGCTGCAACTAAAATCGTTTTAACACCTGCAGCAGCTAGTTTTTCAAGGTTCAAACGAAAACCGAGTAAGATAATTCCCAGTCGTAAGAACTTATTTGAGATAAACCCAATTCCGCCTGCAGCTTCAGTCCTAATACTCGATGGTACTACTTGCATTGCAATACCTAGGAGTAAGGCGATAACCAAGGCCCCAATAAGATTAACGTAGGGGAGCTTAGCTAAAAGTACTCCCGCAACGGAACAGATTAAAGTCATTACAGCAGCTAGCCAAAATGACCTAGTCTTCATGATACTCATAAGATTCTCTAACCCCCATAAAATAATGTCCTTTATAACTTTAACAAAAGTGGCTTAATAAACAAGGGGAAAACAAGGAGAAAGCCTTTTCATTGCAAATAAAATTTACTAGTAGATTGTTAATATAGTTAAATTATTTTTTAGCAATGTGTTTTACTAATCTTTACCGATTTTATGTTTATACTATAAGGTATAGTATTGCTTTGTGCTTAAAATAGTAGAAATAAACAGAGGTGTAAAAATGGATTTTCAAAATATAAAATTGACACAACCACACTCTTCTCTTGATATTTACCATAGTAAAACGGACCGTGCATTGCCAGCAATCGTGATTTTGCCTGGTGGGAGCTATAACCAGATTATGGAACGTGACTCTGAACGTGTTGCGTTAACTTTTGCAACTCATGCATGGCAATCATTTGTCGTTCGCTACCCAGTACTTGAACATAAAAATTATGAACAAGCAAAGATTGCTGTTGCTCAAGCGTTTGATTATATTACAACTCATGCGGAAGAATTAGATGTTAACACTCAGCAACTGGGGATCATCGGTTTCTCGGCTGGTGGGCAGGTTGCAGCGGCTTACAGTAATGCGTCAGCTTCAAAAGCAAAATTTGCTGCATTAGGATATCCGGTTATCCAACCTACAATTGATGAACGGATGGGGGTAACAACGGAGAATGTTGCAAAACTAGTTACGACTCAAACACCGCCAACATTTATGTGGGGATCAATTAAGGACAAGGTGACACCATTTGTGGATCATTTACACGTTTACGTCGACGCCTTGGTTAAGCATGATGTGCCATTTGAACTTCACGAATTTAGTACGGGCGGACACGGAATTGCCTTGGCTAATGAGTATACGGGAATCGTTAATAATGACCGTGTTGATGAACACATGGGTAAATGGTTCCCGCTGTTTTTAGAGTGGTTTGCAGAATTACATTTAGGATAAGGAAAAGAGATTGGGATAATAAGCACTATTCCAATCTCTTTATTATTTCCTGGGAAATTAAATTTGAATTTTCCGTGTTGCAACATGATCAATAAAGTGTTTATCGTGCTCGATGATTATCATTGGCGGACGAACTTCTTGAATTAATTTTATAATTTGCTCTTGATTATAAGTATCAAGGTAGTTTAGTGGTTCGTCCCATAAGTACAGGTGGGCGGGTTGCGCCAAAGAACGGGCGAGTTCAACTTTCTTTTGCTGCCCCATACTCATTTGCTCAATCGGAACATTAAATGTTGATCGCGCCATTCCGAGTTTACGGAGAAGGTTAAGAAAGGTATCATAATCAATCTTGTTATTTTTGGCAAAATCTTGAAGGCTGCCATGGTTATATAGATAATTTTGCCGAACAACACTAATTTTAATATTACTGCCAATGGTGATTTGTCCATCCTGCGTACCGTTAAAATCACCAAGAATAGCATGAAATAAGCTTGATTTCCCATTTCCATTGTTACCGCAAAGGATGACTTGTTCATGATTGCCGACTTTTAATGAAAGGTTGTTATAAAGAGGATGTCCAGGAAAGCTTAGGGAAAGTTTATCGATACTAAGTAAAGTCTGATGATGAGTAGGCTGAAGGTTGATTGTAAGCGGGACGACCTTTTCAACCTCTTGCAAAAGGCCTTGCCGATCTTCAATTGCTTTATCAAGGCGGCCCTTCATAATTGTTGACTTTTTCATCATCTTAGCAGCTTTCGCACTAATGAACCCCTTATCTGCGTGTGAATTATTTTTCTTTTCGTTTTCGGCTTGTTGGGCCCATTGCTGTTTTGTTTGGCGGACCTGTTTAAGATGGTGGATATCTTTTAAAAGCTGTTCATTAGTACTAATTGCTGTATTATCCCGTCGTTGTTTTTGAGCAAAGTAATTACTGTAATTTCCCTTGGCGAGAACTAGTTGATGCTGCTCAATCACTAATGTATGATCAATAATTTCATCGAGAAATGTTTGATCGTGACTAGTAATAATGAACCCGCCCTTCTTTTGTTTAAGGTACTGGGCGATCAATGACCGTCCTGCTTGATCAAGGTGATTTGTCGGTTCATCAAGCAGGGGGAAGATCCCTTCTTGAGCAAATAAGCAAGCGAGCATTACTCGTGTTTGTTCACCGCCACTAAGGGTGTTAAATGGCTGCCATAATAAAGCAGAATCGGTGTGCATCAAATTAAGCTCTCGTTCGACTTGCCATTGTTCAAGCTGGGGAACCATGTTGCTTAGGTTATTCCAAACAAAATCATCAGGATCTGCAACATCAAATGGATAATAACCGAATTTTAAATTTGTTTGAACCTGACCTCGATAGTCAAGGCAGTTTTGTAATATCTTGAAAAAGGTTGTTTTGCCGCGCCCATTTCGTCCTAATAGCCCTAGCTTCCAATCACTGCTGAGATTTAAACTGCAATCCTTAAAGAGCGGTGCTTGTCCGGGATAGGCAAAAGTTAAGTTGTTAATCGTAATTGGTTCTATCAAAAAAATCACCCTTTCATGTACGCGGAGAAAGGGTGGGTAGTAAAAAAAGCCCACCACTCTGGGCAGACTTTTAAACTAGTGGTAATTAATATCGCACTAGGTTCATTACGATCAGTCATTGAATTTAATTCTACCCAGAGTATCTCCCCGTGTTAATCCACAGTAAGCGATACGTTAAATTGTGTAGAATTAAAATTTCAATGGATGATCCCTCCTAAAATTCAATGCACTAAATATAGCAAGTTAAAAATAAATTGTCAATAATTAATTTAATTCGCCATCAGCAATTTGATCTAACATCGGGCGTGATGGGATAAAGAATAGTTGTCCGCCAAGAATGTTAGAGAAAGTTAATAAGTAGTCATTTTGATCCAGCATGTTTTCCAGCATTTTCTTAGTAACATTCCAATGACGCGAGTAACCGATGAAGAATGTTCCGGTGTTACCTGATGCAGGGTCAGAATATGGGACGTTCATACGAACAATCTTTTGCTCAACGCCGTCAATTTCAGCTTGGGAAGCGACATTGTGGGCGTTCTTAAACTTTTCTTGTTCACTTAGTTCAAGATCGGAAAACTTCTTTCGGCCAACTGCTTTTTCTTGATCTTCAGTAGTTAGTTTATTCCAAATATCCATGTTATGGCGCCATTTTTGTGCAAAGGCATATGAACCATTCTCAAAAGTGGGATCTTCATCGCCAATAATTGCGTAATCAGCAGCATCTTGCGGCTCAGGATTTTCGGTACCATCGATAAAGCCAATAATTGCGCGGCCTTCAAAATAGCGGAATCCTTTTGTTTCATCAACAACGTTAGTAATATCTTTAATAAAAAGCATAATTTGAGCCATAAACTCATAAACAACTGCTTCATCATTAGCACGAATGTGGAGGAAGATATCTCCTTCAGCTGCAGGCATTTTATATTTTGGACCGGTGAGTGTTTGATATGTCTCTAGTTCCTTAGGCTTAGGGGCGTTAGGAAAGAGGTAGTCCCATGCATCGCTACTAAAACCAAGAGCGACTTTTAAATTACCTTTATTATCACGAATCCGAAGAGAACGGGTAATAGCCTGGAAACGATCAACGAATTCCTTAATTGCTTCCTGTTCTTTTGCCCGATCCTGGCGCTTTAATTCTAAAACAGTGAATTGAACATGCTCACCAGCATCTTTCCAAACATCTTGAGCTTTATTTGGGTTCATTACCATGAGATGATCTCCTCCTTATAAAGAGTATTATATTATCACAAGACAATTATAGCATTCTTTCACGATTTAATTGTAATAGTTATCACATTAAGTTGAAGCCGCTTTCAAACTGCCTTAAAATAAAGGGTGTAATTATTTTTATAAAGGGGTGGTTTTATGCAGGAAACACAGGCAAAGAAAAAGCATCGGTTCCATATGCCTACTGCGTTTACGATTTTATTTTTAATTATTATTTTAATTGCAATTTTAACGTGGATTATTCCAGCAGGGACATATGAGACAGATAAGGCAGGAAATATTATTTCCGGTACATATAAGACGGTGGCAAATAAGCCTCAAGGAATTTGGGATATCTTTATGGCACCGGTTATCGGGATGGTTGGTGACAAGCAAACTGATGGTGCAATTTCTGTTTCGCTTTTTATTCTCGTTATTGGGGGCTTTTTAGGGGTCATCAATAAGACAAATGCTCTAAATGAAGGAATTACTTCAATTGTTCGGCGCTATAAAGGACGTGAAAAACGATTGATTCCAATCCTCATGCTTTTATTTGCCCTCGGTGGTTCAACTTATGGAATGGGTGAAGAAACGATTGCGTTTTATCCGTTATTAATCCCTGTTATGATGGGGGTAGGATTTGACTCAATTGTTGCCGTGGCGATTGCCTTAGTTGGAAGTCAAGTAGGGTGCTTGGCTTCAACCGTTAACCCATTTGCCACCGGTGTTGCTTCTCAAACGTTGAATATTTCACCGGGTGATGGCTTAGTTTCCCGGGTAATACTTTTAATTATTACAATTACTATTAGTATTCTTTATGTTTATCATTATGCTTCAGTAATTGAGAAGGATCCGACTAAGTCTTTGGTTTACAATCAACGGGCAGAAGATGAAAAGCATTTCTTAGTAAAGGCTAGTCCAAATGATGACCACAAAATGACTGGTCGGCAAAAGACCGTTATCTGGTTATTTGGGATTACTTTTGTTGTAATGATTCTTGGTTTGATCCCATGGTCTAATCTTAATAGTCATTGGACATTCTTCGATAAATTCACAAAGTGGCTAGTTAACATTCCGTTTTTAGGTGATTTATTGGGTCACGATATGGCACCTCTTGGGACATGGTACTTCAATGAAATTACAATGCTATTTCTTTTTATGTCAGTCTTAATTATGGCGGTTTATCATATGAAGGAAAGCGAATTTGTTGATGCCTTTATGTCTGGAATGAGTGATTTCTTGAGTGTTGCAATTATTGTTGCAGTTGCTCGGGGAATTCAAGTAGTAATGAATAACGGGATGATTACTGGGACTGTCCTTCACTGGGGAGAATTAGGCCTTCATGGATTATCGCAAACAGTATTTATTATTCTGACATATATTTTCTATATTCCAATGTCATTCTTAATCCCATCAACATCCGGCCTAGCAGCAGCAACAATGGGAATTATCGGACCAATGGGACATTTTGCTCATGTTTCGGGGAGCCTGGTAATTACTGCTTACCAAGCGGCTTCCGGTTGGGTTAACTTAATTACGCCTACATCAGGAGTTGTTATGGGAGCTTTAGCAATTGCCCACATTAATGTCGGTATTTGGTGGAAGTGGATGCTAAAATTAATGATTTATCTCTTTATTGCTACTTGTGTATTCTTAGGAATTGCAGCATTACTGTAGGAGGAGAATTTAATGGATAAGATTATTACAGAAGATGAACAGAAAGCAGCCGTTAAGACTTTAGAACGATTGATCTCTGTACCATCATATAATCAACAAGCAGAAGATGGTGCGCCATTTGGACGGGGGATTCGCAATGCCCTTGATGAAATGATGAAGATTTGTGACGAACTAGGATTTAAAACTTACGAGGATCCTGACGGGTACTATGGTTATGCAGAAGTCGGCAGCGGCGATAAGCTCTTTGGGATAATTTGTCACCTTGATACGGTTCCGGCAGGTGATTTAGGAAAATGGCAACACAATCCGTTTAAGGGAACAGTAATTGATAATGCGGTTTATGGACGTGGCTCGCAAGATGATAAGGGTCCTGGAATTGCAGCTTTATATGCTGTTAAAGCACTAATGGATCAAGGGTACCATTTTAACCAGCGGATTCGGTTTATTTATGGAACTGATGAGGAAATCTTGTGGCGGGGAATTGCTGAATATAATAAGAAGGAAGCACCAATTGATAGCGGTATTTCTCCAGATGCAGAATTCCCGCTAATTTATGCCGAAAAAGGCCTTCAGCAGTCTTATCTTGTTGGTCCGGGAACCAATCAGTTGAAGCTTAAATTGAAGAATGCTTTTAATGCTGTTCCAGATAGTGCAGTATATGATGGACCAAAACAGGATGAGGTTAAAGCAGCCTTAGATAAGCATGGTTTTGAATATACTAGTGATGATAATTCAATTACTGTTATTGGTAAGTCAGTTCATGCCATGATGGCCCCTGAAGGAACAAATGCCGTATTACGGTTAGCAATTGCCCTTGATGATGTTTTTGATTTTAAGCCTCTTGACTTTATCGGAAAGCTATTTAAGGAAGACGCAACAGGAAGCAATGTGCTTGGCGATGTTCATGATGAATCCGGACAACTCACTTTCAATATCTCTAGTCTCGAAATTAATGAAGATGAAACGCGGATGCAAATTGATTTGCGGATTCCGGTAACAGTTGATCGTGATAAATTATTGGAGAAGTTAAGTAAGCAAGTAGCTGAATATGATCTTAAGTACGTCCACTTCGATTATTTAGCTCCGTTGTATGTTCCTAAGGATAGTAAATTAGTTCAGACATTAATGGAAGTTTATAAAGAACAAACAGGTGATGTTGATGCTGAACCACAAATTTCAGGCGGTGCAACATTTGCGCGGACAATGAATAACTGTGTTGCCTTTGGCGGAATGTTACCGACAACGCCAGACTACATGCATCAGGCAAATGAACAGTGGCCATTACCGGATATGTATAAAGCGATGGAGATTTATGCACAGGCAATTAAGAAATTGTGTGTTGACTGATTGTTAAATTTAAGGAGAGTAAAGCAGTAATTTACCTGAAATGCTTTACTCTTTTTTAATAAATTAATTCCAAAGCGATAATGTGTATCTTTGCACAATTTTTTAAAAAGCAGCCCGAAATAGCGCCACCATCTGTTTTCATTTACTTTCATTTAAATCGCGTTACAATAATAATGAAATGGATTACAATTTTTAAGGAAAAATCTTTGTTAATCGTTTGACATTTTGAAATACTCATTGTATATTATTGATGTACAGTAATGATAAACGTTTATCAATAATCCTATAGAAAGAGTACCTACTAATTATGAATAACAAAAATTCTATTGTTACAAAATTGGCATTCTTGTCAGTTTCTTTCATGGTTACGAGTGCTTATGCCATTCAAGGTTCTTTACCGCAATTAAAGGCGGCACTCGGAATCTCACAAACACAGTCAGAATATTTAGTTACAACCCCATCATTTGCCGTAATGATTTTCGTTGTTCTTTCACCATTACTCCAACAATGGTTTAACATTTCTGATAAAAAGATCATTATGGCCGGAGTTACTATCGTTGGTCTTGCAGGGATTGTACCGATGTTTGCTAACGACTACACCACGATTTTAATTTCCCGGTTAGTCTTGGGAGCAGGATTTGGTTTATACAACTCTCAAGCTATTTCAATGATTTCGGTTTGGTATGAAGGTACTACCCGCGCTCAAATGCTTGGTTGGCGTGCTGCTGCTGAACAAATTGGTCAGGCATGTACCCTTGCTATTGCTGGTTTAATCCTTAGCTACGCCGGCTGGCATGCATCATTTGCCGTATATCTTCTTGCCTTTATCGTTCTCTTCTTCTTTGCAATCCGTGTTCCTGACGACAGTAAAGCTCAAGATAATCATGTTGCTGAAGATGACCTTGCTGCAGAATTAACTGAAGAAGACGAACCGATTAAAAAGATTAGTCCGGTAGTTTACTTGCTTGTTCTCTTTGCTTTCTTGCTAGTTGTTGATTATGTTGGAATGGAAAATCGTTTCCCTGGTTTAGCAGTTGCAATTAAGGGAAACAACTATACCGGGTCTTCAATGTTCCTTTCGTTAATGTTAATCGGAGCAACACTCGGTGGCTTATTCTACGGATCAATTAATAAGGTTCTTGGTTTTAATACTGTTTACCTTGGTCTCGGATTAATGGCCATTTCAAATTTCTTGTTTGCTTTTGCTAACGGTAACTTTGTAATGCTGGTAATTGGTTTGCTCTTAATCGGTTTCCCATTACAATTAGTTTCTCCATTGATTTTCAACTTGTTGCCAGACCTAGCTCCTGCTAAACGTCAGCCTTTAGTAACATCAATGGTACTTATTGGTTTTAACTTTGGAGCTTTCTTCTCACCAACAATTGCTGAATGGATGAACCGGTTAATGGGACGTCCACTTAGCGGAATGGATCTTGCTGCTCCGTTCCCTATCTATGGGGTAATGCTAATAGTTATTGCCTTGATTATTTTCTTTGCAACTCGTCGCTCAAAACAAGCTAACTAAATTTATTGGAGGTTTTTATTATGCCAATCAAAAATGAAGCAATGTTAATTACTTACTCTGACTCAATGGGTAAAGACATTAAGGAAACTCATGAAGTATTAAAGAAGTACATTGGTGATGCTATTGGTGGAGTTCACTTGCTTCCATTCTTCCCGTCAACTGGTGACCGTGGATTTGCACCTTACCGTTACGATGTTGTTGATTCAGCATTTGGTGACTGGAACGATGTTGAAGCGCTTGGTGAAGATTACTACTTAATGTTTGACTTTATGATTAACCATATTTCAAAGAAGTCAGAAATGTACCAAGACTTTAAGAAGAAGCATGATGATTCTAAGTACAATGATTTCTTTATTCGTTGGGAAAAGTTCTGGGAAAAGGCTGGTAAAAACCGCCCAACTCAAGAAGATGTTGACTTAATCTACAAGCGGAAGGATAAAGCCCCTAAGCAAGAAATTACCTTTGATGACGGCACGACTGAAAACTTGTGGAATACATTTGGTGAAGAACAGATTGACATCAATGTTAAGAGCAAGGTTGCCAATGAATTCTTCAAGGAAACATTAATCGATATGGTTAAGCATGGTGCTGATATGATCCGTCTTGATGCATTTGCTTACGCTATCAAGAAAGTTGGTACTAATGACTTCTTCGTTGAACCTGAAATTTGGGACCTCTTAAATGAAGTTCAAGACATTTTAGCACCATACAAGGCAATCATTCTTCCTGAAATTCATGAACACTACACTATTCCACAAAAGATTTCAGAACATGACTTCTTTATTTATGACTTCACCTTGCCAATGACTACTCTTTACACCCTTTATTCTGGTAAGACTAACCGCCTTGCTAAGTGGTTAAAGATGTCACCAATGAAGCAATTCACTACCCTTGACACTCATGATGGTATTGGAGTTGTTGATGCAAAGGATATTTTGACTGATGACGAAATTGAATATGCATCAAACGAATTGTACAAGGTCGGTGCTAATGTTAAGCGGAAGTACTCAAGTGCAGAATACAATAACTTGGATATTTACCAAATCAATTCTACTTACTACTCTGCTTTAGGTGACAATGACAAAGCTTACTTGCTTTCTCGTGCATTCCAAATCTTTGCTCCTGGTATTCCAATGGTTTACTACGTTGGTTTACTCGCTGGTTCAAACGATCTTGAATTACTTGAAAAGACTAAGGAAGGTCGTAACATTAATCGTCACTATTACACTAAAGAAGAAGTTGCCAAGGAAGTTCAACGGCCAGTAGTTAAGAACCTCTTAGACTTACTTGCATGGCGGAACAAATTTGCAGCATTTGATCTTGATGGCTCAATTGAAGTTGAAACACCAACTGAAACTACTATCAAGATTACGCGGAAAGACAAGGATGGCAAGAATGTTGCTGTTCTTGACGCCGATGCCGCTAACAAGACTTTTACTGTTACTGCTAACGGCGAAAAGGTTATGGAACAAAAATAGTAGTTCATAGTTCATAATCTCTCTCAAAATAGGCAGTGTTCCTTTCCAAAAACGCTTAATTCTCTCTTAATAAACTGCCTATAAAAAGAGCGAGGCTAGAAATTGAAAGTTTCTAGTCTCGCTCTTTTTGCATTAATCTAAAATTGGCTTTGTTACACGGGCAAGCTGCTCAATTACTTGTTGACCGGCTGCCATCGTTTGATTCTTATCGGTATATACAGCAATCGTGTAGTCTGTTCCATTACTATTTTTTACATAACCAATACTATTTACAATCCATTCGTCTTTACCATAATTTAGCCAGCCATTTTTCAAAGCAAAGTTATCGCTGCTAGCTGAGATACCCCAAGATTGATCATTTTCAACATTACTCATTAAGTCGCGGATTTCACTTCTATCCTCATCAGATAAGATCTTAGACTTATAGAAAATGTTGTTTAGCAGTTTAACCTGATCTTTAGGCGTCGTAACAGTTAATCCCCAACTGCTGTTTGCTTTGGACTGGTTCATCCCGAACTTCTCAAACGTTTGTTGAAGGCCGTTTTTTCCTCCGAGGTAGTTTTCAAATAATTCGCTTGTCGAATCATTATCACTTTGTTCAATCATTTTAGTTGCTAATGATTTTTGGTGACTAGTTAACGGTCCTTTTTGATTAGCAATGATTCCCGCTAAGATACTAACTTTAACTGTACTAGCTGTTCGGAATTTATGCTGAGGTGCATTACTAGAAGTATAAATCTGATGGGTCTTAGGGGAATATACCGCAATACTGACGTTGTTATTAGAGGTGAAGATAATTTTATTCCATGCGGATTTTAACCGGGCGTTTGTTGAGGTAAAATGATGGACTCCCATTATAATAAGCAGGATAGCGATAATAATTAGGATAAGCTTACCAGGTTTACGCCGATGATGCTGCGATCTCTGCATTCTTTAACGACCCTTTCTAATTAAAAATTAGCATACTTAATTAATGATACAAGTAATTTAAAAAAATAAAAGATACAATTTATTTTTTTAATGAAAAATAAGACTTTCAGTCAAAATTTAATCAAATCGTCATGTTTTTTGGGGTAAGGATAGGATATGATAGTTAGGTATGTATAAGGAGAGAAAGTAGTTCTAATGAAGAAAGTTAAATCTTTTTTTGCCAAATTATTATTGGTAATTGCAACAGTTAATATAATTTTAGGCGGACTAAGCATCTTTGCGCGAGTTCATGCAGAAACAGCGGCGTTTAATATGGATGCGCGGGCAGCTTATGCAATTGATGCAGAAAGCGGTCAAGTCCTCTATCAAAAAAATGCGACAAAATTGTACCCGATTGCTTCAGTTATTAAAATTTTGACTTTAGGGGTAATTGAACAGGATGTCCGTAACCATCATTTGAAATGGGATCAAAAAATTAAAATAACGCCAGCAGTTGCCAAAATGGCCGATGACTGGCATTTCTCAAATGTGCCCTTAGTAAAGGGACAAGAATATACGGTCCGCCAGCTGGTTGATTCTATGATGCTCGTGTCAGCAGATGGCAGTACCGAAGCGCTTGCCTTAGCAGACGCTGGTAGTACTGAGGCGTTTAATAAAAAGATGCAGGCTTTTGCGAAAAAAGCTGGTGTAACTGATGCTAAGATTTATAATATGATCGGGTTGCCTAATGGTGATTTAGGAAAGCATAAGCTTAAGGACGTCGATAAAGATGCGGAGAACTTATTATCTGCTAAAGACGTAGCACTTATTTCAAAATATCTCGTTGAAAAATATCCGGAGACTCTTGAAATTACAAAACAGAAATTCGCTAACTTTGATGTAACAAAAGATCAGCAATATCTAATGACAAATGTAAATGCTTTGTTACCCCAAAATGGTTTTGCCCCTAAAGAGGGAGAAATTGATGGGTTAAAGACAGGTAATACTGATCGTGCGGGTAAATGTATTGTTTCAACAGGGACATTTTCCGGTCGGCGAGTAATTCTAGTTGCATTGCATACTAAAGGTGAATGGAATGACCAATCAAAGATGCAACAAGATTTTTATAATAAGCTTGTTGATGAATATCAGCCTGTCCAAGCAAAGAAAATTAGTGATATTTCCACCAAAATTAAAGCTGTAAAAGTTACTAACGGCAAGGATAAGAAGAACACTCAGATAGAACTGAACAAGGCAACAACGGTTTGGCTTCCTAAGAACGTTAAACTAGGAGCAACCAAGCCAACCTTAAAATTAAACGGTGGTCAACAAAGCCTTGAAGCACCAATTAAAAAGGGTCAGCAGGTTGGTAAACTTGTTTTACATATACCGGGGCTGCCAGACTTTGACATGTCGGTGTATGCAAGTCAAAATATTGCTAAAAAATCAATTTTTAACTAATACTAGGTGTTAAAAGTGAGTAGGGATAAAGCCTGCTCATTTTTTATTATTTATATAATGTCTTTGTAATCTTATTTTACCTTCGCATAATATATAAGCCGTATCATTTGTATAATTTAAATTATAAAAATATAATAAAGATGAATTAGGAATTATAGCTATTGTATTAGGAGGTAATTATTTATGGCTGATTATGCAAAGCGTCAACTTAAGGCTTTAGACCGAATTGCAAAGAAGATTGCAGATGCTGAAGGACACTTAACAAAGATTGAAGATAGTGTTGACAACGAAAAGCACCGTACCGCACAACACGAAACAATCAAGGATATTAAGTCAATTCTTAAGCACGCTTGGAAAGTAGATAAGGACTCAATAAAGCTTGAAGAACGTGCTGGTGAAGGTCACAAAGATCCAGCAGAAAATCATTATGTTTACATGGAAGACGAAGAAGGAGTTATTAAGGACCTTAATAATGCCTTTAAGGAACTCGATGAGAAGTTAGCAGCTCTTACCGATGATGAAGGCGGTAAGATCAAGGCATTCCGTGCAGAACACCATTACCTTGAAAAGGCAAAGGATATTCTTCAAAAGGCTGGTAAGTACAATCCAGATGAAAAAGATTAATTTATAATTCCTAACAACTAATAAAAGAGGTCAGAGTAAAATCCGACCTCTTTTATTAGTAACATTGAAAGATAAAAATAGTTGAGGCCGAGAAAAACTTTTTGCTTTCTCAGCCTCTTTGTGTATTTCACTATTATTTACTAATTAATATTCGACATGCCACTTAATAGTGTAAGTTTTTTCTTCACCAGGATGTAGTGTGATATCACCAAATTCTGGGTGGTGTGGTGCATCTGAAAGATTTTGTGCTTCCATGGCGAGACCTAAGTGGGGATGAACTTGTCCATGATTGTAAACAGCAGCGTCATCCGAGTTCATTGTGTACATAACCAATCCATTGCGGTCAGAGTAAAGGCTCATTTTACGACCGCTTTCTGGATCTTCAAGTGTAGCAACGGGCTTTGTAAGACTAGGAGTTACTTCCCAAATATCATCAAAACCGTTTTCTTTTGTAGAACTCATCTTTTCTAGGGCATCACCTAGGCGGGTAGGAGTACCAAAGTCAAATGGAGTCCCTTCATTAGCAACCTTTTCACCAGTTGGAATCTTTCCATCATCAACTGCTAAGTGATTTTCTGAGTTAACATAAAGCTTTAATTGGTCAATGGTTGGAACATTCGCTGCTGCCATATTCCAGTATGTGTGATTAGTAGGGTTAAATAATGTGTCAGCGTCGGTAGTTGCTGAAATCTTAAGTGAAAGATAATCGTCATTATTTAAGGTATACGTTGCAGTTATATGCATTTTACCAGGATAAGTATCAACTTCTGGGCTTAATGTTAAACTAAGAGTGATTGAAACAGAGTCGGCAGTTGCTTCAGTACTATCAACGTGCCAAATATGACTGTAAAAGCCATTCGTACCACCATGCAAGGCATTTTTTCCTTCGTTTTGTTCAATCTGATAATCTTTACCATTGATACTAAACTTACCGTCAGCAATTCGTCCTGCAACCCGACCAATTAAACGATTAGTACAGAAACCATTGTTGGTAAAGTTGTCAAGATTTTCAGATGTTAAGATCATATCTGCTTTTCCACCATCTTTTGTCGGCACTTTGAAAGATTGTAATAGACCAGCAAAATCTAAAATTCCGGCTTGAACACCGTTGTCATTAGTTAAAATATATTTTGTTACCGGTTCACCTTTATATGTTCCGAATGGTACTTTAGAAATTTCCATAAATTCGTTCCTCCTTGAAGTAAGCGCTTTATTACAGTTACTATTTTACCACAATTTTATTTTAAAATCGTGCAATCGTTTGCACAAGTTTGAATATGCTAGAATAAAAGTTGAAGTTTACAGTGAAATTTATGAGGGATAGTAAATGACTAAAAATAAGTGGGATAAATTCAAGAAGAGTTTTAGTAAAAATTTTATCGACTTTTTAATGATTTTTGCAGCTGAGCAAGATTTTATTAACAAGCACCGCCATAAGAGCAGTATTATCAAGGAACAAGATCGTTATGGGAACGATCAGCGAAATAAACATGAAAATAAAGGGTAGTATCCTTAATGGCCTTTGGCAAACTTATCTTTAATGCTGAATAAGTAATTTTACATATCGTATGATTTATATATATTGATAGCCAATATTGACTTTATTAGCAATCGTATTGTTATATGAATTATCTCTTTTTTATATTCGGTTATCAATCGATATCAATAAATAGATATTTAATCTATTGAAAAATAAAATTTATCTAATTTAAAAATCGATAATTATAGAATAAACGTTGATACGACAATAATAAGGTCGTTTTTTTTATCAATCGAAAGATAAACGAAAATAGCTTGAAATGGTAAGGACGATTACATAAAATGAGGGTGTTGTAAGACAAATATTTTGAAGTTTTTATTTTGGGAGGGTTATTTATGAAAAATAATCAAGTACATTACAAAATGTATAAAGCTAAAAAGAATATTGTATACGCTGGTTTAATGACCACTGCTACTTTAGCTGGTCTTACATTAGCAAATGTAAATAATAATGAAGTTCACGCTGATGTTGTTGCTCAACCCGCAATTACTGCAACAACTAACACGAGTGCTGCTTCAAACGTTTCATCTGATGTAGTTTCACAAGCTCAAGAAAAAGTAAATGCTGCTAGTGATGCAGTTACAGCTGCTTCTAGTGCTGTTGTTGCCACAAGTGTTGCTAACAGTACTGCTCAAGAAAACGTAGCAGCTGCTAAGAGTGCGGCAACCTCAACTGCTCAAAGTAACGCTAACTCAACTTCTGCTGTTGCAAGTTCAGCATTCAACGATTACAGTGCAGCTAAGTCAACTGCTAGTGCGGCAACCAATGTTTCAACTAATATTGCAAACGCCTACAATGAATTTAAGGATGGCAAAACCGACAATGCCTTAAATGCTGCTCAATCAGCTGTTAGCCAAGCCCAAAAGCTTTATGGCAATAACAGTTCACAAGAGCAAACTGCTGAAAATGTAATTAATGCAATTAACGAATACAACCAAAACCCAACTGTTTCCAACAAGGGTAAGGCTGTTGATGCTCTTAATGCATACGAAAAGTACGCTAATGATCAAATTGTTTCAGCACAAAAGGCACTTGACGAAGCAAATGCTAACCAAGCTAACCTTCAAAAACAATTAGATGCAGCTGTTAGCGCACAAAAGACTGCTAAGACTGCTCTTGATAATGCTAAGTTAGCTGTTAACATCGATGCATTAAAGAAAGCATATCAAGATGCTTCTGCTACTGCTGAAAAGGCAGCAACTGCTTTGAACACTGCTAATGAAGCATTAGCTAATGCGCAAAAGGCACTTGATGAAGCACGTAATGCTCAAACTGATGCAGCAACTAAGCTGGGCACTACTAACCCAGACATGACAGCTCTCCAAAAGGCTGCTAATGATGCTCAAACTAAGGTAAACGAAACAGGTAACTCCTTAGAAGAAGCAAATGCTGACCTTAAGGATGCTCAGGATAACTATGATGTTGCTGCAAACCGTCAAACAACTGCATCAGAAGCTTACACTAAGGCAGAAGCAGCATTAAACAATGCAAAGGCTGCCGAACAAAAAGCTAAAGATGCCTATGACGCTGCTGCACAAGACAACATCAACGAACCAAATGAATGGAATGATGCAGCAGAACAACAAGCAAAAACAGATTGGGATAAAGCTTCCGCTGCTTTAACTAAGGCTCAACAAGCATTTGATGAAGCTAACACTGCATTGAATGGTGCTCAAGCAGAAGTAAACGCGGCTGGTGAAACCCTTGAACACGCACAGGCACGTCAAAAGGCTGCTCAAGATGCACATGATGCTGCTGTAAATGCACAAACAGCTGCAGCGAATAAGTTAGCTGCTGCTAAGGCTTACCAAAGTGCAACTGCTAATGTAAACAAGGCAAGTGAAGACTTTGGCAATGCACAAGCTGCTCAGCAAAAGGCCCAAGCAGCATTTGATGAAGCCATGAATGCTCAAACAGACGCTGCTAAAAAGTTAGGTACAACTAACCCAGATATGGCAGCCCTTCAAAAGGCATACGATGACGCTTCAACTGCTGCTAACCAAGCAGGTGCAAAGCTTGAAGATGCTAAGGCTGCTCTTGCAAAGCAAAACCAAAAAGTTGCTGATGCTCAAAAGGCATATGATGACGCAACTACTAAGGTTAACAATGCAACTAAGGCATTAGAAGATGCTAAGGCTGCTACTAAGAAGGCTCAAGATACCTTCAACCAAAATAATGAATTCGCTACTGATGCTGCTGCAGCATACAACGAATTGAACGCTGACCACGCTGAAAATGCTTTGAACACTGCCCAAGGTTTACTTAATAAGGTTCAAAAAGTTTATGGTTACAATGCACCACAAACTGATGCTGCCGAAGCATTGGTAAGTGCTCTTAAGGATTACTACCTTAACCCAACCACTCCAGCTGATAAGACTGCTACCTTGGATAAGATTCAAGCAGCACAAAACGTATTCAACGACCTCGTTAAGAATGCTAACGAAGCCAAGGATGCTGCTGAAGCTAAGTACCAAGACGCTCAAAAGAACGCTGATGCTGCTAAGGCAATTCTTGACCGTGTAAATAATGGTGACTTTAGCGACTTCCCAGCCGTTAAGGATGCAGAAGAAGCTCAAAAGCTTGCTCAAACCAACTACGACAACGCTTTGGCTAACTTGAAGAATGCCCAAGCTAACTTAGATATGGCTAACGCAAACCTTGAAGCTGCCAAGAAGGCTGCTAGTGAAAAGCCAGCTGATAAGCCATCAACTGGTGATGACAACACTAATAAGGGTGAAGACAACACCAACAAAGGTGACGACAACGCTAATAAAGGCGAAGATAACACCAACAAAGGTGACGACAACGCTAATAAGGGCGAAGACAACACCAACAAAGGTGATAACAACGCTGCTAAGAATGATAATGCAGGTGTTGTAAACGACACTAAGAAGAGTGAAGCTACTACTGCTGTAACTGCTGACAAGAAGGCTGCTGCAACTACTAACTTAACTCGTGCAGAATACAAGACTGCTAATAAGCAAAACAATGCTAAGGCAGAAACATTACCACAAACTGGTAACGAAAGTGGTGTTGCTGCTGTTGCCTTAGGAGCAGCTGCTGCTATGTTTGGCCTTGGTTTAGCTGGTAAGAAGCGCGAATACTAATAACTTAATTAAGAGTTAATTATTGGTTAAGAATCTAATATTATATTTTGTTCGGACATACTAGAGGGTTGTGACAAAGGGTTGCTTTGCCACAACCTTTTAGTTTATTTACAGGATTAGTGAGGTAAATGGTATGGCTGATCTAAAAGCAGCATTAACGCAAGCCCAGAAAACTTATGAACAGGCGCAGAAGTCGTATGAAAAACTTAACCAGAAGTATCACGATGCAAAGGCGGCAGTGATCTCTGCACAGAATACCTTTGCAGGGGTACAAACAATTGGCGATCGGACGACTATTACTACCAGTAGTCAATTGCTGAAAAACGTTCAAGATAATTTAGACCGTATTTCTGCTAATTTATTAGTAGCAAGAGGAAACTTGAAAGCAGCACGTAATAATTTAGAAAATGCTAAAAAAGCAGTTGAAGTAGAAAAGGAAAATAACCAGCCGTTTAAACAATCAACTTTCACTACTATTTCAACAAGCTATGGGAAAATTAAACTCTCAAAGGAGCCGGAGCCAGCTAAACCGACCCCTAAAAAGCAGTCGGATGCTGAAACAGTTAAGATGACAAGAGCTGAATACCGTAAAAGGATGAATCAACGAAAATAAGAGTGGGATAGAGCTAGTTTGCCTAGTGTCTCATCGCCTAAAGGATAGCTACTACGCTGTTGCATTACTATCTTTAAAATAATTAAAGGACTGGGTTAATTCCCAGCCCTTTTTAGATCCATTATTAACTTATTAATTTTCCTTCCATAATGGCATGTTTGAATTGTTCAAAATCAACTGTTACCTGTTCAACATATTTTAATGCCCAATCAGCTAAGAGTGTGTCAAGCTTTTTTTGATGCTTTAAATAACCACGAATCATTGGGGCAGTTGGACTTTGAAAATGAGCCATTGCAAGTAGGTAAGCACATGTCTGACAATAAAACTGAAAACTCTCAAAATCAAGTTTATTAACATTGATGGATTCTTTCATGTCACGGAACTGACGAATATAATAACTTCGCCCGCCAAAATTGGTGCTTCCTAAAAAACGATCTGACGAAGATTGCAAAACACGTTGGGCTGTCACAATCCGTTGCCCAGCAATGCCACCGTTTTTGATTACTTGCTGAACAGGGAGCGAGAGCATGTTATAACGGAGCGGCATTGCTTCTTTAACCTGTAAAACAAGATGACTGCCATCATTACCAGTAAGCATTATTAAGTAACAGCGCGTTCCAAAGCTTCCTACTCCAACACTATAACGGATAATATCTGAAATATGGAAATTGGCTAACAGTACACGAACGTCTTGACGAACATTTTCGCAGTATTGCTGATAGCCCTTAACGATTTGCTGATAGCGAATAGCACTAAGATGGCGGGCACGTGGTGGATTATCGCGGAAGACCAAGTGTCCCTGGTTATTGACTGTCGCCATTTTTTGAATTATTTCTTCTGAATTACTGCGTTGACTCTTTTTCAGAACCTTATTAAGAACGGTTTGCATTTGGGTTGAAATATCGCCAAAGGACTCAATTGCTTTACCCATGTCCTCATATGCAAACGAGAAGTAAAATAATTGTAAAAGACTCATCTTATTGGCACTTTTAATGGTATGACGATATGTTTTAGTGGTGACTTGAAGCAGACGATAAAGGTCGGCACGATCGAAATCGTTTTCTTCTCCGGCTAGTTCTGCACTAACTAAGAGTCTTTTTAGATCGCTTTCCCAATTACCGATTCTTGCTTCATCAAAATCGTTTAAACCAAAAAGAAGCTTTCGTTCGGGAGAGGCATAAAAACCAAAATTATTTACATGGGCATCTCCGCAAATAATAATAGGAAGATTGCTCTGAGATTGATGCTTAAGGTCGTGCTCCATTAATTCGGCTGTCCCGCGAAAAAAAGCAAACCGGCTTGCAAGCATACGTTGATGGCGGAGGGCTAGCAATTCGCGAATCATATTCGCTTCTGTTATTTGAATTGTTCGAACTGGATTACGATTAACAGGAATAAAAGTCCCTAGCATTTCACTAGTGATATCCTTTTGTCGTTGTTTTCCAGCATTTTCAAGTTCTGCTTTTGTTTTATTTATTTGAATTTTTTTAAGGTCAAAGATATCAAGTTTTTGATTGATCAAAAGAGGCGCATCCTTTCAAAGACAGTACATTATACCCTATTTTAAATCTTTTATTTTGTTTGTAAATATGGTTTGATTGAGTTGATAAATAATGTTTTTTAAAATAAAATTAATATAAGTTAAGTAATAAAAAGGAGTTGATATGGTGATTATTGCAGTGGAAAATTCACTTGCCCAACATTTGCACATTAACTCACAAATAATGTCACCCTCTGAGTTATTAGATACCAATGCTTGGACAATTCGGGTTGCTGGTGAATTCATGATTATAATGAATAATTTGATGTCGTTTCCTGTTATTGTTCGTCATCCCCAACGTTTTAATGATTCGCGATCGTTCATGACAGCATTTAAACGTGAATTTTTACAATTATTAGAAATATCGCCAATTCCGCATGCAAAAATTAGAATGATCCGTGATGCTCAATTCGGTAAGGTGGCATTCACACGGCAGATTCAGCCAGAAACACAACAGCAGCTACAAAAATACCAGAACTTAATGATAGGACCTAATTCGATCATTGACTGGGAGAAGAATCCTAGTAATGCCGAAATCGCCCTTCAATTAGCTGAACAAACACAAATTATTAACCAGGCAACTGATGAAGAATATGTAGTAATGGATATCTTTGAGGATTATTCCATCACTGATTTTAAAGTTCCGTCCCATCCCGAACTTAATGAGCATAATCGTCGTTACCTTTATCGTTCACTTTCAATTAACGATATTATGAATGCAACAGCAGTCGGTGAAAAGATTCTTGATGATTATGAAGAGTATCTTGAAGAACGAAATAAGAGTGAAAGTATTATTGACCGTGACCTTGATTGTGCAGCTGATTATATTGGCTATTGTGAAGCACTAGGTGAATCTGTTCTTGATGATTTGACATTAATCTATCACTATTTTATTAATTATGAAAAATTGCATAATGAGCGACCAACTGATACTAGTTTTCGTTCAAAGAGCGATGCCTTTCGTGAATTTGGTAAGTTTTTACGAGCCGAGGATCTTTTTTCAAGTGAAGACTATGACAAATTTGTTCAAGCGGTTAATCAAGGAATCAAAGACCTGAATTCCAAACAACGAATGTATCATCTCCAACGAATTATTCGTGATATGCAGCGACAAGTACGGAACCAACGAGAACATGCAATTCAGTATGTTAATAAACAATATACTATTTATGTTGAGTTAAGCAACTATACTCCAAAAATGTGGCGGCGGTTTACTGTTAGCGGTGATACTCGGTTAGATACGCTATGTTTTACAGTCTTAGCCGCTTTTAATGCCGATGGTAATCACTTATTTGAGCTTCAACAAGGGTCGGTACGTTACCAGCTGCCTATTTTTGATAGCGGTTTCGGTCAGACGAAGGATATTACGCAAAGTTGGGTTGGCGATTGTGATATATCGCATGACTTCCACCTAATATATGATTTTGGCGATATGTGGGATTTTAAAATAAAATTTGAGGAAATTACACCCAAACGGATTCCTGCCCATACTAGCCCAGAGATTATTGACGGCTTTGGTTATGGGATTTTGGAAGATATTGGCGGAGTAACCGGACTTGCACAAGTGGCTAAAGATGATGGATCAATTAATAGCCAATTAAACATAACTGAATTCAAGAAAAAATGGCCACGACAAATTGAGAAAATTCATAACTGTTATGAATAATAAAAAGCATTACAATAAATAGTGAAAACTTTATTTTAATCGAGGTCTTTAAATAATGATGAAACGAGAAGATGCTATTCCAAAAACGATGAAAGCATGGGCGGTTACTAAACCAGGACCGATTGATGGAAAAGAGTCGCCAATTAAATTCGTTGAAAAACCAGTTCCTACTCCTAACCGTGGTGAAGTCCTTGTAAAAGTACTGACTTGCGGTGTCTGTCATACGGACCTGCATGTTACTGAAGGAGATTTACCTGTCCATCATCAAAATGTTACCCCTGGGCATGAAATCGTCGGAAAAGTGGTAGGCTTTGGTCCAGAAACACAACGATTTAAGCTAGGGGAACGGATTGGTATTCCGTGGTTTCGTCACGCTTGCGGAGTTTGTAAATTCTGTCGTTCGGGTCACGAAAACCTTTGTCCCCACTCGGTTTATACAGGATGGGATCACGATGGCGGTTATGCGGAATACGTAACGGTTCCAGAAGGTTTTGCCTATCGTCTGCCTGAAAAGTTTGACTCACTAGAGGCGGCCCCATTACTATGTGCAGGTATTATTGGTTATCGGGCATTTGAACGCGCTAATATCCCTGCCGGGGGCCGATTAGGTTTGTATGGTTTTGGCGGGTCAGCACATATCACTGCTCAGATTGCTCTTGCACAGGGGATTGAGGTTCATGTCTTTACTCGTGGTGAAGATGCCAAAAAGTTTGCCCTTGAGTTAGGGTGTTCTTCAGTCCAAGGCTCATATGATCCATCACCTGTGCCATTAGATTCGTCAATTATTTTTGCACCGGTGGGCGATATGGTGTTGCCGGCACTAGCAAGTCTTGTTCCAGGCGGGACCTTAGCTTTAGCAGGAATTCATATGACAGATATTCCAACGATGAATTATCAAAAAGAGATTTTTCATGAGAAAACGTTAACGAGTGTGGAGAGTAATACCCGGCGTGATGGGGAAGAATTTTTAACCTTAGCTGATCGTCTCAACATTCATCCAGAAGTGCATGAATATCCGTTAGCAAAAGCAGATGAAGCTCTTCGCTATGTTAAAAATGGTGATATTAAAGGTGCTTGTGTTTTGCGGGTTAGCGAAGATTAAACAATTGCTTTTTCTTTCCGCTTCTTGCTAAGATAGTGCAAGAGGTTTGAGAGAAAGAGGAGGTTTTTTCAATGAAATATCCCCAATTAGCATTAGATGAAGTTAAGGGGCCTAAAGCAACAATTGAAACAACAATGGGTGACATAAAGATTCAGCTTTTCCCAAAATACGCTCCCAAAGCAGTGGAAAACTTTGTTAAATTAGCAGAAAAACACTATTATGATGATGTGATTTTCCATCGGGTTATTCCCGACTTTATGATTCAAGGCGGCGATCCCACGGGAACCGGTCGTGGTGGCGAAAGTATTTACGGTCATCCATTTGAAGATGAATTTTCAGAAGAATTATTTAATTTTACTGGTGCGCTCTCAATGGCTAATGCTGGTCCGAACACTAATGGAAGTCAGTTCTTTATCGTTACGAACAAGCATGTTCCAGAAGATTTGATTGATCAAATGAAAGCTATTGGTTATCCACCAAAAATTATTGATTATTACGAAAAGCATGGCGGGACCCCGTGGCTGGATTTCCACCATACAGTATTTGGTCAAGTCCTATCTGGTATGATGGTTGTTGAAAAGATTAGTAAAGTTAAACGTAACACAATGGATAAGCCTAAAAAAGACGTTATCATTAAAAGCATTACGATTGAAAAATAGAGCAAGAGACCGAGGAGATTTTAATTTTCTCAGTTTCTTGCTTTTGCTTTATAATTGGGCAGATGAACTGTTTGTGAATAATAAAACCTATATATTGGTCATCTAATAAAAAGCGCCTAAGAAATCAAAAAAATCTTAGGTGTTTTTTGATCAAAAATATTGTGAAATTTTTGCAAGCACAATCTGAAAACGCTATTATAACAATAGATAAAGCTATAGCTATAAGTGAAATTTATTGAATGTTAAAGATTTGACTATAGCTATATTTACACGGTAGGATATACGTGTAAACGATGTGTAACATTTCACAAGTTATAATTGCTCAATTAATACATTGGAGGTTTTTGAGATGTCAGAATACCGTACTGAAGAAGATACGTTAGGTCCTGTTAAAATCCCTGCTGACGCATTATGGGGACCACAAACCGAACGGAGCCGGAATAATTTCCCGACTGGTCAATACATGCCATTAGCAATCATCCGTGCTTTATTGAACATTAAAAAAGCTGCGGCTCAAGCTAACATGGAAACCAAGGCGATTTCTGAAGAAAAGGGTAATTTAATCGTAAAGGCAATTGATGAATTACTCGCATTAAATGATGAAGAATTGCGGAAAGACTTCCCATTAAAGGTTTACCAAACTGGTTCTGGTACACAAACCAACATGAACACTAATGAAGTTGTTGCGCACAAGGCTCATGAAATTAACCCCGACATTGAAATTTTACCAAATGATGATGTTAACAAGGGTCAAAGTTCAAATGATACTTTCCCAACCGCAATGAACGTGGTTGCCTTAGAAGCTCTTGATAAGTTAAAGCCTGCTGTTCAACACTTGATTGATGAATTAAAGGCTAAGGAAGAGAAGTACATGAAGACTGTTAAGGTTGGACGTACTCACTTGCAAGATGCCGTTCCATTGACATTTGGTCAAGAACTTTCTGGTTACGTTGCTTCTCTAGAACATGATCTTGACTACATTAAGACTTTAGAACCAACGCTTAACGAACTTGCAATTGGTGGTACTGCTGTTGGTACAGGTTTGAATGCCGCTGAAGGAATGCCTGAAAAGATTGCTGAAAAGCTTAGTGAAGTTTATGGATTAAGCTTGACTGCTGATTCAAATAAATTCTATGGCTTAGCTAACCACTCTGGCCTAGATGTTGTTCACGGTGCTCTAAAGACTTTGGCAGCTGACATGTTCAAACTTGCCCAAGACATTCGTTTCTTAGCATCTGGTCCTCGTGCTGGTTATGGTGAATTAAATATTCCAGCTAACGAACCAGGTTCATCAATTATGCCGGGTAAAGTTAACCCAACTCAAGCAGAAGCTGTAACAATGGCTGCTTTGCGGGTGTTTGGTAATGATACTGTTGTAACAATGGCTTCATCACAAGGTAACTTTGAAATGAATGTTTACAAGCCGGTATTGATTGATGCCTTCCTTGAATCAGCTGACTTGATGACTGGTACTATCATGGGCTTTGCCGACAAGATGATCCACGGTATGACCGTTAATGAAGAACGGATGGAAGAATTAGTTGATAATTCCTTGATGACCGTTACTGCATTATCACCACACATCGGTTACCATGACAGTGCTAAAATTGCACAAGCTGCAGATAAAGCAGGAAGCACATTGAAAGAAGCTGCATTAAAGTCTGGTAAGCTTACTGAAGAACAATATGATGAATGGATGGACATGCTTAAGATGACCAACGTTGATCGTGATAAGTAACAATTAAGTTAAAAGTAATGCCAGTTTCTGGCGAGAGTGGAAATGAGCAGTTCAAAAAGCAGCTCGCTATCCCACTCTTTTTGACTGTTAATAAGTATAAGATAAATAAAGGAGAACAATATCATGGCTGAAAAATTTCAACCATTATCTGTAAGTAAATTAGATAATGATTACGATGTTATTGTAATTGGGTCTGGTGGTACGGGCCTTTCAGCAGCAATTCAAGCAAATGAATTAGGAATGAAGACAGTTGTCCTAGAAAAGGAAGAAGAACTAGGCGGTAACACTAACCGGGCATCTTCTGGGATGAACGCTGCTGAAACCAATGTTCAGTTGCAACACGGTGTTATTGATAATGTGGCTGATTTCTACCATGAAACCTACAAAGATGGTGGACGCTTAAACGATAAGGATATGCTTGGTTACTTTGTATATCACACTGCGCCTGCAATCGACTGGTTAGCTGACCATGGTATTAAGCTTGATGATATTACCATTACTGGTGGAATGTTACGGAAGCGTACTCACCGTCCAGCAAGTATGGCGCCAATTGGTGGTTTCTTGGTAAAGAGCTTATTAGAAGTTGTCCAAAAGGAAAATATTCCAGTCTTCAACAAGGTTAAAGTTAATAAGCTATTGCAAGATGATGAAGGTACGGTAATCGGTGTTGAAGCCAATGCTGATGGACTTATCAAGACCATTCATGCCAAAGCGGTTATCCTAGCTACTGGTGGATTTGGGGCATCTAAGGAATACATGAAACGATTCCGTCCAGACCTCGCTGAGTATAAGACAACAAATCAGCCAGGAGCTACGGGTGATGGTTTGAAACTTGCTGAAGGTGTCGGCGGGGAATTAATGCAAATGGACCTTGTACAAGTTCACCCAACGGTTCAACAAGATAATCCGCATGTTTACCTGATTGGAGAAGCGGTTCGTGGCGAAGGTGCAATTTTGGTAAATGCTCAGGGTAAGCGATTCATTAATGAATTAAATACTCGTAAGATTTGTGCTAACGCAATTACCGCACTTCCCGAACACAGTGCTTACTTGGTTTTTGACCAGGGTATTCGTGATCATGTTAAGGCAATTGAATTCTATGACAAGGTTGGTCTTGTAGTGCATGGCGACACAATTGAGGATCTTGCTAAGAACCTTAACATGGACCCAGAAAACTTAAAGAAGACTGTTGCAACGTGGAATGAAGCCGTTGAAAATCATGACGATAAAGAATTCCACCGGACAACCGGAATGGATCGCGGAATTACTAAACCAGGATTCTTCGCAATTCATATTGCACCCGCTATCCACTACACAATGGGTGGTATTCATATTAATACTAAGACCCAAGTACTAGATGGTAATGGGGATGTAATCAAGGGATTATATGCTGCAGGTGAAGTTGCTGGTGGATTACATGGTAATAACCGTGTTGGTGGTAACTCTATTGCGGAAACAATTGTCTTTGGACGCCAAGCCGGACAACAGGTGACTGTATACGCACGTAGTTTGAAGTAAAAATAAAATTAGGTGGAATTTTCCGCCTAGAGCAATTATTTAATTATTATTGGAGGAAACACTTATGTTAAGACATCATCATAAAGTTTTGCTTGTTGGTGATGGGGCAGTAGGATCATCCTTTGCCTTTTCATTGCTTCAAACAACACAAGAAGTCGATGAACTAGTCATTGTTGATTTAAAAAAAGATAAGGCGACTGGTGAATCACTAGATTTACAGGATATTACACCGCTTACCAGTCCGGTAAATATCCATGCAGGGGACTATTCTGATGCGACAGATGCTGATGTAGTAGTGATTACTGCAGGAGTTCCTCGTAAGCCGGGTGAAACAAGGTTAGATCTTGTTAATAAAAATGCAAAGATCCTTTCAACGATTGTAACTCCTATTGTTGAAAGCGGCTTTAGCGGAATCTTTGTTGTTTCGAGTAATCCAGTAGATATTTTAACTACTTTAACGCAAAAACTATCTGGCTTTCCTAAACATCGTGTTATCGGTACCGGGACATCCTTAGATACAGCTCGCTTGGATGTTTTGCTATCTGAAAAGCTAGACTTACCTGTTAATGAAATTGACGCTTTTATCTTGGGCGAACATGGTGATACGTCATTTGGCGCCTTTGATGAAGCAACGGTTAATGGTAAGCCGTTAAAAGAGGTCGCCAACCTGACTGATCAAGATTACGCTGCATTAGAAAAGGCTGTAAAGGCTCGAGGCAGTGAAATTATTAATGGTAAAGGCGCTACTTTCTACGGTGTTGCAAAATATCTAGCATATATTGTAAGAGCAATCATTGAAAACCGGAATGTTATGCTACCGGTATCTGCACCTTTAACGGGGCAATATGGGATAAAGGATCTTTATCTCGGGTTGCCGGCAATTATTAACCGAACTGGTATTGAACGCGTAGTTGACTACGATTTTTCTGAAGCTGAGTTAAAAAAGCTTACTTTATCTGCTACTAAGATGAAGGAAGTCTTGGATAACGTAGAACTTTAATTATTTAAGGGAGAAAAGAAACTAATGGGATTATCAAAGGTAAATTATAAGGGCTTTATATGGCCGCTAATTGTGGGAATCCTTATTTGGCTATGTACTCCAATGCGGCCAGAAGGGATTAGTGTCGTTGCTTGGCACTTATTAGCACTATTTATTGCAACAATTGTGGGATGTATTACACAACCACTTCCAATTGCTGGTGTAGCATTAATTGGTTTTACATTGACTGTTTTACTAGGAATTGCACCGATGAAAGAAGCAGTTGTAGCTTTTGGTAACAGTACCCCATGGACAATTGCAATGGCTTACTTAATTGCCCGTGGTTTTATTAAAACCGGATTAGGACACCGTGTTGCATTACTTTTCGTTCGCTACTTTGGTAAGAAATCACTAGGACTTGGATATGCATTGATGGGAATTGACCTGGTTACTGCTCCAGCAACTCCATCTAACACAGCCCGTGCTAGTGGTATCGTGTTACCAATTATTGATTCCTTATCAAGCACATTCCATTCTTCACCAAAAGATGGTACAGAACGAAAGATGGGTTCATACCTATTATTCACTGAATTCCACGTAAACATTATTACAAGTGCGATGTTCATGACCGCGATGGCACCAAATATTGTTGCTGTTGGTTTGGCAAAGGAACTTGGTGTTAATATTACTTGGATTTCATGGTTCTTAGCTGCATTACTTCCAGGTGTTATTCTTTTAGCAATCGTTCCATGGATTATCTACAAGATGTATCCACCGGAAATCAAGGAAACTCCTGATGCTCGTGAATTAGCTGATACCCAATTAGCTGAAATGGGACCAATGAAACTTTCTGAAAAAATCATGTTAGCTATCTTTGTGATTGCGATTGTTCTTTGGATGATTTCAAGTTTTGTTGGCATGGATGCGATGACTGTTGCATTTATCGCTGTTGTATTAATGCTTTTAACAGGTGTTCTTACTACAAAAGATGTATTGAATGAAACCGGTGCATGGAATGTTGTTATTTGGTTCTCAATTTTAATCTTCCTTGCTGGGGAGTTAAATAAGTTAGGAATTATTCCATGGTTCTCAAAGACAGTTAGTCACTCACTCAGTGGAATGAGCTGGTTTGTAATTTTACTTGCTCTTGTATTAATTTACTTCTACAGCCACTACCTCTTTGCTTCTGGTACAGCCCAAGTTACTGCAATGTTTAGCGGATTCCTTGGTGTTGCAATCTCAGCAGGAGTACCACCATTCTTAGCTGCAATGCTTCTTTCATTAACAGCTGCTGCATATAGTTCAACTACGCACTATGCAAATGGTCCTGCCTCAGCATTGTTTAGTACTGGCTATGTAAAACAAGCTGATTGGTGGCGGATGAACTTTATCCTTGGGCTTCTATACTTAGTAGTATTTGTTGGTGTAGGAACTGTTTGGATGAAAGTTATCGGTTTATGGTAATAAAAAAGATCTGGTATGATACCAGATCTTTTTTATTACAACTCTTTAGCAATCCGAAGAGCAATTGATTCTGTCAGGATCATGTCTGTAAAAAGGTTACCACGGAGAGCGCCAAGAGCTGCTTGATATTTTGATTTACGTTGGACAATCGCAATTCTCTTTGGAACATTGAGGATTTTATTTAAGGAAATAGATAATGTCTTATCGTAGGTCGGGTGGATTAAAAAATTTCCGTTAATGTCATATGGACGACCAAATGCCATTCCAGCGACTTGGTTTAAATTAACATTAGCAAATAGTTTAGCTTTATTATCATGCCAAGCAGGGATACTATCAATTGACTGGAGGGTTCCTAAACCACAGACAATCATATCCATATTATTTGCGGTCTTAAATGCCTCAGTAAAAGCTGGCTCCTGGTAGAGCGCATTTCGGGCATTATCATTAAGAATATATAACGGTCCAGGAATTGTATAGTAAGGTGAATCGTATTTAGCGGCCGCTTTTTGCACCATCCTCATTGAAGCAGCGGAAGATTTATATTTCATGTTTTCGCCCATAAATTGAGTAAATACCAAATCTTGGGTTGGCTGTCTGCTAAAGTGATCAAGAACGGTAAAAATTGTTTCTCCCCATGATAATCCGATCACCATGTGTTCATTTATTAATGATTGGATTTGTGTTGCTGCAAAATTGGCAATAATCTTATCACGGTCGAGCGGGTTATCGGGATCCTTAATAACATATATATTTTTTATATTAAAGCTATTTGATAATTGATGCTCAAGATGAGCGTTTCGATCATATTCAGTATGAATATTAATGTCAACAATTCCACTAGAAAATGCTTCATCGAGGTATTTCATAATGAGGTAGCGGCTAAGGTTATATTTTTTTGAGATATCGCTGATTGCCATTTTACTTAGATAGTAATCCTGCGCGAGATTTCCCAGCAATTGTTGATGTTGTGAATCCATTGTATTTCATGCCTTTCATGTTCAATGCTGTTCTAAGTATAGCATTATTTTTTAAAATTTTTAAAAATACAGCAAATATTTTAATTTTTTAAAAAAGATGGTAGAATGTTAGTAACGAGATGAGGAGGCATTTAGTAGATGGAAGATGAAGAAATACTCTCAATGCATGCTAAAAACCAAGGAGTACTTAATATTGCACCTCAATTTAAAGTGAAAAACCGTAAAGAATTGGGTGAAGCATATACGCCTGGTGTTGCAATTATTTCTAAGCTTATTGAGCGCTATCCTGAACTTAAAGATAAGTATACGCTTAGCGGCAAACTTATCGCTTTAGTAACCGATGGATCCGCTGTTTTAGGCCTAGGGAATATTGGTCCGGCAGGTGGGCTTCCTGTTGTTGAAGGTAAGGCTTTGTTATACAAAGATTTAGCTAACGTTAATGCGTTGCCTTTGACTGTTGAGCAAGTTCCTGTTGATGAGTTTGTTACTACATTAAAAAACATGCAAGAGTCATTTGCTGGCTTCCATTTAGAAGATATTAAGGCACCTCGATGTTTTGAAATTGAAGAGAAATTATCTAAAGCTGTTAATATTCCGGTTTACCATGATGATCAAGAAGGAACAGCAATTGTTGTTTTAGCGGCACTGATCAATGCTGCTAAAGTGGTAAATAAGGATTTAAAAGAATTAAAAGTAGTGATTAACGGGGTTGGCGCTTCAGGGGTTGCAACTGCTCGCTTGCTTTTTGCAGCAGGTATTAAAAATATTGCTTTTGTTGATATAAATGGGCCTATTCATGCTGACAGCCAGAATTATAATCATTATCAAACTGATTTAGTAAAGCAAAGCAGCGATCAAACACCATATAACAGCCTAGACGAAGCCGTAAAAGGCAGAGATGTATTTATCGGTCTTTCTGATGCTGATGTATTAAGCGAAGATCAGGTTAAGACAATGGCAAACGATCCGATTATTTTTGCCCTGGCAAATCCGCGTCCAGAAATTGACCCGCAAGCGGCTGAAAGAGCTGAGGTAGCGGTGATGGCAACCGGCTCAAGCCAGTATCCAAATCAGGTAAATAATATTCTGGTATTTCCCGGGTTATACAAGGGATTATTAACTACCAGCTTAAATAAAGTTGATTTTGGTCTTGAAATGGCGATTGCGTCTGGTTTAGCAAGTATGATTTCTAACCCTACAGCTAAAAAGATTGTTCCCGGGGTATTTGACGATGGTGTTGTTAATACAGTAGCTCAGGCAGTTCGTCACTATGCAAGCAAGGAAAATAACAACTAGGAGAATTTTCAATGCAGGTTCGTGAAATCAACATTCATTTGAAACGTAACTTTACGAAGTGGAAAAAATTTTTACAGTTTAATGAAATTCAGGTTTTTTCAGAAAAGGAAACCGCTTCTATTGATAAAACTTTTGTATGGGAAGACAATGGCGAAATCTTGGCAACGGGGTCAATTGCTGATAATGTGTTGAAATATATTGCAATCTGCTCAAAAGTACAGGGGCATGGCGAAACTTTTAATAGTTTGGTTAGTAAATTAGAAAATGAAGCGGCAATGATGGGACGTTTTCATTTGTTTGTATTTACAAAACCGCAATATAGTCAAAGCTTTCAGTATGTTGGATTTCATGAACTGGCAAAAGTAGATCAGGGAGTTATTTTAGAAAGCGGCACACCTGATGTGCACGATTATATTTCTTCTTTACCGCATTTTGATGATCAAAGTAATAGTAGAATAGCGGGAATTGTGATGAATGCTAATCCGTTCACAAAGGGTCATCGGTATTTAATTGAAAAAGCCAGTAAAGAAAATGATCATGTATATGTTTTTGTAGTCAGTGAGGATGTATCAATCTTTTCATTTGCTGAGCGCTATGAATTAGTAAAGGCTGGAACAAGAGACTTACCGAATGTGACAATTGTACCTGGAAAAGAATATATGGTAAGTTATGCTACATTTCCAGCGTATTTCTTAAAAGATGACCAAAATGTTGGAAGATTTCAGGCTTCCCTTGATGGAACTCTTTTTAAAGAACAGATTGCGAAGCCGCTTAATATAACAAGACGTTATCTTGGGAAAGAGCCGTATTCTAAGACGACAGATGTATATAATGAAGAATTGAGCCGGGTTCTACCACCTGATGTTGAAGTGAAAATTATTGATCGAAAACAAGCCGAAGATCAAGATATTATTTCAGCAACGAAGGTACGAGCAGCGATTGCTAATGATAATATTGCGTTAGTTAAGAAGTATGTTCCAGATACAACGCTCGAATTTATTAAAAACAACTGGTCTGAGCTTCAAACTCGGATAAAGGAAGGAAGTATTAAATAATGGATATTAAGAAGACTGCACTAGCAGGAACTTTGGAATCTTCCGATATTCAAATTACCTTGAGCCAAGGTAGTAACGGTATCAACATTGACTTAGATTCCTCAGTAGAAAAACTTTACGGTGATCAAATTCGTAAGGTAATCACTGATACTTTGTCTGCTTATGGAATTGATAATGCTAATGTGAAAGCTGTAGATAAGGGCGCTTTAGATTGCGTAATAAAAGCACGGACGATGGCTGCTGCCCAACGTGCGCTTGATACAGTTGATCAACCAGACTGGGAGGTATTTTAATAATGGAAGAACGTTTACGTCGAACAATGATGTTTGTTCCAGGTAACAATGCCGGAATGGTAAAGGATGCTGGTATCTATGGTGCTGATTCCATTATGTTTGACTTGGAAGACTCGGTTTCAATGGCAGAAAAAGACGCTGCTCGGATGTTAGTCTACCAAGCTCTTCAAACACAGGATTATGGCGACTCAGAATTAGTTGTGCGGGTTAATGGAATTGATACACCGTTTTTTAAGAATGATGTTTTTGCAATGGTGAAAGCTGGAATCCAAGTTGTGCGGTTGCCAAAAGTTGAATCTGCACAAATGATGCTAGATCTTGTAAAGGTAGTTGAAGAAGCTGAGAATAAATTTGGGATTAAGCCAGGAACTACTCACGTAATGGCAGCTATTGAAAGTGCTAAAGGGGTGCTAAATGCTCCAGAAATTGCTGCAAGTACAGACCGGATGATTGGGTTAGCTCTTTCTGCTGAAGATTACACTACTGATATGAAGACACACCGTTACCCAGATGGTGCGGAGCTTGAATTTGCACGAAACATGATTCTTCATGCTGCTCGTGCTGCTGGAATCGCCGCCTTTGATACGGTCTTCACGAATATGAATGATGTTGAAGGATTCAAACGAGAAACTGAGCATATTCATGAATTAGGATTTGATGGCAAGTCCTTAGTTAACCCTCGTCAAATTGATTGGGTAAACAAAATCTATGAGCCAACAAAGAAAGAAATTGAAAATGCGTTGGACGTTGAAGCGGCAATTGAAGAAGCCCATCAAAAGGGTTCAGGTGTTATCTCAATGAATGGACAAATGGTTGATCGTCCAGTCGTATTGCGGGCACAAAGAGTCATTCGTTTAGCTAAAGCTTCTAACTTAATCAATGAGGAGGGCGAATACATTGAAAAATAAAGTAGGTCGTGAAATTTCAGACGAAATCTTAAACGCAACAAACTACAAGCCATTTGAAACCACCGAAATTGGTCACCCGGTTGTCCACTATACCGGTCATGATGTTCGTGTAACTAAGGGTGATGATAAGTTAGTTGCTTCATTAGATGATGTAATTAAAAACAACTTGAAAGATGGAATGACAATTTCATTCCACCACCACTTCCGAAATGGTGACTTTGTTTTCAATATGGTAATGGATAAGATCATTAAAATGGGTTATAAAGATTTAACTTTAGCCCCATCATCTTTAACTGGCGTAATGAACGATAAGGTAATTGAAGCAATTAAAGCTGGTACGATTACTAATATCACTAGTTCTGGTATGCGGGGAAGCCTTGGGGAAGCAGTTTCTCATGGACTATTAAAGAACCCTGTTATCTTCCGTTCTCATGGTAACCGTGCGCGGTCAATTGAAAATGGCAATATTAAGATTGATGTTGCATTTATTGGTGTTCCTAACGCTGACCGAATGGGGAACGCAAACGGGATGAACGGTGAATCCGCTTTAGGTTCCTTAGGATATGCACTTGTTGATGCTAAGTATGCTGATAAAGTAGTTTTGATTACGGATACAATTGCTGATTACCCTAACACTCCTGCCTCAATTCAACAAACACAAGTTGATTATGTTGTAAAAGTTGACAAAGTTGGTGACCCAGACCGAATTGGTAGTGGCGCTACCCGTTTTACTAAGGATCCTAAAGAATTAAAGATTGCTAAGATGGTTAATGATGTAATTGTTAACTCTCCTTACTTTAAAGAAGGATTCTCTTTCCAAACTGGTACTGGTGGAGCTGCTTTGGCTGTTACCCGGTTCCTTCGTCAAGCAATGATTGATAACCATATCACGGCTTCCTTTACATGTGGAGGAACTACTTCACCAATTGTTAAACTCCTAGAAGAAGGATTAGTTAAGAAAGTAATGGATGTTCAAGATTTTGACAAAGGTGCCGCTTCAAGCATGAAGAGCAATCCGGGTCAAATTGAAATTGATGGTTCTTGGTATGCTGATCCAGACAACAAGGGTGCAATGGTTGATCAATTAGATGTTGCAATTCTTTCCGCCTTGGAAATTGACACTGACTTTAATGTTAATGTGTTGACGGGATCTAATGGCGAAATTCGTGGTGCTGTTGGTGGCCACCAGGATGCTGGTACTGCCAAGATGACCATTATTTCAGCCCCATTAACTCGTGGCCGAATTGCAACGATTGTTCCTGCTGTTAATTCAGTAACAACACCTGGTTCATCAATTGATGTTGTCGTTACTGAAGTGGGGGTTGCAGTAAACCCTGCTCGTAAAGACTTAATTGAGGCATTTAAGAAAGTTCCAAGTATTCCTGTTGTTCCAATTGAAGAATTACAACAACGTGCAGAAAAGATTGTTGGTAAGCCGGAAAAGATCGAATATACCGATCGAACAGTTGCCCTTGTTGAATACCGTGATGGTACTTTAATTGATGAAATCAAGCAAATCAAGGACTAATTATGAATAAAAATTGCGGTGCTGGAGTTTTCTAGTACCGTTTTTTATACTTATTATTGCTATAATTAATGATGAATTTTTAATTTGAGGAGTTAGTATGCAAACTATTTTTGATCATGGTAAATATCAAGATATTCTTGCTGTTTTAAAAAATAAAGATGAACGTGTGGAGACCCAAAATAAATTATTGAAAGAGAATCCATCAATGACTGTTGTAGCAGCTAAGTTAAATATTCCAGGTCCGATAAAAAACAATAAAAAAATACAAGAATTTTTTGTAACGGGACTGGATACCTTTGAAAGCATACTATTAACTACTGGTTTTAATTTTGTTGTTAAGGATGAGTGGTTAGAAAAAATGACAGGGCCTGAACGGTTTTATCTTATTGAAGAAGATGCCGCTAAGGTTAAAAGTACTACTAGCCAATTTGAAGAAATGAAACCAAGCTTTCGTCTATTTGATTTAGATGTACTGACTAATAGTAATGGTAAAATTCAAACACTTTCGAGGGCAGATGCCAGCCAGCCACCACGAAAATGTCTGATATGCGGGCGTCCTGCTAAGGAGTGCGGGCGTTCTCGGCGTCACACGGTTGAAGAATTGCAGAAAAAGGTCAGTCTGTTAGTTTGTGCGGAATTATCGTATAACCAAAAAGAAAGAATGGCTAATTGGCTAACACGACTTGCTCAACAAGCTCTTTTATACGAAGCCTCTGCTTGGCCTAAACCGGGATTAGTTGATCCGGTTGAACATGGAGCCCATTTAGACATGGACATCTTTACCTTCATTAATAGTTCGGCTAGTTTGCAGAAATATCTCCATCAAGCAGCATTGTTGGGGACAATGAGTTGTTCGACTAACTTATCCTTGATATTCGAAGAATTACGAGAATACGGTAAAAAAGCTGAAAAAGCAATGTTTACTGCTACAAATAATATTAATACCCATAAGGGAGCAGTCTTTTCTTTAGGAGTATTTGTTGCAGCAACGGGGTATAGTTTACAACGCGTTAAAAGATTTGATGCAGAGGATATCCAGGCGGTAATTAAGCAAATGATGGTAAACTTAATTGATGATGATTTAAAGCATCTTCAAGCAAAAAAACATTTGACGGCCGGCGAAAAACAATATTTAGAATATGGACTATCTGGGATCCGCGGTGAGGCACATGCAGGCTATCCGACCGTATTTATGAATGGGCTGCCAGCTTTATTAGCGTCAACGGGTAGTTGGAATAGCCGTATTTTAACAACTTTTCTAGAATTAGCTATGCATATTGAAGATTCTACTTTAATTAAGCGTGCCGGGACCCCATCAATTCAAGAGTGGAAAAATCAAGAAATCAGCGAGTGTTTAGCAATGGGCGGTATTTCGACTAATGCGGGGCGCCAAAAGTTAATTGAAATTGAAAAGGAATTTAGTCAACGCAATTTAAGCCTTGGTGGAACAGCTGATTTGTTAATCGTGACTATCTTTTTAGGTTTAGTAAAGGAAGGTCTGCCTAATGAATTTCAAGACAAGTGATGGAGTGCGGATCAACTATTATGTTTATGGTACTGGAAAACCGGTAGTGTTAATTCATGGCTTTGGCGGTTATCAACAGATATGGTGCTTGCAGATTGAAAACTTAATCAGGCAAGGCTATCAAGTAATTACATATGACCAGCGAAACCATGGCGCATCAGGCAGAGATCAAAACTTAACAACTATTAAGCCGCTGATCAAAGACTTATATGAATTGATGATGTTTTTACAAATCGAAAATCCGTTTTTGATTGGTCATTCAATGGGCGCGGCAGTAATCTACGGCTTTTTAACTTTTTATCCTGATTTTCCTTTAAGGGGTGTAATTTCAATTGATCAATCGCCTAAAATGCTCAACACGGCTCAATGGCAATATGGGTATATGGATGTTACAAGGGCATCATATAAATTAAAGCTAAGGGAGCATGGCAATGTTCGTGAAACATTAAATG
Organism: Limosilactobacillus caviae; assembly: GCF_014635905.1. Classification (GTDB taxonomy): domain Bacteria; phylum Bacillota; class Bacilli; order Lactobacillales; family Lactobacillaceae; genus Limosilactobacillus; species Limosilactobacillus caviae. Next base: position 78,905 of record NZ_BMDS01000004.1, read on the forward strand.
GCGTACCAGCGCAAGTAATGTCAAAACTCGCACCGGAAAAAGAAATGTTTCCATTTGTTCGTACTGAAAATTTACCGTTGCTTTATGACCATGCTAAGCGGGATTGGCGATCAACATTAATAAATACCCATGTAGCGACGTTATTGGTGACTGCCAATCAAAGCCCGTATTTTAATGGATCATTTGCCGATGTAATGAGGGATGCTAATCCGGAATTTATAACGCATCAAGCCGTTGATCAAAGCGGTCATGTAGTTATGGCTGAACAGGCGAAAAAGTTTAATGAAATAATGGATAAGTACTTACAAGGACATTAATTTATTTAGGTAATAGGTTTTATATTACCGCCTATTTTCACGAACATTATTTTGTGTTCATTCATAAGTTGACGTAATATAAAGATGTTATTTAAATACAGAAAGGGTAAAGACGATGAACACTCGAGATTTACAATACTTTGTTATGTTAGTTAAATTAAAAAATTATACTCAAGTAGCAAAGTACTTTAATGTTTCCCAACCCAGCATTACCCAAGCAATTCGTCGGCTTGAACAAGAATTTGACACGAATTTGGTGCGCAAAGATCGGGTTCATCGGGATGAAATGATTACTCGAAGCGGTCAGCTACTATATAAAAAAGCAATTGCCATCAATAAGAAAATTGATATTGCTCATCAAGAAATTGCTCGTGCGGATCAACAACAAATAAAATTCGGCCTGCCGCCAATAATCGGTAAAATGTATATTTCGCATATTATTGGGAATCTTTCAAAACAGCTTTTGCAACGGTTCAAAATAGTTTCTGTTGGTTCGCATGATTTGTTGGCTGAATTACAAGCAGGGAAAATTGATATCGCAATGCTAGGATCAATTGCGCCGATCAATCAAGCAGGAGTTTTTGCCCAACTAATAACAACCAGACCATTTAGTATAATTGTGAGCGAACAGCACCCGCTTGCTAAGAAAAAGTCAGTTAGTTTTCGTGATTTAACTGATGAGCTGTTTATTAACTATGACCAGCAATATGTACATAAGGCCGCCTTTCAAGCCTATTCTACTTATGCCCAAATCAATCCGCGAACAGCTGTTTATAAGGTTCCTAATATTTCCTGGATTAAAGAACTAGTTCGCCAAAATAAGGGAATTAGTTTAATGGTGAAGGATGCAGTGAAAGACGAACCGGGAATTGTTGCCCTAGATATTGAAGATCCAATTCCAGAAAAATTTTATATTTCAATTGCCACTCGCGAAGACTATATTTTAAGTAAGGATGAGCAACAGTTAATTTCACAGTTAGAAGAAATTACACCGACTGCTTGACAAACGCCGTATAATTAAATAGTTAAGAGAATTGATGAAGGAGCTTGATGATTTTGAGTAAGGATAAAGAGACGGCAACGGATACATTCGAGCCGGCTGAACATTTGTCGGAAAAACATCATATGGCGATTCCATGGCACGATTTTTTCACAAATGATAATTTTACCCCCGCATATGAAGCAAACTTAGTAGAACGTGCAGCAATTGTCGGGCGAATTGGGTTAATGATGCTTTCGTATGGTACCGGGGCATGGCGGGTACGTGACTCGATGAATACAGTCGCACGGACATTAAAGATGACTTGCTCTGTCGATATTGGGCTAGTTTCCCTTGAATATACCTGTATGGACGCGCATCATAGCTATACTCATGCGATTTCTTTGCCAAGTACGAGTGTTAATACTACTAAACTTGCGCGAATGGAACGATTTATAAAAAAGTTTGATAAGCATGGAAGCGAGATGACAATTGGCGAAATTCATGCTCAGCTAGAAGAAATTGCTCAATCTAAGGGAAACTATGCTCCTTATCAAGTGGGATTAGCGGCAGCCCTTGCATGTAGTGCGTTCGTTTTTTTGCTCGGCGGCGGTCCTGTGGAAATGTTTTGTAGTTTTATTGGGGCTGGATTAGGTAATTATGTTCGGCGGAAGTTAATTGATCGGCATATTACTCTATTTGCCTGTGTTGCCGTTGCGGTAGCAGTTGCATGTCTTTCATATTTGCTTGCCTTAAGTTTAATGCAGTTAGCCTTCAACGTTAGCTCGCGGCACGAAGCAGGGTATATTGGTGCAATGTTATTTATCATTCCTGGATTCCCGTTCATTACTAGCGGGCTAGATATTTCTAAACTTGATATGCGGTCTGGACTTGAGCGAATGATGTATGCCGTAGCAATTATAACCGTTGCTACATTAGTCGGGTGGATTGTAGCATTGATGGTTAATTTGCGGCCGGAAAACTTTGCTGTTCTTCCACTCTCAGCAGTAACAATGTTCTTGTTGCGGTTACCGGCAAGTTTTTGTGGTGTCTTCGGCTTCTCAATTATGTTTAATAGCACGCCTAAAATGGCGGCAATTGCGGGACTTATTGGTGCGGTTGCTAATACATTAAGGCTGGAACTAACAGACTTAACAGGGATTCCGGCAGGAGCCGCAGCATTTATCGGCGCATTTGTCGCTGGTCTGTTAGCATCAATTGTTAAACGGAAGATCCAATACCCACAAATTTCGATCACCGTCCCATCGATTGTTATCATGGTTCCGGGACTATATATGTATCGAGCAATGTATAATATTGGACTAACTTCAATTAGTGTGGGAACATTATGGATGACAAAAGCCTTATTAATTGTCGTGTTCTTGCCATTAGGATTAATTGCGGCACGTATTCTTACCGATTCTAAATGGCGGCATAATGGATAGGAGATTGATAGTGGTATGATTGCTGAATATCCACCACAATTGTTGGCAGAGGTAAAAGCGAAAACTGCAGATCGTCAGCTAACAGGTTTTACTCCTGGTCAAGGGCCAATTAACCCAGACCTAATGTTAGTAGGAGAGGCACCGGGACGTCATGAAGAAAAAGTAAATATTCCCTTTTCGGGCGCTTCTGGTCAAGAATTAATGGGTTTCATTAAATCGATTGGATACTCACGCTCAACAGTTTATATTACTAGTGTTGTTCGCCAGCGCCCTTATAGCATTAAGAAAGTTAAGGACAAAAAGACTGGTGAATTAATTGAAAAACACCCTAACAGAACGCCCACAAAAAAGGAAGTACTTGCATTTGCGCCACTGTTTGATTGGGAGCTGGCAACCGTCAAGCCGCGACTGATTGTGCCCCTCGGTAATACAGCACTTCAACGTTTGTTGGGTCGTAATGCTAATATTGGTGAACTTCATGGTCAATTGCTTCACCAGAAAATACAACAAGCTAATGCAAACCACGATGGATATCAAATGTCATCGACAAAGTATTGGATCATGCCGATGTATCATCCAGCCGCAGTACTTTATGCACGACGATTGGAACCAACGATTAAAGATGATTGGCAAAAGTTAGGTCGAGAAATTAAAACATTAAAAAAATAACCAGTATACTTTTAGCGATAAAGGTCGTATAATGGAAAACAGTTTGTAATCGAAGAGGATGGGATAATGCACATTAAGGCTTTGTCCCATCCTCTTTAGTACGTAAAAATTAGGGGAGATGAGAAAGTGGAATTGCAACAACGGCGAACGATTGTTACAGGTGCGTTACTTCTATCAAATATTATGGCGGGGATGGACGGTACTATTGTTAACACGGCGCTGCCAGCTATTACCAGTGATTTACACGGCCTCCAATATATGGGATGGATTATTGCAACTTTCCTTTTAGGGATGGCAGTTGCTACGCCATTGTGGAGTAAATTTGGTGAGCATAAAGGAAATAAGCAAGCTTATATTACTGCAACTTCGATGTTTCTACTTGGTGCTATTTTTCAGGGCCTTGCTCCTAATATTTTATGGTTTATTATTGCCCGAACGATTATGGGAATCGGTGCCGGTGGAATGAACACCATTCCGTTTATTGTTTTTGCCGAATTATATGATAACTTGAAGAAACGTGCGCAAGTATTAGGAATTGCTAGTGCATGTTTTGGAACGGCATCGATTATCGGGCCGCTGCTAGGTGGCTGGATTGTTGATGCGTTAAGCTGGCACTGGGTATTTTACGTTAATGTTCCGATTGCGTTAATTGCGATTACCATCGTCAGTTTGTTCTACAAGAATGTGAAAAAGCAAGCTGCGGGAAAACCAGTGGATTACTTAGGAGCTACCCTATTGGTTATCAGTTTGGTAATGATCTTAGTTGCTGTTCAGCTGATTGGTTCAGCATCTGGATTAATCGTTGCAGCGTTATTGGTTATTGGAATGCTCCTCTTATTCTGGATGGCGAGAGTCGACAGTAAGGCAGTTGACCCCATTGTCCCCAGTCGTCTTTTTAAGAATCATGAATTAGTAGTTGATTTTACATTATTCGTAATTATCTGGGGATCATTTATTGCCTTTGTTACTTATATTCCAATGTGGGCACAGGGAATATTAGGATTGAGCGCATTACTCGGGGGGATGACTCAGATTCCTGGAGCTGTGACTAATTTTATTGGTTCTGAACTTGTTCCTGTCCTTCAAGAACGCTGGGGTAAATACTGGATCGTTACTTGCGGGGCGGCGTCAATTTTTATTGCTTACGTCGGAATTATGATTGGCGGACAGGAATCACCATTTTGGCTGCTCTTACTGATGGGAGCGTTTGAAGGATTTGGCGTTGGTCTTGTTTTTAATATCCTGCAAATTAATGTTCAAACGGATGCGGAATTGCGTGATGTACCGATTGCAACGTCTTTGGGTTATCTTTTACGGATCCTTAGTCAAACCCTTATGTCTGCTGTTTATGGTGTTATTCTTAATCAAGAATTATTTCGGGGAGTTCAAGAACATCATGGGATTACGCTTAGGATGCTTAATAAATTGTCCAATGCGAAAACAGCTGATTCTTTACCGGGATCATTATTACCAATGATGAGGAAAATTCTCTATACCGGTTATCGAGATATCATTATTGCGGCCGTTATTTTAATTGTTATTGCCTTGGTACTAGTCATTTCTTTAGCATGGCGAAATCATCGTCGCCAACAAACGGTAGCGCCTTTAAGTAATTTTAAGGAAACCAAGTCTTAAATCATGATAGGATAGTAGTGAGATTTTTGTAAATGAGGAGAGGCAATTTCCGTGGAGAAGATGAAAAAGATTAATGCTCAAATTGCTAGCCGGTTAGCTGCTAATCTTGAAAATAGTTTACGCGAGTTACGGCGGTGCGGTGCGCATCGGTCGAATAAGGCGACTCTTGTCGAGATGGGTATTCAGTTAAGTGGATTTAAAAATGATTTAGCTGAAAATAATAAGTTTAATGCAATGATTAGCAACGCATGGATTGATAATGATGCCGATTATCAGCTTCCCGCGGTCTCACTGTCTGTCAATATTAAACGCCAGGAAAAAGAGGGATTGGTCACTTATATTTTAAATAACCATGGTGAGAACCAGCCAGTGATTATGTATATTACTGGTGGTGCTTATGTTCAACGGCCTGATAAAACTCACTGGCAATATTTAAATCGATTAGCGGTAGAGAGTGGAGCGAAGGTCTATGTTCCGCTTTATTCGCTAATACCGCAAGCAACATATCGTCAAGCCTACCAGGAAATTGCTGCTTTATATAATGAGATTTATAATTTGGTTCCTGCTAGTCAAATTACAATTATGGGTGATTCTGCTGGTGGTGGTTTGGCGACTGGTTTCTGTGAGTACCTTGGCAAAAAAGGGTTACCGCAACCTGGACATCTTATTTTATTTTCACCGTGGCTTGATCTTGATTTAGGTAACCCTCTTATTAGTAAATATGAGGAAAATGATGTTACACTAGCAGTGAGCGGTCTACGAAAAATCGGCACAATGTGGGCTGGAAACACTGACCATCGTGATTACCGGTTAAGTCCGTTATATGGAAACTTTGAGCAATTGCGCGATGTGATGATATTTGTTGGGACAAAAGAAATTTTGTATCCTGACACCGCGTTATTTGTTCAGAAGTTACGGGAAGCCGGAGTTGTGGTTAAATTTTGTGCTGGACGCGGGCTATTCCACAGCTATCCCCTTTATCAAATTCCAGAATCTAAACTTGTAATGAAACAGGTAGTTGCGACAATTAATAATTAATGAGGTGATATTTTGGCAAAAGTTGCTGTTATGTTTGCACCGGGTTGTGAAGAAGTTGAAGGATTAACGATTGTTGATGTTCTTAGACGAATGGGGATTGATACAACCATGGTTGGCTTAGAAGATATCCATGTGCCAGGTGACCATAATATTGAATTAACATGTGACGAGGTAATGGACGATAGCTTACTTGATTATGATGTAGTTGCATTCCCCGGTGGTCGTGGCGGTGCTCAGAAACTTCGTGATAATGACCAGTTGATGAAGTTAATGCAAAAGCGAAATGCAGAAAATAAGTGGGATGCTGCTATGTGTGCTGCGCCGATCGCATTAGCACGTTATGGCTTGCTTAATGACCATTGTTATACTTGCTTTCCAGGTATTAATGAGGAAATTGCTAAGGTCGCGCCAACTGCAACGTTTAAAGAAGATATTACGGTTGTGGATAACGATGGGAAGATCATCACGAGCCGTGGTCCAGCCACTGCCTTAGCTTTTGCCTATCAAATTGCAGAAGTACTAGGTTATAATACTGATAAGATTAAGCATGAGATGCTTTATGATTATTTGATGGATCAAAAATAATAAATATAGGGGCTGTGATATAAGTCCCAAGTTACAAAATAGGCCTCTAGCGTTCGGTAAATTTGAACTCTAGAGGCCTTGATTTTGTTTTTACGAACCTTTTCTATTTAGCTATCCACCAGAAAATTGAACGGTGGTTTTGCTGATCAACACGTTGGTTAACAACGCTGACTAAAATCATCATTGTCGCAATAATTGAATTCTTTTTACGGAAGGCAGTATAGCGGGAGTACCAAGCTGTGGCATATTTATCTTTATATCGTCGCAATCCTTGGAAACCATACAAGTGATATCCGTATTCGTAAATAAAATGGGCAGCTTTTTCTTCAATAAAACTAAATTGATATTCTCCAACGTTAGAAAGGGGGGCCATTCCTAAATCAAAGTAAGTATATCCATTTTCTTGACCATATTGGAACATGCTGATAAAAATTTTATCCATAATTCCTGATGGTGCATCTTTACTATGACGCATGAGGTCAATTGTAAGAATTTCTTTACCACCTGTTGGCATGAAAGTCGCAAAAGCAACCATTTTCCCGTCTTTATTACGGACAACCCCCACTGGAGCTTGATTGATATAATACGAATCAAAGAAGCCAAGCGAGAATCCTTTTTCAACTTCATTACCAAGCCAGCTATCTGAAACTTTTTTCATTTCTGCTAACTGGTCTTTACTAAATGGTGGTTCTTCTACAGAAAAAGTATATCCTTCGCGGTCAAATTTATGCATTAAGGCTCGTTGTGATCGTTGACGCTTACCTGCAAGTGTAAAATCGGCAAGTTTGACTAACCCTGTTTCTCCAGTCTTAATAAAATCAAACCCAAATTCATGTAGGAGCATGGTCATGTCGCTAGATACTTCATAAAATACTAATTGATAGCCATAATCATCTGCTTCTCTGACAAATTGCCGTAATGCCGGTCGCCAACTGGATTTGTCACCAACAGGGTCTCCCATGACTACTAACCGGTCATATTTGCGCCGATACATAAAGAATAGTTGATCATGATCAGCTACACTGTAGTAATAAATCGCTTTGTCTTTGAGGAAAGCAAGGTGACTAGTTTCGTTGCCACCATATTCTTTGATTACATTACGGACACGGTCAGCATTGAAGACAATTGGCATATTAAATGGATCTGTCCCGGCCATAAAGTAACGAAGAATAAAGAAAATTAGCAGGAGACCAAGAATTAGTCCGAATAGTCCAGACACCCAGATCTTTTCTCCAGGAAAGAAAAGAAAGTCGGGAATATGGTGCTTGCTTGAGTACTGGGGGGCGTTAATGACGCCGACAATCACGTATAAAATACAAGCACCGGCAAAAATAAGACTATCAATGGCAAACTTACCGATTGAATATTCCAGCTTTTTGCGGTAAAGGACGTGACGAGATAATAACACAAGAACTAGGACAATAATTAGGTAAATTGTTAGACTAAGCGTGCCAAGGTTCCAGATAGTATTTGCAATTCCAATCACTAATAAGATTAATGTTGGGAGATAAGCCTTTTTTACTTTTGACTGTAATCCCCGAGCGCAGGCAAGCATTGCTAGTGCGAAAAGGACTGTTGTCAGTTGATGCAAGAAGAAGAACGTATAAGGATAGAGGCGTGCAATAATTTTATTCTGTGCGGTAATATCTGGAATTGATGCTGTGATTAGCATTAAAATACCAGAGACATACATAAATGTTGTAATTAAAAAGTAGGCGGTCTTCCGAACCATCAATAACGGCAAGCCATCAAAGAACTGGTTGACTTGTGATGCAAGAGAATGTAGAAACATGATTCCAGCAATAAATAATGGGACAATATAGTAGAAAATACGGAATAATAATAACCAAATAACAGCGGTTGCCTGGGGAACGCCAAGCAATGACAGTTCAAGCATCATTAACAGGTCGAATGAGCCAAGCGCCCCGGGAATCATTGAAAGGACCCCTAAAACCTGTGCAACGACGTATAATGGTAATACACTAATTAAGTTATGACGAATCCCTAAGCACCAACCTACTAATAAGAAGAATAGGGCGACAAATAACCATTCACAGGTTGAACTGGCAACGAGGAAAGACCCTATTTTAGGGGTAACATCCTTAAATAATTTATTATTATGAATAACAGTAAAATAGAAAACAATCGGGAAATAGAGCCCACCGCCAACAAGCCAAAGCGCATATTGGTTAAAATGTCCACCGTCATGAAATACAAACATAATGATTAACGCTACCCAGCAAAGAACAGATAAACCAGAAAGCAAAAAGACGGCAATCTTAGAGATAGCAAGAAGAATTTCCTTTTTCGTTGCGTTTTTTCGGTAGAAGTAAGCTCGTAATGTAGAGCCAAGAATTCCACCAAAACCGGCAACGTTAGTTAAAGTATTAGTTATCCAACCACATCTAATAATATATAATTTCTTAAATTTCCCGGGTAATAAACGGGTGATTGCAAAGTCATAGCCTAGCATTGGAATAACGGCGATACATCCGGTAATTAGTAGGAAAATGATGTTTTCCCATGAAAGATTTGCTAATCCAACGCCAACTTCATGCCATTTGACTGTCTTAAAGAAACTACCAAGGGCAAGAATGACGAAGATTAAAACCGAGGTCACAAATACTACTTTTATAAATTTTGAATATTTTGACCACCAGTTTAATAGGCGTTTGCCCAACTGTTGCATTAAAAACTCCTCCTTAATAATAGCTAGTACTCTCATTATAAACTATGGGTATACATTGGAAAAATAAAAAGTAAAATAATAAAAAAAGATGTTGACTAATGTTAAAAAGTTTCGTATACTTTTATTTGTTGTCAAATGGTCCGTTGGTCTAGTTGGTTTAGGACGCATCCCTGTCACGGATGAGATCACGAGTTCGAGTCTCGTACGGACCGTCATAATTAAGAGAGCTGTGATACATGTCATCAGCTCTTTTTTTGTACATAAAAACTTAGAAGGGAAAGTACTGAATATGGAAAATACATGGGTATACCAAGGATCAGAGCCGATTAAGATAAAAAAATATCTTCAATCACTAGGAATGGGCCATCGATTATTTAACGATTTGAAAAATGGTGAAGGCGAATTCCTTGTTGATCATCGGCAGGTTCGACCGACTACGCAAATTCTGCCACACCAACCATTAACGGTTAAAGCTCAGCCAGAACCGGCAGACGAGAGTGTTGCAGTTAGTAACGAGCAATTAAATATTGTTTATGAGGATAATAACTGGCTAGTGGTTGATAAGCCGGCAGGAATTTCATCAATTCCCGGACCAACGATCTTAAACGGAACAGTACTCAACAGGGTAAAGGGGTATCTGCTTTCTAGCGGTTCCGCTGATTTACGTCCGCATCTGATTACCCGATTAGACCGGTTTACAGGAGGACTTTTGCTGGTAGCTAAGCATCATATTGCCTCCAGTATGATCAGTCAGCAAGTTCAACAACATAAAATGATTAAGGAATACATGGCATTAGTAGAAGGTTCGTTAACGGATAAGCATGGTGAAATAAATAAACCAATAGCTCGCCGCGAAGGTAAAATTGCCCGGGTAATTGCAAAAGATGGTCAACGCGCTTTAACCGAATATTGGGTTGAAAAGCAGGAAGATAATTGGACTCAAGTAAGAGTGCGGTTGCATACCGGACGGACGCATCAGATTCGTGTTCACTTTGCTTCAATTGGTCACCCGCTGATTGGCGATCATCTTTATGGCGGAGATACGAGTAAGTATGATCATCAGCTGCTTCATGCAAGTAAAATTAGTTTTATGGATCCGTTTACCCTTAAACAATTAACCTTTACATCTGCAATGCCAGCAGTGTTTAACTAAAGGGAGTGAATCATCCCGCAAGCACAAATAGAGCTCCAGCGTTCGGATTTGCCGAACACTGGAGCTCATTTGTGTACTGCGCTGTTTGTATTTTATCTAAGTAGTAGGATTTATGTTACAGTCCTTTATTTAACTTGTTTTAAAATCTGCTTAACGCTTTGTGATGAATTTGTTGCTGACGAACTAGTTGAACTACTCTCGTTTGCGGATTCTTAGCCATTGCTGCTTGAACTTTTGCAGTAACAAATGCCCGTCCCTGTTCTGCTGCCTGTGCTTGTAAATGCTTCCCAGCGGCTGATTTTGTAATCTTTGAAAGCTTGTTGGCCTGACTAGTTGTTAATTTAATATATGTTTGTGGATATTCTAATACATTTGTACGCTTAACTAATGTATTATCCATCCCAGACCATGCATAGAGGACTTTATAAAAATTGTTTTTATACTGCCAACGAGTCTCAGTTGTGACTAACTGTGGCGTATCATTTTTTGTCCATTTGATGCGGCTGGTAGTATACTCGTTTGCTTGAGTATGGTGGGGCGTTTTTTGTTTTGGCTTTGTGTTATAGATATAGACATTATCTTGACCGCTTTTCCCTACTGGTTGATAGAGGGCAAGGGGCATCGTTGAATTAGAAGCGGAGTAAATACGCGTAGTTGTGGTAGTTGTTACTTGATGCATCCCAAAATGGTGACTGTAGTTTAACGTCATTAACGTTGTGGAGGCAATAAAAATAATTCCCGTAATGGTTGCTAAGATGTTTCGTAAATTTTTTTGCTGGATAAACATCATACATACAAAGAATGCGATTGCGCCCAGAAAAGTTAAAATAATGACCATTACTTTTCCCCTCCTTTATTAGCAGATTTATCAATTTTTAGATGAATTCCGTTACCACTAGTAACAAAGAGGGCAAGGACGAGACCAATTAGTGAAAAGGCGATTGCAAACCAGAAGGCAGCGTGATATCCCATCAAGGTTGCATCGAACATCTTAGCCTTGTATTGTAATGGCGCTTGAACAAGCAACGAATGAGCCGGTTTATTACTATTTGTAACATTCGTAAGCACGGAAATCATGATTGCAGTTCCGACTGAAGTAGCAACTTGGCGAACCGTATTGTTAACTGCTGTCCCGTGAGAAATCAAATTATAAGGAAGAGAATTCATTCCGGCAGTTGTAACAGGCATCATTACCATTGAAATACCAAACATTCGGACCGCGTATAGGAAGACAATATAAATGGTTGGAGTATCACGAGTAATGAAGGCAAATGGAATTGTACCAACACTTAAAATGAACATCCCCGTAAAGACAAGTCGTTTAGCTCCATAACGGTCAAATAAATTCCCTGTAATTGGGCTCATGAATCCCATGAATAATGCCCCAAACAGTAATGTAAGGCCAGAATGGAAAGCTGACATTCCATGAATAATTTGAAGATAAAGAGGAATAACAAATTCGACCCCAACCATCGCCATCATAACAATTGAACTTAAGATAGTTGCGAGTGAGAATTCTTTACTCTCAAAGACTTTGAATTCAAGAAATGGTTCGTCTAGTTTATTTTGGCGAATAATTAAGAAGGCAACTAAGACTGCTCCAACAATGATTGTTGAGAAGACGATAGGGTTTGTCCATCCTTTATCACCAACGCTGGAGAAACCATAAAGCATACTTCCAAATCCTAGTGTCGAAATGATAACTGAAATCCAATCAAGACTTGGCTTAGCATTTGGAATAACATTTTTAACGGCAAAAATACCTGCGATAATTACTAGGGCGGCAATTGGAACGATCATTCCAAAGAGCCAACGCCAGCTAAAATTGTCAATAACCCAACCAGAGAGGGCGGGACCGATGGCAGGAGCTAAACCGATAACAAGACCATTAATCCCCATGGCTGCTCCCCGTTTTTCAGGTGGATATACCGTTAACATGATATTTTGCATCAGCGGCATGTTAATTCCAACACCGACTGCTTGAACAAGCCGTCCCATTAATAGGACCGCAAATGATGGAGCAATCCATGCCATAATGGTTCCAACTTCAAAAATCGACATTGCAATGATAAAAAGACTCTTGGTATTAAAACGACTAGTAAGGTAAGCACTGACGGGGATCATAATTCCGTTAACTAATAAAAAACCGGTAGTTAACCATTGAACGGTAGCAGTACTTATATTAAATGCATTCATTAATGCCGGAAAGGCGGTTGATAGAATGGTCTGGTTTAAGATTGTACAAAAGGCCCCGATTAATAATACAAAGATCATTAAGGAACGATTGTAACTCTTGCCATTAATATCAACGGGTTGTTGCTCTTGATTCACGAATAGAATCCCCCTTTATATTTTTATGCAATGTGAAGAATATAATACTATTTAATATCTTTGTCAAATAATTTGACAAAGATAACGGATTTTTGATAATTTAACAGTAGAATATAAAGTTGAAGGAGAGAAATATGGATCCGCTTTCTGAACAAATTAGGAAAATGATTGTTAGCAAACAGCTTAAAATAAGTATGAGTGAAGTGTCTCGAGTAACGGGAGTATCTACAAGTCAATTAAGATATTGGGAAAGAAAGGGTTATATAAGTTCAGACCAAGATGAGCAAAATAAGAATCATTACTTTAGTTTTCCAACAATTTTTCAAGTATTTACAATTAAGGTATTTCTAGATCAAGGCTTTACTTTAACAACGGCAGTAAAAAAAGAGCAGGAACGGTGTGAGCTTCATAAAATTTTTACGCGTTTTATTACTGATTGCATTATGGAAATAAAACAGACTGGGGAAAAACAGGGCGAGGTAAAACTAGGGCCCTTAGCTGAAGACCCGACTAAAGAAGTTTATGCGGTAATTACTGACGATAAAACCAGTCTTCATGTCCGGGACCGCAATAAGGCGGATAATTAACGCAAAAGAAACTTTGTGGTATGGTAAAGATGACAAGGTAAAGGAAAATTAGAAAGGGAGACCATAAGTGACTACATCGGGTTTAAGTTACAGTGAGTTAAGCGAGGACGCTAAGCAAAATGCCCTTAATTCATTTATTGATTTTTATGTTAGTCAATATAGTAAAGGAAGTTTGGAAATTCTAGGATCGCGTGTTTCAAATGAACTGATTGCAACGATTAACCAAGTGTTACGCGATAATCAGTTTATGGATCACCATGAGCTGACTGAAGTAAGTACCCGGCTTAGTAAGCCCGCATATCAAGAAATTTTAGCGGACTTGACGGATGTTAAATATCGAGAAGATGGAGAACCGGTTGTTGATTGGATGACAGCATGGTCAGAAAAAGAAGAACAATTACCTGAAGAAGACTAAATTAGAGATTAACTTAAGGGAATGAATAATGGCTTGCTAAGAAGGTTATTTTTCATTCCTTTATTACTACCTTCAAATTTGTAGATGTGGTAAAATAACATTAGTTTTACGTACGGATTAAAATAATAAAGTTAAGTGCCAAGAAATAAAATTAGAATAAAGTAACCGACCTTGCCCAAACAAAGCGGTTCTTTTGGCTTACTTAAATTTCCGTTAATTAACGTTATAAAAATCTATAAAAGGAAAGGTATTATGGCAAAGTTAAAGATAAAAAATAATGAAGTTGCCTTTTACGCCATGGGTGGTCTTGGCGAAATTGGTAAAAATATGTATTGTGTACAATTTCAAGATGAAATTATCGTAATTGATTGTGGTGTTTTATTCCCGGAAGATGAATTACTGGGGGTTGACTATGTAATTCAAAACTATGACTACCTTATTGAAAATAAAGATAAGATTAAGGGGATCTTTATCACCCACGGTCATGAAGATCACATTGGCGGTCTTCCATTTTTCCTGCAAAAGGTTAATGCACCAATTTATGCAGGTCCCTTTGCGATGTCTTTGATTAAGGGAAAACTGGAAGAAAAACATCTATTACGAAACGCAGAGTTGCATGAAATCAATGAATTTGATGAGGTTCATTTTAAGAAATTATGGGTTAGTTTCTTCCGGACAACCCACTCAATTCCTGATACATTAGGGATTGCAGTTCATACTCCGCAAGGGACAATTGTTCAAACCGGGGACTTTAAGTTTGATTTGACACCGGTTGGGAATTTGCCTGGTCCAAATCTTCAACAAATGGCTAAACTAGGCGATGATGGTGTTTTACTACTGACTTCAGATAGTACAAACGCAGAACGACCGGAATTTACTAAGTCTGAACGATGGGTTGATATTCACATTCGGCGTATTTTTGAACGGATCAAGGGACGGATTATTTTCGCATCCTTTGCTTCTAACGTCTATCGTTTACGTGAAGCTTCTGATGCAGCCATTGCTCAAGGGCGTAAGATTGCTGTTTTTGGCCGTAGTATGGAGAATGCGATTACGGCCGGTCAAGAACTCGGTTACCTGAATATCCCTAAAGACTCATTGATTGACCAAAACGAAATTAATAACTATCCACCAGAAAAAGTATTGATCATGTGTACTGGATCGCAGGGTGAACCAATGGCGGCGCTTAGTCGGATTGCTAACGGAACTCACCGCCAGATTACCATTCAGCCTGAGGATACCGTTGTTTTCTCAAGTAACCCAATTCCGGGTAACACGACTAGCGTTAATGCCTTGATCAATAAGCTTGAAGAAGACGGTGCTAATGTTATTCACGGTTATGTTAATAATATCCATACATCCGGGCACGGTGGTCAAGTCGATGAAGAGTTTATGCTCCGCTTGATGAAGCCGAAATTCTTTGCGCCGGTTCACGGTGAATACCGGATGCAAAAGATTCACACTAAGTTAGCTGAAATGACTGGTGTGCCTAAGCAAAATAGCTTTGTCCTATCTAATGGGGATGTTTTAGCCTTAACAAAGGACTCTTGTCGTGTTGCCGATCACATTGATAGTGTCAGCGATGTGTATATTGATGGTCGTGATGCCGGTGATACTGTTGGGAACCCTGAGATTCGTGAACGACGCCTACTATCTGAAGAAGGGGTTGTAACCGCGATTGCAGTTGTTGATCTAAAGGACTATCAAATTGTTGCCGGTCCAGATATTGTTTCGCGTGGTTTTGTTTATATGCATGAATCACAAGAATTGATTAAGGCTGCTAACCATGAAGTGTTCTGGGCAATTCTTAATACCTTTAAGAATCATAAACATATTGACCAACGGGTACTTAACCGGACAATTATTAGCAGGCTACAAAAACTGCTCTATGATCGAACAGGTCGTCGTCCGGTAATTATTCCGATGGTAACGATTTTGAATGGTAATAATCGTTCAGAGAACCAGCATTATCGTCGTCCAAATAATAAAAATAACCAATCACATAAGGGTGAGCGGTCAAGTAACCATAACCACCGTAATTCGCAGCATCATTCTAAAAAGAAGAATGTTAAAGAAAAACAAGCGGTTGCGACCGGAAATACTAAATAAGCAATACAAAAAGAACTTGCAGATTTTTTGCCTGTAAGTTCTTTTCTGGTTTAAACTAAAAAAAGAGGATTTGTCCTTAAAACTAAGGAGATTGTTTGGTATGATCATATTTAGCAATTATTTTATATTTCCCAGAGAGGGTGAGGTTAAATGACCGGAAACGATTATTTAAGGATCTGGTATCGGGTTCAAATTGGGGCAACCCTGGTCATTTTGGCAATGATGATGATTCGTAATTACGAGTTTAATCGTCAAACAGTTGCATTAGCATTGCTGATTATGGTTGCAATTTTAGCGATTGGTCTAACTTTTGAATTGCTTCCTAATTTGCCGTTGCTAGTAAAAAAGTTAAACGCGTGGCTGCAGGTAATAACTCAGCCGATAATTCTAGTTTTTGCATGGGACGTTATGGTTCGTGAAATTATCGTGCTACTGCATTTGCCATCACGGGGTGTAGTTACAATGATGATTTTTTACTATTTCATTATGTTCGCGCCCTTTGCTAGCGTGGTTGGGGGACTGATGAATTGGAGTATTGAGCGGCTAATATTTATTGCCTGGTTGGCACAAGTTGTTTTTACCCCCTTGATTGCTTTACCAACGGACCTAGTTGATAACCACTTTCTATTATTGACGCTATCTACTGGTGCAGTGGGTGCTGTTGCGTTCTTTATTCTTACTACTACAGTAATGAGAACATGGCATTTATCCTGGCCGGGATTAAAGCCGCATTGGAGCGGTGATTTTAATTGGTGGATTTTTGCCGGGCTAATTTTAGTAGATATTATTTTTATGGCATTAAACACTGGTGAAATGCCTAACCTGCACCATGCTAATTGGGACTTTACCTTATCTGCATTTGAAGCGGCAGTAATGGAGGAGAGCTTATTCCGTTTTGCAATTCTTGGCATTCTATTTTATGCTTGGCGCAACCTAAGACAACGCCTTCCACTAGCTTTAGCAACCAGTTCAATTTTGTTTGGAATTGTTCATCTTACTAATTATGGTCCGCAAGAATGGTCCATGACTATTCTACAAGCTGTTAGTGCAGCGGGAATCGGGCTTTTCTTTGCGACTGTTTATGTTTATACTGGTCAGCTATGGTTAGCGATGATAATGCACTTTTTGTTAGATTGGACGGCATTTGTCGCTTCTGATTCGACACTGATGACAGGTAAAGTTACAATTCAGGATTGGATTGGAACAGGGATTGAATTAGCCGTATTTATCGGAATTACAGTTTGGATGATGTACGGACAGCGCCGGCAGGTAATGGAACGGCATGTAGATCGGCTGACTGGCGAACACCAGCGTTTCGGTTTTATGATTCAATATTAAAAAATAAAAGATGTGACTGGAAAATTTCGCGGTCACATCTTTTTATTATGCAATATGTTTATGTAAGTATCGTGCAAATAATGAGAGGGAGTAACAAACAATAAAGTATAGGACGGCCAACGCAACAAACATTGGAATAATGTAGTTAGTATTTTGACCATAAATAATTTGTGCGTGATACATCAACTCGGGCAAAACAATAATTGTCGCCAAAGAAGTATCCTTGACTAACGAAATAAACTGACTAACTAAGGCCGGCATCATATTTTTAATTGCTTGCGGCAAAATAATAATTCGTAATGCTTGCCACTTAGTAAGACCATTTGCTAAGGCTCCTTCTGTCTGACCATAGTCGATTGAATTTATCCCCGAACGAACAATTTCTGCTACCATTGCAGATTCAAAGATTGACAGGGCCATGATAGCTGCAGGGATAATTTCTGGTTTTATTCCAATATTTGGTAAGCCAAAGTAGGTGAAGAAAATAATTAACAGGAGTGGCAGGTTACGGAGAATGTCGATAATGAACCCCACAATCGCTGAAAGATATTTGATTTTGGCATAACGGATAATTCCGAGAAACGTTCCAAGAATAAAACTGATCACAATGGAAATAAGGGAAACTTCGATTGTAATCCATAGCCCTTCAAGGAGGAAACGGATATTAATCCATGAATAAGCATCAATAAAGTTTTGCATTTTTCATCCCTCCTAGGCTAGTTTCTTTTCAAGATGCCGCATGTAGTAACTTAGCGGAAGAGTAATGATTAAGTACATTATCCCCACGATAAAGTAAGTAGGCATTGTTTCAAGCGTATCGTTTGCAATTAAATTACCTTGGTACATAAGATCAAAGCCAGCGACAAAGGCAAGCACCGATGAATTCTTAACTAGATTGATGAACTGGTTTCCAAGCGGGGGAATTACCACACGAAAAGCTTGGGGCAAAACGATGTACCGCATTGCTTGACCATAAGTTAGACCATTAGCGAGTGCTCCCTCCATTTGTCCGGGGTCAATTGAGTTAATTCCGGCACGGACAGTTTCAGCAATAAAAGCTGAAGTATAAAGGGTTAAGCCAATCGTCCCCGCTGTAAAACCATTAATTTTGACGATATACATTGGGATAATCAAGAAGAAAGCCATTGTAATTACTAGCAACGGGATATTACGAAAGACTTCAACATAGACGTGACCAATAATTTTAACAACACGGTGTTGAGAAATTTCTAGCAAAGCAAAGAAAGTTCCAATAATAAGGCTCCCAATTAATGCGATTAGACTACAGAGAATAGTATTCCATAAACCGGTCAAAAGGGGATGCCACTCATTTGCAATTAAGTTTAACATTAGCGTTTCATCTCCTGATAATTAAATCCTTTGACATCACCGAACCATTTAAGAAGGAGGCGGTTATAAGTTCCATCTTTTTCAACTTCTTTTAGTGCCCAGTTTAACTTCTTACGGAATCGTTCTTGATTTTTATTAACAGCAATTCCGTATGGTTCTTTAGTAAAATTGCCGCCAACGACTTCATAGCCAGGGTTTTCAGCAGCCATTCCATAAAGAATACCATTATCAGTAGTAAGAGCATCCCCTTGCTTTGACTTAAGTGCAGTCATTGCTTGGGCATAATCTGATAATTGAAGCACACGGGCTTTAGGAGCAAATTTGGCAACGTTCTTTACTGAATTTGAACCCGCAACTCCCAAGATAACAGCGCCACGTTTGTTTAAATCATTGATATTTTTAATTGGGCTTCCTTTTCGAACTAAAAGTGACTGCCCTGCATCAAAGTAAGAATGAGTAAAGTCGACTTGTTTAGCTCGTTCGGGGGTGATCGTCATGGTAGCCATGATTGCATCAATATTACCGTTTTTTAGTAATGGCACCCGTGTTCCGCTAGTTACTGGAACAAAGGTAGGCTTCCCATTTGGACCGAGAATTTTCTTTGTTAAAGCTGTTGCAAGATCGATTTCGAATCCTTCTAGTTTTCCGGTTCGGATATTTTCTAAGCCAAAAAGCCGCGTATCCGTTTTAACTCCCCATGTAATTCGTTGACTACGCATATCTTCAGTTAAGACATCTTTTTTGGAAATTGAACTACTACAAGCAGATAGTGTCAGGACGGTCATAATGAGGAGGGCGCTAAGACTAATTAATCGCCAATACTTTTTCATATTGTTCCCTCCTTAGTGACCGCTAATCTTACTCATAAATTCACGAGCACGTTCTGTGGATGGCTGGTCGCCAAAGAACTTTTCTGTTGAATCATCTTCTAAAATCTGACCGTCTGCCATAAATATTACTCGGTCGGCAACTGCACGTGCAAATCCCATTTCATGGGTCACAACCAACATAGTCATATTTGAATTTTTGGCGATGTCTTTCATAACGTCTAAAACATCATCAATCATTTCTGGATCAAGCGCACTTGTTGGTTCATCGAATAATAAGCATTTAGGTTTCATTGCAAGACTACGCGCAATTGCAATTCGCTGCTTTTGTCCCCCAGACAACTGTGCTGGCATACTATCAGCCTTGTTGGCAAGCCCGACCTTATCAAGAAGCTGCATTGCCAGTTCTCTGTTTTCATCATCTGGCCGTTTTAAGACGATTCGTGGCGCAAGCATGATGTTTTCAAGAACGCTCTTATTGTTGTACAGGTTAAAGTGCTGGAAGACCATGCCGACGTCTTTTCTGATTAAGTTAACATTGGTCTTTTTATCGGCAAGATCAAATCCGTTAACGATTAATTGACCATCTCTAATTGGGTCTAAACCATTGATAGTCCTAATCAGACTGCTTTTTCCAGATCCTGATGGGCCGATTAATACAACAGTTTCGCCAGCCTCAATTGTTAAATTAATATCTTTTAATGCATGGAACTTACCATAGTATTTTTGCACATTATGAAATTCAATCATTGACATGTGTTATATACCCCCATTTCATTTATATTATCAGTAAGCAGGTAACTTCAATTATATAGTTTGTTCCAGAAAGCGTCAAAATGATAATTGTGTAAAGCTTAATTTATCAAGATAATTATGAAATTCTTTAATAAATTACTTTTATTTTAGGAATGCCAAAATAATTATTTACAAAATTGAGATAAGTAGTAACATAGTGAGTGAACAATATGATTTAACGAAGAGGAGCGAGTAATGCTTTATCGTTAAAAGGAGAACATAGGAAGGAGAATACTAATGTTCGAAATAAAGCCAAAGAAGTTCAAAAAGATCCTCGTTGGTGTTGACGATGCGCCAGATGCCCGTGCCGCTTTTTCATACGCGGTTGACAAGGCAAAACGTGACGGATCAGAAATCGGGATCGTTTCAATCTTGGAGACTGACCGCGTGAATGTGTATCAAATCTTAGATAAGGATTATGTTCACAGCAGTGAGGATGAATTACGACAACGAGTAAATGAATACGTTCAGGCGGCTATTGATTATGGGGTTAACCCAGAAAAGATTACTGCGATTGTTGACCGGGGTGAACGTCCAGCTGAACGGATTTGTAATCATGTTATCCCAGCTTTCCAACCTGATTTATTGGTTGTTGGTTCAATTGGTAAGAAGGGAAACCGAAAAGCGGTAGGTTCACAGGCTTCATACATGGCCCGTCATGCTGGAACATCAGTATTTGTTATTCGGACAAATACAGTTCAAAGCTATGAATAGACTAATTTCTTTTAAGATTATTGCGGTAGCTCGTTAATTGAGCTATCGCTTTTTCTATGCATAGCGTAGTTAGAATCTTTATAAATTGGATTTGCAAACCAGCTAATCATTGTTGTTTTTTGGATATTCTATGTTATAATGATTCTAAACTAATGAGAGGGAAGGGATAGAATTGCCCAAGAAAAAAATGTCTTTAGCTCAAAAAGTAAATGTTTTACGAGCAAGTGTAATGGGCGCAAATGACGGAATCATTTCGATTGCGGGAATTGTTATTGGGGTTGCCGCAGCGACGAGTAATGCCTATTCAATTTTAATTTCTGGCTTATCGGGGACTTTAGCCGGTATGATTTCGATGTGTATGGGGGAATATGTTTCTGTTTCTACCCAAAAGGATTCGCAAAAGATGGCCTTAATTAGTGAGAAGCAACGATTGAAAGACCAATATCAACAAGAATTCAATTATGTTCAAAAGAAATATGAAGCGCAAGATATTGACCCGCAACTGGCAAATCAGGCTACTAAGGAATTAATGGAAAAAGATGCTTTGGGGACGGCTGTTCAAGAACGATATGGCTTTAACCCCAAAGACTTTACCAGTCCTTATGCGGCAGCGATTGCATCGTTTATTTCATTTCCAACCGGGTCTATTTTACCAATGGTCGCTGTAACAGTTTCTCCAGCGGATACGCGTATTTTAGCTACTGCGATTGCCGTACTGATTGCATTATTAATTACAGGATATTTTGCTGCGGTATTAGGCAAGTCTAATCGAATTAAGTCAATGTTTAGAAATGCGGCAGCTGGATTATTGACCATGGGAGTTACATACTTGATCGGACAATTATTTGCGCGTTAGGGAGATGAGAAATGATGGCTATGAAAGCAAAAAAGCGACAAAAACAAACGATGGAAGAAAAGCTTAATACTCTCCGTGCTGGTGTGTTAGGATCAAATGATGGAATTTTAACTGTTGTTGGGGTTCTAGTTTCTGTTGCTGCGGCGACAACCGATCGTTTTACAATCTTTATCGCTGGTTTATCAGATTTACTAGCTTGTGCTTTTTCAATGGCGTCTGGAGAATATGCATCAGTATCAACCCAGAAGGATACTGAAAAAGCCGCGGTTGAAAAAGAAGAAAAACTATTAAAAACAGACTATAATGGTGAGTTAGCTGCTGTCAGAGATTATTACATTGACAAGGGAGTTACTCCTGAAACGTCAACTAAGATTGCCCAAGATCTTCTTAATAAAAAGCCGTTAGAAACTGTTGTCCGCGTTAAGTATGATATTGAATTAGGACACTATCTTAATCCGTGGGATGCTGCCTTTTCATCACTGTTTTCTGCAGCTGCTGGTGGTCTATTTCCTTTAATGGCAATGACTTTTGCGCCAGAAGCATATAAGTGGTATGCCGTGATTTTGGCAGTTGCATTGACGAGTGCATTAACAGGATATATTAGTTCTAAGCTTGGCAATGGACTTGTTAAGGTGGCGGTAATTCGAAATATTATTATTGGGTTGATCACCATTACAATTCACTATGGAGTCGGAAAACTATTTTAGATAGCAGTTCTCCTCTAAATTATTAACGGAGCAGCATAATAGCTGGTAGTAAAAACGACCAAAATCGGCGAAAAACTGATTTTGGTCGTTTCTTCGTAGTTATTTGTTATTTTGGAAGTCGTTATTGATAACATTCTTTTCGTCAACGGGGGTATTAAATAATTCTTCATCTTTTCCTCGATGATATTCTGCCTGAATAGTTACGTGGCAGATATTATATTTTTCATGCAAAATCTTTTCAACCTGACTATAAATCCGTTCAACCTGGCTGAGGGGAAGATCATCACAGTTAAGGTGAGCAGAGAAAATAATCCGGTGTTCATCAATCATCCATGCGTGGACATGGTGTACTGCGGTAACGCCGTCAATCTGCTTAAGGTCGTGTTCAATAGCATCATAATCCAGATCAGGTGATGATTGCATGAGGATTTTGATAGTCTGAGTAATAATTGGCCAAGCTTCATATACAATGTAAAGGGCAACCCCGATTGTTAGAGCTGGGTCAAGCCAGGGGATGTTAACAAATGTAAGAATAATTCCCCCGATAATAATCGCAACTGAAGATAATGCATCGCTTAGGATGTGCAGGTATGTCGCTTTAACATTTAAGCTATCTTCGCTTCCAGCATGTAAAAGGGCTGCTGAAATAAAGTTTGCTAGAAGACCGATTACAGCAACGGTTAACATGATTCCCCCATTGATATGCTGGGGATGCTCTAACCGTTTAATTGCCTCGATGATTAAAAAGATCGAGATGACTATTAAGAAAATACTGTTAGTTAATGCTGACAAAATCTCAGCTCGCCGATAGCCATATGTTCGTTGGCGGTTTTCTGGATGTCCGCCAATATGCTGAGCGAAGTAACCTAGCACAATGGAAAGCGAGTCTCCTAGGTTATGGAAAGCATCTGATAGTAAGGCTAAACTTCCGGAAAGAATACCTCCAATAATCTCAACAATTGTAATTATTACATTTAGGAGGGTAACCGCTAAAAAGCGTTTCCCCGTTACTTTTTCGTCCATAAATTAACTACTCCTCCGTAAAGATCAATTGCGGGTTTGTAAAAAGCTGATAACAAAAAAGTTAGGCTTTCCAAACTACACTTTTAATAATATGATATAATCAATTTGGGTTCAATGTTAATATATAAAAAACATATAGTGACCGATCGTAGGCCAAATTTTAATACCCAGAGGTGAAACAGATTGACTCCAATGAAGGAAGACTACCTAAAAATCATTTTTGAATTAGGCGGTAGTCATAAAAAAGTTTCTAATAAAGAGATTTCCCTTGGACTAGGAATTGCCGCTGGATCAGTAACCGAGATGATTTCTAAGTTGGCTGACGAAGGGCTGGTAGTTCATGAACCGTATGCTGGTATTTCTCTGACTGAAAAAGGACAGAAGTACGCTGCAGAACTTGTTCGTAAGCATCGTTTATGGGAAACGTTTTTAGTGGATAAGCTTCATTATAATTTTGCAGATGTTCATTCAGAAGCAGAAATCCTTGAACACCAGACAAGTGATCGGCTAGCAACTGCACTAGATACTTTTCTCCAGCATCCTGATCATTGTCCTCATGGTGGTGTGATTCCATCAGCTAATGGTAAGTTTCCAGATGTGACACATCGCTTACTGGCAGATGCTAATGATGGCGAAAAAGTTGAATTGGAACGTTTCTTAGATAATCATGAGTTATTAACTTACTTAGAGGAATTAGGATTACGGCCACAAGAGCAAGTGATTGTCGTCCGTCATGAACCATTTGAAGGACCGATTGTTATTCGTAAGGAGAATGATGATAAGGAAATCAATGTTTCATATAAAGCATCACATAATATCTTTATTGAACCAGATAATGTAAATAAAGATTAGGTAAATTTTTACTTATATGATACAATGATTCATGTAGTTTTTTTAAGTGCGGTTGGTTCGGTTGTTTCATTGCAAATGGATCTCTTCACCTGAGATGAATTACAAATTATATTTACAGTGCGTAATGCACAGGAGGATTTTCCAAGATGGAACAAGGAACTGTTAAATGGTTTAATGACGATAAAGGTTATGGCTTTATTACTCGTGAAAGCGGGGATGACGTGTTTGTTCACTTTTCCGCAATTCAAGGCGATGGTTTTAAGTCATTAAATGAAGGACAACATGTTACATTTGATGTTGAAGAAGGCGAACGTGGTCTTCAAGCAGCAAATGTTGTTAAAGACTAGAAAAGGGCGGCTGGAATTTTCCAGTCGTTTTTTTATTGAGGTAAAGATATAAAGGGTGGATAATAGGGAGTATCTTTTAGTTAAAGAAGGCGAAGGGCAATGTTGACAAAGCGACGACAGGCATTAGCGTTAAAAATGTGTCTATTGGCAGGGAGACTATTAATTGAAAATGGATCTAATATGGAACGTGTTAATGATACGCTGTCCCGAATGGCAAAGAATGCAGGATTACATGGCTTCCAAGCATTTACAACCGTTACAGGAATCGTGGTTGGTACAATTAATGAACCACATGCTCAAGTGATTACTATTCGTCATCGAAAAAATAACTTAAGCAAGATTGCAGATGTAAATGAAGTTTCTCGTGAATTAGCCCGTCGAAAGATCGATGTTCCTCAAGCGTTTGCTAAATTAAAAAAGATTGACCGTCACACATCGCCAAAATGGCAAAATTGGTATGAATCATTTGCTGCTGCTATTTTAAGTGGAGCGTTAATGATTGTCTTTACCGGAAATATAGCTGATTCATGGGCGGGATTTATTGCTGGTGGCATTGGCTACGGGGCCTTTTCGTATTTACTGCGAAAATTCAAGATCCAGTATCTCGGAGAATTTTGTTCTTCACTAATAATAGGAATACTAGCAGTGCTTTTCGTTAAATTCCGTCTTGCTAATAATATTAATGACATTATTATTGGTGCAGTAATGCCGCTTGTACCAGGAGTTCCGTTAACTAACGCTGCTCGTGACCTTGTTTCTGGTAATTTAATTAGCGGGCCGACGAGAGGAATTGAAGCAATTTTAACGGCGGTATCAATTGGAAGCGCAATTGTAATTGTTCTGCACTTTAACTAGGAGGATGACAGATGAATTGGGGTAACTTATTATTACAATTTCTTTTATGTTATGTATCAACAGTATGTTTTGGCATTCTCCTAAACATTCCGCGCAAGGCCTATAATACGGCGGGAATTATTGGTGGCGGTGTCTGGGTTGTTTATTGGGTTATGTACTATTGTAGCGGCGTCGGCCTTGCCTTTAGTAATTTAGTTGCAGCAATTTTGATCTCGGTATGCAGCCAAATTGCTGCGCGACGAAAAAGAATGCCTATCATCGTTTTTAATGTTCCAGCATTAGTTCCATTTGTGCCAGGAGGACAGGCTTATAAAGTAGTTCGAAACTTTGCAATAGGCAATTATCACCTTGTTACTGTTTATTTCTATCAAGTAGTGGTAATTGTGGGGGCTATTACTCTTGGCTTTGGAATAGGAGAGCTTTTGAATCGAGTTTATATATACTTTCGCAAATATTTAATAAAAAAGTCACGGTGGATTTTTTGACAGTGTGGTATACTCATTTCTGATTGATTAATTTAAGTTAGGAGAATCCTTAATTATGTTTATTGAACGTGATAATCATCGATGGTGGCGTTTCGCCTTAAGCGGTGGTTTCTTTATTGCTTTAATGCTATTAATTATGTTTAATTCATCAGTGGTAACGATGATCGATGCAGTTTTGCAATCGCTATTTACTAGTCAGCGCCTTGAAGGAATTGGCTGGTTCCATGCATTAATGACGTTGCTATCTTTTCTTGCTAAACCTGTTCTAGATTTAATATGGGTGTTCATCATTGCCGGTATTTTATGGTTGAAAGGGTATCGGATTCCAGCACTGTGGTCGCTTGGAACAATCTTTGGCGGTGACGTGTTAGGAACGGTTGTTAAGCATATTGTTAAGCGTGTTCGCCCAGCCCAACACTTACCAGCAGATGATGGGTATAGTTTTCCTAGTGGACATACTTTAGGATTCTTCTTAGTAGTAGCAATCTTGTTCTTAGTAGTTATTCCGCTTATCCAAAAGGCTTCTGTTCGGACGATTTTACAAATTTTATTAATTTTTGCTGTTTTCTTCTTAGCAGTATCTCGAGTATACTTATATGCTCACTGGCCTTTCGATACAGTTGGTGCTATGTTGTTAGCATATGCTTGGCTGCAAGTAGCTGAATGGCTTTACGTAGCCTGGGCTCCCCGGTTACAACGTATCCCGCTTTTACGTAGCGTTGAAATTTAATAACAATTAATGAGGGAAATCTAAATTTTTTAGAATTATCCCTCTTTTTTCTTGAAAATTTCCCGGGAAATAGGAGAAAAACAGATGAACAAAATTACAGTTGAACCGATAAAAAATAGGAATGATTTAGATGGAATTGTTAATCTACTCGACGATGAAGAATTAGTTCAAACAGTGGGCTTGATGCTACCAAGGAAAAAAGAAAATCGCATTTTAGCTATTAAGATATTTATTCAAAAAAATCATATTATAGTGGTGAAGCTGAATGAGAAGGTAATTGGAATGATTGTGTTAAGCAATTGGTATGGGGATGAAGGCAAACGTCTTCTTCATCATTATGAATTGGGCTATCTTTTGCAGCGTGACCATTGGAACAAGGGAATAATGACATTTTCACTTCACAAAGTTATTTCATCCTTACCTTCTAAAATCATTATTCATGCAGAGTGTAAAAAGAGCAATTTTCGGTCTCAACGAGTGCTTATAAAATGTGGCTTTACTTATGAACATGATGACTTATGGCAATATATTGTTAAATAATCAGACTTGCATTTTTATTTGAGTAGGGTATAATTTCATTCGATGAAGAGGTTGCATATTTTATTAGTAGCTTGTGTTAGATGAATAAGCATCGTAGCACTGGTGAAAGGGAAATATGCCGAAACACTGCCTAACTTATTTCGGGTAGCTGTTGGGACATAGTCATAATAGGCTATGGACTGTCGCAGAAAGTTGCGGGGCGCTTCCTAAATTGATTCAACAATTCTAGGTATTCAAGTTGGGTCTTCTGGTAGGGTTGCCGATCAGAAGACCCTTTTAATTTATCCTCTTCGTAAATGATGACGTTAGCACACAAATTTGGAGGAAATATTTATGGCAGATGGAGCTAAGTCGACAGGGCAGATGGAAAGGACGCTGGAAACACGTCACTTATCGATGATTGCCCTTGGTGGGACAATTGGTACCGGACTTTTTATCGCTAGTGGATCCGCTATTTCAACAGCGGGACCAGGTGGAGCATTAGTAGCATATGGAATTATGGGGATTATGGTTTATTTCCTAATGACGAGTTTAGGCGAAATGGCAACATATATGCCATTAACCGGATCGTTTTCGGCTTATTCAACAAAATTCGTTGATCCTGCGTTAGGTTTTGCCCTTGGTTGGAACTATTGGTTTAACTGGGCAATTACGATTCCTGTTGATGTAACAACTGCAGGAATCGTAATGAACTATTGGCTTCCTAATGTTCCAGGCTGGATTTTTAGCTTGACCGTAATGGTATTAATTTTCTTGATTAATTATTTATCAGTACGTTCATATGGTGAAACTGAGTTTTGGCTTGCCTTAATTAAGGTTATTACAGTTGTTGTATTTTTAATTGTTGGAGTTGCGATTATTTTAGGAATTATGGGTGGCCGTCCAGTCGGCTTAAGTAATTTTCACTATAAGCAGGCGCCTTTTGTTGGTGGAGTACCGGCAATTATTAGTGTTTTCTTAGTTGCTGGATTCTCGTTCCAAGGGACAGAGTTAGTCGGTATTACTGCTGGGGAAGCAGCCACCCCGGAAAAATCTGTTTCAAAGGCGATTCATTCAACATTCTGGCGGATTTTGCTTTTCTATATTTTTGCGATTTTTGTTATTGCATGTATTTTGCCTTATACTGACAAGAACTTATTAAATCAAGATGTTTCAAATATCACGATGAGTCCATTTACAATTGTTTTCAAGCGTGCGGGATTAGCTTTTGCAGCTAGTGTAATGAATGCCGTTATCTTAACAGCAGTAATTTCAGCTGCTAATTCTGGACTATACGCTTCAACACGGATGCTTTATTCACAGGCTCGTGAAGGATATGCATGGCGGATCTTTGGTTATGTAAATCGTCGGGGAATTCCAATTTATGCCTTGCTTGGTACAATGGTTGTGTCGTTAGCAGCTTATGCAACCCAATTTATTGGTCCTAAAGCATATAATTATTTAATTGGTGCATCTGGGTTATGTGGATTCATTGCCTGGTTAGGAATCGCAATTTCGCACTATCGTTTTAGAAAAGCATTCTTAAAGCAAGGACATACAATATCTGAATTGAAGTATCATGCAACAGGATTCCCGTTTGGTCCGGTATTTGCCCTTGTATTATGTATCGTTGTTATTTGTGGTCAAAATATTGATGCCTTTGTAAAAATGGATTGGCAAAATATTTTAATTACGTATATGGGAATTCCACTATTTCTAATTCTTTTCTTCTATTATAAAATTCGGTATAAAACGCACTTAATTCCGCTTGAAAAAGTTGATTTATCACGGCGGACAAAAGGTGAATCCTACGAGCCGAAAGAAGATTAATAAGTATTAAAGAGCGAGAAAAATTATACTCGCTCCTTTTTATTTTAAATGTTAGAATTGTGTTCGTGACTTTTAGATTGTAAACAGGGGGAAAAATAAATGATTGCTTTAGCCGGGACAATCGGTGCAGGAAAGACTAGTTTGACAAAGATATTGGCGGATCATCTTAATAGTCAGGCATTTTATGAGTCTGTTGATGATAATAAAATCTTGCCGCTTTTTTATAAGGATCCTAAAAAGTATGGATTCCTACTACAAATCTACTTTTTAAATAAACGTCTTGATGAAATTAAAAGTTCATATTCTAACGATTTAAATGTCTTAGATCGCTCAATCTTTGAAGATGCGTTGTTATTTAAGTTAAATGCGGATATGGGCCGGGCAACTGAGACTGAGTCAAATATTTATTCTTCATTATTAGGCAATATGATGGAGGAATTACCAGAGCAACCACATCAAAAAGCCCCTAACTTATTGATTACGATTAGAGTATCATTTGAGACCATGCTTGAACGGATCAAAAAGCGGGGACGCTCGTTTGAACAAATTGCGAATGACCCGTCATTATATTCATACTATAAAAATTTAAATGAACGTTACATTCAATGGTATGAGAATTATAATGAGAGTCCTAAAATGATGATTGATGGCGACAAATATGATTTTGTTGAGGATCCTGTTGCCGCTAAAAAAGTATTAACAATGATTGATGAAAAATTAATTGAACTAAATCTTAAATAAAGTTTGACAAAAAAAGATTTAGATGATATATTGAATAGGCTGATTTATATAACAAGCCTATTTATGGAGGATTAGCTCAGTTGGGAGAGCATCTGCCTTACAAGCAGGGGGTCACAGGTTCGAGCCCTGTATCCTCCATTTATCATGCGGATGTGGCGGAATTGGCAGACGCGCAAGATTTAGGATCTTGTATCATTTTGATGTAAGGGTTCAAGTCCCTTCATCCGCATTTAATATTTTTGAAAATTCTTATTGACATTGGTAAGGTTTTCGTGTAATATTAATAATCGTTGATAGGAGTTAACTTATCAAATACATGCGGAAGTAGTTCAGTGGTAGAACATCACCTTGCCATGGTGGGGGTCGCGGGTTCGAATCCCGTCTTCCGCTTATATGCACCCATAGCGCAATTGGATAGAGTGTCTGACTACGAATCAGAAGGTTGAAGGTTCGACTCCTTCTGGGTGCACTTATTATAATAAGCGTGACAGTTTGGCTGTTGCGCTTATTTTTTCGGAATTTAGCTCAGCTTGGTAGAGCGCTGCGTTCGGGACGCAGAGGTCGCAAGTTCAAATCTTGTAATTCCGATTTATATTAAGAAGGACTGTCATTAAACGGTAAATCGTTGAATGACAGTCCTTTTATTTATGTTATTTAGAAATTTGATACTAATTACTGTACCGTTTTTCAAACTTAATATTCCACAACCATTGAAGATTAATTGATGGCTCCGGCACATGATATTTAATCTCACTTTGAATACGATCTAGCTCGCTAAGAATTAATTTTTCAGAATAATCAGGCATTTCTTTACCACGTTCTTATAGCCTATAGTGCTGAGGAGCTTCAACTATTGTTCTTATGTGATTAAGTAAAATAAAATAAAAACGTCAACTAGCATTAGAAGTGCCAATTGACGTCTTAGATCATTTATTAAAACTATCTTTTATAAACTTTGCAATTTGGTCAACAGGAATTTTTTCCATGTTGTCATAGAGGTCAATATGTTCGCAATTTTCAATAACGAGTTTCTGCTTTGGCTGATCGGCAAGGTAGTAAGCTCGCTCGGAATAAGATCGTGAGTGAGCCTTATCTCCATAGACAAATAAAATTGGTCGCGGTGAAATTTCTTTAATGTAGTCCATGGCAGAAAATTCGAGCATTGCAAGGTTAGAAGTAGTAGTTGCAGTTCCGCGGGCATTAGGATGGAATCCACGTTTAAGAGCATAGAAACGGAGCCATTCGTTTGTTAGATTATCCTGATTTGGTAAATCATCGATACTATCATATGGCGTTTCAGGGAATGATGGATGGTAATCGGGCTGTCCATTTTCAAAATCATCCCAGCGCTGGCGAGATAATTGATCTTTAAGCTGGAATAGTTGTTCCGGTGCCAGGTTAGCCATTTCCCGAATATCTGTCATGTCATACAGTGAAATAGTAACAACTGACTTAATTCGTGTATCAACAGCTGCCGCGCTGATCGCAAATCCTGCGCCACCACTAATTCCAATTACACTAATTTGTTCCCGATTAACATGTGCAGCTTTAGTTCCTAAATAGTCAACCGCTGCACTAAAAGATTCGGCGTACAAGTCAGGGGATGCAACGTGTCGAGGTTCGCCAGCAGATTCTCCCATATATACTTGGTCAAATGCCAACGTGATAAAACCAAGTTGTGCGAATTTATTTGCGTAAACCGCTGCGGCTTGTTCCTTGGTACTTCCATATAGTGCCCCGATAATAATTGCTGGTAATAATTGGTCCTCTTTTAAATGTTTAGGGGTATAAATATCGGCCGCAATAGCTATCCCGTAACGATTATCGTAACGGACATGCCGACGTTCTACTTTTTCATTTAGCTTGGTGATATATCCATAAGCCATTGATATCACTCCTTTGAATGGTTAAATAAATTATAACATTCCTTGTGAAGATAGAATAACTGACTTTATTAAAAGTAAATTTTTAGTGATAAATAGTAAGTGATTTACTGTACAAATTTATTTACATTGGTTTAGAAATGTTAGGCCCTTATTTATTGATGATTCAAGAGTAAATATATCATAGTGGTATTATGATGAGTCTTATAAATGTGCAAAATTTCACTTTAAATTTGTCAAGGAGTTATGGTACTATAAGCATTGTAAAAAGTAATTTGTTTATTAAAGGAGATCTTACCTTATGAAGGCTGCTGTAATTAATGATCCAGTAGATGGATACGTTACTGTTAAAGATGTTCAACTCCGGGATTTAAAGCCGGGCGAAGCATTAGTTGATATGGAATACTGTGGTTTATGCCACACTGACCTTCACTGTGCTGCTGGTGATTTTGGCAAGAAGCCAGGTCGGATTATTGGACACGAAGGTGTTGGTCGTGTATCCAAAGTTGCCCCTGGCGTTACTTCCTTAAAGGTTGGCGACCGGGTATCAATTGCTTGGTTCTTTAAGGGCTGTGGACACTGTGAATACTGTTTGACTGGTCGTGAGACCCTTTGTCGGAACGTTCTTAACGCTGGTTATACTGCTGATGGTGCAATGGCTGAACAATGTATTGTACCAGCTGATTACGCTGTTAAAGTTCCAGATGGCCTTGATCCAGTCGAAGCTACCTCATTAACTTGTGCCGGTGTTACAATGTACAAGGCATTAAAGGTTGCCGACATTAAGCCAGGTCAATGGGTATCCATTGTTGGTGCTGGTGGTTTGGGTAACTTGGGTATCCAATTTGCTCACAATGTCTTTGGCGCCCACGTTATTGCCGTTGATGGTAACCCTGACAAGCTTCAAGCTGCTAAGGAAAATGGTGCTGAGATTTTGATTAACCGTCATGATGGTGACGTTGACCAACAAATTCAAGAAAAGGTTGGCGGTGTTCATGCTGCTGTAGTTACTGCTGTAACGACGGCTGCCTTTGATCAAGCTGTTGACTCTCTTCGTCCAGATGGTAAGTTAGTTGCTGTTGCCCTTCCACAAGGTGACATGAAGCTTAACATTGCTAAGACTGTTCTTGACGGTATCATTGTTGCGGGTTCATTAGTTGGTACTCGTCAAGACTTAGCTGAATGTTTCCAATTCGGTGCTGAAGGTAAGGTTCACCCAATTGTAAAGACTCGTAAGTTAAGTGAAATTAATGACATGATCCAAGAACTTAAGGATAACAAGGTTGTTGGTCGTAACGTTGTTGATTTTGTTCACAATAAATAATTAAAATAGTTCATATTTAATTCTCTAGAAGACTAGTGAAGCGAGAAAGTTTCACTAGTCTTTATTATTCCCTTAAAATATAGTCATAGAATTAGGCGTCGGTTTTAAAAGTGTGGTAAAATAATGGTCAAGATTAGTCAGAGAAGCCGAGGTGATATAATGGAGAATAAAAGTATTTCAGATATTATCGAAGCATACTTAAAAGAGATTCTTGGTGATTCAGCACAGGTCGAGATTCGACGCTCTGAGATTGCCAATCATTTTGATGTTGTGCCATCACAGATTAATTATGTAATAAAAACTCGATTTACCATTCAAAATGGTTATTTAGTTAAAAGTAAGCGTGGTGGCGGTGGATATATTCGAATTGAGCGAGTTAATTTACTTGATGACGTAAATGTGCTAAACTCACTCATTCAAGCAATTGGCGATTCGGTTCGTGAGCGTGATGCTTTTGATATTGTTCGTACATTATATGAAGAAAACGTAATTACAAGGCGTGAAGGTGATTTAATGTTAGTGGCATTATCCAAACAAGCATTATCAATCGGTGATAGTAAAGCTGAAGACCATCTTCGAGCACGGATTTTAATATCATTTTTGAACCGACTACGCTATGAGAGTTAAAAGGGGGACTGTACATGGATAATATGTTCACACCAAGTGCAAAGCATGTTCTGGCAATTGCGCAGGAACAAGCAAAATATTTTAAACATCAAGCAGTGGGCACTGAACACCTTTTGCTTGCTCTCTCAATGGATAAAGATGGCATTGCTAATAAGATTTTTGAACAATTTTCTGTAACCAGTGATGATATTCGTGAAGAAATTGAACGGCTAATTGGTTATGGGACGATGGAAAACTTAGGAGCGTCAGATTATCTACCATATTCACCTAAAGCAAAACAGGTATTATCACTAGCTGGTAGAGAAGCACAACAGATGCATGCGTTGAAGATTGGGACTGAACACCTGTTACTAGCTTTAATTGCTGATGAGAGCGTCCTATCATCACGGATTCTATATAGTCTAGATATTGTGCCACGTCAGATGAGAAAGGTTATTTTACGACGATTAGGAATTGCTGATAGCCAGCAGCGATCTGCAAATCGGCAACAGGTACGGCGACGGCCTCAGCAAAATGGCACACCTACTTTGGATAAATTGGCTCGGGATATGACAGAATTAGCCCGTAATGGCCGCCTTGATCCCGTTATTGGCCGAGACAAAGAAGTTAAACGTGTAGAACAAATTCTCAGCCGTCGTACCAAAAATAATCCGGTTCTAATTGGAGAACCAGGAGTAGGGAAGACAGCGATTGCAGAAGGTTTAGCTCAGCGGATGGTTGATGGGAAAGTACCGGATGAGCTGGCAAATAAACGATTAATGATGCTGGATATGGGATCATTAGTTGCAGGTACCAAATACCGTGGTGAATTTGAGGACCGGCTAAAGAAAGTTATTGATGAGATTCAAACTGATGGGCATGTAATTCTTTTCATTGATGAACTTCATACACTAATTGGTGCCGGGGGTGCTGAAGGTGCTATTGATGCCTCAAATATCTTAAAACCCGCATTGGCACGAGGTGAACTACAAACAATTGGTGCCACAACCCTTGACGAGTATCAAAAGTATATTGAATCTGATGCCGCCCTTGAACGGCGATTTGCGACTGTCCAAGTAGATGAACCAACGACTGACCAAACTCTCCAAATCTTACGCGGCTTAAGGCCGAAATACGAAGAACATCACCATGCTAAGATTACTGATGATGCATTAGAACAAGCGGTTAAACTGTCTGATCGTTATATTTCTGATCGATTCCTGCCTGACAAAGCAATTGATTTAATTGATGAGTCGGCTGCAATGGTTAGAATTGATGCTGAAGATAAAAAGAACCGGCAACCATCTCTTGAGAGTCAATTAGAAGACTTGCGGGCACAAAAGGAAGAAGCAATTGATAATCAAGACTTTGATCAGGCGGCAACGCTTCGTCAACAAGAATTAGCACTTAAGGATAAGATTGACCGTAAAGAGCAGCGCAATCAAAAGAAAAATTCACAAAATTATAAATTAAAAGTAACTGGTGAAAATATTGCCCAAGTTGTTGCCGAATGGACAGGTGTTCCGTTGACACAGTTAAAAAAGAGCGAAAGTGAACGCCTAGTTAATCTTGAAAAAGTTCTTCATCAACGGGTAATTGGACAAGATGAAGCTGTTGCGGTAGTGGCAAAAGCAATTCGCCGAGCACGAAGCGGGTTAAAGGATCCGAGTCGTCCAATCGGTTCGTTCATGTTCTTAGGACCAACAGGGGTAGGTAAGACAGAGTTAGCCAAAGCGCTGGCGGCAGCTATTTTCGGATCAGAAGATAATATGATTCGGATTGACATGTCTGAGTACATGGAAAAGTATAGTACTAGTCGTCTGATTGGAGCTGCTCCTGGATATGTTGGCTATGATGAAGGTGGTCAGTTGACCGAAAAAGTACGCCAGCACCCATACTCTGTTGTTTTATTAGATGAAGCTGAAAAGGCCCACCCAGACGTATTTAATTTACTACTACAAGTTTTAGATGATGGGTACTTAACCGATGCTAAAGGACGACGGGTAGATTTTCGAAATACGATCATTATTATGACTTCAAATCTTGGAGCTACCCAATTACAAGATGAAAAGGAAGTAGGCTTTGGAGCAAAAGATATGTCCCAAGACTACAATGCGATGTCAGCTGCTATTAAACAGCAAATGAAACTTTACTTCCGTCCCGAATTTATTAACCGAATTGATGAAACGATTATCTTCCATTCACTGCAAAAGAAAGAACTTCACCAAATTGTTAAGTTAATGGTTGCAGATTTGAATAAGCGAGTAAGCGAACAAGGTATTAACTTAAAAGTGACCCCTGCTGCAATTGATGTAATTGCGAAACTTGGGTACGATCCTGCTTACGGTGCGCGACCATTACGCCGTGCTTTGCAAGACTATGTCGAAGATGATTTGAGTACAGGGTTATTGAGCGGCGAGATTAATGTTGGTGATGATGTTACAGTTGGCGCTCACCAAGGAAAAATTACTTTTAAGGTAAAGAAAGCAGACGAAGATAAAGCTGTTGAATTAAATTTGAATAAGTAAGATTCTTAAGTGATGATGATCCAATATTGGGATTGTCATCATTTTAATTTTAAATACGTTATTAAATGAAATTGATGATTTAACGTCAGTAATAATGCTAATTATGCCGGATATGTTCTCTAATGATAACGATAATTTGCCAGCTAAATAGCACTCATTTATCACATTTGATGATTATTTTCCGAAAACAGTTGTCAAAAGATAAGTTATAGTCTTATAATGTGTTTATCAGATAATTAATAATCAAAAAATAGGGGATGAATAATAGATGAAGCGTGCGGAACAATTAGAAAAGACGAGACAAGCGATCTTGAAAACCGCCACAAAATTATTCTTACAAAAGGGTTTTGGTGAAACTTCTACTCGGGATATTGCCAAGCAAATCGGCATTACACAACCGGCCTTATACCACCATTTCAGTGACAAGGAAGTTTTGTATCTTGATGTAATGACCAACTTATGCGGAAAAGTTCGTCAGGATATTAACAAGGTAATGCGAAAGCATGATTTGTCACCTAATGAACAATTATGGCAAATTACTAAGGCATTAAAAAAACACCACCCGTTGAGTATCTATGACCAATACAATCA
Organism: Limosilactobacillus caviae; assembly: GCF_014635905.1. Classification (GTDB taxonomy): domain Bacteria; phylum Bacillota; class Bacilli; order Lactobacillales; family Lactobacillaceae; genus Limosilactobacillus; species Limosilactobacillus caviae. The sequence continues at coordinate 115,758 of NZ_BMDS01000004.1, forward strand.
AGCAATGCGGCTCTTATCCAAGAGTGCGCAACAAAAGCTTAATATGATTTTTACAATGGATTATTTGGAACCGATTGCTGCTTTCTTCCGCCAACCAGAAGTAGAGTTGCGTCCAGATATCCTTCCTAAAGAAGCAGCAGAATTATTCATTGCAGGATTAACCCCAATTTTTGGCACTTCTCAACTAATTGGTGGTCATTCTATTACGCCTGAACAGCGTGACCAATTAATTCTAGACTGCATTATTAATGGTTTATCGAATTGGGGCGGAAAAGGATAAAATCATTTAAAACTATTGACAAAATTTAATAGAACTCGTATACTTTAATAGTATGTAATTGTGAGTTCATTTGAACCCGGTGATCTATTGTCCATCTGGTTCTGCATAAAAGCCAAAGACAGTCATTGAACTGTTTTTGGATTTTTTTTGCCCAAAAGTTGTATTTTAGGCAAATTGTAATCAAAATGTAATATTTAAATGAACTCGCGGAATAAATTAGAGAGGTGAACAGTTTGGCTGGACATTTAGTTAAATACGGTAAGCACCGTACCCGTCGTAGCTACTCGCGAATTAAAGAAGTTCTCGAATTGCCAAACCTTATTGAAATCCAAACCGATTCTTACAATTGGTTTATGGATAAAGGTTTGCGGGAAATGTTTGATGATATTATGCCAATTGATGATTTCCAAGGTAAGCTATCTTTGGAATTCGTTGACTATCAACTTTTAGAACCTAAGTATACTGTTGATGAAGCTCGTGAACACGATGCTAACTACTCAGCACCACTTCATGTTACGTTACGGTTAACTAACCATGAGACTGGTGAAATTAAGTCTCAAGATGTATTCTTTGGTGACTTCCCGCTCATGACTGACCAAGGTACCTTCATTATCAATGGTGCAGAACGGGTTATCGTTTCACAATTAGTTCGTTCTCCAGGTGTCTACTACAGTGAAGAAAATGATAAGAATGGTCGGCCAAACTACGGGGCAACTTTCATCCCTAACCGTGGTGCGTGGTTAGAGTATGAAACTGATGCTAAGAATGTTTCATATGTTCGGATCGACCGGACTCGTAAGTTACCAATGACTGAATTAATTCGGGCATTAGGTTTTGGCTCTGATGATGAAATTATCGACATGTTTGGTGGCGATAGTGAAACATTATCATTAACTTTAGATAAAGATGTTCATAAAAATGCAGAAGACTCCCGAGTTGAAGAAGCATTAAAAGACATTTATGAACGTCTTCGTCCTGGTGAGCCAAAGACAGCTGATTCAGCTCGGAGCCTATTGACAGCACGGTTCTTTGATCCAAAACGTTATGACATGGCACCGGTTGGTCGTTACAAGACTAACAAGAAGTTAATGCTTAAGTACCGTTTACTTGGTGAAACCTTAGCAGAAACTTTAGCTGATCCGGATACTGGAGAAGTATTAGCTCAAAAAGGCGATACTGTTACTAAGGAATTGCTCAAAAAGCTTGAACCTTACTTAGATCGTGATGACTTTAAGACGATTACGTATACTCCATCTGATGAAGCTGTTGTGACAGAGCCAGTTAAATTACAAAAGATTTTAGTATATTCTAAGAATGATCCTGACCGCGTTGTGCCTATCATTGGTAATGGTCATATTCCATTAGAATACAAGCATATTGAACCTGCTGATATTCTTGCTTCCTTAAATTACTTCTTTAATTTACAAGAAGGTATTGGTAGCACAGATGATATTGACCACTTAGGTAACCGTCGAATTCGTTCAGTTGGTGAATTACTCCAAAATCAATTCCGAATTGGGCTTGCCCGAATGGAACGGGTTGTTCGTGAGCGGATGTCAATTCAGGATCCTGATACCGTTACACCGCAACAATTAATTAACATTCGACCTGTTGTTGCTTCTATTAAAGAATTCTTTGGTTCATCTCAACTTTCTCAATTCATGGACCAAACGAACCCATTAGGTGAATTAACTCATAAGCGGCGTCTTTCAGCCCTTGGTCCTGGTGGTTTGACTCGTGATCGTGCTGGATATGAAGTGCGGGACGTTCACTATACTCACTATGGCCGGATGTGTCCTATTGAAACACCAGAAGGACCTAACATTGGACTTATCAATAGTCTTTCTTCATATGCCCGAGTAAATAAATATGGCTTTATTGAAACTCCATACCGTCGTGTTTCATGGAAGGATCATAAGGTAACTGATAAGATCGATTACTTAACCGCAGATGAAGAAGATAACTTTATCATTGCACAGGCTAACACACCATTAAATGATGATGGTTCATTTGTAGATGACCAGGTAATGGCTCGTGATAAGGATGATTACATTGAAACAAGTGTTGAGAATATCGATTACATGGATGTTTCTCCTAAGCAAGTTGTTTCTGTCGCTTCTGCATGTATTCCATTCCTTGAAAACGATGACTCTAACCGTGCTTTGATGGGTGCCAACATGCAACGGCAAGCTGTTCCTTTGATTAATCCACATGCACCATTAGTAAGTACTGGTATCGATTACAAAGCTGCTCACGACTCTGGTGTTGCAATGATTGCGAAGAAGCCAGGAACGGTTGAATATGTTGATGCACGTGAAGTTCGTGTTCGTGAAGAAGACGGCACACTTGATACTTACAAGTTAATGAAGTTCCGTCGTTCAAACGGTGGTAAGAACTACAACCAACGACCAATTGTTAAAGTTGGCGAACATGTTGATGCTGACGATGTTTTAGCCGATGGTCCATCAATGGAACAAGGTGAATTGGCTCTTGGTCAAAACCCATTGATTGCCTTTATGACTTGGCAAGGATACAACTTCGAAGATGCCATTGCCATTAACGAACGGTTAGTTAAGGATGACGTTTATACTTCAATTCATATTGAATCTTATGAATCCGAAGCACGTGAAACTAAGCTTGGACCGGAAGAAATGACACGAGAGATCCCTAACGTTGGTGACGATGCTTTGAAGGATCTTGACGAAAATGGTATTGTTCGTGTTGGTGCCGAAGTTCATGATGGTGACATTTTAGTTGGTAAGGTTACACCAAAGGGAATGACAGAATTGTCCGCAGAAGAACGATTGCTTCACGCTATCTTTGGTGAAAAGTCACGTGAAGTTCGTGATACATCATTACGTGTTCCTCACGGTGGTGGCGGAATTATTCAAGATGTTAAGGTCTTCACTCGTGAAAACGGTGATGAATTATCACCTGGTGTAAACACAATGGTTCGAGTTTACATTGCTCAAAAACGTAAGATTCAAGTAGGGGACAAGATGTCTGGACGTCACGGTAACAAGGGTACTGTTTCTATCGTTGTGCCGGAAGAAGATATGCCATATATGCCAGATGGAACACCAATTGACATTATGCTTAGTCCGATGGGTGTGCCAAGTCGTATGAATATTGGTCAGCTTCTTGAATTGCACTTGGGAATGGCTGCTCGTCGTCTTGGTATTCACATGGCAACTCCAGTATTTGACGGTGCATCTGATAAGGATGTTTGGGATGCTGTTCGTGAATCAGGTTTCCCAGAAGATGGTAAGACGATCCTTTATGATGGACGTACCGGTGAACCATTTGAAAACCGAATTGCTGTTGGTTCCATGCATTACCTTAAGCTAGCTCACATGGTTGATGATAAGATTCACGCCCGTTCTACTGGTCCTTACTCACTTGTTACGCAACAGCCATTAGGTGGTAAAGCGCAGTTTGGTGGACAGCGTTTTGGTGAAATGGAAGTTTGGGCTCTTGAAGCTTATGGTGCTGCTTACACGCTTCAAGAAATCCTTACTTACAAGTCTGATGACACGGTTGGTCGTGTTCGGACTTATGATGCCATCATCAATGGTCAGCCAATTCCTAAGCCAGGTGTTCCAGAATCATTCCGCGTTCTTGTTAAAGAATTACAAGCATTAGGACTTGATATGAAGGTTCTTGATGGTAACAATGAAGAAATTCAATTAAAGAACATGGATGAAGATGACGATGAAGTTGTAAATGTTGATGCATTAGCTAAGTATGCAGAACAGCATAAGACAGAAGAAAAGAAGAACGATGAAGAAAATAAATCTGAAGCAACTTCATCAACTACCGATGACAAAACTAATCAAAATTAATATTTAGGTTGCTACGGTTTACTGAAAGAAGGAGGAACATCCTTTGATTGATGTCAATAAATTTGAAAGTATGCAGATCGGTCTGGCATCTCCAGATAAGATCCGTAGTTGGTCATATGGGGAAGTAAAAAAGCCTGAGACGATTAACTACCGGACATTGAAGCCAGAAAAGCAAGGTCTGTTTGACGAACGAATCTTTGGCCCAACCAAGGATTACGAATGTGCGTGTGGAAAGTACAAGCGTATCCGTTACAAAGGTCGTGTTTGTGATCGTTGTGGTGTTGAGGTTACAAGTGCAAAAGTTCGTCGTGAACGGATGGGGCATATTGAATTAGCTGCTCCAGTATCCCATATTTGGTATTTTAAAGGGATTCCAAGTCGAATGGGGCTTGTATTAGACATGAGTCCACGTTCACTTGAAGAAGTTATCTACTTTGCTTCATATGTTGTTCTTGATCCTGGTGATACTCCACTTGAAAAGAAGCAGCTTTTAACTGAAGCTGAGTATCGTGATAAGAAAGCAGAATACGGTGACCGTTTTAAGGCTGAAATGGGTGCTGCTGCGATCCAAAAACTTCTGGCAGATGTTGATCTGAACAAGGAAGCTGCTGAATTAAAAGAAGAATTGAAGGAAGCTACTGGTCAAAAGCGGACACGAGCTATTCGTCGTCTTGATATTCTTGAAGCTTTCATCAAATCTGGAAATAAGCCTGAATGGATGGTCATGGATGTAATTCCAGTTATGCCACCTGATTTACGGCCAATGGTTCAACTTGAAGGTGGACGATTTGCTACATCTGATTTGAACGACTTATATCGGCGGGTTATTAACCGTAATAACCGGTTAAAACGTCTTCTTAAATTACAAGCTCCAGGAATTATCGTTCAAAACGAAAAGCGGATGCTTCAAGAAGCAGTTGACGCTCTGATTGATAATGGTCGTCGTGGCCGTCCGGTTGCTGGACCAGGTAATCGTCCGTTGAAGTCACTTTCACACTTGCTTAAAGGTAAGCAGGGACGGTTCCGTCAAAACTTGCTTGGTAAGCGTGTTGACTACTCAGGTCGTTCAGTTATTGATGTTGGCCCATCATTGAAGTTAAATCAAATGGGACTACCTGTTCCAATGGCTCTTGAATTGTTCAAGCCATTCATCATGCATGAATTAGTTAAGCGTGGCCTTTCTGCTAATGTTAAAGCAGCCAAGCGGAAGATCGATCGTAGTGATGATGATGTCTTTGATGTATTAGAAGATGTTATTAAAGAGCACCCGGTTCTATTAAACCGGGCCCCTACTCTTCACCGATTAGGTATTCAGGCTTTTGAACCAATTTTAGTGTCTGGGAAGTCAATGCGTCTTCACCCATTAGTATGTTCAGCATACAATGCCGACTTTGATGGGGACCAAATGGCTATTCACGTTCCGTTATCTGATGAAGCACAAGCAGAAGCACGTTTGTTAATGCTTGCTGCTCACCATATTCTTAGTCCTCGTGATGGAGAGCCTATTGTATCACCATCACAGGATATGGTTATTGGTAACTACTACATGACCACTGAAGATAAGGGTCGTGAAGGGGAAGGAATGATCTTTAAGGATACTGATGAAGCGGAAATTGCTTACCGTAATGATTATGTTTCATTACAAACCCGTGTTGGGGTTCAAGTATCTGCATTCCCAGAAAAACCATTCACTGATGAACAACGGGGCAAAATCATGGTAACAACGGTTGGTAAACTTCTTTTCAACCGAATTATGCCTAAGGATTTTGCTTACATCAATGAACCAACAGATGGAAATATTCAAAATGGTGTAGATGACCGATTCTTCTTGGAACCAGGTCAAGACATTCAAGAATATCTTGAAAATGCACCATTGGTTCCGCCATTCAAGAAAGGCTTCTTATCTGACTTGATTGCGGAAGTGTACAAGCGTTACAAAGTTACTAAGACTTCACAATTCTTGGACCGTATTAAGGACCTTGGATACTATGAATCAACTATTTCTGGTTTGACTACTGCTATGTCTGATATTCACGACTTGCCAGAAAAGCCAGAAATCCTTGATAAAGCACAAAAGCAGGTTGCTTTAATTACAAAGCAATTCCGTCGTGGACTAATTACTGATGATGAACGATATGAACGAGTAATTGGTGCATGGAATGATGCTAAGGATGAAGTTCAAAACAAGTTAATTGAACACATGGATATCCATAACCCAATTAACATGATGTCTGACTCTGGTGCTCGGGGTAACATTTCAAACTTTACTCAGTTAGCTGGAATGCGTGGATTAATGGCATCACCAAACGGTAAAATCATGGAATTACCTGTTAAGTCAAACTTCTATGAAGGACTTTCTGTTTTGGAAATGTTTATTTCATCTCATGGTGCTCGTAAAGGTATGACTGATACAGCCTTGAAGACTGCTAACTCGGGATACTTAACTCGGCGTCTTGTTGATGTTGCACAAGATGTTGTTGTTCGTGAAAAAGATTGTGGTACTGATCGTGGGCTTGAGGTTACTGCTATTACTAATGGTAATGAAATGATTGAACCACTTTACGATCGGATTATGGGTCGTTACACTATGAAGTCCGTTTTCGATCCTAAGACTGGCGAAAAGATTGTTGGTAAGAACGTTCTTATTGATGAAGCGATGGCGCAAAAGATTGTTGATGCGGGTGTTAAGAAAGTAACTATTCGTTCAGCATTTACTTGCAATACTGAACATGGTGTTTGTGAACGTTGTTATGGACGAAATGCCGCTACTGGTGACCGTGTAGAAGCCGGTGAAGCTGTCGGAACTGTTGCTGCTCAATCAATTGGTGAACCAGGTACTCAGTTAACTCTTCGTAACTTCCACACTGGTGGGGTTGCTGGTAACGATGATATTACTCAAGGTCTTCCTCGTATCCAAGAAATTGTTGAAGCACGTAATCCTAAGGGTCGTGCAACAATTACTGAAGTTACTGGTGAGGTTGTATCGATTGAAGAAAATCCTGCTGAACGGACCAAAGATATTACCGTTAAGGGTGAGACCGATACGCGGACTTACACGCTTCCAATCACTGCACGAATGAAGGTTGCTGAAGGTGACTTTATTCATCGTGGAGCACCACTCAATGAAGGTTCAATTGATCCTAAGGAATTAATTCAGGTTCGTGACGTTCTTTCTACTGAAACTTACCTCTTGTCACAAGTTCAAGGTGTTTACCGTATGCAAGGTATTGACTTGTTAGATAAGCACGTTGAAATTATGATTCGTCAAATGATGCGGAAAGTTCGCGTTATGGATCCAGGTGATACTGATCTATTACCTGGTCAATTAATGGATATTAGTCAATTCCGTGATGCTAACAAGGACACGTTAGTTGCTGGTAACATTCCTGCAACAGCTCGTCCAGTAATTCTTGGTATTACTAAGGCTGCCTTAGAGACAAACAGTTTCTTATCAGCTGCCTCATTCCAAGAAACTACACGGGTATTAACTGATGCTGCTATTCGTGGTAAGAATGATCCATTAGTTGGTTTGAAAGAAAATGTTATTATTGGTAAGATTATTCCTGCAGGTACTGGTATGAGTGCTTACCGGAATATCAAGCCAAAAGAAGTTAGTGTAGCTGCTTACTCAATTAAAGATATTGAGGCAAAGTTAAAAGAAGAAGATAAGCAAAACTAATATAAAAACGGCAATGGTAACCTGTATAGGTGCTGTTGCCTTTTTTCTTTGAATGAGGTGATTACTTGGTTAAAAAATATCAAATAGAAATTCCTGAATCAGCTTTTGATAAAACTGATTTTTCAATTGGTGAAGAGTTATCGCTTAGTGTTAATCATAAGCAAATTAATATTCGTCCTATAAAAGTAAGCGATCAGCTACCTAAGATTAATATTTTTTGGTATGTTATTCCAGCAATTATTTTAGCTAGTGTTTTTTTGATCTTTTTTAGTTTGAAAAAGATTAGTACAGTTCCAATAACTGGCGATGATTATTCTATTGCAAATGGTGCGTTATTCCTAGGCGTGTGTAGCGGTGTACTATCATTTTTAATGACATTTATTATTACTAAAATTTTGGGAAAGGGTCCTAGTAAAGATTTTCATTGGCGAAGCTTGCCAACAATTACAATTGCATGTGGCTTAATTATTGCCTTTTCTTTTTCAGCTATTTTTTGGCTATTTGGCCAGATGTTTAAGGATGCTCAGTTTGATATTTATACTGCGACCGCATTTATATTTGTAATACTAGCAGCACTAAACTACATAATGATTAACTTAGCATTAACATTATCGTCTAGTGTGATTACCAATTTGTTAACAATTATGATTATTGGGGGAATGTTATTTTCGATGTTGACTAATTCCTCAAGAGATTGGTGGCGCTATAACTTTAGCTTTTTAGGAACCGCTAAAAATTCAACAAATTTCCAGTTTAATATAACGTTAATTTTTACTGGTTTATTAATGATTGCCTTAGTAGATTACTTGTTTGTCAACATTCAACGACGATATCATGGTTATAAAATTCAGGCTTTACGCTGGCTGTTAATTATGTTAGCAGTATGTATTGCAGCTATTGGCCTTTTTCCTAATAATCCAGAATTTCATGTTTTACATGATCGAATTGCAATGTGGCTTGTTTATATTATGTTGATTCTAATAGTTGTAATTAGGTGGGTGCTACCGGAAGTTACTAAACAATTTTTAACAATTTCATACACCATTGGGGCAGTGATGAGTATTGAATATATTGTTTTTAAGCTATCAAATTATCTTTCTTTGACTGCCTTTGAATTATTTGAATTTGGGTTGGCCTTTTCTTGGCTATTGTTGTTGCTGCAAAATATAGAAAACCTTGCGCAGTTTGGGCAAAATCTTTTTGTTGTTAAATTAAAGCCGGTAAAGCAAGATAAAGTAAATTAATTTTAGTTACATAAAACTCCAGGAATTTTGACTAAAACGTCAATTCTTGGAGTTTTTAGCATCCCTGAATAAAGATACTAAGAAACGTGGTAAATGCTAAAGCTGGAACAAAGGGTAACTTAGCTTTATGAGTAGTCACAAAACAAACAAGCATAATTAGTGAGCTGATTTGAATAATTAAAAGAGTTTGTTGCCATCCCCAAATAAGGCAAATAATAAATAAAAACTCTATATCACCATTTCCAAGGGTTTTAGTTAGCGCTGTAAACAGCAATAGGCTGATTGCTAATATACATGCGGAAGCAAAATTAGAAAGATAGTCTTGCGGAACGGAGAGAAAAGCAACAGGAAAAAGTCCAATTAGGCAATAAGGATATATAATTTGAGCAAAGAAATCGGTGGATGCAAGAAAAATCAAACACGTTAAAAATATAATAATAATGGCATCATGAAGGGGGTCATAAATAATTAAAATGGCGAAGGCGGTTCCGGAAAGTAATTCAATTAATGGTAGGTAAAAATTGATTTTTTGTTTACAATAAAAACATTGTCCGTGGAGTATAACAAAGCTTAAAATAGGAATAAGCTGCCACCAGCACAGGGGTAAGCGACAGTTATCACAATAAGAGCGTGGGAACATTAATGGCTGATTAGTAGCGAGTCGATAACTGTAAGAAGCGATGAATGATGCTAATGATGCACCAAATATAAACGAAATAATTGACATGATAACCCTCCTAATTAATAAATACGTATTTTTTGTGTAATTGCACTTCTAAATTAATGATTTAAAAGAAATAATCAATGATACATTGACATTCATGTGAGTGCATGATAGTCTATTTAAGGTGCTTTTTTAGCAACGGAGTGTCTGTCGTTGGGCAGATGCGTCAACGAAGGCACGACAATTGTATAACACATGTAGGAATTTTTTTATTCATAAAAATGAACCGCCTGGATGTGTGGACTTAAATAAGGAAGGGGAAAAAATAATGCCAACCATTAACCAATTGGTACGTAAAGGCCGTAAGAGCCACAAGGGCAAGTCAAAGTCACCAGCTCTTGGTTATGTTTACAACACTTTCAAGAAAGAAGAAATTAAGACTCCATCACCACAAAAGCGTGGAGTTGCTACTCGTGTGGGTACTATGACACCTAAGAAGCCTAACTCAGCTTTACGGAAGTACGCCCGTGTACGTCTTTCAAACTTAATCGAAGTTACTGCTTACATTCCTGGTATTGGTCATAACCTCCAAGAACACTCAGTTGTTTTAATTCGTGGTGGTCGTGTTAAGGATTTACCTGGGGTTCGTTACCACATCATCCGTGGTACTCTAGATACTGCCGGTGTTGAAGGCCGTATGCAATCACGTTCTAAGTACGGTGCTAAGAAGCCTAAGGATAAGAAGTAATTTAAGGAGGAGTTAAGTAATGCCACGTAAAGGACATGTACAAAAGCGTGAAATTTTACCAGATCCAATGTACAACTCAAAGTTGGTTACTAGCTTAATTGATCACTTGATGATTGATGGTAAGCGTGGAACTGCTACTAAGATTTTATACGCTGCTTTTGATGAAATTAAGAACAAAACTGGTAATGATCCAGTTGAAGTATTCCAACAAGCAATGGAAAATGTTATGCCTGTTTTGGAAGTTAAGGCTCGTCGTGTTGGTGGTTCAAACTACCAAGTTCCGATTGAAGTTCGTCCAGACCGTCGTACTACATTAGGTCTTCGTTGGATTGTTCAATACGCACGTTTGCGTGGAGAACACACTATGGTTGAACGTCTTGCACGTGAAATCATTGATGCTTCAAACAATACCGGAGCATCAGTTAAGAAGCGTGAAGATACGCACCGTATGGCAGAAGCCAACCGTGCATTCGCACACTACCGCTGGTAATAATCACTGTCAATTGATACTGGTTATTTAACTAGTTTCAGTGAAGGGGTGACGTAATTTGTACTCAAGCGTCACCCCTTTTTGAAAATAAATGCTAAAATAAGTATAACCATATTTTGGAAGGAGATACTCTTTTAAGATGGCTAATAAACGTGAATACCCACTTGCTAAAACTCGTAACATCGGTATCATGGCACACATTGATGCTGGTAAGACGACTGCAACTGAGCGGATTCTTTACTATACTGGTAAGATTCACAAAATTGGTGAAACCCATGATGGTGCTTCACAAATGGACTGGATGGATGAAGAAAAGGAACGTGGTATTACTATCACTTCAGCAGCTACAACAGCTGTTTGGAAGGATAATCGTATCAACATCATTGATACTCCAGGACACGTGGACTTCACTGTCGAAGTTGAACGTGCTTTGCGGGTTCTTGATGGTGCTGTAACAGTTCTTGATGCTCAAGCTGGTGTTGAACCACAAACTGAAACTGTTTGGCGTCAAGCTGACCAATTTAACGTTCCACGAATTGTTTTTGCTAACAAGATGGATAAAATTGGTGCTAACTTTGATTACTCCGTTCAAACTATTAAAGATCGTTTGAATGTTACGCCACTTCCAATTCAAATGCCAATTGGTGCTGAAGATGATTTCATTGGTTTAGTTGACTTAGTTAAGATGGTTGCCTATGTTTACGATGAAGATAAACTTGGCACTAACTGGGACACTGTTGATATTCCTGATGATATGAAGGAAGAAGCTCAAAAGCGTCACGATGAAATGGTTGAAACTTTAGCTGACATTGACGATGACCTCATGGAAAAGTACCTTGAAGGTGAAGAAATTTCAGTTGACGAAATTAAGGCTGCAATTCGTCGTGGAACTTTGGATGAAAAGATTTTCCCTGTATTAGCTGGTTCAGCTTACAAGGATAAAGGTATCCAAATGATGCTTGATGCTGTTATCGATTACCTACCATCACCACTTGATGTTAAGCCTTTTGTTGCTCATGATGCTGATGGTAATGAAATTGAATTAACTGCTGGTGATGACAAGCCATTTGCTGCTTTAGCATTTAAGATTGCTACTGACCCATTCGTTGGTCGTTTGACATTCTTACGTGTTTACACTGGTTCACTTCAATCTGGTTCATATGTCCTCAATGCTACTAAGGATAAGCGTGAACGTATTGGTCGTTTGCTTCAAATGCACTCTAACCAACAACAAGAAATTCCTGAAGTATTTTCCGGTGATATCGCAGCTGCTATTGGTTTGAAGAACACCACTACAGGTGATTCATTAACCGATCCAGATCACCCACTTCAACTCGAATCAATGGACTTCCCAGAACCAGTTATTCAAGTTTCTGTTGAACCTAAGTCAAAGGCTGATCAGGATAAGATGGACAAGGGACTTCAAAAGCTTGCTGAAGAAGATCCAACCTTTAAGGCTGAAACGAACCCTGAAACTGGTGAAACCTTAATTGCCGGTATGGGTGAATTACACCTTGATATTATTGTGGAACGTCTTCGTCGGGAATTCCATGCTGAAGTTACTGTAGGTAAGCCACAAGTTTCATACCGTGAAGCATTTACTAAGACTGCAAGTGCTCAAGGTAAGTTTGTTCGTCAATCTGGTGGTAAAGGTCAATACGGTGATGTATGGATCGAATTTACACCGCTTAAAGAAGGGGAAGGATTTGAATTTGAAGATGCCATTGTTGGTGGTGTTGTTCCTCGTGAATTCATCCCTGCTGTTGAACAAGGATTAAAGGAAGCTATGCAAAATGGTGTCCTTGCTGGTTACCCACTTGTTGACATGCATGCTAAGCTTTATGATGGTAGTTACCACGAAGTCGATTCTAGTGAAGCTGCCTTCAAGGTTGCTGCATCATTAGCTCTTAAGAACGCTGCTAAGAAGGCTGATCCAGTTATCCTTGAACCAATCATGAAGGTTGATATCGTTGTACCACAAGACAACATGGGTGATGTTATGGGTCAAGTAACAGCTCGTCGTGGTACGATTGATGGAATGGAAGAACGTGGTAATGCACAATTAATTCACTCATTCGTTCCACTTTCAGAAATGTTTGGTTATGCTACTGCATTACGTTCTGCTACTCAAGGACGTGGTACTTTCACTATGACTTTCGATCACTACTCAGCTGTTCCTAAGTCTGTTCAAGAAGATATCATTAAGAAAAATGGTGGCAATAACTAATTATTGACATCTTAATCTCAAATCCATCAAAGAACTGTAGTTTGAATATTACAGTTCTTTTTTGTTTGCGTAAAAAATCAATTAGTTAGACTCAGATATAGATAGGGAGTTGATATTCAGAAAATTATATATTTTGCTAGTAGAATAAAATGCGAATTTTACAAAAATATTTCAATCGAAAATATTTTAGGAAATTACTTGAACTAATCGTGTTTCTTTAGTATTATGGATAGGTGCTTGAGCTTTGGAGGTAGATTTGCCTTACCCCCATATAGTATTAAGCTGCGAAGCGTTGATGCGGAAGGTTGCGACACACCCGGCCGCTTTGCCACAGGATGTGGCGGTAATTTCCGCGGAGCTAGTCAAATTTCAAATCTGACGAAGGAGGGAACATAATGGCAAAACAAAAGATTCGTATTCGGTTAAAGGCTTATGAACACCGTATCTTAGATCAATCAGCTGACAAGATTGTTGATACTGCTAAGCGGACAGGTGCTCAAATTTCAGGTCCTATTCCGTTACCAACTGAACGGACTATTTACACAGTTATTCGTTCACCACACAAGTTTAAGAAGTCTCGGGAGCAATTCGAAATGCGCACTCACAAGCGTTTGATCGATATTGTTGACCCAACACCAAAGACTGTAGATTCATTAATGAAGCTCGATCTTCCAAGTGGTGTTGACATTGAAATTAAGCTTTAATTGTTAGAATAAGAATTATACATAAAACAGAAAATTGGAGGTGTACTCATGACCAAAGGAATCTTAGGTAAAAAGGTTGGAATGACTCAAGTTTTCACTGATAATGGTGAATTAGTTCCAGTTACTGTTATCGACGTAACACCAAACGTTGTAATGCAAATTAAGACTGTTGAAAATGATGGTTACAATGCCGTACAACTTGGTTTCGATGACAAGCGGGAAGTTTTGAGCAACAAACCTGAACAAGGTCATGCAGCAAAAGCAAATACGACCCCTAAGCGCTTCATCGGTGAAATCCGCGACGCTGAATTAGGGGACATTAAAGTCGGAGACGAAGTTAAGGCTGACGTTTTCGCAGAAGGTGAAACTGTCGACGTTACGGGTACTACCAAGGGTCATGGTTACCAAGGTAACATCCACAAGGATAACCAATCTCGTGGACCTATGGCACACGGTTCTCGTTATCACCGTCGTCCTGGTTCATTAGGTGCAATTATCAACCGGGTCTTCAAAGGTATGAAGCTTCCTGGTCGTATGGGTGGCAAGACTGTCACTATGCAACATTTACAAGTTGTTAAGGTTGATCTTGACAATAATGTATTACTCATTAAGGGTAATGTGCCTGGTGCAAACAAGTCTTACGTAACTATTAAGAACTCTGTTAAGGCTAACACTAAGAAGAGCCTTAGTAAGCAACACAATAAATAAGAAGAAAGGAGGAAGTAAATAATGACTAGCGTTAATTTGTATAAACAAGATGGTAGCCAAAATGGTACTGTTGAATTGAACGATGCAGTATTTGGTGTTGAACCAAATGAAAATGTTGTATTCGATGCTATTTTGCGTCAACGTGCTTCATTACGTCAAGGTACACATGCTGTAAAGAATCGTTCTGCTGTTAGCGGTGGTGGTAAGAAGCCATGGCGTCAAAAGGGTACCGGTCGTGCTCGTCAAGGATCAATTCGTTCACCACAATTCCGTGGTGGTGGTATTGTTTTTGGACCTACTCCACGTTCTTACAAGTACAGCCTTCCTCGTAAGGTTCGTCAACTTGCAATCAAGTCTGCCCTTTCTCAAAAGGTTCTTGATAACAGCTTTGTAGTAGTTGATGCATTAAACTTTGATGCACCAAAGACAAAGGAATTTGCTGATGTTATGAGTAACTTAAACGTTGCCGAAAAGACATTAATTGTTGTTACTGATGATGACAAGAATGCTGCCTTATCAGCACGTAACTTAGCAAATGCTACTGTTGTTACTCCAGCTGGTGTTAACATCTTAAACGTTGTTGATAATCAAAAGATTGTTATCACTAAGTCAGCTCTTTCTCAAGTAGAGGAGGTGCTCGCATAATGGAAGCACGTGACATTATTTTACGTCCAGTAGTTACCGAAGCATCAATGGCCGGTATGGACAACAAACGTTACACTTTTGATGTTGATTTACGAGCAACTAAGACACAAGTTAAAAATGCTGTTGAAGAAATTTTTGACGTTAAAGTTGTTAAAGTTAACATTATGAATGTAAAAGGTAAGTTAAAGCGCCAAGGTCGTTACGAGGGATACACTAAACGTCGTCGTAAGGCTATTGTAACTTTATCTGCTGATTCAAATGAAATTAAGCTGTTTAATGATAACAGCGAAAACTAATCACTAAAAAAAGGAGGAAAAAACAGTGGGAATTCGTAAATACAAAGCAACCACTAACGGTCGTCGTAACATGAACGGTTATGACTTCGCTGAAATCACGAAGACTACACCTGAAAAATCATTGTTAGCACCGTTAAAGCACACTGCTGGTCGTAACAGTTATGGTCATATTACTGTTCGTCACCGTGGTGGTGGTACTAAGCGTCAATACCGTATTATTGACTTTAAGCGTATTAAAGATGATGTTCCAGCTACTGTAAAGGCAATTGAATACGATCCAAATCGTACTGCAAATATTGCTTTACTTGTTTACGCTGACGGTACTAAATCATACATCATTGCTCCAAAAGGCTTAAAGGTTGGTATGACCGTTCAATCTGGTCCTGATGCTGATATCAAAGTTGGTAATGCTCTTCCATTAAAGAACATTCCAGTTGGTACTGTTATTCACAACATTGAATTAAAACCAGGTAAGGGTGGTCAACTTGCTCGTTCAGCTGGTGCTTCAGCTCAATTACTTGGTAAAGAAGAAAAATACGTTTTAGTTCGTCTTTCTTCTGGTGAAGTTCGTATGGTTCTTGCTACTTGCCGTGCTACTATCGGTACTGTTGGTAATGACGAACATGCCTTAATTATTAAGGGTAAGGCTGGTCGTACTCGTTACGCTGGTCAACGTCCACACGTTCGTGGTTCTGTTATGAACCCTAATGATCACCCACATGGTGGTGGTGAAGGTAAGCAACCTGTTGGTTTACCATCTCCTCTTTCTCCATGGGGTAAGAAGACTGTTGGTAAGAAGACCCGTTCACACAAAGCTCGTTCAAACAAGTTTATTGTTCGTGGTCGGAAGCGCGGTCCACATACTCGTTAATATTTATATACGTTTTAATACCCGAGAGGAGGTACACTAAATGGGTCGTAGTTTGAAAAAAGGACCTTTCGCTGATGCTTCATTACTGAAGAAGGTTAAGGAGCAAGAAGGTTCTGAAAAGAAAACTGTCATCAAGACATGGTCACGTCGTTCTACCATTTTCCCAAGCTTTATTGGATACACATTTGCAGTATATGATGGTCGGAAGCATGTACCAGTTTATGTACAAGAAGACATGGTTGGTCATAAGTTAGGTGAATTTGTTCCTACTCGGACTTTCCATGGTCATGCTGCTGATGACAAGAAGACAGGTAAGTAAGGAGGGTGAAGTAAAACATGGCTGAAAACATTACGTCAGCTAAGGCTACTGCCAAAATGGTGCGAGTTTCTGCTCGTAAAGTTCGTCTTGTACTTGACGCCATTCGTGGTAAGAGTGTTGCCGAAGCATTTGCTATTTTGAAGTTCACCCCTCGTGGTGCCGCTTCAGATGTTGAAAAAGTATTAAAATCTGCTGTTGCAAACGCTGAAAACAATTTCGACTTAGATCGTGCTTCATTGGTTGTAAGCGAAGCTTTTGCTAACGAAGGACCAACTCTTAAACGGTTCCGTCCTCGTGCTAAAGGTTCTGCTTCTCCAATTAATAAGCGGACTAGTCATATTACAGTGGTTGTTACAGAACGATAGGAGGAATGAATAGTGGGTCAAAAGATCAATCCTAATGGTTTTCGTGTTGGGGTCATTCGTGATTGGACCGCAAAGTGGTACGCTGATAAGGACTTTGCTGATTACCTTAACGAAGACCTTCGAATCCGTAAGTATATTGAAAAGCGACTTGCTGATGCCTCTGTATCAACCGTTGAAATTGAGCGTGCAGCTAATCGCGTAAACGTATCAATTCATACAGCCAAGCCAGGTATGGTTATTGGTAAAGGTGGTTCAGAAGTTGAAGCACTTCGTAAAGAACTTAACAAGTTAACTGGCAAACGTGTTCACATTAATATTGTAGAAATTAAAAAGCCAGATTTAGATGCTCACCTTGTAGGTGAAAGTATTGCACGTCAATTGGAAGCTCGTATTGCTTTCCGTCGTGCTATGCGTGGTGCTATGCAACGTGCTATGCGTGCCGGTGCTAAGGGTATTAAGACTCAAGTTGCTGGTCGGCTAAATGGAGCAGATATGTCACGGATTGAATCATACTCTGATGGTACTGTTCCATTGCATACACTTCGTGCAGATATTGATTATTCTTGGGATGAAGCTAATACTACCTATGGTGTTCTTGGTGTAAAGACATGGATCTACCGTGGTGAAGTGCTTCCTACTAAGAAGAACTCAAACAATGATGAACAAGGAGGGAAGTAACACATGTTAGTACCAAAACGTGTAAAGCACCGTAAGGTTCAACGTGGCCACATGCGCGGTGAAGCTAAGGGTGGTAAAACAGTTACTTTTGGTGAATTTGGTTTACAAGCTCTTGATTCACATTGGATTAGCAACCGTCAAATCGAAGCTGCTCGTATCGCTATGACGCGTTACATGAAGCGTGGTGGGAAAGTTTGGATTAAAATCTTCCCACAACTCTCATACACCAGTAAAGGTGTCGGAGTTCGTATGGGTAATGGTAAAGGTGCTCCAGAAGGATGGGTTGCTCCAGTAAAACGTGGCAAGGTAATGTTTGAAGTAGGAGGCGTTTCTGAAGAAGTCGCTCGTGAAGCTTTACGTCTTGCCGGTCACAAGTTGCCAGTTCGCACTAAGATCGTACAACGTGAGGAAGTAGGTGGACAATCTAATGAAAAGTAAAGATTATGTACAAGAACTGAATGGATTAACCACTGACAAGCTACTTGACCGTGAAAAGGAACTGAAGGAACAATTGTTTAACTTACGTTTCCAATTAGCAACCGGCCAGTTGGAAAATACTGCAAGTCTTAAGCAAGTACGCAAGGACATTGCACGGGTTAAGACAGTTCTTCGTCAACAACAATTAAATAAATAAGAATACGAAAAGGAGGATTAGCGCATGAGTGAAGAACGTAATGCACGTAAGGTTTACCAAGGCCACGTTGTTTCAGATAAAATGGATAAGACTATCACTGTTGTAATTGATACTTACAAGAGTGCTCCTATCTATGGAAAGCGTGTTAAGTACTCAAAGAAGTACTACGCTCACGATGAAAACAACGAAGCTAAGACCGGCGACACTGTACAAATTATGGAAACTCGGCCATTATCAGCTAAGAAGCGTTTCCGTCTTGTAAAGATTGTCGAAAAAGCTGCTACCCTTTAATTTAGCAGACAACTCTAAAAAATATTCGTATTCTAATTCTTATTTGTAGATGGAAGGAGGACATTAACCGTGATTCAACAAGAAAGTCGGTTGAAGGTCGCTGATAATTCCGGTGCTCGTGAAATCCTAGTTATTAAGATTTTAGGAGGTTCTCGAGTTAAAACAGGTAATATCGGTGATATCATTGTTGCTACTGTAAAACAGGCAACACCAGGTGGCGTTGTCAAAAAGGGTGACGTTGTTAAGGCCGTAGTTGTACGGACTAAGCAAGGTATTCACCGTAAGGATGGTTCATACATTAAGTTTGATGAAAATGCCGCTGTTTTGATTAACAACGACAAGAGCCCTAAGGGTACCCGTATTTTTGGCCCAATCGCTCGTGAGCTTCGTGGAGACGACTTCATGAAGATCGTTTCATTAGCTCCAGAAGTTCTCTAAAGATTTAACCGAAAATAAGGAGGTGCACAATCAACATGTTCATTAAAACAGGTGACAAGGTTCGCGTAATCGCCGGTAAGGATAAGGGTAAGGAAGGTACTGTTAAAAGTGTACTTGCTTCTCAAAACCGTGTTGTCGTTGAAGGTGTAAATATTGTAAAAAAACACCAAAAGCCAAGCAACTCAAATCCTAATGGTGGCGTTATTGATACAGAAGCAGCAATTAATGCTTCAAACGTAATGCTGATTGATCCTTCAACAAATGAACCAACTCGTGTGGGTTACAAGTTCGTTGATGGTAACAAGGTTCGCGTTGCAAAGAAGTCAGGTAAAACACTTGACTAATTTATAAGGAAGGGAGGAATAACTTCTAATGGAAAACCGTTTGAAAGCTAAATACGAAAATGAAATTCGTCCAGCATTAATTGAAAAGTTTAACTATTCTTCAGTTA
This sequence comes from Limosilactobacillus caviae, assembly GCF_014635905.1. GTDB lineage: Bacteria > Bacillota > Bacilli > Lactobacillales > Lactobacillaceae > Limosilactobacillus > Limosilactobacillus caviae. The sequence goes on from NZ_BMDS01000004.1 coordinate 135,332, forward strand.
TGCAAGCACCTAAGATTGATAAGATTGTCTTAAACATGGGTGTTGGTGATGCAACTACCAACTCTAAGAATCTTGACGAAGCTGTTGAAGAACTTGGTTTGATTTCTGGTCAAAAACCTTTAATTACAAAGGCTAAGAAGTCAATTGCCGGTTTCCGTCTTCGTGAAGGAATGTCAATTGGTGCTAAAGTTACATTGCGTGGTGAACGCATGTATGATTTCTTGGATAAATTAGTTAATGTGGCCTTACCACGTGTTCGTGACTTCCACGGTGTAAGTAACAAGGCATTTGATGGTCGTGGTAATTACACTCTTGGTATCCATGAACAATTAATTTTCCCTGAAATTGATTATGATAAAGTTAACCGAGTTCGTGGGTTGGATGTTGTTATTGTTACAACTGCTCAAACTGATGAAGAATCACATGAATTACTTGCACAACTCGGCATGCCGTTTGCTAAATAAAGGAGGTTCCACAAATTGGCTAAAAAATCAATGATTGCTAAGTGCAACCGTCCAGCTAAGTTCTCAAGTCGTGAATACACGCGTTGTGCACGTTGTGGACGTCCGCACTCTGTTTACCGTAAATTCCACTTATGCCGGATTTGCTTACGAGAACTTGCCCATAAGGGACAAATTCCTGGTTTGAAGAAGGCTAGCTGGTAAACAAAAACCGACAAAAGGAGGAAAACATCGATGTCTATGAGTGATCCAATTGCAGATTTCTTAACTCGTATTCGTAACGCTAACATGGCTCAACACGAATCAGTAGAAGCACCTGCATCAAAGATGAAGAAGGACATCGCTGAAATCTTAAAGAACGAAGGTTTCATTCGCGATGTTGAATACGTTGATGATAACAAGCAAGGCATCATCCGTGTGTTCTTAAAGTACGGTAATGACGGTCAACGCGTTATTTCTGGCTTAAAGCGTATTTCTAAACCTGGTTTACGTACATACGTTAAGTCTGATGCTGTACCTAAAGTTCTTAATGGATTAGGAATTGCCATCATTTCAACATCAGAAGGTGTTGTAACTGATAAAGTTGCTCGCGCCAAGAAAATTGGTGGCGAAGTTATCGCTTACGTTTGGTAAAAAATAATTATTAGATAGGAGGTGCAAAGATGAGTCGTATTGGTTACAAAGAAATTGATTTGCCAAGTGGTGTTGAAATTTCTCAAGATGGTAATGTAGTTACTGTTAAAGGTCCTAAAGGTACTTTATCTCGTGAAATTTCACCATTAATCAAAATGACTATTGATGGTAATGTAGTAAAATTTGATCGTGATGCTGATACTAACAAGTTGAAGATGTTACACGGTACTACTCGTGCTAATGTTAATAACATGGTTGAAGGTGTTGTTAATGGCTACAAGAAAGTTCTTAAGCTTGTCGGTGTTGGATACCGTGCTCAATTTAAGGGTAATAAGTTGATTTTAACTGTTGGTTACTCTAACCCAGTTGAAATGGATAAGCCAGAAGATGTTGATATCAACGTACCTGACAACACTACTATTGAATTAAGCTCAATTAACAAGGAACACCTTGGTAATTTTGCTGCAGAAGTTCGTGCTGTACGTTCACCAGAACCATACAAAGGTAAAGGTATTCGTTACGAAAACGAACACATTATCCGTAAGGAAGGTAAGACTGGTAAGTAATCTTAGAAGATTATTTAACATTCTTTTAATTAATAAAATAAATATAATAAGAGGTGACTGTTGTGATTTCTAAACCAGACAAAAACAAGATCCGTCAACGTCGTCATTTACGCGTTCGCGGTAAGATTTCTGGTACTGCGGAGCGCCCACGCTTAAGTGTTTACCGTTCAAACAAAAACATTTACGCTCAATTAATTGATGACGTAAAGGGTGTGACGCTCGCAAGTGCCTCCACAAATGACAGTGAAGTAAGTGGAAAGACTAAGACTGAACAAGCTAGTGGCGTAGGTGCTTTAATTGCCAAGCGTGCTAACGAAAAGAACATTACTGAAGTTGTATTTGACCGTGGTGGTTACCTTTACCATGGACGTGTTCAAGCCTTAGCTGAAGCTGCTCGTGAAAACGGACTTAAATTCTAAAAAAGGAGGAATAACCTGCAATGGCATCATCAGAATTCATTGATCCAGCAAAGTTGGATTTGGACGATCAAGTTGTAGCCATCAACCGGATTACTAAGGTTGTTAAGGGTGGACGTCGTATGCGTTTTGCCGCTTTAGTAATTGTTGGTGACCGTAAAGGTCATGTTGGCTTTGGTACTGGTAAAGCTCAAGAAGTTCCAGAAGCTATTCGTAAAGCACAAGCTGCTGCTGAAAAGAACTTGATTACTGTTCCTATTGTTGGAACTACTATTCCACACGAAGTTATTGGTGTATACGGCGGTGGAAAGATCATGTTAAAGCCAGCTGTTGAAGGTTCTGGAGTTGCTGCCGGTGGTGCGGTTCGTAACGTTATGGACCTTGCCGGTGTTGCCGACGTTACTTCAAAACGTCTTGGTTCTAACACCCCTGTTAATGTTGTTCGTGCAACATTTGAAGGACTAAAGCAATTGAAGAACGCTGAAGAAGTTGCAAAGTTACGTGGTGTTTCTGTAGACCACTTAGCAGAATAAGGAGGGCACTAAATTATGGCTCAAGTAAAAGTTACCTTAATTCACAGTGTTGCCCACCGACAACCTACTCAACGCCGTACTGTTAAGGCATTGGGCTTAGGTAAGATCAATAGCTCAGTTATCTTACCAGATAACGCGGCAACACGCGGTCAAATTTTTAAGATCGCTCACTTGGTTTCTGTTGAAGAAGTTAAGTAATTAAAATTAAATAATAAGGAGGTGCCTATCAATGAAGTTAAACGAATTGAAGCCAGCTGCTGGTTCTCGTTCTAAGCGTCTTCGTAAAGGTCGTGGACTTTCATCAGGACATGGTTTTACATCAGGACGTGGTACTAAAGGTCAAAAGGCTCATGGAAAGACCCGTTTAGGATTTGAAGGGGGCCAAATGCCACTTTACCGGCAAATTCCAAAACGTGGATTTACTAACATTAACCGTAAAGAATACGCAATTGTTAATTTGGCATCATTAAACAAGTTTGATGATGGTACTGAAGTTACGCCACAATTATTGATGGAAAGTGGTTTAGTCAAGAACATGAAGAGCGGCATTAAGGTTCTTGGTAGCGGTAAGCTTGAAAAGAAATTAACTGTTAAGGCTAATAAGTTTTCTGCTTCTGCGGTTTCTGCAATTGAAGCTGCCGGTGGTAAAACTGAGGTGATGTAGTTTGTTCACAGCCGTCAAAAATGCATTCAAAGTAAAAGATATCCGTAAAAAGATTTTCTTTACATTGTTTGTATTGATTGTCTATCGGATTGGGGCAGCGATTACCGTTCCTGGAGTTAACGCTGCTGCTTTGCAGGAAATCTCCTCAACCGGTTTAGCATCAATCCTCAATACCTTTAGTGGTGGTGGACTGGAGAACTATTCATTATTTGCAATGGGTGTTTCTCCATATATTACTGCTCAAATTGTTGTTCAACTATTACAAATGGATATTGTTCCGCGTTTTGTTGAATGGAGTAAACAAGGAGAAGTAGGACGGCGAAAACTTAATCAAGCAACCCGATGGTTAACGATTGTATTGGGATTTATTCAATCAATCGGTATTACCGCCGGGTTTAATGCATTAAGTACAATTCGTTTGGTTAATCACCCAGGCGTTCAAACATATCTAACAATCGGATTAATTTTAACTGCGGGTACAATGTTTGCTACCTGGATGGGGGACATGATTACCGAACGTGGTTTAGGTAATGGTGTTTCCATGTTAATTTTTGCCGGTATTGTTGCACAAATGCCAGGTGGAATTCGCCAACTATGGGATGACCAAATTGCCGGTGAATCTGGTTCTGCCTTATGGATGGGAATTGGATTTGTTGCCCTTGTAATTGTAGCAATTTTGATTATTGTGGCGTTTGTTACTTGGGTACAGCAGGCTGAGAGACGCTTACAAATTCAGTATACGAGACGAACTACTACTTCACCGTCCAGTAGTTATCTTCCCTTGAAGATTAACGTATCGGGTGTTATTCCAGTTATTTTTGCTGGTTCGTTTATATCAACACCTCAAACCATTTTAATGGCTTTTCAGCAAAATCATGGTGGAGATAGTTGGTATCAAATCATGACGACCATTTTTAACATGCAATCTGGTCCTGGGATCGCACTGTATGTATTTTTGATTGTTGTATTTACCTTTTTCTATGCCTTTGTTCAGGTTAATCCAGAAAAACTTGCTGAGAACTTACAAAAGCAGGGAAGTTATATTTCTGGAGTGCGTCCTGGAAAGGGAACACAAGACTATATTTCTTCATTGTTAATGCGATTAAGTACAGTTGGTTCATTATTCTTAGGATTAATTTCCTTAATTCCGTTAATTGCAAGTAATGTATGGAACTTAAGTCAGTCAATTGGTTTAGGTGGTACAAGCTTACTAATTATCGTGCAAATTGCTTTAGATGTTGTTCGACAGTTAAATGGACTAACAATGAAGCGTGAATATATCGGATTTATTCGAGAACCTAAAGGAGGAAATAACTAATGAGTATGAACCTTGTATTAATGGGTCTTCCAGGTGCTGGTAAAGGTACACAGGCTCAAAAAATCGTTGAAGACTTTTCTATTCCTCATATCTCAACTGGGGATATTTTCCGGGCTGCTATGAAAAATGAAACGCCTATGGGAATTGAAGCTAAGAAATATATTGACAAAGGTGAACTGGTTCCTGACGAGGTTACTAATGGTATCGTTAAGGAACGGTTAGCTCAAGATGACACTAAAGATGGCTTTATGCTAGATGGATTTCCTCGTAATCTTAATCAGGCAGATGCTTTGGATAAGATATTGGCAGAGAGTAATCGGCATCTTGATGCTGTGATCAATATTCACGTTGAACCGGACGTATTGGTAGAACGTTTAAGTGGACGTTTTATTTGCCGCAACTGTGGAGCTACTTATCATAAAATTTATAATGCCCCTAAGGTTGCAGGCACATGTGACGTTTGTGGTCATCATGATTTTTATCAGCGTGATGATGATAAGCCTGAAACGGTTAAGAATCGTCTAGATGTTAATATTAAGTTGAACACGCCACTGGTAGACTATTACCAAAAGCAAGGTATTTTACACGAAATTAATGGTGAACAGGATATCGACAAAGTTTATGAAGATATCAAGAAAGTATTAACTAACCTAAACTAGATATTAGTTATCTCTTGCGAAGTTTAGAAACTTATGCTAAACTATGCAAGGTTTATCTATCTGAGTAGTGGGAAGTAGCATACTTTCCACCATTTTTACGTAATATCTAGAATTAGGTAAGGAGGTACTATTTCGTGGCAAAAGCCGATGTGATTGAAGTAGAAGGTAAAGTAACTGAAACTTTACCTAATGCAATGTTTAAAGTTGAATTGGAAAACGGAGCAGAAATCTTAGCTCATGTTTCTGGTAAGATTCGGATGCACTATATTAAGATTTTACCAGGTGATCGAGTAAAGGTTGAAATGTCTCCATATGATCTCACTAAAGGTCGTATCACATTCCGGTTCAAGTAGTTATTGATCAATTACTCTCATAGGAGGATTTTATAATGAAAGTAAGACCATCTGTTAAAAAGATGTGTGAGCACTGCAAGATCGTTAAGCGTAATGGTCGTGTGATGGTTATTTGCTCTGCTAACCCAAAGCATAAGCAACGTCAAGGTAAGTAATTTATTATTTAATGAAATGGAGGTGTAGCTAATGGCTCGTATTGCAGGTGTCGATTTACCTCGTGACAAGCGAATCGTAATCGGCTTAACATATATTTTCGGTATTGGTGATTCTACTGCTAAGAAGATTCTTGAAAATGCTGGTGTATCAGAAGATATTCGTGTTCGCGATTTAACTCCTGATCAAGAAGAAAAGATCCGTGCACAAGTAGATCAAATTCAAGTTGAAGGTGATTTACGTCGTGAAGTTTCAATGAACATTAAGCGGCTTCAAGAAATCGGTTCTTACCGTGGTATGCGTCATCGTCGTGGGTTACCAGTTCGTGGTCAACACACTAAGAATAATGCTCGTACTCGGAAGGGTAAAGCTGTCGCAATCGCTAATAAGAAGAAGTAATTTTACTTTAATAAAAAAGGAGGTTAGTACTAGATATGGCAACCAAAAAAGGTACGCGTAAGCGTCGTGCAAAAAAGAATGTTGAAACTGGTGTTGCACACATTCACTCAACATTTAACAACACTTTGATCATGATTACTGACGTTCAGGGTAACGCTGTAGCTTGGTCATCAGCCGGTGTTTTAGGCTTTAAGGGAAGTCGGAAGTCCACTCCATTTGCTGCTCAAATGGCATCAGAAGTTGCTGCTAAGCAAGCTATGGAACATGGTATGAAGACTGTTGAAGTTGAAGTTAAGGGTCCAGGTTCAGGTCGTGAAGCTGCAATCCGTGCGCTTCAAGCAACTGGTTTGGAAGTTACTGCTATTCGTGATGTAACACCTGTTCCTCACAATGGTTCTCGTCCTCCAAAGCGTCGTCGTGTTTAATTGACATTGCTGGAGACAATTATTTCCATCAATTGCCTTTTTGTCTCAAATACGAACCACGTTTTGAAAGGGGTACAAGGATAGAATGATCGAATTTGAAAAGCCAAATATTCACAAAGTTGAAGAAACAGATAACTACGGTAAGTTTGTCGTAGAACCACTTGAGCGCGGTTATGGAACCACTCTCGGTAACTCGTTAAGACGTGTATTGATTGCATCGTTACCTGGTGCAGCGGTTACGAGTATGCAAATTGATGGTGTTTTACATGAATTTAGCACTGTTAAAGGTGTAACTGAGGATGTTACGCAGATTATCTTGAATCTAAAAAAAGTTTCTTTGAAAATTGATTCTGAGGATCAAAAGGACCTTGAATTAGATGTTAAGGGACCTGCTGAAGTAACTGCAAGTGATATCCAGGGTGATAATGAAGTCACAATTTTAAATCCTGATCTGCATATTGCAACTGTTGCTGATGGCGCAGAATTACACATCAAGTTAACTGCTGATAAGGGTCGCGGTTACCTTTCTGCTAACGATAATAAGGCCCGGATGGATGATCTTGCAATTGGTGTTTTACCGATTGATTCCATCTATACCCCAATTGAACGTGTAAATTACACTGTTGAAAACGCCCGGGTTGGTCAACGTAACGACTATGATAAGTTAACGCTGGATGTTTGGACTGATGGTTCATTAACACCAACCGAAGCAGTTAGTCTAGGTGCAAAGATTTTAACTGAACACTTAGCTATGTTTGTTGATTTAACTGAAACAGCGCAAAATGCCCAAGTTATGGTTGAAAAAGAAGAAACGCATAAGGAAAAGATGCTTGAAATGACTATTGAAGAGCTTGATCTTTCTGTACGTTCTTACAACTGTTTGAAACGAGCTGGCATTAATACTGTTAAAGAATTAACTGACAGAACAGTGTCTGATATGATGAAAGTTCGGAACTTAGGACAAAAGTCGTTAGAAGAAATTAAACTTAAGTTAAATGATCTTGGTGTTTCATTCCGCCAAGACGACTAATTGATATACCAATTGCAAAGGAGGGAACCACTTTATGAGTTACCGTAAATTAGGACGTACAAGTTCACAACGTAAGGCTTTATTACGTGATTTAACTACAGATTTAATCGTTAATGGTCGAATTACTACTACTGAAGCACGTGCCAAGGAAGTTCGTAAGACTGCTGACAAGATGATTACACTTGCTAAGCATGGTGATTTAGCTTCTCGTCGTAAGGCTGCCGCTTTTGTACGTAATGTTGTTGCTGATGTTAAGGAAGATGGCGATGATATTCGTGTACAATCTGCTCTTCAAAATCTTTTTGAAGAGATTGCTCCAAAGTATGCAGACCGTAACGGTGGTTACACACGCATCTTGAAGACCATGCCTCGTCGTGGTGACGGTGCACCAATGGTTATTCTTGAATTAGTGGACTAATTTATATTTGTTCACATAAATTAAATACGTAATAAAGAATCACTATCATTGATAGTATAGAGCGTTACGATGGTGGGAAATTACCCTAGTCTAGCTTGAATGCGGGAAACCCTCGCGCACTTCGATGGTAAGTGATTTTTTATTTTAAATTGAAATTTTATAGATAATTTTCTAGTGGACTTTGCTAAAATATATTTATTAACTAATCTTGAAAAGAGGAATCGTTGTGACCCAGATTAAGATTCGGAATCTTACATTTAAGTATCCAGATAGTAAATCTTTAGTATTAGATAATATCAACCTTGATATTAAAGCGTCTTCTTGGACAGCAATTATTGGGCACAATGGAAGCGGAAAAAGTACACTTGCTAGGTTGATTGATGGGTTACTAATGCCTACATCGGGACTAATAGAAGTAGATGGGATGAAAGTCGATGAAAACACTTTGGGGATAATTCATCAGCAAATCGGATTTGTATTTCAAAATCCTGAAAATCAATTTGTTGGTGCTACAGTTGCTGATGATGTTGCATTTGGTCTTGAAAATCGTCAAATTTCTCGTTTAGAAATGGAAGACAGGATTAATAGTGCCCTGGCGATGGTAGGAATGACTAAATATAAAAATGTGGAACCGATTAATCTTTCAGGAGGACAAAAGCAACGTGTAGCATTGGCAGGGGTTCTTGCCTTAATGCCCAAAGTAATTATTCTTGATGAAGCAACTAGTATGTTAGATCCTCGAGCGCGTCAAGAAATATTGACTTTACTTAAGAAACTAAAAAAAGAATATAACCTATCAATTATTTCCATCACGCATGATCTTAATGAAATTGAGTTAGCAGATAAAATCGTGGTAATAAATGATGCAAAAATTGCAAAACAAGGTTCCCCAGCAGAGATTCTTGGGGATAAGGAGTTGCTACTAAAAATAGGTGTAGGAATACCAGCTAGCCAGCAATTGCAATCTTTATTAGTTGAAAGAGGAGTAACTATTCCACAAAAATACTTAAGTTTAGAGGAGTTAAAAAATTGGCTAAGTCAGCAGTTACAATAAAAGATCTCCATTATAAATATCCGAATACAACTAGTGAGGCATTATCGGATATTTCATTGACTATAAAAGAGCAGGAGTTTGTTGCTATTGTCGGACAAACCGGAAGTGGTAAATCAACATTAGTTTCCTTAATTGATGGGTTAATCAAGCCTGAAAAAGGTGACCTTAATGTTGCTGGATTAAAAATTAATGCAACAACTAAGGCTGAAGATTTGAGCAAGGTTCATCATCGTGTCGGGTTTGTTTTCCAATTTCCTGAACAACAACTTTTTGCTGAAACGGTTGAAGAAGATATTGCTTTTGGTCCGCGTAATTTGGGATGGACGGCAGGGCAAATTAAGAAATCTGTCGATGATGCCTTAAAAATGGTTGGACTACCCGTAGCATTAAAGACTCATTCTCCTTTTGCACTTTCTGGAGGACAAATGAGACGAGTTGCTATTGCAGGAGTATTAGCAATGAAACCACAAATCCTAATTCTTGATGAACCTACTGCTGGTTTAGATACGCAGGCAACAAATGAATTGCTTAAGCTGATTAAACAGCTAAATAACAAAGCAACAACAGTTATAATGGTTACTCACCAAATGGAACAAGTGGCGCGCTATGCTGACCATGTGATTGCGATGAGTGAGGGGAAAGTAATTGCTGATACAACTCCTCGGCACCTATTTAGTGATTCGCAACAATTAGCAAAGTTATCATTAACTTTACCTATTTCTGTTGATATTGCCCAATTTCTTAGGAAACATGATGCTAAACTAGAAAATACTGAGCCGCTTACTTTAGATTCATTGGCAGATGAAATAGTAAAAGCGATGAGGAGCAAAGAAAATGAATAATAAAATTGTTTTTGGTAGTTATGTGCCAGTAAAATCAATTCTTCATCGTCTTGATCCACGGATAAAGCTTATAATGTGTATTGTTTATGTAATTTTGATTTTCTTTGTTAATGACTGGTTAACAGCTTTATGGCTCCTTGCCGCTCTTTTCTTGGCTATTAAATTGAGTAATGTTGCCTTAAAGCAGTATTGGCAAGGAATTAAGCCGCTTTTTTTGATTATTTTGATTACTGTAGCCTTTCAAATTTTATTTAGTAGCGGAGGAAAAATGTATTGGCATTGGGGAATAATGGCAATTACTCAAGACGGATTGATAAATTCTTTAATCATTCTTTACCGTTTTATTATTATTATTACCGCTTCGACAGTTCTAACCGCTACAACTCAAACATTTCAAATTGCAGATGCTCTAGCATGGTTAATGAAACCATTAAAAGTAGTTAAAGTTCCTGTTAATCAGATTACGTTAATGCTTTCAATTGCATTACGATTTGTCCCAACAATTATGGATGAAACTACTAAGATTATGAAAGCTCAACGTGCAAGAGGAATTAATTTTAATTCGGGAAATATTTTGACGCGGATTCAACATCTGGTGCCGATTTTAATTCCGTTATTTGTTAATTCATTTAAACGGGCAGAAGAATTAGCCACAGCAATGGAAGCCCGCGGTTATGACCCGAATGCTCCGCGCACTCATTATCGTCAGCTAACATGGCATACTTATGATATATGGGCAGCATTAGGATTAGGAATTGTAATAATTGGGTTACTGTGGATCCGAATAATTTTTTGATAAGGAAGTAAATAATGTATCGGTATAAAATAACTTTTGCTTATGATGGAACTAATTTTTCTGGTTTTCAAATCCAACCGAATAAGCGGACTGTGGAGCAAACACTGAAAAATGCAGTAAATAAGATTGCTAAGCATCCTACTCCAGCAATTCCGGTGATTGGGTCGGGAAGAACGGACGCGGGTGTGCATGCCATTAATCAAGTGGCCCATTTTGATATTCCATACCATTTAAGCAATGAATCAATGAGGAAAGCCCTCAATAGTATTTTACCTTTGGATATTTTAATAAAGAAAGCTGAATTAGTGGACAACGATTTTCATGCGCGTTATAGTGCTCATCGTAAAACCTATCGCTATCGGGTAGATCAAGGAGAGTTTGTTAATCCGTTTAAGCGAAACTATACAGCACATTTTAAATACCCGCTTGATTTACAAAAAATGAAAGTGGCAGCTAAAGATCTAATAGGGACACATGATTTTACAAGTTTTGTTGCTTCGGGAAGTCAAGCGAAGAGTAATGTTAGGACGATTGAGGATATAATTATTAAGCGTGATAAAATACGAAATGAGGTTGTATTTGACTTTACCGGAAATGGTTTCCTTTATAATCAAGTTCGCATTATGGTTGCTTTTCTTTTAGAAGTTGGTAGCGGGCAGCGACCAGTCGATGATGTGTGTAAGGTTCTTGCTGCTAAAGATAGGACACTAGCTAGAATGACTGCACCTGCAAGCGGATTATATTTGGTTAATGTAGATTATGGAACAAATGGTGAAAAGGATTGACGAAAGTGGCAGAAAAAGGTATACTAGCCATTGGTATTTCTTTTCCATCTAATAACTCGGTACACTATTATATGCAAAAGAAAAACAAAATTGGAGGACTTAATCGTGAGAACGACATACATCGCAAAACCTGGTGAAGTTGATCGCAAGTGGTACGTTGTTGATGCTAAGGATGTCCCAATGGGTCGTTTAGCATCTGCAGTCGCATCAATTTTGCGTGGTAAGAACAAGCCAACATTTACTCCACACGTTGATACTGGTGATTACGTTATCGTTATCAACGCTGCGCAAGTTAAGTTAACTGGTAAGAAGGCATCTCAAAAGATGTACTACCGTCACTCAAACTACCCTGGTGGTTTGAAACAACGGACTGCCGGTGACTTCCGTGCAAAGGAACCAGAAAAGTTATTGGAAACTGCTATTAAGGGTATGCTTCCACACAACTCGCTTGGTCATAAGCAAGGTTTGAAGTTACATGTTTATGCTGGTGAAGACCACAAACATGCTGCACAAAACCCAGAAGTTTTAGATATTACTAACTTAATCTAAGGAGGGAATGGAATTGGCTCAACAAGTACAATACAGTGGTACTGGTCGGCGTAAAGATGCAACCGCACGTGTTCGCTTAGTACCAGGTTCAGGTAAGATTACGATGAACGGCAAGGCAATTGAAGACTACATTCCATTTGCCAACTTACGTGCTATCGTTAACCAACCATTTGGCGTTACTAAAACAGAAGGTCAATACGATGTTTTAGCTAATGTTAATGGTGGTGGATTCTCTGGTCAAGCAGGTGCAGTACGTCACGGTATTGCCCGTGCACTTCTCGCTGTTGACCCAGACTTCCGTGACGCTTTAAAGAAAGCTGGTTTATTAACTCGTGACCCTCGTATGAAGGAACGTCGCAAGCCAGGTCTTAAGAAAGCTCGTAAGGCTGCTCAATTCAGTAAGCGTTAATATTTCGATTATCGCTTCCAAAAAGTATCGGCATTATGCTGGTGCTTTTTTAGTTTAAATAAAACTTCCTATTTACTATAATTATAAGTGATTAGTATAAAAAGGAGGGATTACTAATGGCTAAAAAAGTAGCATTAGTAACTGGTGCAAGTCAAGGAATCGGTAAGGCAATTGCTGAAAGGTTAGTAGAAGATGGTTTTGCTGTTACTCTTGTAGCATTAAATGAAGCAAAACTACAACAAGTTGCCGATGAAATTAATAATAACGGTGGTGAAGCATTACCGCTTGTTGCTGATGTTTCCAATCGTGATGAGGTATTTGCCGCTGTTGAGAAAACTGTTGAACATTTTGGCGACTTTAACGTAATTGTTAACAATGCTGGCTTGGGTCCTACTACACCAATTGATTCCATTACTCCGGAACAGTTTGAAAAGGTATATGGAGTAAATGTTGCTGGGGTTCTCTGGGGCATTCAGGCAGCACATAAGGCATTTAAGGATCTTGGACATGGCGGTAAGATTATTAATGCTACTTCCCAAGCGGGAGTTGTTGGTAATCCTAACCTTGCGCTTTACTCAGGAACCAAATTTGCTATTCGCGGTATTACTCAAGTTGCAGCTCAAGATCTTGCAACCGAAGACATTACTGTTAATGCATATGCACCAGGGATTGTTAAGACACCAATGATGTATGATATTGCACATCAAGTTGGTCAAAATGCTGGTAAGAGTGATGAATGGGGAATGGAAACCTTTGCCAAGAACATTGCCATGAAACGACTTTCAGAGCCAGAGGACGTTGCCAATGTGGTAAGTTTCTTAGCTGGTTCTGATTCAAATTACGTTACGGGTCAAACGATTATTGTTGATGGCGGAATGCAATTCCACTAAAAATTAATAAAGATAATGGGATCATGGGTTAACGGCGCCATGATCCTTTTTTAACTTCTTCTAAAAATATTAAGATAAATTAACCCAAATGAGGTGGAGTTTGCTACAATTAATAACTAGTAGAAAAGAGGAGGCTAAACTTGTGGCAAAACGGAAGCGGAGAAGTAAAAATCGCCATACGGGTAGAACATGGGTTATCAGTATCCTAGCTGTAATTGTTATTTTTTTAGGTGTATACGTTGGACACCATTTTTACCGTATTTGGAATCAGCAACGAATCGAACAAGAGGCACGGGAGAAGGATCGCCGAGCAAAGCAATTATTTATTCAGCAAGTTGCTCCTGAAGCTCAAGCAATGCAAAATACTTATCATGTATACGCATCGATTACAATTGCCCAAGCGATTCTTGAATCTCAATGGGGAACTAGCCAGCTGGCATCACAATACCATAATTTATTTGGGATTAAGGGAACAGGTGCTAATTCGCAAGTAATGACAACCAAAGAGTACGTTAATGGTAAGTGGATCGTTACTAAAGGTCGTTTTCGGGTTTATGATAGTTGGAGTGATTCCATTAAAGATCATACCCGTCTGATGCTCAATGGGACAGATACTAATCAGCAAAATTATGACCGAGTTGTACATGCAACTAACTATCAGGAAGCGGCTCGCGGACTACAAGAAGCCGGTTATGCAACTGATCCTGATTATGCACAAAAGTTAATTTCTGTAATCAAAGCTTATAAATTATATAACTATGATAAGTAGTGATAGAGGGGCATTAAAATGAAAGAGTTAGAAGAAAAAATCAAGAAATACGGAACTGTCTTACCAGGTAATGTGCTAAAAGTTGATGCATTTTTGAACCACCAAGTTGATCCCAAATTAATGCTGCATATAGGTCAAGAGTTTGCGAAGTTATTTGCAAATGAAGGCATTACTAAGATTTGGACTGTTGAATCATCAGGGATTGCGCCAGCTGTAATGACAGGATTAGAAATGAACCTTCCCGTTATTTTTGCTCGTAAGCATAAAAGTTTGACCCTCAATCAAAATATGTATACTGCTGATGTATATTCTTATACTAAAAAAACTACTAATCGTATTTCGATTTCTAAAAAGTATGTAGAACCTGATGATAAGATTTTGATGATTGATGATTTCTTAGCTAATGGTCAAGCAGTTGAAGGACTATTAGAAATTGCTGATCAAGCTGGAGTTCAGGTAGCAGGGGCTGGAATTGTTATTGAAAAGAGTTTCCAACCCGGAGCAGGTGAGTTAAAAGAACGGGGGATTCGTGTTGAATCATTGGCACGAATTCAATCATTGCGCGATAATAAAGTTGAATTCGTAAAAGACTAATAAGGGAAGTGAGAAAATGGGCAGAAATGCTATTTACCCAGGCAGTACTTTAGGAATTATCGGAATTAATCGAAATGGTGCGGCATTAATTGCAACAGCCAAAAAAGCAGGCTTTAACGTTGGTGTTTATATTGATCGTTCGCAGCCATCAGTAACTAAGATGGCAGACTTTACAATCGTCGGTGCATTGAACGATCGTGTGAAATTAACACAATTTGGTGAAGCATGTGACGCAATTATCTATCAGACACCAAATGTTGATTCACGCGTATTGCACTATTTGAGTCAATATGCAGTAGTTCCACAGGGGATTAATGCCTTAGAGATTGTTCAAGATCGGTTAATGGAAAGAGCATTCTTGGATCAAGTAAATATTAATATTGCTCCTTATGTTACTGTGGTTAGTTTAGATGATGTTTACCAATCGATTGATTCTATTGGTTATCCTGCATTATTAAAACCCATTCAACGTGGAATCGGTGAAAACTCGATGCTGATTGAGCGGCAATCGGATATTACTCGAGCAGCAGATTTCATTGATACTGGTACATATTTATTGGAATCATGGATTGAACATACAAACGAGTATACGATGACAGCGGCAACAGATGGAAAAGATACAGAAATCTTCCCATTAGCACAGCTGCAGTATAATAAAGAGCGTCAATTAATCTCTGTGGCTACACCAGCAAGTGTTCATGAAGATATGCTAAAAGAAATGCAACGAATTGTAAAAAGTGTGGCAGCTTCACTTGAATATCACGGTGTTTTCTCAGTTAATTTCTATGTCACATCAACGGGGACATTATATGTGAAGAACATTGAGCCAGGATTGACTTCCATTGCTAACGTATATGATGCAACAGCTAATGTCGACCAGTATGAGGAACAACTAAGATGTGCAGTTGGAATGCCATTACATATTATTACTCCGCTTCAAACTGGTTTGTTAATGGTAATCCGTAATTATCAGTCACGTGCTATTCAACGTCAGTGGCTTCTTAAGAATAATTGGAAGTTTAGATTTTTCAATGATGTTGGCGACAGTGATCAGGCAATACTAGGATTTGTGTGGGTTACCGGTAGTGATAACCTTGCTGCGTTAAAGAATCAGGTTGATGATACTGAGGTTTGGAAAGATCAAGCCTAACTTGAAATAAGGAGCGCTAAATAATGAGGGACTGGGTATATTTCACAGTCTCTTTATTTTTCCTAACATATGTTCGATTTTAATCGCCAAACAAGATCTTAATTTGGTATAATATTAGCCGATGAAATTTTAGAGAGGATGGAACAGCGTGAATAACGGTCAAGCATTATTAGAAGGAATGAACGATAAGCAATCCGAAGCAGTGTTAACTACAGAAGGACCACTGTTAGTAATGGCAGGAGCTGGTTCAGGAAAAACGCGGGTATTGACACATCGGGTAGCCTATTTGATTGAAGAAAATGGTGTATTGCCATGGAATATTCTAGCAATTACGTTTACCAATAAGGCTGCTCGCGAAATGAAAGAACGAGTGGGTAAATTGCTTGGTGAGAGTGCTAATGAGATCTGGGTCTCAACTTTTCACGCATTGTGTGTTCGAATCCTCCGTCGTGATATTGAAAAGATCGGCTATAATCGTGCTTTTACGATTGCTGATACGAGTGAGCAACGGACATTAATGAAGCGGATTTGTGGAGAGTTAAATATCGACACTAAGAAGTTTGATCCACGAAGTATTCTTAGCGCTATTTCTAATGCTAAGAATGCGTTAATGACACCTGATGACTATAGCAAAGAAGCTAATAGTATGTTTGAAAACATGGTTGCCCGTGCTTACAAGCTTTATCAACAAGAATTAGAAGCCAATCAAGCATTGGATTTTGATGATTTGATTATGAAAACAATTGAGTTGCTAGAAAGTGACCAGGAAACACTCGAATTTTATCAAGATAAGTTTCATTATATCCATGTGGATGAGTACCAGGATACCAATGATGCCCAATATCGGTTAGTTAATTTACTAGCACAAAAGTATCAAAACTTATGTGTAGTGGGGGATGCTGATCAGAGTATTTATGGTTGGCGTGGTGCTAATATGAATAATATTTTAAATTTTGAGCATGACTATCCCCAGGCGAAGACGGTAATGTTGGAGCAAAATTATCGTTCGACGCAGACAATCTTAAATGCAGCAAATGAAGTTATTGCTAATAACCTCTATCGTAAAAAGAAAAATCTTTGGACAGAAAATGGGCAAGGAGATAAGATTTCATATTACCGTGCCCAAAATGAGCATGATGAGGCGCAATTTATTGTTTCTAAGATTAAAGAAGAACAAGAAAAAAATGGTTATCACTTTAATGACTTTGCCGTTCTTTATCGTACAAATGCTCAATCACGGATGATCGAAGAAACTTTCTTAAAGAGTAGTATTCCATATACAATGGTTGGCGGGCACAAATTTTATGATCGGCGTGAAATTCGCGATATCTTAGCATATCTAACGTTAATTGTTAATCCTGCCGATTCGATGAGCTTTGAACGAGTTGTTAATACTCCCAAACGAGGAATTGGATTAACAAGTGTTGAACACCTTCGTAATTTTGCTAATGAGAATGGATGGACATTGTTAAAAGCTGCTCAAAATGTTGATACTGCTAATGAGATCACTGCGCGAACCCGGAATAAGATTGATGAATTTGGGCAATTGATGGCTAATTTGACTAAACAAGCAGAATACCTTACGCTGACGGATTTAACTGAGCAAATTTTAGAATTAAGCGGCTATAATAAGATGCTTAACGATGATCGCAGCCTTGAAGCACAAGCTCGTCGTGAAAACCTTGATGAATTTAAATCTGTTACACAGGAATATGATGAACAACATAAAGATGACGATGATTCAAATATCCAAAAGATCATTAACTTTTTAGCTGATTTAGCTCTTGTTTCAGATCAGGACGATGTTGATGAGCAGGCACCGGCAGTAACTTTGATGACGTTACATGCAGCTAAAGGGCTTGAATTTCCGGATGTCTTCCTTGTAGGAATGGAAGAAGGCATTTTCCCATTATCCCGTGCTTTAATGGAAGATGATGAATTAGAAGAAGAACGGCGCTTGGCTTATGTTGGAATAACCCGGGCGAAGAAAAAGCTATACCTTACCAATGCCTTTTCACGGTTACTTTATGGTCGCGTTCAGCGTAACCAGCCATCTCGTTTTGTAGAAGAAATCGATTCTGATTTATTGCAGTTTGAAAATAATCCATCTGGTAACAGTATTAGTGATAGTAAAATCCCATTTGGTCGTGCTGCTGCAACAGCTACTACATATCATGATCAACCAAAGCGAACTTATCGAAGTGCAGGTAAGCGGGTAAAACCAATCACTAATAATGGAACCGGTGCTGATAAAGTTGGCTGGAAGACTGGTGATAAGGTTGAGCATAAGAAGTGGGGTCAAGGAACGGTAGTGAAAGTTAGTGGGAGCGGCAATGATATGGAATTGGACATTGCATTCCCAAGCCAGGGAGTAAAACGACTGCTAGCAAGTTTTGCCCCAATAACTAAAGTACAAAAATAATGAAATGAGGCGGATGAGATGAGTGAAAAACAGACGCCAGTAAATGAAATGAGCCTTGAACAAGCCCAAAAAGAGGTTAAACCATTACGGGACAAGTTAACCAAATGGGGCAAAGAGTATTATGAACAAGATAACCCAAGTGTTGAAGATTATGTTTATGATCGGGCCTACCAGCGATTAGTTGAGCTTGAAGAGCAGTTTCCACAGCTAAAGTCAGCTGATTCGCCAACCCAGCGTGTAGGTGGAGCAGCAGAAAGTCAACTAACAAAGGTTCGTCATGAGATTCCGATGCTATCGATGGGGGATGTCTTTTCAATTGAAGAATTGATGGATTTTAACCAACGGCAACAAGAAAATAGTGATGTTAAGGTTAAACCGGAATATAATCTTGAATTGAAGATTGATGGCCTCTCACTTTCCCTTGTTTATGAGAATGGAAAATTAGTTCAAGGTTCTACACGGGGGAACGGAACGATTGGTGAGGATGTTACTGCTAATGTGCGAACCATTAAATCAGTTCCAAAAAAATTGCCAGAACCGCTATCAATTGAATTTCGCGGGGAATGCTATATGCCTAAAGAAGCTTTTGCAAAGTTAAACGCAAAACGTGAAGCAGAGGGATTGCCTGTTTTTGCTAATCCCCGAAATGCTGCAGCAGGAAGCTTAAGACAGCTCGATCCGCAAGTAACAGCGCGTCGGGAATTAGATACGTTCATGTACTATGTTCCTGAATATCAAAAACTTGGCGTTAAGACGCAAGCAGAAGCGCTTGAACGAATGAGAAAGTTAGGATTCAATGTCAATCCTAATAATCGGGTCGTCCATAATCGAGAAGAAATAGAAAAATATATTGAAGAATATACCGCACAACGGGATAAGCTTACTTACGGAATTGACGGTATTGTTGAAAAGGTTAATGATCTTGATACTGAAGTGGCACTTGGTAATACCGTTAAGGTGCCACGGTGGGAAATTGCTTATAAATTTCCGCCAGAAGAGCAAGCAACGATTGTTCGTGATATTGTCTGGACAGTTGGACGAACAGGTAATGTAACGCCAACAGCAGTAATGGATCCGGTTCAATTAGCAGGAACCACGGTTAGCCGCGCTTCCTTGCATAATCCGGATTATCTTCGTGAAAAAGATATTCGGATTGGTGATACAGTTTATTTGCATAAGGCTGGTGATATTATCCCCGAAATATCAAAGGTCGACTTAGCTAAACGGTCAGCCGATTCTGTTGAGTACGAAATTCCAACGAAATGTCCCGTTTGTGGTTCAGAGTTAGTCCATCTTGATGAGGAAGTTGCATTGCGCTGCATCAATCCGATGTGTCCAGCACAAATTAAGGAAGGACTAGCACATTTTGCTTCACGAAATGCAATGAACATCGACGGGTTAGGGCCTAAAATTATCGAACAATTATGGGATAAAGAGTTAGTTCATGATGTTGCTGGTCTGTACCGCCTTAATCATGACCAATTATTAACTTTAGATAAATTTGGTGAGAAATCAACGACCAACCTATTGACATCGATTGATAATAGTCGTAATAATTCTGTCGAGCGCTTATTATTTGGTCTTGGTATCCGTCATGTTGGTGCAAAGGCGGCGCGGATTATTATGGAACATTTTGGTAATCTTGATGCCTTAATGAAAGCTAGTGCGGATGAAGTTTCCGCAATTAATGGAATTGGCCCAACAATTGGGGAAAGTATTGTAACTTATTTTGCTAATCAACAAGTTGTTAAATTGATTGACGAATTGCGAGAAGTTGGGGTAAACTTTGCTTATCTTGGCTCACGGTCAAATACTAATCCTGATAGTGAATGGAACGATCGCCGGGTAGTATTGACTGGTAAATTAACAGAAATGACCCGTGGTGAAGCAAAATCTTGGCTTGAAGACCATGGTGCCAAGGTAACCGGAAGCGTCTCAAAGAAAACAGATATTGTCATTGCTGGTGCTGATGCTGGTAGTAAACTCACAAAGGCCCAAGATTTGGGGATTGATGTGTGGAATGAACAGCAATTTAGCCAAGCGATGAAGGAGGAACAGTAAATCGTGAAGCGAAAGGTAAAAAAAATAGCCGTTAGTGCTGCGGTTTTGATGTGTACCGTCTTGCTTGCATCATGTGGTTTTGGCGGAAAGTCATCGTCCAAAAACTATTCAACAACCGGTTCAGGTAATGGTACTTATCAAGGTGTGATTAAGAATGGGCGTTACCGAACAAGTAAGGCTCGTGGGGTAAATGTCTCACAAAATGATAATCAATATAACCTTAAGAGTTTTGAATCAGGATTAACTCAGATTTCAAAACGGGTCTTTTCAACAAAGAGCTATATTTTCCAAGAAGGTCAATATCTTAGTAGCGGTACTATTGAGAACTGGCTTGGACGGAAAACGAAGAGTAATCCAGAAGGGTTAAATCCAGCGCAAGGAAAGAAGAGTAATCCTAACCCAATCTATGTTCAGCAGATTGAAGAACAGGATTATATGCAAGAGAGTGGTAATTCCATGAAGCTTCGCGGAATTACAATCGGTATTGGGTTAAATTCAGAATATAATTATCAAACTAAAACAGGCGGACCGACACTAACTAAGAAGATTAGTGATAGTGAGCTTCGTCGCCAAGGTGAAGCTGCCGCGGAAAAGGTTCTTCAACGAGTTCGGAAAAAGTCTGGAGTCGGCAATGTTCCGATTGTTATCGCATTATACAAACAAGCACCAGATGATAGTTTAGTTGGTGGAACTTTCTTTGCTTATAGTAAGAACAACGGTGATACAATTAGCAACTGGCGGAAGTTAGATTACAAGAATGTAGTCCTCCCGAAGGCAAGTGCGGCCACAACCAACAGCTCGGATCAAACGGATGATGACAGTTTCTCAAACTTTAAGAGTCAGATTCAGAGCTTCTTCCCTAATCTAAGCGGGGTTACAGCCCAAGCCCAATATGAAAATGGAACTTTGTCTGGAATGCACATTACTGTTACTACACAATTCTATAGTCAAACTGAAATTACGAGTTTTACTCAGTACATTACACGGGCGGCTAAGAAATACTTACCTAATGGAATCCCAATTGACATTAAGATTCAATCTGATTCTGAAATCCAAGCAGTTGTTTATCGGAATGCTGGTTCAGATAATTTCCAGTCTCATATTTTTGATTCTTATTAAGAGTAAAAAGGAGAATATCAATTCGTTGTAAAAAAGCGAAGTGGTAACTCCTTTTTATTTGTTCATGGATGAAATAAGAACCTATTCTGTGCTAAAATTGTTAACTGTATATGTAGATTTAAATTACTGGAAAAGAGGTAAAGAGAATGGCCAGTAAAATCACTGAGCAACAGGTAGAACACGTTGCTGAACTTGCTAAGCTTGAATTCCCTAAGGATGAACTTGGTAAGTTTACCACTCAATTAGGAAACATTATCGATATGTTTGAGGACCTCGAAGCGGTTGATACTGATGGCGTCGAACCAATGACATCAGCAACCGATCGGGTAAATGTAATGCGTGAAGATAAGGCAGTTAAGAGTTCAAAAGAAGAACAAGAAGCCTTACTTAACAATGCGCCCGAAACTGATGGTGGCTACATCAAGGTTCCGGCAATTCTTGACGAAAGTGAGGATGGCGAATAATGGACTTTTACCAAACAAGCTTGAGTCAATTGCATGATGATTTGGTAAATAAGAAAATCAGTGCAACTGAATTAACTAAGGAAACTTTTGACCACATCAAAGGTAACGAGGACCAAGTTAAGGCTTTTATTAGCTTAAATGAAGATCAAGCAATGAAACGAGCTGCAGAAATTGATGCTAAGGGTATTAGCACTGACCAATTAACTGCTGGTGTTCCGCTTGCTGTTAAGGATAACATCTTAACAAAGGGCTTAACCACAACGGCTGCTTCAAAGATGCTTGAAAACTTTAACCCTGTTTATGATGCTACTGTTGTTGAAAAGTTAAATAATGCTGGCTATATTAACGTTGGTAAGACTAACCTTGATGAATTTGCGATGGGTTCATCAACTGAAAACTCAGCATTCTTTACAACTCATAACCCATGGGATCTTACGCGGGTTCCTGGTGGTTCTTCAGGCGGTTCTGCGGCTGCGGTTGCTGCTGGGGATGTTTTAGGTGCGCTTGGTACTGATACTGGTGGTTCTATCCGGATGCCAGCTTCATTTAACGGTGTTGTTGGGATGAAGCCTACTTATGGCCGTGTATCACGTTGGGGAATCATTGCCTTTGGTTCAAGTTTTGATCAAGTTGGTTGGTTAACCCAAAACGTTAAGGATAATGCCTTGTTAACTGCCTTGATCAGCGGAAACGATGAACGGGATATGACATCTTCGCTTAAAGAAGTTCCAGATTGGGCAGCGCAGTTAAATGAAAATACAAATGTTAAGGGCTTACGAATTGCGGTACCAAAAGAATACTTTGATGGTTTAGACGAAGATGTTCAAGAAGTAATCAAGGCTGCTTTAGATCACTTAGAATCCCTTGGTGCAGTTATTGATGAAGTAAGCTTGCCACATACTAAGTACGGGGTTCCAGCTTACTACATTTTAGCCTCATCTGAAGCATCTTCTAACCTTCAACGGTATGATGGAATTCGCTATGGCTTCCGGGCTGACGATGTTAAAAACTTAGAGGATGTTTATGTTCGTTCTCGTTCAGAAGGTTTTGGTGAAGAAGTTAAACGGCGGATTATGTTGGGGACCTTCTCTCTTTCTGCTGGTTTTTATGATGCTTACTTTAACAAGGCTGCGAAAGTTCGGCGCTTAATTGCTCAAGATTTTGAAGAAGTATTCAAGGATCATGATGTAATTATTGGTGCTACTGGTGCTTCAACTGCATTTAAGATTGGTGCAGAAATTGATGACCCACAAACTATGTATATGAATGATGTCCTTACTGTTCCTATTAACATGGCCGGCCTTCCAGCAATGTCTATTCCTGCTGGATTCTCGGCTAAAAACGGAATGCCGGTTGGTCTGCAAATCATTGGTAAGGCCTTTGATGAACAAACCATTTACAATACAGGTTATGTTTTTGAACAGACAACTGATTTCCACAAGAAGACACCAAAGTTAGGAGGTCAAAACTAAGATGAACTTTCAAACAACAATCGGTCTAGAAGTCCACGTTGAATTGAAGACTAATTCAAAGATTTATAGTCCATCCCCCGTTGAATATGGTGACCAGCCTAACGCTAACACCAACGTTATTGACTGGGGATATCCTGGTGTATTGCCAAGCTTAAACAAAGGTGTAGTTCATGACGGAATCATGGCCGGCCTTGCTCTCCATGCGCAAATTGCCCACCATATGCATTTTGATCGAAAGAACTATTTCTATCCTGATAATCCAAAAGCCTACCAGATTACGCAGTCGGATACGCCAATCGCTCATGATGGTTGGATTGAGATTGAAGTAAATGGTAAGAAGAAAAAGATCGGGATTAAAGAAATGCATATTGAAGAAGATGCTGGTAAGAACACGCACACTAGCAAGTATTCATATGTTGACTTGAACCGGCAAGGAACCCCATTAATCGAAATTGTTTCTAAACCGGACATTGCTTCACCAGAAGAAGCGGTTGCCTACTTGGAAGCATTGCGCCAACGAATTCAGTTTACGGGAATCTCTGACGTGAAGATGGAAGAAGGGTCCATGCGGGTTGATACCAACATTTCAATTCGTCCAATTGGTTCTGATGAGTTTGGAACTAAGACCGAAATGAAGAACATCAACTCCTTTAACTATGTTCGTAAGGCACTAGCATTTGAAGAAAAACGTCACCAAAATGTTTTGATGTCAGGCGGAACAATTGCTCAGGAAACTCGTCGTTATGATGAACCAACGGGAACGACAATTTCAATGCGGACAAAGGAAGGTTCCGATGATTATCGTTACTTCCCAGAACCAGATTTACCACCAGTAAATGTTAGTGATGAATGGATTAGCGAAATTGAAAGTGAAATGCCAGAAATGCCTGGTGAGCGTCGTGAACACTATGTTAAGGATCTTGGACTAAGTGATTATGATGCAATGGTTCTTACACAAACAAAGGAAATGTCTGACTTCTTTGAAGAAGCTGTTAAAGACGGCGGGGAACCAAAGCGGGTAGCTAACTACTTAATGAATGATGTAAATTCATACTTGAACGATAAGCAAGTTGATTTACAGGATACCAAGTTAACCCCTGCTAACCTTGCTGGAATGGTGAAGTTAATTGAAGATGGTACCATTTCTTCTAAGATGGCTAAGAAAGTCTTCAAGGGTATCTTAGATGGTGAGGAGCCAAATGCGTACGCTAAGGAACATGGCCTTGTTCAATTGTCTGATCCTGCTCAGCTTCAGCCAATCGTTGATGAAGTACTTGCCAATAACGAACAGTCAATTGAAGACTTCAAGAATGGTAAAGATCGGGCTGTTGGTTACCTAATGGGCCAAATTATGAAACAAACTCGTGGTAAAGCAAACCCACAAGTTGTTACTCAATTATTGATGAAGTCTTTGAAGGCTAAATAGTTAGGAGGGATGACCGTGCGAAAACGTGCTCGGATAATTTATAATCCTACTTCGGGGCGTGAGACTTTTCGTAGCGACCTCGTAGATATCCTATCGATTTATGAAAAAGCAGGTTATGAGACCAGTGCTTTTGCGACTACTCCTGCTCCTAACTCAGCCAAAAATGAAGCTACTCGTGCTGCTAAGGATGGTTTTGATTTAATTGTCGCAGCTGGTGGTGATGGGACACTTAATGAAGTGGTTAATGGAATTGCGGGCTTAGAACACCGACCGACATTAGCCATTATCCCTGCCGGAACAACGAATGATTATGCGCGGGCATTACGAATTCCACGAGATGATCCGATTGCGGCGGCCAAGTTAATCTTGAAAAAGAATAAGAAATTTAAGATTGATATTGGTCGTGCGGGTGATAATTACTTCATGAACATTGCCGCTGGTGGGACAATGACAGAGGTAACCTACGAAGTCCCATCCCAAATGAAATCATTATTTGGCTATGCTGCTTATTTTGCCAAGGGTGCAGAATTAATCCCACGAATTAAACCGATTGAAATGCTGATTAAGTATGATGGGCAAGAATATCGTGGTAATGCAACAATGTTTATGATTGCCCTTACTAACTCAGTAGGTGGTTTCGAGCAGATTGTTCCTGACGCTTCTCTTGATGATGGTAAGTTTACAATGATTATCATTAAGAAGAGTAACGTCATTGATATGCTAAGTTTAATGGCAAAGGCGCTTCAAGGTAAGCACCTTGATGATCCACGAATTATTTATGCTAAGGCAACTGATATTGAAGTCATTCCATTAAATAAGGAAGACCGCTTAATGGTTAACCTTGATGGCGAATATGGTGGTGACGCGCCGATGCACTTCCATAACTTAAAGCAGCACTTAGAAGTTATTGCTAATTTGGATGAAATTCCTGAAGACGCAATTACGACTTCTGCTGATTTTAAGCGGGTCGAAAAAGACTTTATGGATGGCATTGACGATATTAAAGATCAAGAAAATAAGTAAATAAAACGGTCAGCTTCTGGAAGAGGAAGTTGGCCGTTTATTTTGCTATAATAGTAAAAGTTTGTAACGTTGAAATTATTGGAGGAATAACTTTGAAACTAAACATTCCAGTACATAAAAATGAAGAGTACCCTGCGAAAGTAGTTGACCTAACTTATGAGGGTAACGGGGTTGTGAAGATTGATGATTTTCCCATCTTCGTTCCCAATGCTTTGCCAGGGGAAGAGATCACAGTAAGGATCACTAAAGTTGCCAGCCACTTTGCCTGGGGCCGGGTGATGGCATGGCAAAAGAAGAGTCCTGACCGGGTTGATGTTAAGGATAAGAAGTATATCCAGACAGGGATTGCGCCGCTGGGTCATTTGAAATATGAAGCCCAATTGAAATTTAAACAGCACCAAATCGCTGAGTTGCTGGCAAAGGCACATTTAGATGAGATTGAAGTATTGCCAACGATGGGGATGGACAAGCCGTACCATTATCGGAATAAGGCCCAAGTTCCAGTGAAGACAGTTCGTGGTCAATTGGAAACTGGTTTCTACAAGCGCGGCAGTCATAACTTAGTACCGATTGAGGATTTCTATATCCAAGATCCGGCTATTGATAAGGCCATTGTAGTTGTCCGTGATTTATTACGGAAGTACCATATTCAACCATATGATGAACGAACTGGTAAAGGTGTGATCCGGACAGTGATGGTGCGTCGGGGATATTACAGTCATGAGGTAATGGTTGTTTTGGTTACCAACACCAAACGCTTACCGATGGAAAAGCAAATTGTTGACGGAATTGTTGCTGAGGTCCCAGAAGTAAAGAGCATCGTTCAGAATATTAATGATAAGAAGACTAATCGCTTGCTTGGTGACAAGAATAAAACACTGTGGGGTGCCGATGAAATTCATGATCAATTACTTGGCATTGATTTTGCTATTTCCCCATTATCGTTCTACCAAGTTAATCCGCAACAAACTGAACGCCTTTACCAAACAGCCATTGATAATGCGGGTTTAGATGGTAGCCAAACGGTCATTGACGCTTACTGTGGAATTGGGACCATCTCATTAGCCGCCGCTAAGCATGCTAAACAGGTTTACGGGGTTGAAATTGTTCCCGCAGCAATTGATGATGCCAAGCACAATGCCAAACGAAACGGAATTAAGAATGCTAAATTCGTTGTTGGCAAGGCAGAAGAGCAATTTGCGAAGTGGCAAGAAGATGGCCTAAAGCCAGATGTCGTAATCGTTGATCCGCCACGGAAAGGATTAGCGGAATCGTTGATTGAAGCGACTGGTAAGATGGGGCCAGAGAAGGTTATTTATGTTAGTTGTAATCCCGCTACCTTAGTTCGTGATATCCAACGTTTTGCTGAACAGGGATACCACGTAACGAAGCCGATTCAGCCAGTGGACCAGTTTCCACAGACGACACATGTTGAGAGTGTGACGGTGTTGGAACGAGCATAGCAAAGTTCGATTACTTACGAATGACTCATGTGATAGCCACCCAAGAATGAGGAGTAGAGCGACGAGTGATTGGAGAGTAGCGAACCGCTGAGGTGGTAACGGTGTTGGGAAAGTAATAGAGGGTTGATACGGGGGTAATGATGAGTAGCAATCTTTTTAAGACCTTAGCAGTTCAATTAAAGCAAAGACATTTACGTTCTGTTGGGTTTTGGCGCCAATATGAGTGGAATATTCTGATTAATTCTTAATAGAAAAATGGTAAAATTAATATATAATAAAAGATTCTGCCAGTAATGGCGTTACGTTGCTTAATAGTGCGTAATATAGAAAAGTACTCTAAGTCTTAATGTATTTTTAGACAAAGAGTACTTTTTAATTAGTTGAACTACAATTTCCTGTGACGTTTAACTGTTATCGTGCGAGTAATTCTCGTTGAGTAAATTAAAACTTAGTATAATTATATTGTAAGAAGTAAGACGGCTTACGAATAAGGAGGCGAGAAGATGGATAATGCATTAACAGGTAAAGTTTCTCAAAAGGGACAACTGGTTATTCCAGTATCTATTCGAAAAGCTTTAGGAATAGAAAAAGGCTCTGAGGTTTCGTTTGAAGTAAAAGGTAATGAAATCAGGATCAAAAAAGTACCGACAGCATTAGACTGGTCAAATCTGGTTGAGCAACTGCCAGAGGAAAAAGTTAAAATTGATAAGAATGGTCATTATGATCCTAAAGAATCACCTAATTTTCACGATTGGATGGTTAATGGCTAATGCAACCAATGGATATTTATATTGCTGATGTTCCATTTGATGAAGAAAATGGTAGTAAGGTTCGTCCAGCCTTAGTTCTTCGTGTTCAAAATGGTTGGGTCAATGTTTTTAAGGTAACTAGTCAATATCAGAAAAAATCAGCTAAAATCAGACAATTGTATTACCCAATTTGTGAATGGAAACAGGCAGGGTTAAAGAAAAAGTCCTATGTAGATATTCATCGAACGTATAGTTTACCCGAAAAATTCATTTTTAGTAGAAGGCCAATTGGTAAACTAACGGAACTGGATCGGATTAAACTATTTGAATTTATTCAAAGTATACAAAGAAAATAAAAGTGTAAGATTATATTTAATAACATATGTTAAATTCGTGGCGGCTCTTTAACTTACAGATAAAATAGGCAACGAGCACTGGTATAACAGAGTTCTTAATAGATTAGAAGTATACTAATTTCATTTTTAATGATGGAAATTAGAATATTTTTTGTCTTAATTATGGCTTTTCGTCAAGAAGTGCTGATAAAAAATAGAATAAATTTGCTAAGCAGCTTGTGCCTGAACTTTGGTAATGAGAGAAGAATTCGGACACGAGAGTTAAAAAATTACGAAAACCGTAAGTAGTTCGTTTGATTACTTTGATTTTATTATTGGTTCCCTTAACTGGTTCAGTAAATTTTTGGGGGTTCCTAACATAATTTTGATGGAATTATCCATTAAAGATGGTCCTTTCTTAAACGAAGAAGGGAGTGCAGCCATCTTTCGTTTTTTAAACTAAAATAAGCACTGATGTTAAGTTTTATCAGCACTTAATTGTAGAGTCTGATTTTTTGATTAATTAGCGTATCAACTGTTGATCAGTATCATGTAAATCTGTTTGTGCAATAATGCTCTATCTTATTTAACAGTCACAATCTGACTATTTCTAAAGGCAACTGTTGATAGTTCGTTACCAATGCCAGGCCGATCTGGGACCGTTAACTCGCCATTGATTGGTTCATAATCATATTTAGTTAGAGCCAGCATCTTTGGCATTGCCGTATTAATGTTGTATTCGTGGATGACAAAATTGGGCAAGGTGGATTCTAAATTTAAGGAAACGGCAGTCATCAAATTGCTGCCAGTGATATGTATTTGGACGCCAATATCACTAGTAGCGGCCATGTCACAGATTTTCTTAACTTCGGTCACGCCGCCTGCTGTTCCAATATCCGGCTGGGCTACTTGGATTGCTCCTTGGTCAAAGGTACGTTTAAAGTCCCAACGAGAATATAAACGTTCTCCAGAAGCAATTGGCAAACCGGTCTCATGATGAACGGTTGCCAATAGGCTGGGATCTGGTTTAACAGGCTCTTCGTAATATAGAGGAGCATATTGCTTAGCTAGCTGACCAAAACGAATCGCTGCCATTTTTCCAGTTAGTGCATGATTTTCTAAGATCAAATCAGCTTTGGAACCGAGAACGTGACGGACGGCTTGTAAACGTCTTTCTGCCAGGTCAAGGTAAGCGGTGGTTAAGAGATTTTCTTGATTGTTATGCTTAATTGGCTGGCCTTGTTCATCGAAAGTCAGAAAGTTGATTTTAACCGCATCAAATCCCTTATTCATGGCAATCTGGGTATTAGCTGCATAGTCTTCAGGGTTACCAGCATGATGACGACCAACTCCCCAACCCATCTGCAATTGACTAGCATAGGCTCGAACCTGCCGACGCTGTTTGCCACCTAACAATTCATGCAACGGGGCATTATAATATTTACCCTTAATGTCCCACAAAGCCATGTCAAAAGCTGAAATGGCACCAAAAATTACTGGACCAGCGTTTAAACCAAAGAAACTCTGTCGGTATAGCTTTTCCCAGATTACTTCATGTTCCAACGGATTCATTCCAATTAACATGGGAGCTAGATCGCGCATTTCTGCGAAAGCCGCGTGACGAACAGCACCATAGGAAAGTGCTACTTCACCGTCCCCATAAAGGCCATTGTCAGTATAAATGCGACAGAATGATGGGCGCCAGCCGTCTTCAACCGGAGCACTGTATAGTAAATCAATTTTAGTTATTTTCATTTCTACTTCCTCCTAGTGCAGTGAATATTAATAATACCAGTACAATTAAGTTTATGAACGCTAAAAAAGTAAAACTGTGGGTGAAGCCTCTTTTTCCTGTACTTATCGTCAACAGGAATGTTATCAGTGCCGTACTTAGGCTGCCAAATAATTGTCGCGTTACGGTAATAATCGTAATTCCATGTGCGACAAGCTTAGTTGGTAAAAAGTTGCTGCCTTGAGTAGTAGCAGGCATTAATACTAATCCGCTACCGATCGCCGTTAGACAAGAAAATAATAATAATTTGAAAGTTGTCAAATGATCGCTATCAATCACAAATAGTAGAAAACTTGCGTCTAGAAGAGTCATACCGGTTACCATTACTAAATTTGCGTTCAACCAACTGGTGAGGGGACTAATGATAAGATTTATAACTACAAGCGTTAAGGCAGGAATTAATAAATTCAAACTAACTTCGAAGCCCCTCTGGCCTAAGATTTCTTGATAAAACAAGGGAAGTAGGGTAGTTAAATCAATTAATGATGCATAAGCCATACCTGATAATAATAGGCAAAGATCAAATCGCCAGTAACGTAAAGCTTGAATTTGCAATAAAGGATGCTCGTAATACAATTGACGATTAATAAACATGATGCAAAAAAATAAGCTGATTACTAAAACTGTTAGCAATGGAATTTCCCGACTCGTCCAAGATACATTGAGAAGGTACAAGAGACCGAATATCCCTAAAGAATAAAGCAGTGAGTATCAGTCGAATCTATACACATGTACTGGGACGATATTTGTTATCCAAGTGAAGCTACCTATGCCGACAAGTATTGTCAGTAGCGCTAAGAGACCATAAAAAACGCGCCAATTAATATAAACCAGTGCTAATTCAATCACGGCTGGTCCACCAACAATGGCAAAACTCATGACCGCGCCGGCAATTCCCATGACCATAATCTGCCTAGAACCAGTTGTGATCACTAATAATGCAGACTGATAAGGTGGGAACATTGCTCCTAAAGCAGTTGCCTCTAATACTCGGCCGACTAACGCCATTAAATACCAGGGAGCAAGAGATAGTAGGATTGTTCCAATCATAAAACAGCCTAAGATCATCAGAATCAGTTTGTGAAAACAAATTCGATTAAACAACCATGGACTGACGAGCATGCTTAGACACATCACTAAAAGGAAAACGGTGGTTAGCCATTCTATCTGGGCGAAAGATACGTTCCAAGCCACCATTAAACTGGAAGCAACAGGAGAGAGAGCCAGCATACTCAGAGCCATCACAAGTGTGGCTGCTGATAGCACCAAAATAAAGGCTTTTCTGTGCAAAATGGTTTCATTCATTTCTACTTCCTTCTTTTTTACATAAACAAAGTGGTTACTTTAGTTAACGCAATCCGCCATATTTGGTGATGTTGTAAGTCGATTTTTTAGTCAGCCAAAAAGCATCTTTGACAAAAAACAGGTTGTGTTGTGAGCAGTTCCCAAAGTTACGATATAAATAAAAGTTAAAATCGTCTATTAGGGTAATTTTACTTTTTATGCAATTACAATATTAACCTCATGCTTCAAAAATCCGGACATCATTAAGCTTAAAACCGGATTATAAGCATTGAAATATTTTCAAAAGTAATTTAGTTACTAAAGAATTTTTGAGAATAGTGATTTGACCGCAAAAGTATGTTAGATAAAGAGGATTATTTTACTTCAATCGCCAGATTATCATCTTTGTCGTTGGGGTAGCCGAGAAAGTGATTATGGAAAATAAAAATTGAAATTTCTGAAGTATGATCAACAATATAAACTTAATTCAGTTAAATAAAGGCGTCGCAGTATGAGGCCCAAGGTGTAAAATAACCTTAGAAACTATCCAATCGAGGCGAAACCGCATGCGTAAATATATTAAAGCGCTAATCATGATTCTCCTAATTCTAGTGCTAATGGTTGTTGGTCAGATTGCGCCACTAGCGGTAGCTGACCACTTGAATTTCTCAGAAAACACGGCAGTTATCATAATGACAGTTACTTATCCAATAATTGTTATCGGTGGTGGATGGCTGCTAAATCATTTCTTGTTTCATCAATCGCTGCCGTTAGTATCCAAATGGCGTTTTCAATGGTGGCCAATTTTATATGCAATCTTGGCGGATGGCTTAATTTACCTATTTTCTTGGATTGCGCAGACTGGCTTCCATTCATCAGTAACAACGATGAATAATTGGTGGTTACAATTCGTTATGACGGTTGTGAGTGCGCCATTGGTTGAAGAATACATTTTTCGTGGATATGTATTTGGTGCACTGGACAGCATTTTCAGTCGTTCCATAACGATTTGGCTAACAGCATTTATCTTCGGTTTAATTCACTTATCGTCACTTGGCAAAGCAGCCTGGTATAATGCAGTGTTCCTCGTAATTGCTTATACCGCAATGGGGATGTTCTTTACCCTAATTGCTGTGGCGGGGAAGAGCTTATGGGCCAGTTTTACCGCGCACGTTATTAATAATCTGCTGATTTATATCGTTGGTATCTGGGCGGCGGTTTCCACTTCGTCAAGCATGATGTGGCGAAGTTTAACCGGAACATTGCTTGGCATGGGGATTGCTGCTGGATTGATTTATTGGCGTTTTCTAAGAAACAAACAGGGCCGAAAATTGTAGTTACTAAAAGGCCAACTCCGACTTAGCTACTCAAAATAATATTGTTTATAAATCGGTCAGTGTTCTTTGAAGTACCATTAGCAAGTCATCACTAGGCACTTGTGGATAGTATTCAATCCAATAGTCATAAAGATCAGTAATGCCTGCACTGATAAATTCAAGCCGTAGATCAACTAATGGGTCTGAAAGAAGCGGAGAGTCACTGGGATCTGGTGCTAAGGATCTACTGCAAACGGACGCTTTTGGAGCTGTAAAACTTATGCAGGCAGCTGCGCAAAATGGCATTAAGCGTTTTATAATGTTAAGTGCCTTATTCTCACTTGAACCAAACAAATGGCGGACTGTTAAAGGCCTTGATGGGTTAACAGATTATAACATTGCTAAATTTTTCGCTGATAATTACTTAACTTATACTGCTTTGGACTACACAATTTTGCAGCCAACGGTTATGACTGATAAGTCTGGTACTGGTAAGATTACCGTTGATGATGTTGCCAAAACCTTATCTGAAATTTTAAAATATCAAAATACCAAACGTAAAATTATTAAAATGCGTGAGGGTAGTACTCCAATTGATGAAGCACTAAGTCAAATTTAAAATAAAAAGCTCATGTCATCTGGCACGAGCTTTTTATTTTCTACGAATAGTCAAGTATATTAAGGTGTTTTAAAGCTTATCATTCAATTTTCGATTAATTTTTTTTAAGTCTTGCTTTATTGAGTAAAAATTAATAAACCATATAATAAGGTAAATCATTACAAAAATGACAGTAAAGACTAACCAGTTAATTAGGTTTAATGGAAACCATCCAGCTAGAATTGCTAGAGGAGTAAATCCGCAATAATAGATGATAAAGTTAATGATGGTTCGTTTCCGGAGTGACCAGTTTTCTATTTTAAAAACTAACGCACCAAGACTAAATACAAGCCCCATCAAGCCCCAGAGGATTACAGAAACTAATACTGCATTCAATGGTCGTGTAAAGTGGTTGGTAAATGTGGGAGCAGAGGGTACATAATTATTAAGATCATAAATATAGCTAAAAAGCAATGAAATAATTAACCCGTAGAATTCACCAAGACTTATTCCACTAATAATATAAGAAAAATATTTTTTCATAGCCCTAACCTCACTTTCAAATTTTTCATTTTGCGCCGACTAATTGGAATTCGCTAGTGATTTTTTAAGATTACATCAATTGCACCATTATCCATTAATTCCAAATGGTCGATATGCTTAAAATTGAAAATTGCGCTTCTTGAGGCGGCAATAAAGTCATCAGTTAGTTGATCTTTTAATATTGAAATGGGCTTTCGATAGATATAATGATTATTAGCAGTCGTAACCTCTAAAACGTGATTAGCTGTCTGAATTGAGAAAATGTCGCGGTAGTGGACTGGTACCAATTCTTTATCATGATTACACCACAATACTTGTTCATTATTGTTTAGATATTCCAAAAGATCAGCGAGTTTCGGAGTCATTTTTCGAACCCAAATTTCAGCACGTTCCTCATCAACAGAATTGTCGACATGACAGTTAATTTTCAACACGTACACCTCCCTTAATTACGTCTCTATTTTAGCAAAAAGACAATAGTATAAGGGTTTGGTAAGGTTAAACGGTCGAAAAAGATGAGTAAGGGGTATTATTTAAGAGAAAAGTGGTAAGAACTATTAAGCTGTGGTAGCAAAACTATATGTGTTTATTGCTTAAATTGGTTAGTAACTATTTTATTTTACAAATAATTATTGACAAGCGACTTTAGCGGTTTGGTAAACTAAAATTAGGAAAGCAATCGAAAAAGTACAATCACTGATTGCTCAGCGTTCTAAAAATAATACGGGAAGTAATTAATAATGAGTAAATATGATCAATTATGGCGATACATCGCTAATAATGAGAATGGGGATTTTGCGCTAACATTTGAGCAAATTGGAGAAATTGCCGGTGTACCGCTCGATCATTCTTTCTTAAGATATAAGAAAGAGCTGTTAGATTATGGCTTCGAGGTGGAAAAGATTTCGCTAAAGAATCAGGTAGTTAAGTTTATTAAAATAGATGAGCAATAATTATGAAGGACTTTAACGTAATATATAGGAGAAGCGATTAATGAAACTAAAGACACTTCACGATACCATTAAGGAAAAATATGAAAGTGGGGATTACAATAACCCAACCGAGATGAAACAACTAAAATCAAATAAAGAAAAGCAGTATGAGCAGATGCTTGGCAGTACAATGAGTGTTACTGCATTATTCTTAATTCTTCTTTGTACAGAAATTCCAGAACGCTATGCTTGGTTGGAGTGGATTTTAATATTCTTAACGATTGCTAACGGCTTTGTTTGTATATTTTCTGCCGTAAAGTTAAGCCGAATAAAGAAGCGTTCAAAAGACCAGCATTAGTCTGCATACGACAGTACTATAATATTTTTAGAATGGTACAGTGGAGGTAATTGTAATGCGGCAAATACCGATTAATCAGGCTAAGTCTATCTTGAAGCAGCTTTTAAAGGCAAAAAATCAACAGAAAGTTAGTTTGCTGACCAATAAGAAGGATCGATCATTAACGATTATCGTGAATAATAGTGAGGTAACGGTCACAGAACAAGGGTACGTTAACGACACTAATACTTACTTCACCGAGAGCACTGCCAAGCATGAGGTTACAAGGGCCTTTAAACGTGAATTTCCTCGTAGCCACCAACTATATATTAGTCACAGATAGTAAGTAAAGGTCGAATAATCAAATGAATATAGAATTTTACAAACCTGGCTGTAAGGACTTCTTTAAAAAGTATGCTAGGCAGGAAGCAGTAATTAAGGAGAAAATCAAGGCAGCAATTATTAAGGAAAATAATATGAGGATGACCAAAGTTAAATTAGCCTGCAAGGAACGGATTAATGGACAACCAATTTATGAGTTTCGGCTTAACGTTGGCAAAATTGGATCAATTAGGATTGCTTTTACGGTCTTTGATAACCAAGTAGCGGTTTACTTTATCACTACCAAATTACAGAAGTCAGTTTTTAGCCAAGAATTTTCTAAAATTGTTAATAGTATCCCTAAGAATTAAGATTCCTCATGAATTTATAGTAAAATATCAATGTAATATTAAAATTAAAGACAGGTATTATTAATGACTATTTTTGTAATCCTATTAATTTATAAATTTGTTAGAGGAACTTTCGAATATGAAAAGGTGACGCGATTTGACCTGGTGATTATCCCTGCTTACTCGGCAGTGATGATGCTTCTAAGTTTTAAGAATATCCAATCCACGACAGCAATCTGTATTGCGATAATCCTATTATTAGTTGGGGTGTCGATTGGGTTTCTCCAAGCTAGTAAAGTGAAAATTAGTGACACCAATAAAGTTGATTCACACCAACGACCGATTCTCAAGATTAAAAGAAATTGGCCTTATTTAATTGGCTGGTTGATTACGTTTGCCATTGGAATTAGTGTTGAGATTTTCTACGGGGCTCATTTAAATGCTGGCGAAGTTTCACAAGAGCTGTTTGAAGAGGTCTTGAAGGACTTGTCAGTAGTTGCACTTTTTAGTGGGCATAGCACCTGGTTCGTGTGGCTCTTAAACGTTGCCACTAGTTTTACATATGGCGCTTGCATTGTAATTCGTCATCCAAAGATTAGGGATGCAATTCGGCGTAAAAACTCCAATAAAAATAAATCCATTTAAAAAGCATCGGTTTCGCAAAATTCGCAAAACCGATGCTTTTTTGTTTTACCATGCCTGCCAAGCGAGAACCACTGCCAAAACAATTGCAAATATACCAACGACTTTTTTAATTATTATTTCAGGAATGTACCGAACGAGAATAGGACCAACATAACCACCAATAAATAGGCCGATGATCAATGGAATAATTACACTCCAGTAAATTGGTAGTAAGCAGATAAATATAATTGCAGAAACAGTATTATTTATGAATGAAGCAAAGTTTCTGATGGCATTGTAAGTAACATACTTACCACCAACTACTCTGGATAAAACTGCAATCATTAATAAACCAGATGCAGCGCCAAAATAACCATTATAAAGGCCAATGAACATAACGCTGGTCCAACTAATAACAGTTACCAGATGAGTTTGCTGGCGTCTGCTACTAGTTTTTGCATGGTTAGGCCAGAATAACAAAATTCCAGCAAGTAAAATAAAGAGAGGTACGATCCTCTTAAATCCAGCATTAGAACTGTGGATCAAGATTAATGCTCCAATCGTACTACCGATGGTGCGTAACAAGGCAACTAGTCCAGCAATTTTCCAATGATATTTGAGTTCTTTTAGTGAAGAGGTTACAGTTCCAACACCAGCACTAACTGTGGTGACTGTAATTGTTGCATTCGCCGAAATAGGCGGAACACCAATTGTTAATAGTACTGGATATAAGGTTAACGAAGCCATACCGATAATTCCTGTTAATACGCCAGCAACCAAACTCATGATCAATAAAAAGGCCATTGAGAGCATAGATAATCCTTTCTCAACGGCACAATTTTGTTTCGGGTACGCCTGCACATACCGAGTATTTAATTCAGTTTTAGGGTAAAGGATGCGCCTAAAATTGTCAAGTTAATCTAATCATCCGTGGTTACCTTTGAATGTGCGTTGTATAGCTTAAGATGAAGTATGTTTTCCAGTCTTTAAGTTATTATCTTCCTCGTGTTTTTTGCGATATTCACGTGCAGTATTTCTCATTTTTTGTTTGAAAGTTTTCGCAAAATAACTACTATCATTAAAACCAACGCTGAACCCAATTTCAGTAATTGTTAGATCAGTTGAAGTTAATAATTGGCAGGCCTTTTTGATCCTAAAACTATTTAAGTATTCTATTGGTGTTTGCTGAAGGTATCGATTAAATAATTTAATGATTTTACTTTTGCTTATGCCGAATTTTTTTACTAGGTCAGATAATGTTAATCTATTTTGATAATTATTTTCAATAAAGGTAAGAATTGACTTTAATAGTGAAAAATCATTATTTTGTTCTGAAAGTTTTTGGGGGGATTTAGGAAGAATTTGATATAAATTGTTCCAAATGGCGAATAGTATAGATTGAATTGCTAATTTGGAATGTGTAGATTTTTTTATCTTTAGTAAAAGTGACAAAATTTCCCCTTGTAGTGGGTCTTGATTATTTAATTTTAGAAATGGTAGTCCATTGTTAATGATGGGCTTAACATACTCTTTTTCAATGATTGAATTGATACATAATAAAGTTGGCTTAAAAACGATACATAAGAATAAACAATTTTGATGTCTTGCGCTAAAACCAAAATGCATTTGTTTAGAATTAACAAAAATTCCGTTTCCTTTGGATAAAGTAATAATTATTCCGTTAATGTTATAGTCCATTTGGCCATCAAAAATATATGTGAGTTCGAAGTCGTCATGCCAATGGTTGATTGCGCGAAAATCTGGGTAAGATGATAGATTATCATATTCAATTAATACAGGATAATCACTGAAACTATAATTGACATTTTCTAAATCTTTTAAATCCATAAACAATTTCCTTATATTTTTAGATGATATTTTAATAGTTTTCAGTTTTATTAGCAAATATAATTACATTATTAAATGATGTAGGGGAGTTATCAAAATGGATAATTTTTATCGACGTGACAATGAGATGGCGTATATTTCGACTAATGAGATTATGCAGGAGCAGCTAAAAGTTAAGAAGATATTTCGTGAGTATAACAGTGTAATGCCGTTTGACATAAAAAGAGGACGAGAGTTAATCGCTAAGTCTGGGATAAAACATGGAACAGAAATATACCTAGAGCCACCATTTTATTGTGAGTATGGAAGTCATATTGAAATTGGGGATTATTTTTATGCTAATACAGGGTGCCTCATATCTGACGTTGGGAAAGTTGTAATTGGTGATCATGTTATGTTTGGTCCTCGAGTATGTATTATTACGGCAGGGCATCCTATCCATCCGGTGAGCCGTAATTCAGGATATGAATATGGAATTCCTATAACTATTGGCAACAATGTCTGGATAGGTGGGAATGTTACTGTATGTCCAGGAGTTACGATTGGCAATAATACGGTGATTGGGGCAGGAAGTATTGTCACTAAAGATATTCCTGATAACGTGGTCGCTGTGGGAAATCCGTGTCATGTTTTACGGAAAATAACTGAAGTAGATAAACCTTATTACTTTAAAAAAAGAAGATTTGATGATGCTGTTTGGAAAATTATTCAGCACAAGGAGGATTGAAAGTTCATGAAGTATTTTTTGGCGTTATTAGTAGTTGTTTTTATTATTGGATTACTTTCTTGGTATGATAGTAAACTCTCTAGGAAATAGTAGTTTATCTTATAATGATGGTTCTATTGTCATGATTAGTGAATTACATTAATAAGTATCTAAAAAGGATAATAAGATAGGAATTATTAAATCTCATCTTATTACCCTTTTTATTGCTATTTTTAGACCTAGTACGCAAGAGAAGAAAGTGCATGAAACAAATAGCCAATTGCCTAACAGAGATGGGCTGATAAGTTATAGCAGGACAAAAATACTTACACTAATAATCTAATCCTCTTGTTCAATCTTCTTAATTACTTTTGCGGGCACGCCACCAACGACAACGTTATCTGGAACGTCTTTTGTAACGACAGAACCTGCTGCCACGACGACACCATTCCCAATCGTTACTCCGGGACAGATTGTTGAATGACCACCAATCCAAACATCATTTCCAATTGTTACTGGCTTACCGATGCCGAGACGTTCTTGTCGTCCTTTAGCGGTCAGCGGATGGTTAACGGTATAAATGTCAGTGTTTGGACCAATCCAAACGTTATTACCAATCTTAACCGGAGCAATATCCAAAACGGTTAAGTTGTAATTAGCGAGGAAATTATCACCAACATGAATATTCGTCCCATAATCAACGTTTAGTCGGCTGTGAACGACTAAGTTCTTTCCTGCTGAGCCAAATATTTCACGAGCTTTTGCTTCCTGTTTTGCTGGTTCATTTTCGGGAATATTATTAAATTCTTGACAGAGGACTGCTGAGTTAATCTTTCGACTAGCCACTTCTGGATCGTTGACCTTGTACCATTCACCATCAATTAACTTTTGTAATTCACTTTTTGGCATTTGAATATCACTCCTTGTAATTTCTTTTAATTTCATGTGCTATCATACAAGTTAAACCATGGTTTAAGTCAACAGGAAAAGGAGAAAAATTTATGCGTTACTCAATTGGCCAAGTTGCTGAAAAATTAAATTTACCGACTTCAACCCTTCGCTTTTACGATAAAAAGGGTCTGCTACCATTTGTTGACCGTGATGAAGCAGGACGACGAAGTTTCAAAGAAAATGATCTGAATTTTTTAGAAGTAATCGAATGTATGAAGAAATGTGGAATGTCGATCAGCGAAATCCGCCATTTTATTGATTTATGTATGGCAGGCGATGTAACTTTAGATGCACGTTACGATTTGTTAGCTAAAGAAGAGGCAACAGTAATGAAGCAAATTGCTGAGTTGCAAGAACAATTAGACTTCCTTCACTATAAGATGTGGTATTTTAAAACTGCTCTTGAGGCGGGAACTGAGGAGATTCATATGGTTGATACTGATGAAGGTGAACGGGTAGCTCCTGATATTCAGGAACAATATCAAGAGGTCCTCGCAAAGTGTCATGATATTAAAGAGTTAATTGATTACCAAAATAATAATTGACTTTTAATAATTGTTAGGATGAAATAATGGTGCTTCAACAAATTTCTGGACTTTAGAAAACGGATCGAAAAGGAGAAATCTCCAGATGCTATTACCGAAGTATGTCGTAGTAAAGGGGCTTGATTTGCTAGACGAAAGGCTTAGGCGATTTTAGCGAGGAGTTGAAAGGCGCTATTAATCAAATTAGACAGCAAAACTAAATTATTACATCGCATATTTCCCAGGAAATATTAATCTCATAGGTCACTAGTTATGGTGAAATTCCAGGCTAGTGGCTTTTATCGTTAAACCATCATTGTACTTTTACCCCCCCCATTTTATAATTAGGTTGTAAAACGGTTACAAAATTAGGGGTGATGAGAATGTTACAGGTTAAAAACCTCAATATCTATTACGGGCGCCATAGAGTTATTAATAATGCATCATTTAAAATTCAATCTGGTGAAATTATTGGCCTAATTGGACCTAATGGAGCTGGTAAGTCTACAATAATGAAAACAATTCTAGGATTAACTAAGTTTACTGGAACGATTATTTTTAATGGACAAAAGATTACGCCGACTAAACATACAGCGCTTCAACATGTTGGTGCTTTAATTGAAAACCCAGCCTTATATCCTTTTTTGACGGGCCGTGAGAATTTATCACTTTATACTAATGACCAGACTGAGCTAGAAAAAATAGTTTCAATGCTTGAAATGGATCAATATATTGATCGACGAGCAGGCGATTATTCGATTGGAATGAAGCAAAAGTTAGGAATTGCATTAGCGCTTTTAAATCATCCCCAATTAGTTATCCTTGATGAGCCAATGAATGGGCTAGACATTGAAGCAACCATTTTAGTCCGCAAAATTATTCATCGTTATGCAACGGCGGGAACAGCTTTCCTTATTTCAAGTCATGTTTTGAGCGAACTTCAAAAGGTGATGACCTCAGTAATTATCCTTAACCATCATGAAATTATTATGGATGTTCCAATTGATCAATTTAAGAATACTCCCGTAAGCAAAGTTAAGTTAAAAGCTACGGACAATTCCGCTGCAAAAGTAATTTTGACTAATAGCGGGCTTGATGTTCATCAGAATGATAACTATTTAATTATTAATATTACTGACGTTGATCAAGTACAAAATTTACTTTACCAGCATCAGATCATGTTACGCGAACTAACTCCGGTTCACCAAAATTTTGAACAAGTAGTTGTTAATGTTCTTAAAAAGAATCGGAGGGATACACAATGAAAACAAATCTTTCCCACGAATTCTATAAGATGATCCACCAGCGGTCTTCTTGGGTGGCGGTGATTGTCCTTTTCGGCTTAATGCTATATTCAGCAACGCCGACTGCTTATATTACTAAAAATCTCATTTCTCAAGGCTTTGGCACTGGTCAGTGGGTGATTATTATCATGATTACGTTAAGCGCTAACTTTATTGCAATGGAATTAAAGAATAATACAATGACCACGTTGCTATACAAGAGTCCCAATCGTTGGGGAGTTTTTGTCGCAAAATTAATTGTCCTAATCGTATATAGCATTATTCTTTTAATTGCCGGATTTATTTTTACTTTAATCATTAAAGCCGTATTGGTTAATAGTCATTTTGCCTGGCAATCGATCTACCACCAGCATACCCTGTTCAATTCCCTATTGCTTAACCTATTAGGTGTTGGAATCTACTTGCTATTTATAATTAGCTTGTCAATGCTCTTAATTTCATTATTTAAATCGAGTGCAGTTGTGATTGTAATTGGTTTATTTATTGGCTTTCTCGGTGCTAATATTTCAGGACTTATAATGCAGACATTTCCTGGCATTAAACCAATAATTGCTTGGAATCCGCTTAATATGATTAATATTATTACCCAATTATCGAATTCGAGCGTAATCCAAAGTTCTGCATTAACGAATAATGAACTGATTATTGGCAACTTAATTTATGTAGTTGTTTTCCTCTTAATTGGGATCCTAGTCTTCAGAAAGATTAGATTATAGGAAAGGAGGGAGACGAATGAGTACTGAGCTATATCGAGAATTATATAAACTTAATCATCGGAAATTACCCTGGTTAATGGTTATTGTCATGGTTATCGTGATGATTATTATTGGGCTGGCAATGGGACGGACCTATAGTAATTTGTTAGTGATGACCTGCTATGATTCGAGTACTATTATCATGCTATTATTAGTGATTGTTGGTTCGACAATCTTTTCTTTATAGTTTCAAAACGGAACGATTATTCCTTTAATATATCGATCACATAGTCGGTCAGTGGTCTTTTTTGCTAAGTTCATTACCTTATTCTTATATAATTTGTTTTTACACGGGATTGCAATTTTGGTGACGGTTCTTCTTAATATTTTTCCAATTATTAATAATCCGGTCTCATGGACTGCTACCTATCAATATCATCAGCCATTAGTTATTAATATGATTGCTAATACTGGTGTGGATTTAATTACTTCCACCTTAATCATTAGTTCAATTTGTTTAACTTCCTGTATAATTAACTCTAATACCGTGGTGATTGCAACTAATGCTTTAATTATTTTTATGGGTAGTGGTTTATCGGCTAATTTATTGTTAGCTCATGTGGGACCTAGTGCGATTATTCGATGGAATCCATTTAATATGTTGAATTTAACTACCCAGTATTATAATTATGCGACTTATCATCAATCATCATTACTTTCTAATCAACAGCTGTTGTGGGGAACTATCATCTATACTATTTTATTTACGCTATTCGGTTATTGGATTTTTCAGCATAAAAAACTATAAACAAGATCAATCTAGAATCCAAGAAACGTTATCGCAAAATGAATACGAGCCTACATATAATTTGTAATCAGGGGCGAAAACTAAAAATAGAGCCTTACAGGACGGAAAATAATGTTAACTGATGATAAAAATTATAGTTTTAACAAAGCGGTAAGGAGAACACGCCAATGAAACTAAGGACACTTCACGATACCATTAAGAAGAAATACGAAAATGGTGATTATAACCACCAAAATAATTTAGGAGAAAACCTAAAATCAAATAAGGAAAAGCAGTATGAGCAGATGCTCGCCAGCACAATGAGTGTTACTTCGCTATTTTTAATTCTTCTTTGTACAGAAATTCCGAACCGTTACGATTGGCTGGAGGATATTTTGATCTTTTTGACGATTGCCAATGGAATTGCTTGTATTTTTTCTGCATCAAAGTTAATTCAACTGAAGAAGTCACCAAAATAGTATCGGATCAGATTAATCTTAAAATGATTTTCAAAGCCTGCAATCACTTATTAATCAGCAAAAAGGAGAAATCAAATATGGCTTATGATTTTAAGAAAGAAGAGAAAAAATTCTATCGACCGAGCAAGAAACCTACTCTAATTGATGTTCCAACTATGACTTATTTAACGGTTCATGGTAGTGGTGACCCTAATCAAGCAGGTGGGGAATACCAACATGCACTCGAATTACTTTATAGTCTCGCCTATACTATTAAGATGAGTAAAATGGGTGAATATCAACCAGGTGGTTACTTTGATTTTGTGGTTCCGCCACTTGAAGGTTTTTGGTGGCAGCCGGGAGTTAAGGGCGTTGATTATCAGCATAAAGAGGCT
The DNA here is from genome assembly GCF_014635905.1 of Limosilactobacillus caviae. GTDB lineage: Bacteria > Bacillota > Bacilli > Lactobacillales > Lactobacillaceae > Limosilactobacillus > Limosilactobacillus caviae. The sequence goes on from NZ_BMDS01000004.1 coordinate 179,497, forward strand.
TTTCACTTCATTTCAGCGATTCGGATGCCAAGCTTTGTAACTTCAGAAGTTTTTCAGTGGGCTGTTAAGGAAGCAACTGCTAAGAAAAAGTTGGATTTTACACCAGTCAAATTAACTTCAATCGAAGAGGGACAGTGTGCACAAGTTATGCATGTTGGTCCGTATGATAATGAGCCAGTAACTGTTGCTAAACTTTATGATTTTATTAAACAAGCAAGGTATCAACTAAATTACACGGATCAGCGTCATCATCATGAAATTTACCTATCCGATCCTCGTCGAACTAAGCCAGAAAATTTGAAAACGATTATTCGGATTCCAATTAAACAGAGTAGTAAATAAGTACGATCAATCATTGGTAAAGTAAAAAACGTCTTTTTAGCTCCAAAGCAGAGGGAAAAGACGTTTTATTCGTTTATCCTTATTTTAAAAATTTTTCAACTTCTTGCTCAGTTAAATGATATTTTTCACTGACTTTTTGTTTAATCACTACAGGCTCTATATTCAGTTCTTGAAGGGTGCTAATCAAAGTCTTAATTCCATCCGATTTTGCTGCTCTTTGTCCTTCTTTAAGCCCTTCTCTAATTCCTTCTTCTTAGCATCCATCAAATTGATTTCGTACTTCATAAAGCCATTTCTCCTTTCTGGATCGTCTTTAATCTGCTTAATCTCATTTTGGATTTGCGCAATAAATCTACTATTATTGTTACTCTTATTACGCATTAAAGCAAGGAAGCTTTTGATTGCTTGGTCATCTTTATCGAATTCGTTGGCAAGAGCGTTGAGGACAACGACTGTTCGTTTATCATTAAACTTTAAATGCTGGTCCTTAGTACAAGTTAGTTCAAATTCATAACGTGCCCATCCTCGACCAAAATAATCAAAATTACAGAACATAATAATATATGTGGGATACTGATTAAGAATTGAGTAGTCTTCTCCTGGATGTAGCAATCCATGGTCAACTTGTTCCTGATAATAACGCAATCGTGCCGGTAAATTTTTTTGATCGTTGACCTGCATTTCAATGACGACGATATTATTTTGGCTATCACGGACATAGACATCAAAGCGAACCCGATGAGAGTTGACAGAATTGACATCTTTTTGAGTCTCTAATTGGACAATTTCCTTAGCCTTGAGATTTGGCAATGCGCGATTAATTAGTTCAAGACAAATTTTCTTATTTTGCATTACCAATCCAAACATAGGATCACTGGTAATAGTCATTTTCTGCCAACAGTCATAGATTAGTGCAATTTGCTGCTCACGACTTAAATTTTTATTCATTTTTTCGTGTCCTCCTTGATTGTTTTTGCAACCTCTATAATATATATACGTAAAGAATCAGATTTTACATTTTTTAATAAGCAATAGTAACGTAATGGTCCGTGTTTTTTGGAGGGACGAGCATGAAAGAATATAATGAAATTTTAATTGGTTCTGGTCCAGCAGCATATAAAATGTCAAACTTATTAGCAAAAACGAATCACAATGTATTAGTCATTGAGGGCTTTGAATTTGGCGGAACCTGCCCGAATTATGGTTGTGAGCCCAAAATCTTTCTTGAAGGCGCAGCACGAACGGTTCTTCAATCACAGCAACTAATGGGACGTGGCATTAGTCAGCCAGCAAAATTAGATTGGCAGGCACTTATGAAAACGAAACTTAGCCGATTCAATCCATGGCCAGATGAAACGCGCTCAATTATTGAGAAAAGTCATGATGTTGAGGAAGGCTATGCTCACTTCATCGGTGACAAAACGGTGAGCGTTAATGGTCGTCAGTACCAGGCTGACCATATTATTATTGCAACAGGACAAACACCCAACATTTTAGATATTCCGGGAAAAGAGTATTTACACACAAATTATGATTTACTATCCTTGAAAACCCTGCCATCGCGAGTTGCTGTTATCGGTGCGGGGTTCGTTGGCCTTGAATTAGCAACCCTAGTGGCGGCTGCCGGTGCGGATGTAACGATGATTATTCACTCTGATCGTGTATTGCGAGAATTTACTCAAGCAGAAGATGAAATGCTTGTTGAGGCAATGAAGGAGCGGGGAATTAAGTTTATTTTTAATGCAAACACGCAAAAAGTTAGTCAATTAAAAGGTGAGTTGATCATAGCAACCGACCAGGGAGAAGTTAGAACTGATTACATACTTAATGCAACCGGGCGCCATCCTAATATTGAGAAATTGGCATTAGATAATACAAATATTAAATATGATCATCATGGCATCAAAGTAGATGACCATATGATGACTTCAGTTGATGGGGTATATGCGATTGGTGATGTAGTCAGCCGCCAAGAGCCTAAGTTAACACCGGTTGCTGAGTTTGAAGGACAGTATCTCTTTGATTATTTAACAGGTGAGACTACCCAGCCAATTACGTACCCGTTGATTGGTCAAGCTGCCTTTACTTTTCCTGAGGTTGCACGTGTTGGTGTTAATGCAGATAGTGTTGCAGATGACTCTCAGTACCAAATTAAGCGAATTCCCCTTAAATATGGAAGTTTATACGCAGGACAAAATGACCAAGTTAGCACCTTAACACTGGTCTTTAAGGGAAGACAATTGGTAGGAGCTAGTGAAATAGGTGATTACGCTGCAGACGATATCAATAACTTTATTCCAATTATTGGTTTACAGATTGATGGTAATGAGTATCGGCAGAAGATAATGGCAATTTATCCAACTTTAGGCGACAAAATAGCAGGACTGTTGCCATAAGTTTTGAAACGGTAGATGTTAAAAATTATTTCCTGAATTATGCTAAACTTTAGTAAGAGCTTTAATTAGGAGGTAATCAAACTATGGAATTACAAGAAGCGATTAATCAACGCCACTCGGTTCGTGAATTTCAGGACAAGCCGGTTGAACATGAAATTATTACTAAAATTGTTCAATTAGCACAGCGAGCACCATCATGGGTTAATTCACAGCCATGGCAGGTCTACTGTGCAATGGGTGATTCTCTTCAGCAAATTAAAAATGCTTATCATGAACAAGATAAAGCGGGGAATCATGGACAGCCAGATCTATCGGTGATGGGGCGTGAAGAATGGGCTCCCCAAGCGCAAGTAAATATGAAACAATGGCGCCATGAGATTGTTCACCACTTTGCTAGTTTTGATGAAGCTCATGAAAAAATGACCAATGCCAGCGATACCTTATATCATTCACCGGTTATCCTTTATATCACAATTCCTAAGGCATCCCCTGATTGGTCGGTCTTTGATGCGGGATTGTTCGCGGAAAATCTTATGCTAGCAGCTACCGATAATGGATTAAGCACTATTCCAACATATAATAGTGTCCGCTTTCCCGCGATCCTTCATCAAATATTGCAGGTTCCAGAAGATGAACGTTTTATTGTTGGTATCTCACTAGGTTACCCAACTGCCGATTCAATCAATACCTATCAATCAAAGCGCCGGCCGGTAAATGAAGTTCTCCATTTCAATTAATAATAAAAAGGATTAATCAGTGATTTATAGCTATTCACTGGTTAATCCTTTTTAGTTATCGAAATACAAAATTCATAAGAGAAAATAGCGATATTTGTATTTCCCGGGAAATTAATTTGCTGACGGCTAATTGACGGGTTATTGTCGCCTAAATGACGTGGCAAGAAAAAATATGAAAGGGTATTATCGAGAGTAAAATTAGAAGGGAGGAATTAAAATGGTTAATAAAATTAAGCAGCTACGAATGGAGAAGCACCTTTCACAAGAGCAGCTTGCTGAAAAGGCAAAGGTTTCTGTAAGAACGATTCAGCGATTAGAAGCTGGCGAAGATGCTAGTATTTCAACCCTAAACTTAGTGGCAGGAGTACTCGGTGTTGAGGTCGGTGACTTATTTCCGCAAACAGAATCAACAAAGCAGAAAGAGAAAATTCAGTCCGCAGATGAGTTGTTACAATCACAGCTTCAGCAACGACACGAAGAATATAAAACTTTCAAAAGAATTTATGATATTTGTTATATTATCTTTATGATGCTCTGGGGATGTCTTTTTTCTGTAATTAAAAATGTGGTGCTATCCTCAGTTATGGGTGTTTTGTGGTTTGAAGGCTGGATGATGTTTGGTCCATTAAGGAAATGGATTGAGATTAAGAAAATTACTCCTAAACTAGATGCAAAATATCCGTTAACAGTTAATCGTATTGATAAGAATCAAGATGAAATATCTAAAACGCGTAATAAATAAGGGACCGAGAAAATTCTCAGTCCCTTATTAGCGTTCCTTCCACTTAATCGAGAAGTCATTTAATTTGCTTTTATTCTTAAAATAATCTTTTACTCGTGGTACTACTTCTTTGCCATAAATCTCGATAGCCTTCATGATATCTTCATGCGGCATGGAAGCAATTGGTAAGTGAAGATAGAAACGCTTTAAGCCAAGTGTTTCCATCATTTTAATGATTTTGTTAGCAACCGTTTCAGCATCACCGACAAAAATTACCCCGTCGTTACCAATGCTTTCGAGGTATTGGTCGTATGTCATGCCATTCCATTGTGGCCGTTCTTTGCTAATAGTATCAACTAGTAATTTGGTTGGGTAAAAGTATTCCTTGATTGCTTTTTCATTATCATCACTTAGCCATCCCCAGGAGTGAGCAGCAACCGGCATCTTCCCCAGATTATGGCCAGTCTTTTCTGCAACGACACGATAGAGTTGAATTAGCGGTTTAAAGTCTGTTATTTTACCGCCAATAATTGCGTAAACAATCGGCAGTCCCAATTCAGCTGCCCGAATTGTTGAGTTAATATTGCCACCGGTAGCTAGTGAAATTGGCAATGGCTTTTTGGCACGAGGATAAATCCCAACATGATCAACTGCTGGGGTAAAATCACCCTTAGACCAATCAAGAATTTCATTGTTGTTAATTTTTAATAACATCTCTAATTTTTCTTTGAAAAGAGCGTCATAGTTATCTAAATCATAACCAAATAAGTCGAATGCCTCAGTAAAGGAACCGCGACCAGCCATAATTTCAACTCGTCCATGAGCAATCGCATCAATTGTCGCATATTGTTCATAAACGCGGATTGGATTAATTGTTGGCAAATTAGTAGTGGCACTCGAAAGATGGATTTGTTTTGTCCTTGCAGCTCCCATTGCGAGAACAATTTCTGGAGCAGAAACGGCAAAATCTTTTCGATGGTGCTCACCAATAGCAAAAGCATCAATTCCCACCTTATCCGCAAGAATAATTTCTTCTAATAGGTTACGAATTCGTTCATCATGGTTGATTGCTTTCCCCGTTTTTTCAAGCGGGGTAGTTTCGCCAAAAGTTGAAATGCCTAATTCAATTGTCATAATGGTATTCTCCTCTCTTACTTACTTTTTACAAGTAATATCTTATCATAAATTTTTTTATTTAACAATCATTTATATTTTAGAGGTAATACCATCTAATTTAGGTCACTATTGGTGAAAATTATCGGTCCTATGAATTAGTGTTTTGTATTTTTCCTAACAAATTTCAAATTCAGCGGTTACAATAGTTATATGCGAAAAAGAAAAAATAAACAGCAACGACAAAAGCAAACATATTTTATAATCGGATTATTATTAATAGTTGGTCTTGCATTTAGTGTGTACCATGCTCATCAAACAAAGACTGTTAGCAACTCCTATCCCGTTGATGAGACAGTGACGCTTACTAATACTGCTAAAATATATGATTCTCTTTCAGCAATAAGGGAAACGAATACTAAATTTAACACTGCCTCAACGTACAAGGTTAACCGCTATTATCTGATAGATAAAGATCCCCATAAAGTATATGCCCAAATCATTTATAGTGGGAAAAACTACTTTGTCCGCTCTACTGATACCAATATCGTAATGACCAACGCCATCAATAAGTATATTGCGCAAGCAGGCTATCCTCATGCGGATATTGAGCATCAGGTATCTTCGCGCTTTACTCAGCAGCAGTATGGGACGACATCGGGTAAACCGCGGGGAGTAATTATTCACGATACGGGGAATGAGAACTCAACGATTAATAGTGAGGTTTCATATATGGAGAAAAATTATGGTACCACCCGGGTATTTGTTCATACCTTTATTGATGCCCAACAGATTTTGAATATCGCTGATACCAAATATATGGCTGAGGGAGCAGGCCCCAATGCCAATCCATACTTTGTTCAATTTGAAATGCCGCATGAATATACCGCCACTGCATTTGCTAATCAAGTTGCGAATGCTGCTTATTATACTGCCTATAATTTAAAGCAGGGCAATCTTCCGGTAACAAAGGGAAATAAGGATGGTGGCGGCACGGTTTGGACTCATGCAATGGTCTCAAGTTATTTGGGTGGTACTGACCACCAAGATCCAATCTCATATTGGTCGACATCAGCTAAAAAACTTTTTGACACCTCATACACCATTAATGACTTTATTGTATTAGTACAAGCTTATTACAATAAGATGTAAGTAATTAATAGCAATGTTGGATAGCATCTAATGATAAATCTTTTTACGGTAAATCACTCATAAGTATAATGTTGGAGAGTCATGCCCATCTATCGTATAGTTACACTAGGAGGGATAAATCATGACTCTCTTATTAATTTTTTGTTTATTAGTTATGTATAGTTTCATCAAAGGGACCTTTCAACTTGAACCCGTAACTAAGACTAGTTTCATTATTATTCCGATTTATGCTGTTATAATGACGATAATCTCGATGTTTACTGAATCAAACGAATGGCACTTATCTGTTACGATTATCTTAATTCTGATTGGAATTATGCTAGGCTGGTTTCAGACTTTCAGTGTCCGCGTTGTTAAAACCGCCGCGAAGGATAAGTATGGTAACCATATTTTCAAGTATTGCCGGGGATGGGCTTATTTGTATGGCTTTGGACTTGTTTTTGTTGTTGAAATTGCTACCAATTATTTATTAGGATTAAAAGTTACTTTTAAAAGTGTTTTATTTGAACTCTTAAATGAGGTATTGCGGGAACGGTTTAAATTCTTGCCTGATAACGGATGGATAATTTGGCTATTGCTTGCTGTAACGACGAGTGTATATACAATGATCCTTGTTCGTCGTTATCCCTGTATCAAAGAAGCACTGTATTGGAAAAAATATAAAAAAGAATAATTATAAGCAAATAAAAAGCGCCTAGTTATAGATGGTATTTACCACATGACTAGGCGATTATTTTAACGTTCGCTATCAGAACCAAAGATATCTAAGAAGCTAACAAAAAGATTAATAAAGTCGAGATATAATTGCAAAGCACCTAGAACCGCGAGACCGTTAGAAGATATCTGACCGTCACATTCAAGGTAGATGTTTTTCATTCGCTGAGCATCCCAGGCTGTTAATGCGGTGAAAATAATTACTGCAATTATTGATAAAATATAACTAATCATCGGACTTTGAACGAAGAAGTTGACAAGCAATGCGATAATTAAACCAATTAAAGCAGCACTGGCATATGAACCTATTCTTGTAAAGTCACGGTGAGAGAAGGTGCCGATTATTGCCATCGTTAAGAATACGCCGGCAGATGAAACAAATGCAGTAGCAATATCTGTTCCGGCATAAGCTCCTGCAATAAATGCAAACGAAATTCCATAGATAATTGCGGTAAGAATAAGTAAGAAGAAACAAAGTCCTGGACTCCGTGTAGCGTTAAAACTAATTCCAAAAGTTAGAATAATAGGCAGGAGGATAATTAACCAAATCCCCCAGCGATTATTAACCATAAATGCAGTGAATTGTTTAGCAAAAACATTCATTACAAGCCAAGCGGTTAGTGCTGAAAGTAGTACCGCCAGGGTCATTAAACCATACATCTTTGTTAAAAACCGGTTTAAGCCTGTAATATCAGCAACGTTTCTACGATTAGGTGAGAAATCATCCATAATTAAGCGCTCCTTTCCATAGTAACTAGTTGCCTACCTTTATTATATTCCATAACTTTAATAATAAAATTAATTTGCAATAAATTAGCAATGACGGCTTCTATGAAAAACTTGTAGCACTTGTTATTATTCTTTATTATAATTAGCAAAAACAAGGGGGCTTTTTGTAATGTAGTGGCATGATGAGCAATTTAGGGAATTAATAGTTGATAATTCATCATTCACTAACTTCAAGTAAAGAGGTGACTAACAACGACTAAAATAGATGAACAGTTTGTTCACGCGGTTTTGAATATTGTTGATATAATTCCGAATGGTCGCGTGGCTACTTATGGACAAATTGCACGGATAATTGGTCGTCCTCGTAATGCCCGTTTAGTAGGGAAAGTCCTTGGTAAATTTGGCGGTCGCGGGCACCATCCTTGTCATCGGGTTGTCACTGCTAATGGGCGCTTGGTTCCGGGATGGTTTGACCAGCGTCCAATGTTACTAGCAGAAGGTATTCCATTTAAAGACGAAAATCATGTTGATATAAAACGTTGTTACTGGAGAGGAATATAATTTCCTGGGAAATAAGATGGAGAAGGTAATGAAAAACGATCAAATAGGATCAGTTGATTATATGAGATCACTAATAAATAGCGGGTTAACTGCTCGTGATCAATTAGACTTAATCCTTAATCACCACCTGAATGCTGAAATTGATGAGAATCGCTTCCTGCAGTTATTAAGTAAGAAATATCAGTTAGCACCACAATTAGCGCCAATTAGTTACTTTTATCCTTATTTCCGTGACTTAGTGGTAGATGCTTATGACTCTCCTGAGGGACTGTCAACTGATTTATTGGGGAGAAAAATTCACCTATTTCGTAGCTATCTTGACCGGCAAAATATTGCTTATATTCGTAATTATCATAGCCCGCGACTTGATTCTAATGCGAATGACCTTCAGCGATTACTTTGCTATTTGCATGATAACCACTTAAGAGCTGATTTTAATACAGGGGCAAACTTTCATAACCGTTATCATCAGTCATTTACTTATCCTCACAACATGAAAATTCAGTTATTTCGTAATTCAATTCGTTATAAAAAGAACCCGGCAAGAATGATTGAATTTATTATTGATATCGACAGTGGCAGTTTTGTTAGTCAATGGAATATTTATCGTCAGACTGCCACCGGGCTAATTGATACTAATCCTGATCATTATTCACTTAACCAGTTGCAACAGGTTGCTAATACTGAATCCTTTAATTATGGTATTCCCTACGGCGGACGATTGGTTGTTGGGAAATATCGTCATACGCACCAGTACCTGGATGTTAATCAACCGTTAAATAGCAAAGTTCGTCGTGTAGCAAAGGATTATTGGCGATTTCCTCATGACTATGACCATAATGGTAACTATGCTGACTTGATTAAAAGACCGCAAGACATCATTGCTTGGCGTAAGGTCCCTAAAAATCAACGGTATTCGATCTATATGAATTATGTTGAGTATTTGAAAGAACAACGTTTAAAAAATAAGGGGATTAATTCTTATTTTTCAGCTACTCCAAAATATCATCAATTCTGTGCTCATTGGAAAGCGGGGTTGCTATAATGGTAACTAAAGGGAGAGCGATATTATGAATAATGAGCTTCAAATAGCATTGATGAAGAAATTGGATGAACATGAGGATGAAATTATCAAGATTCGGCGCTATTTGCATGCACATCCAGAAACTTCCTTTCACGAAAAGAATACAGCGCGATATATTAAAGAATTTTATCGGCACTTGGACTGTGATTTACGAGACTGTGGTGATGGCTATGGAATTCTTGTTGATATCCACGGTGCGCGCCCTGGTAAGTGTTTGGCTTTGCGTGCCGACTTTGATGCATTAGCAATTCAAGAGGATAACAACCTGCCATTTAGATCACAAAATCCTGGAGTAATGCATGCTTGTGGTCATGACGGTCATACAGCATATATGATGGTTTTGGCTAAGTGTTTGATTGAATTAAAAGAAATGCTAAACGGAACTGTGCGGATTATCCATCAACCAGCAGAGGAAGTTTCGCCAGGCGGTGCATTATCAATGATTCAAGATGGTGCATTAGATGGCGTTGATAATGTTGTCGGTATCCATGTGATGAGTACGATGCCAACAGGAATAATTCAGCTTCATCCAGGGCCAACCCAAACCGGGCGCGCTAATTTTGATTTGACTTTTGTAGGTAAGGGCGGTCATGCATCAATGCCGCAACTAAGCCATGATGCAATTGTAGCAGGAAGCTATTTCGTTACTACCGTTCAAACTGTAGTGTCGCGACGACTAAACCCATTTGATGTTGGCAGTGTTACAATTGGTTCCTTTGACGGCGCTGGATCATATAACGCAATTAAAGAAAGCGTCAGTTTAAAAGGTGACGTTAGGATTATGGATGAAAAAACACGGGGGATTATTAAGTCATCAATTCAAAAAGTTATTAAGGGGATTGATGATTCCTTTGACGTTCATAGTAAATTAAAGTACGATGATAATTATCCGGTTTTGGACAATAGTCGGTCCTTTACAGCTGAAATTGAAAAATGGCTTAAAGAAGCGAAACTGCCACGAGTAACGGCAATCAAAGATAGTGGTTTTGTAAATGCATCAGAAGACTTTTCTTATTTTGCCCAGGTTGTTCCGAGCTGCTTCTTTTATGTGGGCTGTCAGCCGGCTGATGGTGGTAGCTATCCCCATCACAGTCCAGAATTTATGCTGAATGAAAAATCACTTTTAATTTGCGCTAAGGCAATGGGGACAGTAGTAACAAATTATTTTGCCCTTCGTTAACAAAAACTAAACATTCTTTGATATATGTTAAAGTGATTATCTGGATAAAATAATTAAGTAATTATTGTCTATTATGTTTCAAAAGTGTTATGGTTGATTTTGAATAAAATGAATGATTGGAGGGATTCTTGGATGGGAACCGATTATGATCAACTTAAAGCAGCTTTAAAACAGCCGTCATTAAATGCCAAACTCTTTTCTTCAAAGTTTGGTTTAGAGGCAAAGAAGCACCGAATCTTGACTAATGGGCGGGCAAGTCGTTATCCATATCCTGAAAATCTGCGTTCACGGCAATATAATATTTATTTGAACTCAGGCTTTACAGATGACATGATGGATTTTGAAACTGCGCCAGTTGTCGGAGCCAAGAATGCAGTACGTCAGTTAAAAATGCTAGAGCAGATTGCAATTTCAAATTTACGAAGCGACGAACGATTATGGCCGCTAAGCATGGCACCAGGCCCAACTTATCAGCATGATTTGGAATATTTACAAACTGCTTTCACTAAAACATGGGATCAGCAGACTCATGATTATTTAGGTAAAAAATATGGTATTGTTCAAGAAATTTTAGGAGACGTTCATGTTAACTTTGGCTTAGATGATGAGCTAATCAACGAACTTTACCAGCGCTTTTATGTGGAGCAGTATCCTAATCGCATTGACTTTCAAAATCACCTATACTTCAAATTGGCACAAAACTTTTACCTTTACCAATGGTTGTTTACGTACTTATATGGGGCAAGCCCGGTTTCAATGGATATGCCGCACAGTATTCCTGAAGACCTGCAGTTGCCTGTTCGGAGTTTGCGTTGCAGTGACTATGGGGATGACAATTTTGCTGATGAACAGGTTACCTATGCTTCATATGATCAGCATTTTGCAGAACTAAAACAGTTCATGAATGATGGGACCTATTATAGTATGAAGGAATTCTTTGGCCCGGTTCGTTTACGACGTCATAATACACGGAATATCGATGATGCTTTGCGTGAGGGAATTAACTATCTTGAATTTCGTAACTTCGACCTTGATCCCTTATCACGAACGGGAATTAGTGATGATACGATTAATTTCCTTGAATTGCTGCTTTTAAATAGTATCATTTCACCATTACCGGATGATTTACCTGCAAGGCTGGCAGAAGTAAAGAAACGCAATAATGAAGTGGCGTTGCAAAAGCCGAAAGATCAACTGCCATGGATGCATGAAGCTGCGATAAAATTAATTGCAGAATTACAAAATTTCATTATTGAATTTAATGCGCCTCGTGAGTATCAGCTTGCTTTAAAATTTGTTCGTCGCCGTGTAGATGACCCGTCTTTAACAATCAGTGGCCAGTTGGCAGACCAACTTGATGATGGAGATTTATTATCCTTTGGTTTGAAGATTGCAAATGACCGTTATACTAAAAATATTAACTTCCAGCATCCGCTACAAGCCATTAGCGATGCATACTCTGATGATGTTCAACGGCTGGTTAAAGCTGCAATTGAGTTAGGAGTTCAAGTAGATTTGCAGCCCGGTCAAGTGATCTTACATGTAGGTGATCATGAGGAAAGTTATGATGCACAGGCAGACTTTGATTTTTCAAGGGGCGCTCGTGATGTAATTATTAGTGATTTTCCAGAAGTTAAAGATTTTCAAGAAAAATAATAATGTAAAAAGGTCCAGATTATTGATGATTCAATGCTCTGGACCTCATTAGCTAGAATTTTAATTTTAGATTATTACCCGGGAAATAGAAAGAAGATCTAAAGATGAGAAAAATTGGAATCATTGGCCTTGGACACGTGGGACAAATGCTTGCCAATCAACTAGTCATGAATGGAAAAGTCGACGAACTAGTATTAATTGATGAAAAAGATCAATTGGCAGTTGCTATTCAAGCTGATTTAAATGATGCCCAAACAGTGCTTGCCGTACACACAAAGATAATCATTCAGGACTATGCTGCCTTGGCAGATGCAGATATTCTTATTACGGCCTTTGGTAACAGCGCCTTATTAAAGCAGCAACCAATGGCTGAACTGGAGACCAGCTATCGTCAGGCAAAAGAGATCGGCAATAAGATTTTTAAAAGTGACTTTAGCGGGATCCTAATCAACTTAACAAACCCTAATGAAGCTATTACCGCCGTTCTCCAGCAGTCAGTTGGCTTACCGCAAAAGCAAGTGATTGGGATTGGCACCGTAGTTGAAACATCCCGCCTTTATCGTGCAATTGCGGAGGCAGCAAATGTCGCGGCTGCGAATGTTACTGGCTTTGTTTATGGACAACATGACGGACACCAGGTATTTGCATGGTCAACAGTGCGGGTTAACGGACAGCCATTAACAGCTGCAATTAATGGCCACCATCTTGACCAAAGCCAGTTAAAGATTAAGGCTAATCTTAGTAATTGGTACACACTTGATGGTTTAGGCTATAATGTAAGTGCTGTGACAGCGTGGACATTACGGATTGTAACGGCTATTTATGCTGATGAACAGTTGGCTTTACCAGTTGCAATTTATCAGCCGCAATATTCCACGTATATTAGTTTTCCCGCGTTAATCGGTCGTCAGGGAATAGGCAATTTGTTACTGTTGAAGCTTTATCCTTTAGAAGATGAGGAAATAAAAAGCGCCGCAGCAACAATCAAGCATCAATTAGATTCCCTAAAAAATATTGAAGGAGAATAATTAATGATCAAACGAATTGCAGTATATTGCGGAGCACGCGATGGAAATGATCCTGTGTTTAATCATGAAGCTCAACGTTTGGGTAAATGGTTAGTTAGCCATAACATCGAATTAGTTTATGGTGCCGGCGCCTTTGGCTTAATGGGGACTTTAGCACGAACCGTTTTACAAAATGGCGGAATGGTTCATGGGGTTATTACCTCAGAATTAGCTGAGCGTGGTGCTATTTATAATGAGTTGCCGGATGTAAGAATCGTCCCTAACATGGATATTAGGAAACAAACGATGATGAGCCTTGCCGATGGATTACTGGCGTTTCCTGGTGGCTTTGGAACGCTTGAGGAGATTAGCGAAGCAGCTTCATGGACAACGGTTGGAGATAATAACAAACCAGTTACGTTTTATAACTTTAAAGGATTTTATGATCCGTTATTGGACTTGTTTAAGCAAATGAATAAGGCGGGTTTTGTTGAAGATTCTTATTTGAATAGTGTTTATTTTGGTGATCAATTTGACCAGATTTTAGCATTTATGCAGTCTTATAAGGCCCCTGCCCATCGGCAATATACTAAAAAAATTTAAAAATAAAAAACGCTGAATCACAGCGCCAACATTATTTTAAGGGGTGAATGGTGTAAACTTGATCATCAGCTTCATCAGTTAGTGAAACTGGTCGTTGTTCATTTGCTCGGATAGTAATATGATAACCAAATCGATCAAGGAAAACTAACTTATCGGGCTTGATCTGTTGAACCGTTGCTGGAATGATTTGATTATCGATACCGAGCTTTAATTCAGGAGAGATTGTTATTTTATGAGAGCGATCTCGTTCTTTATCATAATATTGCCATGTGCCGGCATAAAAGATAGGCAACGAAATCGTACTATTGCTTTTCTTTGCACGACTGAACCCTAAAGTACTAGTGAGTCCAGCCATTAGTCCCGCGCCGAAAAGTAACATTCCTTTTTTCCTCATATTTTATCAGTCTCCTCAATTAAGTGATAAGTCATTTATAACATAACTAATTATACACACATTTCTATTATCAGAAGATTTCATTTCTGTTAAAAACGCGCAATAATTGTTAAAATTAGATGTAACCAAAGAAATAATTGAAAAGGAAGAGTTGATTTTATGCTAAAACTTGGCGTTATTGGAACACATATTATTACTGATCAGATGCTAGATGCAGCAAAGACGACTGGTAAGTACAAGTTAACAGCAGTTTATTCGCGGACATTACAACGGGCTGAAGAGTTTGGTAAGTCTTACGGTGCTACCGAGTTTTATGATGATCTTGACCGTTTCTTTGAAGACGGTGACTTTGAAGTAGTGTACGTTGCTTCACCAAATAGCCTGCACTATCAACAAGTACGAAAAGCAATCGAAAATGATAAATTTATTATTGTTGAAAAGCCGGCTTTTGTTAATCCGAGTGAATACAGTGCGATTGAATCTTTGCTTGCTGCCCATCCTAAGGCACGGTTGGTGGAAGCGGCTCGGCATATTCATACAAAGATCTACCAAGCTGCTTTGAAGAAAGTAGATGAGATGAAAGACCACCATGTTCAGGGTGCAACCTTGACTGTAATGAAGTATTCTTCACGTTATGACAAGGTCTTAGCTGGCGAAGAACCGTACCCGAATATTTTTACTCTTAAGTATGCGGGTGGAGCATTGATGGACCTAGGAGTTTATGCTGTTTACGGTGCTGTAACGATTTATGGCGAACCTGAATCAGTTGTATACTTCCCAACCCTTGCTAAGACCGGGGTAGATGCAAAAGGTGTTGCAATCCTTAATTATGATAAATTTACCGTTACATTAAACTTTGGGAAAACTGCCAACTCCCACCTTGATTCTGAAGTTTACGGATTAAAGGATACATTGGTATTTGATAGTATTTTTAATACTACTAAAGTAACTTACTATGATGCAGATCAAAATGCGCACCCAATTGAAGCACCAGTTGAAAAGAATTCAATGACTGATGAGATGAACGATTTTGCGGATCTTTTTAACAATCCTGACGATGAAGAAGAAATGAAGAAGTACAAGCACTGGTTAGAATTATCGAAGACTGTAAACTCAGTGATGTATTCCTTACGCCAGTCTGCCCAATTAGTTTTCCCCGCTGATAACGATCAAGAATAGGATGGTTTAATTTGATCGAACAATTTCAAAAACACTTTGATGAAAAATATAAGCAACCGACAGCAATTCAAACTGCTGTTGCACCGGCATTACAAACCGACCAATCTGTCCTTGGAATAGCACCAACTGGTTCAGGCAAGACCCTTGCTTTTACGTTACCGCTTTTGCCTAAGATTATGCCAGGCGAAGGAACCCAGCTATTGGTTCTTGCGCCTTCACAAGAATTAGCGATTCAAACGACAAAAGTAATGCGTGAGTGGGCATCCTTAATTGGAGTTAGTGTTCAATCTTTGACAGGGGGTGCTAACTTACGCCGGCAGGTTATGAAGCTTCATCAGCATCCTGATGTTGTTGTTGGGACACCAGGACGAGTTCTGCACATGCTTGATAATCATCATTTGAAACTTGGGCATTTAATGACGATGGTGGTTGACGAAGCTGATGATATGCTTCAAGATGATACGCTTGCAGTAGTTGAAGATATTGAACGTGCGACGCCATTATCCGCTCAATTAGCATTCTTCTCTGCTACTAAGTCACCGGTTTTAGATGAATTAAATGTGATGTTTGGTCGGGACATTGAGGTTATCGATGTTCGTGATGAAGATACATCGCAGGGGCCGGTTGAACATGGTTATTTAAGTGCTCGGACCAATGCGCAAAAAGCGGCAACATTACGGCGATTAACCAGCATTAAGGACTTTCGTGCATTAGTATTTTTCAATAGCACGCGTACGCTTAACTATGCAGCTAGTCGTCTTCGCCATGAACACATTCCCGTTGCAACGCTTGGTGGTAAGCAAAAACAAACGCAACGAGAAAAAGCAATGCGGATGTTTCGGAAACGCCAAATCAAGTTATTGTTAACTACTGATTTAGCAGCTCGGGGGATTGATATTCCTAAGCTACCAGCAATAATTAATTTTGACTTGCCAACCGCCTTGAATACTTATATTCACCGCGTTGGCCGAACCGGACGGCAGGGTGAGCCGGGATTAGCGCTTAGTCTAGGTGATGATCATGATATCCGTGACCTTAAGAAATTGCTCGCCGACAGCGATTATGAGCTAACAAAATTATATGTCGGTGATAATAAATTAACGAAGCAAAAGCCGGAAAAAGGGCAGCAAGTAGTTTCAATTAATAAACAAGCTAGTCGCCATTTGCAAAAAGAACAATTAACTGGTGAACCACGCTTGCAAAAGAAAATGGATAAGACGCTTAATGGCTTTTCAAAACCGAAAAAACGACGAAAAAAGAAGAACCGGAAAAACAAGGGGATTCGACTAAAACACCGTCGTCAAAATGGAGAAAATTAAAAAAGAATGATTATCGTCTTTACGAAGCGCTTCGTAAATGCGATAATATTCTTTGACTTGGTCCTATAGTATAATTGGATAGTACATCCGCCTCCTAAGCGGTCGATTCCGGTTCAAATCCGGATGGGACCATTAATTGCTGACGTGGTTGCTTTGTAGAGTGATTACGTCTTTTTTTATTGCAGAAAATTATAAAGTTTCTTAAACTGGGAGTATGACAGTAGAAAGGGGAGTGGAGGATGCAACCGCCATATAAGGTTATGTTTTTATTCGGCACGCGGGCTGAGGTTTTGAAGTTGGCGCCAATTATTAACCTCATGCACCGTGATACCGAGACGTGGCAAACAGTGCTTGTTTCAACCGGGGATTCTCAGCTATTAAACGATACGTTAGCATACCTGAATTTTAAGATTGATTTTAGTGTTGACGCATCTAATATCGCCAGCACCAATGAAGTTGAGTTATTAAGTCAGCTTTTGCATAATTTAAATAACGTTATTAATGCTGGACAGCCTGATATGATTCTTGTAGCTGGTGACGCGACAACGAGTTTAGCTGCCAGCTTGATTAGTTTTTATCATCATATCTCACTTGGGCACGTTGAGGCTGGTCTGCGTACTTATGAACGATATTCGCCTTTTCCAGATGAGATGCATCGCCGGCTTACTGATAACCTAGCTGACCTTTACTTTGCGCCGACTACAAGGGCACGGGATAATTTGTTACAGGAACATCATCCAGCTAAACGGATTTATGTCACTGGTAATACTTCAATTGATAATGTTAACCATACTCTACAAGGCGATTTTACGCATCCTTTACTTCAGAAAATTCCAGAAGATCATCGCATTTTATTGATGACGATGCGTCGTAAAGATAATATGGGATCACCGATGAAACGGGTTTTCCATACGATGCGTGACATTGTAGAAACAAATAGTAATGTTGATTTGATATTTCCTATTTATCCTTATTCAGAAGAGGTATCGCTTGCCAATGAGATTTTAGGTGATCATGAACGAATTCATCTCATTGAGCCGTTAAATCATCATGATTTCTTAAATATTGCTGCAAGGAGTACGATTTTACTTACCGATTCAGGTGGTTTACAGGAAGAAGCGCCAGCATTGCATCGTCCGCTTTTACTCTTACGGGATGAGACAGAACGACAAGAAGCAGTTAGCCTTGGTGGGGTAAAGATTGTTGGGACAGACCCGACCACAATTCAACAAGCAGTTTTTGAATTGTTAAATGACGAAAAAAAGTATCGGCAGATGGAACAAGCAGAAGTACCATTCGGGGATGGTCACGCCAGCGAGAAAATCCTTAAGATCATTGCAAAATATTTGCAGCTTAAATAAAAAGCTTTCATTATATAAAAATGGCATCTAGAGTCCAATACTGAACGCTAGATGCCATTTGTGCATACTCTATTTATCTGCAATGTCACGGTTATCTTTGAAAATTAACCACTTTGAGAAAACATAGTTAGCAATTACAACAATTACGTTATCAATAAACTTAACGATAAATTGTTGGAAGGGAGTATCAAATTTAAGAACTTTAATACCAACGTAAGTAATAATTAAGTCAATTACCAATGTTAGTCCCCGATAGAAAAAGAAGCGTAAAATTTCAACGATAAAGTCACTTATGGTCGTATAATGTGAGCCGAATACCCAGACCTTATTAGTAAAATATGCAACTAAAACGGATGCAAACCAAGCAATTACGGTAGAAAGCGCAACGTTCCAGTGTAACCCTGGACTTAGGATCTGGAATACTGCTAAGTTAACCACCGTTGTTACAACGCCCCAAAATAGGTAGGCGATGATTGACTTATACTTTTCCCATAAATCCTTAATCATTAAGTTTAGCCGCCTTTTCTACTAATTGCTTAGCGAAAGCATCAAGTTTTTGAATATCTTCCTCGTCAGGTGCAAGGTTGACTTTAACATTTTCTGCGCCCTTAATTGCACCGGTTCTTGCGAGTGCATCGCCAAATTTATCAACAGCAACACAGAAATCGTCGCCATAGAAAGTATCGCCTGAACCAGCGACTCCATAGACTTTACCTGCTAATTGTTCTTCTTGCAGGTCTTCGTAAAAGTCAAGGCCTTCTTCTGGTAATGCTCCTTCATCATAAGTATAAGGGCAGATCACACAAATATCAGCGTCTTCAAAGTCAGCTGGATCAGCCATGGTCATTTCAACTTCATCGACTTCCGCACCTAAATCTTCTAGTGCGTCCGTGATAATATCCGCAACGTCTTCATTATTACCAGTAATTGTTGCGTATACTACAAGTGCTTTTGCCATTTTATAACCTCCATTTAATTCTTAACGTTCATATAGTATAGCACGGTTTACGATATCACGGCAGACAAGTGGTATACTATTAATGTTAGATTGTAAATAAGGAGCAGATTGCGAAAATGATTAGTTTAAAATCACCTCGAGAAATCGATGCAATGGAAAAAGCTGGGGCAGCCTTAGCAGGAATGCACCTTGGCTTACGAAAAATTATTAAACCAGGCATCTCAAGCTGGAAAATTGAAGAATTCGCGCGGAAATACTTCAAAGCAGCTGGTGCTAAAGCAGAACAGATTGGTTTTGAAGGCTACAAGTATGCTACTTGTGTCAGTGTTAATGATGAAATCTGCCATGGCTTTCCCCGCAAGAAGTTAATTTTAAAGAAGGGTGACCTTGTTAAAGTAGATACTGTTGTCAGTGTTGATGGTGCTTTTAGTGATTCTTGCTGGTCCTATGCCGTTGGTGAAGTTTCCCCTGAAATCCAAAAATTAATGGATGTAACCAAGAAGTCATTATTCATGGGAATCGACCAATGCATTCCTGGCAATCGGATTGGTGATATTGGTGCTGTTATCCAACATTACACAGAAGATGAAAATGGGTACGGGGATGTCCGTGAATTCGTTGGCCATGGTATTCAACCAACAATGCATGAAGATCCAATGGTTCCGCATTATGGTGAGCATGGTCAAGGCATTCGGCTTCGTAATGGGATGACGATTACCGTGGAACCAATGATTAATACTGGTACTTGGGAAGCAGATACTAGTGATCCGAGCGGCTGGCTTGCAAAGACGGCTGATGGTGGTTGGAGCTGCCAATATGAACATACCTTGGTTATTACCAACGATGGTCCTAAGATTTTGACTTCTCAAGATCCAGAAGCAGATGCTGATTACATGTATGATGATAATTATGCTAAGTACCTTGAACATTACCGTGAGATTGCGGAAAAAGTGGCAAAACAGTTTGAATAATTTAAATTAACAAAAGGGTTAGGAAACTACTATTGGTCTTCTAACCCTTTTATTAATACTTAGTCATATTGGTGCATGTATTTTGAAAGACGCTTCAATCCTTCTTTTAGTGTTGCTTCAGGAGCACAGTAACCAAGGCGAACATGCTCAGGAGTATCAAAGGCGGTTCCCGGAACTAAGAGAACTCCCTCATCGTGTAGGAGATTCTCACAGAAAGTATGAATATCAACGGGAACATCAAGCTTAGGGAAAGAAGTTGAGACCGCTTGTGGCATAACAACGCTTGCACGGTCTTCATGTTCAACCCAATCCCTGTAAATTGCGAGGTTGCCAAGAACTAGCTTTCGGTTGCGGGCCAGGACTTGGTCGCGGTGACGGAGAACATAAGTAGCGAGCTGGTCGTTAAATACCCCGCCGCAAATCATTGTATAATCACGGAACTTGCGGAAAAGCTCTGCTAATTCAGCGTTAGTGGCTGTCCAACCAATTCGCACGCCAGGAACGGAATAGGTCTTAGAAAGCGAATTAGTTGAAATTCCTTTATCATAAAGATCAATGATTGGTGTGAACTTTTCTGGGTGGTCAAGTGGTAAGTAGACTTCATCGACTAAAATATAAGCACCGACAGACTTAGCAATATCGACAACCTGCTCAAGAAATTCCTTATCAAGAACAGTCCCGGTTGGATTATTGGCATTGTTTAGACAGATCATCTTAGTGGTTGGTTTAATGAGCTTCTTTAGTTCTTCAATTCGAGGGTACCAATCATCCTCTTCATGAATATGCCAGTAGTCAACATCAGCGCCCAATGACTTTGGAATATCATACAATTGCTGATAGGAAGGGTACTCTGCGATTACATGGTCGCCAGGATTAATGAGGGCATAAAGGGCTAAGATATTGGCACCGGTTGCCCCATTAGTCTGTAAGACGTTTTCCGGGTCAACATGTTGATAAAGTTTGGCAACTTCTTTCTTGAACTCCGGTGATCCTTCAATCCAGCCATAATTCATTTGCTGCTTATCGAGCATCTCATAAAATTCTTGGCCATTATTTCCGTCAAGATTTAATAAATCATGCATACTAAGAGAAGCAATTGTACTTTGTGAGATATCATAAGTTGCACTTTTTTCCCATTTGTTTAACCATGCTTCAACGCCAAAATGTGCTATTTCAACCATTTTTGTGTCCTCCTTAATTAATCGAAATTGTGCCGTTAATAACCAATACTAAGGAAATTACAGCAAAGATTGCGATAATTCCCATTGCCCACTTTTCCTTTTTGGAAATTACGTGGTTGAATTCTTTACATGCTTGGATATAGAAGAAAAAGCCAGGAATGAATCCAACTGAAACGACCATTACTTCTTTCCACCCTGAAAGAACCATTGCCATCAATTCAAAGAGGGTCGCAATTAAACCAATAATGAACTGACCCCATTCTTGGTGTTGCCAACTGTACATCATTTGATAGATTCCGACGAGTAGGTAACAGATCAAAATTGCTGCAGTACACAAGGTGTAGGCGAAGTTGTAAGCATATGATGTGAACAGTAACGAAAAGAGGAAAATTGATTGCAAAATTCCCGTGATAACCAAAGCACGAGTTGGTGCCTTTTTATCGTTTACTTCACCCCATGATGTTGGAAGGGTTTGATCGTCTGCCATTAGCATTAGTGATTCAGCTGGAAGCATTGTCCATGAAAGCCAGGAGACTAATACAGAAATAATTAAACCAATACTAATGAGGGCTGCACCCCATGTTCCGACAAGGTGTTGCATGATGGCACCAAGGACAGGTTGTCCGCCAGCCGCTAACTGGGCCCGCGTCATGACTCCATATGGCAAAATTGAAACGACAATGTAGATAACAAGCAAGCTAATTAGACCAAAGATTGAAGCTCGTTCAGCATCGGTCCGTGTTTTAGCCCGGCTGGAAAGAACTGAGGCACCTTCAACCCCGACGAATAGCCACATCATTACCATAATGGAGGCTTTTATTTGGTCAAAGATTGAGCCGGTTTCAACTTTTGATCCTAGGTTTTCTGTCACATTACCCCAAAAGTCAGCCGTAAAGATTCCGGCCTTAAAACCGAGAATGACACAAATAACAAAAACAACTAAGGGGATGATTTTACAGATTGTTCCGATTGAATTAATGAAGGCAGCTGATTCAATCCCACGGTTAACTAAAAATGTTAAGAACCACGTTAAAATAATTGCAACAATAATTGAGAATAAGTTCTGTCCATTTGTAAATAAACGTGGGAAAAATGTCCCCAGGGCACTCATCGTAATCGTAGCAAAAGCAATATTACCAAGCCACGCGGAAAGCCAGTAAGCCCATCCGGAGATAAACTCACCTAATGGGCCAAATGCGGCAGCTGCATAGCTAAAAATACCTGAATCAAGGTCTGGCCGCTTTTGGGATAGGTTTGTTAGCGATAAGACTAGGGTTAAAACACCAATACCAACAATTACCCATGCAACCATCGCTGGTCCGGGAGCGGCCGCACTAGCTAAATCACTCGTTATTCCAAATACTCCGGAACCAATTGTTGAGCCGACAATCAAAAGGGTTAGTTCCATTGTATTAATACCTTTTTTCTCACTCATTTACTCCACCTCACAATCATATATTAGAGTGAAAAAATCACGGCTTAATTATATCAATGCTAGAAAACGCTATCAATACTATTAAGGTTAAATGTGAAATTAATTATTAATTGGTAAAAAGGGCATACATCATTTACCGTTAAATATACAAATGTGCAAATAAATTCGTGAAAAATAGCATAAAAATACAATAAATGGTATGAATGTAATGTGAAATTTTGTAAAAGCCTTTTCTTTTTTTTAAAGACGACTATACTAATAATTATTAAATAGTTTCTTATTTTTATTTAAGAATTTTAAGCTTTGGAGGCATTATTTTGGACGAACAGAGTGGTAATAAGAAAATGATTACTACCTTTGGACTAGTGACGATGATCATTACCGCCATTTTTGGCTTTGGGAATGTTTCAAACGCCTACTTGCAAATGGGCTATGGTAGTATTATTTGGTATGCACTGGCAGGGATTTGTTTCTTCTTTCCCTGTGGTTTAATGATGGCAGAATATGGTTCAACTTTTAAGGACGCTAAAGGTGGGATTTATTCCTGGCTTGCCGGTTCAGTTGGCGAACGGATTGCCTTTGTCGGTACTTTCGTATGGCTTGCGTCCTGGATCGTGTGGATGGTGTCAACTGCTTCACGGATTTGGATTACTTTTTCTGCATTGCTTTTTGGTAAAGATACGACCCAGCAATGGCATGCATTTGGACTGACATCTACTCAATTGATTGGGGTGTTAGGAATTATTTTAATTCTTGGCGCAACCTGGTGTAGTTCACGGGGAATGACAGCAATCGCCAAAGTTGGTTCACTTGGTGGAATCTTTACAATTGTTGTTAATGTTATCTTTGTAATTGTCAGCATTATCGTTTTAATCGCTGATAAGGGGATTTTAAAGCAGCCGATTCATGGCGCTTCAACTTTTATTACTTCGCCTAATCCACAATTCCAAACACCAATTGCTATTATTTCATTTGTTGTTTATGCTATTTTTGCTTATGGTGGAATGGAATCATTGGGTTCAGTTACGGATAGTATGAGAAACCCTGAACGGACATTCCCACGGGGATTAATTATTGCAAGTATCTTTACAATTGGTACCTATGTCTTAATGATTTTCATGCTCGGCTGGTCAGTCAATTACCAACAAACTTTGACTAAGAGTAGTGTTAACCTTGGTAACGTTACTTACGTTGTCTTTAATCAATTAGGGGTTACCATGGGTGAATCACTTGGCTGGTCTCACAGCGCGGCCCTAACATTTGGGGTCGTTATGACGCGGATCGTTGCTTTTGCACAAACGTTAGGATTCTTGGGTGCATTGTTCATCTTGCTTTATTCCCCAATTAAAGCTTTCATTCTTGGTTCAAACCCTAACTTATGGCCAAAGAAACTGACAAAGCTCAATAAGGCGGGGATGCCTGCTAATGCGATGTGGCTACAGGCTACCATTGTCTGTGTAATTGTCTTCCTTGTTGCCTTTGGGGGTAATGCAGCCCAACAGTTTTACTTGATTTTGACGGATATGGCGAATGTTTCGACTTGTTTCCCATACATCTTCTTAATCGGGGCATTCCCATTCTTTAAGGCTAAGAAAGATCTTAATAGACCATTTGTTGTCTTTAAGAACCGCTTTTGGACAAATGTTTTAGTTTGTTTTGTTGAATTAATCTTGATTGTTGGGATTGTCTTCACATTCGTTCAACCATTGATGGACAAAGATTATCAAACAGCATTCTGGACACTTGCCGGACCAATCTTCTTCGCCATTGTTGCGCTGGTCTTCTACCAAATTTCGGCTAAGCGTAATCATGTTGAAGAATAACAATTAATAATGATATAAAAAATCCTCTAGTCAGTGGTATATAGCCATTGGTTAGGGGATTTTTGGGTATTCCTTATGATAAAATAAGATGCAAAAGATAATTGATTTTGTGTTTTCAGTATGAAATGTCGAGTGTTGCAAATTTGCAAGATAGTATGATCCCTTTAATGAAAGGATAGAAACGAATGAAAGATAAAGAGTATCAGCAGTTACATGATTTACCTAAGGAATTAGATGATTATAATGTTAATATTGCTGCTCAATTTACTCAGTCTAAGATACAGGGCCATGGTAAGTTTACTGCAAATGAAAAATTTATAGTAATTCAAAACCGCAAAGGACATCATAGAAAAGACAACCTGACTTACGTACTGCGGAGTAAGAAGGGGTTGATGATTCGTATTGATATTAATGGGAAAACACATGAGCATATTCCTACACCACATGTTCATATTTTTGATGAAACCCATAATAATGGTATTGATGCTATACCGCTGTCAGTTTTTAAGAACTATCCCGATCTATCTGATGATGCAACGAGATCATTAATAGCATTTTTAGATTATAATAATTTTGAAACTCAAGGATTGACTTTTTCACAGAACCTTGTATAGGAGGTGCAAAAATGCCCCTAAGCACTAAAGAACTACTTAATAATTACTATCGATTTTTAAGCAAAAGTTATCAGATTAATAAGCTAGATGATACTGATGAGATTATTACTCCTTTTACAGATAATATTGGTGATAAGATTACTCTTTATCTGTCGCGAAGCAAGGATAATAAAATTAAATTAGACGATGATGGTTATACCTTAGATAATTTAGAAATGATGAATGTCAATTTATCAGACGCACGTCAACAAGTACTTAGGAAAATCTGTAGTCAATATGAAGTATCGTTGTCCGATGATGGAATTTTATATAATATTGGTACGACTGCAGACTTTCCAAGAATGAAATTAAATATAACATCAGCAATCTTAAAAATTGGTGATCTCTCTTTTACACAACATTCTCAGGTTAAAAAAATGTTTGTTGATGATGTAATTGCTACTCTAAACCAAAATGATCTAGGGGGTCTTCCCAGCTATTTTATGGGACGTAGCGGTGTCAAGTATAATTTTCCGTATGTTGTTGCGCAGCAGAAGACACATCCTTTAAAAATTGTTGATGTTACTAATCATATTAATAATAGAAATATTATGCAGACTGCCTTTCAATTTTCAGATATTAAAAACAATTCATCATTTCAATATAATTCTCCTAAGCTAATGCTAATTTATAACGATAAGATATCTTCACCGAGCGATCAAGCATTAAGAATTGCTAAAGATATAGGCTTTATGCCAATGCCATTTAGTAAATTAAGTAGTATAAAGAAACAATTAACAGCATAAAAGAAGGCGCTAGAGTTCAGCTTTACCGAGCACTAGCGCCTATTTTTAGGTAATATATCATTTGCGAGTTTTAGCAAAACCGTTGCGTAGTAATAATGTAATATTTGTCGGGGAGGCATTTTGTTATAATTGAACCTATAAAATATTTTCGGAGGTTATTATGGACAAGGAACCGGGCAAAGGTAAAACTTTTATTGCGTTATTAATTCAACATATTACAATGGCCCAGATTTCAAGTTCTGCTGCTGTTTTGGCATACTATACTTTACTATCTATTTTTCCGGCAGTGATGGTAGTCGGAAATTTACTGCCAATGATTGGAATTGATGCCAAGACGATCTTAGCCTACCTGTCAACTGCAATCCCTGAGTCGGTTTACGATTTTATCCAGCCGCTGATTTATGATTTCTTACGGCACGGGAGTGGTGGTGTCTTAACAACCGGGGCCTTGATTGCACTATGGTCCACTAGTCAGGGAATTGCCGCTTTTCAGCGAAGCGTTAATCATGCTTATGGAATCGCCGAAAATCAAAATCCCGTGATGAACCGGATTGTTTCATTTATCTGGATGATCGTATTGTTGGTAGTTATCTTTATTATCATTATTTTATACGGTTTTGGGGAACAGGTTCTTAAAAGTATTCAACCGATTTTTAATTTCCGGCGTGATTATATTGCCCTGTTTAGTTCTTTGCGGTGGCCGGTAACTTTTGCGGTGCTGTTCATTGCTTTAACATTGTTGTACTATTTTGTGCCTAATGCGAAGGTGCGGTTACGATATGCCCTGGCTGGGTCGTTCCTCTCCTCATTACTGTGGATGGGATTATCGCGACTGTTTTCTTTCTATACATTAATATTTAGCCATGGGGTTATTTCTTATAAGACGATTGGAGCCTTTATTGCAATGATGGTATGGCTGGATTTTTCCGGTTATATTATCATGTTAGGGGCTGCGTTAAATGCTGCTCTGCAAGAGTGTCATGAGGGAGAACTGCACGCTAAAAAGCACTTTTGGCAGTTGGTGGAAAGAAAAAAATAAAATGGAAACCGGAAAATTTCCAGTCTCCATTATTGAAATCTTTAGTATGCTTACTTAGTTTTTACTTATGTTCATCGTTAAAGATAACAGTTGAAACAGTATCAACGTATTTTGCAGATACGGGTAATTGGTAAAGTTCTTCGCCATCCTTAACGAAAATATGTGTTTGAGCAATTTCTTCCATTGCTTTCCGAACTGTTTTAGCATCGAGATCGCCACTAGCATATGATAGCTTTAATGAATGCTTTTTGCCAAGACTGCCTTTAAAAGTTAAGTTTAATGTACGCATATGTTATTCCCTCCACTGATTACTTGTTCATTGTGACTTGGTTAGTAACGATGATATCTGCACCAAGGCATTTTTCCGCGGTGAGCATTTCAATCGCAGAGCTAAATCGTGCAACCTGATCATTAGTAACACCATCGCTAGCATTATTAAAGGGATGCTTAACGCCTTTGGGATGGTCATTATTAGTGATAGTGAGTTGGATTTTGGCGGATTTGAAATTACGAACCATTTGCATGATAAAAACTTCCTTTGCTTGATTTACTTTGTTAAGTAGCGGCCACTGCTTACACCTTTATAAACGGTTGAGAACAGAAAATGTTAAGGAGAAATTTTAAAAATGGCAAAAATTTCTAAAATTGAAGCACAAAAACGGAAGGGTCGGTATAATGTATATCTTGATGGCAAGTATGCATTTCCGGTTGCTGAAAACGTTTTAATCCAATTTCATTTAATGAAGGGAACGGAATTAGATGAAAAACAAATTGCAGCGATTACGACGGCTGACCAGCAAGCCAAAGCATATTCCCGGATGTTAGACTACCTTTCCTATCAAATGCGGACTGAGAGTGACATTATAAAGAAGCTAAAAGAGATCGATACTCCAGAAGAGTTTATTGAACCAATTCTTAGTAAACTCCGTGCGCAACAATTGGTCGATGATCATGCTTATGCGGATTCTTATGTGCGGACCGTGATGAATACGGAATTAAAGGGGCCGACAGTTATTCGCCAGCATTTACGGCAGAAAAAGATCGGTGAAAATGATATTGATGATGCGTTAGTTCAATTTACTATCGAAGACCAAGCCGAAGTAGCAAAGAAATTAGCGTTAAAGCTTTTTCGACGTTACCGCAATCAACCAGAGCGGCGACGAGCGCAAAAGGTACAGCAGGGACTAATGACAAAGGGATTTGCCAGCAACATTTATGACATGATCAAGGATGAGGTGGTTCCACAGCCGGATACTGAGCAAGAAAATGAATTACTAGTTAAAGAAGCCGAAAAGCAATGGCATCGTGCTCGCCGTTACCAGGGTTATGAACGAGAACAGCACTTTAAACAATCAATGTATCGAAAAGGTTTTGACCTTGATGACGTTCAGACTTGGCTTGATGAGCATGAATTATAATAATCGCTTTCCAAGATAGGGAATAACTGGTATTATTTTAATGATTATGTTTAAAAACTATTAATTAGGAGTACGACAGTGAATATTAAAATCTTAGTGGCTGTCCATAAAAATTATCGGATGCCAGATGATCCCATGTATTTACCAGTCTTTGTTGGTAAAGAGATTCACCCGAGTGTAAACCATACATTTCAAGGTGACAATACGGGAGATAGTATTTCAAAAAAGAATCCTCATTATAATGAATTGACGGCCCTTTATTGGGGATGGAAAAATCTTGATGTTGATGCGTTGGGACTGGTCCATTATCGCCGTTACTTAACGATGGGGCACTCGAAGGACTTATCAACAATCTTGAATAAGGAACAAGTTGAAGAATTATTTAAAGCTGTAGATGTAATTTTACCTAAGAAACGGCATTATTACATTGAAACAAACGAGTCTCACTACCTTCATGTCCATGAACATGAGCCGCTTGAAATAACTCGCCAAGTCCTAAAAGATAAGTATCCGCAATATTTGCCAGCCTTTGAAAAAGTGATGAAGCAAACTTCCGCTCATTACTTCAACATGATGATTATGAAAAAGCAGCCGTTGGATGAGTACTGCACATGGCTATTTGACGTTCTGGGTGAAGTTGAGAAGAAAGTTGATTATTCAGCTTATACTTCATATGAACAGCGGGTTTTTGGCTTTTTGAGTGAACTGTTATTGGATACATGGTTAATGACAAATCCACAGTATAAGACAGTGGAAGTTAACCGGGTATTTCTAGAAAAGCAAAATTGGCCATTAAAGATTGCGAAGTTCTTAAAACGTAAAGTTACCGGCCATGGTGAACATTAACGATTGGAGAAATAAAAATGCCCAAATTATCAATAGTTGTTCCTTGCTATAACGAGGAAGAAGCTATCCCGCTTTTTTATCCAGCTGTTGAGAAAGTGGTAAAAAAAATGCCGGTAGAGATTGAGTATTGGTTTGTTAATGATGGGTCAAGTGATGGCACATTAGCTGAAATGCGAAAGTTGCATAAACAAGATCCAGAGCGGGTTCACTATGTTTCTTTTTCCCGTAATTTTGGAAAGGAAGCAGGACTGTACGCTGGGTTACAGGCAGCCACTGGGGATTACGTAGTTGTAATGGATGCCGACTTACAGGATCCGCCAGAATATTTGCCTGAGATGTATCAGGATATTTCAACTGGCGAGTATGACTGTGTGGGAATGCGGCGGACTGATCGAAAAGGGGAGGCGAAGTTTAAGTCTTTCCTTTCAGATCAGTTCTATAATGTCATTAACAAGATTTCTGATACGAAGATTATCTCAGGGGCCCGTGACTATCGGATGATGACTCGTCAGATGGTTGATGCAGTACTGTCATTGACGGAGTATAATCGTTTTTCGAAAGGAATTTTTAACTGGGTTGGTTTTAAGACCAAGTACCTTCCTTATAAAAATGTTGAGCGAGTTGCTGGAACGACTGATTGGTCGACTTGGAAACTGTTTAAGTATGCGATTGATGGAATTACTGATTTTTCTGAAGCCCCACTGGCAATTGCTACATGGGCTGGCGGTTTTACAGCTTTTGTCTCTATTATTGGGATGATTGTTGTCATAATAAGAAAGATTATTGAGCCTGCTAGTAGTGCTTTTGGCTGGGCTTCAATGGTTTGTATTATCTTATTCCTTGGCGGTATTCAACTGTTGTGCCTTGGAATAGTTGGTAGGTATATTGGACGCATCTATATGCAAACAAAGAAACGACCGATCTATATTATTAAAGAGAAAAAGTAGGATTGAGGATCATGAATGAGAAGGTAAAAATTAAACAACAATCTAAGGGCTACCTTTTCTGGAAAAGGTTCTTTGATATTACGCTGTCGTCATTAGCAATGATTGGTTTTAGTCCAGTTTTTCTGACTATTTTTATAATGAATCGGTTTGGTGATAACAAAGGTCCATTATTTTATAAGCAGGAACGAATTGGTTGGCATGGCAAACCATTTAAGATTTATAAGTTTCGGTCAATGATTGTGAACGCGGATAAGATTTTAGAAAATGATCCAGAAATGTATGCTAAGTATGTTGCCAATAACTATAAACTGGAGCCAGAAGAAGACCCACGGATTACCAGTTTAGGTCGGTGGTTACGAAAAACATCAATTGATGAAATTCCACAGTTTATCAATATCTTGCGTGGCGATATGAGCATTATTGGCCCCCGCCCTATTGTAAAAAAAGAACTTGAAGAATATGGTGATCGGGTTGATAAGTTTTTATCAGTAAAACCAGGTGCAATGGGATTGTGGCAATCGAGTGGTCGGAGCAACATTCCATATCCAGAACGCTGTGATGTCGAGTTAGAGTATGTTGATAAGGCTTCACTTGCTTTTGATACAAAGATAATGTTTAAGAACATTATTAGTATTTTTAAACGTGATGGCGCGTATTAGTTACAAGAAAACGTTTTCTTTGATTGCGTAACGATTAAAAATGAATTATTAACAATTGTTACAATTAAGTTAAATATATATATCCGGATAATTACGAAAGTCTCTAAAGGTTGATTTAACAACCATTTAGAGGCTTCTTTAGTAGGTTGCAACAAAACAATGTAAACAGTATGATATTAATCGTTAGAAAAATTTAAGTATTCAAATTTCAATTCGGTTTTATCTTTAATGGAGGACAAGCTTATTTTTAAACCTAGTCATTTAAAATCAAAAGTTTTATCAACTCTTACTGTTTGTGGGGGAGCATTATTCTTATTAAGTGGGAATGCTGCAGCTGATCAAACCACTGATGCACAACAATCCACTACCCCTCAACAAGCAACAAATGAACAACAAACTAATGCTAAAGTTGATGTTCAAGCACAAAATACATATAACGGTGTAGCTGTCAATCCTCAAGCAGCTACAGTTCAAGAGACAGAAAAGTATAATGTTGTTCCTGCACAGACAAATCAGCAAGAACAACAAGCGGTAAAAAATCCTAATAATTATGGTTATTTAGATTCTGTTAGTTTATCCAATAACCAACTTCAGGTCAGTGGATGGCAAGCAACTAACCAAGCTGAGGATAAGCCATATCATTACGTAATTGCCTATGATAATACTGCAAAGGCTGAATTAGGTCGCCAACAAGTTGAAAATGTAAGTCGCCCGGATGTTGCCAAAGTACATCCTGATGCTACTAATGCTGCTACTTCTGGCTTTAATTCAACAATTAAATTAAATACTGCTAACGAGGATTACACTAACCACTCAATTAGTGTAATTAGTCGTTACAGTGATGCTCAAAACGGTGAGGGTAACCGTGTGGATTACTGGTATCCTGCATTCACTTTTGACCAAGGAAACCATGCATATTTAGATGATATGCATACCGAAAACAACCAATTACATGTTACTGGTTGGAATGCAACTAACCAAGCAAATAATAAAAATTACCACTATGTAATTCTTTATAACAAGACAAAGGGCCATGAACTTAGCCGTCAATTGGTTGATGAAAAGAATAGTCAACGTCCTGATGTTCAAAAGGTTTATCAAAATGTAAATAATGCCGCTAAGTCTGGCTTTAATGTAACATTTGATTTATCAAAGTTATCATTTGACGCTAGTGATCAATTACAAGTAATTAGCCGTTACAGTGATGCTCAAAACGGAGAAGGTAACCGTGTAGATTACTGGTTTGCACCAACAAGCCGTGAAAACCAAGGTAATCTTGATAGTGCTAACTTTAGTAATGGGCAATTAGTTGTTAATGGATGGCATGCAAACGATGCATCAACCATCGCACCTAACCACTTCTTGATCCTTTTTGATCGGACTGCTAACAAACAAGCTGCTTCTCTTTCAGCGGGTCAAGTTAACCGTCCAGATGTTGCCAAGGCATTTGGTGCTATTCAAACTGCAGGTAAGTCAGGATTTACTGGCACATTTAATGCTAATGTCATTATTCCTGGTCACGAATATGCGTTAGTTAGTCGCTATTCTACTTCTGCTAATGGTAACGGGGATCAAGGTCACTATGTAGACTATTGGTTTAATGGCCTTAAGTTCAATCAAGCACGCTACAGTGTAGATTCATTTACTCAAAATGATAAAGGATTCCATGTAACAGGATGGATGGCGAGTGACTTTGCGGTTAATCGTCCAAACGCTTATGTTATTTTACTTAACAATGGTAAAGAAGTTACTCGTAGCAAGGTTACTTTAACTGACCGTTCAGATGTAGCTGCTGTTTACCCAAGACTTTATAACAGTCGTAACAGTGGATTTAGTACTGATTTAATAGTAAATCCAGCAAGTTTAACTGGCGAACTTTCAATGATTCTTCGTTTTACTGGTTCAAATGATGGTAACAGTAATTACACCGATCAAAATACTAATAAGTACGCTACAAATGCGGGTAGTTTTGATACGGTAAATGTTTCTGGTAACCAAATTAAGGTTGCTGGTTGGCACGCAAGTACACAAACTGCCGGAAAGGACTACCAATTTATTATCGTATTGGATCAGAATGGTCATGAATTAACTCGTCAAGCGGTAAACACAAAGAACATCACTCGTAATGATGTTCAAAAGGTATATCCATGGTTAGCTAATAGTGCTAAGTCTGGTTTTGATACTTCTGTAAGCATTAACGATCAAATTAATCATAAAGCTGTTCGCTTGATTCATCGTTACTCTAACCAAGCTAATGGTGAAGGCAGTTATGTAGATTATTACTCAAATCCAGTTTCTATTAATTCAGAATTCCAAAATGAAAATGGTACTACTTTATACTACGATCCTCGGACTGGTGCTAAAAAGACTGGTTGGGCTAACATCAATAATAATAATTACTACTTTGATCCATCTACAGGTGCTATGTTTACTGGTACCCATACCGTTGATGGCAAATCCTATGACTTCGGTAGTAATGGTGTAGCAGTTGAAAATGATAAGTGGGGATGGCCGTTCCCTAACGTTGGTGAAGGTCACTTTGGCGGTGCGCAGTTATTTGGTGTAAATCCTGGTGGACAATTCCGTCGAAATGGCTTCCACGATGGTCTTGACTTTGGCTCAATCGATCATCCAGGCTCAGAGGTTCATGCAATTCACGGTGGTAAGGTTACCCAAATTGGTTATACTGCTGGTTTAGATTGGTATGTATTAGTTGACACTGGTGAATACCTTACTGTTTATCAAGAAGCATTCTCAAACAAGAACAATATTCAAGTTCAAGTTGGTCAACAAATTAACACTGGTGATGTAATTGGTCGTCGTGATACGTCACACGTTCATAT
The DNA here is from genome assembly GCF_014635905.1 of Limosilactobacillus caviae. Classification (GTDB taxonomy): domain Bacteria; phylum Bacillota; class Bacilli; order Lactobacillales; family Lactobacillaceae; genus Limosilactobacillus; species Limosilactobacillus caviae. The sequence continues at coordinate 213,264 of NZ_BMDS01000004.1, forward strand.
CGGTGTTACCCGTCAACATAACTTTAATATTGCTTTAGCTAACTCATTTAACAATAATGGTACTTGGTTAAATCCATTAGACTTAATTCGGAATGGTTCTAAGTAATAAAGAAAAGCTACTTATTGTTAATAAATAAGTAGCTTTTTTATAGGGGAATTTTGGGAGATAACAATGGAAATTAAAAAACACTATAAATTATACAAAGATGGCAAACAATGGTGCTGCATGGCATTAGCTGCCGCTGCCGTATCGGCTGGTTTAATGCTTGGTAACACTAGCGTAAAAGCTGCTACCACAACGACTGCTGATCCACAAACAGAACAAGTGGTAACGCCAGCTGCTGATAGCACAAGTCAGACCACAGACTTAGCTGCTCAAGAAAAGGTAGCCCAAGTAAAGGATAATGGTAATTATGGCTGGCTTGATTCAGCTAACGTGGTTAATAACGGTAACTTACAAGTTAGTGGCTGGCAGGCTACCAACCAAGCGGCTGGTAAAGATAACCGGTATGTAATTGCTTATGATAGTACTACCAATACAGAATTAGGGCGGACCAAGGTAAATAGAAATCTTGCCCGTCCCGATGTTGCGAAGGCTTATCCTAATGTAGTCAATGCTAAGGATGCTGGCTATCAAGCAACGATGAATAACCTTGATTGGAGCAAGGTTAAGAATGTTGATGACCATCTTCAAATCGTTAGCCGTTACAGTAATGCTGCTAACGGTGAGGGAGACCACGTTGATTCATGGTCGCAACCAATCAATTTAGATAAGAGCAACAATGCCTATCTTGATAATTTCAGTATTGTTAATAACCAATTACAAGTAACCGGATGGAATGCCACTAATAAAGCATTGGGCAAGAATAACCATTACATTATCTTATTTGACCGGACTGCCGGTCATGAATTAGCACGGCAAAAGGCAACAGCTGTTGCCCGTCCGGATGTTGCCAAGGTTTACCCGCAGGTCATCAATGCACAAAACGCTGGTTTTAATGTTAGCTTCTCATTGGCTAATGTGGACTTAAATCATGAATTACAAGTTATTAGTCGTTACAGTGATGTCCAAAATGGTGAAGGCAATAATGTTAATTATTGGTATGCTCCAAAGAAATTTACCCCAAACAATACCAGCAATCAAGGCAACCTTGATAACTTTAACCTTAGCAATGGTGAATTAACAGTTGCCGGTTGGCACGCTACTGATTATTCTCAAGTAGAAAGTAACCACTACCTAATTCTTTTTGATAAAAGTAACAATACTCAAGTTGCTTCAATCAAGGTTACTAATGTTGCGCGTCCAGATGTAGCGAAGGCTTATCCCGCCGTTCAAAGTGCTGGTCAATCTGGGTTTAATGCTAGTTTTGGTAAAGTTAGCCTGACTCCAGGTCACGCTTACCAAATCGTTAGCCGTTATTCAACTTTAGCTGAAGGCAACGGTGATAATGGACAAAGCAAGTTCACTGATTTCTGGTCAGCACCAGTAACATTAAACCAGCAGGCTTACAACATTGATAATTTCAGTGCGACTAAAGATGGATTTAATGTAACCGGTTGGGTAGCTAGTGACCAGGCCATTAATAAGCAAAATCCATACTTGATTTTATTAAATAATGGCAAAGAAATAGCGCGGACTAAGTTAAACTTAACTGCTCGTCCAGATGTTGCCAAAGTCTACCCAAGTTTGTACAACTCGCAAAAGAGTGGCTTTAATGTTAATTTAAAGGTTGACCCGGCAACGGCAAATGGTACCTTAAAGATCTTGCTTCGTTTTGCTGGATCAACAGATGGTAATAGTAATTACAGTGATCAAGCTAGTCAAGATTATCCAACAAATATCGGGAATTTTGATAATGTTCAAGTGACCGCTAGTAATATTACAGTGAGTGGTTGGCGAGCAAGTAACTTAACAACGAGCAAGCCATATGAATATTTGATTGTTCTTGATAATGGCGGTAAGGAACTTTACCGTCAGCAAATTACTGATAAAAATATTACTCGTAACGATGTTCAAAGTGTTTATTCATATGTTTTAGGAACTAATAAGTCTGGTTTTCAGGTTACGTTACCAACTCAGGCAAGTATGATGCATAAAGTGGTTAAATTAATTAACCGTTTAACAGATGACCCAAATGGAAACGGAAATTATATTGATGTTTACTCTGGTCCAGTGTCAGTATTTTCTGGTGCCCAAACGGAAGGAAAGAAGACAACTACTTATAATGCTGACGGTCAAATCATTGCAGTATATAATGATGCTGAGGTAATCAGTCAATTGCCAGAATTACCAACAGGGTGTGAGATTACAGCAGTTACGATGATGTTGCGCTATGCAGGATATAATGTAAATAAGGTTCAATTAGCAAACGAAATGCCTCGTAGTAATAATGGTGATTATGGATTTGTTGGAAATCCGTTTAGTCCAAGTGGTTGGTGGATTTTTCCTACTGGTATTGCGCCAGTTGTTAACAAGTATGTTGGTCACAGTGATATCATGACTGGGGCTTCAATGGAACGAATTAAGGATAAGTTAAATCAAGGACACTTAGTTGTTGCGTGGGTTGCTAATGTTAATGGTTTTGTCAATCATGCGTTAGCGTTAACAGGCTATGATGCAAGCCGATTGTTCTACAATAATCCATGGACTGGAAGAAAAGAAAGCATGACTTATGGTGAATTCTATCAGCATTGGAACGCGGATAGACAACGAGCAATTAGTTATTAAGATTAACTTTAATTGGTAGCACAAATAATCAAGATGGTTTACAATAAAGTGTAAGATATATGATCCTAAACGGAGGAATTATTAAATGAAAATAAAACGACTTTTACTAAGCAGCTCTGTTTTATTAATGACAACTTTAGGCTTAGCTGGTTGTGCAAGCAGTACAAACAAATCTGCTTCTAGTGACAGTTCGTCTAAAGTCAAGACTTCAAAAGTAACTGAGAGTCATAAAAACAGTACAAAAGAAAATAATTCTGCAAACTCTAGCAGTAAAAAGAATTCATCATCATCTAAGGTTAGTGATAATGATGTAGCCAAGATTGATTCTAACAGCAATTCAAGTACTTCTTCGCAAGGAAGTAGTGCTAAGTCCAATGCTTCATCGCAAACATCTACTAAGGCTGCTAACGGAACGGCAACTTCTGCTGGTCAACAGTCTACAAGTGGTACTAAGGCCAACCAAAGCAGTAATATTCAACTTGGTCTAAGTGATGTTGCAGTTTGGACAGATGAAAATGGTGTAACTCACCATGTTGATAGTGATGGTATGGATCGTCAGACTACAAATGGAAGTAACCAAATTACTTATAACGACTGGTCAGGTGATTTACCAAGTAACGCAAAAGTTGTTCAAGCACACTAATTTAATATGAAAAGAATGTACAAGTATAATTCTGGTACATTCTTTTTTATTAGATTTAATTTTTGTTACTTGCGTGCTAAAATAAATTGATTTACTAAGAATATAGGAGAACAATTAAATGGAAACAAAAAGACATTTTAAATTGTATAAAAGCGGGAAGCAATGGATAACCGCTGCAATTACTACGGTAGCAGTATCTACTGGAATATTAATGGGGGGGTAGCGAACGCTGACACGGCGACCCCTACAGACGATCAGTCAATTACAACGACGACAAATTCATCAACAGCTAATGATGAAAAGCCGGAGCAGCCATTAAAGACTACTGATTTGGTAAAACAAGATGGACAGCAAGAAAACGGTTCAATAGAAAAAGTAGCATCAAAAGCTAATAATACTGATTTACAAACATCTAATTATGATCATAATGATAATGGTAGCTATGGTGCTTTTGATTCTGTAACAGTTAATGATAACCAGCTTCATGTGGCCGGTTGGCAGGCTACTAACCAAGCTAGTCAGTACGGTAATAAAAATCGTTTCTTAATTGCAATTGGACATAATGAACAGGGACAACAAACAGAATTAGGACGAACAAAATTAGATAGTCAGACAATTGTGGCTCGTCCTGACGTAAAGAACGTTCATAACGTTTACAATGCTGAAAATTCGGGCTTTGATGCTAACATTAAGTTAGATGTAAATAAGCTTCAAACTTACCGTAATGCCATTCAAATTATTAGCCGGTACAGCGGATCAGCTGATGGAAATAGTCAGTATATTGACTATGTTTCAGCACCGGTTGTTTTAAATCGAGATAATAATGCCTGGCTTGATGAAATGAAGGTAACTAATAATCAGCTTCACGTTTCTGGGTGGAATGCTACTAATAAGGCATTAGGTAAACAAAATCACTACCTTATTTTATTTGATCGTACCCTTGGTCATGAGCTTTCACGAGTAAGAGTTAATGGAGTAGCTCGTCCTGATGTTGAGGAAGCATATCCACAAGTAATTAATGCAGATATTTCAGGATTTGATGCGAACTTCTCATTATCAAATATTGACTTAACTCATCAATTACAAATCATTAGTCGTTATAGTGATGTAACCAACGGTGAAGGAAATAATGTTAATTACTGGTTTGCCCCACAACAACTAATGCCTGCTAATCCAGCTAATCAAGGAAGTCTTGACCAATTTAATATTAGTAAAGCGGGAGAAGTAACAGTTACCGGTTGGCATGCGACAGATGCATCGAGTGTAGAGAATAATCGTTTCCTAATCCTATTTGATCAAACGGCTGGGCATCAAATTGCTTCTCTAAAGATTACTAACGTTGCTCGTCCAGATGTTGCTAAAGTATACCCAAATATCAAGAATGCTCAAGATTCGGGATTTAATACAACATTTAAAGTAAATCCTAGTGATATTATTTATGGTCACCAGTATTCAGTTGTAAGTCGTTATTCCACTGATCCTAATGGTAATGGAAACGATGGTAAGCATATGGATTACTGGTCAGCACCGATCACTCTAAATCACTCAGCAAATAATATTGACCAGCTTGGTGTTACTGATAAAGGACTTCAAATTAGTGGATGGATGGCAAGCGATGCATCAGCTAAACAATCCCATGCTTACATTTTAGTAATGAATAATGGCAAAGAAATCACTCGCCAAGAAGTTAAGTTGAGTTCACGTCCTGATGTAGCAAAAGCTTACCCATCAATGTACAACAGTGAATTAAGTGGCTTTAACACAACGATCGCACTTCCTAATGATATTGCTCAACTGAATAACTTACAATTGCTTCTTCGTTTCAGTACCGCAGCTGATGGTAATCCATATCTTAACCAACCCGTTACGGACCAATGGAGTGGGAAATATAATTTAACTGCTAATGAAGGTAGTTTTGATTATATCAAGGTTAATGGATCAACGGTTGAAGTCCAAGGTTGGCATGCAAGTAACTTATCAGCCGCAAAGCCATACCAATACTTAATTGTTCTTAAAAATGGTAAAGAAGCCGGTCGTTCACTAATTATGGGCTCTGAAGGGAAGCTTGGTCGCCCAGATGTTAACCGTGTATATCCTAGTATTTTGAATAGTGGACAATCTGGCTTTGAGGGTTCAGTAGTCTTAGCTAATAACCTTAGAAATACTAAAGTACAATTAATTCACCGCTTTACTAATGATCCAGCTGGCAATGGTAATTATGTTGATTTAACTTCACCAGTGTTAACGATTGATAGTAACTATCAGACTGGTATCCTAAATATTAATTCAATACGTGCTAAGCGTGATATGACTGCTCAGCGGATTGCTCAAAAATTAATGGCTCAGCGTCAAGCAAAAGTTTTATATGATTGGACAAATCAAGATAATAATTATCAGGAATTAGCGATTTATGATATTGCTCAGGAATTAGCACAAGGCGACGTTAATAATGATGCTCAAGTTATTGCTAAAAAACTAAAAAATAATGCCTTACTTGATGGTAAAGTAGTATCTACAGCTATTTTTGATCTTCCCAAGACAATGGATTATGATCAAATTACTGATAACTTTATCAATAATATTCCTAATAATTCAATTGTAAATAATAGTGTTGTTGGTGTTGGAGTAGCTAATAATAACTTAGCAATTGTTCTCTTTGCACCCGGTACCAGTACGGCCACAGAACAAGCTACTTCTAAGTTAACTGCTCAAATTTCAGATGTATACAAACATGCAGGAGTTACTGTTGATGTCAAAAACGGGCTCACAAAAGGGGTAAGTGTTGATAGTACAGATTTAGGAACAGCTCTTATACAACCAAGTGTAATGTTATTAAAGGGTGATAAGGGGACTGTAATTAGTCTTGATACACTTAAGACCATTTTTGCGGCCTTACCAGGAAATACAACCGCCCTAGAAGGAACAAAGAATTATTATAACGGAAATGATGCTTACCATTATCAATTCTGGCTTGATGGTCAGAGTGCAGACGATAAGTTAAATAACTTCCTTGCTTTAAATAAGAATGCTAAGTATGGTGACCAACTAAAGGTAAATTACACGGCAACGCTTGTATATGGTTCTGAGACAGGATCAAATACTGAAAATATTGATGAGACACCAACTAGCAAAAAGTCTGCAGATGAAGTTTCATTAGCTTACCAAAATGGAACTGAAACAGGTGCACGTTATGAGACGGTAAAAGTAAATCCAATTCCAAATATGAAACAAGATACAATTCGTGGTGTTGATGTATCTAGTTATCTTGCATTGGTTAAAAATGGGGTTCAATTCTATGATTTCAATGGTCAGCCAGCGGACTTAATGAAGGTCCTTTCTGATGCTGGAGTTAACTACATCCGAATTCGGATGTGGGTTGATCCATATAATGCTGCTGGTGAATCATATGGTGGTGGAATCGATGATGAAGCGACTGTTCTTCAAATTGCTGAAGACGCTAAAAAGTACGGAATGAAAGTCCTACTAGGATTACATTACTCTGATTTCTGGGCTGATCCTGCAACTCAATTAGTGCCAAAGCAATGGAAAAACTTAGATGATCAAGATTTAAATGCTGAAGTTTACCTTTATACGAAGAAGCTTGTCAATGACTTTACTAAGGCTGGTGTTAATATCGATATGGCCCAGCTTGGTAACGAAATTACTAAGGGGATTCTTGGTGTTCATGATGAAAAATTAGGAGCTAATATTTGGCAAACAGAACCACAGGCAAGTCGAATTACTAGCTTATTAAGTTCAGCTTCCCGTGCTTTTCGTGAGGCTGCTCCAAAGACTCAATTAGCGGTTCATATTGAAACACCTGATATGCATAATTATGATATGATTATGAACTCGCTAAAGATTCATGGTGTTGACTACGATGTATTAGGTTCTTCTTACTATCCATTCTGGGGATGGGGTGGTAATAATCCTGATAATATTGCCAATGTTGAAAAGATGGTCAAAGATAAGTATGGTAAGAAGTTTATGATTGCTGAAAGCGGTTGGCCATTTACCCTCCAAAACTCTGATGGAACACCAAATAATGTTAGCTGGGAGCCAGGTCACTACTCTGTAAGTCCACAAGGCCAAGTTGATGAAATTTCAGCAATGTACAAAGCAGTATTAAGTAACGACAATGGACTCGGTGCCTTTTACTGGGAACCAGCGTGGATTCCGGTAAAAGCCGGTTGGGATAACTGGGAATACAACAAACTGATGGGAGATGTTCAAGGCACTGGTTGGGCATCAATCAATTCTCGTGGTTATTACCCCGACTCTAAGATTATGTACCAAGGTAAGTCTGCTTCAGGTGGTACTTCATGGGACAATAATACGTTGTTTGATGATCATGGCTACCCACTTCAGTCACTAATGATGTACAAGGGCTTCCTAAATGGTTACCAATCTCCAGCAAGTGTTACTAGTAGTTTCACCGCTAAAATCAATGCCTTATATAAGACTGACGGTGTTGAGTTAACTAATCCGCTAAAGATTGGTGATGGTTTAGACATAAATGGTATCTTTAGTAAGGATGGACAGCAACTACTAAATGGAATTGAAAATACTACAATCAGTGATGCCTCATTAAAAGCAATCTTTAATGACCTACAAGAAGGAATTAAGAGTCAAACTTATACTGATAAAGCTGGCAATAAGTATCATTATGAATTCTGGCTTGATGGTAACAACGCTACAGATAAGTTAAATAATTTTCTTACATTAAATAGTAGAGCTAAGTACGGTACTCCACTGACTGTAAATTACAGTGCTACATTGGTTCAGGATGAGCAAGTCGAAATGGCAACATCATTTATCAAAGCAACCGTTTCAGAGGTATATGGATTAGATGGTGTAACTATTGATTCGCCATTAAAGATGGGTGATTCATTACCAAGTACTGATTTAGCAGTCATTCAGAAAGCTGTTGATTCTGCCTTAACTGGTGAAAAAGGTGCGGTAATTAGCAGTCAATCATTTAAAGACTTAGCAAAGGCTCTCCCGGGAATGTATGGTTCTACAGGTGCCTTATCTGGTAGTAAAGTCTATACGATGAAAGACGGCAACCAATATCACTATGAATATTGGCTAAAGACTGATGATTTACAAGGTGCAAATAAAGATGCTAAATACGGTGATCCAATTATTGTAACTTACTCAGCATCATTAAAATGGATTGATCCTAAAACTAAGTAATTGATCAAAGGTAGTTTCTCCTAAAAGGTGAAACTGCCTTTTTAGTAAAATTGCTATATTGCAGGACTTTTACTAAAATGTTACAAGAGTTATTAAATAATCTTAAATTATGGTAAATATTTCTAAGCTTCACAAACACTGTAGTAATGTAGTATTATACAAAAGTATGTAAAAGTTATGATATGGAGAGAACAATGAAAAATTATGACTATCTAGTAGTAGGTGCTGGCCTGTTTGGGGCTACTTTTGCCTACGAAGCAGCTAAACGAGGTAAGCGCGTTAAAGTAATTGAAAAGCGCGATCACATTGCTGGTAATATCTATACAAAGGAAGTAGACGGGATTCAAGTTCACCAATATGGTGCCCACATTTTCCATACATCTAATAAAGAAGTTTGGGAATACGTTAATCAATTTGCGGAATTTAACCGCTACACGAATAGTCCTGTAGCTAACTATAAGGGGCATATGTATAACCTGCCATTTAATATGAATACATTCAGTGAAATGTGGGGAGTTCGTACGCCGAAAGAAGCAATGGCTAAAATTAATGAGCAACGGCAAGAAATGGCTGGTAAGGAACCAAAGAACCTTGAAGAACAAGCTATTTCTCTTATTGGCCGCGATATCTATGAAAAGTTGATCAAGGGCTATACTGAAAAGCAGTGGGGACAAAAGGCAACTGAATTACCTGCCTTTATTATTCGGCGTCTCCCAGTGCGTTTGGTATATGATAACAACTACTTTAATGACACCTACCAAGGGATTCCAATTGGCGGTTACACCCAGATCGTTGAAAAGATGCTTGATAGCGACTTAATTGATGTTGAGACTGGTGTGGACTTCTTTGATCAAAAGGCTAAGTACCTTGAAGATTATCCGAAAATAGTATTTACCGGGATGATTGACCAGTTCTTTGATTATCAATTAGGTGAACTTCAATATCGGAGCCTTCGCTTTGAAACAGAAGAAAAGAATGTCGGTAACTATCAAGGTAACGCGGTAATTAACTATACCGATGCCGAAACACCATATACACGGATTATTGAACATAAACACTTTGAATTTGGCAAGGGTGATAAGGATAAAACGATCATCACTCGTGAATACCCTGCTGATTGGCATCGTGGTGATGAACCATATTATCCAATCAATAATCAACGGAATAACGACCTTTACAAGCAATATACCAAGTTAGCTGACGAAAAGGCTGATAATGTTATCTTTGGCGGCCGTTTAGGACAATACCGTTATTACAACATGGATCAAGTATTACATGCAGCTTTGACAGCTGTTAATAAGGAGTTTGATTAGTAGCCATGAAGGTTATTAAAAATTATTTGTATAATGTGGTCTATCAGATTCTACTTCTGTTAGTACCCTTAATTACAGTTCCATATATTGCCCGTGTATTAGGGCCTGAACTTGTGGGAATTAACTCTTATACAAACAGTTGGATGACCTTCTTCATGCTTGTTGGACAAATGGGAATTGCCCTTTATGGAAACAGGGAAGTGGCCTATCACCGTGATGATCCAATTGATCGGTCTAAGATCTTTTGGGGAATTGAAATGCTTCAGGGAATGACGATTTTAATTGCCCTTGGTGCTTATCTTGCTGCAGTATTACTGTTTAGTACAACCTTTAAGCATTATTTTCTTCTTCAGTCATTCTGGATTATTGCAGCTGGGGTGGATGTCTCATGGTACTTTATGGGAATGGAAAATTTTCAACGAATTGTTTTTCGGAATATGGTTGTAAAACTAGCTTCTGTAGCACTAATTTTCCTCATTGTTAAAGACCATAATGATCTTGGAAAATATATTGCTTTACTAGGTTTATCAAATTTGGTTGGGAATTTAACCTTGTGGCCATACCTTCGTAAAGAAATTAAATGGGTGCCGATTTCCACTTGGCATCCATTTAAGCACTTTTATCCAGCCTTGTTGTTATTTATTCCAACAATTACAACACAGGTATACTTAGTTGTTAATCGACTTATGTTGGGACGAATGTCAACGCAAAATCAATTAGGTCAGTTTCAAAATACTGATCAGATAACTAAGGTTGTTTTAGCAGTTGTTACTGCTTCTGGACAAGTAATGCTCCCCCATATTGCTAATAAGTTTTCTAAAGGGGATGTTAAGGGAATTCGGGAAAGCTTATATAATTCCTTTGATTTTATTACTGCATTAGCTGCACCAATGATGTTTGGTATCATGGCGATTGCTGAACCGTTTGCTCCGTGGTTTTTAGGGGCAGAATTTAATGATGCTGGGCGCTTAATGATGATTGAAGCACCAATTATTTTGTTTATTGGTTGGAGTAACGTTACTGGTACCCAGTACTTAATGCCAATTAATCGAACAAGAGAGTATACTATTTCTGTGACAATTGGAGCTGTTGTCAATATTCTTGCTAATTTCCTGCTCATTGCAAAGTGGGGCGCTAGTGGTGCTGCGTTAGCAACCGATATTTCAGAATTTGCAGTCACTGCGGTACAGTTAATATACATTCGAACGACAATTCGTCGTCGCCGTTTGTTTGCTAGTACGTGGAAGTATTTGCTGAGTGGATTGATTATGTTTATAATTGTGTATCGGTTAGCTGCTATCATTAATATGACAGTAATGAATTTGATGATTGAAGTTATTGTTGGAATAGTAGTATATTTACTTGGAATTATTTTATTGAAAGCACCTGTTGTGGAAGAAGCAATAACATTAATTCAGAAGCGACAAAAAAAATAAGAGTGGAGAATTTATATGAAATATCAATCAGTGATTGTTACGTATAATAGAAAAAATAAGCTTATAGAGGCCGTTAACTCCCTTTTAAATCAAACAGAGAAACCAATAAGGATAATTCTTATTGATAATCACTCAACAGACGGTACAAAACAGTTACTTGAAACTTTGGGCTTCCTAGACAATCCTAGAATTAAGTATCTTCAAATGCCGAAAAATTATGGGGGATCTGGGGGATTTTATTATGGAATTAAAGAAGCAATGAAATATAAAGATTTTGATTTTCTATCTTTATCTGATGACGATGCTATTTATAAGTTCACTTTTTTTGAATTAATTTCTAAATATCAACAAGCGCATCCAAATATAAAAGCCTTTAGTGGAACTGTTCAATACGAAGATGGTACTATTCAGATCGATCATCGAAGAAGAATCTTAGATGATCGGTGGTATCGACAAGATGATATTCCAATTACTGAATATCATCAAAATTTCGAAGTTGATTTACTATCATTTGTGGGATGTGTAATTAGTAGAGATATCCTTGAAAAAATCGGCTTGCCAGAAAAAGACTATTTTATATACTATGATGATACGGAATATTCTTTACGTATCCGAAAATATAGTAAAATCATTAATGTTTCAAATGCGATTATTGTTCATAAAACGCCTAAAAAAGATCCTGCTAAACAGAATGTAATTACATGGAAAAATTACTATGAGTTAAGAAATTCAATGTTGATGAAGAAAAAACATTCTAATTGGAAATGGCTAAGATTTTATTTTTACCAATATTATATAAAATTAAGCATAAGAATTTTGTTTAATAAAGTATATAAAGGACAAAGGAAAGAAGCATTTTATATTTATAATCAAGCTTTTAAAGATGCTTTGAAAAATAGAAAAGGAAAAAATAAACTATTTATGCCCTAATTAATTTGGAGAAAATAATGAATGAAAATACAGTTGCAATTTTAATGTCAACTTATAATGGAGCAAGATATTTAAAAGATCAGTTACAATCTATTATTAATCAGAGCTATAGTAATTGGCATCTGTATATAAGAGATGATGGATCAAGTGATGAAACTGTCGAAATTATTAAATCATATGCAAAAAAAGATAGTAGAATAAGCATTCTTCACGATACCTTAGGTAATATTGGTTCAGTAAGATCATTTTTCTATTTATTAGAACAAGTAGATAGTAATTTCTATATGTTTTCTGATCAAGATGATTATTGGAAACAAAGTAAAATACAGAAAAGCATACTTTTACTAAAACAGCATAATCATAAACGAAAGCCAATATGCGTATATACAAACCTTCAAATAGTTGATGATAATTTAAAAGGAAATGAATTACTATTAACAAAAACTTGGCAAGATTTTCCAAAGCTATTTTTTACAAATAATTTATATGGATGCACAATGTTATTTAATAATTTTTTGAAAGAAAAAATTAAATTCGATCAACTTAACTATGATAATATCTATGTTCATGATTGGTGGTTAGCGTTGGTTTGTGCTATTTTTGGTGAAATTCATTATTTGGATGAGCCAACAATTTTATATCGGCAGCATTATGGTAACCAAATAGGCGCTACTTCAAAAAATATTAGCGTGCTTATAAAAAGATTGTTTAATAAAAGTAAGGATGAAAAGTTATTGCAGAGTACAATTCTTTTTGCTGAAGAACTTGAAAAGTCATATGGTAAGGAATTGAAAAATATTAATATACAGGGATACGTGAAAAATTATGCAATGATTTCGAGTAAAAGTTCTTTCTTTAATAATTTAAAAGTAATACTTAAATTTCCACCTAGATCAGTGCATCTTAGTAAGGAGCTGTTTTATATGTATATTTTAGTCTTTTACTCACGTTTATTTTTCTTGAAATAGGAGAGGGGACAAAGTAGTGGCGTTAAATAAATTAAAGAACAAACGAATATATGGCGAACAATTATATTTCATAGCTTTGTCATTAAGCCTTGTTGCCTCTTTCATAATTAATACGACCTTTATGATTTACTTTAATGTAAAGCATCTGAATTGGATTAATTATTTTTCTTTTGGGCTACTTATGATTAAAATTTTTGTTTTTGATCGTTTTAATATAAAACAGTATTTATCTATTATAATAATTATTTTCTTAGCGGTATTATCGTGGCGAAATACACAAATAAATACAGTTATGATAATATTTGGCTTTATTCTTGGTGCGCAAGGCGTAGAATTTAAAAGGATAATACAACAATACTTTAGAATAAATTTTAGTTTGATTTTGTTGACAATGTTGTATTCTTTGTTAGGTATTATTCGTAATTTAGTTTTCTTTCGAGAAAATATTTTCAGGTATAGTTTTGGAATAGACTATCCTACAGATTTAGCAGCATATATATTTTATTTATGCCTAGCGTATTGTTATTTAAATTATAAGAAAATGAATTTGCAACGTTGGCTTTTGATAATAGGGGTTGCTTTATCCACATACTTAGTTACTAATACTAGACTTGATACTCTATTAATTATACTTATAGTACCAACTATTACTATTGCGAAAAGAGCAAAAGCTACTAGTAATCAGTATTTAAAATTTATTGCATCTTCTTTTTGGTATCTAAGTATAATTCTTCCATATACATTCATCTTATTAACGGTTAATTTTACTTTTAGTAGCCCTATCATGGTTAAACTTAATCAATTTTTTTCAGGTCGACTAACCTATGGGCATCAAGGTTTGAATAGTTATGGAATAACTTTATTTGGTCAAAAAATAGTAGAACATGGTTGGGGAGGAATAAAAGGATTAAAAATGATGCAGCAAAATCCCTTTAATTATTTTTTTATAGATTCATCATTTGTAAGAATGCTATTAATAAATGGAACAATTATAGGAATGATAGCTTTTATCATTTTGATATCTATTTCAATTCATGAAACTTTTAACCATGATTATATTCTACCAGCATGCATATTTTTAGTTGTATTAAGCAGTATAATAGACCAACATATGTTAGAAATAACGTATGATCCATTCATATTATCATTTTTATCGATTGTCAGTAAGAAAGTAAATGGGGGATTTAACCATGACGAAGCAAAGAAATTATACATTGGGTAGTATGAGCAAAATTATAACAAAAAACATTCTAATAATTGGAATTTTAACCATTTTAGGCGCTGTAATAGGTGGCTTATACGCGAATAATAAAAAGACGACGAATTATTTTGCAGACTCTACTGTAATGATAAACGCAGATTTAAACAATACTGATTATAAAAATTCTGCACTTTTAGCAGAAAAAGGAATGATGAAAACATATGAAGAAATTGCAGGCAATCAAGAAAGTATGTTAACAGCCAAGAAGTACTTACCTAAAGAAATGCGTAAATCATTAACTGTTGAGGAAATGATGTCTGCTGTAAAAGTCAATTCTTCACCTGACTCTTTAATACTTAATTTTAGTGTAAAGACAGAAAACAGTACAGATTCTGTTGAAATTGCGAACGCAGTTGCCAAGGCAGCAACACTTATATTGCCAAAATACAGTCAAAATAATAATACTGTCAAAGTTTTAACAAGAGCAAATAAGAAAAACATTAATAGTAATACGACACCATCAGTAAAGAAATATATTGTAATGGGAGCCTCGTTAGGACTATTGGTTGGGCTGATTTTTTCTTTTAGTATTACAACTTGGAAGCATATGTAACTGAGGTGGAAAATGACAACTCCTAAGATTGCAATTTTAATGTCGACTTATAATGGTCAAAAGTATTTAAGTGAACAAATTGAATCAATTCAAAAACAATCCTATTCTAATTGGCGACTTTATATTCGAGATGATGGTTCCACTGATGCTACTATTAATATTATTAAAAGATATACGACTAGGGATCCTCGAATTATATTTTTTAATCAGAACCATATAGAAAATCAAGGTGTTGCTAAATCATTTATGACATTATTAGAGAATATAGAAGCTGACTATTACATGTTTGCAGATCAAGATGATTACTGGAAAAAAGATAAAATTGCAAATACATTAGATGTAATGAAATCCAGTGAGAAAGTGAATGTTAATAAACCGATTTGCGTCCATACTAATTTGACACTTGTTGATTCAAATTTGAAGGGAAATTTATTAATGAATGAAAAAAAAGTATGGTCAACTTTTAAGGAACTTTTATTTGCTAATTGTGTAACGGGATGTACAGTAATGATTAACTCAAAGTTAAAATCATTAGTAGACTTTAATAAATTAAGATTTGTTAATATATATCTTCATGATTGGTGGATTGCTCTAATTGCAGCTGGCTTTGGAAAAGTTGTGTATCTAGACCAGGCAACAATGCTTTATCGGCAACATCCAGGTAATTTGGTGGGAAGTGACAAGCCAGGAACAAAATGGCATAACAAAACCACTAAACATCCATTTAGCGATAGGATAATGCAAACTGTTCGAATGGCTTGGGACTTTTGGAAGGTATATAACGAAAAAATTCAAGGTAGCGATAGACGTTATGTGAAGGAATATGCGAGTCTGGTTAATCACCAAAGTCCATTTTGGAATATGAAAGTTATTTGTATTTGTCCTCCACGAAGACAAACGTTGAAGGGAGACCTTTTTTTTAGCTATTTGATTGTAAATCAATTTAGGATGTTTCAAAGCCTAAATAAAGATGGTGAACAACTTTGAAAAATAAAGTATTTTCAATAATAACGATTGAAAACAATAAGGAAATATTTCAGACATTTAATAAAAATCTAAAGAAACAAAAAGATATAGATTATGAATTAATTGCTATTAATAATGAAAATAATCAATATTCTTCCGCACGTGATGCTTATAGGCAAGCTATATTACAAAGTAAAGGTGAGTATCTTCTATTCTTACACCCAGATATTTACTTTTTAGATAGTTTTGCTTTAAGAGATATAGCTACTAAAGTTTATGAATTAAACGATTTTGGAGTAATTGGGGTTGCAGGCTGTCCTACTGGAAAGAAAAGCTATATAGTAACTTCTATTTTTCAGGGAGAAAGTAGAGAAGCTTTTGGTACAAGGATTAAAAGACCAATAAATGTTCAGACGGTCGATGAATGCTTTTTCATTATGAAAAGAGACATTTATGATAAAATACCGTTTTCTACTATAAAGGGATGGCATTTTTATGCCGTAGAACAATGCTTAAGAGCAATTATTATTGGACAAAAAAACTATGTTATTCCTGCAAGAATATGGCATAAGTCAGCAGGAGCATCTGAAGATAGTAACTATATTAAGACCGGTAAAATAATCGTTAATAAGTATGGTCAATATTTTGATTCAATAAATACTACCATTACTAAATGGTATATTCATGGGTATTTAAAAAAAAATATTTTACCTTGGGTTAAACATTGGAAGAGGATGATGGAATGGAATCTGGGTATAAAAAAATGATATGGAATATTTTTAAAGCATTGTTGATGGCTCTTTTTCTGTCGATTAATTTAAACACAATTGATAAGAATACAGACGCAAAAGCCGACATGTATTTAAAATTAAAACAATATCTTCAACCTTTTTTAGCTATAAATATTCTCACCTATTTAATTTACTTTATAATTTTAATATTACTAATTGCTTATTTAAAAAGAAACTATTATAAAACTAGTCTAGCTTTTAAGTCTTTTTCAGTGCTTTACAGTATAATTTTAGCACTATGTACATGTTATGGTACTATCGCTAGGAAGGGAAACATATTTAATTATTTATATAATCAAAAATATTTAATTATATTTTTGGTCGTAGTAATTACTTGGACTATATTTTTTTATTTAATATTAGAATTCTTAATAACTTATTTTAATAGGACAAAAGCGCAAAAGTTCATTGTTGAAGGTTCTACTATTAACTGGAGAAAATGGTTTTGTATAATTTTGATATGCTGGTTACCATATATAATTATATTATATCCGGGAACTACAAATCCCGATACAATTAATCAGTTGTTAGAATTTTTTAATCATGGTAATTGGGTTCGGGATGATTATCCTATTGCCTGGTATATGGTTCCTAATAATCCATTCACTATTTCTAATCAGCATAATTTTTTAGTAACATTATTTTATGGTATGAATTTTAAATTAGGAATAAGCTTATTTCATAATGCTGGAATTGGGGTATTTATTAATTCTATATTTCAAATAATAGGACTCGTGGCTATACTAACTTATGCATTAGTAACATTCTCAAGACTTGGTATGAATAATCTTTTTTTACGCTGTTTTGGTATTTTTTTCGCATTATTTCCAATGCTCCCAATGATAGGAATGTTTTTAGGAAAAAATGTTCTATATAGTATTTTTCTAACCTGGTCATTTCTCTTAGTTGTAAATGCCTTAGAACAACCAAAATTATTTAAAGAGTCAAGATGGAATATTTACCTATTTCTAAGTTTGTTAGGTCAACTAGCAGTAGAAAAATATGCCATTTATATAATTGCATTTATGGCAATTCTTGTTCCTGTTTTATTTTGGAGAAAGAATTTTACAAAAAAATTAGTTATCACTATGTTAGGTTCTTTGATTGGCTTTTTAGTTGTTCAAGGAGCAATTTTTGAAGCATTACATGTACCTAATGGTGATCCGATAGAAGGTAAATCGGTAATGATTCAGTCTACTGCTCTATATCAAAAGTATCATCCTAATGACATGACAGATTATCAGAAAAAAGTAATAAATAAAGTCTTTGTACGAAAAAACCTGGCTAATTTGTATACACCTGGACTATCTGACCCTGTAAAATCATCAGGTGGAAAAAAAATAGGTTTACAACCAAATGGAAGCTTTAATCAACATCTTAATAAAAATTTTGTTGAAGGTTATCGTTATAGAACTGTAACAGCTAATGATATAAAAAATTATAATAAAGTATGGCTGCAATTAATGTTAAAGCATCCTATGACTTTGTTTGAAGCATTCATGGGGCAAGGATACGGATATCTGGATTTACAAGCAACGCAAGGAGATATTTCAGTAAATACTCCAGCTGATGCATTAAATGTAGCACAAGTTCATCATGAAATACCAATAGGTTCTAAAAGCTACACAATTGATTATACTAGGCACTGTCAGAGACTGAGGAAATTAATTGCTGGTATCTATAATGTTTGTTCTAAAATCCCACCCTTTGCATTTTTATTGAATGGAAATTACTTAATAAATATTTCAGTTATATGTTTTCTACTTATTTTAGGAACCGGTAGGTATGGAAAGGCATTAACAATATTACCTATATTACTTCAAGTGCCAATTTTTATGCTGTCTCCAGTGAATGGAAGCCAGAGATACATGTATCCATTCTTTTTTACAACTTTTATTGTGTTAGGAATAGTTCTTTGCTGGAAAAAAACTAAAAATAAAGAGAGTAGGAAGGATTCTATATGATTAAGATAAAAGGAAAAGGCTGGTGGATTTTTCAATCAATTGTAATTATTTTTGGCTTAAGCATCAATTTTAAATTAATAGAAAATACTAATAATATTGAATATTTAATTGAACGTTTCAAAGTTACCGGTTTAGTAAGTGAAATAGTAATAATTATTATTAGTATATTTAGTATAATTTTATTTCATTCAATGGCTTCTGTGAAAGTAAGCACTAAAATTATTTATTTAGTAATTGCTAGCATATATTCATCCTTTATAATTGTAGGATTGGCGGTAAGTAATTCAGGTAGTATATATTTAATATTTAACTCACCATTAAATATTGTTTTAAGTCTATATTTTTATCTAACTATTCTTTTTGTAATTTATAATTTTCTGTATTGGATATATTCAAAGTTTATAGTTCTTAGTCTTAAAAAAGAAGTATTACTTTCTAGCCCAATAAAAATTTGGTTCTTATTTTTTATTGGGCTATGCATTTGCTGGGTACCTATGTTCTTATTACTATATCCCGGAATTTGGGGTTGGGACGGAATGGATCAAATTAACCAATTTTATAGTGCAACTTCTGGAGAGATAAAGTTTTATTTGACAAACCATCATCCTTATACAACTACTGTTATTATGGGAAATCTATTCAACATAGGATTAAAGCTTTTTCATAATACTAATAAAGCTATTTCATTAGTAATTATATTTAATAATATATATTTAATTAGTTCATTTAGCTATTTGCTATATATAATTTCTAGATATTGTGATAAGCGATATTCTAAATACCTTTTTTTCTTTTTTGCATTTTTCCCAATTTTTTCGTTTTGGGCAAATACAGTTGATAAAACATGTTATTTCTTAGGAGCAATTAGTTTTTTTTATGCCGAATTAGTTTACTTTATAAAAATGGATTACAAGTCATGGAACAAAGTTCATCTTTTTGCATTATTTATAGCGGCATGTTTGGTTGGGCTTACAAGAAACGATGGAATTTTTTATGTACTATTTACATTGATAGGATCTGTTTTTTTGAAAAATTCTATCAATGTAAAGCTAGTTTTGACTGGGGCTTTAATTGGGATTTTTATTTTTAATAGATTTGGTTTACCAATGTTAAAAGTCTTGCCAACTGAACCAATGGAATCAATGCAGGTTCCAATGCAACAGATAGCATTAGCATTAAAAGAAAATCCTAAAAGTCTTTCGCATGAAAATAAAAAACAGTTATCTAAATTTTTAGATGTTGAGGCAATGTCGCGGATATATACAGCAGATAATTATGATGCAGTAAAGTCCACAATTAAATTTCCACAATGGAGATTTAAAGGGGAATTTGATAGTAGGGAGAAACAATTTAACAATGTTCCCATAGTAAAAGATAAAAAAGAATTATATAGTATATGGTTTAATCTCTTGTTAAAGAATAAGTTACTGTTTTTCGACTCTTTTCTTGTTGGCAATTACAACTATTATTTTCCAACGACTAATGTTAGCCTGATTTGGAATGATCCACCATTAAATGGGGGAGCTTCAAAATATGAATATACAAAGCATATAGATGGATATACTTCTTCAGTAAATCACTTTCAATTTTATTTGAGAAACTTCTTTATGAGGAGTATTATTGTATTGCCTATTTTTAACCTGTTGTTTATTCCTATGCTTTGGAATTGGCTTCTTATTTTTGTTTCAACTCTTCTGTTAATGCAAAATCTAAAAAGATACCTTATTATAGTATTTCCATCTATAATGATCTTTATTGTGATGCTGATGGGACCTGTAAATGGTGCATTAAGATATTGTTTCCCGCTTATGATAATTATTCCAATTTTATTTATTGTAGGAATAACAAATAATTCTAATGGAGAAAAGAAATATGGATAAATTAGCAGTATTAATTCCTTGTTATAATGAAGGAAAAACTATTGAGAAAGTTGTAATGGATTGTAAAAAGGCAATTGCAAATGTGCCTAATAGTGTAGTGTATGTTTATGATAATAATTCAACAGATAGTACTGCAGAATTAGCAAAAAAAGCCGGGGCAATTGTTCGTCATGAGTATATGCAAGGAAAAGGAAATGTAATTCGTCGGATGTTTCGTGAAGTTGACGCCGAATGTTATATTATGATTGATGGCGATGATACTTATCCTGCTGAAGATATTCCTAAAATGGCTAAATATATTTTGGATCAAAAGTACGATATGGTTGTTGGAGATCGTTTGAGTTCAAGCTATTTTGAGGAAAATAAACGTCCATTTCATGGGATCGGTAATAAGCTTGTTAGAGGTAGTATTAACTTTTTCTTCAAGAATGACATTCGGGATATTATGACCGGCTATCGTGCATTTAGTTTTGAGTTTGTAAAATCATATCCAGTTCTTTCTCGTGGTTTTGAAATTGAAACCGAGATGAGCATTTTTGCGACAGTTAATAATCTTGCTGTGAAAAATTATATTATTGAATATCGTGACCGACCTGCAGGAAGCGAAAGTAAGTTAAATACATTCTCGGATGGGTTTAAGGTCTTGCGACTAATTTTCACCCTTTACAGGAATTATAAGCCGTTTAATTTTTACGGATTATTAGCACTACTGCTAGTGATTTTATCATTAGGATTCTTTATCCCTAATGTATGGCTACCATATGAGGCAACAGGTAAGGTTGCAAATATGCCGACCCTAGTGGTATGTGGCTTCTGTTTAATTGCTGGAATAATTTCTTTTTACAGTGGATTAATTTTGGATTCTATTCAACGAAAAGAGCGTCGTGAATTTGAGTTTAGATTACAAGAACTTCACTTTGAAAGAAAAAAAGAAATCAAATAAGCTAGTATTTTAAGATTACAAGTAACCCACTTAAAACTTACTTGTAATCTTTTTGTAATTTAAAAGTGGTACACTAGAGAGCGATTAAATAAAAGGGGAAGGTATATTTTATATTATGGCAAGTGATAGTAATTCAAAAAATAATCAGTTTCGTGTTGTATTACCAGTAATTTTTACATTTGGGGCATCTCTAGTCTTTTTCCAGGGAAATGCTCAGGCTGCAGATGGTAATGTTGCTGCTAATACCTCTGTAACTACTACACAAACCAATAATGGTCAACAGACTAGTGACCAAAGCACTAATGTTGTGTTGGCTTCTCAAGCTGTTCAGACTCATGCCGCTGAACAAGCAACTACTAATACGGATCCAAATAAAGGAGCAGTTGACATTAGTAGTAGTGCTGCTCAAAGCGCTGCTAATGCACCAACAGTTAATAGTCAGCCTAATGTATCGACTACTCAGGTAAGTAATACTCAAGCTGATGCCCAAAATGCTACGTCTTCAACTAATGTTAGCGGTACCGGCAACATTAATACGTCAGGACTTTCTGCACATAATGTTCAATTCCTTGAAAGTATTCATCAGGGCGCAGTTGATGGTTGGAAACAATATGGGGTATTACCGTCATTAACTGGTGCCCAAGCAATCATTGAAAGTGGTTGGGGTCAATCAGGTTTAGCAACTCAGGGTCATAACTTATTTGGTATTAAGGGATCATATAACGGACAATCAGTAACGATGCCAACATATGAGTACTATGGTGGCCGTTATGTACGTATTAATGATGCCTTTCGTGCATACCCGTCAAATTACGAAAGTATCGTAGACCACGGTCGCTTCTTGAAGCAAAATAGCCGTTACAGTAATTTGATTGGACAAAAGGATTATCAAACTGTTACTCGTTTAATTCGTCAAGATGGTTATGCTACTGATCCAGCTTATACAAATACTCTTAATTCAGTAATTCAACGCTATAATTTAACTGCTTGGGACCAAGAAGCCTTTAACGAAAATGTTAACAATGGTCATATTGATAATATTTCAGTCCAAGGTAATAATCTTCAAGTTACTGGTTGGCATGCTTCAAGTAATTATGAACAGGGAATGCACCATTTTATCATCTTGCTTGATGCCAATACTAAAGGAGAGTTATACCGTCAAGAAGTAAATGGTGTCTACCGCCAAGATGTTCAAAATGTTTACCCTAATGCTAAGATTTCTGGTTGGGGTGGTTTTAGCTTAACTGTACCAAACTCTGCAAATTTTGCTGGCAAGTCAATCCAAGTCGTTTCTCGTTATACTAAGAATACAAATGGTGAACCAAATGGCGGTGAAGATATTTGGTTTAATCCGGTTAACTTAAATACTAACGCTGCCTACCTTGACAACTTTAACGTCAATGCTGCTACTAATACTCTTAATATTAGTGGTTGGCACGCAACTGACCAATCAGCAGGACGAAACCATCACTTTATTATTTTATTTGATGCAAGTAAGAACCGTGAGTTAGGTCGTTATGAAGTGAACTCAACGATTCGGAATGATGTTGCTAAAGTTTACAACGTTTATAATGCTGGTAAGTCAGGATTTAACCTTCAAGTAAACCTTAGCCCTGCTTTGATTGGTGATAATATCCAGGTAATTTCTCGTTACAGTAATTCATCAAATGGTGAAGGAAGCTATGTAGATTACTGGTTTGCGCCTAAGACTTTTACTGCTAACCAATCATATTTAGACAAGGTTGAATTTTCTAACAATCAAGTTCATGTAAGTGGCTGGCAAGCAGCTGATAATAGTGTTAAGCAACAAAACCATTTTGTAATTCTTTACGATGCAACAACACATCGTGAAATTGCTCGTCAACGGGTTAATAATGTTGCTCGTCCAGATGTGCAACGTGCTTACTCTAATATTGCTAATTCTGGTCAATCAGGATTTGACATTACCTTTAACTTCAATAAAGCTGCTTATGCTGGACACCAAATTCAAGTAATTTCTCGTTACAGTGATTCTACTAGTGGTGAAGGTAATCGGACAGATGTTTGGTTTAACCCAGTAACAGTTCCAAGCAATAATCAAGGATTCCTTGATAGCTTTGTTGTTAATAATGGTCAAGTAACTGTATCTGGTTGGCAAGCAGCAGATCAAAGTTACAATCAGAAGAACCATTTTGTAATTCTTTATGATGCGACAACTCATCGTGAAATTGCCCGTCAACAGGTGACTAATATAGATCGTCCCGATGTGCAACGAGCATATCCATCTATTTACAATGCCGGAAAATCAGGATTTAAGGCAAGCTTCAGATTAAGTAATAACTTAGTTGGCCATGACATTCGAGTAATCTCTCGCTACAGTGATGCTGCTAGTGGAGAAGGTAACCGAACCGATTTCTGGTTTAACGCTATTAAGCTAGAACGTTTATATTAAAAAAGATTGCTAAGCAGTATTTGTTCAGAGGAGTAGCAAGTGCTGCTTATTTTAATGCCTGAAAGTCTTTATCAACTATGGTTATTTCCATATATAAGTTTGTTAAAGAGTTAGCTATGTAAAAAGATAGTGGTATTTTATCGATATTAGGATACCGCTATTTGTTTTGCTATAATATGAAAAGGCTTACTTTTAAATAGGGAGGATATTTTAGTGGAAAATAAAAAACACTTTAAATTGTATAAGGATGGAAAGAAATGGTGCATTGCAGCTATTACTGTAGTGGGAGTTACTACGGGGATAGTATTTTCTGATACTCAAAGTATTAAGGCAGATACTGCAACGCCTCAAGCACAAACACAACAAGTAGTAGTACCGCAGGCAGCTTCAAATAATAATACAGAGAAGCAAGAAGTTACAGTTGTTCCACAGGCAAAGATTGCGGATAACGGTAGTGGGAATGTCGCTTCGTATGATCAAAATAACAATTTGCAATCATATACGGTTGATAGCCAAATTCATCAAGTGGGAGATACTACTCAGCAAATCCCTGCTAATAATATTAGTACAATTAATATTAATGGTGATCTTTCAGGTATTTCAAAAGATAATCTAAAAACAATCAATACCCAGATTAATCTAAATAGCGGGCAGACTGTCAATGCGTGGGGAACGATCAAGTATCAGGGTAATAGTACATTAGCTTGGCCGAAAAAAGGTTACCGACTAAAACTCTATCAAGATTCAGCACTTTCTAAAAAGTTAAAATTAGAAATTCCATGTAGTGAGTTTAAAACAAATGCCTTTAATTTAAAAGCGAATTTTACTGATCCAAATAAGAGCAATAATGTTGTTAATTCTAAGCTATTCAAGCAAATAACAGATAGCCGTTCCAATTTAAAAGAGAGTATTGTTAAAAAGATGCCTAACTATGGTCAAATAGCAGGGATTCCGATTAACTTAACCATTAATGGTTTAAATATGGGCTTATATAGTCTTAATACTTATCATCAAGATAAGCTTTATAAAATGAATGATGAAAAAGCTAATGATATTGCAATTACTGGTGAGGGTTATAGTCCAGTTACCGGTTTTCAGCAACCTGTAACTGCAGAAAACTTCATTAGTGACTCAGCTTTTTCTAATGTTTCACCAGCTAAAGTTACTCAAGCAACAATTGACCGTTTTAATGAGCTTTATCAGGTAGCTAATGCGTCTGAAAATGATTACTTACGTCTTGAACAACAATATATTGATATTCCATCTGCAATTGATTATTTAGTATTTTCGTTTGCGATTAATAATGCTGATGGATTACGGAAAAACATCTTCTACCTTAGTAAGGATGGCAGTAAATGGGCGTTAATGCCATATGATTTAGATATGTCGTGGGCTAACTCGTGGGATGGTAGTACAACTGATGAAAAAGCGGACTTTAGTCAAACTTTGAATAATTCTGGCAATAAATTATTAATCAATATCTATAATCATCATCGCCAGGATATTATTAATCGCTATAAAGAATTACGACAAAGTGTTTTAAGTACAGGAAACGTAATTACTTTATTTAATCAGTGGTTTGATATTATCGGTGAGAAAAATTATCAAATTAATGATCAACTATGGAACCAATATAATATGGATGGATTATTTACTCATCGAGCTTACCTTCCCAAGCAAGAGTTATTTAAGCAAATAAATTCACGGTTGAAGACAGTTGATAATCTATGGGGAATTTCCACTCCTGATACTGTTATTGAGTTACCGGAAACAAAATCAGTTACGCGGACGATAGAATTGAATGAGCCGAACGGAAATAAAAAAGCTGAAAAACAGGTTGTAACGTTCAAACGAGCTAGTCATTTTAATACTGCTAATGACCAATTAACTACTGCTAGCCAGTGGACAACGGATCAAAGTATTTTCTCAGAATATCCTATTCCGGTAATAAATGGTTATTCTTCATTAGTTAATAATCGGTTAATTGCAAAAATTGATTCACTTCAAGCTAATTCGAATATGGATAGCTCAATCATTAAAGTTAATTATGTAAGTAATAGTTTTGATAAAATTCAAAATACAAATATGGCTTGGCTTGATAATGTTCAGCTAATGAATAATAGTATTCATGTTGCAGGGTGGCATGTTACAAATCAAGTAGCTACTCATCCTTATCATTATATTATCGTTTTTGATAAGACTAATAATAAAGAACTAGGTAGAGTTCAGGTAACGACGCCAGCTTATCGTCCAGATGTAAAACAAGCATATGATTTATACAATGCTGAATATTCAGGCTTTGACGTTACAGTTCCGCTAAATATTAATAACCTTTCAACCTCAAGCGATGAATTGGTTGTTATTAGCCGTTATAGTAACGATATAAATGGTGAAGGTGACTATGCTGAGTATTGGAATCCAAGTATTAAGTTAGATCAAAGCAATAACTCAGCATTAGACGGTTTTGACACATCTGCTGATAATACTCTCCGTGTTACCGGTTGGCATGCGACGAACCTTGCACTCACTAAGCCATATCATTTTGTTATTCTTTTTGATCAGACAACTGGAAGAGAAGTCGGTCGTCAGCGGGTTCTTAATAGTGTCCGAGCTGATGTCCAAAAAGTGTTACCAAATATTGGCAATTCACTATTATCTGGTTTTACAGCTGATTTTGATTTAAATGGTTTAGACCTTAGTCACAACTTGCAAGCTATTAGTCGTTATAGTGATGATATGAATGGTGAGGGCAATTACGTTGATTCATGGTTTAATCCTGTCAAATTAATGCCAAACAAGCAACAAAATATTGGGTATTTAGATAGCTTTAATGTTAGTGACGGACAATTGCAGGTTAGTGGTTGGCACGCGGCGGATATGACTAGCTTGGAAAAGAACCATTATCTAATTTTATTTGATAACACAACTAATACGCAGATTTTATCTCAAAAGATCAGTAATACAATGCGTTCAGATGTAGCTCAAGTATATTCTAATATTCAAAATGCTAACTGGGCAGGTTTTAACGTTAACTTAGGAAAAGAAAATTTGCTTCCTGGACATTCTTATTCACTTGTAAGTAGGTATTCAACTGCTAGTGTTGGTAATGGTGATAGCGGTTTGTATACTGACTATTGGTTTACGTTACCTCAGCAAAACCAACAAGCATATAGCATTGATAATGTCTTTATGACTAAAGATGGGCTTCATTTAACCGGTTGGATGGCTAGTGATTATTCTGTGGTTGCACCAAAAGCCTACTTAATTATTTTAAGTAATGGTCAAGAAATAGGTCGACAAAAGGTAAGTTTAACTGACCGACCGGATGTGGCCAATGTTTATCCAACCATTAGCAATAGCTTGCATAGTGGCTTTGACTCTGTTGTAAAAGTTGATACTGATCGAATGGGTGATACGCTACAAGTTCTTTTAAGATTTACTGGTTCAGATGATGGTAATAGTAACTATTATGATCAGTTGAGTTCAGCCTATTCCACTAACGCTGGCTGGTTCGACCAGTTAATGGTTGATGGTCAGAAAGTTTCGTTTGCTGGTTGGCATATTGACGATCGGACAATTGATAAACCCTTCCAGTATATAATCTTATTAAAGAATGGCAGTGAGGTTGCCCGAGTTAAATTAAATTCAAATGAACAAAACTTAACCCGAGCTGATGTTAAACAGGTATATCCATATATCTATAACAGTGAGAACACTGGCTTTTCTGGCGAGATAACTTCTCCAATTGACTTAGAAAACTCAAATATTCAATTGATTCACCGCTTTACCTCTTCAGATGATGGTAATAGCAGTTATGTCGATTATTATTCACCAGTGTTGAAAAACAAGATTATCTAGGGGGCTATATGTTTTATTTTCTAAAAAGTCTAATTTTTCGGAGTTAATTTGCTAAGAAAATAACTTTAATATATCTAGAACTTACTATGACTTTTTTATGAATTTATGGTTGATAAACGATTGATACCAGATTAAAATACTCTTTGAATAATGTTTTTAGTACTCTATCTCTAAATTCTTGAGGAGGAAATATTTTGGAAATAAAGAAGCACTTTAAACTGTATAAAAGTGGCAAACAATGGGTAACAGCTGCAGTTGCAACT
>NZ_BMDS01000005.1 GCF_014635905.1 Limosilactobacillus caviae
GGGAAAATAGATATATCTAATCTAAAACTGGAGTATGGTTCCGTTGCTACACCTTACTCGCCTAATCCCGCCGATTTAGCAACTCAATCAGCTTTTTCGGAATTATCACAATCATTAGAGGGATTGCGTTCAACAGTTGGGAGCAATTATGGAGACTTGCAATCACGGATTAGTCAAAGTTCATCCACTGTTCGTACTGATTTGACTAATAAAATTAATGGCGTCCAGAACCAGGTAACTACGACTGCTGATGGTCTGAATGCTAAGATCGGTGCTATTCAGATTGGTGGACGCAATTACTTAAGAAATTCTGATAAATCCATTACTGGTTGGGCACAAGATTTAGGAGCAATTCCTAATGAAGTATTAAACGAACTAGCGGGTAAGACGATAACTGTCTCATGTGATGTTGAATGGTCAGGATATGCACATGATAATAGCAAACAAAACCGATTAGGATTTGAGGCGTCTGTTACTGGAAGCGATGGACATAGCTATTGGCTCGGAGCTTGGAAGAATCCGACAATTCTTAGTGGCAAGGAACGAATTTCAACACAATATACATTACCAGCTGGAGTTACATTTACCGTTAATAACAACGGTCAAAATGGGTATGTCAGCATTAATGGTTCTGGAAAAGTAAGTCACGCAAAAATAGAAATTGGTAACAGAATGACTGATTGGTCACCTGCGCCCGAAGATGCTGAGCAGGCTTTTGCCGAAGTCAATGCAACCATTAACGGCTTGAAGTCTACTGTTTCTGGTAACTACGGAACGCTTACTAATCAGATTACGCAAACTACTCAAACTACTCGCAATGAAATTACTAATAAAATTTCTGGGTTGCAAACACAGCTCACTCAGCAAGCTAACAGTTTTAATGTGTCACTTAATTCTCTACGCAAAGAAACAGTCTGGCAAAAAGTTACATCTGCAATTGATGCTAATAATTACAGAACAACTGGTAATTATTGGGTTCAATCTACGCCCAGTACTAACACTCCCGATAGTTCAGCATGGGCATATCTTCAAGTAGTTGCATATCCAGATGTAAAAAGGGTTAAACAAACTTGGCAAAGGGATAATGATGAAAATCAAGCTTATACACGACTGTTGGTTGGTGATAGATGGACTGCTTGGCAGCGGACAGTAACTGGTGGTAATATCATGGCCCAAATCAACATGTCCGCCGGCACAACCTTAATTCAAAACGATAAAATCTACATGGACGCTTCTTCAACGGTATTTTCGGGTAATGCATTTATTCCTAGTGCAGCGATTACTTCACTAAATGCGGATAAGATTACCACAGGAACGTTGAATGCGGCGAATGTAAATATTATTAATCTGAATGCGAATAATATTACTACTGGGACAATTAATGGTCAGAATTTGAAGATTAATTTAAATACCGGTGAAATTCTATTTCAACATGGAAAAATCACATCAACTTTAGGAACGTTAAATATTAATGTTGATACTGGAATTATGAGTGTAACTGACATGAATGGAGCTGGTGTTTATTATAGCAATGGCGAAATGTTCTTGAATGATGGGCCAATTAATGGTTGGTTTAATAATCCAGCTTTTGGAGGAATACGCCGATCTCCATTTGGATGGAAAAACGGTTCAACCGGTATTCAAATGTATTCTAAAAATGGGGTATCGTTAGAAACGTCAAATTACAATGGTGGCTTTGCTAATGGTTCAATCATCGATAGTACTTCAACTGGAGCTGCTGTGGAAGTTGATAGTAGTGGTAGTACGACTATCAATGGTGCTAATGTAACATCTGTTGTTGGTGGATCTCAATTTGAAACTGGATCAATGGGCTTTAAGAACCGTGCACATATTTGGGTAGGCTCAAATATAACCGGAGAAAGTGGTAATCGGATTGTAATGGACGGAGATTTTGTTCATATAATATCTGCATATCGTCATACTACTGGTGATGCTCCTAATCTATTTGTTGCTAACGATGGAGCCTTAGTCCGTTCAACATCAGCTTCTAAATATAAGACAAATATTAAGCGAAGCCATTCTACCGATTATGGGGAACGGCTTTTAAATTTGCCTGTAGCAACTTGGATTGATAAGGGACAAAAAGAGCGGTATGAAGCTGGCAAACGGCATATTAAACCAAATAAATATTTTGGTATGATTGCCGAAGACTTGGCTGATGCAGGATTAGACTTACTGGTTTCTCGTAATGTTGATGGTGAAATTGAAGGTATCCAATATGAACGAATTGCACCGGCATTAATTCCAGTAATTAAGAAATTAAAAGATAAAGTAGAAAAATTGGAGGAAAAATTAAATGAACAATCAAAATAATATTGATATGAACTTAGTTGCAAATAGTCTTAATCAGAAACTTATGGTAGCTAACTATACAGCTGCATCATGGGAAGCTAAGGCTACACAATTAGAAAATGAGAATAACCAGCTTCAAGCCCAATTAGATCAATTGAAACAACAAAACAACAAGAAAGGCGGTAAATAATTATGGCTTTAACCAAAGAAAAACAAATTACATTAGTAGGGCATTCAACAATCAACGGAACGGAAGTGGCACGATTCAATGCTCAAATTGCTACTGATTTAACTGCACAGACCACTATTAATACTTACATCTATAATCAGGAACTATATCGAAAGAATTTAAAGCAAGTTCGTGATGATTCTGATGAATTCCGGACATACATCCGTAAACAAGAAGATGAAGCATTTAGCGAAGTGGCAACTGAAACGGAAGAATAGATTGATATAGAAACGGGGGATAATCGTGCCATACCATTTATTTATGCTTCATCAAATGCAAACGCTGATTGATGATAAACTGATGTGGGCATTCACAATTGTTATGATTGTGGATTTAGTTACCGGTATGGTAAAACCATATTATGCGAAGAAAACAGCACGAAAGACTAATAGTTCTGTAGGAATACCAGGACTGATTAAGCACACAGTAATTTATTTAGTAGTAGTAATTGCTTATCCATATCTGTTTACGATTGGTGCAAGCACAATGGCTACTACTTTTTTAATTGCATGGATTTATCAATATTTAATTTCAATTATTGAGAATTGGACGGAGATGGGTTGGTGGTTGCCTAAACCAATCATGGATTTCTTTGAAGCCAAATTGGCTAAGGATCAAGAAGATTATGATCCGTCTAAGTACAATTTCCTTGGAAAATATAAAGGAGGTAAGAAGTAATGCTAAAAATGGTTGATGTGTTTTCTGGAAGTCCACGTTCTTTTGCAACGCTACCAGAGACAGATATTACAATGGTTAAGGCAACGCAAGGTACAGGCTATGTCAATCCAGCTTGTAACACAGACTATGCTAATGCAAAGGCTGCTGGGAAATTATTAGGTCTGTATCACTATTGTGCTGGTGGTAATCCCATTGCAGAAGCAGATTATTTCATTAATAATATTAAGAATTACGTAGGTGAGGCAGTATTAGCTGTTGATTGGGAAGAATATCAGAATTCTAGCTGGGGTAATTATGGTTATGTACGGTAATTTGTTAATCGTGTACACGAGTTAACAGGTGCTTGGTGTATGATCTATGTATCACAATCTGAAATTCGGCAAGTTGCTAACTGTGTAAATGATTGCCCGCTGTGGGTTGCTTATTACAAGTATTCTCAACCTCTTAAATGGAATTATCAGGGTGCTGGTTTTAGCATTGCTCCTTGGGATGTATTTACTGTCCACCAATTCACTGGTTCTGACATGGACCGTAACATGGTCAACACTACCAAAGAAGGCTGGTTAAAGATGGCTAACCCGAATAATAATGTATCTATTCCAGAACCATCACCAGTTCAACCGGTGGAAGAACATAAGGAACTCAAGGAAATTTCTTTTGTTGATGATTTAGGAGATACTTGGTTTAAGGAAGACGGTAAGTTTACTCTTGATGTTGCAGTTAACCTGCGTTATGGTGCTAGAATCACATCAGATATTATTGCAACTTTACCAGCTGGTTCTACTATTAAGTATGATGCCTTTAGTCGTCACGCTGGATATGTTTGGATTCGCCAACCACGAGAGAACGGCTATGGTTACATGGCTGTCCGTGATGCTCAGACTAACCAGCCATTTGGAAAATTTGAATAAATATAAAGAGGTGAAGGACCTCTCGTATTTAACACTAATCCTGATTGTTGCATTGATATGCAATGGTCGGGATTTTTTTCGTATTATATATGAGTGCTATATAATAGTAGAAAAAGGACACAAATGGGACACAAATTCTAGTTAAAAGTTGTTATATCAATAAATTTAGCCCCCACCGGAGGCATATTATTGCTTTCGTACAAAAGTGTCAGCTAAGCTAATGAAATAGGAGAAAGCTTGTTAAATCAGGCTTTCTCCTATTTTTCGTTTAAATTGTTAAGCCTTTGAAATGGTACGAATTTGTGCATCCGGTGCACGAATTCGTACGGTTTATAATAATAGATTTAGCACTTTATCAAACCTATAACCCTTATATGCAAAGTTAATCCACGTTTTTCCTAGTAATTGTTAGTTATGTCGATTCTACTTATAAAAGTATAACATGACCATAACATAAGCCACTGACAGACACCTTTGATAATAATAATTGCCGTTATCTTTTATTTCCGATATTATTACCTATAATTGGAGGGATTTTAGATGGTTGAGATTCAGAAAATATCGACTAAGTCATCAGATTTTAGGAATATTAAACAGGTTTATAATACAGTCTTTCCGCAAAATGAACGGTTACCGTTATCTTTCTTAAAAATGCGGGCAAGGGCTGGTAAAGCTGAATTTTGTAGTATTTATGACCATCAAACATGGGTTGGCTTTTTCTATACTGTATATGATCAACGAATAGCTTATATTTTCTTTTTAGCGATTGATCCTCAGTACCACGGGAAAGGATATGGAAGTGCTGCTTTAGCGGAAGCAAAGAAACGTTATGCTGATAAGATACTTTCATTAAGTACTGAACGTCCTAATACCCATGCTACTAATAATGAACAGCGAATAAGACGGCACCGGTTTTACGCAAAGAATGGTTTCGTTAAGACCGGTTTCTATACCGTTGAAAAAGATAATGAGGAATTTGATTTTATGAGTACCCAAGCTGATGTTAATCCGCAACTTTATCAGCAATTAATGAATCGTTACTTAAGGCATCACCGTCGTTACATGCCATTTAAGATCATTAGAGAATAGCACGAAAAAAGGTCTTTAATATTCGGACTAGAACAAGCCCGATACTAAAGACCTTTTGATTATCTACGTTGGTCGTGTATTTTAAATGATAATAAAATAGCGACAACAATAAGTGCAATAGCAAAATAGATTCCATAGTGGAAACCATTAGTAAAACGGAGAGCAGTTGAACCAGTTGCTGTGACACTTCCCAATGCTAAGAAACTAGTAGCCAAAGCAGTAGCGAGGGCACCAATAACCTGCTGCATGGTATTCATAATCGTGCTGCCGTCACCCGATTCCATTCCTGACAAGGCATTTAAAGCACTGGTTTGTGAAGGCGACATAGCAAGGGGACAACCGATCATTAAAATGATATGAGCTACTATCATGTAAGCAATTGAAGTACTTGGCGTGGTAAATGCTAACATCACCGTCCCAATCAAAGCAATAATAAAACCAATAATGACTGGTTTTTTAGCACCGATATTATCGTAAAGGCGGCCGGCAAATGCTGAGGTTAAAGCATTGATAACGCCACCTGGAAGCATGACGATTCCGGTTAATGCTACTGGCAGCAAGAGACCGTTTTGGTAGAACATTGGTAAGAGGTACATCGTTGAAAGGATAATTCCAAAATCGAGCATTACTAATGATGAACCAATTGCAAATTCTGGAATCTTGAAAATTCGTAAATTTAAGATCGGATTTTCTAAATGTACTTGTCGATGAGCATATAATCCTAAAACAATAATTCCAATGATTAAGGATCCTAAGACAGGAAGTGATAACCAACCATCCCGGCTTGCAAGGCTTGCTCCGATTACGATTCCTGAACATCCAACCGCAGACTCGAGGATTGATAGGACATCAACATGTGGCTTTGTTAATTTGCCAACATTTTCGAGGGAGGTAATTGCAAAGATTAAAGCAACTAATAGGAACGGGATGAATAACCAAAAGATCCACTGCCAGGACAACTTGGCGAGAATTAGTCCAGTTAGTGTTGGACCAATTGCAGGCGCAAACATAATTACGAGGGCACACATTCCCATTACAGCACCGATTTCTTTCGGGGGAAAAATCTGCATAGCAACAGCAAACATTAATGGCAGAATTAATCCTGTTCCAATCCCTTGAATCATTCGTCCAATTAATAAAATTGAGAAGTTATTGGCTAATGCCGAGATACAGGCACCAATAATAAAATCAACCAAAGCAAATATGATAACTTGGCGGGTAGTAAACCACTTAGTAATAATACTTGATAACGGTAAAATGATACCGATAATTAGCATGTAGCCAGTTACTAACCACTGAATCGTTGCGGTACTAACCTGAAAAACCGCTATTAGTTTTGGCAAAGCGATATTTAATGATGTTTCGCTAAACATTCCTACAAAAGCGCCAAGTAGCATACTAACCATCGCAAGTTTTGGATGTGATACCTGTTGGCGGGCTTGTAATGCATTTTCCATAAATGAAAACACTCCTTCTTTCGTCTAAAATTCACACAAGGATTAGTCTAACAAAATGATTAGATGGCTCGTAAGTTCTTTTTTTAATAACTAATAATCTTAATCTATTAACTTAAGATTATTAAGTGAGATTAAAAAAGAAACTTTTTGGAGAGAAATAGTTATTCTTCAATTCTATTCAGTGATAATGAAATTTTTAAAATAGATAATTTAAAACTCAAATCCTAAAACTAAAAAGAGCGTCAGAACTAATAATTTCATTTTATTCGTGCTATGTCAGAATAGAAATTTAATAAATATTATGCCAGTGATTGATCTTTTAATCAGACCACAACATATAGTATTTTTAAAGTCAACACTTTCTATAAGTTGTATTTTGAGCTATTATAGGTAACGTTAAATACGAGAGGGGAATTTAAAATGAAAGTGCAAGTAATTAATGAAAAGGATCTTAATAGTTTGACGAGTGTGCAGGTTGTCAAACGCGATGGCAATGTTACGCCATTTTATTCTTATAAGATCAACCTTATTTTAACTGCACTCGATGCGGACGCAAAAACAAAGCAAAGTGTTTATATGACATTGTTAGAAGCATTAATTAACCAAACAACGGTTAGTACTGAAAAAATTGCTGACCTCTTTGTTGAAGGACTAATTAATGCTGATCATGAAGAACTTGCAAAGATTTACCGCGATTATCGAAAGCACGATGAAGAAGCGTTTGCGGAAGCGACAAATCCCCAAAATAAATTAGAACAGCTATTTGACCGCAATTCTCGTGTGGTTCACGAAAATGCCAACAAGGATAGTCATGTTTTTAATACTCAACGTGACCTTGAAGCCGGTGTTGTAAGTCGGGCACTGGGATTGCGAATGCTTCCTGGTATTGTTGCAAAGGCTCATTTACGGGGAGATATTCACTGGCATGACCTTGATTATTCACCGGTAACTCCGGAGACTAACTGCTGTTTAATCGACTTTGATGAAATGTTTAAGCATGGTTTTAAGATTGGTAATGCCTGGGTATCTTCACCACGATCGATTCAAACTGCGACTGCGCAAATGTCGCAGATTATTGCTAATGTTGCCTCCTTACAATATGGGGGATGTTCAGCTAATCGGATTGACCAGTTGCTAGAACCCTATGCTAAGTTAAACTATGAAAAGCACATGAAAGATGCTGAAAAATGGATTGTCCCAGAAAAACGGGAGGCATTTGCACGTGAAAAAACGAAGAAAGATATTTATGATGCGATGCAGGCTTTAGAATATGAGATTAATACACTTTATTCCAGTCAGGGACAAACACCGTTTACAACGATTAATTTTGGCTTAGGTACTAGCTGGATCTCACGTGAAATTCAAAAGGCTATTTTAAGGATTCGGATTAAGGGATTAGGAAAGGAGCATCGAACGGCAATCTTTCCTAAGTTAATTTTTACAGTTAAACGGGGATTAAATCTTAATCCAGAAGATCCTAATTATGATATTAAGCAGTTAGCCTTAGAATGCTCAACTAAGCGGATGTACCCTGATCTATTGATGTATGATAAGATCAAGGAACTTACAGGCAGCTTTAAAACACCAATGGGCTGCCGGTCATTTTTGCAGGGGTGGACGGATCCTGAAACAGGGAAAGAAGTAAATTCTGGTCGGATGAACCTAGGTGTTGTCACTGTTAACCTTCCTCGAATTGCATTAGAAGCTCATGGAGATAAGCAATTATTCTGGGAAATTTTCCAGGAGAAGATGAACATTTGTAAGATTGCCCTTGATTATCGGATTAAACGGACTAAGGAGGCTAAGCCAGAAAATGCACCGCTTCTTTATATGTATGGCGCGTTTGGCAAACGGTTAAAGAAAACCGATAGCGTCGATGAGGTCTTCAAGAATAGCCGGGCCACCGTTTCTCTTGGCTATATTGGATTATATGAAGTATGCACGACTTTCTACGGGTCGAACTGGGAACATAATAAAGAGGCGCATGATTTTGCGGTTGCAATTACCAAAGCTATGCATGACCTTTGTGCTCAATGGGAAGCAGAAGAAGGATATCACTTTAGCCTCTATTCCACTCCTGCAGAGTCTCTGACTGATACTTTCTGTCAGGACGACTTAAAGAAGTTTGGTCGGATTGAAGACGTAACGGATAAGGAATACTATACGAATAGTTTTCATTATGATGTTCGTAAACATCCAACACCATTTGAGAAGTTGACGTTTGAAGAAGACTTTCCGAAGTATGCTGCTGGCGGTTTTATTCATTATTGCGAATATCCCAACTTACGGCAAAATCCTAAAGCACTAGAGGCAGTATGGGATTGGGCATATGATCATGTTGGTTATTTAGGGACTAACACATCAATCGATCAATGTTTTAAGTGTGGGTTCAAAGGTGAATTTGAAGCTACTGCACGTGGCTTTAAGTGTCCTCAATGCGGTAATCATGATCCGGCAACTTGTGATGTGGTTAAGCGGACATGTGGATATCTGGGAAATCCGCAACAACGGCCAATGGTCCATGGTCGGCATGAAGAAATTATTCACCGGGTTAAGCATATGAACGCGGGGATGATTAAGAATGCCGCTGAATTTGAACAGCACCGTCAAATGGATACTAAAGCTCATGCGCATATTACTGGAGATCAGATTTAATTTAGTAAGTAAAGACCTGTTGCAATGAAAACTCCAGGTCTTTTATTATCGGAGGGAAAATATAATGGTAGAAACACGTTTGCCTCGTAATCCACAGCCTAAAGAATGGTTAGCAAAGGACCATTCTTTGCAATATATTGCTGATTACAAGCCTTTTAATTTTGTTGATGGAGAAGGGGTCCGTTGTAGCCTTTATGTCAGTGGCTGCCTTTTTAACTGTCCTGGCTGTTACAATAAGGCCGCTCAGAATTTCCACTATGGTCAGCCTTATACGCAAGAATTAGAAGATCAAATAATTGCCGATCTGTCGCAAAGTTATGTTCAAGGCTTGACTTTATTAGGCGGAGAACCATTCTTAAATACCCAGGTTTGTCTTAAACTAGTCAAACGAGTGCGCAAAGAATTTGGCCACGAAAAAGACATTTGGTCGTGGTCTGGTTATACTTGGGAAGAATTAATGAAGGAGTCCGATGATAAACTGGAATTACTCCATTATTTAGACATTTTAGTTGATGGTCGTTTTCTTCTCGCCAAAAAAGACCTTACCCTCCAATTCAGAGGAAGTTCCAACCAGCGAATTATTGATGTTCCAAAATCTTTGCAGCAAGGAAAAGTTGTCATCTGGGACAAGCTAGTTCACTAGGAGTAATTAAATTGGAAAAAATATGGCAAATTGAGCCTGCATGGTTAACAAAGAAAAGACAATTAGCTGTTCTGCTACAGTCACGTTTTCCATCTTTCCCACATCAAGACATTTGGAACAAGCAGGCGTCCAGACAAGATCGAGAACCTTTAGACAATAACTATCTCTTCATTAATAAAAAATATCTTACGGCATTATTACAAGAGAATTTGATGGAAAAGGCTGTTTTTTGGCAAGATAATCAATTAAACGCCAACCACCTAGCTAATATTGATAGTGGGCAGTTCATGTACCTGCACTCACAAGGAGAGACAGAAAAGCCAGTGGTGTTTAGTCCACACCTTAAATCCACTGATTCTCATAATGTCATAATCATAAGTGCCGGCGTTAATGCGGTTATTGAAGAGAGAATGATCAATAGTACCTTATTACCATCATATGAAGCAACTGAAATCTTAGTCGGAGCTAATGCACATGTTACGTATCGCCAGGCAAACCAATCGACCAGCAAAAACGTTTACCGTGCAATTCATGCATATCAGGCACATGGCTCAACGCTTAATTTTGAGGTTGCGAGTCAGGCACACGGCGCAGCAACTGTTGACCTTTATAGTTTTCTTGATGGTCAAAAAAGCCAGTGGAATACGACGATTGCCTTAACAGGGGGTCAACGTTTAATTGCGCTGGTTGATGGCTTTGGTCAAGGAACTTCTGCGACTCTTACCCAGTATCGAAACGAAAAAACAATTGTGGGAGCGCCGTTTAAAGTAAAAGCAGGGGAGCCACTTGCAATTAGTGAAGATATATATCAATTGAAAGAATTAGCTAATAAGGATAGCTGGTTAAACCGCGTAATGACAGCTAAATAAAGCTAAGATTAGTTACAGCAATGTTACAAGAATTCATTATTAACAGAAAATAAGCCGCTAAAATTTCTTTTTTTAGAAAATTTCAGTGGCTTATTTTTTATAATGTTACAGTTTTTGGTAAATTTTGGTGAAAAGTTAGCCAATCCTAACTCACTATCAGGACGTGTGTGAGGATAATTTGCTTGACATGGTATTAAATTTTTTATTACAGAGTATTACGAAAATCAATTGAATTGATATTTAGGGGTAACCCGCATGTAATTTTGCGGGAGTATAGTAATAGGTGTTGAGAGATATGAGAACTCAACAAATCATAACTAAATTAAACTAACAAATAATTAATTAATAAAAGAATTTTATGAAAAGGATGGGATTTTTCTTTATGAAGTTAACTAAGAACATCGCGAAGATCACTGCTGCCGTAGCAGGTGCCGTTGCTTTGGGAACATTCGCTACTGCAACTACTGCTAATGCTGATTCTGTTTACACGGTGCAAAGTGGTGATACCTTATCAAGTATTTCCTATAAGTTAGGTCATGACTTAACTTATGTTGATTCATTAGCTTCAACTAATCAAATCGCTAACAAGAACTTAATTTATGTTGGCCAAAAGTTAGTAATTAAAGATGATGGCGAAGTAGCTCAAGCAACTCCGCAACAAGCAGCAACATTACCTGAAGCATCTCAAGCTCCAGCATCTGCTAGTGTTGAAAGTCAACAGCCTAGTCAAGCTCCTGTAGCTGCTAATCAAGTACAATCACCAGCTGCTCCTGTTCAATCACAGACGCCAGTGCAATCTCAAGCACCGGTTCAATCCGTAGCTCCACAACAATCAGCTGTTTCAACTACGGCTCAACAAAGCTACAGTGCACCAGTACAATCACAGGCTGCTAGTGCTAATTACAGCTCAAATGTTAGTGGCAACGACGCCTCAGCTAAGGCTTGGATTGCGGCCCGCGAATCTGGTGGTAATTACGGTGCCCGTAATGGTCAATATGTTGGTAAATACCAATTATCAGCATCATACTTAAATGGTGACTACTCAGAAGCAAACCAGGAACGTGTAGCTGACCAATATGTAACAAGCCGTTATGGTTCATGGAGTGCTGCTCAATCATTCTGGCAATCACATGGTTGGTACTAAAATTTAATAACTAGTTTTCACGGTGGGATATCGTCTCGAAAAGGGATGCGTATCTCACCTTTTTTGTATAAATGAAAAAAAGTTAATATTATTTTCATTCAAATCTTAAAAAGTATACTATAATAGAATTATTCGAATGATGAAAGGATGAGATCCATGTCAAAAGAGAGTCAGATTATTGATACAAAGTCATTATATGTAAATCCTGATCGCGGGGTAGCAACATTAAATTATAGTCAAAACTACTTCACTGATATCCCAACATTAATCAACAGTGATGAATTAAAAGCGATTGTTAAGCTTTACCTTGCATCTCGGAACCCTGATCATGACGACGATGCTTTTGATAATGCTAGTGCTAACAAGTTCATCGATATCTTAAAGAAAGTTCTATTTAATGATGATAGTGCTTTTGATGAATATGATCCTAAAGACATTCTTGAAAGCGTTGAAGAATTATATTCATACTACCGGTCATTTTTACGAGTATCGGTAATTAACTTTAACGATAACAAGATTTTAGGTAATGAGTTTCGGACGATCGATACCCAGTTTAACGACTTAGTTCGGAAAGCATACCGGATTCTTGAAGAAAAGCTCCAAGGTTTTGAAAACCGGACATATCGGCAGGTTAATGCGGCTACTAATGCGACCGTCCTAGTTCAACAACATAACTGGAAGATTCCAGAAGGCTATGATGAATTACAAGATATTGACTTCATTAATACTGTGATGCTTCGTCCGCCAATGATGATGCACACTAAGAGTAATAAGCGGGAAGGGGTATTTTCAGAAGTTGAAGAAAACCCAATCAAACGTTTCCATGGTCAACGTGGCAAGTGGTATTGCTATCCTGCTAAGATTGGGGAAAGCTTGGCATTTATTTACTTTAATGTTGATTATTTAGTAAATGGAATTGCTCTTTCTAACCTCTTTGAATTAGCTTCTCCAGATGAAGTTGAAGGTCAAAAGCCTGACATGATTCTCCTCTTTGGTTTGGAAAAGACTGAAGGCATGGTTTCTCACTACTACCGTGACGAAAAGAATAATATGTGGATTGGTGAAGTACCATATACGGATAAGACGACTTACTTTGGCTATATGAAGAAGATGTGCTTAACATTGCATAACCTTCACCAAATCTACAATGGCCGTCTACCAATCCATGGTTCAATGCTGAAGATTAAGTTTACTAACGGTAAGGAAAAGAACGTGGTCTTCTTCGGTGATTCTGGAGCCGGTAAGTCAGAATCAATTGAAGCATTACAAGAATTAGCTGATGATAAGATCGTTAGCATGGAAACAATCTTTGATGACATGGGAAGCTTTACCTTGACTGATGGTGAACCTGGCGTATATGCTCAAGGAACTGAAACCGGTGCTTTTGTCCGTCTTGATGATTTAAGCAGCGCGGTTGCATTTAACAACATGGACCGTGGTGTCTACCTTAACCCTGAGCAAAAGAACGCACGGGTAATTATCCCTGCAGATACTTACCAAAATGTTATTAAGCATCACCATATCGATATGTGGCTATATGCTAATAACTATAGTGATGAAGTCGGGATTCACCGCTTTGATACTAAGGAAGAAGCTGAAAAGGTATTCATTGCGGGTCAGCGGAAGGCATTGGGAACTACCGATGAAGTTGGCATGAGTAAGACATTCTTTGCTAACCCATTTGGTCCAGTCCAGGAACCAGAATTAACTAAGCCAATTATTGATAAGGTCTTTACTAAGCTCTTTGATAAGGATGTTTACGTTGGTGAAATCTTTACCCACCTTGGTAATGACAAGTCAAAGGATGCTCTTAAGGAATCCGCTCAAGAATTACTTGATGTTTTAATGAACAACTAACATTACGATTAATACAATATTGTCATCGCCCTGTAACAAACACCTTGTTACGGGGTGATTTTTTTG
Source organism: Limosilactobacillus caviae (assembly GCF_014635905.1). Lineage (GTDB taxonomy): Bacteria > Bacillota > Bacilli > Lactobacillales > Lactobacillaceae > Limosilactobacillus > Limosilactobacillus caviae. The sequence continues at coordinate 13,912 of NZ_BMDS01000005.1, forward strand.
TCGTCAAGCTAAAATCGTAAAAAAATTATGAAATTAAAAAATACTTTTCTCCTAAGCAGGTAGCTGTCAATAGTAAAAGAAGCTTGGTATAACAATGATTTTGAGGTGTTAGTGAAACGGGCGAACATTTGTTACAAAAAATTACATAAGTAACGAAAATTGATAAGCGCTGGTAACCCGCCCGTAACGCTAATCCTGTATAGTAGATATCGTTGAAATGAGTTATTTGATTAATTAAGAGAAAAGGATGGATTGAATTTATAATGAAGTTATCTAAGAAAGTAGCCAAGATTACAGCAGCGATTACTGGTGCAGTTGCATTGGGTACAGTTGCTACTGCAACAACTGCAAATGCCGACAGTATTTACACGGTACAAGCAGGTGACACCCTTTCTGGGATTTCTTACAAATTAGGTCACGATCTAACTTTTGTAGACACTTTAGCAAGTCACAACAATATTGCTGACAAGAACTTGATTTACGTTGGTCAACAATTAGTAATTAAAGACGATGGTGAAGTAGCACCTGCAACTCAAGAAGAAGTTGCTACATTACCAGCTGCAACTGTAGCACCACAAGCTGAAAATCAAGGACAACAAAATCAACAAGTACAGTCAAATCAAGAAGCACCAGTTGCTCAACAACAAGTACAGGCTGCTCAAACACAAACTGTACAACAACCTGTTACTACTAACCAAGCATCAGCATCATCAACTAACTACAGCTCTAATGTAGCTGGAAGCGATGCAGCTGCTAAAGCATGGATTGCCGCACGTGAATCAGGTGGCAGTTACTCTGCACGAAACGGTCAATATATTGGTAAGTACCAATTATCAGCATCATACTTAAATGGTGACTACTCAGAAGCAAACCAAGAACGTGTAGCTGACCAATATGTAACAAGCCGTTATGGTTCATGGAGTGCTGCTCAATCATTCTGGCAATCACATGGTTGGTACTAAAATAAATTTAACAAATAGATAATCAACAAAATTTCAAACATACATGTAAAGATCTCCATTATTCGGTTAACCGCGTAATGGAGATTTTTTGATTAGAAAGTAGGATTATTCATTTAGTATATAACCTTTTTTAACTACTATTTCATGCCAGCTTATCTTTAAATGATATTATTTAGATTGTGCTTTTAAATACAAATGCGGTTCTTTATCGCTAATAAAAATATTCATATTTTATATATAGAAATATGAAGAATGATAATAAAAGGTCGCTTTGAAGTAGGGGATTGCCTAATTATGATGAAACCGTTTAAATTGTATTATTTATATATAGAAAGTTACGTTTATCACAAAAGTGTGAAAAAAGCTTAACTTAGAGGAGGGTGTCTAATGACTTCAAAGTATGAAACAGAGTCTAAAGGTTACACAATGACAACGGTAATGCAAGAAGCAGCCCGTTGTTTGCTATGTCACGATGCGCCATGTTCTCAAGCATGTCCAGCGCATACTAACCCAGCAAAATTTATTCGCAGCGTTCGTTTCCGCAATGTAAAAGGTGCTGCAGAAACTATTCGTGAAAACAATGCATTGGGTTCGATCTGTGCCCGCGTTTGTCCTACTGAACGATATTGTGAAAAAGCTTGTACACGGGCAAAGATTGACGGGCCAATTGATATTTCCGGGATTCAACGGTATGTTACTGACATGGAACGGAAACTTAACATGAAGATCCTTAAGGCAGGAAAGCCAAATGGGATGAGTATTGCGATTATCGGAAGCGGTCCATCTGCCCTTCAAGCAGCAACTACCCTTTTGGAAAAGGGATATGCTGTGGATATTTATGAAAAGAATGCCAAGGCCGGTGGATACCTTACTTATGGGATTCCAGAATACCGTTTGCCTGAAGAAATTGTGGACTATGAAGTTCAACGGATTGTTGATTTAGGAGCACATATTATTTATAACACGACTGTTGGTGAGGATATTTCAATTGATCAGCTAAAGAATAATCATGATGCTGTTATCGTCGCTATTGGAACTAGCAAGGCCAAAATGCTCCCAATGTTTGAGCATAACATTTGTACAGAATCTGCTATTTCATTCCTTGCCCGGGCAAAGGAAAATAAGGGAAAGCTTGATGACTTGCCAAAAAACGTTTTAGTTATTGGTGGTGGGGATGTTGCAATGGATGTTGTAACTACCCTAAAGAAGCTTGATGTACCATACGTTACTGACGTTGTTTACGAACAATTTAGCGAATTTAAGGCTTCCAAGAAAGAATTAGCAGGAGCTCAGGCCGCTGGAGTAACGATTATTGACGGTTATGTTCCAAAGGAAGTTCATCAAAATCGGGCAACCTTTACGCATCGTAAAATTGATAGTGAAATAACCATCACCGCTGATAAGATTATTCTTGCGGTTGGTCAAAAAGCTGATGCCACGGGCTTAAACATTGATTTGCAACATAACGAAATTCCATTTAGGGAAGCACGTTACCGGACAAAAGACCCTAAAGTATTTGCAACTGGTGATATTGTCGAAGGTGACAAGACCGTTGTTGTTGCTGTCCAAAAAGGTAAAGAAGTTGCCGAAGAGATTGATCGGTTGTTAGGAGGACAAGAAAATGATTAAAAAAGATTTATCAGTTGACTTTTTAGGAGTTCATTTTGAAAATCCATTCTGCTTGTCATCTTCACCGGTTGGCAACTGTTATGAGATGTGTAAAAATGCTTACGATGCTGGCTGGGGCGGAATTGTTTACAAGACACTTTCACCAACACACTTTAAGATTGATGAAGTATCTCCACGGTTTGATGAATTAACTAAGGAAGACACCCCGTTTGTTGCCTTCAAGAACATGGAACAATTGTCAGAACACCCGTTGGACCAAGATTTAGCAGATATGCGCCGGTTAAAAGAAGAATATCCTAACAAGGTCTTGATTGCTTCAATCATGGGTGAAACGCCAGAAGACTGGACTAACCTTGCTAAGCTAGTAACTGAAGCAGGTGCAGATATGATTGAGCTTAACTTCTCATGTCCGCAAATGACTTCGCACACAATGGGGTCTGATGTTGGTACTAATCCTGAATTATGTAAGTCAAATTGTGAGGCAGTAAAACGCGGGACTAGTTTACCAGTTCTTGCCAAGATGACGCCGAATATTACAACAATGGTTCCAGTTGTTAAAGCCTGCCTTGAAGGTGGCGCTGATGGATTCTCGTCAATTAACACGGTGAAGTCAATTACTGACGTTGATCTTAAAAAGAAGGTCGGCTTACCAAATATTGATGGTAAATCATCGGTATCAGGCCTTTCTGGTAAAGCAGTTAAGCCAATTGCCTTACGTTTCTTACAACAGTTACGTTCAGCATCCGGACTTGAACAATTGCCAATTTCAGGTATCGGTGGAATTGAAACTTGGGAAGATGCTGCTGAGTTTATCTTGCTTGGGGCAACGACTCTTCAAGTTACTACTGCAATTATGCAATATGGGTATCGGATTATCGATGACTTGACTAACGGTTTAATGCATTACATGGAAGAACAGCATGTTGACCACTTGCAAGATCTTGTTGGTCTAGCAAATAAGAATATCGTTCCAACTAATCAACTCGATCGTAATTACAAAGTTTATCCTAAGATCGACTGGGATAAATGTATTGGTTGTGGTAGATGTTTTGTATCTTGCCAAGATGGTGCTCACCAAGCCTTAACTTGGGATGACGACAAACGGCTACCGGTCTTCGATAAGAGTAAGTGTGTTGGCTGCCAGCTTTGTGCATTAGTATGTCCAGTTGGTGCAATTAAACTCGGTGTTGTTGAAATGAAGCCTGGTCGAGAAGGTAATCCAGATGAGATTGATGTTGGGTCACAACGTCTTCACCGATATCATCCAGTACAGGCAAACCAAGAAAATTAATTAAAAATAAATGTCCTCCAATTGTTAGGTGAGTGTCTAGCAATTGGGGGACAATTTTATATAAGCAACTTTAAGGTATTAGATTACTGCTAATGGTTCTTTTTTTGTTGGTGATGGGAACTCTTTTTGAAGTGCCAGCAACTCATCATCACTCAGCTCAATACTGCCAGCTGCCACATTTTCTTCAGCGTGTTTTGGACTGCTGCTTTTTGGAATTGCTAAGACATTTCCGATTCTTAAGGTCCATGCTAACATAATTTGGCTAATTGTTGCGTGATGCTTTGCGGCGATTTCCTTTAGTAGGGGGTTATTGGTTAGTTTTCCAGATAAGCGGTCGCCTTGCGCAAGGGGAGAATAAGCAATTAACGGAAGCTGGTGTTTTTTCATTAATGGGAGAAGGTCAAACTCGATTCCGCGACTATCAAGATTATAAAGATCTTCATTTGCAGCACAATCTTTACCGTTTTTTAGCCGCCAAAGTTCTTCTAAATCAGCAACATCAAAATTTGAGACGCCCCATGCCTTAATTTTACCTGCTTTTTTAACCCGTTCTAATTCGTTAATTGTTTCGGCTAACGGTACTCCGCCACGCCAATGCAAAAGATAAAGATCAAAATAATCGGTTCCAACAGTAGCTAAGCTTTGGTCGAGGCTATGCTCAAGCTTTGTTTTACTGGCATTTGAAGGGAGAACTTTATCGATTAAGAAAAGCCCATCACGTTTGTAGGGTTTAATTGCTTCACCAACGAGATTTTCTGACCGTCCATCACCATACATTTCTGCAGTATCAATTACTGTTGCACCTGCATTAATAGCGGCTTGAATTGCTTGAATTTCTGTTGAACGATTTATAAGAGAATCTCCCATATGCCAAGTACCAATACCGACTGCTGGTAATGTAACATCATTAATTGTAACCTTTTTCATTTTCTACGACTCCTTTCTTCAATTTTATTATATTCTTTTTGGGAATTAGACCCTAGCATATTATTTGCTTTTTACGGGAAAGTGATTAGTATAAAAGTTGAATCATAAGACAGGAAGGAAGCATTCTTTATGGCTAATGAATTACAAAACCGTAATAACTTTTTTGATAATCTGATGAACATGCGTAATTGGATGAATGATGATTTCTTTTCAAATTTGACGCCAGTTGCTGACCACATGAAGACTGATGTTACAGAGGATGACAAGGGTTATACCGTAAAGATTGATATGCCTGGGTTTGATAAGAAGGATATTCATATTAGTTATGCTAATAATATTCTGACTGTTACCGGTCACCGCGATACTTTCGATGATGATGCCGATAAGGAAGGCAATGTTTTACATAGTGAACGTCGCTATGGACAAATGAGCCGTCAATATCGGTTGCCAGATGTTAACCGCAAAGATGTTAAGGCCCAATACAATGATGGGGTATTAACTATCAGCCTTCCAAAATTAAATGAAAAAGATGACGATGAAAACCGCATTGATATCGATTAATTAAACGTTATAATGAAGAGACCGAATTTTCGATCTCTTTATTTTTTTGCTATTCTTGAACATACGTTTGATTGACGATATAATTAATAGTACTTAATGAGAATGGGGAGGAAGATTATGTCGATGACACGAACGTATATGGCGATTGATCTAAAATCATTTTATGCCTCAGTTGAGTGTGCAGAATATGGTTTAGATCCCTTAAACGCTAATCTTGTTGTGGCAGATCAGTCACGGACGCATAAGACAATCTGTTTGGCTGTATCACCTGCATTGAAAAAGTTCGGTGTTCCGGGACGGCCGCGATTATATGAAGTTGAACAGCGGGTCAGCCAGTTAAATAACCTTCGTGCTAACAAGATGCCATATCACCGTCTTTCTCCAGTCACCTCAATTTATCGTCAGGAATTATTAAAAACTCCAGAACTAAAGATCGGCTACCGAATTGCAAAACCGCGGATGAATTTTTATCTCAAGAAGAGTGCCAGTATATATGAGATATATTTACGGTATTTACCACCTGAAAAGATTCATGTTTACTCGATCGATGAAGTGATGATGGACGTAACGGATTATTTAAGGGAACACCATACGACAGCTCGAGCTTTAGCAAAAGAAATTATCCAAACAATAAAGAACGAGACAAGAATTACTGCAACAGCGGGAATTGGAACAAACTTATTTTTGGCTAAGGTTGCAATGGATATTGTTGCTAAACGGATTCCAGGGGATGCAGATGGAGTCCGAATCGCCTCCATGACAGAACATTCATTTCGCAAATATCTTTGGGCGCACCAGCCGCTTACTGATTTTTGGCGAGTTGGCCCAGGGTATGCGCGGCGACTAAAAAAATTAGGGCTAAACACAATGGGTGATATTGCCCGCTGTTCATTAGGAAAGTTATCAGATTCAATGAACGAGGAGATATTATATCGGGAATTTGGCAAAAATGCTGAAATTCTTATCGACCATGCCTGGGGCTATGAGTCCGCGACAATCGAAGACATCAAAGGGTACCATTCATCTGACCATGGTATTTATTCTGGTCAGGTATTACCACGGCCTTATAATTTTTCTGAAACACGATTGGTTATCCAAGAAATGGTTAATTCTCTAGCACTCCAGTTAACAAAGCACGAGTTAGTGACTGACCAAGTGGCATTAAGAATTGCCTATGATGTTTCAAATCTGAGTGGTGAATATCAAGGAACCGTTGTTAATGACTTCTATGGACGTCCCAGTCCGAAGCCCGCGCATGGAAGTATTAATTTACGACTGCCAACTTCATCATCAACTGAATTGATGCGTGCATTTATGATATTGTGCGATACAAAACTTGATCGGCGGCTAACCGCTCGTAAAATTACTGTGATTGCCAATCATCTCCTTTCGCCAGTAACTGCTCATCAAGCAAATTGCAATGAGCAATTAGATTTATTTGCGGATACAAATAATCAAGAGAAGCGGCGCCTTAAAATTAATGCGACTCGGCAAAGGGATGCAAAGCTCCAGAAGCTTGTCCTTAACTTACAAAATGAATTTGGCAAAAATGCTATTATCAGGGCTGCTGACTTGAAAAAGGGGGCTACCCTGTTAGAAAGAAATAATCAAATTGGGGGTCACCAGGCATGACGGAAGATAAGGAGACAATAGAAAAAAGTTTATTTAGCGATACATCTGCATATCTTGATATTATGAACCGGCCTCGTCATGTTTCTAAGGCCCATACGCCAATGACTCAAGAAGACCGTGCAGCTCAGTTCTCTCCCTTTGCCGCTTTAACAGGATATCATCGATTATTAGCAGAAATAGGGAAACGCTATCAACACAAAAAATACTTAACTGCCGATGAATTGCAACAAATAAAAGCTGAATTAACAAAAATCGAGAATGAGAAAGGAATGCCAAGGTTAAGAATTGAATACTTTAATGCTAAGGATGGTTTTTATGAAGAATACTGTGGGCAATTAAAGCGGATAAATCAGCAGAGTCACCGGCTGGTCTTTAAAGATACAACGGAAATTCCAATTCAAAATATTCGTAAAATAAAAAGAGACCAGTGAAAATTTCTGATCTCTTTATATATTCTTATTTACTAGAATGCTTGGATAATCTTCATAATTCCGAAAACAATTAAGAATGTTGAAACTAGCCAAACAACTGTAATCGCAGAAATTAATGGGCTGAATAATAGAATAACCCCTAATACTAGACTTACAATTGCCAAGATTATGATAAACCAGTAGTATCCCCGATGGAATTCCTTAAAAAATTTAGCGCTGAGCAATTCAGTGATTGAATCAAGGATAAACCAGATTGCAAAAATAATGGCAATGAAAAGAACACCGAAGTCTGGTTGAAATAAGAAAATAATACCTAAAATAATGTCTAAAATTGCAGAGAAAATCAACCAACCTGACGATTCCGCTAATAGCCGTCCAATTTGCTGGCGGAACCATAATTCATAAATACCACGGAAAATAAATGCAACACCGGCAACAATTACTAAGAAATGCAAGGTTTTATCAGGACGATTAAATGAAGCTATCCCAGCAATTAAAAATAGGATTCCAACAATTAAACTGAACCAATCAAAACCTTTTTTTGTGTCTTCAAACATTGAAAACCCTCCTTAAAAAGCACGATCACTAATTATGATAGTTCACTTAAGATGATAACACAAGAATTAAGGCAATTAAGGAATCTTAGCTTATGGCCTAAATAACAAGCATAAATGGGAGCTATAGAAAAGCGATCCTTTTCCATAACTCCCATTTTGTTAATTTCCCGGGAAATTAAAGATGTTCTTTGATTCCATTTGGGAAATCCTTATCAATCTCTTTTAAAATCGGCAATAATGAATTAACGTATTCATGATATGCCTCAATTGGCTTTAGATCTTTTGCCCGTGATTGTAGCAAAGCAAGCGCAATATCATGTGCTCTTTGTTCATTTGTAATCATCTTCTACCACCTCAGTTATTCAGTTTATCAGATTTTCCGCCTACCAGCATAAATTGTTTGATGGCATGATGGAAAATCGTCTGATCAAGCATGATCATTACCGCAAAACCAATTGTAGTTCCTAACGTATTGCTAATCAAATCATCAATATCAGCCACGCGACCAATGTGAAAAATAAGGTCACAAATAAATTGGTTTGTCTCAATGAATAGGCTGAAAAGGAAACCATAAATAATTGCACGCGCTAGGGGCATTCGGTGGTTGATTAGGTAAAGATATACACCTAGCGGAATCGTCATAATAATATTTAAGAAAAATTCCTGGCTAAGTCCCTGTAGCGGAATAACGTTAAAGGGAACCCCGTGAAAGTAAAACATTAACTTGTTGGCGGAAGCAAAATTAAACATTGACGGGGTAAGGCATAGCCAGTCAATTGCCGTTAAGTAAACAAATAATGTAGCAATCGTAATATGCTGTCCAGTATGTGAAAATCGTACCCAAAGATGGTTATGGGTAATAAGTGTTGTTCCTGCAAAAAAGTAAATAAAAAATGGAATCCAATGAACTAATGCTCGCAATACTATTTCTCCTTATTAGAAAAAGTTATACAATAAGTTTTCAATGATATCTATCATAGTTGATTTTTTAATGGATGACTAGTAGAGCACGCTAGTATTAATAAATCCTCAACTATTAGAAAAGAGAGGGTATAATGGCAGAACAACAATTTACGCGTAAATTAAAGAGTCGGCATATTCAACTGATGGCCCTTGGCGGAACTATTGGAACGGGTCTATTTCTTGGCTCAGGTAAGGCAATTCGGGCAGCGGGCCCGGCAATCCTGCTTGCTTATTTGATTACAGGAATTATTTGCTTCGGGATTATGAGGGCCCTTGGTGAGCTGCTTTTGTCTGACTTGAAGTATCATTCGTTTATGGACGCAATTCGTGATTATCTGGGGAATCGTGTCAGCTTTGTAATGGGCTGGGCTTATTGGGTATGCTGGCTCGCTTTAGCAATGGCAGAAATAACGGCAATTGGCTTATATTTTCAGCTATGGTTTCCGACAGTACCGCAATGGGTGCCAGGATTAGTGACGCTAGTAATACTACTGGGCTTGAATTTGATGACTGTTAGCACATTTGGTGAACTTGAATTTTGGTTTGCTTTAATTAAAATTTTGGCAATTATTATTTTGATTGTCATTGGGGCAATCCTTGTCGGCGTTCATTTTCATTCTGCAAGCGGTTATGTGGCAACTCCTGCTAATCTTATTAATAACGGCGGATTTTTTGCAACGGGAACCAAAGGATTTATGCTTTCGTTTCAGATGGTAGTATTCGCTTTTGTCGGTATTGAGATGGTTGGAGTTACAGCAGCTGAGGCAGAAAAGCCTAAAATTGTTATTCCTAAGGCGATTAACGGCATTCCAGTAAGAATTATGCTTTTTTACATTGGGGCACTTGCGGTGATTATGTGTATATATCCTTGGAGCAAGCTCTCGCCAAATAATAGTCCCTTTGTCCTTGTTTTTCGTGACATCGGGCTACCTGGTGCGGCAAGTATTGTCAATTTTGTTGTAATTACCGCGGCGGCATCTGCATGTAATAGTTCCTTATATACGACTGGGCGAATGCTTGCGGAATTAACGTCGACGGCTCATCGTCCAGAGATTCGGAAAATTGGAAGATTATCAAAACGATCAGTGCCAGCAACAGCAATACTTATTTCAGCTGTCGTTATTGGAATCGCTGCAATTTTGAATTTGGTAATGCCAGAGGGTGTCTTTACGTTCGTATCAAGTATTGCGACAACAAGTTTTCTATTTATTTGGGGTGCAATAATTCTTGCGCATATTAGGTATATTCGGCAGCATTCGGATAAACGCACTTTTAAGATGCCGGGCGCACCATTTACTGACTATGTTATTTTGATTTTTCTTTTGGTGGTTTTGGGTGTGCTATGTATGGAAAAGCAGACGTTAATTGCTTTGTTATTAACTTTGGGTTGGTTTGCCATCCTTACAGTTGCTTCATTTACCCAAAAGAAAGAGTAATTTAAAAGTGTGTGGCTAGGAGAAAATATAAATTTCTCTCAACCACACACTTTTGCTATCGATTTAAATGTAATTTACGCTGACAATCAGGACATAAGCCATGAACTTCAATATTATTTCCTGTAACTAAGTAACCAGTTTTTTCTCGAGTCATAACTGTTAGGTCTTTAGTAATTTCTGTAAAGTGACTATCAAAAACATCAGAAATTTTACCGCAGTTATCGCAGACGACATGATAATGAGGATGGCCGAAATAATCAAAATGGGTACTTCCATCACCATTTTTTAGTTCAATAACAAGATTGTAATCAACTAAAAGCTTAAGTGTATTATATACGGTCGCCATACTAATATTGTCAACGCTATCCTTAAGGTCGTCATAGATCATTTCGACACTGGGATGAGTATGGTGATTGATTAAGTAGTTAAGGATTATTTTTCGTTGTGGTGTAAGGCGGACCTTATTTTCCCGTAAGTGATCAAGGGCACGATCAAACTCTGCTTCTGCCATAATGTCGTCTCCTTTCTTAAAACTATTATAATCTAATGTAATTATAACATTTACATTCACTAATTCAAAACATATAATAGATAACTGTTAGATAATAATAATTCTAAAGAGGGAGAGTGTAATGATGGATCAAAATATGACCCAAAACGGGAAAACATATAGTCGTTTTTGGTTTATTTTTACTTTATTAGTTGGTACATTTACGATGTCGATTAGTCAATCGTCATTATCGACAGCTTATCCAACGTTAATGAATGCATTCGGTATTTCTGCGTCGACTGTTCAATGGCTAACGACTGGATTTATGCTGGTAATGTGTGTCAGTATGCCGATAAGTCCATGGATGTTGAATAATATGAGCTTTAAAACCATGTTCATTGGTGCCTTGGCCTTATTCGATATTGGCTCATTAATGATTGTTTTGACGCCTGCTGCATGGGGAATCAATGGCTTCTGGTTTATGATGGTTGGTCGAGCAATGGAAGCTTTTGCTGTAGGGGTATTGTTCCCATCTTACCAGACAGTTTTACTAGAGATTACTCCTAAAGAACAGCGGGGAACCACGATGGGGATTGCTGGTTTAGTAATGGGTTCTGCCTTAGCTTGTGGACCAATTGTCTCAGGAATTGTTTTAAAGTTTTTTAGCTGGAAAAGTCTTTTTATCCTGTTTATGCTTGTTATTTCCATAATTATTTTGATGGCAGCCAGCGGACTAATTCAGGATGTAATGGAACGTCATGAAACAAATCTTGACTGGCTATCAGTAATTCTGCTGGTTGGGTTAATTGGCATTATGTATGTCGTTGACCAAACTGGAAAAAAGAATCCGGCATGGGGAACAAATGCAGTAATATTTATTGTAAGTCTCATTGCTATTATTTGGTTCTGCATTCGTCAATTTCATCTTGAGCATCCATTGTTGGAATTGCGGGTGTTAAAGACATTTAATTATGATTTGGCAATTCTTTTAACATCAATTTCATATATTGCCCTCATTGTTACTACAATCATTTTTCCGCTATATTATCAAGGGGTTTTGAAAGTAAGCCCCTTTGTTTCGGGAATGTCATTAGTACCGGGAGCAGTTTTCCTTAGTATTTTGAATCCGTTATCTGGAAAATTAGCGGATAAGATTGGTTTTAAGCCGACAATGCTTGTAGGAATGTTTATGATTATTATTGGGTGGACAGCTGGGTTATTGGTTCTTAATCACCTTAGTTTAGCAGGAATGATTTTGTGTGCAATGGTTATTGAGGGTGGCAATGCATTCGTTATGATGCCAGCTGTTACGCTCGGTGCCAATGCCCTGCCGGATAAATTAGTCCCCCATGGAACGGCGGTAATTACCACTGTTCGCCAAGTGCTTGGGTCAGCTGGTGTTACGATCTCAACACTTATCTTAACTGTTACAACTACTAATGCACTCCAGCAGGGAAATTCAGCGCAAATTGCCTCTCTTTATGGTTACCACTTGGTATTTATTGGAATGGTTATTACCGAATTAGTTGGGCTAGTGTTAGCGTTCATGCTTAAAAACACTAAAAAACAAAGTGCAAATTAAAATAAAATACGTATATATTTTAAAGAAAGACTGTGAAAAATTTTTCGCAGCCTTTTTCAATAACAATAAAGAGGACGGCGAAAATAATGGCAATTAAACGACCGAATTGGGCTAATAAAACAGCCGACATGCAAGATTACTATGATCATTATTGGGGATTTCCGGTTCATGACGACCAGAAATTATTTATGATGCTTTCCTTAGAGCTATTTCAGGCTGGATTGACATGGCAAACGATTTGGCAGCGACGAAGAGCGTTTGAGCGCGTTTTTGATAATTTTGACATTAAAACAGTTGCCAATTTTAGTGGTGAAGATATCAATCGCTTATGTAAAGATGAGACAATTATTCGTAATCGTCGAAAAATATTAGCTGTAGTTAACAATGCCCGGATTATTCTAGAGATGCATAAAGCGGGCAAAACTTTTGATAGCTATGTTTGGCATTTTGTCAATGACCAGCCTGAACAATTAAGTTTGACTACTGATGACCAATTACCAGCGAAAACCCCTGCTTCAGAAGCAATGGCAAAACAAATGCGGAAAGATGGTTTTAAATTTGTTGGTCCTACGATTATCTATTCGTTTATGACGGCAGTAGGGATGGTCAATGCGCGGTTAGAATAAGAATGTTGGGATTATCATTGATTGTTGGTTGGAAACTATGCTAAGATTATTCTCGTTATGAAGCAATTCCCGATAGGATTCACGTCTGAACGTGAAGATGCCTTGTAACCGCAACTACAAACTGTTGAAAGTTTCAATAGAATATGGGGGAATTAGAAAATGGCAGAACGACATTTATTTACATCCGAATCAGTATCTGAAGGACATCCAGATAAGATTGCTGACCAAATTAGTGACGCAATTTTGGATGCGTTACTCGAAAAGGACCCAGACTCACGGGTCGCTGTCGAGACATCAGTTACTACCGGATTAGTATTGGTCTTTGGTGAAGTCTCAACAAAGGCCTACGTTAACATTCAAAAGATTGTGCGTGATACAATCAGAAAAATTGGCTACACCGATGGTAAATACGGTTTTGATGCTGACAATTGTGCAGTTATTACGGCGATTGATGAACAATCACCCGATATTGCTCAAGGGGTTGATGACTCCCTAGAGACACGTGAAGGAGATGCTGACCCGCTTGACCAGATTGGTGCTGGTGACCAGGGGCTAATGTTTGGTTATGCAACTGATGAGACACCTGAATATATGCCGCTTACATTAGTGCTGAGCCACAAATTAATGCGCAAGATTGCTCAATTACGTAAAGACGGTGTTATTCCTTATCTTCGGCCAGATGCTAAGGCTGAGGTAACAGTTGAATATGATGAAAATGATAAACCGCTTCGTGTTGATACGGTTGTTTTGAGTACACAACATGACCCAGAAGCTTCCCTTGACCAAATCAAGAAGGACGTTAAGGAACAGGTTATTAAAGCTGTAATTCCTGCTAAGTACCTTGATGATAAGACCAAGTACTTCATTAATCCGACGGGCCGGTTCGTAATCGGTGGTCCGCAAGGCGATGCTGGTTTAACCGGTCGTAAGATTATTGTTGATACCTATGGCGGAGCTGCCCATCATGGTGGTGGAGCATTTTCAGGAAAGGACGCTACAAAGGTTGACCGGTCTGCTAGTTATGCTGCTCGTTATATTGCTAAAAATATTGTGGCAGCCGGCTATGCTAAAAAAGCAGAGATTCAAGTGGCTTATGCAATTGGGGTAGCGGAACCAGTATCGATTATGATTAATACTTATGGTACAGGTACACGCTCAGAAGAAGAATTAATTGCAGCAGTTCGTAAGGTATTTGACTTACGGCCAGCTGGTATTATTGAAATGCTCGACTTAAAACGGCCAATTTACAAACAAACAGCTGCTTATGGTCATTTTGGTCGGACTGACGTTGATTTACCATGGGAGCACTTAGACAAAGTAGACGATTTAAAAGCAATTTTAGGCTAATAATTAAATCTTATACTTGCAATCACTGATGGTGGTTGTTACAATAAGCGTTAAATATTTGATTGTAATAGAAATAGTAGTTTTTGATTTGGACACCAGAGATCCTGTGGTGGTGCGAACAGGAGGCAGGTCATTAATGAACTCATCTAGTGTGATTGTTACTGAACTTTATAGTAGGTAATGACGTATACCGCGTTAAGGTACTAAGCGCCATGATTTTCATGGAAAACGGGTGGTACCGCGGATTGATTTCGTCTCGTAGATATTTTCTACGGGACTTTTTTATTACGATAATTAGAATTTAACAGTAAGGAGTAGACAAAAATGGCTTACGATCATAAGACGATTGAAAAAAAGTGGCAAAAGTTTTGGAAAAAGAACAAGACTTTTAAAGCTGACCTTAATAAAGATAAGAAAAAATACTATGCATTAGACATGTTCCCTTATCCATCTGGTCAGGGATTACACGTTGGACACCCAGAAGGTTATACTGCGACCGATGTAATGTCACGGATGAAGCGGATGCAGGGCTTTAATGTTTTACATCCAATGGGGTGGGATGCATTTGGCTTACCAGCTGAACAATATGCATTAAAGACTGGTCACAATCCTAAAGACTTTACGAATAAGAATATTGACCACTTCCGCGACCAAATTCAATCACTTGGTTTTTCTTATGACTGGGATCGGGAAGTAAATACGACTGATCCTAAGTTCTATAAGTGGACCCAATGGATTTTTGAACAGCTCTACAAGAAAGGTCTTGCCTACGAAAGTGAAATTATGGTTAACTGGGCCCCTGACTTTATGGGCGGAACAGTTGTTGCCAATGAAGAAGTAGAAGATGGTAAGACTAAACGGGGCGGCTACCCGGTATACCGAAAGCCAATGCGGCAATGGGTTTTAAAGATTACTGCTTATGCTGACCGCTTAATTGATGACCTAGACCTTGTTGACTGGCCAGAGAGTGTTAAGGAAATGCAACGTAACTGGATTGGCCGTTCTGAAGGTGCTTCCGTTTACTTCCCAGTTGTTGGGGATGAAGATACGAAGATTGAAGTCTTTACTACTCGTGCAGATACGTTGTTTGGTGCTTCCTATGTTGTTCTTGCGCCAGAACAAGAATTAGTTGACCAATTAACAACGCCAGAGCACAAAGCGGAAGTTGAAAAGTACAAGGAAGAGGCTTCACGGCGGTCAGATCTTGAACGGACTGACTTAAATAAGGATAAGACTGGGGTATTTACTGGTTCGTATGTTACTAATCCGGTAAATGGCGAAAAATTACCAATCTGGATTAGTGACTATGTTCTTGCATCATATGGAACCGGGGCTGTCATGGCTGTCCCATCAGGTGATCAACGAGATTATGACTTTGCTACCAAGTTTGACTTACCAATCAAGCCAATCATTGAAGGCGCAGATATTTCAGCGGGTGCCTTTGATGGTGATGGTAAACATATTAACTCTGGCTTCCTCGATGGATTAAATAATGCTGAGGCTAAGCAAAAGATGATTGACTGGCTAGAAAAACATGATGCTGGTCATAAGAAAGTTAATTACCGTCTTCGGGACTGGATTTTCAGTCGGCAACGTTACTGGGGTGAACCAATTCCGGTTATTCATTGGGATGACGGCACAACTTCACTAGTTCCTGAAGATGAACTTCCGCTTGAATTACCAAAGACTGATAACATTGAACCATCAGGAACCGGTGAGAGTCCGCTTGCAAATGTAGAAGATTGGGTTAACGTTTACGATGAAAATGGTCGTCATGGTTTGCGTGAAACTAATACAATGCCACAATGGGCTGGTTCATCATGGTACTGGCTCCGGTACACTGATCCACATAACGACAAGGAATTTGCCTCAAAAGAAGCACTTGATTACTGGTCACCAGTAGATCTTTATGTTGGTGGTGCTGAACATGCTGTTCTTCACTTGCTCTATGCACGATTCTGGCACAAAGTTCTCTATGACCTTGGCCTTGTCCCAACTAAGGAACCATTCATGAAGCTCGTTAACCAGGGAATGATCCTAGGTTCTAACCATGAAAAGATGTCCAAGTCAAAGGGAAATGTTGTTAACCCTGATGATATTGTTGACCAATATGGTGCTGATACTCTGCGGCTTTATGAAATGTTCATGGGACCGCTTGAAGAATCTGTACCTTGGGATGAAAAAGGATTACACGGTGCTAACAAATGGGCTCAACGTGTATGGCGGTTATTGATGGATGATAATAACCATCTTCGTGACCGAGTATCAACATTCAATGATGGTAAGCTAACCAAGGTTTATAACCAAACAGTTAAAAAGGTTACCGAAGATTATGAACGGATGCACTTTAATACCGCTATTTCCCAATTAATGGTCTTCGTTAATGAAGCTTACAAGGCTGATGACTTACCAGTAGAATACATGAAGGGCTTTGTTAAAATGATTGCCCCAATAATGCCTCACATGGCTGAAGAACTTTGGAGCCAATTTGGTGAGAGTGATACAATTACTTACCAGCCATGGCCAACTTACGATCCAAAAGCATTAGTTGAAGATGAAGTTGAAATGATTGTTCAAGTTAACGGCAAGGTTCGCGCAAAGATTAAAATGGCCAAGGATACTGACCGGGATGAAGCCCAACAACTTGCATTGGCAAACGAACATGTTAAGAAGTTTACTGACGGCAAGGATATTAAAAAGGTTATTGTTGTGCCAAATAAGATTGTTAACATTGTTGCTAAATAATTATGTTAAAGAGGCTG
The DNA here is from genome assembly GCF_014635905.1 of Limosilactobacillus caviae. GTDB lineage: Bacteria > Bacillota > Bacilli > Lactobacillales > Lactobacillaceae > Limosilactobacillus > Limosilactobacillus caviae. The sequence goes on from NZ_BMDS01000005.1 coordinate 31,108, forward strand.
TGACATTTTGTCAGGCCTTTTTTATTAAAGGAGAAGTCAATGGAAATAGTAAAATATCCTGCTTTTTTTACTCCGGTAGAAAATGAAGTTCAAGTTAATTTTCCCGATTTACCAGAAGCATTTACACAGGGAAAATCAATGGATGAGGCAATGGAATTTGCTAAACTGGGGCTTGCAATTACGATTAATGATAAACTTGGTCATTTTGAAAAAGCACCGCAGCCGAGCAATATGGCGATCCTTCAAGCAAAGAATCCACAGAAAATTATCAAGATGGTTACAGTTGATTTAGACCAGTACTAAATTAAAGAAGTATTAAAAACCGTAAATCGAATTGCGTCAGTCTTATATTCACGATAAAATAATTAAGATTGTTTTTATTCGATTAAAATAAAAAGGTAGGATTGCAACAAATCATGGAGGAAAATAAAGTAAATGATTTGAGCGGCACCCCAGTTAAAAAAGATGCGCGCGAAAAAATGTTGAGCGGATCTGCGTGGATGACTGCGGGGAGCATTACTTCACGAATACTAGGAGCGATCTATATTATTCCATGGGTAACATGGTTTGGAACCTATAGTAATGAAGCTAATGCGTTATTTGCTCAAGGTTATAATATCTATTCATATTTCTTAGTAATTGCTACAGCGGGAATTCCGTCAGCAATTTCAAAATTAGTTGCACACTATAATGGAATTAATGAATATGGTGTTAGTAGACGCCTATATCACTCAGGAATGTATGTTTCGATGGCGATGGGGATGATTTGTGCCATCATTATGCTCTTTGGTGCTTCGCTAATGGATAACGGTGACCCCAATGTTATTCCCGTTATCCAATCCTTGGCGTGGGCCGTTCTGATTATTCCAGCAATGTCGATTACGCGGGGGTTCTTACAAGGTTATAATTGGATGGCCCCGTCAGCAATGTCGCAGTTTGTTGAACAGTTTTTTCGGGTTGTTTATATGCTGCTGGCGACATACTATATTATGAAAATTAAGCATGGAAGCTGGGTTAGCGCTGTTACTCAGTCAACGTTCGCTGCGTTTGTTGGTGCAATTGGCGCAATCATTGTGCTAGCAATTGCGTGGATGCGTCACCTAAATGAAATGAATGACCTTGTCCAGCACAGCGTCTCTAATACTGAAGTTTCGACTACTAGCTTAATTTTTAAGATTGTTTATCAATCGATCCCCTTCATTATTATTGAAGGTGGGATTAACCTTTACCAATTAATCGACCAGTATACATTTCCCCGAATGATGTCAATGGTCGGTCATTTCTCACATTATCAGGTTACGGTGCTATATGCTCTTTTCTCATTTAATGCTAATAAGCTATATATGATCGTAATCTCATTAGCATCAGCAATGGCGGCAACAGTTATCCCGCTTTTAGCAACTGCACGAGCGCAAAATGATCATGAGGGGATGCGGAAACAAATACAAAATGTTCTCTTGTTATTTTATTTTGTAATGATTCCGGCTGCCCTGGGATTGTCTGCAGTTTCACAACAAATATATACTGTCTTTTACCGTTATGATGCTGCGGGGGTAGTTGTTCTTCAAGTGTCAGCTTATATCTCGATTTTGCTTGGCCTCTATACTGTGGGGGCAGCAATGATGCAGGGGATTTCAGAAAATAAACGAATGATGACCTTCCTGGGTATTGGCGTAATCGTCAAATTTATTGTTCAGTTCCCATGTATCTGGATTTTTGAAGGGGTCGGACCATTAGTAGCGACTGGTATTTCAATGTTCGTTGTGAACTACTTGATTCTTCATTCGTTCAATATGGAATTTACTCTTCGTTTCGATAAGATGGCGGTACCGACTAATCAAATTTTATCTTATTCACTGGTGATGTTTGCTGGTACAAAGATTGTAATGTTAATCATTGGCCATTTTGTTAGTCCATATGGGCGCTACACTGCTTTCTTCTCCTTAATTCCAGGAGTAATAGTAGGAGCAGGCATTTATCTTTATCTCTGCTTGAAGTCCCGGTTAGCAGATCAGTTACTAGGACCACGGGTAGAAAGATTACGAACAATTTTGCATATTAAATAACAATGCATAAAAAGAGGTTCAGGACGAAAGATTATCGTTCTGAACCTCTTTTAATAAGAATTTTAATTTAAGGCTTTTAACCTAAAAAACCAATATGATGATCATCTTCAAGTTTTTCCATTTTCTTCATAAAAGTTGGTAAAGCACGACTGATTTGGTGGGGAAGGACAATATACTGACTTTCCGCAATCTTTTCGGCAATCGCACTGTGCGCATAAACGGCAGCAAGGACAGCTTTTTCAGGCTTGTCATTAAATTCGGCAGTAAAGCCCCCAACCATTCCAGCGAGAGTATCACCCATTCCGCCGACAGCTTGGGCAGGCGTACCGATCGGCAATTGATAAACGTGGTCATTTGTGTAGATTTCAGTATGGTGTTTCTTTAAGACAACGGTGGCACCGAGCTTTTCTTGTGCGGCCTTGTTCTTATCTTCAGTTTGGTCGCCAATTTTGATTCCGGAAAGTCGTTGCCATTCCATTTCGTGAGGGGTATAAATGATGTTTCCCTGTGGTTGCTCAAGCTTTTCCATCGCCATGAGGGTAATTGCGGACCCATCAATAATCACATTTTGCTTTTCATTTGTGTTTGCAAAGACGTTTTTTAAAATTTGTAAACTGGTATCGTCATTTCCGAGCCCAGGACCGACTACGACACTGGTAGCTGCTTCGGTAAGATTAGCGACAAGGCGGTCATCAGTAAAATCGGCAAACATTGCTTCTGGCAGCTGCGCGTGGAGGGCACCAGAATTACTCTCATCAGTGGCAGTTGTTACTAATCCCGCACCAGCACATACCGCAGCAGTTGAAGCCATAATAATCGCTCCGCCAAAATTACGGTTTCCGCCAATTAAGGTTACTTTACCAAAAGTACCTTTAAAACTGTTCTCAAGACGCGGGGTAATAACGTCCTTTAATATTTGGTCAGTAAGTTTTTTCACAGCTAAGACTCCTTATTATTTTATTTAATAGACAATTTAATGGTATCATTAAAATTAGTCAAAGTAGAATATTTTGGAGGGATTAATCTTGACCGATTGGATGAAAGCCGCAGAGGCACAAAAAGAAAATTATTTAAATGACCTAGTATCATTAATGAAGATTCCAAGTGTACGGGACGATTCAGCCGCAACTGATGAGTATCCGCTTGGTCCCCGTCCAGCCCAAGCTTTGAAAGCATTTTTAGAGATGGCGGAACAAGATGGATTTAAAGTGAAAAATATTGATAACCTTGTTGGATATGCTGAATGGGGTGAAGGTGACGAAACTCTTGCAATTTTAGCTCACCTCGACGTGATGCCGGCAGGTAAAGGATGGGACACGGATCCATTTGACCCAGTTATTAAGGACGGTAATTTATACGGACGAGGAGCTTCAGATGATAAAGGGCCTGGAATGGCTGCTTACTATGCCTTGAAATATTTGAAAGATCAAGGTGTAAAGTTTAATAAGAAAGTGCGCTTTATTGTTGGTACTGATGAGGAAAGCAACTGGACAGGAATGCACCGTTACTTTGAAGTCGAACCAGCACCTACGCTCGGCTTTTCGCCAGATGCTGAATTTCCGGTGATTAATGGTGAAAAGGGTCAAGTATCACTTCTGCTTGATGTGCCAGCCGGAAATAGCGATGCTTCCACACAGTTGGTCAGCTTTGAGTCTGGCTTGCGATTTAACATGGTGCCGCGAGAAGCAGTAGCCCTTATTCGGACAGATAGCCCACAAGAAGTTACTAATGATTTTGGTCACTTTATTGAAGAAAACCCGGTTGACGGTAATATTGAATCAACGGACAAAGGACTTAAAATCACTGTTATTGGTAAGGCTGCTCATGGGATGGAACCGGAAAAGGGAATCAATGCTGGTACTTACCTTGCTAAGTTCTTGAATCGGTATGACTTTGCGGGTGGTGCGAAGAGTTTTATCGAATTTCTTGCCGATTATCTTCATTTAGATACGCGAATGGACGGGTTTAATGGTGCTTTCGCCGATCCGGTAATGGGTGAATTAACAATGAATGCCGGTATTTTAAACTTTGATGCGGATAAAGGCGGACATATTGATATGAACTTCCGCTTCCCTAAAGGTATGACTCCAGATAAGCTTGAAAAAACAGTTAAAGCAATTGCTGATAAGCTCCAGATAACAGTTACCCAAGGGCCATCACAAGAACCCCACTATGTTGATCCAGACGATCCGATTGTTAAAACATTAATGCAAGCTTACATTAATCAAACTGGTGATGCCAATGCTAAGCCAGAAGTTGTCGGGGGCGGTACTTATGGCCGTCTTATGAAGCGTGGCGTTGCATTTGGAGCGTTGATGCCACATACACCAAATACGATGCATCAAGCAAATGAATATCAGCCGGTTAATGACCTAATCACGTCAATGGCTATTTACATGGAAGCGATTAATAACCTCGTTACAGACTAAGAATGTGCTAAAATAAAGGTAAAAGATGGAGGTGTCAAGAATGAGTTATCAAAAAATTCTTGTTGGTGTCGACGGCTCTAAGCAAGCTGACATGGCCTTTGAAAAAGCTGTTGATATTGCTAAAACAAATGATGCTAAACTATATTTATTGAGTATTATCAATGGTGAACGCTATCCAGCAACTGGTCCTAGTGGTTATAGTTTTGTTAGTCACAGTATTTATGATTCTGCAATTGAAACGATGCAAAAAAAGCTGGCTGACTACAAGAAGCGTGCTGTAGCAGAAGGCATAAAGGAAGTTGAAACTAACGTCGAAGTTGGTAATGCAAAGGTTGAGCTTGCTGAACGGTATCCAAAAGAAAATGATATTGATTTAATCATTATTGGCGCAACCGGATTAAACGTTGTTGGTCGTCTGCTTGTCGGTTCAACAGCGGCATATACTATTCGTGAAGCACCATGTGACGTTACTGTTGTTAAAACAGACTTGAAAAACAAAAAATTGGCCATAAAGGAATCAACATATCCAGAAATGTAATTAAAAATAAGAATGAGGATTCTAGGGCTGCTGCAAGACAGTTTATCGAACTTTTCATTTGTCGAACATAAAGGTTGAGGAAAAATTTTCTCAATCTTTTTTTATTTTAAAAATGCAAATTCAAAATTTCCTCGTATATATATTATAGGACGTTATGAAGGAGTGTTTTATTGTGTTAAAGCGACGTGTTATCACTAGCACATTAATAATATTAACGGGTCTTAGCGGGACTGCTCATGCTGATAGTATTCAGCAGGCTCACTATGATGCATGTGAAGATGTTAAAAATTTAAAACCGATTGATGAAGGGCAACTAGCCAGCCATGATGAGGAATATATCAATGCATATTTAGCCGAATATGAAAGTGCGATTGACAATCTTAATAGGGAGCCTAATTCATCAGAAAACAAAGAAGAAGCACAATCAATTTCTGAACCAGATTTGCACACTTATTTACCCCAGCTTCCTTCCGCAATTCAAGCAAAATTTATTAATCGGATTGCGCCAGTTACCCAGCAAATCGGTAAAGAGTATGATTTATACCCTTCAGTTATTATTGCCCAGGCGGCTTTAGAAAGTGATTGGGGCTGTAGTATGCTAGGAAAATCGCCATATAATAACTTATTTGGTGTTAAGGGTTATTTTGATCAGCAGACTGTGTCACAGTTAACAACCGAATATGATCCGCAAGGGCAGAAGCTGCAGGTTTTTAGTAATTTTCGTCGATATCCTAATGAGTATGAAGCATTAAAGGATTATGCCAAAACATTAGATGATCCGCTTTACCATGATGTTCATCGGCAGAATACCAGTAGCTATCGTGACGCCACTCGTGCATTACGAGGACGTTATGCTACAGATCCGCAATATGACCAGAAACTAAATCGTTTAATCGACACCTACCAACTTACTAAGTATGATGATCAGGTTCGTAGTGGAAACGAAAATATGAAGCCGCTTCCACTTGCTAAGAAGGAAATGGCAAGTAATTCTACACCTGCAGTAATTGATAAGCATCCTGTTCAAGCAAGTAAAACTGACCTCGATATTCCTCAATATATCCCGTTACTTGGTGGGATTGGGACGGTGGGATTAATTAAAGTCATACGGCAACGTTGGAAGAAAAAGAAAAAAGCATAAATGTGTTGAAAATAGGTTTCAACACATTTATGCTCCTTCATTACTTATCTTAATGATTTTAGACGTTCGTCGATCATTGCTAAAACTGCATCAACATTCTTAGGATCTTCAAGGTCGTAACGCTCTAAATCAATTTTCATTTTTGGACTAGCATCGTAATCTTTATACCATTGCTTATAGGCGCTCCACATTTTGTAATAGTAATCCTTTAATTCTGGATTAGTATCAATTTGTTCATAATCGCGCCCACGTTTCTTGATTCGATATAGAATTGTTTCAAAGTCAGTCTCAGAATAAACCATTAAATCTGGTGCGCGCTTTGGTAGTTGCTGGAGATCATTCATCATATTATCGAGAAGTTTTAGATATACTTCAAGTTCAGTATCTGTAATGTTGCCTTCAGCGTTATTTTCTCGCGTAAACAATGCATCTTCATAGATTGAGCGGTCAAGCACGTTATTGTCGTCAGCGAGTGCTTGCTTAATCATTGAAAATCGTTTGTTTAAAAAATAAATTTGGAGTAAAAAGCCGTATTGTTTTGGATTTTTATAATACAGTGGTAAAACTGGATTTTCTCCGACTGGTTCAAAAAATGCTTTTGTATGTAAGTGTTCGGCAATCTTTCCAGTTAAAGTTGTTTTACCGACACCAATCATCCCTGCTGTAATAATCACCATAATGGCCCCTCTTTACTTTTTTGTCACAGAAAACATCTTACTACAAAATATTGTGGAATGACACACCTAATTTTACAATATTTGGTGGCTATTGAATTTAGCTTATCGTAGTAAAAGTTATTACATCTACATTGTTAGCGATTATAATAGAAATTGGAATGTGATCAAATTTTTTTAATTTAATTATTTGAAAAATCAATTTTAAGGAAGTAAAGATGAGAAAAGAAAATGAAAACGAAAACCGGGTTCAATTAACGCTTGCTAAGCAGCAGGGGACGCTGATTGAGGTTCATAACCTGCCCAATGATGAATATTTTAATGTGGGGTTTGTCATTGCCTTAGACCCAGTATTTTGTTTAATGATTAGTATTGACTGGGACGGCAAAATTAACGGATTGATTGCTATTCGGATTAAAAGTATTTTTTATACAGAACGCCATAGCGATTACTTAGTGAATATTTCTGAAAAAACAAAAGTAGCACATACACATAATTATTTTGATATTTGGCAAGTACAAAAATTTATTGATGAGCATCCAGCAATCACGCGAGGAGATTTATTATCAAATCTCTTAAATGATTCGTATGTAAATCGCCTTCCTGTTGTTATTGGGACAGAAAAGTATAAGGGGAGCGATGACTTTACGGGAATAATTACTGCGTTAAATCCGATTAATCTTACGCTTCGTTATTTTAACGATCATGATTTATCTTCATTATGGGAATATGATATTTTACGAGCCCAAATTGATTATATTCGTGTTCGCGGGACCCAAATGGCAACAGGGAAACAAATCCTTAAAGATATTTTTAATGAAATGTGATTGCAAAATAGGTCATTTTAGTTTAAATTAGTTAAATGCAATTTAGTTGATAAAACTGTTTACTAAAGAGGTTGGACAGCGATGAAAAAGAAAATAACAATTCGGGATTTAGCAAGAGAAGCAGGAGTTTCTGTTACAACAGTTTCTCAAATTTTAAATAATAAGGGTGATCGTTTTAGCGCAGCAACACAGGAAAAAGTACTTGCGTTACGTGATAAATATAAATATGTGCCTGATTTTAATGCACGGAACTTAATTTTGAAAAGTGCAAAAACTATTGGAGTACTTGTTCCTAATATTGCTAACCCGTTTTTTGGTACGTTTATTGAAGGTGTTCAAAGTATCGCTCGGGAGGCGGAGTTTATTCCGCTGGTATTTAGTGCTAATCGTGATCCTAAACTTGAAAAGCACTATCTTTCGCAGATGATTGAACGATCAATTAGCGGATTAGTAATTGCTAGTGCTACCATGACAACTGAAACAATTAAAGAAGTCATCTCATTCAATGATATTCCATACATTCTGTTTGACCAGAATCATACGCAAGAAGGCGACCGTGTTCAAACAAATGATTATCTTGGCGGTCAAATTGCAGCTAAACATTTAATTGAATTAGGTCATAACCATATTGCGGTTCTTACATCTGATAATCCGACGGAAAATTTAAATCATCGGATGAATGGCTTTGAGAATGTGATTAATGAAAATGGGTTAACAATTGATGCTCACCATGATGTTATTCGGGCGCCCTTAACCAAAGATGGTGGCTATAGGGCGGCTAAAAAGGTCTATGAGACAGGAGCGTCTGCGGTTTTTGCAGCAAACGACGAGATGGCAATTGGACTATTACGGGGCCTGCATGAATTGGGAGTACAAGTTCCTGATGATATTTCTGTAATTGGCTATGATAATATTTACTGGGATGATTATGTTTACCCACGACTTACAACTGTTCAGCAGCCAATATTTGATTTAGGCGCAGGTGCCACTAAAATGCTAATTGAACAGATAGACCATAATAGTAATGGGGCACGTGTGCAAAACTTTCCAGTAAAATTAATTAAACGTAATAGTACAAGTTCCTATCGGCAAAAGTAATATGGTATGATGGTATTATCAATTAGATGCCGATTGTTTAAGGAGGAAATAATTAATGACAAACCATGTAACAATTGTAGGTAGTTTAAATGTTGATACGACAATGAAAGTTAAGCGGATGCCATTACCTGGTGAAACAATTGCTGCTTTAGATAAGACTAATGCTGCTGGGGGTAAAGGGGCAAACCAAGCAGTTTCTGCTGCACGTTCTGGTGCCGACACAGCTTTCGTTGGTCAAGTTGGTGAAGATGCCGGTGGTAAGATGATGATCCAAGCTTTAAAGGATAATAATATCAATACAACCGGAATTCATGTTGATGAAAATGCTGGAACAGGTTCAGCAGCTATCTTGTTAGATGAGAGTGGTCAAAACAGTATTTTGGTATATGGTGGTGCCAACCAACAATTAAGTGTTAAAGAAGTTGAAGATGCACGTGATCAAATTGCTGGTGCAGATTTTGTTATTGCCCAATTTGAAACACCACAAGATGCAACATTACGGGCATTTGAAATTGCTAAGGAAAATGGTGTTAAAACAATTTTAAACCCGGCACCTGCTCATAAGATTAATCCCGACTTACTGAAACTTACTGACTTAATTATTCCAAATGAAACTGAAAGTGCTACTTTAACCGGTATTATTGTTACTGATGAAACCTCAATGTTAATGTCTGCTGCTAAGTTTGCACAAATGGGTGTTCGCAACTTAATTATTACTGTTGGGGCAAAGGGTGCTTTCTATTGTACTCAAGACGGTTATAACTTTATTCCGGCCTTTAAGGTAAATGCTGTTGATACAACGGCAGCTGGTGACACATTTATCGGTGCACTTTCTTCCCAATTAAAGCCTGATATGAGTAATATTGAAAAGGCATTGGTATATGCTCAGCGTGCTAGTTCATTAGCTGTTCAAAAACTAGGAGCATTGCCATCAATTCCTACACATGAGGAAGTTATGGCTGCTTCAAAGAATAACTAAATAAATTAATATAATTTAGTGATAAAAGGAGGGTAAGGAAACCGGATTTCCTTACCTTTTATTATTTCAGACAATAACTTGCGATTTATTTTCTGATTTAGTAAACTGTGGATCAAATAATAATGGAGGTTTTACTTGTGAAAGCAGAATTTATCCTTAAGGTAGTTATTCCGCCATTTATCATTTTCGCGATTTTAGTGTGGCTAACAATTGAGCACTATATCTCGGGGTGGGTTATGTACCTGTTGTGGGTAATCGGTTTTGTAGTGGCAAATATTATTGTGACTAAAATCTCAACCCGCTGGAGTATTCAACGTATGCGTGAAAAACGAGCAAAGGAAGAAAAACAAAAAAATGAAAAAAATTAAGCAATCTTGGATTTTTAAAGTGATTTTAATTGCCGTAATGTTAATTGCAATTGAAATTCCTCCTATTGCCGTAAGATTTGCATTGCATTATGCAAAAACAAATCAACTAGCTGTCTACGGTTTTATGGCCTTGTTTATTTGCCTCATGCTCGTAATTATTTGGTGGGCGCGACGAACTTATGAGTCGTATAACCAATTAGGAAAACCAGCGGGTATTAAGGTTGGTCAGATTATTGGTAGTTATTTAGCTATTATCATCGGAATGGATATATTGAGCTATTTCAATCGCTTGCTTTATCATCAAACTGAAACTGCTAATAATGCAGCGCTTGGTAATATGCTCGGTCATAATGAAGTTATTACGGTTGTATTTGTATTTTCTGCCGTTATTCTAAGTCCTATTGCGGAAGAACTTATTTTTAGAGGGACGCTTACAAATATGTTCTTTAAGCGTGGAAATATTTGGCCGAAAATGATTCTTTCAGGAATTGTTTTTTCAGCAGGGCATATGAGTAGCAATCCTATTAGTTTTTTGATGTATGCCTATATGGGAATGGTCCTTGCTTTTATTTATTTACGAACAGCGGATATTCGTAATTCGATTGCGGTTCATATAATTAACAATGCAATCGCAATGTATATTCTCTTAATGCAAGTTAGTTAAATTTATCTATTGTAATCGCTTTCAAAAGATGGTATATTATGGGTGTGGAAAGAACAGAAACAGAGATTAATATAAATTCTCGTTAATCAATTTAGCGCCGAAAGAAAATTGAGGAGTAGGCTAGAAGCAACATAAGAGTGACACGAAACCTCGAATTAAATATTTATGTAATGAATTGTCACCAGGGTGCACTAGATTGATAATATAATGCGACTTTGCGGAAGTTAGAATCAAAAGTGGATAAATAAAATTAGTTCCTTAGCAAAGTGGCAGATTCTTTCCGTAAAATAACAAAGAGACTGGAATATTTCCAGTCTCTTTGTTATTTTAAAGTGGTAATGATTTTAGGAGGATGGCAGATGTTTTTATCAACTGAGGGGTTTCCACAGGCACATCGAATTTTAGGGATTGTTAATGCTACTAGTCATCTAGCAATGCCATCTGAAGCTATTGATTCCTTCGAGTCAATGGATCAGTTATTTAGTGATGTTCAAGAGAAATTAAGACAACGTGCAAGTGAAAAAGGTGCAGATGGTGTTGTCGAAGTTCGCTTTACTACAAATGTGGCTAACATGCAAGTGGCACCTAAATTCTTAGTATTAACAGCATATGGCACTATGATTCAATTTATTAAATGATTGATGGAGAAATGTTTGATAAATTGGAGCGTAGTATTACTTAAGGTATTGTTCTGTGTATTAATACCAAAATTAATTATAAGTTTAACGAAAATTCCGATTATTGCAGAAATGTACTGATCGGGATTTTTTGCGTGTGCTAAACATGTACCAAAGTGACCGATTCATGCTATTTTAGGCTGCTTCTGTACATAAATAAAAAGCTTATAAATGTTGATTTAACAGCATTCATAAGCTTTTTACCTTTAAATAATGCCTCAGGCAGAAATACTAAACCTTGATATAACAGGCTTTGAGCTTTGTTTTGTCGTGAGTTTGTCGTGAACTCTATAATTGAGCCAGTTTATCAATGATTAGCGTGTCATTCTTAGCCTTGTACTCATCCACCAAATAAGAATAAGTATTTAAGGTTACAGTGATATTTGAATGTCCTAGACGTTTACTGATGGCGTATATATCGACACCTTGACTTAACAAATAGGCAACATGAACATGGCGCAAGGAATGAAAGTGAAACCCTTGCTTTTCAATACCACAGTCATTCATAATAGACCGTAAACACTTATTCAATGCGTTACTTGTTGGAATAGTTTCTAACACGTTTTGAAACACCATAACACTGCTATTAGCTTTCAATTCAGCTAAATGATTGAGCAGTTGACGATTAACCTTAATCGTTCGCTTGCTAGATTCGGTTTTAGTTGGTTTGAAAGCTTTTTTCTTTTCATTCCACGACTTAGTGACAGAAATTGTAGCGTGTAAAAAATCTATATCTTTCCACGTGAGCGCCTGTATTTCGCTCTTTCTCATCCCCGTATAGATAGCCGTTAATATCATGTAACGGCTGGTATTGTAGTGATTGAGCTTCTTATTGACTTCATTTTTCAGTGTTACTAACTCATCATGACTAAGGTATTCAACTTTGCGTTCTCGCTCTTTATTAGCTACTACTTTGACGTTATGCGTGAAGTCCTTGCTGATAATATCATCATCAATTGCATAACCAACACATGAACGGATAGCATTGTTGAGCTTGTTTACACTGTCTCTAGCATGATTAGCACCATACCAGTTAATAAAAGCTTGATAATCAGAGCGCTTGATGTCCCGTAGTCGTGTATCTTTCCAGTAGTTTTCAATGGCTTTCCGTATGACCTTATAACGGTTTTTCGTAACATCAGTAATACCATTTTCCTCATAGAGTTCATACCACCGCCAATAATACTTAGCTAGTGTCATATCTTTTAAATCAAGGTTCACTTGGTCTAACTCTGCTTCTAGTTTATTGGCTGCTTGTAGTGCTTCACGCTTTAAATTAAAACAGCCGGCTGATTTCTGGTGCCACTTTCCCTCGTTATCTTGGTAGCTTGCATAACCGTAGTATCCTTTTTTCGCTTTTCTTACATAACTCATAAAATTACCTCTTTCAATCGCACAGCTTGCCAACGTGGAATATTGGAGGTATGTATTTGAGTTTCGTAGCCGTATTTTCGGCCACCAAAAAGGGGATGTACTGAGCCAAGTTTTCGGCTGAGTGATATTCACTCCGTAATTTTGCTGAGCTCAATTTTGAGCCGAGTAAAGATGCGCGCAATTATGCGCAGATGTACTTACCCCAAAATTGAGGTGAGTAAGATGTCCTCAATTTTGAGGAGATATAATCAGCCGAATTTTCGACCAGTTAAACATAGGCTCAGAATTTAGCAAATGTCCCCAAAACTGGGGAGATGTTAGCAAGGCAATTGCGTTAAAAATCAAACGCAATTTAACGCTTTTATACGCTTTGAGTGCAATTAATCATCCCCACCATTAAGGGGATGAGATACTACATAAAACGATTAATAGTTAATGACCACTACCTCAGAAAACCTCAGATTAAACAGCTATACATTAGCTATATTCAGCTATCTATCAGCAGAAAGAAGCCAAGCACAGCAAAGGTTACAACGTAAAATGTGCAGAAAAACAGCAGATTAATTGCTACAAAATACTACATAGAACAATGACACTACCTCAGAAAACCTCAGATAAATTAGCTCTCTAGTAACCCTATTTAAGTGTCTAATAACTTATGGAAGTACGTTACACATGAAGACCCTGCTATAAATCCCCAGAAGGATCATAATAGTTTGGGTCAATATTATCAATTTGATTTTCTAAATCTGCCAACTTGTCTTCTGTACTATCTAAAACGATAGCAAAAGCTTCAAATAATTGTTCTCTTATTTTATCGTTTTTGGCTTTGTCATCATTAAAGTTAATCTTATTAAGAATTCTACCTATACTTTCGTAAGGATCAGTTCTTTCATAGCTCAATCCTTGAATATAGCTTGTACTTACATCGAAAAACTCTGCGAGTTTCTCCCAAATTTCATCATTAGGATTTCTCTTTTCATTTTCGTATTGGCTTAACGTATTATCCCGCATACCGACTTTTTCGCCTAGCTCTTTCAGAGTTAGGCCTTTTTCTTTTCTCAATTTTTTAATTCTGTTGTGATGTTTATAACGATAATAGGAATACTCACTCATATATTATCACCTTCTTTGCTCAATTAAATAATATCATTATTTCACAAAACTGTGAACATTTTCATTGACATTCACATAATTGTGAATTAATATTTACTCACAGTTATGTGAATAGAGGTGGTATTAAATGCCTATGTATTTATCAGATAAACAAGTAACAGCTATCAAACGCAAACGTGGTGAACTTAATTTATCTACTGTAGCACTTGGGCGTGAACTCGGTTTAAGTCGATGGACGCTAGACAACATCTTTAAGCGTAACCATCGCAAGGTAACGCCAGCAACTTATAAGAAGTTAAGTGATTGGCTTATTGACGAGTATGCAACGGCGGATATTGCAGACAGTACAGCAGTAGCAACACAAGACAAGTAGAGGTGACAAGGAATGACAGAAGTTAAGCAAGATATGAAGACAGCCCCATTTGAGGAGCGAGAGACAATTATTTCTTACGACCGCCAAACGGAGACGTGGCACATTTACACGGACGAACCCAAGCACGCTAGAAAGTATGAGAAATACATAACTCATCCCCAGCGCAAAGGTTATAGCCCATCAGGTCAATTAATCATGTTAGAGGGTGATATTGATAAAGGAACGGTTTCCATTAGCAAGAAAGTACGCCTTACGGAAAAACAAAAAGAAAAACAGAGGAAAGTGTTACAAAAAGCCCGCATTTCTCACAGAGTTAATTTGCAAACAGAGAAAACAGGCATCAACTAGTTAATTCGATAAATTATCCACATCGATAAAAGAACTCTCAAAAATACAAGACAAGTAAGGGGATGGATTGAATGAACGATTTAGTTTTCATGCACGGTCTAAATGAAGAACCATATACCACAGATAAAATCATTGCTGAATGTAGTAATAATCAATTGAAAGTAGTTAAAAACCTAATTCGCAATCACAAACAAGATTTAGAAGAGTTCGGATTTTTGCACTTTGAAAATGCTAAATTACCTGGACGAGGACGACCGCAAAAGACCTACCACCTTAACGAGCAACAAGCTACTTTACTAATTACCTACTTGGATAACACACCAGAGGTCAATCAGTTTAAGAAAAATCTAGTCCGTGAGTTCTACCGTATGAGAAAAGAGCTTAATCAACGACAGATTAACCGAGCTATTGAAAAGCCACAGCGAAAATCATTAATGGACGCCGTAAAGGATTGGCCACACGTTACTCAATGGAGTTATCGCAATATGACACAGCTTTTATTGAAGCGTGCAACTGGTGGAATGACAGCACAGCAAATTAAGAAACAAAGACACGTCAAAGTTGCGTTAGATGGTCTAACACTCAAAGAACAAGAACGATATAAGCAATTAGAAAATATCGCAATCGGTCTTGTGGGTCTCAACAAGACGTGGGACGAAGTAAAAGGCGTTTTGCTATTGGCTTAATGATTGGAGTTGAGAAGATGGAAAGTTTACAAGTGCAGTTGCCAGATGATTTACAGGAAGCGACTAAAGCAATGATTGGGGATGCACTCAATAAAGCGATTAAGGATGTTCAAACTAAAAACAGCTTCCCACCTTATCTAAACAAGGGAGAAGCTAGCGCCTATTGTGGTGTATCACGGGGTATCTTCAATGCTTGGCTTAAAAAGTATGACATCCCCACAATCCAGATTGAGGGTGTTAGTCGTTTCAGACGAGAAGCCTTAGATGGTTTTATGCAACAACACGAAAAATAAATAATATCAGCTTGCCAGCGTGGATATTGGAGGATTTATTATCATGAAGCTTTTAACAACTATTGATAAACACATATTAAGCTACTGGGACACAGCACCAAGTGAACGGCTATGGGCTTACCTTGCTACCTTGCCTGTTGTACTCGTAGCAATGAATTTAATCGCTCAGTTAATCAAGTAAAGGAATGAAGCCGATGAAGCAACTAGACAAAGAAGAGCAACAACTATTGGACTTGTTGCCTAAAGGGATTGAACGCCCTCGACCACTCAAAGAATTAGTGAAACTCACTGGATGGAGCAATCGCAGAGTTAGAGGAATTATCTATCGCTTAATCGTGCTTCACCATGTACCAATTGGAGCGCAGTATAACCGCCCAAACGGCTATTACATCATTACCAATAACGAGGAGCGACAACAAGCCTTAGCACCGCTCACCTCGCAAATAGCAATGATGAGTAAAAGAGCAGAAGCACTTAGTAACGTAGAATTAGAAAGTGAAGAATAATGTTTAGACCAAATAAAAAAGCCGTCAAATGCTACTCACCGACCAAAGTAGTTAGCATTTAACAGCAACAAAAGAATAAGAACAACGGATAAAGCCCGTTGCTTTGCTTATTCTAACATATTTCAGTATTTAAGACGGGAAACATCCCCAACAAATGGAGGAATAAGATAAATGGATAGAACTACTATTAATCAAATAGAAGGCGTTAATGTCACTCTTGAAACTGTTTTAGGACTAGCACAGACAATCAGTGACTTAATAGAGAATGATATTTCGCTTTTTAATATCTACCCTAGCAATGATGAAGGCGAAAAATGGCGGATGAAGCGATTAGGCAGCAAATTAAATGCGTTATCTAGCGCTACTATTACCGCAACAGAAAAAGCCCAACAGCAAATTGATCTAGTTGTTAATGAGTTACTAAAAGGCGGTGTCAACAATGACTAAAAGCATAGATAAGCTGATAGCAGACCATAAAACCATGAACGGATTAATTTCATCCCTAATCGATTATCACGAAAGGCTCAATGATTATTTAGCTCCATGCTTAAAGGATGATTACACTCACAATGATTTAATTAGCCTAGTCTTAACGGTCAAGTATCAGCAAGATATTATCAGCGCTTTACATGAGTGTTTAGAGTGTCTAAATGATAATGATTTAGAAGTACTGCAACGATTAGCGACCCTTGAACTCAAATGCGGTGACACAGAATGCAACTAGTTACTCTTACGGCCCCAGACGGACACCGTGAACGTTGGGACATGAAAACTACTTACCTCGCCCTGCTCTCGTGGTATTCATATCTTAAAGACACCGAGAACAGCAAAAAACCAACGGAACTCGCCACCCGTATTAGTAAGTTCGTTGGGGATGATATTAAGCAAGTTCACACCTTTTTAGTTTACTTAGACGGCTTCAATGGTGACTTATATTCTAAGTTGTCCTTGCTAACGAACAACGATGATAAAAACACCACTCGCCTTTATTTCATTATGAAGTCGCTTAACAATCCAAATTACTTAGCGCACAACAAGCGAGAAGAGCGAGAACGCCAAAAGATTGTTGAACGCATTGAACAAGTCACAAATAACGATGTTGAAATGCTTAAACGACTTATCGCTTTAACAAAGCTATTTATTGACGGGCAATTAAGTTATAAGAACATGGAGGCGTATAAGTAATGAAATTGCTTCAAGCAACTAATCAAGATGGAAATTTGATATTAAATGACTTTGCGACAGGAAACGAAATTAGTAAACGAATATATTGGCGTGATAGCACCCCTTATTATCTAAGTAAAGGCGATGACTTGCTAATTCCTTTTAAGGCTATCCGTGTAACTAATGTTTACCAAGAGGAGGATTAAAGTAATGGCACAAAGAAGAATGATTAGTAAGTCAATACACCAAGACGGACGCTTTTTGACTTTATCGCCTGTAAGTAAAATTCTTTACGATGATTTAGTGCTATATGCTGATGATGATGGCTTTTGTTCTGATGTTTCTTTAATTAATTTGATGGATAAAGCAACCGCTGAAAACTATAGCGAATTGGAACAGGCGGGGCTTATTGTTAATGTTGAGGGAGTTTACTTGATTGTTGACTGGCTAAATACTCAATTATTAAATCACTATTCTAGAACTTCTTTTCTCGATTTATCCAGTAAGGTATTTATCAGAATTGATTTTAAATACACAATAAACGCAGAAGATAGAAATATTGCCTTGCCATTAGATGATTGGGTAGAGAGAAAAAATCGCAACAGACAGATAAATCTTAAAGCCTTGCAACAACAGCGTTTGAAAGGTGTGGTAACCCAAAAGGTAACGAACGGTAAACCTAACGTAAACAAAAAGATTACTAAAGGGTCACCTAGTATAGATAAGAATAGTATAGATAAGAGTAGACTAGAACAGTACAGTACAGCTCAGAATAGCAAAGAAAAGATCAATAAAGAAAATAACTACAAGTATATAAATAGTTCTTCTAATGGGGGTATGGGGGAAATTCTTCTTAACGACGGCAGTTCTACTTCCTCTATAGAGAATAATGCTACTACAGAGAATGGAGGAAACAGTGGAGAAAGAGGTGAAGTAGATAATAGAGTTAATAATCAATTAGATACTAACAACAACCAAGATAACATTAACAGTCTATTCAACTACTTAAACGGTATATCACCTACTGACATCCCCAAAGATAATAAAAGGCTTGCTGATGTTTTTGATATGTTAATCCATCCATAACGGCTATGAAATTGAGGACATCCAATTAGGAATTGATAACATTATGAACGTTGCTAATCAAATGCCACAATATCAAAATGAACAATCATTAGCCAAGCTATTAATACAGCACCTACCCGAGTACACCAAGCAAACATTGGAACAATCCTCTAGTAATGACTAAGACACAGAGGTGATGCATTCATGAACCTAAAAGAATTTGAGAGAAGTCTTTCTAACTTTAGCGCTGGATATGAGACCTATACTAAATTGATGAGTGATATTAAACGATTAGACAACCTAATCCAAGCCAACGAAAAGCAATTAAACGATAGCTTAATCAAGATACCATTTACCCACTTGTATTTTGTTGATGGTCTAGGTATTTTCAAACATCAAACGCCTACTCTGCTCAAACAAAACAGGCAATTAATAATTAAATACAATCGAAAGCTAATAAAAGCCAAGAAGCTTTCTAACTCCCTTCTTGAACAACTGGGCAGGATAAGAAACGATTATCTAACTAGCAATGGTGAGGAAAGCGAAGCAAAAGATAAATTAGCTAATAAATATTTGAAGCAGTGTGGGCAGATTAGACACCCTTAAAAAGAAAGGACAAATAAACAATGAATTTTAACATCAAATACCCACCGTTAGTTGAGCAAGCCTACAGTCATTTTCTTTCTATTGGCTTGCATCCTAACAAGGACAAACTCTATAAAATGCTAGTTGATGAGGGAATGATTGACGAGCTAGGCAATCCTACTCAACAAGCAATTGACGAGGGTTTAGTAGAAGTAGCTGGGAACAATCCAATTGAACGCTTTAAGGCTGAAAATCCTCTTGTGGCTCATATTCCAGATGAACATTTCAAAGTACAAGGTAATCAAGTACTCATGGACTGTTACGCTGTAAGTGTGGCAGCCACTACAATACTAAATGATCCTACAGCACCACAGGAGCAGAAAGAAAACGCTCAAAGTCTATTGGATAAAGTGAACAGCCTAGACCATAACGAATGGCATTAATTAACAAATATTTCCGGCACTTTCGGCGGTCTTAAAAAAGTATGACCTACGAAAAATAACATCCCCTCTTTGCCGTTAATACAGCGATATAGAGGGGATGTTGTCATTTACTCGGAGGAAAAGGAAGCAAAAAGCGTGCAATGCTTTACTAGCCCAAATGCTGATATACCAATAACTTAACTGTAATTTTTCGTTATCAATTGCACGGAAAAGGAACTTGTATAAAGTTTGACTGCTGAAAATTCAGCCACGAAAACTCGACAGTGAAAAATATATAACGTATTAAATTAGAACCTTGCTTATTTAAAAATAATCAGCAGTTTTAAAGCCGATAGCGTCTGTTTAATATAATTATTCATTTATGAGTTAAAACTGCTCAGACGGCTTTAAAATGGAAATTAGCATATATAGAAAAATGGAGTTGATTTAAATGTTCGCTGTATCGTGTTTATTGATTGTTGTTATTGCTTATGAGTGATTAGCTGTAATCATTGATATAATCACATTTAACACCAAAACTAAAAGCAAGAAAGAGCAATATTCGCCCCTCTTTTGCTATCAAAATAGACCATACTAAAAAGCCCCCGTTATCTTTCAACGGGGGTTAGTTTATTGATACTTTGGGAACGCACATCGACTTTTTTGTACGACAAATTCCAACAAAAAAAGACGCTCTACTGTGAGTGCGCCCCTTAGATACAAACTTAAAGCAATTCATTATATCACATGATTTTATTTACCCTAAAAAGGGTATGAATTTATTCTATCAGTTAGCATTCAATATTAGAAGCTCACCTGTTATTGAATATGCTTATGATAGTTATATATAATATAAGCATGGCAAACGAGAGGGAGTAGCTACCCTTGAATTTACCTAGATGGAATACAGGCAACGGCCAAGCGTTACCAATTACATGGTAGACCACAGGAGGCGTTGGCCTATGTTTTGTTATCTACCAAGCAGGAGAATATAACGGCGTTTGCTATTTCAGCGTTAATACTCTCGCAAGCTTTTTATTGGGTTTGTCGTGGAATTGCGCTAATAATAAAAGCACTCAAGCAATAGCCTAAGTGCTTTTATTAACGTTCTTCTGTTTGTAGACCATCGGGCGTTAGGTTCTAGCACAACCTAGCGCCTTTTTACATAAACAATTATAACATGTGCATATAACTATACAAGATATAACTTTACGCTATAAGACACTATATTACACTATATGCAATTTAAGGGGATGTTTTTCATGGTTACACAAGCACAAATGCGAGCTACAAGACGATACAAGAAACGACACCCAGAAAAGAATAGACTTTATCAATATCGCTCAAATGCTAAAACGTTTATTAAACACTATGCAGATAAGGACGACCTAGACAAATTAATATCACTAGCACAAGAGCAAAAAGCTAAGCTAAGCGATTAAGTGACGAGGGCGCAAAATTGCGCTTACCCGTAAAAAAACAAGTTAACTAACTAAAGGACGACCTAGACAACTAGACCGCCCCTTTATTTTGCACCACTCAATTATTTAATATCGTACCTTATCGAATGCACGTAAAGCAAGAAAGGTATGCATATAAAATGCCATACTAAAAAGGCGCTTTTTTTAATGCTCAGATTAAAAATGATGGCAAATGATGGCACGATGGTAGGAAATGGTAGGATAAAACATCAATATCAAAATAGCTAAATCATTTGAGATTGCATTTAATGGATGGTTGCAAATGGTAGCATAAAAAAAGAGTAGCCATCATAAGCTACCCTTGATATTGTCGAAAAATTAACAACTTTACTTTTCACGCCCCATAGGTATTTTAGCATATTATCTTGAGTATAATTTAGTGCGCACCCTCATTAAAAAGTGTGCACACAAAAGAAAAAAGTATGCATACAAAAACGAGAAAGGTTGCACCCTATTTTGATAGCCCTTGAAAGCCTCTAGCTTTACGGTTAAAACCTAGTAAATCCTAGGATTTTATTAGTGTTAAAATGCTCAGAAATGCTCGGATTTTATAGGTATCTAATGCTTGCAAATGCTAACATTTTCTACTAGCGGATGTTGGGAAATGTTGGAGTTAAATCGTTGAGAAATGTTAAGGTTTTAATGCTTGCAAATGCTAGCATATTTTTCAAATATTTTAGTATTCCTTATTGCCACCGTTGATACATATGTATATAATATAGTTAGCCCCTAAGGAAAGGGGGTGATTAAATTGCGCTTAAAAGTAAATAAAAAGCCCCGCAAATTAAAGATAAGACTTACACTCAATATCTTTATAATGCTGGACTTCAAATTAACTATTAAGTGGTGATTAATCACCGCCCTAAGAGTTGCAAGTTGGTAGCTCAACTCTTAGGGGCTTTTCATATGTATATTATAGCATGACTTAGATGTTCTTTAAATCAAGAATAATTAGTAAAAGCGAGGGATGAAATATGAAGCGCCTTAAATACCAATCAAAGAATAAACACGTTACTATTTCCCTAGACGTATACTCTCCTCGAGAAACGGTGGCAATGTGGAAACAAGATATTAAGAAGTTCAAGAAGTGGCTTCATACACCAAAGGATAAACGTAAAAAGCTATTTGAATTTAAGATTGAAAGGGAAAAATAACATGGCACTTACTGAATCACAGCACAAGGCAATTAACAAATACCGTAGTAAAAATAAAGCACAAGTACAGTACATTAACCGCCGTTCAGTTGCTAAGAATTTCATCTTAAAGAGTGCAACGCAAGAAGACATTGATATGCTACTAGGCTGTATCAAACAACGGCAAGAAGAATTGAGCGACTAAGGACAGCTAACGAAATATGTTAGTTGTCTTTTTATTTACGCTGTAAAAACTGCTTAAATTGCACTAAAAAGACGCTCTACTGTGAGAGCGCCCTTGAGATATAAAAAAATAGCAAATCTATTATAACATCCCCCGCCCTGCATTGTTGAGAAGAGAGAGGCACACATTACCGTATTTTTATTTGCGAGGGCTGTTTTGAAACTTTTTAGGTAGGGGGGCTGTCCTTCCCTAGCCTTTGATATATCAACAATCATAAAAATTAAATTATCTAAAACATCCCCTTTTTAGCAATTAATCGGGGATACTTTATCAATAATTCCGACAATTCAGACACCCTAAAAGGAAAATGGCTGAATTTTCCGCAGATATTTCCACAAGCAAAATAAAAAACCACCTAAAAACAGGTGGCCCACGTTGGCAAGAAGATATATTATTTTGTCGTGAAATTGTCGTGGATTTGATTAAAAATAGTGTTCTATAGTGTAAACCTAAAATTAAAAATACTGATATATCAACGATTTAGACACTATCGAAAAGTATTTAAAATATAAAAATTGCCTCAGGCAGGATTCGAACCTGTACATGGATAACCATACAACGACCTGAACGTTGCGCGTCTGCCAGTTCCGCCACTGAGGCACTAAACTATTTTGTAACACTACTAAGTATACCGAACTCAATAAAAATTACAAGTGTTTTTTGCCGCGGCATGATAACTAAGCTACAATAAATAGTATTTATAACCTTAAAAGGAGAATTTCATGAAAGCTTTATCAATTCATCCCGAATACGCAATGGAAATACTTAATGGCAATAAAACAGAAGAATACCGAACTTGGACAACCGCTTACCGTGGAGATCTATTAATTTGTAATACGGCTAAGAAAACACGTGGAGCAGTTGCTGGATATGCCTTATGTGTTGCAAAAATAGTCGATATAGAAAAACGTTACGATGGAGATCAGATTTGCTATGCTTGGAAAATCGCACCATTTGAAACCGGTGGATCGTATTGGATTGAACCCTTAAAAGTAAAAGGGCAACGTAGATTATTCAATGTTGATGATGTTTTAATAAAGCCGGCACCTTTTTCCAATCCATTCTCAGCAGTGGGGGAAGCCTGGTATCAAGAAAAGATTATTCCTTTAATCCATTAGTATATTTTCACAAAGAAACTTATGCGTTATGATAGAAAATAAAACGTGAAGGGGCAGTAGCTTATCGGAAAAATTAGAATTAATAACATGTCATTTAATACATATAATGGCGTGTTTGCGGAAGAAAAAAAGCTCGGTCAAAAAATAGAAGTTGATTGTGAAATGACTTATCCAATTGAAGCCAAAGTAAGGACTGATAACTTAGAAGAAACGGTTAGCTATGCAGATGTCTATGACACAATTGCACAATTTGTGGCCCATCACAACTATAACTTAATTGAAAGTCTTGCGAATAATTTGCTTCATGAAATTTTACGGACTTATCCTATGCTAGATGAGGTGCGGTTACGGATTCGTAAATATAGTGTGCCAATTGCCGGAATCTTTGACAACATTGAAATTGAGGTGCAGGGAGCAAACGACCATGAATAAAGCATATTTAAGTATTGGTAGTAATATTGGTGATCGGTTAGCAAATTTGCAAAAAGCGGTTCAGCTATTGGCTGATTCATCTCAAATTGAACTTTTAGCGGTTTCATCCGTTTATGAAACAGAACCGGTTGGCGGTGTAAAGCAGGACTCTTTTTATAATATTGCTGTAAAAATAAGAACAGATTTAACTGCCCCAAAGCTCCTTGATTTCTTGCATTGGATTGAACAAAGTCTTCACCGTAAGCGGCTTATCCACTGGGGTCCGCGGACAATTGATTTAGATATCATTGACTTTAACCACCAGCAAATTAAAACCCCGACTTTAATAATCCCGCATTCAGAAATGGCGAACAGGCGCTTTGTATTAGTTCCAATGCTTGAGATTTCAACTTTGGATGAACCTTATCACCAACGATTGACTGCTTTATTGAAAGCAACTTCAGACCACAGCTGGCTAAAAAAGATATATGGACAAGAGGTGTTTTTATGGACCAACAAAAAATAGAAAAAGCTGTTAGGGATTTATTAATTGCTATCGGTGAGAACCCGCATCGTGAGGGACTACTAGAAACGCCGCAACGGGTTGCTAAAATGTATCAAGAAGTTTTTTCATCTTTGAAACGTCAACCTGAAGATGTGGCTAATTATAAAGTGTTTCATGTTAGTGATGTTCCAGAGATGGTCTTAGTTCAGCACATTCCGTTTTATTCAATGTGTGAACATCACTTGTTGCCGTTTTTTGGTTACGCTAACGTCGCGTACGTTCCTAAAGATGGCCGGGTAATTGGTTTAAGCAAAATCCCACGTTTAATTGATTTCGTGACTAAAAAGCCAGGAATGCAGGAGCGAGTAACAACAGATTTAGCGGCAGAATTACAGCGTATTCTTGATCCTGCCGGAATTGCGGTAACAATTAGCGCGCGTCACCTTTGTATGGAAATGCGTGGTGTTAATAAAGCAGGGCAGTACACCTATACTGATAAATTTACTGGTCGGTTTAAGGAGGATAAAGACTTAAAACGAGAATTTTTAATGCAAACGAGGAATAACCGTGCTGACTTATGAACAAATTATTGCGGGCTTTAATCGGCGAATGCTCGGTGGTGTAAAAGATCGTATTAAATTTTTAAGACCAATTCTTACTAATTTGGGAAATCCAGATCGTCAATTTAAGATTATTCACATCGCGGGTACTAATGGAAAAGGCTCAACCGGAATGATGTTGGAACAAACCTTACAATATGCAGGATATAAGGTAGGGTATTTTAGCAGTCCAGCACTTGTTGATGATCGTGAACAGGTTAAAATTAATGATAAGTTAATAAGCAGGCAATCATTTGTAGACACCTACCAAAAAATTGCTAGTCGATTACCGGCTGATATTACACCAGCTGATATCACGGTATTCGAATGGTGGACGTTAATAATGATTCAATATTTTGCCGATCAAAAAGTAGATTGGGCAGTGATTGAGTGTGGACTAGGCGGACGTGATGATGCGACTAATATAATTAATGCCCCATTAATTGCAGTGATCACTCATATTGCCCTCGACCATACCCGCATTTTAGGACCTAAAATCACCAACATTGCGTATGCAAAAGCTGGCATTATCAAGACGGGTACTCACCAGGTCTTTCTTGGACCGTGCCAGCAAGAAGAAGCAATTGATGTTATTCATGACTATGCTCAGAGTCAAAATGTGGAGCTGACTCTTGCTAAAGAGCAGGAAATTATTGATGGAAAAGCAGCCATTTTCTTTAATGATACATTACATTGGGTCCCCTTTAACTTGCTTGGAGCGTTTCAAAGCCAGAATCTCGGGACTGTTATCAGTGTATTTCAATATTTAATCCAAGAAGGCTTTATAAATTCATGGCAACCGTTATTAACGATGATGAAGACAATTTCTATTCCCGGACGAATGCAGGTGATTGCTCATCATCCAACGGTGGTTCTTGATGGGGCTCATAATCCTGATGCTGCTCATCAGCTTTATCATACTTTGCAATCTTACCCTGGCACTAAAATTATTATGGTCTTAGGGTTCCTTGCTGATAAAAACATTATAGAGATGTGCAAAACCTATCAACGATTAACGGATAAATTAATTATTACTACTCCAAATCACCCATCTCGGGCCTTTCCAGTTGCTGAATTGGCAGCAATTCTTCCACAGGCAGTAGTTGCTAAAACATCGAACGAGGGACTAGCAAAAGCACGAGAACTTGCAAAGCGTGATGATCTAATCATTGTTACCGGCTCTTTTTACACCATTAAAGATATCGAGGCCAAGCTAAATGAAAAATAATTTTGTTATTGCAACCCATAATACTTTTAAGGCGGATGAAATCCAAAATATTTTGCGGTTTTACCACCAGTGGGGCGAGATATATACGGACAAACTACCGCGTCAACATTTTCCCTCAGAATCAACGACGAGCTACCAAGCAAATGCGACTAAAAAAGCAATCTTTATCAGCCAGCAATTACCAGGAGCTAATGTTATTGCTGACGATTCTGGATTAGAACTAGCCGCGTTTCCCGCAAAGTATGGCGTTCAAACAGCACGTGAATTAGCAGTTGAAGTTCCCGACGGTCAGCTTAATCGGTATTTGATCCAATTAGTTAATGGAAAATCACGTAAATTTACGATGAAGACGACAATTGCTTTAGCAGTTAATGGCCACATCAGTAATATTGCTCGCGGTGAATTAACTGGAGTAATTGCACCTGAAGAACGCGGAACTAATTCAACTGGGTTTGACCGAATCTTAATACCAGATGGCGAAGATCAGACTCTTGCCGAAATGAGTCGTCCTAAACGTATTTCATACCTTCATCGAGCACGTGCTGTGAAAAATTTATTAGATCAGTTGGGAGAAGTAAAATGAAAATTACTGAAAAAACAATTACCAACAATACTTCTAAGTTAGAAACTGCTATTTTGGCTGATCAAATCAATCGGCATCAACAGTTATTATTAACTTGGGAATGTGAGAAAGTTGAAACTGCGGCGATGGTTGAACAGTTCGTTTGTCATTTTGACGTGCCAGTAGTCTGTATTGGTAGCCGTGTTGAATTTTTATTTCCATTGCAATCACTTAAAGCGTTGATGATTCATGTTCAAGAACGTTGGAATAATGACCGGGAGTTGCTTGCTTCTCTTGAACAAATTCAGGAACACCATCAAATCTTGTGGCGGGCTGGACGCTTTACATTTAAGCTTAACGAGCAGCCGATTATTTATGGAATCCTTAATGTGACGCCGGACTCATTTTATGATGGTGGAAAATATCAATCGATTGCTGAAATTACTCGCCAAATTGATAAAATGGTCAAGGCAGGAGCAAATGTAATCGAAGTAGGCGGACAAACTACTAAACCAGGTGGCTTTACTGAAGTTGACCCACAAGAAGAAATTCATCGGATTATGCCCGCTATTAATATCCTTAAACATGATTATCAGCAAATAGCAATCGCTGTTGATACATATAAATTGCCGGTTATGGAAGCGGCAATAAAAGCAGGCGTTGATATTATTAATGATGTTCAAGCATTTGATACAAATCAAAAACTAGCTTTAATGGCTAAAAGTGAAGTGGGGATGGTTACGATGCATAGCAGCCGGACCCACGATTACGATAATTTAACAGTCGCAATTCAAAAGTTCTTTGAACATAATTTAGGAACAATCGCTGCTGCGGGTATTAATCTTGAACGAGTGGTTCTTGATCAGGGCATCGGTTATGCCAAAATTGCGGATGGATACCAGGATTATGCGATGATGCGTAATATTGACCAGCTTAATTACCTGCATCGGCCAATTATGGTTGCAATTTCACGAAAGGGCTTTGGGCAAAAATTATTTAATTTAGCCAAAGAAGACCGCCTAGACGTAACATTAATTGCAGAAACGGCAATGTATTTACGCGGCGGTCGTGTCTTACGTGTTCATGATGTCGAAGAAACTAGTCAGCTAGTAAAAATGATTGATACAATTAATAATAGTTATTGGTTCAGATCCACCAACAACTAATTCCTAACGCTAAAACTAAGAAAATAAAGAGCAGGATTGTTAAATGCGGATTGCCAAATGTCTCACGTTTTAGGCGAAAAGCAGTTTCCATTAGCATATAGATAATAATCAAAAAAATAATCCATAATATATCGCTAAAGAATTGTGTTTTGAAATGCAAAAAGGCATGGACAATCGAAGCGGTTAATAAAAGAAAATAAAATAGGCGACTTAATTCAAGCCAATTAGTTACTTTTCGCTCAATTTTAGCGTGTAACCCGATGGTAGTGGTGATTAGTAATATCACGATCAGGATCGCCACTATTATTTTTAACATATGGGTAGGCTCCTTTCGGCTTTGATTTTAGCATTCTTGAAAGCAACTGACCACATACTTTTGGCTTGAAAATGTATAAAAAAAAGTGTAAGGTACGTATATTACTTCCATATATAATAAATAATATTTGAGGTGAAATTAAGTGGCAGATTTTGAAATTGGCGATATTGTAAAAGGTAAAAAGTTTGGTCCCCTAGAACATGATTTTTCTGGGGTTGTTGAAAAGGTTTATACCAATTCGATTATGGTATCAATCCAAGATTTTGATCCGTCTGACAAGAGCGGGGTTAATGAATTAAATAGCCGTGCTGTCATTCGCCAAAAAGATGCTAAGATGATTAAGGCAGTTCCTCGTGAAGAAAAAGCTGATGATGAAGAGGAAGCCGATGACTCTAAGGCATCTAAGAAAGCAAAAAAATCTTCAAAAAAAGATGACAAATAATTAGAAGAGGTATATACTAACTAAGTGTTGAGCTTAGTTAGCAAATGCGGGTATAGTTTAGTGGTAAAACTCAACCTTCCCAAGGTTGCGTCGCGAGTTCGATTCTCGTTACCCGCTTAGTTAAAAATAAAGGCTGAGAAAATTTTATGTTTTTCTCAGCCTTTATTTTTCTATTACCAAAATCGCGGTATTCCTAGCAACTTCTGCCTTCATTAATTGATTGTAATAATGAAAATGATGATTCAATCGC
The DNA here is from genome assembly GCF_014635905.1 of Limosilactobacillus caviae. Classification (GTDB taxonomy): domain Bacteria; phylum Bacillota; class Bacilli; order Lactobacillales; family Lactobacillaceae; genus Limosilactobacillus; species Limosilactobacillus caviae. The sequence goes on from NZ_BMDS01000005.1 coordinate 59,956, forward strand.
CTTATCATTGATTAGTCAAGGACCAAAAATTCTTAATTTAACTCTTTTTGTGCATCCCAGTGATTGATTGGGCCAAATTTATGACCAACTGTTAATGGATTTGCAATGGCAGCGTAGACGGCATCTTTAGCCTTTGTTACTGCTGCGCTAACATTATTTCCCTTAGCAAGTTCAGCAGCAATGATTGCCGAAAAACTATCTCCGGTTCCATTCAAACGGTCTGTCTTAACAAAGGGCTTTTTAAGCCAGAAGCTATCACCGTTTTCAAGAAGGATAAAGTCATCGACCGTTGTTTGTGTATCATCGTTATGGGCACCCTTGATTACAACATTTTTGGCCCCTAAATCTTGAAGGTAGCGGGCAGCTTTGACCCGTTCTTCATTTGTTGTCATTTCAATTCCGGTTAGTTTTTGCGCTTCATAGAAATTAGGGGTAATGACGGTTGCGAGAGGAATGATTCGTTCGCGGAATAATTCATAGGCTGATTGTTCGAGTAACATTGCCCCGTGCTTAGTAATAATTACCGGGTCAACAACTAATGGGCCAAAATGTTTGGAAGAATAATTATCGGCAACAACATTGATGACATCATCATTAGCAAGCATTCCCGTTTTAGCTGCTCTTATATCGAAGTCTTCGCTTAATACCTTAAATTGTTCGGCAATGAACTCTTTGGGCATTACTTGGGAAGCAGTAATACCATAAGAATTTCCAGAAACAGCTGCAGTTAAGATACCGTGACCATATACGCCATCCGCAAAAAAAGCATGGAGATCGGCGGGCATTCCAGCACTTCCATCTGAATCATGTCCAGCAATCGTTACGGCTTGGATAGTAGGATTTGTCATAAATAACTCATCAACCTTTCATTATTATTTAATGATTATCATTGTAACATATAATAAGTAAGAGAGAAGGGGAAACTCATATCTACAGATTGGTCCTTGTTTTTAAAGCTATATTTGTTATAATGATTGAGTATGAAAATAGGATTTGAGGAGTAGTAGCATTTTGAAATCTACAGCGACCCTTTGTTGATGAGAGTTAGGGGCTTTTTGATTTGTGAAAGCGTGCCTCAGATATTTTAATTAAATCAATAAATGAGTGGAATTCTAATTCAATTAGAGTGGTACCGCGGGTAAATCTCGTCTCTAGTAAGTTTAATACTTATTAGAGGCGTTTTTTATTAATTAAGGAGGAATATATATGAGTGATAAGAAACAAGTTGCGGCTGCATTGGCACAAGCATTACCTGAGATGGATGTTAAAGAAATTGAAGCTAAGATTGAACGTCCAAAAGATTCTAGTAATGGGGACTATGCCTTCCCAACATTCTTTTTAGCTAAGACCTTACACAAGGCTCCGCAAATGATTGCAAGTGAATTAGTTGAAAAAGTTAACCAAGATGGTTTTGAAAAGGTTGTTGTTGCTGGACCATATATCAACTTCTTCCTTGATAAGGCCCAAGTTGGTGCTAAGATTTTGCAAACAATCTTGACTGACCCTGAACATTACGGTGAACTAGACCTTGGTCACCAAGCTAATGTTACAATCGATTATTCATCTCCTAACATTGCTAAGCCAATGGGGATGGGACACCTTCGTTCAACGATGATTGGTGAGGCTGTTGCCCGGATTCTTGAAAAGGTTAACTATAACCTAATTCGGATTGACTACCTTGGTGATTGGGGTACCCAGTTTGGTAAACTGATGGCGGCTTACGAGATGTGGGGTGACGAAGCTGAAGTTAAGAAGGATCCGATTAATACACTGCTTAAATACTATGTGCGGATTAATAATGAAGCTGATGAACATCCAGAATATACAGAGGCTGGTCGTAATTGGTTTGCTAAACTTGAACATGGTGATGAAGAAGCATGGCGGTTATGGCACTGGTTCCGTGAAGTTTCCCTTGAACGGTTCCAACGTGTCTACAAGATGTTAGACGTTAATTTCGATTCATTTAATGGTGAAGCCTTCTCTGCACAAAAGATGGAAGAACCGATCCAATTGTTGCGTGATAAGAACCTCTTAAAGTCTAGCCGGGGTGCAGAAATTGTTGACCTAGACGAATACAACTTACCACCATTGTTAATTATCAAGAGTAACGGAACCACTACTTACATTACCCGTGATTTGGCAACTGCCCTTTTCCGGAAGCGGATGTATGGTCATGCTAAGTCCCTTTACGTTGTCGGTGCTGAACAAGAAACTTACTTCAAACAATTGCGGGCAGCATTAAAAGAAATGGGCTTCAACTGGTGGAACCAAATTGAACACATCTCCTTTGGCCTCATGAACTTAAACGGTAAGAAGATGTCAACACGGAAGGGAAATGTTGTTTCTCTTGAAGACGTATTGAATGATTCAATTGATTTAGCACGGAAGCAAATTGAGGAAAAGAACCCTGACCTTAAGAATGCCGATGAAGTTGCTAAAGAAGTTGGTGTTGGTGCCGTTATCTTCCATGACTTAAAGAACTACCGGCGGAATGCAGTTAACTTCAAACTTGAAGATGTCGTTAAGTTTGAAGGTGAAACTGGTCCTTACGTTCAATATGCCCGTGCTCGTGCTGAGAGTATCTTACGGAAAGGCGGTATTCGGGACTTTAGCAATGTTGATTTGACTATGGCTGGTGCTGAAGCTTGGGAATTGATTAGTTTCCTTGGTCAATACAGCGAAGCAATTAAGCGGGCTGCGGTAAATTATGACCCATCAGTAATTGCTAAATATGCTCTTGAAGTAGCTAAGAAGTTCAACCAATACTATGCTCACACGCGGATTCTTGAGGATAACGAAGCTCAACCAGCACGGTTAGCTCTTACTCAAGCAGTTAGTGATGTGCTTAAGTCTGCTCTTGATTTACTTGATATCAAGGCTCCTGATGAAATGTAGAATAGCTAAATATGTTACCAAAGAGACTTGGGAAAATTTCTTAAGCCTCTTTTTTTAACTTATGGTAAAGGTAACTGTGAAACTATCTTCTCGTTTATCAAAATGTGATAAAATAATTGTCAGCTTTTTGAAATGAAAATGGAGATTTGTTAATGAATCGTGAACCACAATCTAATCCAGATTTGAAAGAGCGAATCTTGCAGTGGTTAAAAAAGGCTTGGTCATCATTCCGAGTTTGGTTTAAACACTATTGGCAGCTCTTTATTGCGATGCTGAAAAAGTTTTGGCACCGTTATCAATTAACGCGATGGATTATTGTTATTTTCCTGGGAATCTTCTTGATTGCCAGTATCCATCTGACATTTGTTGCTAAAACAGCAGATGTTAAAAACCTTAAGAACCGGTTGCAACGGCCAACAATGATTTATGACCGTAGTAATCAATCAGCCGGGAGCCTGTATGCCCAAAAAGGAACTTACGTAGAATTAAAAAATATTTCGACAAATGTTCCTGCAGCGGTTCTTTCAACCGAAGACCGTAACTTTTATCACGAACATGGCTTTTCTGTCAAAGGCTTGGGGCGGGCTGGTTTCTTATTAGTGAAAAATAAGCTCTTACATCGTGATTATATTTCTGGTGGGGGTAGTACTTTGACCCAGCAGTTAGTTAAGAATGCCTTCCTAACCCAGCAGCAGACTTTTTCGCGAAAAGCACGGGAAATCTTTATTGCTGTTGAGGTTGAAAACCAATATAGCAAGAATGAGATCTTAACGATGTACCTCAATAATGCCTACTTCGGACACGGGGTATGGGGGGTTCAAGACGCGGCTAAACGCTACTTTAATGAAAATGCTAGTCAGTTGACAGTCCCACAAGCAGCAACGTTAGCGGGGATGCTGACCTCGCCAGGAATATATGATCCAATTGAACACCCTAGCGCAACAAAACAGCGTCGAAATATGGTTCTTCAGCTGATGGTTGAAAATCATAAAATAAGCCAAAGTGCGGCGGACCAGTATAAGCAAACACCGTTGAATGTTACTAACGGTTACGTACCAAATGATAGTTATAAATACCCGTACTTCTTTGATGCGGTAATTGCGGAAGCAGAGAGTCGGTACCATATTTCTGAAAAAGATATTATGAATAATGGTTATCGGATTTATACGACTCTTGACCAGAACCAGCAACGGTCAATGCAGCAGACTTATGATGATGATGATAACTTCCCTCAGAACTCAGCCGATGGGACAATGGTTCAATCAGCCTCAATCGCTATGAATCCGAAGAATGGCGGTGTTACCGCAGTTGTTGGTGGCCGGGGGAAACATGTTTTCTGTGGCTTTAACCGTTCTACGCAGATGAGGCGTCAACCAGGCTCAACGATAAAGCCAATCGTAGTTTACACGCCAGCCCTTGAGCATGGATATTTCTACGACTCAACCCTTCAAGATAAGAAGCAGTCTTATGGTACCAATAATTACACGCCAAAGAACTATGACGATACTTATAGCGGGACAGTGCCAATGTATAAAGCTCTTTATGAGAGTCTTAATGCTCCGGCAGTTTGGCTGTTAAATAAGATTGGTGTTAATCGGGGATACGATATGGCTGAAAAATTTGGCCTGCCCGTTGAGAAGGGTGATAAGAACTTAGCACTTGCCCTTGGTGGAATGACTAAGGGGGTATCACCGCAGCAAATGGCCCGCGCGTATGCCGTTTTTGCTAATGATGGGCTAATGCCGTCACCGCACTACATTACAAAGATTGAAGATGCATCTGGAAAAGTAATTGCTAAAAATGATGGTACAAAGAATAAGCGGATCATTTCTGGTAAAACCGCTAAAGAAATGACTAGTATGTTAATTGGCGTATTTGACCACGGAACTGGTGAGACCGCTAAGCCGAGTGGTTATACGCTGGCTGGTAAAACGGGAACAACTAATTCTGGGGTCAAGGGAGACGATTCTAATGATCGCGATAAATGGATCGTCGGTTACACACCGGATGTGGTCGTTGCCACATGGGAAGGTTACGATGATACGAACCAAAGCCACACCTTAAATGATATTTCGGAGCGGAGTATTAATTATCTCTATAAGAACGAAATGAGCGCAATTTTACCAAATACTGCCGGAACTAAATTTACCGTTGAAGACGCCCAAACACGGGCAAACGATCAGACAAAAGGTTCATCAAAGGGTTGGGGATCCTTCCTCAAAGATGGTGATAATTTTGTAAATAACTTCAACCAGTCGATTAATAACTTTGGTAATAAGGCTAGTCAGTGGTGGAGTAATGTTCGATCGCTTTTCTAGGATAATATGATACAATTAGATTTAAGAATGATATAAAGGAGACTTTCATATGGTTGTAAACATTTACGATACTGCAAACGAACTTAGTCGCCAATTGCGCGAAACCCAAGAATATCAAGGCTTAAAAACGGCTTTTGAAGCATTAAAGGCTGACAGTGAAACTTTTGATACTTTTAAGAAGTTCCAACAAGCGCAAGCGGATGCTCAACATAAGCAAATGACTGGTCAACAACCAACTGATGATGAAATTAAAAATATTCAAAACCTTGCCAAGGAAGTAAGCGGTAAAAAGGTTGTTCAAGATTTGATGAATCAAGAACGACAAGTTGACAGTATGCTTCAACAATTGAACAAGACAATCACAAGTCCAATTCAAGACCTTTATAGCGAAGTAATGCCAAAGATGCCGGGACAAGAATAATTAATCTCATTTAATGAGTAAGGGGCTGGGAGAAAACTTTCGTTTTTTCTCAGCCCCTTCAGTGTTTAAGCTATTATATCAATAACGGAGAAATAATTATGAGATTTATTCATACAGCAGATTTACACCTAGATAGTCCCTTCTTAGGGCTGACGGCGATGCCAACGTCATTGTGGGAACGGGTGCATTCATCTACTTTTATGGCTTTTCAAAAGATTGTTGACGATGCGATTAACTTGCAAGTCGACTTTGTTTTAATTAGTGGTGATATTTACGACCGTGATCAGCAGAGCGTTGCGGCTATTGATTTTTTCACCCAACAATGTGAACGGCTTAATAAGGCGCAGATTCCTGTCTATTTACTTTATGGTAATCATGATTATCATGTTGTTCACGGAACAGATAGTCTGCCAGCTAATGTCTACGTTTTTGGCAATCAGGTAACAACAACTGTCCTTACGTTAGCAAACCACGAGACTGTTGCAATATCTGGCTTTAGTTATGATCAACGCTGGATTGAAGAAGACCAGGTAAACGGCTATCCCCAAAAGGAAAACACAGTCTGGCATATTGGAATGTTACACGGGGCGGTTCAGCAAAGCACAGCTAACCACTATGCTCCGTTCACTATTTCCGAATTAGTAAGTAAAAATTATGATTATTGGGCACTGGGACACATCCATAAGCACCAGTTGCTTGCCACAAATCCGCCAATTGTGTATAGCGGTAATCCGCAGGGACGGCATAAAAATGAGCCTGGGCAGCACGGCTACTATCTTGTTGAGAGTCATGGTAAAAGACTTGTCCCGCACTTTAATGCGGTTGCCGGAATTGAATGGTCAACGGTAAATGTTACTGCAATTCCAGCGGCTAACCTTACAGAATTTGAGCGATCCTTATCTCAACAGATTGCTGCAAAAGCTAAAAAGACACCATTTCAACTTATTGCACTTACGATTGAGGGGAGTGACCACCTTCCATCAGCGGTTCGGCACTTGCTTGCTAATGGGGATATGCTTGAACACCTTCAAACTCAAAATAAGGCTAATAATAACTGGTGGATTTATGATTTACTAATTCATCAGCAGAGCTCATTGCCTTCAATGACTGATTTAGATGAGGACTACTGGCAGGAAGCTGCTAAACAAGTATTTACCCCTGTGCGGATTGCCGAACTGACAAAAAGTTTAGCGCGGGAAGCGGATTTAGCAGATAAACTAGCGGCCCTCGACCTTGAGCAGTTGAAGCAAGCAACAACCCAATTGTTACGGCGGGAGGATTAGTAAATGAAAATAAAAAAAGCTCATATTGATGGCTTTGGTAAATGGCATGATCAGGATTTCGATTTTACAGCAAACCCGCAAATAATTTATGGCCCCAATGAAGCAGGTAAAACAACTTTAATGGCTTTTTTAGTTAGTATCCTGTTTGGCTTCGCAGATGGTCGAGGCAAGAACCGTTTTGCCCAATATATTCCTAAAGATACTTCTAGCTATGGCGGTAGTCTATTAGTTGAAGTTAATGATCAGGATTATTTAATCAAACGTCAACGCGGCCGTAATGGGGGTAAAGTTACTATAACGGATTCCCAGGGTCATCAAGGTGGTGAGCAAGAATTAGAAAAATTGATTGGCACGATGAATCGGTCACTCTATCAAGCCCTGTTTAGTTTTGGTCAGCGCGATTTAGCGGCGATTGATGAAATTAATCGCGAGGACTGGCAGCAATATTTGCAACAATTGGGAGCTGTGGGAAGTGCACAATGGGACCAGTTGATTGATCAGTACCAAAAAGATGCAGACCGCCTTTATAAGCCACGTGGGCGGAAATGGCCATTAAATCAAGACCTTCACCACTATGCGGACTTAACAGATAAGATTAATCACGCCCGTGGTAAATTTCAGCGTTATCAGGATTTGCAAGCGGACTTAAAGAGCAATCAAAAAATATTGCAACAAGCCCGAACAGAATTGAAACATCAAAAACCGGTCTTACAGCAACTTGAACATTTACGTCAGCTATGGTCGGTTTACCATAAATGGCGAAATAATCAGCAAACCAGTACAACCGGCGACTATCTAACTGATCAACAAGTCATAACCGTACAAGAGTTGCAGGCTAAGGAGAAAGAAATTCAGCGTCAACAGGAAAACTACCAACAACGGCTAACCGTAATCGATGATTCTCATGCCCAACCGCCTCACCAAACCGTGCAGAGTATTCAAGCCCTGCAACGGCTCAAAGAACGAGCGGTTGAATTGCAGGCTGAACAAGCCTTGCAGCAGCGTCAGCAGACCCGTATCAATAATTGGCAGCATGAGTTAACCACGATTAAAGATCGGTACCATCATCCATTGCCAGCACCATTAGATTCACGAGCAAAGTCAGAACTTACCCAATTACTTAATACTAATTCGGTTTCACGGACTAATGATAACCAATTATCAGGTGACCTTTCACGCGCGTCTATGTTTGGTATAGTGGGGGGCTTTGTTCTCTTTATTATCGGTTTGCTGGTTAATGTCCCTTTTATTACGGCACTTGGAGCAATTATGGCCTTTGCGACAGTCATGTACCTGTATTATCAGCGACAAGGATCACATAAAAATTCAACTACGATAAAAGATAATTTACCGGCAATAAACGCATTTGGGCAAAAATATGGCTTACAGGATTTTCCTCCTACTCAGTGGTTAATGATGCAGGGTGATTTACAGCGAGCGGTTGAGTTAGTTTCCCAAATAAAGACGGCTATGCAGGACCAGCAAAGGTATAATCATCAATTAGCGGCCTTTTTCCAGCAATTGCCGTCTGCCTTGCAAAAGCTTCCCCTCAGTTCCGTTAAAGCTAAACTTGATGATTTGCTTGAACAGCGTCAGCAGGCACGACAAAATATCCAAGCGAATACGCGGGAAAAAGCAACGATTGCTAGTAATTTAGCTCGCCTCAATCAAGCATATGATAAGGTTTATCGCCAAAAGATGATTCTTTATCAGCAAGCTGGTGTTCATGATGACCAGCAGTTTACCCGATACTTAGCCCAACGAGCGGCTGCCCAATCACAGGCGCTGGCGTCTGATGCTTATGGACAACAGCTAACCGCCGCGGATCGCCAAGCATTATCGAGGTATGCGAATAAAGATGAATTGATGTCTTCCTTTGCAGATATACAAAAACAGATTGATCAGTTAAGCTTAACGATTACTAAGGCGCAAGAAAAAGTTCAGCAGGATAAGGTGGAAATTACAAGCCTGGTTGAAGATGGGACTTTAAGCAATCTTGAGCAGGAACGGGCCAACCTAGCATCAAAGATTTGGCATGAAGTTCAGGAATGGTTACACTATCAATTAGCGGTTGAGTGGATCAATAAGGCTCTTGCTGGTGCTTCAGCCGATCGGTACCCAGCAATTATCCGCCAAGCTGAGAAGTATTTTGCCCTCTTAACTAACCACCGTTACACTAAGATTAATTTAACGGTGGATGGAATCAAGGTTATCCGTGCCGACCACGAAGCATTTTTGGTTGAAGAATTATCCCAGGGCACAGCAGAGCAGCTATATATTTCATTACGTCTCGGCTTTGTAACGGTAATGAGTGATCAAGCAAACTTCCCGATAATTATCGATGACGGCTTTGTTAATTTCGATAATGTTCGTCGGCAACGGATGCTGGCCTTATTAGAAAAAATCGCTGTAAAAAATCAGGTTATATATTTTACTGCTAATGAGCGGATTAAAGAACTAGGGATAAAGATTATCGACCTCCAAGCATTAAATCATGAATAAATTATGAAGATGATCTAAACATTTTTTTACTAGACTGGCACGAAAAAATAAGTGTGGTATATTGGATGAGTGAAGTTATCGAAAAAATATTTTGTTTAAGGATGTGTTTCTTATATGAAATCCAAAAAGTTAATTGCAATTATCGCCGGGGCAGCTTTGATGATGCCCCTAGCTGCTTGTGGAAATAAGGCAGTTGCTACAACTAGCGGCGGTAAGATCACGGAAAGCGAATACTATAGCAGCATGAAACAGACTAGTGCTGGTAAGCAGGTTCTCCAACAAATGATTTTGGATAAGGTCTTAGAAAAACAATATGGCAAGGAAGTTAGCGATAAGCAGGTTAATGCCCAGTGCAATACTTACAAGAGCGAATATGGGGCTGACTTTAATTCATACTTACAAAGTCAAAACTTAACTGAAAAGTCTTTGAAACAGCAAATTCGGTCAAACTTGCTATTAACTGCTGCTGCCCGTCATTACTCGCACATTACTAATAAGCAGATTGATAAGCAATGGACTAAGTATCAACCGAAAGTTCAGACAGCAACGATCCTTGTTGGTAGTAAGAGTGATGCAGAAGACATCATTAACCAGTTAAATGACTCCAGCAACAAGTACAAGACTTTTAAGAAACTTGCTAAGTCTAAATCAACTGATAGTCAAACAAAGAATAATGGCGGTAAGATTCCTGCCTTTGATAATACTGATAACCAATTAGACTCTGCTTACAAGAAGGCAGCCTTTAAGTTGAAGACCGGTGAATACACTACCACCCCTGTTAAGACTGATGATGGTTACCAAGTTATCTACATGATTGAGCATCCGGCTAAAGGTAAGAAGAGCCAACACATTAATGATTTGAAGAACCAGATCGTTCAAGAAAATATGAATAACCAAAACTTTATGCGGAAGGTTGTTTCAAATGTCTTGAAGAAGGGAAATGTATCAATCAAGGAAAATGATGTTAAGAATATTCTTGATGATTATCTTAACTCTAATGCTACTACCAGCAGCTCCAATAACAGCAGTAGCGCTAGTTCAAATAAATAAGTACCGCAAAAAAATAAGGCTAGGGAAAATTTTTCCCGTAGCCTTATTTTTTTTGTTCATCTGAATCAATCTTTAACACATCAAGAATAATCTGGATACGATTTAGCCGTGGCTGGGTCTTAAACTGCCACTTCTTTACATCACGCTTAACTTCACTAACAAAACTGGCTACAGCGGGGAGAGCAGCTTGTAGATCGCTGATGTTTTCCTGTAGCTGCGTCACATCGTTGCTAAGCTTTCGTAAGCTAGTTTGGATTTCTTTTAGTTGTTGCATAAACTAGTCTTCTTTCATTTGATCAATGATTGCTTTTTGAATTTCCTTGTACTTTTCATCGTTATAATTACCGGAATTATCCTTAAAAATCATCTTAAAATCGTCAGCGCTAGTGTAGCGCGGAACCAAGTGGAAGTGAGAGTGGAAAACTGACTGGTAAGCAACTTCTCCGTTGTTATTAACTACATTCATTCCCTTAATAGCAGGGTTAGAAGCTTTAACAGCTCGAGCAATCTTTGGAATGCGGGCAAATACTTGTGCTGCTAAATCAGCATCGTAGGCGAACAAGTCAGGAACGTGCTTTTTTGGAATAACAAGGGTGTGACCGGGTGTTCCTTGAGAAATATCAAGGAAAGCTTTGACAACATCATCTTCATAGACAGTGTAGCTAGGAATCTCACCTTTAATGATTTTACAGAAAATACAATTATTATCCATTTTTTTCACTCCTTTTGAGGTTTAGACTTACCCTAAGTATACCGAAAAAATTGACACTATGCATGATTTAGCGGAAGAAATAACCTATGATATAATTAAAAGATATGACTAAGCAATAATAAGAAGGGATGAATAATGGCTTTAGAGATAAATAAACTTGTCGGTGGGTATTCACAGATCCCCGTCCTTAAAGATGTCAGTTTTGATGTTCAACCGGGAGAGCTTGTTGGTTTGATTGGGCTAAACGGTGCGGGAAAATCAACGACCCTTAATCATGTTATCGGTTTATTACGGCCGTTTTCTGGCTCAATAAAAATTAATGGACTCACTATCCAAGCCAATCCAGAAGAGTATAAAAAGCAGATTGCCTATGTTCCGGAAACGCCAATTCTTTATGATGAATTGACCCTTCGTGAACATATTGACCTGACCATTATGGCTTACCAGCTTGACCATGATGCAGCTTGGCAGCGGGCAACAAAGCTCCTTAAACTTTTTCGGCTTGATAATAAGTTAGACTGGTTTCCTGCTAACTTTTCTAAAGGAATGAAACAAAAGGTGATGATCTGCTGTGCCTTTATGACGAAGGCTAAGCTCCTGATCGTTGATGAACCGTTTTATGGGTTGGATCCATTGGCTGTTCATGACCTGCTTGAGCTAATTGAGCAAAAGAAAGAAGAAGGGGTAGCGGTTTTAATGTCAACCCACGTTCTTGACACGGCGCAACGGTATTGTGACCGGTTTGTCCTATTAGCTGACGGCAAGGTTCGTGCTCACGGAACGCTTGAAGAACTACGGGCAGCCGGTAATCATGCTGGTGAGTCCCTTGATGAGATCTACCTGCATCTTGCAAAGGGTGATCGTGATGAATAAGCTATTTAGTAAACGCCGTAGTCAACACTTCATGCTCTTACTACGTTACTGGCGGTTAGTGTTCAATGACCACTTTGTAATTGCACTGTTTTTCCTTTTTGGTGCCCTCGCATATGGATATTCGCAATGGCTGCCAACGCTCGGCCCTCATGAATGGTGGACGCGGTTAATCTTGATTGGTTGGTTTACAGTCATTGCCCAGATCGGTCGGTTGGCAACATTAATAAAAAAGCCTGATCCTGTTTTCCTATTGCCGCAGGTTGAAGGAATCCATCGGTACCTTAATCAGGCAACTTGGTATAGCTTGATTTTAGCTGAGATAATGACGGTGGTTGGGACCTTTATTGCCTTGCCATTTGCCTTAACGACTGAGAGGTTAACTGGTCCTGAGATTGTGGCAATCTTTTTAGTGGCGATTATTAACAAGGCGGATTGGATGCATATTGCCCGTAAGTCGCTTAGCTTACGATGGGGTAGCCAACAGTGGCGGACCCGGTTAGAATACTGGGTAAATCCCCTATTAGCTTCAACTGTGATGTGGCTGGTTAACCCTTATGTTGGTCTTGTTGTTGCCCTAATTTTGTACTTAGCAGTAATTGGCTACTATCGTGATTTAGCAGTTAATTGGCGAATCGCGGTTAAGGCGGAACAAGATCGGATGTATAGCGTCTACCGTTTCTTTAACCTCTTTACCGATGTGCCAAGTGTTCAGGGGAATACGAAGCGTCGCAAGTGGGCGGATGGTCTCGTCCAGTGGTTAAGCAAGAATGGCCAGCCATGGTCATATCTATATGCTCGTGCTTTTGTTCGTAGTACCGAGGTTAGTGGGATCGTAAGCCGCCTGACTCTGTTGGGGATGATAATTGTCTTTTTATTGCCAGCAGGATGGCTTAGTACGGTGGTTGTTGTTTTATTTATCTACCTGATTGCGACCCAGCTAATGCCCCTTTATGACCAATATGAGGCAAACGTCTTTACCCATATCTACCCAATTCCCGCTAATCAACAACAGGCCGATTTTAAGCAATTATTAGCGAAAGTGACGTCACTGGAGGCTTTACTAATTGCTCTTGCTAGTGTTGGCTGGCAGCTTAATGTCGGTCAGATGGCAGTTAACTTAATTATTGCAGCAGTTGAAGTGTTCTTATTAATTCGCTTCTACTTTAATGTCAGAGTAAAAAAATTAATGAAATGAGGATTTTAAGTTATGCGTGTTAAACATAAAAAGTGGGCTGATCCATTAATTGCTGCCCACCCGGAAATGATGGTCGACAATGCCCCTGAGTTAAAGGGTAAGTGGCAGTCACGGTTTGCCAAGAAGCAGCCCCTCCATCTTGAAGTTGGGATGGGAAAGGGTCAATTTATCATTGGCATGGCAAAAGCTCATCCAGAGATTAATTTTATCGGTTTGGAGATTCAACGGACAGTTGCGGCAATCGCCCTAAAAAAGGCGCTGGAAGAAGAACTTCCTAACTTGCAACTGATCTGCGGTGATGGTGAAGACCTGCGAGAATACTTTGAAGATGGCGAAGTTACAAAGATGTATCTAAACTTTTCTGATCCATGGCCAAAGAAACGTCATGCAAAACGACGGTTGACTTATAAGACATTCTTAGCAACTTATGAGAAGATTTTACAGGATCAGGGAGTTATTGAGTTAAAGACTGATAATATGGGATTGTTTGAATTCTCTTTGGAAAGTATGAACAATTATGGAATGATCTTTGACGGCGTATGGCTTGACCTTCATCATAGCGAAGAGAATGAGCATAATGTTGAAACGGAATATGAACAAAAATTTGCTGCCAAAGGTCAACCAATCTATAAGTTAATCGCTAATTTTAAGTAAAAGAAGGCCTCTAGAGTTCGGATTACCGAGCTTCAGAGGCTATTTGTATACCTTTTTATATCAATAAATGCGGATATTTACGATTCCTGGCGGTTAGTAATGAAGTAGCCATGGTAAAAGTCTTTTACTAGTATTTAAAAATACTGAGCTTTAATTCTTTACTGATTAATTCAAGGAGGGCTAATCCAGCAACGCTATTTCCTGCGTGATCTAAGGCCGGGCTAAAGATACCGATTCCGTAATGATTTGGTGCAGCTGCTACTAAGCCGCCGCCAACGCCGCTTTTTGTTGGCACGCCAATTTTAACTGAATATGTTCCCGATTCATTATAAAGACCAGTTGTCATCATCACTGATTTTGTGTATGTTGCGGCTGCACTAGAGATGATTCGTTCTCCATTCCACGGCGCGATTCCATCATTAGCGAGAACGGCCCCGAGGTTAGCTAAGCTCTCGCAGGTAACCATCATCGAACACTGTTTGAAGTAAGTATCGAGGCTGGTCGTAACGTCATTGTTTAAAGCCCCTTTTGCCTTGAGATAATAGGCTAAAGACCGGTTCATGTCGCCAGTGCGTAATTCTGATTGGTAGATTCCGTTCTCAAGGGTAATTTCGGGATCATTGCAAATTTCGCGGGTAAAATTAAGAATTTGTTCAAAAGGTGACTGACCGTCTTCTTCTTCAATTAAAGAGGAGATCAGAATGGCCCCGCTATTAATAAAAGCATTGAGCGGGTGGGTTTCCTTGGTGATTTCCATATTAAGGATTGTATCGAAGGGGAAGCCGGTTTGCCGTGTGCCGACTTGTGCTTCCACTGCGGTAAGTCCTAATCGTTCAATTGCGTAGAGTAAGGTAATGACCTTTGAAACACTTTCTATCGCAAAACGAACTCGTGATGCGCCAGCCTGACACCGCTTGTCATTAGCAACGTCAAATAAATAGACGCCAAGTTGGTAAGGGTCAACTTTTGCTAAGCCCGGAATATAGGTTGCAACTTGTCCTTCGTCGATTTTGTCCCAGCATTCTTGAATTGCATCATTAAGGTTCATCATAATCGTCCTCCGTCTTATAATTATTATTCCTATTATAGCCGACCTTTGTAGAAACGATTACTGATTAGGCAGGATAAATTTTAGTATTTGTCGGGTATCAGTTTAAAAAATAAGGAAGCTGAGTTAATTCCCAGCTTCCTAAAAAAATAATGCTTAATCATTTTCAATTCGTTTTAATTCTAACAAACTTCCGGTATATGCATCAGCGATAAACTCGTAGTTGACTTTCTCGCCATCTTCTAATCTGGAAATGCCCCCTTCATAGGCCTTGCTTTTAACGGCAAACCGTTGAAACGGAACTGCAGTATCGTTAATCCAACTATCGGTTACAGCGCCTTCATCGGCAAAATCGTTTTTAACGAGTTTTAAAATTCGGTCAGCGGATATCTGCCGACTACCGAAAAGTTTGCCAGCGATAAAACCAGCAATGCCTGAAGCACCGAGCGTTACGGGAATTACCCATGGATTGAGGGAGTTATTACTTGCATTCATATGATTGCTTCCTTCACTATTTAAATTTAATTCGTTCCTAACTTTCTAGCCTATTTTATCATTTTTGATTCTTAAAAGCCAAATATCTAATCTTGATAAGCAAATCACTTACAATAGATAAGTAATGTGGTATAATATTGCTAAAATGATATAGGGATGAGGATTATGGAAAGATTACCACAATTAAAAGAAGATCAATTAATTGAGACCATCGGCAATGGCAGGGTTGTCCTGTTTTTTACAGCTGGCTGGTGCCCTGATTGCCGCTTTATCAAGCCTGCAATGCCTGAGATTGAACAAGACTTCGCTGATTATACTTTCTATGAAGTTGATCGCGATGAAAATATCGATCTTGCCGCTGAATTGAATGTATTTGGCATTCCAAGTTTCATTGTATATGATAATGGTAAAGAAATTGGCCGTTTTGTCAATAAAGATCGGAAAACTAAGCAACAAGTTGAAGATTTTTTAAGAAGTTTGTAAAATAATAGGGCTGTGAAAATTTTTGATAAAGGGACTGATTTACTCAGCCTCCTTTATTAGCTTTAAATTAGATTTTCATAGCCTTCTTTTTGTGTAATAATATAAAATGGTAGATTATATTAGAGAGAGGAATATTTGATGTTAATTTCAAGTTACAATCCTAATGAATTAGGTGACATTTTAGTCGTTATCACCGCTCCTGATGCGGATAACCAAATTACTAAGATTGCTGATGATGTAGCTCAGATCACTGCTGAAAAAGATGGTGAATTACTAGGCTATAACTTTATGAACGCTAGCAAGATCTTACCAGAATTAACAAGCGAAAACGGACAGGTATTTTTAAATGCTGCCCAAGTTGAAAAATTAAACGCAAAACTTAAGGAAGCGGGGTTTGATAAGCTTTTAGCTGCCGATGAAGATCCTAAGTTTGTAGTTGGTTATGTAGAAAAGATTACTGACCATCCTAAGTCTGACCACTTAAAGGTGACCCAGACACGGATCGCTGATGATAAAACTGTTCAGATCGTGTGCGGTTCTCCTAATGTTGCGGAAGGAATTAAGGTCGTTGTTGCACGTCCAGGGGCAATGATGCCAGACGGAAAGATCATTTGGCCAGGACAATTAATGGGTGTTGATAGTGACGGAATGCTTTGTGGTTTCCGTGAACTGCGGATTAAGAATGCCCCAGATGAAAAGGGCTTGTTTATTATTCCAGATGACTGGCAAGCAGTTGGCGAACCGGTTGATTTTGCTAAGGCAGATACTTTCTTTCCAGAAAACTAATAAAAACACCTGATTACTATTGCCAAAATTTTATAATGCTTTATTATTTAGTGAGGGATGGGTCACATGATACTTAATAGTACTGACCGACCCCTCGCATTTATTTTAAATTGAATTGTTGAAAGGAATTGGATTGATGGAACAAAAGACATATTACTTTGTTGGTATTAAAGGGACCGGAATGGCCTCTTTAGCACGTATCCTTCATGATAAAGGACACCAAGTACTAGGTTCAGATATTGAAAAAGAAACATTTACACAAGCGCCATTATTAGCGGCGGGAATTAAGATTTTGCCATTTGATCCAGCCAATTTAAAACCAGGGATGATTGTGATTCAGGGGAATGCCTTTGATGATGATCACCCGGAGATTAAACGTGCACATGAATTAGGCCTTGAGATTTTAAGCTATCCTGAGGCCGTTGAAAATGAGGTAAAAAACCATACCAGTATCGGGATTGCCGGGGCTCATGGCAAAACCAGCACGACTGCATTATTGTCACATGTTTTAGCTGCGGTTGAACCAACAAGCTACTTGATCGGTGATGGTGTTGGTAAGGGAAATGCTGACGCTCGCTTCTTTGTTTTTGAAGCCGATGAATATCGCGACCACTTCCTTGCTTACCACCCAGATTATGCAATTATGACCAATGTGGACTTTGATCATCCAGATTACTTTAACGATTTGGCAGATGTCCGTGATTCATTTGAAACTTATGGTAAACAAGTTCAGCGGGCAATATTTGCTTGGGGAGACGACCCTAGTCTGCGGAACTTGAACGTTGATGTTCCAGTTTACTATTATGGAACTAATCCTGATGATGACTTCCGTGCAGAAAATATTCAGCGGACACCAGAAGGATCGACTTATGATGCTTATTTCCGCGATCAGAAACTTGGAACTTTTACCATTCATTTATACGGTGAGCATAGTGTATTAAATAGTTTGGCTGTCCTTGCTGTTGCGTACATGGAACACATGGATATGGATAAGATCCGCCAAGAATTAGGAAACTTTAGCGGGGTAAAGCGGCGTTTCAGTGAAACTGATATTGCCGATACAACAATCATTGATGATTATGCTCACCACCCAAGTGAGATTAAGGCAACGATTGATGCTGCTCGTCAAAAGTACCCTGACCGTCAAGTTATCGCTGTTTTTCAACCACATACATATTCACGGCTTGCTGCTTATATTGATGGCTTTGCTGAATCGCTTAGCAGAGCCGATAAGACGTTTGTTACCCCAATCTTTGGCTCAATTCGAGAAAATGCAGGTAACATTTCTAGTGCCGACTTAGAAAAACGGATTGATGGCAGTGAAGGTATTGATATGGATACAGTAGACAAGCTTTTGCAATACCATAACGCTGTGGTTGTCTTTATGGGTGCCGGCGACGTTGAAAAGTACGAAGAAAAGTACAAAGAATTGTTAAAATAGTAAAAGATTTGCTTGAATGAAATGGTGGCATTTGCTACCATTTTTATAATAGTCAAATAAAGTCAAATTAGACAGAAAGAGGGAGTATTGATGAACAACTTTTCTCAAGAGCCAGGACGGCGAGTTGTTACCGATTCGGCTGGCTTAAACAGCTTTTTGACCCGAATGTATGGGAACATGACTTTAGCTGTTCTTGTTTCAGCATTTAGTGCATACTTGACCATGGGAGTTTTCCGTAGTGCCGTTTTTGGCTTCTTCGGTGCTCATCCCGGAATGGTTTGGGTAATCCTATTATTACCAATTGTCCTATCGATGGGGGTAAGCTTTAGTGCAACGCGGAACCCGGTTGGTGCTTTTATCATGCTGATGCTGACAGCAGTAATCTACGGTGTTGAATTTGCGATTATTGCTGGTGTTTATTCAGGAGCAAGCATTGCATCAGCCTTTGTATCCTCCGCAGCCGTATTTGTTACGATGGCACTGTACGGTACTATTACCAAGCGTGACTTAAGTAAATTTGGTGCTCATGCAATGGCAGCATTAGTTGCTTTGATGATTGCTTACCTTATTAATATGTTCTTACAAAGTCCGGCCATTGCTTACATCTTCTCCTTCATTGCCGTTATTATCTTTACGGTTTTGACTGCATGGGATGCACAAAAGATGAAGCAGATTTACGTCAATTATGGCGGCGAGGTATCAACTACTGGTCTAGCAGTTCTTGGTGCGCTTCAATTGTACTTAGACTTTGTAAACCTCTTTATTTCACTTCTTCAAATTTTTGGAATGAGTGATCGAAATTAATAAAAAGGAAAGTTGACGATTCAGCTTTCCTTTTTTTGACGGTTATTTTTATTAGCTTTTTTCTTCTTGGTTAAATAATAAGAACTATCAGTTACGAGAATTAAGAAAGTGGCGATCCAGATGGTTTTCATCCGGAAAAAAGGAAGTAATTGTGCTGAGATAATTGCGCCAAGAGTAAAACAAATGACGATTGTTAGATAACTAAGTGCAGCCTTACGTTGGGAATAATCGTGATGAAAATAATATTCACTCCACGCCACGGCCGCCTTTTTGACACTGCCACTAGTAAAGACACTGTTGTAACCAAGCCCCTCAATTTTACTGAAAGCGGCACTTTGCATTGCTAACCCGAATGAAACAGCAGGCACCATTAGGTAATCTGGAAAAGTATCGGGAAGAAAGCCGATGACTGTACCGACTAATAGGATTGGCAATAGGCAAACTACTCGCCAATAATCGGTTCTTAAGCGGGCATGAAGAATGCTGACCATTGCTAATCCGATAATAAAGGCAATTAGTGAGCCGAGCCGGTCGACAACCCCCAGGAAGTTATGATTAGCTAGTGCAGCGCTGAGGAAAATAATGTTCCCAGTTTGTGCTGCGGCCATTGTTCGTCCGCACTTAATATATGTAAAAGCATCGATAAAACCGCCGCTGAAGGTAAGGAGGAGGGCAAAAAGGCGTGCTTCTGCCGGTTTATGATAATTTATAAGTTTATCCATGAAGTTCATCTCACATGTAATGGTTTTCAGCATAATTATAGCTTAAATCTTTAGTCAAGAAACTAAACCATTGCTATATTCTTTGGTACAATTATTACTAGCGATAGAAGGGCGGGAATTAAATGACAAAACAGTTATTGTTAATTGACGGAAATAGCATTGTTTTCCGGGCATTTTTTGCCATGCATAATCAAATGGATAAGTTCACCAATAAGGATGGATTACATACAGCGGCTATCTATGGTTTTAAGCTAATGCTTGACCATGTATTGCAAAATTTCAAGCCGGATGCTGCCTTAGTAGCCTTTGATGCTGGCAAGGTAACATTTCGAACAAAAATGTATGATGATTATAAGGGCGGACGCAACAAAACACCTAATGAATTAACAGAACAAATTCCTTATGTTCGGGAACTAATAAAAGATTCTGGATTACATAGTTACGATTTGGCTAATTACGAAGCTGATGATATTATTGGAACCTTGGCTAAGCAGGCTGATGATGCTGGCTACAAGACATTGATTGTAACCGGTGATCGTGACCTGACCCAATTGGCAAGTGAGAATACAACTGTTGCGGTTACGCATAAAGGTGTCACTGACACTGAACACTACACTCCAGCACACGTTGAAGAAAAACTGGGGATTACCCCTCGCCAGATTATTGACATGAAAGCGTTGATGGGCGATTCATCAGATAATTATCCTGGAGTAACTAAAATTGGTGAAAAGACAGCAATCAAGCTGGTAAAACAATTTGGTTCAGTAGAAGAGCTTTATGAGCATATTGATGAACTAAAAAAGAGCAAAATGAAGGAGCACTTGATTGAGGACGAAGAGATTGCGCGTCAATGTAAGACGTTAGCAACAATTCTTCGTGATGCGCCGATTAAGATTAGTTTAGCTGACTTAAAGTACGAAGGTCCGCAGAATGATGAATTAGTTAAGTTCTATAAGGAAATGGGCTTTAAATCATTCCTAAAAAAGATGGACCCAGACCACGTAGGAGATGAAGATGAAGCTACGATTGCACCAATTAGCTACACGGTTTTAACTAAGGATAATTTAACTAAGTTGGCACAATTAAAGGGCGAAGTGAGCTTTTATCTTGAAATGCCGGAAGCAAACTACCACACTTCACCATTTGCTGGTTTCGTAATTGGTAATGACGAATGCTGGTTTACTAGTCGCGATGTGGAATTACTTAAAGAAGCGCCCCTTAAAGACCTGTTAGAGAATACCGGTATTAAGAAAAACGTCTTTAATGCTAAAGCGCAAATCGTTGGACTTCATCGCCTTGGAATTTCGTTAGAGGATATTAATTTTGATTTGCTTTTAGCTTCTTACTTATTAAATACGAATGATAATAGCAACGACCTTGGACAGGTTGCTCAAGAACATGATTATGATGATGTTCGAACTGATGAGGAAGTTTATGGTAAGGGAGCAAAGCGAGCGGTTCCCGATGATGATGAGGTCTTCTTTAGTCATCTTGCTACCAAGGCACGCGCAATCGCTCATTTACGAAAAGATCTGTTTGCCAAATTAGATGAAAATAAACAAACACCTTTATACACCGATATTGAATTGCCGTTAGCTCGGGTTCTTGCGAAAATGGAGATTACCGGTGTCCATGTCGATGCGCAGACCCTAAAGAACATGGGAAGCAAATTGACGGAACGGCTTGCTGAAATTGAAAGCCAAATCTACCAAGAAGCAGGCGAAGAGTTTAATATTAACTCGACTAAGCAGTTAGGGCATATTCTTTTTGAAAAACTAAAACTACCGGTAATCAAAAAGACTAAAACCGGATACTCAACTGCAGTGGACGCACTAGAAAAGTTAGCAGACAAGTCACCAATCGTTGAACAAATCTTAGAGTACCGGCAAATCGCTAAACTTCAATCGACGTATATTACTGGTTTGTTAAAGGTTATCCATTCAAATGATCAAAAGATTCACACACGTTACCTGCAGACACTAACACAAACGGGGAGGCTGTCTTCTGTTGATCCAAACTTACAGAATATTCCTGTTCGTTTGCCTGAAGGACGGTTAATTAGAAAAGCCTTTGTCCCTAGTCATGAAGGATGGCAGATTTTCTCCTCAGATTATTCCCAAGTTGAATTGCGGGTTCTTGCTCACATTACCGGAGATAAGAACCTTCAAGATGATTTTAAAAATGGAGAGGATATTCACGCAAGTACGGCACGGCGAATCTTTCATTTAGCCCCTGATGCAGAAATTGACCGTAATATGCGACGGCGGGCTAAAGCAGTTAACTTTGGAATTGTTTATGGGATTAGCGATTATGGGCTGGCTCAGCGAATACACGTCAGTCGTGCGGAAGCTCATGAATTTATCCAAAATTACTTCCATGAGTTCCCGGGAGTAAAGAAATATATCAATGATACGATTGCGTTTGCTAAGGAAAATGGTTATGTTGAGACAATTACTCATCGTCGCCGCTACTTACCTGATATCCATGCTAAAAGTTTTAGCAAACGGTCATTTGCAGAGCGGACAGCAATGAATACGCC
This sequence comes from Limosilactobacillus caviae, assembly GCF_014635905.1. Classification (GTDB taxonomy): domain Bacteria; phylum Bacillota; class Bacilli; order Lactobacillales; family Lactobacillaceae; genus Limosilactobacillus; species Limosilactobacillus caviae. The sequence goes on from NZ_BMDS01000005.1 coordinate 82,177, forward strand.
GATTCAAGGAAGTGCTGCCGACATTATTAAAATTGCGATGATTCGGATGCAAGATGAACTTGAAAAACGGCATTTGCAGGCTAAAATGCTTTTACAAATCCACGATGAATTAGTATTTGAAGCTCCGAAAGAAGAAATACCGGTATTATCAGAATTAGTGCCGAAAGTAATGGATTCCGCAGTTAAATTGGATGTCCCGCTTAAAGTCGATAGTAAATATGGTGATACCTGGTATGACCTTAAAAAATAGTTGGGAGGGATTAGATGCCTGAATTACCAGAAGTTGAAACAGTTCGTCGCGGACTAATGAAGATTGCTGCTGGACGAAAAATTAATGCAATTGACATTTATTATGGCAAAACAATTACTAATGACGTTGAAACATTCCGTCAAGCCTTAATCGGTCAAACAATTAAACGGGTCGATCGTCGCGGTAAGTACCTCCTTTTCCGTTTTACTAATGATCTGACAATGGTTTCCCACTTGCGAATGGAAGGGAAGTACTATAATCAACCAATTGGCGGGCCTATTGATAAGCATACTCATGTTGTCTTTCAATTCACGGACGGGACAGAATTATGTTATCAGGATACCCGTAAATTTGGTCGAATGACCCTCGTTAAAACCGGCGATGAAATGAATGTCGGCGGCTTAAAAACAATTGGCCCTGAACCAACTGATGATAGTTTTACTCTGCCGTTCTTTACTGCGGAGTTAAGAAAAAGCCACGGTAAAATAAAACCTTTTTTGCTAAATCAGCGACATGTTGCCGGCTTGGGTAATATCTACGTTGATGAGGTTTTATGGATGTCAAAAATAAATCCTGAACAGCCTGCTAACACGCTCACCGACCAGCAAATAGCTGAACTTCGCAAGAGTATTATTAAGGAACTGGCAACGGCAATTAAGTTTAAAGGAACCACGGTTCATAGTTTTACAAATGCGTTTGGTGACGCTGGTGCTTTTCAGGAACGGTTAAATGCATATGGTCATGCAGGAGATAAGTGTCCGCGCTGTGGAACTAAAATGGTTAAGATTAAAGTTGCGGAACGGGGCACGACATTTTGTCCGCATTGTCAAGCTTTAAAGGAATAGGAACATGACAAAAATAATAGGCTTAACTGGTGGAATTGCGACGGGAAAGACAACAGTAAGCAATATTTTACGGCAGGCCGGAATCCCGGTGATTGATGCCGATGAAGTAGCCCGCCAAGTGCAAACGCCTGATTCGGTTGGATTAACGAGGATTGTAAAAGTATTTGGTCCCAAAGTATTATTGCCGACGGGTGAATTAAATCGTCCCGCTCTTGCAAAAATTGTTTTTAATAATAAAGAGGCATTAAAAAGATTAGATGACTTATTACAGCCGTTGATTCATGATAAAATTTTTGCCCGTGCGACTGCTCTTAAGAAGCAAGGATTACCATTGGTTGTTTTGGATGTCCCATTACTATTTGAGCAGCACTATGATGAAGATTGTGATTATGTAGTGGTTGTTTATACTGATCAGCAGACACAGTTAAAACGCTTGATGACTCGTGACCACTGTTCTGAACAGGCTGCTCGTGCCCGCATTGCCGCTCAGTTTCCATTAGCGGATAAAATAGAACAAGCTGATTTTAAGATAAATAATAATGGTGACCAGGTTGAACTGCAAAAACAGATCGCATCCCTAATAAAACAGCTTAAAGCAGAGTAATATGATAAAATAAAGTACTTATACTAAAAAGGAGGGGGACGCATTGCGCTGTCCACATTGTCACAAAAATGGATCACGGGTAGTTGACAGTCGGCCAAGTGAAGACGGGAGCTTTATTCGCCGCCGTCGTGAGTGTGTTCATTGTGGCTTTCGTTTTACAACCTTTGAACGGTACGAGGAAACGCCGCTGCTAGTAATTAAAAAGGATGGGACACGGCAAGAATTTAGTCGGCAAAAGATTCTTAATGGGATTGTCCGATCGGCAGAAAAGAGACCCGTTAGTATGGAACGCTTGACCAAGATTACTGATAAAGTTGAAAAACAAGTTCGGAGTATTGGCGAAAGTGAAGTCTCAAGTCAAATTATTGGTAAATTTGTAATGAATGAGTTAAAAAACGTTGATGAGATTGCGTACATTCGTTTTGCTAGTGTTTACCGGCAGTTTAAGGATGTAGATGCCTTCATGAACGAACTTGAAACAATGGTAAAGTCTGAGCATAAAAACGATTAAGGGGGCTGTAAGATGACTGCAACGACTTTTGACCCACAGGCAGGTTATATAGTTACTGCAAGTACGGCATTCGTTAATTTTAACGATCAGACATTTGCAACGTTTTACCAGCCAATTCTCGGGCCGTTCGCTTTTAGCCTTTTTTATACGTTTAGGGCACGATTAATCCCTAAGCCGACAATTTCTAACCGCACAATGCAAAGTGAGTTATTAGCCCATATTAATGCCGGCGGACAACAGGTGCTAGAGGCCCTTCATCGTTTAGAGGCGGCTGGCTTAGTCCAAACTTATTTTCAAAGCGATGAGGTCGGGGATGTCTACGTTTATGAACTGCAGCCTACGCTAACCCCAGAAAAGTTTCTTACTGATAATTTGTTAAGTATTCTATTGTTAGAAGAGATCGGTGAGACGGCATTTAACCACTTGATTGAGCAAAGTCGTCAGTATAAGCTTGCTTCTCCAAATGTAAATTTGACAAATATTAGTCACCGCTTTTTTGAGGAATTTCATATTAATTCGCAGTCGATTACAGCCACCCCGAAAACAATTACTGATGCGCGAAAGCAGTCCCCAATCGAAAAGCGGCCATCACTAACAGCGGGAATGAAAACTGACTTTAATTGGAGTACGCTACTGCATTTACTAGCTAACCAGCCGATTGTAAGTAGTGACTTGGAAAATAATCATGAACTGATTTTATTAGAACACCAGCTTTACGGTATTGATGAACCAACAATGAAAAAACTGGTGTTGCGGTCAATCGATTTGCAGACTAATCATTTTAATCCCCAAAAATTCAAGCAAATTGTCGCTTCAACGTATAATGTAATATATACCCAGCCAAGCAAGGTAGCTGAAGAGAAATCACCTGTTTCCAACAAAGGGTTAACAAGTAAGGACCAGCAGTTATTAAAGACCGCTGCTGATTATTCCCCAGTTGAATTCTTACAGGATTTAAAAGCGCAAACTGGTGGCTATGTAACATCTGGGGAGCGGCATATTCTAACAGGATTAGTGGAGCAGGAAAAATTGACAAAAGAAGCAATTAATATTTTGACCTGGTACGTTATTGGTGATCGGGGTCATTCGACATTAACTGCTAACTTTGTCGATACGATTGCAAATAATTGGCTGCAAAACGGGGTATCGACTGGGCAGCAAGCATTGCTTCAGTTAAAAAACTTTAACAAGCAGTCACAAGAGAAGAAAAAGGAAGCTAAAAAGCCCCAAAGAAATAATTGGCGGAAAACAATCAAAGAACCAATGCCAGAGTGGAGTAAAAAAGATAAAAGCGAGTTAATGAAAAAAGCTTCATCACAAGAAGTTGCTAAGCTCCGTGAGCGGATTGCCAATCGAAAAAAGAAATAATTAAAGGAGGTGGCAGCAATGCAATCACTAAATAAAACGCTTCAAGGGTTGATGCGGGGACAAAATATTACAAATAATATTCAGCAAACAATGAAACAAGTTTATTCTGATAAAGATGTGCACGCGTTTTTAAATGAAAATCGTGACCGTCTCAGTAAAGAAGCGATTAAGCGAGGACAATCAAAGCTTTATGAATATTTCCACGAAAAACAATTAATTGAAAAGGGCGTGCCAACTGTTGCCCCCGGTTATTCGCCCCAATTGATAATTAGCGCTGGGCAAATTGATGTAACTTATGTTCCGACAAAACAACTGATAGAACGACAACGGCAACAGCATATTCAGCGATTAGTTAATTCAATCAATATGCCGAAGTTCATCAAAAATGCTTCATATGATGATTACTATTTAAATGATGATATGCAAACTGATACACGGACAAAGGCAATTCAGGCTGCAATGGACTTTACAGATAATTATGAAAAGGATCAATTTCAGCCGGGCCTCTACCTTTATGGTCAGTTTGGCGTTGGGAAGACCTACCTATTAGGCGCAATTGCAAATGAATTGGCAAAGAATAAGGAAGTTGCTACTACAATGGTTCATTTTCCAAGTTTTGCAGTTGAAATGCGCAATTCAATTAAACAAAATAGTACGGGTCAGAAACTTGATGCAATTAAACGTGCCCCGATTCTAATGCTGGATGATATCGGAGCCGGTGCAATGTCGACTTGGATTAGAGATGATGTTTTAGGAGTTATCTTAGAATATCGAATGCAAGAGGAGCTGCCGACCTTCTTTAGTTCTAATTTTTCCATGGAAGAACTGCAAAATAATCACCTTGCTGTAAATGCACAGGGAGATAATGAACCCTTAAAGGCTGCACGAATAATGGAGCGGGTTAAATTCTTATCACGGGAAATCGAGATGGAAGGCAAAAATTTGCGTGATAAGGGATAAACTTCTTGACATTAAAGTACTAATTTAGTAAGCTAGTAAACGTTGAAAGAAAAAGCAGAAGCACCCGCTTCTCGCCTAGGTGGTAATGATCGCCGGGCTGACGAGATGAATGATGATCGACCAAAATGGTTGTTATTATGAAGCGGGGCACTCTTGTGTCTCGCTTTTTTGCTTGATCTTTCGCTAAAAAAATTGGAGGTGCGTTGCCATAGCACAAGATATGATTGTCAATAACGGTATTCGTGCACGTGAAGTGCGGTTAATCGGTCAAAACGGTGAGCAATTAGGCATTAAGTCTAAGCGTGAAGCACTACAATTAGCTGAAGAGGCTAATCTAGACCTAGTATTAGTTGCACCTAAGGCACGCCCAGCTGTTGCCCGCATTATGGATTACGGGAAGTACCGTTTCGAGATGCAAAAGAAAGAGCGTGAAGCTCGTAAGAAGCAAAAGACGATAACGGTTAAGGAAATTCGCCTTAGTCCATCAATTGATACGAATGACTTTAATGTAAAATTAAAGCGTGTTCGTAAGTTCATTGAAAAGGGTGACAAGGTACGGATTTCATTACGTTTCCGTGGTCGTGCTATCACTCATAAGGATATCGGTCGTGACATGATTGAACGAATGGCTGAAGAAACATCAGACATTGCCACTGTTGTCCAACGTCCGAAGATGGAAGGGCGGAGTATTTTCTTAACTCTTGCCCCAGCTGCTGATAAAGCAAAAAATTAATTTAAGAAGGTAGGAATTAGTTATGCCAAAGATGAAGAGTAACCGCGCTGCTGCAAAGCGTTTTAAGCGTACAGCTAATGGTGGATTCAAGAGTGGTAACTCATTTACCAGTCACCGTTTCCACGGTAAGACTAAGAAGCAACGTCGTCAATTACGTGGTTTGAGCATGATGGACAAGACCAACGTAAAGCGTTACAAGAAGTTATTACCATTTAAGTAAACTTCACAAAAATAACTATTTAAAATACGTAGGAGGATTTCAACATGCGAGTTAAAGGTGGAACTGTTACGCGTGCACGTCGCAAGCGCATTATGAAGTTAGCAAAGGGTTACCGTGGTTCAAAGCACCGTCTTTTCAAGACTGCTAAGGACCAAGTAATGAAGAGTTACACTTACGCTTTCCGTGATCGTAAGGTCAACAAGCGTAAGTTCCGTGAACTTTGGATTGCACGGATTAACGCTGCTGCACGTATGAACGACATTAGTTACAGCAAGTTAATGCACGGTTTAAAGCTTGCTAACATCGACATTAACCGTAAGATGTTAGCTGATTTAGCTGTTAACGATGCAGATGCATTTAAGGCACTCGTTGACGAAGCTAAAAAAGCTCTTAACTAAGCCTAAATAATCTTCGACCACTTATGATGTGTATGCATGATGAGTGGTTTTTTTATTGGTTGCTTTCCTACTAATGCACAGGATATAATTAAATACTAGAACATTAAATCGGACTTGCCGATTGGAATAATAATTTTGACGAGGTGCAACATTGTTAGAGATATTTAAACCGACATGGATGGTAAATTCAATATATTCTGTTTCTCCTGCACAATTAAAAGAGCAGGGTATTCGGGCTGTTTTTAGCGATCTTGATAATACCTTGATTGCTTGGAATAATCCTGATGGAACGCCAGAATTAAAGGAATGGATGAATGCTTTACATGAAGCCAACATTCCATTGATTGTTATTTCTAATAATAGTAAAGAGCGGGTCGCTAAGGCGGTTAATAATCTTGACCTTCCTTTTGTTTCTCGCTCCTTGAAACCACTAAGCTTTGGGATCGAACGGGCACGAAAAAAACTTGGTTTAGAGAAAAAAGAAGTAGTGATGGTTGGTGACCAACTACTAACGGATGTCGCAGCAGCTAATCAAGCGGGTATTCGTAGCATTTTGGTGCAACCATTACTAAATACGGATAAATGGGATACCCGAATCAACCGGTTCTTTGAACGGCGTGTTTGGAAGAAATTGATGAAAAAGTATCCAGATTTGAAATGGCAGGAGGATTTGAATGACTGAGCAAGAACAACAAACTGAAGAATTGCGTTGTATTGGTTGTGGAAGTGTAATCCAAACTGATGATCCAGCAGGTTTAGGCTATACACCTAAATCAGCGCTTGAAAAAGGAAAGGAAACCGGCGAACTTTATTGTCAGCGTTGTTTCCGTCTTCGGCATTACAACGAGATTGCCCCTGTATCATTGACTGATGATGACTTTTTGCGGTTGCTAAATCAAATTCGTGATGCTAATGCTTTAATTGTATATGTTGTTGATGTCTTTGACTTTAATGGGAGTCTAATTCCGGGATTACACCGTTTTGTGGGCGATAACCCTGTCCTATTAGTGGGTAATAAAGAAGACCTGTTACCACGTTCTCTTCGTCGTCCCAAACTTCAAGATTGGATTCGTCAACAGGCGAACATGGCCGGATTACGTCCAATTAATACAGTCCTTGTATCTGCTAAAAAGAATCATCAGATTGATCATTTGCTTGATGTGATTGAGAAGTACCGCCAGAATCGCGACGTATATGTTGTTGGGGTGACAAATGTTGGTAAATCAACCTTAATCAATCAAATTATTAAGCAACGAACAGGAGTTAAGGAATTAATAACTACCTCACGCTTCCCAGGAACGACTCTTGATAAAATTGAGATTCCATTAGATGATGGGCATGTGTTAGTTGACACCCCTGGAATTATCCACCAAGAACAAATGGCTCATGTACTATCGCCAAAAGATCTCAAGATTGTTGCACCGCAAAAAGAAATCAAACCTAAGACTTACCAGTTAAATGATGAACAGACTTTGTTCTTAGGCGGAGTAGCAAGGTTTGATTATCTTCGTGGTGAAAGAGTAGGAATGGTCGCTTATTTTGATAATAATTTACCGATCCATCGGACAAAATTAAGTAATGCGGATAATTTCTATTCTAAGCACTTAGGCGATCTATTAACGCCGCCAACAAGTGATGAAAAGGATACATTCCCGCCATTAGAACGCTATGAATTTCATATTACAGAAAAAAGCGATGTTGTATTTGAAGGTTTGGGATGGATTACGGTTCCAGCAAATACAACAGTTGCAGCATGGGTACCAAAGGGTGTCGGAGCATTAGTTCGCCGTGCGATGGTTTAACGTTGATATTGGAAAGGAAAGAGTTATGCAATTAAGAGGAAAACAAAAACGATTTTTACGCGCTCAAGCTAACCACCTCCAACCGCTATTTTCAGTTGGTAAAGATGGCTTAACTGATAATTGGCTTGCACAATTAGATGGCGCACTTGATCGTCGAGAATTAATTAAAGTTAGTATTTTACAAAATTCTGACGTAACAACTGATGAGGTACGGCAGATGATTGAAGAAAAGACTGATATTCAAGTTGTTCAAGTTATTGGTCGGGTTTTAGTCTTATTTAAGGTTTCAGCAAATAAGGATGCTCGCGGATTATCTTCACGGGTTGCTGAAATTTAAGTAAAGCGGGAGTGACTTTTTGTGCAAAGCTGTAGTGTAATAGATAAAGTTCAAACGCAGGCTCAACCACAAACTAAAAAGATAAATCATCGTAAACGGATCGGTCTTTATGGCGGGACGTTCAATCCTATTCATAATGCCCACCTATTCTTTGCTGATCAGGTCGGTCATGCCCTATGTTTGGATCGGGTTGATTTCCTGCCTGATGCTAAGCCACCGCATGTTGATCATAAAGATTCAATTAATCCTAAACTACGGTTGCAAATGCTTGAGCTAGCAATTGCTGATAACCCCTTCTTAGGGATTGAAGATGCAGAATTAGAGCGTGGTGGGATCAGTTATACTTATGACACCATCAAATACTTATTGGATAAACACCCTGATGTGGACTATTACTTTATCATTGGCGGTGATATGGTTGATTACCTTGATAAGTGGTATCGAATCAATGATTTAATTCGTTTGCCGCATTTCCACTTTGTTGGTGTCCATCGGCAAGGAGCAAAAAATGAGACAAAATATCCAGTAATTTGGGTTGATGTACCAACTGTTGATTTTAGCTCAACTGATATTCGTAAACGAATTCAATCAGGACAATCAATCAAATACATGGTGCCGGATGCAGTTAGCAAATTTATTGAGGAGCATGGGTTATATCGTGAGTAAAGAATTAGTTTACCAGCAAAATTATATTCCGATGACGCGGGATGAGCTTGTCGGACGGTTGAAAAAAGCGTTAAAAGATAAGCGTTTCCGTCATGTCTTAAGGGTTGAACAAACAGCAATTGATCTTGCACGTAAAAATAACGTTGATATTGAAAAGGCAAGTATTGCGGGGTTATGTCATGACTATGCTAAGCAGCGACCTGATAGTGACTTCATTGCTGAAATCAAGAAAAAAGGCCTGGACCCGCTTTTATTAGATTACGGCAATGCAATTTGGCACGGGGTCGTTGGTGCGGAGCTGATTAAAGATGAATTGGGTATTTGGGATGAAGATATCCTAAATGCTGTTCGCCACCACACTACTGGTGCACCGGTAATGACAAAACTGGAACAGGTTATTTATATGGCTGATTATATTGAGCCAGGACGTGATTTTGCGGGTGTAAATAAGGCTCGAATAATCACTGCTGCAAATCTACAAGCAGGTGTTGCTTACCAAACCAAGCATACTTTAGCCTATCTTATTGCAAATGATAAACCTGTTTATCCCAAGACAATTGATACGTATAATGCATGGGTCCCACAATATGAAGGAGAAATCGATTAATGGATAGTAAACAATTATTAGAAATGGTAGTAAAAGCGGCAGATGGTCGTCGTGCTGAAGATATCGTTGCACTTAAAGTAGATGAGATTAGTCCAATGGCAGACTATTTTGTTATTATGACTGGTGGTTCTGACCGTCAAGTACAAGCGATTACAAATGCAATTATCGAAAAAGCACACCAAGAAAATGTGAAGATTGGTAGCGTCGAAGGTAAGAATCACGCCCAATGGGTTCTAGTTGATCTCGGCGATGTTGTGGTTCATGTTTTCCGTGAAGAAACGCGCCAATTTTATAATCTTGAAAAGCTATGGGCAGATGCACCGTTAGTTAATATTGACGAATGGGTTAACGATTAATGATTTATCAGAGTTTTGCCCAGTTATATGACCAGCTTTTTGATCCAGAGATGTACCATAATTGGGAAAAATTTACCCTTGATAACTTGCGCCCACAAACTACTAGTATATTGGATTTAGCCGGAGGTAGCGGCCGGTTAGGAGTAATGCTTGCCGCACGTGGGTTTGATATTACTGTTGCAGACTTTTCAGCAGAAATGCTTAGTTTAGCCGACCAACATGCAGCTGAAGCGGGAGTAGATTTACATTTAGTTCAGGCAGATATGCGTAATTTGGAATCATTCCCTAAATACGATGCGATAACCTGTTATGCAGATTCATTTTGTTACTTGGACGATGCCTCAGCAGTTCAACAGACATTTGGTGAAATTGCTAAACACTTAAAAAATGATGGGGTATTTTTGTTTGATGTAATCACTCCTCACCAGACTGATGATATTTATCCCGGTTATATGTATAACTATGAAGATGATAATCATCAGCGGGCTTTTTTGTGGCAGAGTTTTAAAAATGATGATATCAGCCATGGGGCAATTCATGAATTAACTTTCTTCACAAGGGGTGATGATGGCCGCTATGATCGAGTAAGTGAGACTCATTATGAGCAGGCCTATGAGTTACCACTGTTAAAGCAAATGCTGACACAGGCCGGCTTTAGGTCGATTGAGGTTGGTACTAACTTTTCAACTGTGATGAATGAAAATAATCCGACGCGCTGGTTCTTTAAGTGTCAAAAATAAGGAGAAATTTCAATGAATGCAGTAGGCCTTGTTGTTGAATATAATCCATTTCATAATGGTCACCGCTACCATCTCCGCCAGGCAAAAAAAGTATCAGGAGCTGAAGTAACAGTTGCGGTGATGAGTGGGAACTTTACGCAACGCGGGGAACCAACAATTGTTGATAAATGGGCACGAGCTAAGGCAGCTGTAATGAGTGGTGTAGATCTGGTTATCGAATTACCGATATTTTATGCTGTCCAACCTGCTCATCGATTTGCAGCAGGGGCACTTCGCCTTTTAGCCGCTCTTAATGTTAATTCGGTTGTTTTTGGTGCTGAACACCCCCAGTGGGATTTTGAGCATTTGGTTAAAGCAGAAAAGCAGTTTAACCAAGAAGACTTCAATCAATACAATGCAACCTATGCTACGCAGTTTAATCAGCAGTTAAAAGCACAAACAGGGGTTACGCTTGTTGACCCCAATGATATTTTGGCCTTTGCTTATACCAAGGCTAAAGTTCAGCATAACTATCAGTTTGACCTACTCCCAATCCAGCGACAGGGAAGTAATTACCATGACAAAGATATTAATGGTGAGATTGCTAGTGCGAGTGCCATTCGACAAGCCCTATTAGGGGGTAATTCGTATCGCCGGGCGGTTCCATCAGTAATGGCTGATTACCTTGCGCAAATTAAGAGTATTCCATCATGGGAACAGCTTTATCCTTTATTACGTAACCAGCTGATTCAAGCGCCGATTTCAACCTTACAGGCAACCTATTTAATGGCTGAAGGTTTAGAATACCGGATGAAAGATGCTGCCCAGCGGAGTCTAGATTTTGATTCTTTTATGAAATATACCAAGACAAAGCGTTATACGTATGCACATTTATTACGCGTATGCTTGTATACGTTATTGCAGATTACTCAAGCGGAAGTTGATCAACATTATAAAGATCCATATTTACATGTATTAGCTTTTAATCAGCTTGGCCGTCAATATCTTCATGAAGTCAAAAAACAGGTAGGGACGCCATTAATCACTAAGGTTGACCAAGATTTACGCGACGGATTACTCAACCTTGATTATCGGGCTGGTAAATTGTATCAATTATTTACACCTGTTGAGCAAGATTTAAAGCATCCGCCAGTGATTATTGATTAACGTCTTTTGCAAAGTTTGGTAAAATTATTTAAATAGATTGCGGTTCCTAAAGGTTGTCAAGGAAAAAACATTGACAACCTATAAGGGGACTAGTATAATTGCACATGTTGCATTAGGAGGTTAGTACGGTGAAATGGTCGTTAGCTGAATTACATCGTTATCAAGATGAACCACTTCATATTCAAAGTACTTTTGATCTGAACGCATCATTAACGAAGCTATTTCCAGATATTATTTTAGCTGTTCAACCAGTTAAAGTTGATGGATACGTTACTTATGACGATGGTGATGCAACGATTAGCGCGCATGTTATGACTACGCTGACCGTTCCATCTAGTCGCTCGTTAACACCCGTTCAATTGCCACTCGATTTTACGTTCTCTGAGACGTATATCGATGATCGCTCACACTTTTCACGCTATGAGGATGAAGATGATGTAATTTTCCTTATAAAAAAAGGAGAGCCGATTGACTTTGATACTGCATTAGCGGAAAATATTGTCGAGCAGGTACCATTGCGGGTCCTTTCTGCCGAAGAAAAATCTGGTAAACCAATGCCAAATGGTAAAGGCTGGAGTGTTATCTCTGAAGATGACTATAAAGCCCAAAAGCAGGAAGATGAAAAAGTTGATCCACGTCTCGCTAAGTTGAAAAACCTTTTTCCTGATCAGGATAATAAAAAATAGCGGACGGTTAAAAACCATTTGTGGATGATTATATTTCCTAGGAGGTGTCAAACATGGCTGTTCCAGCACGGAAGACTTCAAAGACTAAGAAGCGTATGCGTCGGGGTCACATTAAGTTAAATGTACCTGGCCTTACTCCTTGCCCAAACTGTGGTGAACTTCGTAAGTCACACATGGTATGCCCAAGTTGTGGTTACTACGACGGCAAGCAAGTTGTTAACACTAACAACTAATTAACATTAAAAACTATCCTTTAGGCGCCGGACCTAGGGTAGTTTTTTTATTTTAAAGTTTTCTAAGAATCGATGAATGAAAAATGATATAATCTAATTCCTTGTTAAATCTATATTTTTCGTATCAAGAATACTAGGGTTTATTAAAAAATTGTGATAAAATTATTGTGTTTTATTAATACGTATAACAAGTAAAAAAGATTATTATAGTAGGTGAATTATTAATGAGTCGAATTTTAATTATTGAGGACGAGGAAAACTTAGCAAACTTTGTTGAACTTGAACTAAAGCACGAAGGGTACGACACCGATGTTGAACTTGACGGTCGGGCTGGTCTTGATGCTGCTTTGAGTCAAGATTTTGATGTGATTTTGCTCGATCTGATGTTGCCTGAATTAAACGGGATTGAAGTTGCTCGGCGGGTACGTGAATTAAAAGATACGCCGATTATTATCATGACTGCTCGGGATTCTGTTATTGACCGTGTCTCTGGGTTAGACCACGGGGCAGATGATTATATTGTTAAACCATTCGCAATTGAAGAACTGCTTGCACGGGTGCGGGCGTTACTACGGCGGATCAGTATTGAAGATGGTAATAATAAAGAACACCAAACAACTGTTAACTACAAGGATTTAACAATTGAAAAAGAAAACCGGGTTGTTCGTCGAGGTGATGAAGTGATTAACTTGACGAAACGGGAATACGAACTATTATTGATCTTGATGGAAAATATCAACGTGGTCATGTCGCGGAAAGACTTATTAAGCAAGGTCTGGGGATATGATTCTAAGGTTGAAACGAATGTTGTCGATGTTTATATTCGGTACTTGCGAAACAAGATTGATCGTCCTGGTGAAAAGAGCTACATCCAGACGGTTCGTGGTACTGGATATGTAATTCGTTCATAGGAATGATTTATCATGGAGCAAAAAGATGAAAGACGGTTTATTTCACTAAAGATCAAATGGGCAGTTGGCACGGCATTAGGGTCATTAATCATCTTTTTTGTTGTCGTGATGGCATTATTTAGCGCATTTACACAAAATTTGTTTCATCAGGAGCGGCAGTTATTGAATCAAGGGATGACGAATATTAGCCGTCAGTTAGGAACCTTGAATAAACCGTTAACTAAGAAAAATGTTAGTCGTTTGATTGATCCCGACGCCGACCGATCCAATATTATAACAGGACAGGAATATCGACGGCCAGTGGTTAAAGAATTAAGCGATGGTCATTTAATTATTAATATCTATAATCCTGATGGTAAAAATATTTTGAGTACAGGTCGCTACATTAAGAAGCCATCTTTTACGACTAATCGGAATATTCATATTGCTGCTGGGCCGGCTCATGATGTACTGGTAGGGCAAATGCCAATCTATGGTCAGAGAAGCCGCCAGCTAATCGGCTATCTGCAGGTTGAAAATAATCTTGATGCTTATACGCAGAGCTATCATCGGTTAGCGTTAGTGTGTGCCTTAGCTTTGTGTTTAGTTGTTATTGCTAGTGGCCTTCTCGGATATTTCCTCTCGCTGTTTCTTTTACGGCCATTAGATGGGATTCACGATACTGTCAAAGAGATTAGTGCAGATCCTACAAAGGATGTCCGTGTACCAACTACTAACCGTAATGATGAACTAGCAGAGCTGACAACGATGTTTAATGAGATGCTTGACCGGATGCAGCGATATATTGATCAACAGTCTCAATTTGTTAGTGATGTCAGTCATGAATTACGGACACCGGTTGCCATTATTCAAGGTCATTTAGAGATGTTACAGCGGTGGGGAAAGGATGATCCTAAAGTCCTCGATGATTCAATTAAAGCAACGTTAATTGAAACGCGACGGATGAAAAATCTTGTTCAGGAAATGCTTGATTTAAGCCGGGCTGAACAAGTTGAGATTAATTTCCGCAACCAGCACACGATTGTTAATGATGTGGTTCATCAAGTCTTTAATAACTTTAAGATGCTATATCCTGACTTTACTTTCCGTCTTGATGATGACCTTAAAGAACCAATTACGGTTAATATTTATCGGGATCATCTTGAACAAGTACTTGTGATTCTATGTGATAATGCTGTTAAATATTCAACGGATGATCATAAGGAGATTCATATGATTCTATCACGGGGAATGAATACTGTTGAGATCGGGATTCAAGACTTTGGTGAAGGTATCTCACCTGAAAATGTAAAACGGGTTTTTGACCGGTTCTATCGGGTAGATAAGGCTCGTAGCCGTAAAAAAGGTGGTAATGGACTGGGACTGTCAATCGCTAAACGCCTGATTGAAGGGTATCACGGTTCTATTACGTTAGAGAGTTCAGTTGGTGCCGGTTCGCTGTTCCGAATCGTTTTACCAATTATTGAAGATCCGGAGACAAAAAAATAAAAAGACCATGTTTCTTATTAATACGTAAAAAGGGATTTCAGAGTTCGGTTTTACCGCGCTGGAGTCCTTTTTGTGTTACAAAACACTTTTATTCAATTGTCCTATAAAATAAGCGATGTTTTTTTAAGAAGGCGGTATAATGAAAGCGGATACTAAAAATATGGTGGAGATTTATTGAGGAGTTGAATTGGAGTGGCTGCTAAGGAGCAGAAAAAATTAATTACAACACCGACACTGGTGCTGATGATTATTTCAACGATATACGGTTTTGGTAATGTTTCTATTGCTTATGATCAGATGGCATATGCGGGAATGTTTTGGTACATCTTGGCAGGAGTTTGTTTCTTCTTTCCTTGCTGTTTGATGATGGCTGAATATGGTTCTGCATTTAAGGACGCTAAGGGGGGAATTTACTCTTGGTTAGCAGGATCGATTGGTGAACGGCTTGCCTTCATTGGGACATTTATTTGGCTAGCAAGCTGGGTGCTATGGCTAGTATCAAGTGCCTCTCGCCTTTGGATAACATTATCCGCACTTTTATTTGGTCATGATACTACCCAGCAATGGCATTTTTGGATTTTTAATTCAAACCAGTTAATTGGTATTTTAGCGATTCTTTTCGTTTTAGTAGTAACCCTGTTAAGTTCACAGGGAATTAATGGTATTACGAAAATTAGTTCGTTTGGCGGAGCATTTATGATTGGCATGAATGTTATTTTTATCGTCGCAAGTTTAGTTACGATTATTGCCAATAAAGGGGTAACCGCTCAGCCAATTCATGGTATTAGCAGTTTCATTGAATCGCCTAACCCAGCTTTTAAGACACCGATTGCAATTATTTCATTTGTTATTTACGCAATTTTTGCATATGGCGGAATGGAAAACCTTGGTGGGGTTACTGATAGTATGAAGGATCCAGCAAAGACATTTCCGCGTGGCTTAGTGATCGGTTCCCTATTAACAATCGGTAGTTATGTGTTGATGATCTTAATGACCGGTTTTAGCGTTAATTATGATCATGTTATTGCAAAGTCAAACGTTAATCTGGGGAACGTTACTTATGTTGTTTTTAATGAATTGGGCTATCAATTAGGTGCTTCATTAGGGTTAAGTCATGCAACCAATGTCTTTTTGGGTGTTCTGTTTACCCGGATGATTGCATTAGCAGGTTTGATGGGAATGTTAGGTGCAATGTTCCTGCTGGTCTATTCTCCTATTAAGTCCTTTATCATGGGGGCCAACCCTGAACTCTGGCCGAAAAAGATAGTAACCTTAAATAAGCACGGAATGCCGGCATATGCTATGTGGATTCAAGCTATCTTTGTATCATGCATTATTTTCTTAATAGCATTCGGGGGTTCCGCAGCTGCTAGTTTCTATCAAATTTTGACGGATATGGTTAATGTTTCGACTTGTGCACCATATATCTTCTTGGTTGGGGCATTCCCAGTCTTTCAGAAGAAAAATATCCCTCATGATTTCGTGGTATTTAAGAATCGGTTTTGGACAAATGTATTAGTTGTCTTTGTTGAAATAATCGTGTGTTTAGGGATTATCTTTACTTGTATCCAACCAATCCTAGACCATGATTTTCAAACTGCTTTCTGGACAGCATTTGGTCCGGTCTTCTTTGGTATCGTTGCTTGGGTATTTTACAATCACGCAGTTAAAAGAATTAAAGACTAAGAGGGAACGCAGCAAAAATCGATGCAGAACTAGTCTTTAGAAAGTACAAAAAAGCCTCTAGAGTTCGGTTTTACCGTGCTTTAGAGGCTTTGTTACATCCTTTTTACTCACTATGACTTATTTAATTTTTTAAGCCGTTGATAGATTATGATTCCGCCAATGCATGTGATTATTAATTCAGTAAAGGGAACGGCTGCCCATACTCCGTTAATACCTGCAATTTTAGCCAGAATAAGAATAGCTGGTAACAGGATGATATATCCGCGGAGAATGGATAAAGTAAATGATGCGCGAGCTGAACCAATCGCTGTCAAGAAGAGAATAAATAATAAATTCAATGCACTGAAGAAGACGCTTGTAAAGTAAATTGGTAGGCCAATGCTGGCATATGCAACTAGTTGATTAGAATGAGCGGTGTTAAAAATCTCAATAATCGGTAGCTTAAAAGTAATTAGGATTATAAAACTGATAGTTGCCAAAAGCAGGGTGATTACAATCCCGTTTTTTAAGGTAGTAGTGACATTCTTATACTCATGTTTGCCGAATTCTCGACTAGCAAGCGGCTGAACGCCGAGCGCTACCCCGTTAGCAATCGCTAAGACGACAATTGCAATGTTAGAGATAACGCCATAAGCAGCAACGGCATAGTTATTAGCCAGCTGTAATAAAACGTGGTTAAAGAAATAAATGCTGACACCGGTACTTAATTCATTTAATGCGGAGGCGGTTCCTAGACGGGCTGACCGGACAAGATTTTTAAGCTGGGGAATTACCCAGTGCCATTCTAGTTGTCGTCCTGCAAACTTACGGTGGAAACTTAAAACGAACAGGCTGATTGCTGGTGAAAACAATACTGCCAGTGCGGCTCCCTCTAATTTGAGACCGAGTCCAAAGATAAAGAACCAGTCGATAAGAATAACAGATAAAGTTTCTGTTAAGGTTGCCTTCATTGTTAGAGTAGGGTTCCCATCATTACGGATAAAATTAATCGCAATGTAGTTCACCATATAAAGGGGTCCGCTCCATGAAACAATCCGTAAATAAACAATTGCCATTTGACGAGTTGCATCGTCTGCACCCAGGAAATTAACTACGGGTGTCGCAAAAACGTTTAATAGGATTGCGAGAATGATTCCTAAAGTAAAGGCAAAGATAATGAGTTGACTAAATAGTGAATTTATTTTTTCAGGATGCATGACCTTATTCAATGAAAAAATTGTGGCTCCTCCAACACCGAGCAATAGACCAGTTCCGTTGAAAACATTAAATAAGGGAAGAACAAGGTTAAGGGTGGTTAGCCCTAAAGCTCCTGCAGCAATTGAAATAAATAGGGTATCAATAATAACGTACATTGACATCCCCAAGGTTGCTACTACATTTCGAATAACGTAATGCCGCACTTCCTTGGTAATTGACATTGGTGAATTCATCCTAAAACCTCCACAAAACTTGCTCCCATCCTCCCTATTGGACGCCTGTTTGAGAAGCATAGATTAAATTGTTGTAAAACCCGGCGATTTTACTATCCTTATTTCATTTATTGCTATTTTAACAAATATTCTTATTGCCGTTATATTATAATTCCATTACAATGATCAATTTCATGCTGGACAATTTCAGCAGCAAAGTCAGTTAACTTTAAGGTTTGTTCTTCCCAGTTGCGATTTTTAAATTGAACGGTGATCTGCTTATAACGCTTTGTCGGCCGGGTACCGCTTAGTGAGAGACAGCCTTCTGTAGTTTGGTAGGGCTGACTTTTAGCAGTAATCTGCGGGTTGAACATTACGATATTAAAAGGGCCGATTCGGGCGATAATCGCATTCTTATTAACTCCAATCATGTTAGCAGCCATGCCTACACATTCAGCTTGGTGGGCATTAAGCGTATCGGTAAGGTCATTTGCAAGTGAGAGGTCAGCTTTGGTTGTCGGTAGTGACTTTTTAGCAAGCAATTGTTGGTCTTTAATAATTGGTTTAATCATTTATTTCTCCTTTGAATTAAGAAAAGAGTGGGAAACAACCTTCTCGGCAAGATGGTTGCTGCCACTCCTTTCAGCTAGTTACTTATTTTTTGTGATGTTGTTGCTTTCCGGCATTACGTTGGCGATTTTGATTTGCTGGCTTTGTATCACCCTTGCGTAATTGATCGATTGCGTCCGTTGGCTTGGTTGACGCAGTTGGAGTATTAATTACTGGTGCTTTTGGCATCTTGATTGGGTTATTTTTACTTTCTTCCTCAATTTGACGTCGGATTCGTGGGCGGTAAGCATTGACCATTAAAGTTTGTAAGATGGCAAACAGTCCCCCGATAAAGAAGTAAAGACCTAATCCAGCAGAAGAGGTAATCGAAATAAAGAATGTCATAAAAGGACTCATCCAAATAGCAGCCTTCATTTGTTTTTTCTGGGCTTCTGGAACACCGACAAGACCAAGATAGCTCTGTGCCGCATATGCGATAAACGATAAAACAGCTAAAATAATACTAGGCTTACCAAGCGGAATTCCTAAGAATGTAGCATGGTATAAGTCTGGGGAATACCGGATAGCCGCATACAACGCAGCAAAAATTGGTAATTGAATCAGCAATGGGAGGCAACCGATTCCACCGGTTAAACTGATATTGTTGTCCCGATAAAGGGCCATCATTTGTTGGCTAACAGCTGCTTGCTCTTCAGGCGTTTTAGCTGCTTTTTGCTTTTCAGTTAGTTCTTTGATTAGTGGTTGAACCTTGGACATCTTTTCCTGCATAATGGTCGACTTTTTCATTTGTGAGAACATTACCGGTAAAAGAACCGTCCGTACAACTACCACAATTACAATAATCGCCCAGCCGTAGTTATTACCCATGTGACTTGCCAGCCATTCCATCAAGTGCTGCATTGGTTTAGCCATGTAGTCATAAACAAAGCCGTATGGGCGACCGCTTTTAGTAGTCCGCACACATCCGCTAAGAAGGAGAAGGATGGTAAACAGCCCACCAGCGATCGTTATTCGTTTTCGTTTCATATTAATGAATCAAACTCCCTTATGTTCTTTAAATATTATTTACGTTAATAGTACGTATTTTACTCTATTCGGGAATTGAATTCTACCGCTAATCGTGAACTAATGAGTGATTTGAAATGAGTGATGGTAGTTTTTGATGCCCCCTTGTTTGATTTTAACTTCATTAATTTTAGCGTAGGGGGTGGGACCGGCCTTAACTTTTGCGATTAGCTCATTAACGATGGCGGTAGGACCCTGGAATTCACAGTAAACGCTGCCATCATTCTTATTCATAACTATCCCTTCAACTCCGGCTTGGCGTGCCAATTGATATACACTCCAGCGAAAACCGACTCCTTGGACGCGTCCGCTGATTTTAAGATGATAATTAACCATGATTATGCTCCTTAATAAAAACTTATTATTAGTTACTAACAATTGTACATCAGGAACATGGTATAATTTAATTAACAAGAAGGAGCATGCAATTTACTATGGAACAATTAACATCGATTCACAATCAGCACGTTAAAGATTGGAAGAAACTGCAAACAAAAAAGGCGCGGCGGCAGACCGGTACATATCTATTAGATGGCTGGCATCTTGTTCAAGAAGCTTATAAAGCAGGAATAGACCTCCTTGAAGTAATTGGGACGGCTGAACAGCTAAGCGCCCATCCTGAGCTTGAGGGAATGGCTAACGCAACCTATGAAGTTACCGAAGAGATTATGAAACATATTACTGATACGGTAACGCCTCAAGGAATTGCGGCGGTTGTAGCCTTACCTGATTCACATCGTTTGCCAGCAGAGCCCCTGCATGGCGCATGGCTTTTCCTTGACCGGGTTCAAGATCCAGGAAATGTTGGGACAATGGTTCGGACAGCAGATGCCGCTGGATTTACCGGGGTAGTGGTTGGACAGCGCTCCGCTGACTTATTTGGTCCTAAGGTTGTTCGTTCGATGCAGGGGAGTCAGTTCCACTTGCAAATGTTTGAAGGCGACTTGCAAAAGTGGGTTGCTGATTTTAAGGCGGTCAATGCTCCAGTATATGGTACCCAGCTTAATCCACAAGCTAAGAACTTTCGAACGGTTGAACCAACAGAAACTTTCGCATTAATAATGGGAAATGAGGGTCAGGGGATGAGTAATGACCTTCTTAACCAGACAAGTGATAACTTGTATATTCCAATGCGCGGCGAGGCTGAGTCGCTTAATGTTGCTATCTCTGCAGGAATTCTAATGTTTCAGCTTAATCAAAATCTAGACTAAATTAATTTATTTTCTCGTCAAAATCGTGTATGATAATTGCAACAAATAGAAAAGGGGTATTACATGAAATCAAAAAATGAATGGCGCACCGATAAGGAGTATGTTTCAATTGTTGCCGACCTTTTAGAGCAGCCAGCCGTTCAAAAGCTAGCGAACTATACTCAGCATCATCACTCTACCCGCCTGCAACATTCTATTGCGGTTTCGTATGATAGCTACAAAATTGCTAAGAAAATGCATCTTGATTATCGCAGTACTGCTCGTGCGGGGCTGTTGCATGATCTCTTTTATTATGATTGGCGTACGACTAAGTTCAATCTAGGAACACATGCTTTTATTCATCCACGAGTAGCGTTGCGGAATGCGGAAAAGCTAACCCCCTTAAACAAAAAAGAAAAGGATATTATCCTTAAGCACATGTTTGGCGCAACATTGGCAGTGCCGCGTTATCCAGAGAGCTTAATTGTTTCACTTGTTGACGACTTTGAAGCGGAGCATGAGTTCTTTGGTCCATTGCGGGCAAAAATGCGCCGAAAGATTAAGAAACGTCGGATGCGAACGACTTGGTAGAGGAGAGGGAGAACTAAATTATGGAACAATTAGCAGTAGAAAAGGAACTTGATGAAGACTGTAAGCTTTGTCCAAAATTTACACGTACGTTCATGATCTTGGGGAAAAAATGGAACGGGTTAATTATTGAAGTTTTGCTTAAAAACGGCAACATGCGTTTTAAAGATATTGCCAGTAGTATCGCAAAATGCAGCGACCGGGTATTGTGTGAGCGGCTGAAGGAACTAGAGGATGAACAAATTGTTGTCCGTAATACATATGAAGGATCTAGTCGGGTAGATTATTCGTTGACTGAACGTGGTCAAGAATTACGGCCAGTTATGGAAGCAGTTCACGCATGGAGTGACAAGTGGATTTAAGTTGTTTATCTAAAATAACGCTTGACGCCCTGTAGATGATTGTCTAGAATATGTAATTGAATTAAAGGCTTTGATGAGAGCTAGTAGCTAGATGATCCTGTCAGAGAGTTGTAATTATAAGCTGAAAATTACAACCAGTGATCTAAGGTGAATTTCACTTTCGGAGCTGATACGTAATGGTATTCCGGCTAATCACCGTTATTGATTATTTGAGTGTGTAGGTTGTTACCTACAAACTAGGGTGGTACCGCGAAGCCTCGTCCCTATTTGGGATGAGGCTTTTTTAATTTAAGGAGTGAAAATATGGGACTAAGAGAGAAATTAGCCGAACTTCGTGAAGAAGGATTGCAGGATATTAAACAATCGAAGGATTTAAAACGAGTTAACGAAATTCGCGTAAAAATGCTGGGAAAGAAGGGACCTATTACTTCTGTTCTTCGCGGAATGCGTGACCTTAGTGCTGAAGAGCGTCCAAAAGTAGGACAGTTCGCTAACAAGGTTCGGGATGAGTTATCAGCAGCAATTGAAAATAAACGTGCTGAATTAGAACAAGCAGCAATGAATGCTAAGCTAGCTGCGCAAACAATTGATGTCACCCTTCCTGGAACACCAGTAGCTCAAGGGCAGCCGCATGTTATTCAACAAATCATTGACCAAGTAGTTGACCTCTTTGTATCGATGGGATATGAGGTGGCCGTTGGTGATGAAGTTGAACAAGAAGTTTACAACTTTGAAAAGCTTAATTTGCCAAAAGATCACCCAGCCCGTGATATGCAAGACACATTTTATGTTACCCCATCCGTTTTGATGCGGACCCAGACATCACCAATGCAAGCCCGAATGCTTGAAAAACATGATTTTAGCCAAGGCCCGTTAAAGATGATTTCACCAGGTAAGGTTTATCGGCGTGATACTGATGACGCAACTCATAGTCACCAGTTCCACCAAATTGAAGGGATGGTTGTTGGTAAAAATATTACAATGGCTGACCTTAAAGGAACACTTGAAGCCGTTGCCCAAAACCTTTTTGGCGACAAGCTTAAGGTCCGCTTACGTCCAAGCTACTTCCCGTTTACTGAACCATCAGTTGAAGCCGACATTACCTGCTTTAATTGTCTCGGTAAGGGGTGTGCAATTTGTAAACAAACTGGTTGGATTGAAGTCCTTGGTGCCGGTATGGTTCATCCCAACGTGCTTAAGATGTCTGGCGTTGATCCAGAAGAATATGGCGGTTTTGCCTTTGGACTCGGACCGGATCGTTTTGCAATGCTGAAATACGGTGTTGATGATATTCGTAATTTCTACCAAAATGATGTCCGCTTCCTTAACCAATTTGACCAGAAAGGATAATGTGAAATGAAAGTATCATACCAATGGCTTCAAGAATACCTTGACTTAGATATTGCCCCTCAAGATTTAGCCGAAAAAATTGCTCGTACCTCTGTTGACATTAATGATGTTTACTCATTGAGCGAAGGACTAAAAAAGATCGTTGTTGGGCAAATAGTAAAATGTGAAAACCATCCTGACTCAGACCACCTTCATGTTTGTCAGGTTGATGTTGGTGAAGAAGCACCACTTCAGATTGTATGTGGTGCCCCTAATGTTCAAGAAG
The DNA here is from genome assembly GCF_014635905.1 of Limosilactobacillus caviae. Classification (GTDB taxonomy): domain Bacteria; phylum Bacillota; class Bacilli; order Lactobacillales; family Lactobacillaceae; genus Limosilactobacillus; species Limosilactobacillus caviae. Next base: position 105,523 of record NZ_BMDS01000005.1, read on the forward strand.
GCAAAAAGGTGATTGTGGCTCTTAACGGTGCTCGAATCGCTGATAATCAAAAAATAAAGCGTGGCAAAATCCGGGGCGTGGAGTCAAACGGAATGCTATGTGCTCTTCAGGAAATCGGATTTAGCGATAAGATTGCGCCAAAAGATTATGAAGAAGGCATTTACTTCTTACCAGATGATGCTCAAAACGGTGATTCAGTAATTAAGTACTTAGGAATGGACGATACGATTATCGATACAGATGTCACGCCTAACCGTGGTGACATGCTTAGCATTTACGGAAATGTTAACGATATTGCTGCTTTTTATGGCTTAAAGCCACACTTTAAGGAAATTGCAATTAAAGAAGAAAGTGATGAAAAGACAGCCGACCTTCTTCAGTCTGAGATTACCGATACTAAGATTGCGCCAACTTATAAGCTGCGAGTAATTAAAAATGTTAAAATCGCGGAAAGTCCTCTCTGGCTTCAAATTCGCTTATGGAATAGTGGTATTCGGCCAGTAAATAATGTGGTTGATGTAACAAATTATATTCTTCTCAAATATGGTCAACCACTTCACAGCTATGACTATGATCAATTACCAGGCAAAAAATTTGATGTTCGTCATGCTAGTGAAGGTGAAAAGTTCGTAACATTAGACGGTGATGAACAGACCTTAAAGGCAAATGATATTGTTGTAACTGTTAATGACCAACCAGTTGCGCTTGCAGGAACAATGGGCGGAGAAGGGACAGCGGTGAGTGACGATACGACAACCGTTGCGCTTGAAGCTGCTGTTTTTGATCCGGTAATGGTTCGTAAACAAGCACGGCGACTAGACCTTCATAGCGAATCATCAATGCGGTTTGAACGGGGAATTAATCCGTCAACTGTTGAGACGGCATTGAATGAAGCTGCCGAGTTGATTGAGGAACTTGCTGGCGGTACGGTTACTGCAGGAATTGTTACTGGTAGTAAAGCGCCAGCGGTTGATACCCCAATTAAACTATCACTTGCCAAGATTAACCACGTTCTTGGAACCGCACTAACAATGGAGCAGGTTACTGATATCTTTGATCGTTTAGCATTTGCTTATACCGTTGATGATGACGATCAATTGACGGTAATTGCACCAGCCCGGCGTTGGGACATTAGTCTTGCTGCTGATCTTTACGAAGAAATTGCCCGGATTTACGGTTATGATAATTTACCATCTACACTGCCGACAATGACTCGTAATCGTGGAGGACTAACTCCGCGGCAACGCTTTATTCGTGCAAGTCGGCATGATCTTGAGGGGATGGGCTTAACACAAGCAATCAGTTATTCACTAACAACCGTTGAAAAAGCAAAGCAATTCCAGATCAAGCCGCTTGATGAACCAATGAAGTTAGATTTCCCAATGAGTTCTGACCATGTGGCAACCCGGATGAATATCGTCAGTGGCTTACTTAATGATATCGCCTATAACGTAGCCCGAAATGTTGATGATGTTGCCCTCTACGAAGAAGGTCGTGTCTTCTTACCGATGGGGGATGAGCGTCCAGTAGAACAAGAACACCTTGCAGCTGCTGTTACCGGTCAGATGGTAGCTAATAGTTGGAATAAGAAAGATCAACCAGTTGATTTCTTCCAATTAAAAGGGATCGTTGAACGCTACCTTAAGAACATGGGGATTGCAGGTAAAATTTCTTATGTTCCAACTAGTGACCGTCCGGAAATGCACCCTGGACGGACAGCAGACATTAAGGTAGATGATCAATTAGTTGGGTTTATTGGTCAGGTTCACCCATTAACGGCTAAAGAATACAAGATTCCTGAAACGTACGTATTCGAATTAAATCTTGAGGCGCTGCTTACGGCACCAAAAATTGAAAATGAATACACGCCTATTAGCAAGTATCCTTCAATTACCCGCGACATTGCCCTTTTAGTTGATGATAATGTAGAAAATGCAACGATTGTCGATGCAATTAAACAAAAAGGCGGTGCTTATCTTAAGGAAGTTCGCCTGTTTGACGTTTATGCCGGATCCCATCTTCCTGCAGGCAAGAAGTCACTTGCTTATACATTAACTTATCAGGATGACAATGGAACATTAACGGAAGATCAAGTAAATGCCGCCTTTGAAAAGGTTACAGCTTACTTACAAAATCAAGTCAGTGCAGAGATTCGGTAAAGAAAATATATAGAGAGTTTAGGAAAATTATTTCCTAGACTTTTTTAATTTAAAAGTGTAAATAACATCTTTTTACGTATATATAATATTAGGATCAACTATTAAGAAAGTAGATTAGTGGTTGAAGATCTTAAATTTTTCTGTTATTTTATTAATAGTTTGATAAAATTTTAAGAATATTTAATATAAAGAGGGATAAACGAAATAATGAAATCAACAACTAAAAAAATTCTCGCATCGTCGTTAGGAGTAGCTGGTGCAATGGCAATGGGAACAGTAACTGCTAAGGCTGATACGACTGTTACAGTCAGTGCTGGCGATAATTTGAATGGGATTGCGCAAAAGTATAATGTTAGTGCAGACGATATTGCAACCGCTAATCACCTGCAAAATAAAGAACTGATTTTTGCGGGTCAAAAATTAACAATCCCCACTAAAGACAAAAATGATGCATCTGCTAATAATGAGGTCAAAAAAGATCAAACCAATAAGAGTAGTCAAAGTTTGCAGGATTCTGTTAATAAGGCAATGTCTTATTTAGGAACTCCTTATGTTTGGGGCGGTAATAAGCCAGGTGGTTTTGATTGTTCCGGTTTAGTTCAGTATTGCTACGGTATTCCTCAACGGACAACATATGAACAACAAGCATTGGGACCGCATATTCACGATAACGTCTTAAATGCCCCATATGGCGCGCTTGTTTTTTACGGTTCTGATGATGCTCCATATCACGTAGCCATTTCTCTTGGCGACGGCCGAATCATCCAGGCACCGAATGAAAATGAAACGGTTAAAATTACCGATCAGCAATACTTCCCTGGCAATTACTATGTCGTTATGCACTAATTTTTCTTTTCATCCAGCTTTTTAATAATTTAAATCAGTAATTATCTTGCGCATCGTAAAGGAGTGCTATATACTATTTCAGATTAGAAAGTTTAATGAGGGAGACGGATTGATGAGTATTCAACAGAAGAAGCGACCAGTAGTCATTGGTGTTACGGGTGGTTCCGGTAGCGGAAAGACAACAGTAAGTAATAAGATTTACGATCAATTGCATGGGCAGGCAATTCAGATTATTAATCAGGATACTTACTATAACGATCAGGCGGATATGACAATGGATGAGCGTAAGGCGGTAAACTATGATCATCCTCTTTCGTTTGATACTGATCTTTTAATCAAACAGCTTACGGATTTGCGGAGTAACAAGGCTATTGAGATGCCGGTGTATGACTATACGCAATACACACGTTCAGATAAGACCGTCCATGTAGAACCGACCGATGTAATTATTTTAGAAGGAATTTTGATTCTTGACGATGAACGGTTGCGGGATTTAATGGATATTAAGGTTTACGTTGATACGGATGATGATATTCGGATTATTCGCCGGATTCAGCGTGATATGGTAGAACGTGGCCGGTCGCTTGATTCAATTATTACTCAGTACTTGGCTACGGTTAAGCCGATGTACCATCAGTTTGTCGAACCAACTAAGCGCTATGCTGACATTATTGTGCCAGAGGGTGGCGAAAACCAGGTTGCAATTGACTTACTATCTACAAAGATTCGCGATATTTTAGTAAAACGTGGACACACGGAATTGCGATAGGTATTTACAAGCTAAAGCAGAAATGGTAATGTTGCACTGGATAAATTATGAGGAGTGTTTATAATGGCTGAAGAAAAAACTTTTCCAATGACCCTTGAAGGGAAGAAAAAGCTTGAGGATGAACTTGAAGAATATCGCTTGAAGCGTCGACCTGAAGTTATCAAGCGAATAAAGATTGCTCGTAGTTATGGTGATTTGTCTGAAAATTCCGAATACGAGTCAGCGAAGGATGAGCAGGCAATGGTTGAAAGCCGGATTGCTCAGATTGAAAACATGCTTCAATACGCTGAAATTATTGACAACGAGGATGTCGATAAGGATGAAGTATCCATGGGACGGACAATTACTATTCAAGAATTACCAGACGAAGAACCAGAAGAATACCAAATCGTTGGTGAATCTGAATCTGATCCATTCAATGGTAAAATTTCTAACGAATCGCCAATGGCAAAGGGACTATTGGGTCACAAGGTCGGCGAAGTAGTCGAAGTTGAAGTTCCTAATGGTACACTCAAATTAAAGATTATTAAGGTTGACTAAAGGTTAATAATGAGGGGTTAGATAACATATCTAGCTCCTTTTTATTGTGGTCGTTGGTATTGCTTATTTACTATGTTATAGTAAATAAGCAATACCAATAGACAAAAAGGATGAATTGAATATGAAATTAATTATTACAGACAGTGCAAGCCAATGGTTTCGTAATGAAATGGGACTACAGCCGGGCAACGGTATTAAATTTTATGGTAAAACATATGGTCAAACAGAGGTTCATCATGGCTTTTCACAAGGCTTTACCCGTGAAGATCGGCCGGTTGACCCAATTTTGGAAGTAGAGAAGGATGGTATTAATTATCATATTAATTCGCTAGATGATTGGTTCTTCAAGGATCTTGTAACTACTGTTGACTATGATGAAAAGGAAGATGGACCGGTATTTCATTTCAAACACGAAAATGATGATACCCCAGATGTAGCCGGGATTATTCATGATGAAGATGACCACCCTGATAATAAGGCAGATGCTTCTACTGGAGCTTCTCAACACTAATAATAAATAAAACAAAGATCTTTAGCATTATTGCCAAACTGGCTAAATACTAAAGATCTTTATTTTTAATCAAATAGTGACTTTTGCTGATGCTGTTTTTTTACCCACCAACCAGTTGTTCCTAAGCTTATTACTGTAATTATTAAGCCAAGAATAAGAAGTGGCGGTCGATAGTAAAACTCAACGTGATGTCTTCCGGGTGTCATCGGAACAGCCATGAAAGTATTAAGGACCGTTCGGGTAGTAGCAGTTTTGCCGTCGACCTTAACATGCCACCCTTTTGATGCTGGGATTGTCGTCATCAATACACGCTGTTTCTGGTGAAGAGTTACAGTTCCGGATATTCGATTACTGCTATATGATGTAATTTTAAGTGGTGACTTTTGGAGTGTCCTTAGACTAGCAATAAATGGTCGTTGTTTTAACTGATAAATACTTACATTTTGCATCCATAAAGTAGCCTTTTTTAGCTGGAGATTAATAACAACTTTTTTCCCTTTTTGATCATGAGCCGCGTTAATAACGACTGTATTACGAAAAGTATCGTATTGGGTGAAATGTTTATTATTCATCGTAATTGTTGCGTCTTCTTCTACATTTGGACCTAAAGTTAAATAGTAGGAGTCATTAGTTGGCGGTATAAATTCAAGCTGAACAGAGGCTGGTTTTAGCAGGTTCTGTTTTCGGAAAATGGTTCCAGTAATCTGTTTGGCGGTCTGAACATTATTAAATTTAACTGAGCTAAAATTTTGGACTGCAAACAATGAATGAAAAGTTGGTCGCCCTGCTAATGTTTGAAAGATTTGCGACTGATAATTAAGCGGGTCCATTGTGGAGCGTTGAAGGTTAAGAATCGCTGCGTTAGCGCCAAAAGCAATTGGCAGTGCATGTGAATTTTCACGAAGGTTAACGGCAGGAGTGGTATTAACAAGGGGATAGCTATACCAATCAGGACGGTATCCTGATAGTGGTAAATTTTTGCCAGCAGAAGTGTTGCGGGCGCTCATGGTGTATTTATAGCCAAGAAGCGCATCACTTACTGGGGTCCCGTTGCTGTAAGTGATAAAGCCATCGCCATCCGGTTGACCGATTGCACCCATGAAAGCAGGAATAGGCGGCTCCAAAGTTGAACCAAAGTGATCGCCGGAATTGAAGTCTGCTTGAAAAGGATCATCTTTAGTCCGCATGAATGTTTTTGCTACCCGATAGAAGCCATCATCATTCTTTTTAAGCTTATTAACTGCCTTATCAAGGGCAACCGTATAGTTACCAAATTCGGATTGAGAAACATATGAAATTTTATTCAAGGCGGTATAACCGCTCATCGCAATATCGCAAACTGCAAGGAGAACTAATAGTGCGTCATATAATCGTGGTGAATTAGTGCGGGGGATGCAGAGACAGCACACAGCAATCAATGCAAAACATAAACCAATATTTCGCTGATTGCTATTGATGTAGGAAAGATTGAGCGTTCCGACATACCAGTAAATTGCAATAATTAGGATCGTCAAAATGACAGCACTGCGCCTTTTTATCTTAAAGTCAGGTTGAATTACCTTGGCAGCAAGATAGATACACCAGAAAGAAAAGAGATAGGAAAAACGGTAAGGGTACCAGACAGGAAATTGTCCTGCATGCCATAAAAGATCAAGTGGTTCGTAGCAGAATGAGAGAATAAAGAAAATTGAAATTCCAGCCCCGATAAGCCGCCGCCGAAGGTCAAAACGCGTATCGAAGAAGTACAGACATGCACCCAGCATCAGCAGCATTCCGATATAAATATTAGGCTGACCACTAGGCATTTGATTGAAATTAAAGGATCCGGGAACAAGCTTACCAAGCATCTTAGGCACAAAGTACTCAAAACGGCTATGAATTTTGGCTTCAGTGTAGGTACCCTTGCTTTGCATTAACGCATAGAATGTTGGCAATAAAATAACTGCTGAAATACCGGCGGCGAGAAGAGAACCGCCCAAGTAGCGGAGAAAAGTAACTCCCCGATGCCGCCAGTTTGCTAGTGCTGGTGTTTGCCATAAGAAGAATAGCAAGGTAAAGATTGCAATCATCCACCCCATATAGTAATTATCAATCAGCATTACAGCCAACCAGCTAATATATGTTCCGACTTTGTGCTGATAAATTAGTTTAAGTAATCCCCATATAATTAATGGCAAAATGATCAAAGCATCTTGCCAGATCATATTCAACTGGTTGGCAATCATCCAGCCGTTCATTGAATAAACAGTACTAAATGCTAAGATCCGCCATCCCTGTTGCAGCTTTGTCTTTTGTAATAACCAGGCAAAGCTTAAGCCCGCAAGACCATAGCGGACAAGGGTGACAATTGTGATCCCGGTTGCAAGATGTTGACCAGGGAAAAATAATAAAATTAGATTTAGCGGACTCAATAAGTAATATGCATTGGTACCAAACATCTCACCACCCAATCCTTTGCTAAATGAATAAAAGAAACTGCTTGGATGATGGAGCAGGGTATTTCTGAGATAGCTAAAAAAATCGACATATTGCTGACCAAGGTCAACAGTTAGCAAGCTGCTTTTGCCAAAAGGAGTCATTTGACGGTATGCAAAATAGCAGGCCATCAAAATAACAGGCAATAAGAAACTTGTAATTAAAATTTTGTGTCGATATAAGCGATGATGTTGATATAAAAACACAGCAAATTTCTCCTTCTTCTCAATTAAATAAACACATCCACACTATCATATCCTGTTTCAAAATGATATTCATTACTATTGTTCATTAAATTTCATTAAATCATTGGAATAAATTCTTCATTTCTTATAAAATAAAGAGTATTATTTTCACGTTAGTAGTGGTAATTATCTGTTAAGGCAGGTAATTTTTGTTAAAATAGATTCACTACGATGAAGGAGAATTATAAAACTGTGAAATTTTTTGATCGAATAATGAACTTATTTGGTTCACGCACCAAAAAGCGTCAAAATGCGCAGTCAATTATTCCATTTCGGCTAAATATGCTGCTATGGATTGTTGGTATCTTACTGTTAGCGTTAACTATTCGACTGTTTTACCTTCAAGTTCTGCAGGGAACATCATTCAAAGCGGAGGTCAAGCGATCAGATACAACAACGCAGACTAATAATGTGCAGCGAGGGATGATTTATGATTCGCAAGGGAATGTCCTTGTTGGTAACCAAACTCATCAGGCTATTACATATACTAAAGGAGCAAATGTGACTAGTGATGAGCTTTATCGAATCGCTAATCTTTTAGGAAGGTATGTTTCTGTTTCTAACAAAAATTCACGCTTAACTGATCGAAATGAGGAGGATTACTACCTCGCTGATAAGGGACGGCTTAAGAGTGTTTTAAAACATGTAAAGACATCATCTGATGATTCAGAAGATACCAAGTACAATAAAGCTCTTAAATATTTGAGCGATCATCCTGATTCATGGGAGCTTACAGACCAGCAAAAGAATAACGCACGGATTTACGCTGCAATGAGCGGTGCCTACTCGCTTTCGACTACTTATATTAAGGAGACTGGGGTGAGTGCTAAGGAGCTGGCCGCTGTCGGTGAACACTTAAATGAGATGCCGGGGGTAAAGATCGGGACATCCTGGACACGGAACTATCCACAGGGGACGGATATCCAGTCATTAACAGGTACCGTATCAACTACTGGTTTGCCGAGTGATGAAGTTAATTCATTACTTGCTCAGGGTTATTCACGAAATGATAGTGTCGGACAAAGCTACCTTGAAAAGCAGTTCCAATCAACACTGGCTGGCTCAAAGTCACAGACCGAAGTTACTACTAATGGAAATGACGTAACGAAGGAAAAGACTAAGTATCCTGGTAAAAAGGGTGATAACCTTGTATTAACGATTAATTCCAAGTTCCAAAAAAAGGTTCAATCAATTCTGAAAAATAATTACGCAGCCGCTGGAAATCAGTATTCAACTGGGGTCTATGCAGTAGTAATGAATCCTAACACAGGTGCTATCTACGCGATGGCCGGAATTGATCGTGATCCGGAAACCGGTAAAGAGACTCCTGACGAGATCGGTGCTATTAACCACCCAATTACCATGGGATCGGTTGTAAAGCCGGCGATGGTGATGGGGGCCTTGATGGACGGTGTTATAACACCAACAAATAATACTTTAACGGATATGCCGATTAAGCTTGCTGGTACTTCATCAAAGGGATCATGGTTTAACCATGGCGGCTCAGCTAATATGGCAGTCAATGCGGCGACTGCCCTAGAGGTTTCCTCTAACTCTTACATGATGCAACTCTTAATGAAAGAGGGAGGAATGAAGTATTCGCCAAATGCGCAAATCACAATGAAGCCAAGTATTTTTGCTAAAGCACGAGGATACTTCAACATGTTTGGTCTCGGTGTAAAAACTGGAATTGATTTACCGGGTGAGACAAGCGGATATACAGGACCCGCTGACCAAAAGCACATCGGTTCAGCATTGGACCTGTCGTATGGTAACTATGATGGGTATACTTTAATTCAGCTTGCTCAGTATATGTCAACGATTGCTAACGGTGGTAACCGGATGCGGCCATACATTGTTAAAGAAATTCGGGGTACTAAGGCTAATGGTGAGCTTGGGCCGGTTGAATACACGACAAAGCCACAGGTACAGTTAACGATTCCTGCATCTAAAGCAGACTTTGATGTTGTTAAACAAGGTCTTTACCAAGTGGTGCATGGTTCTAACCGCTACATTACTGGTAAAGCGCTGGCAACCGTTAAGCCATCGGTATCTGGTAAAACCGGGACTGCCGAAACTTATTACAAGTCACATTCGACAACGACAATAAGTTTTGCCGGATATGCTCCTTCTAATAATCCACAGGTAGTAGTTGCATTAGCAATTCCGGGAGCATCTAATTCAGACGGTGGTGCTAACCTAACAATGGCAAAACAAATCTTTGAGGCATATTGGAAGACAGTTCAAAGTCCTAAAGGTTTAGGTGATTGATCTAAACTGTCAAGGAAATTTCCTTAACAAACTTTGATAAATTACTAGCCAAATAGAAAAATAAATGATATAGTTGTACGAGTTAGGGTTACGAAAAATAACCACGTTAAATAAAAGTAATAGTTTGGAGGTCAAAATAATGCGTGTCAACATTACACTTGAATGTACTTCATGCCACGAACGGACTTACTTAACTAGCAAGAACCGTCGTCACAACCCAGATCGTCTTGAATTAAACAAGTACTGTCCACGGGAACAAAAGGTTACATTACATCGGGAAACCAAGTAATGACTAAAATAAAAAGAGCTGGGGAACCAGCTCTTTTTATTTATTTTTATAAAAAAACGCTTGCATAAATACGCACAAGCGGTGATAATAAAGTCTGATACCGTTTGTTATTTCACTATAAAGGAGCGGTCATAACATAATGGCTTATTCAAAAAAAGAATTACGGCAAGCATATATTGCACGCCTTCAACAATTGGACTTGAAAACCCGTCTGCATGAGGAACGGCGATTAGCATCTCTGCTATACGATCAGCCGGAATGGTTGAATGCAAAGACGATTGCAGTTACTTTAAGTCAGTCTTTTGAGATTGATACTGCACCGATTATCCTTCATGCGCGACATAAGGGACAGCAAATTGTCGTTCCGCGGACTTTACCGCACCGCCAAATGGAATTTGTCGAATTAAATGAAGATACGGATTTTGATGAGACGACATTTGGGGTGTTAGAGCCCCACGAAGGTAAAGTTTATTCTCCTGATGAGATTGACTTAATGGTTGTACCAGGAGTAGCATTTACAGCTTCTGGTAAACGTATTGGTTTTGGTGGTGGCTATTATGATCGGTATCTTCAAAAGTATGATGGTCCAACTGTTTCCATGGCATTAACGACTCAGTTAGCTGAGGAAACCGAGTGGACTCCAGAAGAACATGATCAGCAGATAGATAAAGTATTGTATTTGCCGGAGATATAAAAGATGCGGACGCAGGGACTTAGGCTAGCGCCAGTAACGCTTACCTTAATAGTTTTTCAAGTACTTGTTTATTGCTGGTTAGTCTATGCAGGCGGTTCAACCAATACGACGGTTTTACTTAATAATGGTGCGCGAAGTACTGCATTAATCAGGGATGGACAATGGTGGCGTTTGATATCACCTGTGTTTCTCCATGTTGGACTATCGCATTTGGTTGTTAATAGTGTGACACTTTTATACATTGGGCGTTATATTGAAGAGTTCTTTGGCCACTGGCGGATGGTTATAATATACTTTGTAAGTGCGATTTTTGGTAACCTAGTAAGTGCCGTTTTAATGCCTTCAACGGTTTCGGCAGGAGCTAGTACAGCTATCTTCGGACTTTTCGGCTCGTTTTTGATGCTTGGTGTTTGCTTTCATCATAACGTTATTGTTCGTGTCCTAAGTCGTACCTTTTTGCTATTTGTCGTCCTTAACATTGTAATGGATATCTTTATATCAGGTGTTGACCTAGCCGGACACATTGGCGGGCTATTTGGCGGATTTTTCATTGCATTTGTTGTTGGAGCGCCGCTATTAGGAAATGTTGACTTGCTAAAGCGTTTTCTAAGTGGCACTATATTAACTGTGAGTTTGATAATTTTAACTCTAGAATTGAAGTGATAATTTATGGCAGTCACCTCACGAGAATACCGCACACTATATGATGTTCAACAATTACTCAAAGAATTTAATATCTTTGTGTATGTTGGTAAACGATTGTATGATATTGAATTAATGGCAATTGAGTTAGATAATCTTTATCAATCCGGAGTCGTTGACAATTCAACATATACAAAAGCAAAGATTGTTTTGCGTAAAGAGCATCGTGAAGAACAAACGAGAATTAAAAGGGGTAAATTATACTAAAATTACCCAAGAAAGGAATCATTATGGCTAAGAAATTAATTGGTGTTGACCTTGGTGGTACTACTATCAAGTTTGCAATTTTAACGGAGAATGGTGAAATCCAACAAAAGTGGTCATTACGGACCAATATTTTGGATGATGGTTCACATATCGTGCCGGACATCATCGACTCAATTAATCACCACCTTGATTTATACAAGATGACTCGCGATCAGTTTATTGGAATTGGAATGGGTACTCCCGGAACAATTGACCGTGAAAAAGGAACAGTTATCGGTGCTTACAACTTAAACTGGAAGACAACTCAAAATGTTAAGGAACAAATTGAACAGGGTACTGGAATGCAATTTGCTCTTGATAACGATGCTAACGTTGCTGCCCTTGGTGAACGCTGGAAAGGTGCCGGTAACGAGGGTGATGATGTTGCCTTTATGACACTAGGTACTGGTGTTGGTGGAGGACTTATCTCTAATGGTAAGCTTATCCACGGGGTAGTTGGTGCCGGTGGTGAAGTTGGTCACATGATTGTTAAGCCGGATGGATACCTTTGTACTTGTGGAAACCACGGATGCCTTGAACAATATGCTTCAGCAACTGGGATTGTTCATATTGCTCAAGACAAGGCCGAAGAATATGAAGGTAACAGTCGCTTAAAGGCAATGATTGACAATGGTGACGAGATCACTGCTAAGATTGTTTTCGACCTTGCTAAGGAAAATGATTACCTTGCAAATACTGTTGTTGATGAAGTATGTTTCTACCTTGGCTTAGCATCTGCAAACTTAAGTAATGCACTAAATCCTGAATACCTTGTTATTGGTGGAGGAGTTTCTGCAGCAGGTGAATTCCTTTTGAAGCGGGTAAAGCAAAACTTTGAAAAATTCGCTTTCCCAACTGTACGGACTTCAACTCAATTGAAATTAGCTGAATTAGGTAATGATGCTGGTGTTATTGGTGCAGCTTCATTAGCTCGTCAGTTTGTAAATGAAGATTAATTTATAAGGGGAAATGATATTGGTACTTGGAGTTAGTTCTGGTTTGATGATTCTTAATGCAGTAATTTTAATCATCTTGCTAGTATGGATTTTTAGTTGGGCATTTCAGACCTATCGTCGTAAAAGATATGCAACCGTTCTTAGTCAAGACGACTTTAAGAATGGAATGCGAAAAGCACAAGTAATTGATTTACGACAAGAAAATGACTTTAAGCAAGGGCATATTTTAGGCGCACGCAACCTGCCTTATCCATATCTTCGTCAACAATATGGTGAATTACGGAAAGACTTGCCAATTTACTTGTATGATGAAGGGATGACATTGAGTACCCAAGCTGTTGCGTTTTTAGGTAAGCATGGGTACAATCACCTTTATATCCTAAAAGATGGGTACCGTGCGTGGGATGGTAAGACTAAAAAGTCCAAGTATTAGGAAATAGGCAAAAGTCTGTTAACTTTTTTCCAATCCTCGCAAAGATGGCAGGATGTTTTGAATAAGCATCTATACCCAATTTCTTGCAAAAATAACCACAAAAAAAGAGCTAGAAATTTAGATTTCCGGCTCTTTTTTCGCATGTAGCTTGTAAATTAAAGTTGGTGTGCGGAACGACCCTTACGGATAGCTGCGCGACGGTTTTGGTCAAACTTTTCTTCCTCTTCTTCGGCTGGCTTAATAACAGTTTTATGGAAAGTAAGAACCCCGCTAGCAATAGCAGCAACAGTTGCCAAGCTACCAACTAAAATACCCTTTGCTAATTGTTTCATAACATAAAACCTCCTCGAATTTATAGGTTACCTCCATTATGCAAGAATTAATGGCGTTTTACCAGTAAGAAGGACAAGTTTTAGCATAAAATTTATAAAAATTGGAGAGTCAATATGAGTAAAGTAATCGGAATTGTCGGCCCGACCGCTGTAGGTAAAACGGCACTGTCAATAAAACTAGCGCATGAATTTGATGGTGAAGTGATTTCAGGTGATTCGATGCAGGTTTATCGACATCTTGATATAGGAACTGCTAAAGTCACTCCGAAAGAGATGGATGGTATTCCCCATCATTTAATTAACATTTGTGATATTGATGAACGCTTTTCGGCTGCTCGCTTTAAGCAACTTGCAGACCAAAAAATAGTTGAGATCACTAATCGTAAACACCTGCCTATTATTGCAGGGGGGACGGGCTTTTATCTGCAAACGTTAACGGATAATCTTGCACTTGGCAGTGATAAATTCGACCAAGAAACGCTTGACATCCGAAATAAATGGAAAAAGATAGCTAATGAAAAGGGCGCTGAATATGTTTGGCAACAATTAAATAAACAAGACCCTATTGCTAGTGAACAAATTCCAAAAGCTAATATGCGGCGAGTTATTCGGGCGCTAGAGGTAATTCAAAAGACAGGACAGTTGTTTTCAAACCAGCCACAGTACCAAGCGACAAATGATTTTCTTTTAATCGGTCTTACAACAGATCGCCCAGTGTTATATGACCGAATTAATAAACGAGTTGATTTAATGGTTCATAATGGATTGCTGGATGAAGCAAAATGGCTATTTGATCATGGGGGAGAAAACCTTCCAGCTGGTAAAGGAATTGGTTATCATGAACTATTTCCTTATTTTCATGGCGAAATTACCCTTGATGAGGCAGTTGAAAAAATTAAGCAGGATTCACGCCACTACGCAAAGCGACAACTAACATGGTTTAGAAATAAGGCTGATACGCATTGGTTTGATATTTTGAGCCATCCGGATGACATTAATCAAATTAAGCAATTTATAAAAGATTGGTTAAAAAAATAAAGCATGAGAGAAGAGATTTTTTTAATTAATATAAAGCATTCAAATAGAATTGACTTATGGGCTCGCTATTGTTATTCTAAGTCACAGTGTTAAGGAGAGAAGCAGAATTTAGGTGAATTGGTATAGTCAGCTATTTCTGTTTTGATTGTATGAAAGGGAATGAAATTTTATGGGTAAACACGTATTTACAAAAGATGAAGTTCGCCAAATGGTAAAGGATGAAGATATCCATTTCTTACGAGTTATGTTTACTGACTTGTTGGGAACGATTAAAAGTGTTGATTTGCCAGTTAGTCAGTTAGATAAGCTAATGGATAATAAGATTATGTTTGATGGTTCTTCAATTGATGGATTCGTACGGATTGAAGAAAGTGACATGTATCTTTATCCGGATATGTCCACTTGGCTTGCATTCCCTTGGGGTGCTGAACATGGTAAGGTTGCACGAGTAATCTGCAGTGTTTACAAGACTGATGGTACTCCATTTGAAGGTGACCCTCGGAATAACTTAAAGCGTGTTCTTGAAGATATGCGGAAGATGGGCTTTAAAGACTTTAACATCGGTCCTGAACCAGAATTTTTCCTTTTCAAGACTGATGATAAGGGGAATCCGACTACAAACCTTAATGATAAGGAAAACTACTTTGATATGGAACCAGCTGATCCGGGTGAAGACTGTCGGCGTGATATTGTTCTTGCACTTGAAAAGATGGGCTTTGACGTTGAAGCTGCTCACCATGAAGTTGCTCCTGGTCAGCATGAAGTTGACTTTAAATATTCAGATGCCCTCGAGGCTGCTGATAATATTCAAACATTTAAGTTTGTGGTTAAGACGATTGCTAAGAACTATGGCTTCCATGCTACGTTTATGCCTAAGCCGCTGTCAGGCATTAATGGTTCTGGAATGCACCTTAACATGTCATTATTTAAAAAAGATGGCAGCAATGCATTCTTTGACGAAAATGATAAAGATCAGCTTTCATCAACTGCTTATCATTTCTTGGGCGGTTTGATGAAACATGCCCGAAGCTATACGGCAATCTGCAACCCAATTGTTAACTCCTACAAGCGATTAGTTCCTGGTTACGAAGCACCTGTTTATGTTGCATGGTCGACATCTAACCGGTCACCACTTGTACGGATTCCAAGTGATCGGGGAATGGGAACCCGATTAGAATTACGATCTGCTGATCCATCAGCAAATCCTTATCTCGCAATTGCTGCTGTTCTTGAGGCTGGTCTTGATGGTTTACGTAATAACTTACCACCAATTCATAATGTTGATGAAAACATCTACACAATGACGAAGGAAGAACGGGCTGAAAAAGATATCCGTGATTTACCTGATACCTTACACAATGCATTGAAGTCATTAGCAACTGATGAGGTTGTGAAGGGATCAATGGGTGAACACCTGTATCATAGCTTCATGGAGGCCAAGACCCGCGAATACGCTTCTTATCGTCAACATGTTTCTGATTGGGAACGCCAACATTATATGGAACAATACTAATAACTGGATAATTAAAAAAACACTTATGCAAAATTACTTGCTAAGTGTTTTTAATGCGAAAAAATTGTTGAATTGACAAATATGTTGTTTCATATACAATTATATTTGTTGCAATAAAAACGTTGTTAATTAAATCATCGACACGTTTTTTAAGACTGCTAGCGGGTCTAGCAATCAATTTTAAATCAGGATTTTATCTTGATTAGTTACTAAAGGAGAGTCTTAGATAATGGATCAAAAGGTCAGAGTTCGGTATGCACCTAGCCCAACAGGTTTCTTACATATCGGAAATGCACAATCAGCATTATTTAATTATTTATTTGCACGTCACTTCGACGGTACGATGGTATTACGAATTGAAGATACTGATACTAAACGAAACGTTGAAGATGGTGAAGCTAGCCAACGTGAAAACCTTCACTGGCTAGGTATTGACTGGGATGAAGGTCCAAATAAGCCAAATCCAAAGTATGCCCCTTACCGTCAAAGCGAACGGAACAAAGAAGGTATTTACCACAAATACATTCAAGAATTGTTAGACAAGGGTATTGCCTACAAGGATTACTCAACAGAAGAAGAATTAGCTGAAATGCGCGAACGGCAAAAGGCTAACAATGAACCGCCTCATTATGATGGCCGTTGGTATGGTAAAAGCGAGGAAGAACAAAAGGCTGCTGAAGCTAAGGGCTTAAAGCCGACTATTCGTTTCCACTTCCCTAAGGACCACGACTATGAATGGGACGATATTGCTCGGGGTCATGTTTCATTTAACTCTGATAATCTCGGTGGTGACTTTATCATTGAGAAGAGTGATGGAATGCCAACTTATAACTTTGCCGTAGTTGTTGATGACCATACGATGGACATCACTCATGTTTTACGGGGAGCAGACCACATTTCAAACACACCCAAGCAAATTGCTATTTATGAAGCATTAGGCTGGGATCACCCAACATTCTGTCATATCCCATTGATCTTTAATCCTAAGACTCGTAAGAAGTTAAGTAAGCGTGATAAGGATACCCTTCAATTCATTAGTGAATACAAGAAGCATGGATACCTTCATGAAGCCATCTTTAACTTCATTGCTTTCCTAGGGTGGTCTCCAGTTGGCGAACGGGAAATTTACTCTAAGGAAGAATTGATTAAGGTTTACGATCCAAAGCGGATGTCAAAGGCTCCAGCATACTTTGACCAAAAGAAGCTTGATTGGATGAATGCCCAATACATTAAGAGTATGTCTGTTGATGAATTAGCTGATCGGACAATGCAATTAGTTAAAGAAGGCGAAACAGAAGAAGCTAAACGCCTTCAAAGTATTCCAGAAGATCAATTAACCGAGTTGCTAAAGAAGACAATTAAGGTTCACCAACGGGATGTTAATAAGCTTCTTGAAGTTATTCAATATGCATGGTCATACTATACGGTTCTTGATCAATCATTTAACTATGACCTACTCAAGGACAATGAGGACTTCGCAAATGAAGATGTTTTAGCTGTTCTCAAGGGCTTAAAAGCTAAACTTGAAAACGGTGGCGAAGATCTTGATTACAGTCAAGCAATCAAAGAAGTAGGTAAAGATACGGGAATTAAGGGCCGTGGATTATACTTCCCATTAAATCTTGCCTTTACTGGATCAACTTCTGCTCCACAAATTTACGAGATTATGGATATTTACTCTCGTGACACAGATGTTGAATTACTTGACCGAATGATTAAGGCTTTTGAAAACTAATTTTATAAAGTTGAGCATGGAACAACAGTTATTTGATGTTGTTCTGTGCTTTTTATTTTAAACTGATTTATAATTAAGAAGTGTAATTAGTTTAAAAGGGGACTTAAATAAATGGTTGAAATGAGTAAATATATGCGGAAAATCTTGAGTGATGTTCCTACGCTAAAGGTGTTTGATTTCTCTCAGTATGTCTCAAAAATTCCGGGAATTATTAAGTTTACAATTGGTGAACCTGATTTTGATACGCCAGAATATATTAAAGAGGCGGGGATTAAAAGCATTGAAAATAATCGAACGCACTATGCACCGCAACGGGGAACAGTTGGCTTACGGCAAGCGGTTGCAGATACATTAGCTAAAAAATATGGCCTTCACTATGATCCCGCGACTGAAATCCTTGTTACTAATGGGGTGACAGAGGGAATTTCTACTGCTATTACTGCGATTACAAATCCTGGCGATATTATTCTTGTCCCAACCCCTACATTTTCAATTTATACGCCGGATGTAATGATTGCTGGCGGGACACCAGTAGAAGTTGATACATCGAAGACTGGCTTTAAATTAACCCCAGCATTGCTACAACAATATCTTAATAAATATGGTGATCGAGTTAAGGGAGTCGTTTTTGTTAATCCATCTAACCCGACTGGTATTGCTTACAGTCAAGCAGAAATGAATGAATTAGCTGCCCTTATTAAAGGGAAACCTATTTTTGCAATCTGTGATGAGATTTATAGCGAGTTGAATTATGATGGCGAATATTCTAGCATGGCTAAGGTGATTCCAGAACAGACGATCCTCGCAAACGGCTTTTCTAAATCATATGCTATGACAGGCTGGCGGATCGGATACCTTTGTGCGCCAGCTAAAGTGACTGACTTATTATTTAAGGTTCATGCTTTTGCCGTAACGGATATTGCAACGTTTGTTCAGGATGCTGCAGAGGCGGCTCTAAAGGCTGGGGACGAGGCAACAAAGGAGATGGACGCTCAGTACATTAAGCGGCGTGACTACATGTATAAGCGCCTTACAGAAATGGGCTTTGAATGTAGTCAGCCAATGGGTGCATTCTATATCTTTGCAAAGATTCCATCGTTTCTTGATCAAGATGATAATAAGCTGATTTATCAACTAGCTAATGATGCTAAAGTTGCGGTAACAGCCGGATCAAACTTTGGCAAGGGCGGTGAAGGATATCTTCGTTTTAGCTATGCAACAGGTATGGATCAGATTAAAGAGGGGATGGACCGCCTCGCAGCCTTTTGTAAAAAAGAACAAGGCAATAAATAAAAAGAAAAGAGACAGCGGTGTTAAAAACATCTCTGTCTCTTTAAGTATATAAGTGAATTGCTTCAAAAAAGTTATTCGCTCAGTTTCTTGGCGTCAGCATCAATCTTTGCAAAACCAGAACCATCTGGTTTCTTGCTGCCACGCTTTTCCATAGCTTTACGAGCCATTTCCTTACGTTCTTGCTTACTAAGTGCCATAAATAACTTCGCCTCTTTTTCTGAAACGCTTCAACAACAGTTATTTAAGAAAGATAAAATAACTGTTACTAATATTATAGTTCAGTCTATAAAAAATGCAATAAACATCATTATCTACGGTAGAGTTCATAAAAGAAGGTTGACTTTTATGATGAATATCGTTAATATAATTAAAACTAAATTAAAATATTGTTAGAAAAGATGAGTAGTTATTTTACGACCTATACAGAGAGCCATGGTAGCTGAGAGATGGCAGGAACCGAAATAATGAAGATGGTCTTTAGTTAATTGAGAGAATGAGCTTGGTTAAAGGTAAGTTCTCTACGGGGTAGCAGCCGTTATCCATGCTTCTAATTTCAAGGTGAGATTAGAATTGAGGGTACTTTTTGTACTAAAGACAGGGTGGTAACGCGTTATTAACGTCCCTAAGAGCACGGCATGGTTGTTCTTAGGGACGTTTTTCTTTTCTGGCATAAAGGAGGATTAAATAGAATGAAACGAAAGAGAAGGACAGGGTTGATTATTTCAGTTATTTTGGCAATTGTTGTGGTGGTTGGTATTGCCGGGATAGTCCACCAACGTTTTGGTAAAACTTCAACTACAACCGTTCGCTTGGGATTAGTTGGGACAGATTCAGAGCCGGTATGGGATAATGTTCGGAAAAGATTGAAAAAGCAGGGGATTAATATTGAATATGTGATTTTTAATGATTATGTTCAACCAGACGTGGCACTGAAAGACGGAAAAATTGATATGCATTCTTGTCTTACTCGGTATTACTTTGAATCCTATAATAAGCAACAGAATGCGCACTTAACAGCAATTGGTAATACTGTGATCTCCCCGTTAGGACTATATTCACAAAAATATAAAAAATTACAGGATTTGCCTAATGGAGCAACGATTGCGATTCCAAACGAACCGACAACACTAGGGCGGGGGTTGAACGTATTACAATCAGCAGGACTAATTAAAGTAAAGAAAGATAGTGGAATTAAACCATCGTTGAAGGATATTACGAGTAATCCACGCAATTTGCAATTTAAGGAAGTTGATCCGGCCACAGCTGCACGGGCCTTGAATTCTGTTGACGCGGCGATAATAAATGGAAATTACGCAGTAGCAGCTAACCTCAATCCAAAGAAAGATTCGATTTATTTGGAACCAATCAATAAAGCAGCAAAGCCATATGTCAATATAATTGCAGTTCAAGAGAAAAATAAGGATAATGAGGTTTATAAAAAGGTTGTAGCGGCCTATCAAACAGAGCAAACGAAACAAGCAATTGAAAAAACTTACAAGGGCGCTCAAGAAGCAGCATGGCCAATCTATGGTCGCAATTAAGAAAGGATGTAATTATTATGAGTTTAGATACAGCGATATTTGCAGGTGGGTGTTTCTGGTGCATGGTCAAACCTTTCGATACTTATCCTGGTATTGAAAAAGTAGAATCAGGATATACTGGTGGTCATGTTGCAAATCCTACTTATGAGCAAGTTTGTTCAGGAACAACGGGGCATACTGAAGCGGTAAAGATTACTTTTGATCCCACTAAGGTCTCATATAAGGATCTTGTTGAAATTTACTGGCATCAGACGGACCCGACAGACGCGAGTGGTCAGTTTCAAGATCGTGGCGATAATTATCGGCCGGTAATCTTTGTAAAGGATGAAGAACAACGGCGAATTGCAGAAGAATCTAAAAAGGACCTCCAAAAAAGCGGCCAATTTGGTAACGATAAGATTGTGACAACGATTGAGGATGCACAACCATTTTATCTTGCAGAAGATTATCACCAAGATTTTTATAAAAAGAATCCGCAACGATTTGCCTTAGAAGAAGCAGGCGGGCGTCAACAGTTTGTTGAAAAACATTGGAAAAAGTAATTATGAGAGATAAACAAGCAATTAAAGACGACATCGTCAAACAATTATCAACAGTTATTGACCCCGAACTTCATATTGATATTGTTAATTTGGGCCTTGTTTATACAATTGATCTTGATAACGATGGGATATGTTTAATTGAAATGACCTTAACGACAATGGGATGTCCGTTGACCAATGTTTTAGCTGACATGGTGGTTAAAGCAGTCAAGAAGGTGCCTGAAGTAAAAAATGTCGATGTAGAATTTGTATGGGAACCGGTCTGGACAATTGATCGAATGAGTCGTTTCGCTAAATTATCACTCGGTGTTCATTGATATTTAAATATTGGATAAAGGGAGAAAAGCTTTTCAATTTTGAAAGGCTTTTTCTTTTTAGAAAGGAAAAGTAATCGAAATATATAAAATTTTTGAAAAAAGTTTAAAAATAGTGGAAAAAGGGTAGTGAAGTTATTTATTATAATAGATAGTTATTTAGACAAGGAGCATGCTTATGGCGAGTGTAGAAACTAATAGTGATGCGCTTGATGTTACTCAAGCCATCAACCAACAAATTATTACAAAAGTAAAGTATTTACGACGCTTTAACGACGCAATTTCAAATCACCGTGATCGGGAAATCTACCAGTTGCTAGATAACCAACGCTATGCTAAAGAAATTGAACATCGCGAGCAGCAGCCAAATGATAAGGGTGTAATGAACCTGGTGGACGACTTGGCTGACCAGTTAAGTAATCACCTCAGTGAAAACTTAATTAAATACTTAGGCAAGACTTATCCATTTTTCTATTACGAAGAATATCAAACGGGCCATTACCGGATTTATTTTGGCAATTGGTGGGATCGTCGCCAGTTTGGTGAATTAGATGTGTTAAATGTCCGTTTTTCTTTTGATCAGACGGAATATGAGAAGCTGCGTACTGCTTTCGAACTTTCACGTGATAATAAGCGTTATAATAGCGAACGAATTAATAAAATTTCTAGTGAAAATGATCGGCTTCAAGACCTTATTGATCATCAACGAGAACGTGAAGAACGCAAAGAAGCACTCCAAGAACAGTTAAAAGATATTAGTTCCCGTTCTGGTATTTGGGAATCTAGCCGAAACAAAGAGAGTCGTCAGGAACTTGTGGAGCAATTGCAAAAGCTGGAAGACCAAGAAGACGAATCTCGTAATGCGGTTCAAACGATCAAAGATAATGAACGCGTTGTATTATCCCTATCTAAGGAAAATACAATTTTAAGTTATGAGCAAAAGAGCATTGTCGATACTTTTGGCAGTTTTGAAGATTTTGAACTGGCAAATCGCAACTTATACGCTAATTACTTAGAAAGCTTAAATGAAGCAAACGGAAAGCAGGTGGATAGCGATGAGCAATAATCGAATCGTGACTTCTCCTAGTGAGCGAGTACAAGCGCTTTCTGATTCATTTAAGGATGTCTTAAGTTTAGGACAAAAGTATGTTGACTTACTAGATCGATTAGCGCAGACCAAGGATACTAAGGACCTCCTAGCAGCTACAATAAAGTTAACGAAAATGGATTTAGCAAATGCGTTTGTTAACTTCCCTCCGCATTATAAAGCGGCTGATTACTTTTTGATTTTTATGGACCGCCTTCTGAAAATGCATGGGGATACGGCTGTTAATGTTACAGAGAATGAACTAAACCATGAATTTGAGGCAACAATGGCTTCAATCGGTAATGAAGCAATATTTAAATTTGAGATTGATAGTCGCGGTGAGGCAGCCTTTACTGAACAGAGTCAGCATGAACCTTTGTTTTACCTCAGTTTAGAAGACAAGTTAATGCAATTTAACAATCGTACTTTGGTAAATTACTTCATTATATATGCATTGAATCAGCACACGGATCTTGAGTTACGAGACGCGGTAAAACCATTGATTGATTTTGCTAAGTATCTGCAACAAGACCTTGATTTTACAATTGACCTCGGTATCCTTGCAACTGCTAACGATCGTCGCTTTATGCTGGATAAGCCGGATCTCCCATTGACTGTAATTGACCGTCTATTTGTTGCAACTGCAGATGAAGATTATATGCTAATGAACCTACCACGTAATAATGGGGCTGAATTAATATTAGATCAGGGTACCAAGCTTGATATTGCCTTTGACCCAGATGATTATAGTCAAGAGTGGGCCTTTTTAGTTGAAGATCCTGATGAACAGGTTTCATTCTTTGATGTCTTACTTCATTATGGATTAGTTCGTAAATGGTACTTGGCAGACCGCGATTCGTTAGCTGTTAGGACAGATCATATGGAAATAGCCGATGATGAAGAAGCGGTGCCTGATAGTGCTAGTTTGGCAGTAGATCAATCTGATGAAGAAGCAGAGGTAACAACGAAGAAAGACGATTCAGAAGAAAATGATGAATAATTGTTACTGCTTTTTTGTTGTGGAGGCAAAAGATGTTAGATATTACTAAAATGCTTCACCAAATCATTGACTTAGAATTAAAAATTGATGATGAAAAAGAATTGTTAATTGGCCCGGAAGTACGAAAGCAAACTATTTTTCTTGATCTTGATATTTCCTTATCTGATATGGCTGAGGCCGCTGGCTGGTATAAAGTTATTAATCCAAGTGAAGTAGATGAAAAGAAATTATTAAAAGCGTATGCCGAATCAATGGGGCTATTTCTTCTATTTAGCGCTAAAATGCAATGGACACATTTGGTAGTATTAGATGAGAAAGCCTGGCGACGTGTTGCTGATGCGAAAAGGGCGACCAAATTAGCTGATTTAAATAAATCCTACTTGGCGATTAAACACTTTTTAAGTGATGCATACTTTAATCATCAACAAGAAAGTTATCGTCATGCTTGGCATCTCTTATTAAAAATGGGGATCGTTGACTGGAAATTAACGCCTAAACAAATAACAAAGGCTTACCAAGCAATGATTGATCAATACTAAAATAACATTATGATCACGAAAAAGGGTGCGAGATAATTGTTATCTCGCACCCTTTTGTTGAACGGAATATAAGATTAAGCTTTTCGATCTCGTAAGTGACTGGTAGTAGCGCCATGTTTGCCACTCTCTTGGTTGTTGAGGCTGCCGAACATGAACTCACCAATTACTGACGCAACCAAAATTAAAACAATAATAAAAAATGGTAGCATAATAATCACCTCAAAAAGCAATCTCTATATACATTATTATTAAATAAGTCCATTTTTGCAATCAATTTGTAACATGAGATGAGCTATTTAATAAAATATTAAAAAATAATAAGAGAACCGCAACTGCGATAGGCCATTATTAGTTTTAAAATAGAAAAGAGGCTGAGATATTTCCCAACCTTTTTTTGTAAGTACATTATGAAAAATGGAGCGAGCGAGACTTGAACTCGCAACCCTCGGTTTAGAAGACCGATGCTCTATCCAGTTGAGCTACCGCTCCAGACAGATTTAAGTATATAATTTTAAACTAAACTTTGTCAATAACAAAAAAACTGATTATAAATAAATTATTAATATAAAGCTAGTTATTTCATTGACAAAACGCTTTCATAACAACTATACTTTAAATTAGTAGAAGTACGAAAGCGGAAAGGACTTAAGCTGTATATGGAAGGATGATGATTAAATGGCTGCTAATAAGACAGATCCGCGTGTAATAAAAACACGTAATAGTCTGCGTAAAGCTCTTGTATATCTGATGAGACGTGAAAAGCTTGAAGATATTAGCGTCCAAAAGATTACTGAAACTGCCAACATCACCCGCGGGACCTTCTATCTACACTACAAGGACAAACATGATTTTATTAAATCAGCAATTCAAGAGATTATTGATGATTTCTTCAGCCAAGTAATGATTGATAGTAATTGGTCGAAAGAACAAACGGTGCAGGTATTTTCACTCCGCAAGGCGTTTCAGTATATCGAAAACGATGCCGATATTTTTGATGTTCTATTGAATAATGAAAAGAATAACTTCTTTTATGAGCAACTTTATAATCGGCTGGCAAATGAAATGACGCATTTTAATGAGCAGGTTAATAAAAACCAGCAGTTAGAAGTTCCATTAAATTTGCAGATTTCCTTCGTTGATTCAGCGTTTTTAGGATTAGTAAGTCGCTGGTTAGAAGATGGTATGATTTACACCCCACGATACATGACTCAAAGTGTGGCAAAAATGTTGGATCAATTTAGCGGTGACAGTATTTCCTTGGTTAATTTCTTTAACGGTGAAAAAGAAGCAACCTTAGAGGAAATATAACGTTTACCGCAATTTAAGAGGATGGGAAAATAGTTTTTTCCATTCCCTTATTTTTATTTTGCATTAATTAAATCTCTGGGCAAATTAGAGTTGACGAAAAGAGGAATATTTGATATTATACAAACGTTGTATTTGTGAACCAACAACTACAACCGCACGTTACTAAGTTAAAAGCCATTTTAGCTGCTTGGAACGGCGAGTCTTAGATACTAAGGAGGTGCACAAAGTATGTACGCAATTATTGTTACTGGTGGTAAGCAATACAAAGTAGAAGAAGGTGCTTCTATCTACGTTGAAAAGCTTGAAGCTAAAGAAGGCGACAAGGTAACTTTTGATCAAGTTATCTTTGTCGGTGGAGACGACACTAAGATCGGTACTCCTGTAGTTGACGGTGTTTCTGTTGAAGGTACTGTTGACAAGCAAGGTAAGGAAAAGAAGGTTGTTACCTTTAAGTACAAACCTAAGAAGCACACTCACACTAAGCAAGGTCACCGTCAACCTTACACTAAGGTTACTATTAACAAGATTAACGCTTAATGTGGAGGTGAGGTCATGATTCGGGTGCAATTTTCTCTAGATTCGAATCAGCGGATCACTTCTTTTAAAATGACTGGACATGCTGATTCTGGTCCGTATGGTCAGGACATTGTATGTGCAGCTGTTTCTGCATTATCTATTTCAACGATTAATGGTCTTGAGCAAGTAGTTCATGCAAAACCTAACCTTAATCAAGATAATGTCAATGGTGGCTTTCTCGAAGTTACCAAGCTGGATCTAGGTCATGATAGTCAGATTCTTCTTAGAACTTTGTTAAATGGATTGCTTGATATCCAAGAAAGCTACCCTAAAAACATTGAAGTAAAGATGTTTAATTAAAGTTCATTGCTGGAGGTGAACAACTATGATTATGAATTTACAATTCTTCTCCCACCACAAGGGGGGTGGTTCCACTGCTAACGGTCGGAACTCAGCTGGTCGTCGTCTTGGTACAAAGGCTGCTGATGGTTCAATCGTAACTGCTGGATCAATCATCTACCGTCAACGTGGTACTCACATCAACCCAGGTGAAAACGTGGGTCGTGGTGGAGACGATACTTTATACGCTAAGGTAGCCGGTGTTGTTAAATTTGAACGCATGGGTCGTAGTAAGCGTAAGGTATCAGTATACCCAGTTGCTGAATAAGAATAAGAAGGCTTCAATTTTCCTTTTAGGAGAATAGAAGCTTTTTTTATTTTTAAAAATAATTTAGAATTAATATGAAAAGCAAAGGAGTATATTTCATATGGATATTATCGAAAAAGGCGAAGCGGTAAAAAAGCGGATTGCTGCTGCTTGTCAACGAAGTGGTAGAAATCCACAAGAAGTGCAATTGCTTGCTGTTAGTAAAAATCACTCAGCAGACGATATTTTACAGTTGAATAAAATGGGCTGGACAGATTTCGGTGAGAATTATGTTCAAGAACTGGCTAAAAAGCATGAAGAATTACCTCAAAGCGTTAACTGGTATATGATAGGTCACTTACAAAGAAATAAGGTTAAATATATTGCTGGTTATGTCAAAATGATTCAATCCGTCGACACGGTTAAACTATTACATACTATTGAAAAAGAAGCCAAGAAACATAACCGTCAAATTCCTGTTTTGATTGAAGTGAATGTTGGTGAAGAAGAGAGTAAATTTGGTGTTAGACCTACTTTAGCAGATTGCATGGAAGTGGCTGATGCATATTTGGAATTACCGCATGTAAAATTACGGGGGTTAATGACCAGTGCGCCGTATTTTGAAGATCCTGAGAAAACGCGCCCTATTTTTCGGAAGCTAAGAGAATTACGAGATGAGATGAATAGGCAAAATAGTCAGTTAAAGTTAGATGTTTTGAGTATGGGAATGACACATGACTTTGAAATTGCTATTGAGGAAGGGGCTACTTGCGTTCGAGTGGGAACAGCGATATTTGGCCCGCGTGATTATGCTAATCGGCAATATTAAAAGGGAGAAATAATGTCTAGAATTAAGCGATTACAAAAGAAGTTTGATAAGCTGTATATTGATGCTTTTTTAGTTACTAATCCTCAAAATATCTATTATTTAACAGGTTTTCAGCTTACTGCTGGGGATGGTTGTTTATTGATAACGCAGGATAATGCAATCATTATTACAGACGATCGTTACCAACTTGCACTTGAAGAATTTGAGAGTGATGAGGCTGTGGGGATGATTACCCGCGATTACTACGGAACCCTAAATAAAATTTGTGAAGGCATCAAAGTAACTGTGCTTGGGTATGAAGATTCTATTTCATACTATTTATTTGACGTTTTAGATGAAACAATGAATGCAGATATTGTTCCTTTTCATTATCAAATCGAACAAATGCGCATGATAAAGGATAGTAACGAGGTGGAGCTTTTACGGCAGGCAGCCAATTTGCATTTAGCAGGGTATCAGTATGTTTTAGCGAATATCCATCGTGGGATGACTGAACGCCATGTTGCTAATTTACTTGATTTTTGGATGAAAGAACATGGGGCAACTAGCGCATCATTTCCGACCATTGTTGCTAGTGGTAAAAATGCTGCCAAGCCACATGCTACAGCTTCAGAAAAAATAATTGAAGATGGTGATATTGTTACTCTTGATTTTGGCTACTATGTCAATGGTTATACGGCAGATATGACACGGACATTTGCTGTTGGTTCAATTGATCCAGAATTACGTGATGTGTATCAAATTGTTAATGAAGCGCGTCAAGCAGTTATTGCGGCGGCACATGTTGGTCAACGCGGAGATCAGCTTGACTTAGCCGGGCGACAATTGATTGAAGAAGCAGGCTATGGAGATGAGTTTAATCACGGGATGGGCCATGGAATTGGGTTATCTGTCCATGAGTTGCCTGCAAGCTATGGGCCAAATGCTAAGAATGTCAAACTTCGTAATAATGAAGTGATTACCGTTGAACCTGGTATCTATATTCCAGAAATTGGGGGAGTTCGAATTGAAGACGATATCCTTATTACCCATGGTGGTGTTGAAATTTTAACCAATGCGTCCCCAGAGTTAATCATTGTTGGTGATTAAATGGAACTAGATAAACTGTATAATAATATCGACCAGCAGGGAACATCGGCGATAAAGAATCATCAAGAACAGCTAGACGAATATTTGTTAGCTCCAGAGACAGATTTTCGTCGTGGCTTGACAATAATTAATTCGCTCCCAGCACACATTCGCCGTAATATTATGTTTTGTATCCAAAAATTAGCAACAGTTGAGCCAGTTCAATATTTCTATCCTGCTAATGATTTGCATATTACCGTAATTGATCTTATTGCAGCGAATAGTAAATTTCATCTATCTGTAGATGATAGGGAAAAATATATAGAAGTACTATCGAAAATTGTTTCCCAAGTTAACCCGATTCATTGGAAACTAAAGGGGGTTATTGCTAGTCCCGGTGCCCTCCTAGTTAAGGGTTACTACTCTCATGAATTGGTGGATTTACGTGATTTAATTAGAAAAGAACTCCCAGCAAATAATCTTGTATTGCAGGAACGCTATCAGACTATTTCCGGACACGTAACGTTCGCTCGGTTTACCAAACCGCTTCAAGGGTCACGGCAATTTCTTGATGCTTTAGCGAAAATGAAAACAATGGATTTGGGAGAATTTACTACGAATACACTCGATTTAGTAGTGCATGATTGGTATAATCGTAGTCCACAGCTGATTTCTAAATTGCCGTTACGTTATTAACCAAGTTGTTGCAATTCATGCTGACATAGTGCAAAATAGAAATGATTACTATATAAGAGAAGAAATAAATTGGAGGGCTGACGATGGCTGAAGAATCAAAGATTGTTTTAAGCAGTGAAGATCAATCACTCGGGACAATTCAAATTTCGCCACGAGTTTTAGAAATTATCGCGGGAATTGCCGCAAGTGAAATTGACGGTGTTTCAAAGATGTACGGCTCATTTGCAAATAGCGTAAGTGAACTTTTGGGACGCTCAGATCGCCGACGTGGAGTAAAGCTTTCCAGCAATGATAAAGATATATCGCTTGATATTGATGTCTATGTTGAATACGGGGTATCTGTACCTAAAGTTGCCGCAATGATTCAAGATAAAGTAAAACAACAAATTAATTTGATGACCGACTTAAAAGTTAAGGAAGTTAATGTTCATATTAAAGGAATTGTAACTTCAAAAGAAGACCAAAAGGTGGATCCAGATGACCTATTTGGCGAACACTTAGATGACGAGGCTGGTGAATAAAATGAGTTTAAACCGACATATGATTCGTGAAGAGGCGTTTCAGGTTCTCTTTGCATTACAATCAGATCCTGAAGCTGACATTCAAACGGTTTATGAAGCAATTCCTCATCATGATGAAAAGCAGATTCCTGCTTACTTAATGACGCTTGTAAATGGAGTCCGCGAACATCAAGAGCAACTTGATGAACAAATTAACGGTTTGCTAGCAAGTGGCTGGACGCTTGGTCGTTTAGCAAAACCGGATTTGATAATTTTACGTCTTGCATTATTTGAGATGCAATATGCAGAAAACGTTCCGGCAGTTGTTGCGATTAATGAAGCGTTAGAATTGACCAAGACTTTTAGCAGTGATAAATCACGAAAATTCATTAACGGTGCACTTGGTAAGTTTGAAAAACAAGAAAGCCTAAATAATTAAATACATGGAAGGCCTTGTTAAGTAACGTTATTTATGCCTTTTTACTATTTATTTCAATAACGCGATATGACTAGAGTGAGCAGTCATCCTCGCAGGAGTGGAGAGAAGTTATTATTGACTTTTGTTTCCACTCCCTTTTTATATGTTAAATATCACTGGACGTTTATTATGGTAGAATAAAAATTGGAAAATTAACGAGGAGGAAATCATGGTGGCAACAATTATTGATGGTAAAGCTCTTGCTAAAAAGGTTAATGCTCAGACCCAAGAACGAGTAGCAAAATTAAAAAAACAAAATATAACTCCCGGAATTGCAGTTGTACTTGCCGGCGACGATCCAGCAAGTTTAATTTACACTCGGAATAAACATAAAAAGGCAATCAAATTAGGCATTAACTCAATCTTGAAAAAATTCCCTGCTGATGTTAGTCAGGAAGAACTTCTCACTGAGATTGATCGATTAAATAATGATGATTCGATTGATGCAATTTTAGTTCAACAGCCGCTGCCAGCCCAGATCGATCCAGAAGTGATAACAAGTGCGATTTTACCGGAGAAAGATGTCGATGGATTGAATCCCTTAAATTTAGGGAAATTGTATGCTAATCAGCGTGGTAACTACCCGGTTGCTTGTACACCACGGGGAATTATGCGAATGCTGACTGAGTATGGGGTTAACTTAGAAGGACAAAATGCGGTAATTGTTGGTCGCAGCATTCTAGTAGGGAAACCATTATTAGCCCTGCTTAATAATGCCAATGCTACGGTTACGATGGCGGGGAGCAAGACGGTAAATCTGCCTTCTTTAACCTGCAGTGCCGATATTTTAATTGTTGCTACCGGCACTCCTTCTCTTGTTAAGAAAACGGATGTAAAGCTTGGCGCAGTTGTGATTGATGTTGGAATTAACCGCTTGATTAACGGTAAATTAGTTGGCGATGTGGACTTTGAAAACGTTAAGGAAAGAGCAAAAGCAATTACGCCAGTGCCAGGGGGAGTTGGTCCAATGACGATTGCTACTCTAATGGAGCAAACAGTTGACTTAGCGCAATGGAGGCATCATGGATAGAAGTCAGTATTTAACGGTTAGCGAATTAACTAAATACTTAAAAATGAAATTTGATCGTGACCCATATTTGCACACGGTTTATTTAACCGGTGAACTTTCAAATTTCCGCTTGCGGCAACGTCACCAATATTTTAGCTTAAAAGATGATAACGCTGTAATTGATGCAGTGATGTTTGAACATCAATTTCGGAAAATTAAATTTACCCCGGAACAAGGGATGAAAGTTTGCGTAGTAGGACATGTTAGTCTTTACGAGAAGAGTGGACGCTATCAGATTTATATTGATCAGATGGAACCTGATGGCTTAGGGTCATTATATTTAGCATTTGAACAGCTAAAAAAGAAACTAAGTGCGGAGGGTCTTTTTAACCTGCCTAAAAAACGAATTCCGATGTTTCCTAAGCGGATTGCGGTAGTAACTAGTATTGATGGTGCAGTTATCCGTGATATTAATACTACAGTTCGGCGACGTTATCCAATTGCTCAAGTTGTTTTGTACCCAACAGTAGTTCAAGGTGATAAAGCTGCCGCAGATATTGCAAGACAAATTAATCGAGCAAATGAGCGGGGAGATTTTGATACCCTTATCATTGGTCGTGGTGGAGGATCACTGGAAGATTTATGGCCGTTTAACGAAGAAATAGTCGCTCGTGCAATTGCGAATAGTAAGATTCCCGTTATTTCATCAGTAGGTCATGAAACAGATACAACAATTGCTGATTTGGTAGCTGATCAGCGTGCAGCTACTCCCACGGCAGCCGCAGAATTAGCCACGCCGGTAAAGCTTAGTGATGTTTTAATGACGATTAGGGATAACCAAAATCGGTTATTTAATACGATGAAGACGCAAATTAGCTTCGATCGTCAACAGTTAAATAAACAATTGCAAAGCTATATTTTTCAACAACCAACACGGCTATATGAGAATTATGCCCAAAAAGTAGACCAACTAACCCAACAGCTTAATCAATCGGCACAGAATCGAATGAGAGATGCACGGGTAAATGTTGAACGATTAGGTGCGAAGTTAATGAACTATTCACCCCTTCATCGTGTTCAGCAACAAAGTCAACTGGTCGCTCAGCTTCAAAAGCAACTTGTTAGTGCAACGGTTGCTAATCAAAATGAAAGAAAACAGCAAGTTACAAGTCTTATTAAGCAGCTGGATTCATTGAGTCCGCTAAAGATTATGAGTCGCGGCTATACATATGTTACAAGTGATGAAAAAGTAGTTAATCATGCCCAACAGTTAACAGTCGGGCAAAATGTTCAATTACATTTTGACGATGGTGACGTCCAAGCAGAAATTAAAAAGATAAAGGAGCACTAAAATGGCAACAGAAAAACCAACTTTTGAAGAACAACTAACACAACTACAAGAAATCGTTAATCATTTAGAGCAGGGAAACGTTCCTTTAGAAGAAGCACTTCAGCAATTTCAAGAAGGAATTAAGCTATCAAAAGAACTACAAACAAAGTTAACAACAGCTGAAAAAACATTAGGCCACTTAATTGACGACAATGGCGATGAAAAAGTATATGAAAAACAAAGCGATGATCCAAGCAATAATGGTGGCGGTAACCGCGGATTCGGCAGTGAAGACGAGTAATAGCGAGAGTAGTAAAGATAATGATTACTTCAATTTCAGACTTAAAAAAACAAATTGATAATTATTTGGCAAAATTTCTCCCTGAAGATATTGATCAAGATACTTTACGTGATTCAATGGAATACTCAGTGATGGCTGGCGGAAAACGGCTTCGACCGGCCTTAACTTTAGCAACAGTCGAATTGCTTGGCGGCACAATAAATGAAGATATTTTGCGGGTGGCAACAGCATTAGAATTGCTTCATACTTATTCTTTGATTCACGATGACTTACCGGCAATGGATAACGATGCCTTACGTCGTGGGAAGCCAACCAATCATTGCAAATTTGGTGCTGGCATGGCGACCTTAGCTGGCGATGGCCTGTTAACGCTAGCTTTTCAATGGGTCACAGATAATAATCTTTCAGCTGATATTCGTAGTCGCCTGGCATTTGAACTTGCCAAAGCTGCTGGTCCGGCAGGGATGGTTGCTGGTCAAGCACGTGATATAGAAGGGGAACATCAGCGATTAAGCTTGGAGCAGTTAAGATACTTACATCGGCAAAAAACAGGCGCGCTTATTCAGTATGCTGTTCTTGCTGGTGGAATTATAATGGATCAGCCTGCAAAGGTACAACAGCAACTAGCTGCGTTTGGGGCAAACTATGGATTAGCATTTCAAATTTATGATGATTTAATGGATGTCCTTGGTACAACTGAGCAAATGGGGAAAGCAGTTCATAAGGATGCTGCTGAACAGAAAAACACCTATCCTGGTTTACTTGGAGTAGACGGTGCTAAGAAACAGTTGCACAGTGCCCTTATTGCTGCTACTCAAAGTCAACGACAACTTGAAAAGCTAACTAGTAAATCGTTTGCTGGTTACGATGAATTTTTAGCATACTTCAAATAGTAAGGACAAGAAAAATGAAAAAAGAACGTGTAGATGTATTATTAGTTCAACAGGGGCTTTTTGACTCACGTGAGCAAGCAAAACGTGCGGTAATGGCTGGTGAAATCCTTGGTAAAAACAATGAGCGGTTAGATAAACCAGGGCAAAAGATTCCGATAACAACTACTCTTCATATGAAAGGCCATAAAATGCCATATGTCAGTCGAGGCGGGCTAAAATTAGCAAAGGCATTAAAGGTTTTTGACATTTCAGTTAAAGATAAAGTTGTTTTAGACATTGGTTCCTCAACGGGCGGATTTACAGATGTAATGTTACAAAATGGTGCGAAACTAAGCTATGCCCTTGATGTAGGTACTAATCAGTTAGTGTGGCAATTGCGAGAAGATCCACGGGTAGTCGTAATGGAGCAAACAAACTTCCGTTATAGTAAACTAGCTGATTTTACAAGTGGTCAGCCGGAATTTGCCTCAATTGATGTTTCATTTATTTCCCTTCGCCTTATTTTGCCACCGTTAGCACAAATTCTTAGAATGGGTGGTGAAGTAGTTGCTTT
Source organism: Limosilactobacillus caviae (assembly GCF_014635905.1). Taxonomy (GTDB): domain Bacteria; phylum Bacillota; class Bacilli; order Lactobacillales; family Lactobacillaceae; genus Limosilactobacillus; species Limosilactobacillus caviae. The sequence continues at coordinate 139,720 of NZ_BMDS01000005.1, forward strand.
AATTAAGCCGCAATTTGAAGCGGGAAAGGAACATGTCGGAAAAAACGGTATCATTCATGATCATAAGGTTCACCGAGCAGTATTAGAAAATGTTTTGAATTTTGCTCGTGAAGATCACTTTGATGTTTTAGGATTAGACTACTCGCCAATTAAAGGAGGACAAGGGAATATGGAATTTCTCGTTCACCTTCGTTTGAGTGAAAATCCGGGCATCCTTGCTCAAAATGTTAACATTGATGAAGTTATTGAAGCCGCTGATGATGATTTAAATCATAAAGAATAAACAAGGGTGACTTTATAAATGAAGAAATCAGAACGACAACAAAAGATTCGTGAAATTATTACCAGTGAGAGCATTGAACGACAAGATGACCTTGTTGAAAGTTTACGTAAAATAGGTCTGACAGTTACACAGGCTACTATTTCACGAGATATCAAAGAAATGCAATTAATTAAGGTTCCTGCAGATAATGGTGGATACCGATACGGATTGCCAGCGTATCACCGTCAAGGGCATGAAAATCAACTGGCATCAACATTACGCGATAGTTTAGAACAACTAAAACGTAATGATTGTTTTTTAGCACTAACAGTTCATCCGGGAAATGGTCCGGTAGTAGCAAGCCTAATTCGTAAAATGGACTTTCCTTCTGTTTTTACAACAATTGGTGATGATGGCAATGTGCTGGTAGTATGTATGTCTGCAGAAGCCGCAGTAACATTAGAAGATAAGCTTAATGCAATGCTTGACTAAGTGAGGTGGCTATTTTTGTTACAAGAATTGACAATTGACAATTTAGCGATTATTAAACATCTTACACTAACTTTTGCTAACCAAATGACAGTTTTAACTGGAGAAACAGGTGCTGGTAAATCAATAATTATTGATGCGGTTGGATTATTAGCCGGTGGACGTGGCTCGCAGGAGTTCATTCGACGAGGTGAAGAAAAATTAAGTTTGCAGGGTCAGTTTGCAATCCCAGACGATCCAGAATTTGATCACCTGCTTGATTCTTTAGGAATTGATCACGAAGATGGAATCTTAATCGTATCACGGGAGATCCATCGAAATGGGCGTAATACAATTCGCGTTAACGGTCAATTGATTAACACAACTACTCTTCGCCAAATAGGTGCAGGTCTAGTCGATATTCAAGGGCAGAATGAGCACCAACAATTAATGCAGCCTGAAACGCACTTGGGGATGTTAGATCAATTTGCCGCTAAAGAGGTTCACCCCCTTTTAGAACAATATCAGGAAGAATATAAAGCATATTCAAAATTAAAGGCCGCAGTAAATAAAAAGCAAGCTAATGAACAACAGTGGGCCCAGCGATTAGATATGCTTCGTTACCAGGTAAATGAGATTTCAGAAGCTAATTTAAAAGAAAACGAAGAAGATGAATTGATTAGCGAACGTGATCGATTGGAGCATTTTCAACAAATTAATAATGCCCTTCAATTAGCGGTAACGACCTTTAATGAAAGTGATCAAGCGCCGGTTCTTGACCAAGTGGCAACGGTCATGGATGCAATTAGTGCAATCGCGGAGTTTGATGATGCTTATGATAATCTTAGCAAGTCGTTAAATGATGCATATTACGCTTTACAGGATGTTGCTAATGAAGCTAGTCAACAGCTAGATATGCTTGAATTTGATGATGAACGGCTAGCACAAATTGAGCAGCGTCTTACGACAATTGGTGATTTAGAACATAAATACGGGGATACATTGGCGGATGTCTTAAAGTACTATGCCAAAATAAAAAAAGAACTTGATTCAATGGAGGCTGCTGCTGATTCAAGCAATGACTTAGAACAACGATTAACTGAAGTAGAGAATAAGCTTCGTGAAACCGGTCGTAAGCTAAGTCAAGTACGACAAAAAGCAGCTCATGAACTAGGTAAAAAAGTTCACCAGCAGCTCAAAGAACTTTATATGGAAAAAGCAGAATTTGAAGTCCATTTTGACAATCCTAGTCATGAGCAATTTACGCCTACTGGAATTGACCAGGTTGAATTCTATATTCGAACTAATCCTGGTGAATCGATGGGGCCACTGGCTAAAATAGCATCTGGTGGAGAATTATCGCGGGTAATGCTGGCACTAAAAACAATCTTTGCACAAAAAGAAGGTGTCACTAGCATTATTTTTGATGAAGTTGATACTGGGGTTAGTGGACGAGTAGCGCAAGCAATTGCCGATAAAATTAGGTTGATTGCGCAACATTCTCAAGTTTTATGTATTACCCATTTACCACAAGTAGCAGCGGTTGCTCAACATCATTTTCTTATTAAAAAGTCAGTTCATGATGAACGAACTACAACTCGGGTAACACCATTAAAAGAAGATGAAAGAGTGGAAGAACTTGCACGGATGTTGTCAGGAGAAAAGATTACCCAGTTAACTAAAGAACATGCTCAGGAACTGCTTAATATGGCAAAATAAAAAATCAATGTATTCTACTATAGACGGTGGAATACATTGATTTTTTAAATAACTATGTATAAGTCCTATAAGTTCGCAATATAACGAATTTGGTCAAAATTAACAATGTAGCTTACATTTCGATTAGTGATAAGATAGCGATCTGTATCAGCTAATTGAGCAATGTTACCAGTAACGTTAACCGGGTAACCATCATTATTAATGGGCATTAGTTGAAACGTTGCCTTAATTTTGTCTTTAATTGCTCGCTTTAAGAATAATTGTCGCTGCTGAGCAGGTTGCGGAGTTAATAATCCCGCTTGATCATCATTGGGTGATTCTTCAAATAAGTGACGAAGTTTATTACTAATAATTTGTGGCGTAAATTTAAAAAGAGATTTTTGTTCAATTTGCATAATCGCGCCTCCGAACATTCGTTTGATTATGGTATACGAACATACATTCAGAATTGCAAGTAAAAAGCTCAATAATTTTTTGCTGTACATTTGCTTGATTTCAGTTCTAATCTAGTGCATTATAGTATTAATACGATTAAACAAATAGGAGCGTTATAATGGCAAATCGTGGAATGTTAATTGTGCTTTCTGGCCCTTCAGGGGTTGGTAAAGGGACTGTTCGGAAAGCTATTTTTGATTCAAATGATAATGATTTTCAATATTCTATTTCAATGACAACTAGAAAGCCGCGACCAGGTGAGGTTAATGGAGTAGACTATTTCTTTGTTAGCAAAGAAGAATTTGAACATCATATTCAAACCGGCGGAATGCTTGAATATGCTAAGTATGTTGACAACTATTACGGTACACCATTAAAATATGTTAATGAAACCTTAGATTCTGGGAAAGATGTATTCCTCGAGATTGAAGTCAACGGAGCAATGCAAGTTCGATCCAAATGTCCAGATGGCGTATTTATTTTCTTAACACCACCTGATTTAGATGAATTAAAGCAACGGTTGATTCATCGTGGAACTGACAGTATGGAAGTTATTAATAAGCGTATTCATAAAGCTTTTAGCGAGATTCAAATGATGCAAAACTATGATTATGCGGTTGTTAATGATGAAGTTCCAAAGGCGGTTGAGAAGATTAAAGACATTATCCGCACCGAACGGCTTCGTGTAACACGTGTTATGCCACGATATCTTGAAATGTTAGGAGATTCCGAAAAATGATTCTATTTCCATCAGTTGATGAATTATTAAAACATATTGATTCACGTTATTCGTTAGTAATGCTTGCTAGTAAGCGTGCTAACGAACTAGATGCAGGTGCTGCACCGTTACTTGAACATTATGATTCAAGTAAGTCAGTAGGAAAAGCTCTTGAAGAAATTCTTGCTGGAAAAGTAACGATTGATCCTGATCACACTGAAGACTTACAAGATTAATCAAACCACACAAAGATGACAAAAGGGACTAGAGCAAAACTGCGCTGGTTCCTTTTTTGCTCATAAAAGTCCAGATAATAACGATAAAATGCTATAATCAACTAAGGAAAATAATGAAGCTGAGGTGGAGAAATGACACGGATTGCAGTATATCTTACAGGCAGTATTGCTGCATATAAAGGGGTAGAAGTAGTACGCGGACTTCAAAAGATGGGACATGAAGTTCGTGTGGGGATGACAGATGCTGCTACTAAACTTGTTACACCTGCCACGCTTTTTGCCTTAACTAAGGAAAAGGTTCTTACTGATCTTTGGGATGAGCATTCGACCCCAATTCCGCATATCGAACTGGCGGATTGGTCTGAACTGGCAGTCGTTGTTCCAGCATCAGCCGATATTATCGCTAAAATGGCACTCGGCCTTGCTGATGATGCGGTTTCAACAACTTTGCTTGCAACGGCAGGACCCAAGATAATTGTTCCTGCGATGAATAACCATATGTGGCAAGCCCCGGCGACACAGCGTAATATTTCGCAGTTACAACAGGATGGGGTAAATGTCATGCCACCAGCTAGTGGACGGTTAGCTGAAGGATATACAGGTCGGGGAAGATTACCAGAACCAGTAGCAATTTGCCAATATATAAAAGATTTTTTAGCAACTAAAAAGGTCTTGCAAGGTAAAAAGCTGATTGTGACTGCTGGCGGTACTCGGGAGAATATTGATCCGGTTCGTTTTATCGGTAATCGTTCTTCTGGTAAGATGGGAATTGCAATTGCTGAGGCTGCCGCTCAAGCAGGTGCAGCGGTCAAATTAATTATTGGTCAAGTTTCAGTTGATCTTCCCCAGTCACCAGCTATTGAAGTTGTCAAAATTACTACGACAGAAGATCTTTTTAAGGCTTTGCAAGGGTACTTTCCAGAAAATGATATATTGATTATGGCGGCGGCAGTGGCTGATTATCGTCCAGTCGATTTTACTGACCATAAAATTAAAAAGAAAGTAGATAATCCTAACATTACGTTAGAATTGACTGAAACGGTAGACGTGCTAAAGGAAATAGCAAAAACAAAAAAGAAAAATCAGCTTGTAATAGGATTTGCGGCTGAAACTAACGATTTGTTAACAAATGCTAATCGTAAACTTGCTAGTAAAAATGCAGATATGATTATTGCTAATAGTGTTGCTGGTAGTGATGGGGCGTTTGGCAATGATGAAAACCAGGTAACGGTTCTGCAGAAAAGCCAGCCGCCAATTAAGATGGCACGTCAATCCAAGAGCAAAGTTGCAACTAAAATTATTGAATTAATTAGTTCAAAGTTAAAGCAAGGTGATTAAATGCCAGAATTGGCCCAAGTAGTTGTTGATGTCCCAACTATGCAAACGAATCAGCCATATACATATCAAATTCCGCCAACACTCGAAAAGCAAATTCAAGTTGGTGTAAGGGTGATTGTCCCGTTTGGCAATGGAAGACGAACAGTTCAAGGCTTCGTTGTGGGAATTAATCAGGAAACAAAATATGAGGGAAAACTTAAACCGATTCAAGCAATAATGGATTTACAACCAGTAATTAGTTCTGAATTAATGGAACTTAGCAAGTGGTTAGCGGACAGCACATATTCTTTTTGGATTTCTTGTCTATACACTATGTTGCCTAACTTATTAAAAGCTAAGACGACAAGAATTATTCGGATCATTGATGAAGTGGATGAGCATGTAGCATTTGATATTTTCCATGGTAAAGATGAGTTAGAGATGACTGATGTTCAAGATAACCCGACAATTTTAAGCGAATTATTAAAACTCCAAAAAGCAGGGAAAATAGCAATTGAATATCAAGTAGAAGACCGTGCTCACGCTAAAACGGTTACTGGAATCCACCCCCAACTTAATTTTGAGCAATTAGAAGATGAGCGGATTTCACTCCATTCAAACGCCCATGCTCAAAATCGCCTTATCTCATATTTACAATCATTAAATGGACAGACTGTTAAGTTCAAAGAAGCACAACGGATAACAGGGTTAAAGCCAGCCACCTTTAATCAGGGACAGAAAAAGGGATGGTTAGAAAAAGTACCGATTGAAGTCTACCGGCAACCTTTGGACATGCAGGGAACACCGGATGACCAACATTTAGCAGCCCCGCTTACCCTTAACGCAGATCAAGAAGCAGCGGTTAATAAAATTAATCATGCAATTGACGATCATGCTTCACAAGTTTTTTTACTTCAAGGAGTAACAGGAAGCGGTAAGACAGAAGTATATTTACAATCTATTGCTAATGCTTTGAGACAAGGGAAGACCGCCTTAATGTTAGTTCCTGAGATTTCTTTGACGCCACAAATCGTTAACCGTGTTCGTCGTCGATTTGGCTCTAAGGTAGCAGTATTACATAGCAGTCTATCCAATGGTGAACGATACGATGAATGGCGACGGATTGAACGTGGTGAAGCACAAGTCGTTGTAGGAGCACGTTCCGCAATTTTTGCCCCGTTAAAGAATATTGGGTTAATTGTTTTAGATGAGGAACATGAATCTAGTTATAAGCAAGATGAGTCTCCCCGTTATCATGCGCGTGAAGTTGCAAAATGGCGGGGAAAATATAACCATGCGCCAGTCGTCTTAGGGTCTGCTACCCCCAGCCTTGAAAGCCGTGCACGGGCAGTGAAAAATGTCTACCATCTGCTAAGATTACCACATCGCGTAAATCAGCAAATCCTTCCGCCAATTAATATTGTTGATATGCGTGATGAGGTAAAGAAGCATGGTGAAAGCAACTTTTCACAAGTATTATTAGGAGAACTGGCGGACCGGCTTCAAAAAGGTGAGCAAAGCATTTTGATGTTAAATCGGCGTGGCTTTTCATCATTTATGATGTGCCGTGATTGCGGAGCCGTATTAAAATGTCCTAATTGTGATATTTCGCTGACTTTACATATGGATACGCGAACGATGAAGTGTCATTATTGTGGTCATGAAGAGCCGATTCCTCATGAATGTCCGAACTGTCATAGCCGTCAGATCCGTTATTATGGAACCGGAACTGAGAAAGTTGAACAAGAATTGCATCAATTATTACCAGGTGCCCGTATTATTAGGATGGATGTTGATACAACACGGCGCAAAGGAATGCATGCAAAATTATTGCGTCAGTTTGGTCATCATCAAGCAGACATTTTATTGGGAACCCAAATGATTGCAAAAGGGCTCGATTTTCCTAATGTTACACTAGTAGGAGTTTTAAATGCCGATACCGGATTAGGATTGCCGGATTTTCGAGCAAGCGAACGGACCTTTGACTTATTGAGTCAGGTTAGTGGGCGTACTGGTCGCGCGAATAAGCAGGGAAAGGTCATTATTCAGACCTACAATCCGGATCATTATGCTATTCAAGACGCTAAAGAGCATAATTATGAAAAGTTCTTTAAGCAAGAAATGATGTTACGACGGCAAGCAGGGTATCCGCCTTATTATTACACGGTACGGTTAATGGCAAGCCATCCAGAAGAAGCAAAGGCTGCAGGTGCGATGGCCAAAATTTACGAACAGTTAAAAAATGGGCTTTCTTCGTCTACTATTATTCTGGGGCCAACCCCCCGAGCAATTGCACGAATGAAACGGCGATATTATTATCAGATAGTAATTAAATATAAAAAAGACCCGTACTTACACCAATTATTATTTGATATTCTTCAAAATACTCAGAGTCGCGGGTTTAAAGATGTACAGGTAAGTATAGATCAAGATCCACAATATTTTATGTAAAAGAAAGGATGTATTTTAATGGCAACATCAATCGTTTTTATGGGTACACCAGAATTTGCTGTTCCCATTTTACAAAGTTTAATTGACAATTCAGAGTATGATGTTAAGGCTGTATTAACACAACCGGATCATCATATTGGTCGAAAGAAAACACTCCATAAATCGCCGGTTAAAGAGTTGGCTGAGCAAAATAATATTGAAGTTTTACAACCTGCTAAATTGAGCAAGAGCCCAGAAATGGAAAAAATTATTGCCATGAAACCAGACTTGATGATTACGGCTGCATATGGTCAGTTCTTACCAACAAAGCTATTAGCGGCGGCCCAAATTGCAGCTATTAATGTTCACGGTTCGCTCCTGCCTAAGTATCGTGGTGGTGCGCCAATTCAATATTCAATTATTAATGGCGATAAAGAAACCGGTGTCTCCATTATGTATATGGTGAAGAAGATGGATGCTGGAGATGTATTAGCTCAAAAGGCAATCCCGATTGAGGATAATGATGATAGTGGCACGATGTTTAAGAAGCTTAGTCTGCTAGGTCGTGATTTATTATTGGAAACATTGCCAAAACTAATTAGCGGTGATGTCCACCCGGTTGCGCAAGATCCGGATAAAGTTGTCTTTTCGCCAAATATTACAAGTGAACAAGAACAGATTGATTATCGGTTACCTGCCCGTTTAATTGATGCGAAGGTCCGCGGGTTACGGCCAGCACCACTTGGCAACATGGTTATTGATGGCTTACGGACAAAAATTTACGATGTTACGCCATTAACTGAACAGACAGATCTTGAACCGGGAAAGGCAGTCCGTGTTACTAAACATCAATTGGTGATTGCAGCTGGTGATGGGACAACTTACCAGATTAATAAATTGAAACCAGCGGGTAAGAAGGCAATGGATATTACATCATACCTTAATGGACATAAAGATATTACTGAGGGAGGACAAGTTGTAAGTGATGACTAAATTTCAGCCACAAAATGCGCGAGAATTAGCATTAGTAGCTTTGGAAGGAGTAGTCGAAAAGGGTGCTTATTCTAACCTGCAAGTAGATCAGTTACTTAAAAAATATCCTTTAGCAGATAAGGACCGCCGATTAGCAACTAATATTATTTATGGAGTATTACAGCATAAACTAACCCTTGAATATTGGCTGCAATCCTTTGTTAAGGGAAAGCGTCTTGATCCATGGGTTAAAACATTACTTCTCTCTGCTATTTACCAATTTCATTATTTAGAACGAGTACCAGATTGGGCTGTCACTGATGAAAGCATAAAAATTGCAAAACGCCGAGGCAATCCCGGAATTCGTAAATTTGTTACAGGTGTTTTACATGCCGTTTTAAGAGAAGGATTACCTGATTTAAGGAAGATTAATAATCCTAATTTGCGGTTGAGTTTGCAAAGCAGTGTTCCGCAGTGGTTAGTAGCTGAGCTTATTACTGAATATGGACAGGAAAAGACGGAAAAGATTCTCCAATCCATTAATGAACCAGCTCATCAGGTTGTTCGTGTAAATACTGCTAAAACAGACATGGAAACAATAAAAGAAGCATTGGATAAAATGGGCGTTGAGTATCATGAAAGTCAAGTGGCACAAGATGCCCTAGTAATTACTAAGGGTGAAGTTATTACATCCAGCTTGTTTGAAAGCGGAAAAATCACAATTCAAGATGAAAGTGCAATGCTCGCTGTTGAAAGTATGCACATTAATCCTAACGATAAGGTGCTTGATGCATGTGCTGCCCCTGGTGGTAAAACTGTCCAAATAGCGGAAAAGCTTATTGGAGGTCATGTCGATGCGCTTGATATCCATCAGCATAAGGTTCGGTTGATTGAAAAAAACGCCCAACGCTTGGGAGTAGGCGACCGTGTTACTGCTAATGCGCTTGATGCCCGTAAGGTTAACGAATTATTTGCAGATGAGAGTTTTGATAAAATTCTTGTTGACGCTCCTTGTAGCGGAATGGGATTACTAAGACGTAAACCCGAAATTCGCTATACCAAGACATTAGATGACAGTAAGAAATTGCATCAAATTCAGTTATCAATTTTAGATGCAGTCGCTGCAAAAGTAAAAAAAGGCGGTATAATCACATATAGCACGTGCACGATTTTACAACAAGAAAACGATCAAACTGTTCAGGCATTTCTTACTAAGCATCCTGAATTTGAGTTAGTAAAAACAACAACTGCACGTAAGATTAAAGATAATCGTCACTCATTAACTTTAACTATCTTACCGAGTGACTTTAATTCTGATGGCTTCTTTATTAGCAGCCTTAAGAAGGGAATATAGTAGATTGATGAAAGTTGCTTATCAAACAGATATTGGTCATCAACGAAAGCAAAATCAAGATCGGGTTGCTGTTTTCACTAATAAATTTGGCAATCAATTGCTGGTTATTGCTGATGGTATTGGTGGAAACAGAAGTGGCGATATTGCTGCAGAACAGACCGTAACTATTCTTGGCGATCAATTTAAGAACAGGCCGCCACGGACACCAATGGACGGGATACGTTGGTTTGCTCGAGAAACGCAATCAATTAATGACCAAATCTTATCGCAATCAAAACATAACCTTCAGATGCAGGGAATGGGGACGACGATGGTTGCAGCCATTACTTTTAACAATGCAGTTGTCGTTGCTAATATTGGTGACAGTCGTGGATACATTCTCCACCAGAATCTGTTAACGCAGATCACAGTCGATCATTCTCTTGTTAACGAGTTAGTTAAAACTGGTGATATTTCTGAAGACGAAGCATTAAAACTACCGCAAAGCAATATCATTACGCGTGCCATTGGGATTTCTCCTGACGCACAAATAGAAGTGAACCGTTTTGAACTAAACCACGGCGATCAATTATTAATGTGCTCTGACGGTCTGTTTAAAACTGTCGCTAAGGATCAAATCATTAAGGTTTTAGAGTTGCCGATACCACTTGAAGAGAAGTGTGCGCAACTAGTAAAAATGGCAAATGATGCAGGCGGTCCAGATAATATTACCGTTTTAATCGGGATTAATAGTGACCAGGAGGGATAAGCAATGAATCCTGGATACGAAATTGGTCACCGATATAGGATAATTAAATCGCTGGGCGAAGGTGGAATGGCAAATGTCTACTTAGCTCATGATTTAGTATTAGATCGTGATGTTTCAGTTAAGCTTCTCCGGCTTGACTTACGAGATGATCCTAATACTAAACGGCGATTTCATCGTGAGGCGATGGCAGCCACGCAGTTAAATGATCCGCACATTGTTGGTGTTTATGATGTTGGCGAAGATCATGGACTGCAATATATGGTGATGCAGTATGTGAAAGGGACCGACTTAAAGGCATACATAAAAAAACATCATCCAATACCGTTACCACAAGTTATTGATATTATGGAGCAGGTGCTTTCTGCTGTTGCTACAGCACACGCCCATGGTATTATCCATCGTGACCTAAAACCGCAGAATATATTAATTGATGAAAATAAGAATATCAAAATTACTGATTTTGGAATTGCCGTTGCCGTGTCACAGGACTCTTTAACGCAAACTAATACATTAATGGGTTCTGTACATTACTTATCACCGGAACAGGCCCGCGGAAGCATTGCAACAAAACAGTCTGATATATATTCTTTGGGAATCATCCTTTTTGAATTATTGACAGGAAAGGTGCCGTTTGAAGGCGAGACCGCAGTATCAATTGCGTTAAAACATTTCCGTGAAGAGATTCCATCAGTGCGGGAACAGAATAAGCAAATTCCCCAAGCATTAGAAAATGTAATAATTAAGGCAACCGCTAAGGAACCTGCTAATCGATATGCTTCGGTTGACGAGATGGCTGCTGACTTAAGGACTGTTTTAGATCCGCAACGAGCTAATGAGCCACGTCTAAAGTTGCAGGAAGACGATAATGGTGAGACAAAAGTATTAGATGTTAAACATTTAAACAATGAAAGAAAACATCAAAAAAATACTGATGATCAGCAGCAAAAACAACGTCCATCAACAAAATCATGGTGGAAAAAGTACGGGATTATTAGCGGAATCGTTATTATCGTTTGCCTAATGCTTGTCGGTGGCTGGTGGTTCTTTGTTCGACAGGTTATCATCCCAGATGTTGAGGGGATGACCATTGTCAAAGCGGAACAACGATTGCATCAACAGGATTTGCGAATTGGTAAGATTACCCGTGTAAATAGTCAGACTGTTGATAAGAATCGTATTGTGACAACAAGCCCGCACATAAGCCATAAAGCACGAGTAAGTACTCCCATCAACTTAACCGTAAGTACAGGGGTAAAGCAGTGGACAATGGCAGATTATGTAGGAGAAGATTATTCATCGGTAGCTGCTAATTTACGCCGCAAAGGCTTTCAAGTTCACCAAGAAAGTGTTTATTCCGATGATATTGATAAGGGACAGATAATTAAGCAAAATCATAAAAAGGGTGCAATTGTTAAAACAGCATCTGACACAATTGTCTTTCGTGTTAGTGCAGGTAAGGAACCAATAAAAATACCTGATTTTACGAATCAAGATATTAGTGCCGTTCAACAGTTTGCAAATAAAAATAATTTACAATTAACGACACAAGAGAAAAAGTCAAAGACAATTGCGACTAACCATGTTATTAGTCAGACTCCACGAGCAGGATCGACGCTAAATCATGGGGATACCTTGACAGTCTCGATTGCTAATTCTGGTAATCAGACGAAGACAACAAATATTCAGATCAATATTCCGTTTGATGGTAATGGTGGACAACGAGAAAACCGAGTACAAGTGTATATTCGGGACGCAAACCATAACCTAACAATGGAATATCAAGATATTACGATTAATCAGGAAACGACAATTAACGTGCCGTTTACCCTTAAACAAGGCCAAATGGGAGCCTATCGGGTTGTTCGCAACGGGCGGACAATTATGAGCGCAACAAATATTACAGGATAATGGAGGTGCCATTTGAAGAAAGGAATAATTCAACAATCGTTAAGCGGCTTTTACGATGTTTTTGCTGATGATAAAATTTATCGAACAAGAGCACGAGGCAATTTTCGACAACGGAAAATAAAGCCTGTTGTCGGTGATTACGTCGAATTTAGCGCGGAAAACCAACAAGAAGGGTATTTACTCAAAATCTTACCGCGACGAAATCAATTAGTTCGGCCGCCTGTTGCGAATGTAGATATGGCGGTTGTCGTCACTTCTGCCAAAGAACCAGCATTTTCCGCTAACTTATTAGATCGGCAGTTAATCGCACTGGAAGCACAAAAAATTACCCCTTTAATTTATTTTTCAAAAACTGATTTACTCACCACAGAGGAGTATCAGCAATTATTACCAATAGTTGAAGGATACAAAAAAATCGGCTATCAGGTTTATGAGGATTATGATCCTTTTAATCCGCAACAGTTAGCTGCTATGATGAAAAAATTAAAAGGCAGCGTAGTAACAATGATGGGTCAAACTGGAGCAGGTAAGTCAACACTACTCAATCATTTAGCACCACAATTAAAATTGGCAACAGGCGAAATTTCGCAAGCTCTTCAGCGTGGTCGTCACACGACAAGAAAAGTGAGTCTGTTAGATGTTAATGGGGCATTAATTGCCGATACACCAGGATTTTCATCGTATGAAACCTTTGACATGACCGTTAATGACCTACCATTACTATTTCCTGAAATGGTAGAATTATCTGCTAATTGTAAATTTCGTGGATGCCTTCATTTAAAAGAGCCACAATGTGCTGTGAAGGAAGCGGTAAACAATGGTATAATCATGAAGAGTCGGTATGATGATTATGTTCAGTTCCATGAATTGATTGCTAATCAAAAACCAAATTATAAGAAATGAGGGAATTAGAATGATTAAAGTTGCACCATCAATTTTAAGTGCAGATTATGTAAACTTACAAAAGGATATCGAAAAGGTAGAAAAGGCTGGTGCGCCATACCTTCACATCGATGTTATGGACGGTACATTTGTTCCAAGTATCTCTTATGGACCAGGTTTTGTGAAAGCTATTCGTCCTATTACAAATATGGTGTTAGATGTACACTTGATGGTTGAAAGTCCAGAACACATCTTGCCAATGTTTATTGATGCTGGAGCTGACATTATTGGTGTTCAAGTCGAAGCAACCCAACATATTCATCGTGCTCTTCAGATTATTAAGAATGGCGGAGTTAAAGCTGAAGTTGTTATTAACCCTGGTACACCCGTAGCCATGATCGAACCAGTATTACACATGGTTGATCAAGTATTAGTAATGACAGTTAACCCTGGCTTTGGTGGTCAAAAGTTCTTGCCGGAAACTGTTGATAAGATTGCACAACTAAATGCAATTAAGGAAGAAAAGGGCTATGACTTTGACATTGAAGTTGATGGCGGCGTTAACGATAAAACTGTTGCTGACTGCTACAAGGCCGGTGCTACAGTAGCAGTTGCTGGTTCTTATGTCTTTAATGCTGAAGACCCAGCTGAACGAATTAAAGCACTTGAAGATGCGACAAAGTAATTAGTTGCTGAGAAATAAAGAAGGTCTTTGGTGTTCAGGAGATATCCGAATGCTAAAGTCTTCTTTTTTGTTTTGACGAAGTTCTTAGTTTTAGAGGATAGAATAATGCGGATAAATGTACTTGTCGGCGGTCCTGTTGAAATGGTTCCGACTGAACTCATCTTAGAGCGTAAGAATGAAAAGTGGATTGGCGTTGATCGCGGAGCAGTAAGATTATTGAAATGGGGGATTAAACCACTAATTGCAGTTGGTGATTTTGATTCAATTGATAAAGAAGAATTATTAGGGTTAGAAGATACCTTAGAAAAGATTAAGATCTATCCACCAGAGAAAGACTACACCGATACTCAACTTGGTATGAAATTTGCTATAAATGAAAATCCTGATGAAATTAATGTCTTTGGTGCAACTGGCGGACGGTTGGATCATTTGTTGGCAAATTTATTTCTGCCCCTGCAAGAAGAATTTAAGCCTTATCTTACACGGACTAAATTTATTGATTGCCAGAATGTAGTAAGTTACTATTTACCGGGCGAATACACTATTTCAAAATTACCAGCGATGAAATATCTTGCTTTTGTTAACCTTACCCCCGTTCGCGGACTAACCCTAAAAGATGAAAAGTATCCTTTAGAAAATTGGAGCAGTCAAATTCCATTTTCCTGGACCAGCAACGAATTTACAGCTGTTAATAATCATTTTGCGTTTAGAAGTGGAGTAGTGGCTGTAATCCAATGTAACGATCCATTAAAACAGTAATTTGCGGGCGTTAAAAGTGTGTCAAGGAAAATTACTTGAAAGAAAACTATTGCATTGTGGTGGCGCCTATGGTAGATTAATTAGGTGAGTTACATCGCAGTTTTGCGTAAACGAAAAAATTATGAAGCAAAGAGGAGGGTATCACCAATGGCTAAAGATTTTATCAACGGTAAACGGACGCAATTTGGTAACAAGCGTTCTCACGCCCTTAACTCAAGTCGGCGTAGCTGGAAGCCTAACTTGCAAAAGGTAACCATTTTAGTTAATGGTAAGCCTAAGAAGGTTTACGTTTCAGCACGTACACTGAAGTCAGGTAAAGTGACTCGGGTTTAATTAAAAATGATGCCGTCCAGCTGGGCGGCTTATTTTTTACGTAAATTAATTAACCCCATTAATCAAAATACAAAAATATGAATAGGTTACTTTTTTACTTAAATATGCTATGGTATGATGGTATTGATTTAATTGTGGATATTAGTAGAAGTTACTAAGTCCTGAGATTATCCGGCATCTGTATTAGGGCCGGCACTTTATAAGGAGGCCATGACGATGGCAGTAAAAATCAAAACTAAGTCAGGTACAATTGACATTGATAATGATGTGATTTCATCAGTTGTTGGTGGGGCTGCTACTGATAACTACGGTGTTGTTGGAATGGCAAGTCGAAACCCCTTGCGTGATGGGGTCAATCAAATTCTTCGTCGTGAAAATTTTGCACGGGGAGTTGTTGTTCGGCAACAAGATAATGGAGTAGCTGTTGATGTTAATATTATCGTAGGCTATGGCACTAAGATTTCAGAAGTATCAAAGAGTGTCCAAGCAAAGGTAAAGTATAATCTTGAAACAATGCTCGGGATCACGGCTAACTCAGTTAATGTATGTGTCCAAGGTGTTCGGACACTAGAAGATTAAGCGAGCATTGGGGAGGAATTTCGAATTGGCTGTAACAAAAATTACAAACCTTGAATTTGGCAAGATGGTCCAAGCGGCTGCAGATAAACTTGGCAAAAATGCTGAATTTATTAATTCATTAAATGTTTTTCCGGTTCCGGATGGTGATACGGGAACTAACATGACTTCTTCAATGGCTAGCGGTGCTAAGTATGAACGTAATGAAACAAGTAAAAAAGTTGGCGATCTAAGCGCAGCATTAGCAAAGGGACTACTGATGGGTGCCCGTGGGAATTCGGGGGTTATCTTATCGCAAATTTTCCGTGGCTTTGCAAAGGCAACGGAAGGCATGGACGTTTTATCAGCCGCTGATTTCGTAAATGCTTATGCTAATGGTGCTAAGACAGCATATAAAGCTGTTATGAAACCAACCGAAGGAACTATTTTAACTGTAGTTCGTGAATCTGCTCAAGAAGGTCTTAATAAGATAAAAGAAACCGATGATCTTATTGAGATTATGCATGCAATCTATGAAGCAAGTGAAAAGGCACTAAAAAAGACTCCAGATTTATTACCTGTCTTAAAAGAAGTTGGGGTAGTTGATTCAGGTGGTCAAGGGTTAGTTTTTGTTCTACAGGCATTTGATGAAGCTTTAAGCGGCCGTGTTGATAAGAGCGAAGATTACAAGCCTGATAATGCAGAAATTGACGAAATGGTTCATGCAATGGATCATCAAAGTGTTCAAGGCAAGCTTAATCCAGAAGATATTAAGTATACATATTGTACACAGATGTTAGTTCGGATCGGCAAAGGAAAACAGGTAACCCAAAAATTTGACTACGATACTTTTTATAACTACTTAGCTGAATTAGGAGATAGTCTACTTGTCTTGAACGATGATCAAGTTGTACGGGTTCACGTTCATACAGAGCATCCTGGGAAAGTTTTATCTTGGGGTCAGCAATTTGGTGATTTACAGACAATTGAAATTCATAATATGGTATGGCAGCAAGAAGAAATTATGGAAAACGATGAAGAAAATTCAGCTGAAGAATCCCCAATTGAAAAAGCTAAGGCTGCTAATGAAGCTAAAGAGGACCTTAAGACTGCTGTAATTGCGGTTGCCTCTGGAAAGGGTATTGCTAAATTATTAAAGAGTTTGGGAGTCACTCATATTATTACTGGTGGTCAAACAATGAACCCAAGTACTCAGGACATTTTAGACGCAATTAATAATAGTGGCGCTAAGCAGGCAATTGTTCTTCCTAATAACGGGAATATCTTTATGACTGCTGACCAGGCGGCAGATGTAGCCGATATCCCAACAAAGGTGGTTCATAGTAAGACGATTGCTCAGGCGATGAGTGCATTGCTTGAGTACAATCCAGAAGCATCCTTAACTGAAAATCAGACTAGTATGGAGAGTAATCTTGACGCAGTTGCTAGTGGTGCAGTTACTAACGCTGTCCGCGATACAACAATTGATGGTCGAGAAATAAAGAAAGACGACTATATGGGAATTGTTGACGGTAAGATCGTCACTACTGACCTTAACCTTAAAGAGGCAGCAATCAAGATGGTAAAAGCCATGTTAGATGAAGATAGTGAAATTGTGACAATTCTATATGGAGCGGATGGCGACCAGTCAACTGCCGAAGAAATCAAAGCGGCAGTTGAGGAAGTAGATGATGAATTAGATATTCAGATTTACGATGGTGGACAACCTGTTTATCCATACCTGATTTCTGTCGAATAGAATTATATTATTTTATAGGGGTGGGATAATAAAGAGCGATTGGCTTTTGATCCCACTCCTATTTTGAATGCTGGCTATGTTTAAGCGAGGTGAGATAGGTGAGAAGCTTAGCAGATTCAGTTGCTAATTTAAAAGGTGTCGGTCCTAAACGGGTAGCTGATTTAGCAACTTTAGGCATTGATACGATTGAAGATTTATTAACTTACTATCCGACTCGGTATAACGACTTTACGCCGACAGATATTGACAGTGCTAAGGATAAACAAAAGATAACCTTGCAGGGAGTTATTGTCTCAGAACCAATTTTAACTAGGTACGGATATCGTCGTAATCGGCTCGCTCTTCGCATGCAGGTTGGAAAAGAAGTAATTCTTGTAACATTTTTTAACCAACCTTACCTAAAAAAGCAGCTGGCATTAAACCAGCAGGTAACAGTAATGGGGAAATGGGATGCGCACCGTCGTCAGATAACAGCAAACAAACTGATTAAGGAGCAGGCGGATAATCGCAATGA
Source organism: Limosilactobacillus caviae (assembly GCF_014635905.1). Taxonomy (GTDB): domain Bacteria; phylum Bacillota; class Bacilli; order Lactobacillales; family Lactobacillaceae; genus Limosilactobacillus; species Limosilactobacillus caviae. The sequence continues at coordinate 157,774 of NZ_BMDS01000005.1, forward strand.
ATTTGGGGCAGTTTACTCGGTCAACAAACACATCCGTCAAAATACTTTGCAGAGTTTTATCCGTCAAGCTTATGAAGAATATGCTAATATAATTCCTACTTATCTACCTGAAACACTTCGGCAACGGTATCGATTATTAGATCGCCGACAAATGATCAAAGAGATCCATTTCCCACAGACCCAAGCGACAGCAAAAGCAGCTCGCCGAACAGCCGCTTATGAAGAATTCTTTTTGTTTCAACTGCGCCTACAAGCTATTCGCCGGGCTCATCGACAAGAAAATGGTGATCGGATTTTATACCACAATGACGAGTTAAAAGAATTTATTGCTGGTCTCCCTTTTGAATTGACAACTGCACAAAAAAGGGTTGTTAATGAGATATGTCGAGACATGCGTCAGCCTTATCAAATGAACCGGCTTCTTCAAGGGGATGTTGGCTCTGGAAAAACAATTGTAGCGGCAATTGCCATTTATGCAGCCATTACTGCAGGCTACCAAGCGGCATTAATGGCCCCAACTGAAATTCTGGCAGGACAACATGCTGAAAAATTGGCGAAGGTTTTTGAAGGGACTCATGTTCATGTTGCATTGTTAACTGGTTCTTTAACCGCTAAGCAACACCGTGAATTAATGACGGCAATGAAACGCGGGGACGTTAACCTAATTGTCGGAACCCATGCTTTAATTCAAGATGATGTTGAATATGCTAATCTCGGGTTAGTAATTACTGATGAGCAGCACCGGTTTGGAGTTAACCAGCGACAGCAGCTACGAGAAAAAGGTGAGCACCCTGATGTCCTTGCAATGACAGCAACCCCGATTCCGCGAACATTAGCAATCACCAGTTATGGAGAAATGGATGTTTCAGTAATTGATGAGCTTCCAGCTGGGCGTAAACCAATTCGGACTAATTGGCTACAATCGAACCAACATGCAGAAGCAATCCGCTTTTTACGCGAACAATTAAAAGATGGCGCGCAGGCTTATGTTGTTAGCCCGCTAATCGAAGAATCGGCAGCTTTAGATGTCCAAAACGCCACTGACCTGTATAATCAGTTATCGGTGGATCTGGGGCCTTCTTATAAAGTTGGCTTGTTGCATGGTCGTATGGGAACCGATGAAAAAGATGAAACAATGCGGCAATTTAAGGAAGGTAAGCTACAGGTATTGGTAGCAACAACGGTGATTGAAGTAGGAGTAGATAATCCCAATGCTACGGTAATGGTTATCTATGACGCTGATCGATTTGGCCTTGCCCAGCTTCACCAGTTACGGGGCCGGGTTGGCCGAGGGAACCGCCAAAGTTATTGTCTATTAATTGCTGATCCTAAAACAGACGAGGGAAAAGCACGAATGAAGACGATGGTCGCTACTAATGATGGCTTTAAGGTAGCTGAGCAAGACTTGGAGCTGCGGGGATCTGGAGACGTGCTAGGCAAAAAACAATCAGGGATGCCGGAATTTAAGGTTGGTGACCCGGTTGCTGATTTAAAAATGCTTCAAATTGCCCGTGCTGATGCCGGTAATCTTTTAGCTACTCCTAACTGGGATGATGTTGACGAGAATCAGCCACTTGTTTTGTACCTAAAACGTCATGAATTAAAAACGCATTTTGACTGATGTGAGGAGGATTTTTTTATGAAAATTGCAGTTGATGCAATGGGTGGCGATAATGCTCCCCAAGTAATTATTGAGGGTGTTGAACAGGCACGAGATCTTTATCCTGACCTAGAATTTGACCTTTATGGTAATCCGGATAAAGTAAAGCCATTAATAAAAAATAACGATCGCTTAAATATGATCGCTACAACTGAAGAAATTTCAATGGGTGAAGAACCGGTTCGAGCAATTAGAAGAAAAAAGGACTCATCAATTGTTCGGGCAGCTACGGCGGTTAAAGATGGAAAAGCAGATGCGTTCTTCTCTGCAGGAAATACAGGGGCAATCTTAGCGGCTGGCTTATTTATTGTTGGGCGGATTAAGGGAATTGACCGTCCAGGGTTGACAAGTATTTTACCAATTGCCCAGCCCGGTGCTAATCGACATAACTTTGTGTACTTAGATACTGGAGCAAATGCCGAAAGTAAAGAAAAAAATCTTGAGCAATATGCTTATCTTGGCAAGTTTTATGCAGAAAATGTGCTGGGGGTTGCTAATCCACGGATCGCCTTGCTAAATAACGGAGCTGAAGAGGATAAGGGAGATAAACTACATAAAGAAGTATGGCAAATCCTTAATAGTAAAGATGATTTGAACTTTGTTGGTAATGTTGAAGCAGGCGACCTTTTATTCGGTAAGGCTGATGTTATTGTAAGTGATGGCTGGACAGCTAATGCGGCATTAAAGGCAACAGAAGGAACCGCTAAAATGATGATGACGCTGATTAAACACGGGATTCTTCATGGTGGACTGCGGGCCAAGTTGGGTTACTTGATGTTAAAGCCAACGTTCCACCAAATTGGTCAAAAGATGAGTGCTTCAACATATGGAGGAGCCGTTCTTCTAGGCTTAAAAGCACCAGTTGTAAAGACGCATGGTTCATCGGATGCATTGGCGGTAAAGAATACTATTAGTCAAATTAGAACGATGCTGAAAACCGGTGTAATTGAAAAAACAGTTGAATTTTTTGATAATACTGAAAATCTAGACAACTCTAACAAAAACGAATAGAATAAGTAGCGAACTAGTAAAGAGAGGTTAATAATAATGGCTGATGATAAGAAAACAGAAATCTTTAATAAGGTTTCAGAGATTGTTGCGGACCATTTTGACGTTGATCGGGCCAAAATTACTGATGATCTAAATTTAAAAACAGACTTAGATGCAGACTCAATTGATTTCGTTGAATTTGTTCTCGAATTAGAGGATACTTTTGGTGAAGAAATTGATGATGAAGATGCTGAAAAACTCAGTACAATTGGCGAGGTAGTTGACTATATTGCTGCCCATACTGCTGATTAATGATGTTTTGCTTATTAGAAAAGTTATGATAAAGCTGAAGAGGCTGGGAAAAGACAAAATAGTTTTTTCCGCAGCCTCTACTTTTTGCTTAATTTTCAATATTTACCTAATTATACATAAAATTACCTGCGGAAACGAAGGTTGTCTAGTATAATAAGCGGTAGACATTTTTATAAACATTTAGTCAATAATGAAAGGAATTTTTTATGATCGAAGAATTACAAGACTACCTGGCCAAGGAATTTAATATTCATTTTGATAATCCTGCTTTATTAGCAGAAGCTTTTACTCAGGCTTCTTACGTAAATGAACATCCTAATCAAGGACTGAAATTTTATGAACGGATTGAATTTCTTGGCGATGCTGTGTTGGAACTGATCGTCTCGGAGTATATTTATAAACGTTTCCCCGAATTACCACAGGGAAAACTTACCCGGCTAAGAGCAGTAATGGTTTGTGAAGATAGTTTTTCAAAGTTTGCTAAGGAATGTCATTTTGACCAATACATTCGTCTAGGTCATGGTGAAGAGATGGCTGGAGCACGTCAACGGCCGGGGCTACTATGTGATATTTTTGAATCCTTTATTGGAGCACTATATTTAGATCAAGGACGTCCGGCAGTTGAAAAGTTTGTCCAACGGGTAATTTTTCCTAAGCTTGATATGGGGTGGTTTGACCATGCGGTTGATGCCAAGACAAGCTTGCAAGAATTTCTTCAACGCGATGGAGATATCGATATCGAATATCATTTAATCGATGAGAGCGGTACTGAAAACGATCCTAACTTTAAGGTGAATGTCACGGCTAATGGTGAAGTTATTGGTGAAGGGGAAGGATCCTCTAAGAAACACGCTGAGATGCAGGCTGCCCAACAAGCACTTGATAAGATGAGAAATAAAAATAAATAGTAAGTAGGAATAACTGATGCAATTATTGTCTTTAACTTTGGATGGGTTTAAATCTTTTGCCCAAAAAACAACAATTAAATTTGAACCAGGGATGACCGGAATTGTTGGCCCTAATGGTAGTGGTAAAAGTAATATTATTGAAGCTATCCAATGGGTGATGGGTGAACAATCTGCCCATCATCTACGGGGAGACCGAATGGCTGATGTCATTTTTAATGGCTCTGCTGATCGGAAACCATTAAATCGCGCACTGGTTTCAATTACATTGGATAATAGTGACCACTACCTTGCAAGTGAATTTACAGAACTAACGATTACAAGAAAAATTTATCGTAATGGTGATAGTGAATACTTAATTAACGATCAAAATGTTCGCTTAAAGGATATTACCGACCTGTTTATTGATTCTGGCTTGGGTCGTGAGTCCTTTTCTATTATTTCACAAGGGCGGATTGAAGAGATTTTCAATGGGAAACCGCTAGATCGGCGAAGTATTATTGAAACTGTGGCGGGGGTTGCTAAATATAAAAAGAATAAAGAAACTGCTGAAAAAAGATTAGCTACAACCATGGAAAACCTCAATCGGGTAAACGATATTATTAGCGAGCTTGAAAAGCAGATTGAACCATTAGAAGAGCAAAGTGCAATTGCCCAGGATTATTTAGAACAAAAAAAGCAATTTGATGTTTTAGACCGGACGCAAACGGTTCGTCGCCATGATACCTATCATCAAATGAAAGATGACTTAGAAGATAAATTAATACAAGCTCAGAGAATGGTAAGTGATTATCAAAAACAAGCAGACCATGACCAGCAACGGCTCAATCAGTTAAAACAACAACGACGGGAATTAATCGCAAAAAAGGATCATTTACAGGCAATTATTCTTAGTCAAACTGAAGCAATTGCTAAATTGGAAAATCAACAATCTGTTTCGAGTGTCCGTCGTGAACAACGGGAAAATGAACAACAACGCTTACAGTCTCAACGAGCTGAACTTCAAGGACGATTAGAATCGTTAAAAACTCAACAACGAGAAAATGAGCAACAGATTAACCTGCAGCAAACAACAATTAAAAAGCAGCAGGGAGATTTTGAGGCTGCCAAAAAGATGAGCAGCAGCGAACGGATTGCCAAGTTAAACCAGCAAGTTGATGAGCTAAGAGACCAGCAAGTTAGTTTAATGCAAGAGTCTACGACCATCCACAACCAGAAGTCATTTTTATCGCGTAATTATGAACAAACCGTAAGTTCACAGCGTCGCAATAGTGATGAATTAAAGAAATTAAAAACTGAATTAGCTGAAATAACTAGAAAATATGATAGTAGTAAACATGCAGCTGAAATTGCGCAAGAAAATGTTAGTGGTGTTGAAAAAAACTTAACTCAGGCCCGGCAGCACCATGCTGAACTTAATCAACAATATCAGACGCAGCAACGAAACTGGTATCAAGTCCTGGGGGATATTCGTTCCCTGAAGTCACGGATCAATGCCTACCAATCAATGGCAGATGAATACAGTGGTTATTATCGGGGAGTCCAAAGCGTTCTTCGGCAACGGCACCAATTCCCCGGATTAGCTGGTGCAGTTAATGAACTGTTTGATGTTCCTGCTGAATATACGACTGCCGTTGAAACAGTTCTAGGAAGCCAAGTACAGCAGTTAGTCGTTGACCGGCAAGTAACTGCAAAGCAAATTATTAATTTCTTAATCAAGACGCGTGCTGGTCGAGTTACAATTCTGCCATTGGATACGCTTAACCGTCGTCGACCATTAGCTATTTGGCCGCAACTAACTGCTTTACCAGGATACTTAGGCCGGGCGACTGAATTGATCAATTATGATAGTAAATTTCAAGTTATTGCTGATTATTTATTAGGAACAACAGTGATTGCTGATAACCTTGATAATGCTACCGCAATTGCTAAGGCCGGTCGTCACATGATTCGGGTTGTCACTTTAGATGGTCAGTTGATTAACGCCAGCGGGGCAATGACCGGGGGCGCTACTCGTAATCAGCGGGCAGGATTGCTAAGCCAAAAACAAATGGCAAAGCAGCTTGAAGCAGAGTTAAATAAACAAGAAAGAGCAGCAAACGCCTTAGAACAAGAAATTGGCAAATTAAAACAGGCCCAGACAGCTAATGAGGAAGTGGTAGCTAATTATCAAGAACAGCAACGAAACTTGCAAAATGAATTTCATGAACAACAGAGTAATTGCCAGCTTGTTGCCAATCAGCAGGCTACATTAACGAATCGGGTAAAAATCTTAGAATTAGAAAATAAACAACAAGATACACAACACCAAGACTATGAAACAAAAGTAAAGCAAAACGAAGAGCAGGCAGCGAAGGTTAATCATGATTTAGCAACGGTAAAAGATAAGATTGCTACTACGCTTAGGCTAATTGATGAACTGCAAAATAATGAATCAACGCAGGCAGAGCAATTAGCCCAGATGCAGCAACAGATCGCAGTAGCTAAGGAACGTCTTCAACAATATATTCGACAAGCTCGCGAATACGACCGGCAAATGCAGTCCATTGATAAAACTTTAGCGGAAGTGACGAAAGAATTAACTAAGCTAACGGACCAATCGGCTAGTCAATCAACTAGTGACGAATCCACTAAGACGGCTCTTGATGAGGCAAAAGGAAAACAAAGGAAAGCTAATGATCAGCTTACAGAGAATGCCGTTGCCTTAGAAGGGCTTGAACAACAATTATCAAAAGCAGAGGCCCATTATAATCGATTGCAGGAATTACAACGGGTTGCCCTTGATGATCGTAATAATTTGAATGAAAAGCATGTCAAATATGAAGCAATAATTGACCAGTGCCTTAATCGCTTAAATGAGCAGTATTCAATGACCATTGATGAGGCCCGCCAGCATATGAGTGATCTTGATGAGGAAACACTTGCTACACGATTGAAACTATTGAAACGCGGCTTAGATGACCTTGGGCAGGTTAACGTGGGGGCGATTGAAGAATATAAGCGTGTCCGTGAACGCTATGATTTTCTAAAGGGTCAGCAAGAAGATTTGCTGGATTCTCGTGCGCAGCTTAACCAGACGATGAGCGAAATGGACGCGCAAGTGAAAGACCGCTTTATTACCACGTTCAATCAAGTTTCTCAAAAATTTGATGAGACCTTCCAACAAATATTCTCCGGTGGACATGCCAAGCTGGTGTTAACTGATCCTCATGATTTGTTAACGACTGGGGTAGATATTATGGCGCAACCGCCTGGTAAGAAAAATCAGCATTTATCATTATTATCAGGTGGGGAACGAGCATTAACCGCGATTACATTATTATTTGCAATCCTTAAAGTGCGGCCGGTTCCATTTGCGATTCTTGATGAACCTGAAGCGGCTTTGGATGAAGTTAATGTTCAACGCTTTGCCCATTACCTTAGTCAATTTGGCAGTGATGGTCCGCAATTTATTGTTATTACTCACCGTAAAGGCACGATGATGGATGCGGATGTTTTATACGGGGTAACAATGCAAGAATCTGGTGTTTCTAAAATGGTATCAGTCGATGTTGTAGATACCTTACAAGACGATAATTAAATTAGGAGGTTTTAATATGGGATTATTTGATATTTTCCGTCGCCATAAAAAGAAGGAAGAAGAAAAATCAGCTGAAAGCTCAAGCGCGGCAGTTCAATCAGCAACTGCAGATGAAAAATCGGCAAATGCTCCGAGTACCGCGCCAGCATCTTCTGCAATCAAGCAACCAGAGCCGGTAAATATTCCACCTGCTGATAGTTATGAAGAAAAAATTAATCCAGATGGTTCACATGAAGTAATTCACAATGGAAAGGAAGAGAAAACAGAAGAAGCTTCCCAATCTTCAGCAGCAGAAGAAGTATCTGCAGAACCGGAATCATCTACGGTTGTGACCGAAGAAGCTACTAATGATGAGTCTGAGGCAGCACCAGCGCAGGATGAATCAGTTAGTGAAGAAGAGACTGTCGAAGAAGAAACGGAAACTTCAAAAGATGAAACACTAAGCGATATAGATGAGGCTGCTAAAAGCGATAATGATGTGACGAACACTGAAGAAACGCCAGAACCAGAAGAAGAAACGGAAACAGTAAAAAAGTATGACCGTGGGCTCGAAAAGTCACGGACCGGCTTTGGTGCGCGGTTAAATAAGTTTTTGGCAAATTTCCGTCACGTTGATGAGGATTTCTTTGACGACCTCGAAGACATGCTGATTGAATCTGATGTAGGTTATGATATGGCCATGAAACTCAGTGATGAATTACGTGAAGAAGTTAAACTACAAAATGCTAAAAGCAAACAAGATGTTTCAAACGTGATCATTGAAAAAATGGTTGAATTATATGATGAAGCCGGCCAAGACGAAAATCCAGACTTGACGATGGCTAAGGAAGGGCCAACCGTTATCATGTTTGTTGGTGTTAATGGCGCTGGTAAGACAACGACAATTGGCAAGATGGCTGCTTTATTTAAGAAACAGGGTAAGAAGGTATTACTGGCAGCTGCTGATACCTTTAGAGCCGGAGCAACGGAACAGTTAGATGTGTGGGCAAAACGTGATGGCGTTGACATCGTTACTGGACCCGAAAATGGTGATCCGGCAGCAGTTGTCTTTGATGCAGTAAAACGGGCAAAAGATGAAGAATACGATGTTTTGTTTGTAGATACTGCTGGTCGGTTACAAAATAAAGTTAACTTAATGAATGAGCTGGCAAAAATGAAACGTATTCTTACTCGAGAAATTCCTGATGCACCGCATGAAGTTTTGCTGGTTCTAGATGCCACCACCGGTCAAAATGCCCTTAACCAGGCTAAGTTATTTAAGGAAAGTACGGATGTTACCGGAATTGTTCTTACTAAACTTGACGGAACGGCGCGGGGTGGAATTGTTCTCGCAATTCGTAATGAACTTCATCTTCCAGTTAAATATGTTGGGCTCGGTGAAAAGGTTGATGACTTACAGAAGTTTGATGCTGGAGACTTTGTATATGGTCTCTTTAAAGGACTAGTAGAAGTCGACTAAGTTATAGGTGGTGACTAAATGGAAATTGAGAAGAATTATCGGATAAATTCATTATTTGAGTTTTACCAACCGTTATTAACTAAAAAACAAAATGATTATTTAGAGCTTTATTACGGGGATGACTACTCATTGGGCGAAATTGCCGAGAATTTCCATGTTAGTCGTCAGGCTGTGTATGATAATATAAAGCGAACAGAGAGTATATTAGAAGATTACGAAGCAAAGCTACATTTATATGCTGAATTTCAAAATCGTAATCAACAGGCGGATCGCATTCAACGATACGTGCGTAAAAACTATCCAGATGATGCAACCCTAAACCATCTGGTAAATCATTTGGAAAGCTTGGAGGAAGAATAAAATGGCATTTGAAGGTTTAACAGATCGTCTCCAAAAGGCGATGGAAAAATTACGGCGAAAGCCTAAAGTTACCGAAGCAGATCTTCGGGAAACGATGCGCGAAATTCGTCTTGCACTTTTAGAAGCCGATGTTAACTTTAAGGTTGTAAAAGACTTTGTCAAAACAGTACGTGAGAAAGCCGCTGGAGCCGAAGTATTAAAAGGATTAAATCCAGCACAGCAAATTGTTAAGATTGTTAACGACGAATTAACTAAACTAATGGGGGAAGAAGCTGTTCCCCTTAACAAAGCTCCGCATATTCCAACAGTAATTATGATGGTTGGTCTTCAAGGGGCAGGTAAAACAACGACTGCTGGTAAGTTGGCTTTACGGTTAAAAAACGAGAGCAATGCACGTCCGATGTTTATTGCAGCCGATGTTTATCGTCCAGCTGCAATTACGCAGTTACAACAGGTAGCTGACCAGATTGATGTTCCAGTATTTGAAAAAGGAACAGACGTTGATCCCGTTGAGATTGTTCGTGAAGGAATGGAAGTTGCTAAACAAAATCATAATGATTACGTCATTATCGATACTGCTGGTCGGCTTCAAATTGATGAACAATTAATGGATGAGCTGGCTAACATTAAAGAGTTGGTAAAGCCAAATGAAATTCTACTTGTTATTGATTCAATGACAGGTCAAAATGCTGTCAACACGGCGCAAGGCTTTGATGATAAGCTTGATATTACTGGGGTTGTCCTCACTAAATTAGATGGGGATACCCGTGGCGGGGCAGCGATGTCTATTCGTGCGGTTACTGGTAAGCCAATTAAATTTGTTGGTGAAGGGGAAAAGATGGAAGACCTTGATGTTTTCCACCCAGACCGAATGGCTTCACGAATTTTGGGTATGGGGGACATGATGACCCTAATTGAGAAAGCCCAAAAGAACTTCGATGAAGAACAAGCTCAAGAAACAATGGATAAGATGCGTGAAAACACGTTTGATTATAATGATTTCTTGGCACAAATGGATCAAGTTACTAAGATGGGTCCATTAGAAAATATTATTAAGATGATGCCGGGGATGGCTAATAATCCCGCATTAAAGAACTTAAATCTTGATCCTAAGCAGTTTGCTCACATTAGAGCGATTGTGCTTTCAATGACACCAGAAGAACGAGAAAATCCAGATATAATGAACCCTAGCCGCCGTCGACGATTAGCAGCTGGATCCGGTCGGCCAATCGTTGAGGTTAACCGAATGATTAAGCAATTTAATCAAATGCGAAAGATGATGAAGCAGGTTACAAATGGAAACCTCAATGGAATGCAGAATATGTTTGGCGGGCAAATGCCAGGTGGTAAAATGGGTCAGATGGCGATGAACCGAATGGCACGTAAGATGAAAAAAGATAAGCAAAAACGGATAAAGCAGCTTCGTAAATTACGAAAGAAGAAATAATTTCAAAAAAATTAAGCCTGTCAAGAAAAAATACTTTACATTCTATTTGAACACTGGTATATTATTATCTGTTAAAAGAAATCAGGGAGGTGCAAAGAATGTCTGTTAAAATTCGTTTAAAGCGCATGGGTTCAAAGAAGCGTCCATTTTACCGGATCGTTGTAGCTGACTCACGTGCCCCACGTGATGGTCGTTTTATTACTTCATTAGGTACTTACAACCCATTGACTACTCCTAAGGAAGTCAAGTTTGATGAAGGCGCTGTTATGGAATGGTTACAAAAGGGTGCTCAACCTTCAGATACTGTTCGTAACATGCTTCAAGCAGCTGGTGTTATGAAGAAGTACCACGAAGCAAAGTACGCAAAGAAGTAGTGATAATTAATCATGGCTGAGACAAATGTAGAGTCGTTAATTCGTAGTTTAGTTATCCCGCTATTAAAGCAGCCACAGGCATTATCAATTACTCAGAGCGATGAGGGAAGATATCATCGATACATAATTGATGTTGATCCTAATGATGTCGGTCGGTTAATTGGTCGACAAGGTCATGTTGCTGCGGCATTGCGAACAGTAGTCGAGGGTGCTCAATCTCAACGGGCTAACTCTAAGAGAGTCCGGTTATTGATTAATGACCATCGTCACTAAATTTAAAACTCCCACACTAATCTGTGGGAGTTTTTGCCTTTTTTGGAGGAAAATATGGAATATTATAATGTTGGTAAAATTGTAAATACTCATGGGGTACGTGGAGAAGTCCGCGTATTAGCAACTACTGATTTTATTGATGAACGATTTACTGCTGGAAACACTCTTTATTTGCAGCAGGCTGAAGAACCATTGCCGTTAAAAATTGAAAAGGCTCGACAACATAAAGGCTTTGTTTTAGTAAAGTTTGCGGGATATGACAATATTAATGATGTTGAAAAATTCCGTGACCATGAATTAATGGTAAGTGCCGATGATCAGCAGCCTCTTGATGATGGTCAATATTACTACCATCAAATTATCGGACTTGACGTTGAAACAACGGATGGACAAAAACTGGGGAAGATAAAAGAGATTCTATCGCCAGGTGCTAATGACGTCTGGGTGGTAGAACGACCTGAAAAAAGGGATTTACTATTGCCTGTAATTGATGATGTCATTAAAAAAGTTGATCTTGATCATCAGCTTGTGATTGTTGAGTTAATGGAGGGACTTGAATAGTAATGAGAATTGATATTTTAAGCTTATTTCCAAATATGTTTCAAGCAACGATGGGAGAATCAATTATTGGAAAGGCCCAGGATAATGGATTCGTTGACATTAATGTGACTGACTTCCGACAGTATACTACTGATAAACACAACCATGTAGATGACGCGCCATTTGGTGGCGGTGCAGGGATGCTCCTTCAAGCTCAGCCTATTTTTGACGCAATGGATGCAATTCAGCAGCAAACTGAAGGACAATATTCAAAGGGACGGGTCATTTTAATGGATCCAGCTGGAAGAAAGTTTGATCAGGCATATGCAAAGGAACTAGCTCAAGAGGATCATCTAACCTTTATCTGTGGTCATTATGAAGGCTATGATGAACGAATTCGTCAACTGGTTACCGATGAAGCCTCGCTAGGAGATTATGTTTTAACTGGCGGGGAGCTTGCCGCAATGGTAATGATCGATGCAACTGTTCGGTTTGTACCTGGTGTGCTGGGGAATATGTCGTCACCAATGGGAGATTCATTTAGTAATGGTTTACTAGAATACCCACAATATACCCGGCCAGCTGATTTTCGTGGAATGAAAGTACCTGAAGTTTTAACAAGCGGTAACCACCAAAAGATTAAAGAATGGCGGATGCGTGAATCATTGCGGCGTACCCTCCACCGTCGGCCAGACCTGCTTAAAACCGCTAAGCTCAGTCGGGAACAGCAATTAATGTTAGAAGATATTAAGTTAGATGAAGATCCAACTGTTCCGGACTAAGGTGATATGAATGAAAAAAATAATTAAACGCTTATTTCTTAAACAGAATCCGCAAGTTTACGAAGAAAAAGATGCTCAATTAACACCCAGTCTTCGAACGAGGGATTTAATCGGTTTAGGAACAGGAATGGTTGTTGGAACAGCAATCTTTACATTACCGGGAATTGTTGCTGCTGAACATACTGGTCCAGCGGTGCCGCTTGCATTTATTGTCGCTGCAATTGGAGCAGGATTATCCGCCTTAGCCTATGCTGAAACCTCATCAGTATTACCGTTTGCTGGTTCAGCTTTCTCGTGGATTAATGTCCTGTTTGGCGAATTTTTCGGTTGGGTTGCAGGCTGGGCACTCTTAGCTGAATATTTTATTTCAGTCGCGTTTGTGGCTTCTGGATGGTCCGCATATATGCAAGGCTTTTTAGGAAGCTTTGGAATTAAATTACCACATGCATTAACGGGTGGTTTTAATCCCCATACTGGTTCATACATTGATATTTTGGCTGCGTTTGCAATTCTAATTGTGGGAGTATTAATCTCACGAGGAGTACATCAAGTAAGTAGGATTGAGAATATTATTGTCAGTGTTAAATTATTGGTAATTCTAATGTTCATTGTGGTTGGTGCAACTGCTATCCATCCGCAAAATTATGTTCCATTCCTTCCAGCTCATCAGTCAGGAACAACATTTGGTGGATGGCAAGGGATATTAGCAGGGACAGCGCAAATCTTTATTGCTTATGTCGGTTTTGATGCAATCGCCGCTAATACTGCTGAAACTATTGATCCTGAAAAAACAATGCCACGGGGACTGATTGGTACCCTGTTGCTTGGGACGGGTTTCTTTATTGCGGTTTCACTTGTATTAGTCGGAATGTTTAAATATAATCGTTATGCAAATAATGCGGAACCGGCTGCCTGGGCCTTACGTCAATCGGGACACTATATTACAGCTAATTTATTATCAATTGTTGCGATTGTTGGGATTTTTTCCGCTTTAATTGCGATTCTGTTAGCGTCATCTCGGTTAATCTATGCGTTTGGTCGTGATGGGTTATTACCCAAAACACTTGGTCAGATTGATGAAAAACATGTCCCTAATCACGCATTATGGATGATTACCGTATTGGCAATGATTTTAGGCTCCGTATTCCCATTTACGTTTTTAGCAACCCTCGTCTCTGCAGGAACATTAGTCGCATTCATCTTTGTTTCATTAGGAATCTATGCATTGCGGCCGCGTGAAGGGGTAGATTTGCCGGAAGCACAATTTAAAATGCCGCTTTATCCTGTCTTGCCCGCAATTTCGGCAATTTTCTCTGCAGTGATTTTTTGGGGCTTAAATACAGATGCGAAAATTTTAATGATTGGTTGGTTTGTAATTGGATTATTGATTTATTTTATATATGGAATTAGACACTCAATCATTAATAAAGAAACTCATTAAATTTACCCTTGAAAGACAAATGAAAACAATGTATAGTAGTTAGTGGCTGTTTAGCTGTGAATAACGGTGTTCCGCTGCCCGTGTTAAAGGACATGAATGTCGGCGAAAGGAAAGAATTATATTATGCGTCAAAACAAGTTAATCGAAAAGATTACTGCTAGTCAATTACGGGATGATATTCCAGAATTCCGTGCAGGTGATACTGTTCGTGTTCACGCTCGGATCGTTGAAGGTTCACGTGAACGTATTCAGATGTTTGAAGGTGTTGTTATCAAGCGCCATGGTGCTGGTATCAGTGCTACATACACTGTTCGTAAGATTAGTAACGGTGTTGGTGTTGAACGTACTTTCCCAGTTCACTCACCACGTGTTGACAAGATTGATGTTCTTCGTCATGGTCGTGTACGTCGTGCTAAGCTTTACTACTTACGTGAACGTACTGGTAAGGCTACTCGTATCGCTGAACGTCGTCGCGACAACTAGTAGTGCAGAACCCTTGTGTCTCAAGGGTTCTTTTTTTGTTTTAAAATTATTTTTAAGGAAAAAGAAAGAGCAAAAATAATTTTTTAAAGTAAATGGTAGGTTTTTGGTAGGTTTTTATAGTTCATCAAGTTTTGACGCTTCCTTTTCAATTGCTTTTTGTGTCACGTGAAGATATATCTGGGAGGTAATCTTACTACTGGAGTGACCAACTCTTTGTTGGATTACATATAGCGGAATTCCTAACTCGGCCATTTTCGAGATGTGGGTATGTCTGAATACATGAGTACTTAGTGGTTTATTAAGTTTAAGTTTCTTCTTTGCTGATCTTAAAACAGTATTTACTGAGGCAGTTTGAATTGGTGTGCCATTTTCAGTTGCGAAGATAAAACCTTTGCCATTAGATTTTTTCTTCAGATCAAGATAAATTTGAACGGCTTTCTTTGGTAGTACAACGCTACGGACTGAGGATGAGGTTTTAGGTGCGTTGCTCTTTTTTTGTTCTTTGATTTTAATTCGTTTATACTCTAATGTACCGGTTATATCTACAAACCAATGGTTGTCCTTTTGGTAAACATCATCAAAACTTAAAGCGGCTGCTTCGCCAAAACGTAGCCCGGTGAGATATAACCATTCGCAAAGTTCTCCGTAGATACGAGTATTATTATATAGATAGTTGAGTACGGCTTTCAGTTCGTCAGCTTCGAGGAACTTATCTTTAATTTGTTGACCATTAGCAGGGGCCTTATAATCAATTTTAACGTTATCAACCGGGTTATCTTTTGTATATGAGTGTTTTACTGCATAATCAAATAACTTATGCAGATAGTACTTATATCGTGATACATAGCCACTGGACAACTCTCTATCCCCATACATTAGACTTTCTAGTTTTTCAGTAATGATAAGCGGGGTAAATTTTTCAACTAAGGCATCGTTGCCAAAAATATCTAGTAAAGTATTAACCATTGTTTGATGGCTATAATACGTTGATCTCCTAATTCGTGGCTTTTCATATTCAGTATATTCATCAAGTAACTGCTTGAGTGTAATCCCATGAATTATTTTTCCGATACCGACTTTTGATAAAGCTTTGGATATGCGATTATCTAGAATAATTTGAGCTTGCTTAGCAGTACTCTTTTTATGGTCTTTCATTGTAATACTGATGATTTTAGTCTTATTAGTTAGGGGATCTTTATATTGCTCAAAGAAGCGAAATTTTCCATTGCGTTCTTGCATCCACATAATTAATCTTCTCCAATCTCCATCATACTTACTGATTCTTCTAAACTATCAAGGATTTCGTTAGTTTCGATAAACTCAATCCATTTATTTCTTGGTGTATTTCTATTGGCTTTCACCCCCTTATATAACTTGTCGTAAACATTACTGATAAAATCATCAGTATATTTATTTACGACACGTTCGATTTTAGCGTCATTCCAGCGTTTAGCTGGTTGGCGCTTTTTATTTTTAGCTTCCTGCTCTGTGCGAACTTTATTCTTAAAGATGGCAATAGTTGTTGAGTTACTATCGATATATTCCAGCAGCTCATTTTTATTCATAATAAACAGTCCTTCCCGTACATATGTTCTTTTATAGTGCTTTTTAAACCGGTCGATTTCGACCGGTTTAAAACTCAAATATTAAATAGCTTTTAATGTCATCAATTTAGTTGGACAAGATTTTATTTCTTAAATTGTTTTCCACAGTTCATACATACAAAATCAGTTTTCTTTGAATTCTTACCGGCAAAACCGGCAAGTGGACCAACAACAGTACCGTGTGCTAAAACCGTTCCAGCAACAGCTTTACCAACTGAAAATCCTTTCTTGTGAACTCCGAGTGGTTGTACGTTTGTACTTTTACACTTAGGGCATTTAATTTTGCTGCGATTTTTAAGTTGATGTTTTTGAATCTTAAGTTGGTTCTTTTGAAGTTTCAGCTCATTCTTTTGCATTTTTGCTTCACGTTTTTGCTCTTTTGTTGCTTGACGTTCAGCTTCTCTTGCTTTAGCTTGTTCTCTTATTTCCTCAAACTTTTGATCCCGTTCTTCTTTATCCTTAGCAATTTCTTCTGGTGTGCGTGTGTCCTTAAATCGGGGTTGTGTCCCCATGACGAGCCAAATCGCTATGAAACAAATTCTTCCCAACCAAGGAATATTGAATGAACAAATATTAATTAGCCCAATGATGAATCCGGCGACTAGTCCAGTCGCAAAACCACCAGAAGGATCACCTTTCCAAAATTGTGGTTCTTTCTTATTGCTTTCAGTATCCAAAGTTTAACCTCACAATCCCTAATTCTCTTTGATAGTTCCGTCTGGATAAATGCGTAGACTATATTGAGTACCAGTCATAGTACCATCGTCAGCAGTTCCTTTAACAAAATAATAGCCATCATTAATGGCTTTACCAGTTGTACCATCAATCATACAGTTCCAATGTATTTTTCCATTTTGATCACCATATTTTGCTTTTGCAGCTGCAATAGCTTGGTCAGGTGAGTTAATAACGTTAGTAGTTGAACTAATAGAAGATGATTGATTAGGCTGAACTCTTGGAACGGTTACTGAAGAACCACCAGATAGCTGAATAGAAGGTATTTTTACATCGGACATACTAAATGAGCTTGCCTGACTTTTAGTAGTTGTATTCTCTGAATTATCGTTTCCGTCTACATCTACCGAATCTTCGTCCGCTTCGTTATCATCAAGTGAATCATCATCTTCTGTTAAATCATTGGCCGATTCTTTAGCGAGGCTTGATGCTTCAGCTTTATCTCGACTTGTAGTGGTCTTATGTGATTGATTAGAACAACCAGTAAGTAGCAACAGGGCTAATGTAGCGGTAGTTCCAACCTGCCAATAAGTTTTTTTCAAACTAAACTCCCCCCCAAATAAAAATTACAGCTTTTAACGACATCGGTTATTGGTCATAGGTTTATAAGTTTAATAATTGCTTTTTCTTAGCTTCGTATTCTTCTTGTGTAATTGCATTATTATCAAGAAGCTTTTTAAATTTTGCTAATTCATCTGCCGAACTCACAGTTATATTAGAGTTTGTTAGAGCTATTTTTTTATTGATTAATTCAACAAGTTTATTCATTTCTTCTTGATGTTTTTTACCAAAGATAATGGCATTCTTTTTACTCCATGCCGAACCAGCATAAAGAGGATCTAATCCCCCTAAACCACCACCATGTTCACTTCCACTAATAGGAACAATAATGATATGACCTCTAGTAATACCTGGTTTCTTATAATCGATACTTGCTATTGCTGAATAAGGAATAGTACTAGAACCAGTACCACCATGATTGGCGAAACTTCTTAAGCCTCTATGTTCAATAGTTACTTTTTCACTATCAGCAGTAATAATTGCATGTTCTGGAATTTTAATTTCAATTTGCATAAAATTCTCCCTAATATAAATAAAATCCAGCTTTTAACGTCGATCAGTTTTTGGACGTGGCATTAAACTACATAGTAATCATGAATTTGTTTATTAACCACGTCTGTTAAATAATTGGGAACATCGAATACTTCCATAAAGTTTGCACTATTAGCGCATTCTCTATCTACTTCTTGACAGTAAAAAGGGACTAGTAATTCAACGGCACCAACGTTTGCCTTATATTCAACTGACTCTTTACCAGTAAAAGACGCGTGATAATATACAACGTCCCCATGATCGCCATGAATAACATGAGCTAATTCATGTGCGAATTGAAAAATAATTTCTTTTGGCCGATGCCAATTAAGGTTCATTACTACACGTCGATATTCGTAACTACTCCCAGGTGGAGTATAAGGAGAAAAGTGTTTCCATTTAACATCAATATGATATTCTGCAGCTTTTTCTAAAAGATAATCGTATGCTTCTTCTGCTTGTTGATATATCATTTATCATCACCACGCAATAAACGTTTCATATATTCTAAATCCTCAGGCGGAATTTCCCTCCCTTCGAACGTAAAGACAGTATCTTTCGATGCAAGGTCAGCTGTATTTTTGCTATCTGAGTTACCAGTTAAATAGTCTAAAGATACATTGAGATATCTAGCTACTTTCTCAAGATTCTCAGTTTTGGGAGATCTAACGTTCCATTTAGAAATTTGACCGTTCGATATTCCAGCTTTGCGCTCTAATTCAGCGATAGTAATTCCGCGTTTACTTGCTAATTGTTTTATTCTCTGAGCTAAATCCATTACTACAACAGCCTTTCATATAATTTTTTAAATTAAATAGTCAAAAGACTATTTTTATTGTTGACAATTAGTCAAAAGACTATTATAGTATTACTTGTAAGTTGATTAGCAAGTACTTACACAAGTTGACGATAGTCAAAAGACTAAAAGTTCTTAAAACAAACAAGTTTAATTGTAAGCTTATTTTTTTATTTTAAGAATAGTCTAAAAACTAATAAATGTCAATAAAAATTGAAAATTAACTAAGGAGGTGAGAGAATGTCAAATCTTACATATGGAGAAAGGATGACAATTCAATTATTGCGAAATAAAAAAGCAGGTCTTCAACCTTCAACACAACAAGCTATAGCTCAAAAATTTGGACTTTCCAAGATGTATGTCAGCTCTATTATTGCCGAAAAACAACATGGCGAAAAATCTGATGCGTGGCGAAAAAAATTTGCCGCATATGCCGGAATGGAAAATTAACAACTCGATTAAGGAGATAGTCTTCTATGGATGAACCACAACTATTAACTTTTCAAGGCGAACCGACGTTAGATAGTCGTGAAGTTGCCAAGATGATTGGTAAACGCCATGCACACTTAATGCGTGACATTCGCTGTTACATCAACGATATGGAGGAGAATCCAAAATTGGATTCTCGTCAATTCTTCATTGAAAGTAACTATGAATCCAGCCAAGGGAAACTTTTGCCTTGCTACTTACTAACCAAGATGGGTTGCGAATTCGTAGCTAACAAAATGACTGGTAAGAAGGGCACATTATTTACAGCTCAGTACGTGTCACTTTTCAATGAATATCAAGAAGAACATAAAGCGATTGAAGCTCATATGACTTCTGATGAAATTGCAGTGCGCAACCGTGAATTAAATTTCAAGGAACAATGGCTTAAAGAAATGGAAGCTCAAAACGCAAATAAACGGGCCGAATTACTTTTGAAGATTGCAGGTCATACGCATGGTGACCTTTATCAGCAACTAATGAATGAAGCCACTGACCAGCTTATGTTCCCTGTGTACCAAGATAAGGTGTTCACTGCTGGTGATATTGCAAACCAACTTGGAGTTAGTCCTTACACAATTGGAATATGGGGACAGCGCTTAGGTCTAAAAGCACCTAAGGGAATGACTAACCGTTACGGGTATTGGAAAGGTAATCGTTATTACTATAACCAATTAGCAGTTCAGAACTTCTATGAACATCAAGCAGCAATTATTGATGACGAGCTTTAGGAGGTGACGCTTTGAAAGTTGAAAACAAAAAACACAGGGATCCGTTTAAGGGAGTGACTTTTTCTGGGAAACCTGTATCAAAAAATGAATACATTGAAGCATACGAAAGTTATGTTAGTCGATGTTCGAGTAAACAGATTCTTAACTCAGATTGTGATATTCGGGAAACGGCAGAAGGGGTCTTTATTAATGGAGTAAAACAAACAGGAGTGAAAGATCTCCAAGTAAAAAAGAACTCCCATCAATTGATAGAAGTTCAAGTAGATTATCTCGCAACATCATTTTCAAAAGAAAAGTTTTGCTATAGTTCTAGAAATTGAAGGAATGGTAGTAGGAATACCTTCTTCTTTTAATACTTGTTTGACTTTAGCCCATGGTTCTTCCGCTGAAATAGAATCAATAAACTTGTGTCCGTCGGGAGTTATGTCTTGAACAACGAAGTAAAGCATGCCAGACAAATCAGCTTCAGCTTTCCCATCGATTAGTTTGCTGTCAATTGCTTGCTTTAAGGCATAGCTTGCATCTGATTGAGTAAATCCCTTTTCAGTTACATCATTAACAATTTCGATGGGGTTAGGATTTAGTGATTTATCTTGAACAGTAAGCATAACCTGCCTTAATGCTTCGTAATTTAGTTTCATAGTATTCCTATTCACCTCCTTTCATCGGAGATGAATTAAGTATGGCAAAAGAGAGGAGCTGATTAGATGAGCCCATATTTATACCAGATGAACAGGCTAGAGTTTTGTAATGTTTGGAAGTCAATAAAAAAGGTTGGAAATAAGGAAATTGAAGTTCCTATGTCATTATCAACCTTTAACAGACGCAGGTCATGGGCGCAAGAAAACTATCCAGATTGGCGAAAGGTATTTCTTGCCAGTGGTCGCGTTGATCTGAAGGAATATCAAAAGTTTGAAACATTTCGATCAGAAAGATACTACGAAGATCATGAAAGTCCATATGTAAAAGCGTTGAGAGGTGATTAGATGGCATATCTATCGTGGTGCGTGTTAGCAATTATGGCTTGCTTCTTAATTGGAGCAATCGTCAACGTTATCGAAGGTGAAAAGCTGAATGTGCTGAAAGAAAAGTACAGAAAGAAACATTAGGAGGTAAAAAATGGAACCATCAAAAGAATTTTTAGAAGTATTAGAAGATGAAAAAAAGCGTCTAGAAAACGAAGTCTCAAAAATAGATCTTCAAAGTCCAGACGCATATAAACAGGCATGTAAATTAGCAGATACTTATTCAAATTATTTTTATAAACGCCACGAACCAATGATCGCAATTGAATTTAAAAACTTTATTATGGGCGTTTATTCAAAGCATAAAATTGGAAATCTTAGCGATAAAGAAATTCATGACAAACTCTGTAAAACTCTTCAAGATATTTTAAATCATCCTTAGTAGTTCTATCTCTTCGTTGAGTATTTTGTATTACTAAAACAAATTGTGCTAAGGCAAATCTAAAATTTTTGTACTGACCTGGGTCAATAATTGTACTTGTTTCATTAAATAAACTTTCAAAAGAATCAACGTTCTTTTTGAAAAGATTAAATCTGAAATTAAATTGTTTTTTATGAGCTTTATCCGTATCAATTCCATCAATTAAATCTCTCATATCAGACACAATTAATTCCATATATTCAAATGACAAGTCTCTATATAATCCATCAGCCATATAATCACCTCCATTGAGATGATTATATCAAACCAAAGGAAGGTGAAAGAAATGATTAATAAAATAATCAATTCCAAAATGTTAGCCATGCTAATAGGTGCTTGGATCACCTATTGTGCAGGTGTTGGTGATTATGGCGGAGCAGTGTTCCTGCTGTTCTTCTACTCACTATTGTTGTGGGACTTGAACACAAAAAAGCCACCGGCGCTGGTAACACCGATGGCAATAAGTAACTAAGAAAAATATAACACTAAGGGGATTATAACACATGAATGATCAAAAAAACGAAGAATTGCGTAAAGCGGTTGAAAAAGTAATCGGTGAGAAAGTCGACCACTTTTTCATTGTTGCAAGTAATGATCAAGGAATGGAGCTAGCTTCCATGTTCGGAAGAACACCTATGATTGCTTATCCGTTAGCAGAAATCTTTAAAGCTAAGCCAGAACTTGAGAATCAAGTAGAAAAAGCTAAAAAGTTTCAAGAACAATCAGTTAAGGAGAATTTTAATCAACTACTTAAAGTTCTAGCGGATCAGCTTGGAGGTAAAAAGCAATGAACTTATCCGAAATTTTTGCCCGTAATTTACGAGTTCGTATGGCAACGCTTGATTATAAAACAAGCGATTTATTCAGACTTACAGGAATTGCTAAAACAACCTTAATGGCTTTGCAGAGTGGACACAATAAAGGTGTTCAATTTACGACAGTTGAAAAATTAGCAGTTGCGTTAAAGTGCAATCCTTGGCAGTTGTTTGATGAGGACATGAATTGGACTGCCTATAAGTGGGCTAACAAGTATCAGGGGGTAAATAAAAATGAATAATCAGGTAGTAAATACACAACAAATTACGGTAAAGCAGTTCGTTAATATGAACTCAACTAAGAAGCGTTTTGAAGATGTACTTGGTAAGCGAGCATCACAATTTATGTCAAGCATCGTCAGCGTCGTTAATTCTAATCAGAATCTACAGCATGTTGATGCAGGAAGCGTAATTAATTCTGCATTAGTTGCAGCTGCTTTGGACTTACCAATTAATCCAAGCTTAGGGTACATGTATATCGTGCCCTATAAAGGACAAGCACAGCCTCAAATGGGCTATAAAGGCTATATTCAGCTAGCACAGCGTTCTGGTCAATATAAGCATCTCAATGCGATTGCTGTATATGCTGATGAGTTTCAAGGGTGGAATCCATTAACCGAAGAGATAGATTATCAACCTAACTTTCACGATAGAAACGGCGAACAGCCAGTCGGCTATCTTGGCTACCTTGAATTGCTGAACGGCTTTCAGAAGACAGTTTATTGGACGAGAGAGCAGATTGACGATCACCGTAAGCGATTCTCAAAGATGAGCGGCGGTAATACTCCTAAAGGCGTTTGGGAAGATAATTTCGATGCGATGGCACTTAAGACGGTGCTACGAAATCTTCTTACCAAATGGGGGCCAATGACTGTTGACATGCAAACAGCCTATAACGCTGATGAAGAGGAACATAATGAAGCGCCTAAAGATGTAACGTCTGAGCAAAATAATGAAGAGGGCTATCAAACACAAGACATTCTGAATAGCTTTGATCAAGCTGAAAAAGAAAAGGCTTCTAAAGAAGAGGCTAAGCCAGCCAAGAAAGCTACTAAAACAGCAAAGAAGACAGTTAAAAAGGGGGATCAAGTAAATGGTACTAGCGAAAGTCAAGAAGAACTCTTCCCAGACGGAACCATTACCCCTCACACAAAGTAATTATTATGACCACGACACTGATTTTCAGTACATGAGTAAATCTGTGTTTCAGGGATTTGAAGAATGCGAGGCCGAAGAACTCGCTGAATTAAAAGGTGAATGGGATCCTGATGATCATAAGAAGAAATCAGGCCAACCTGATCCTCTAATTTTTGGAAACTTTATCCATAGTTATTTTCAAGGCGAAGAAGCACATGAAGAGTTTTTGAAAGAGAAAAAGACGATTAAGGAGATATATAAGCATAACAACAAAGGTGAGCCTACAACTAACCTAAAGGCGGCTTATGACAAAAAAGGTGAAGCTTATTCCTTAATTAATAAGATGAAGTTAAATAAGTACTTCAATCGTGCATATAAACCACGTGATCCAAAGAACAAGGAAGTTATCGTAACTGGTGAAATTGGTGGATATCTATGGAAAGGCAAGATTGACAGCTTAAATCTTGAAGAACAGTATTTCTGTGATCTTAAAACTACTAAAGATATTCATGCTGCTAATTGGATTAAAAAAGGTGACAGAAACATTAAAACTAACTTTGTAGAAGCGTATGGCTACTACATGCAAATGGCAATCTATCAGGAACTTATTCGGCAGACGTTTGATATTACCTGCTTGCCGTTGATGTTTGTTGTCAGCAAGCAACAGCCAATTCCTGAAGTATGTAATTTGAAGTTTGATCAATACGATCCTCAACACCCGGACGTTAAGTATTTGATGGACGATGCGTTAGAGACCGCTAAGAAATTACAACCACATTTTTGGAAAGTGATGATGGGCGAAGAAAAGCCTAGACGATGTGGTAAGTGTGCTTACTGTCGTTACACAAATAACAGTCCTGAATTTATTTTGCCAACGCAAATCGAGGTATAAACAATGGAACAACATCCTAGTTATTACACAAATATTCCTGCTTTTGTTAGATATGATGAAGAACTTCTTAGAAAACCAAAGTCAATTCTGCTTTATGGAGAAATTGTTGCCTTATCTAATCAAAAAGGATACTGCTGGGCTAGTAATTCTTATTTTGCAGAAAGATTAAGAGTTTCTGGAAGAATGATACAAGACTACCTATGCTTCACGACCTGGTGAAGTAGATTTCATGAGGGGTGACGAAATGGACTTCACGAGACCTGGTGAAGCAGACTTCGCAGAGAATATTACAAGTATTAATAATACAAGTACTAATAAGCTGTTAGCTGATGCACAGCATTCCTTCCAGGAAATCACTACCCTTTGGCAAAATAATTGGGGATTTCCTAATGGGATTGCTCAACAAGATTTAACTGAGTGGAGTAAGGAATTTGGTAATAACCTTGTTTATTACTGTGTTGAGTTTGCTTTGAGACACAATGTAACAGCGAGAGGTGCAGACCCCTACCTTAACAGGAAGCTCAGCGACTATCGAAAACAAGGAATTAAGACCGTACAAGCTGCTATTGAGTCTGATCAACGTCACGAGCAACAAATGAGCCGTGAATATCAGCAAAAGAACAATTCGGCTCCTAGAAAGCCAAAGAAACGAATATACGATTAGAGGTGGTTAAGATGGCCCTTACTAAAGCGCAATGGGACATCGATCCTAAGTTGTTTGAACAAGCTGGTGTAAATATCCATGATCCGAAACTCAAAGAAAAGATGGAACAACGTGCTAAGCAAATGCACAACAAATTTAATCGTGACTTACAAAGAAATAAGACTAAGGCCGTGTGGAATAAGTCTCTGTGGTCTTCTGGAGAAATTGTATTCAATTTCAAAGACTGGAAGCCAGACGAACGGGAAAATCCACAGCAAGCCCGATTTTTAGGCAGAAAGGCACTCAATCTATCCAAAGAAATGATTAACGGCCACTTAAACGTTGTTATGAGTGGAGATGCTGGAGTAGGTAAGACCTCATTAGCGTTAGCCATGCTTAATCTGCTACGTCATAACGGTAAGCAAGTTCTATTTGTCTCAACTGTTGCTTTGAGTGAGTTAGTTAGTCAACAGTACGAGTACAAGGATAGAAAAGAACGACTGCAAGGCCTTAAACGGGCAATGGACACATGCGATGTTTTGCTGCTTGATGATCTTGGAGCAGATGGAGGAAGTATCGAAAAAGTTTCGGGTGATGGCTATATTGGCGCTCGTAAGGACGTACAGGCGCTTTTATTCAGTGTTGCCAATAATCGATACGAAGGTACGGAAAAAGAGCGTAAACGGGCTAATGAGAAGAATATCAAGCTAATTAAGCCTGTTCACCAGACAATCATTACAACAAACAATACAACCGATGAATTAATCCGAATTTATGGAGAGCGAACGATTAGCCGTCTAGTTACTCGTGACCCTAATCATCGCTTGCCATTTAACGAAATGGACGATATGCGAATAAAAGAAGGTATTTAACATGAAAACAATACGCCCTGCTTGTAATGGAAGCGGCACGTATTTAGACCATAAATGCTGTGTATGTGGTGGAAAGGGAATCTATCACATTAGCAACGAATTAATTATGATGATGTATCGCAACGGAGATTTGAAGGGGAAGACAGCATGAATGCAGAAGAGTATTTAACAACCGATGAGCTGGTTTACACGATTAATCATAGCCAAGAGATTGATCGTGGCGATGAAATGGGACCATTTGCCGTTAAACGGGGCAAGTATGTTTATGTTTACCGCACATGGCAGGACGCACGAGACGAAGAAGAACGTAAGCCGATGTGGCAGATGATGATTCCTGTTAACATCGAAAGCTTGTCAGAATTATACGAACGAGAAGATTTAGACGCTGATGATCTAGAAAGTAAAGGCTTCTGGCCTCTGATTGAACTCATTAGCAAGTATGCACATACACCGTTAGTTTTTCGAGGCACAGTGCTAAGCGATAATGACAAAGAAGAACTGAGGCACCGTTTGCTAGGCTACTTCAAAGATCATAGTTTTAGTGAGGATTACCGTAATGGACGCTTAGACGCAATGTACGGTGTCATGTGCCAGCTTGGCATGGAAGATGATTACGACGCAGCTAAAGGCTCATATAAAGCTATGAAGATTAAGGCGGTGAATGAATGATGACAGAAGAATTAGTAATTATGCGTGATCGGCAAGCAGTGACAACCAGTTTGCAAGTAGCAAAGGTATTTGGTAAGGAACACAGAAATGTAATGCAATCAATTAATAACAAACTTCAATCTGCTGAAAATTCAGCAGATTACCAAAGTATGTTTGTATCAGGCACTTACAAGGATTCCAAAGGAAGAACCTACCCAATGTACTACATGAATCGTGATGGATTTACATTCATTGCGTTTGGCTTTACTGGAGCTAAGGCGGATCAATTCAAGTTGAAGTACATTGATGCTTTCAATCAGATGGAGAAGCAACTTCAACAGCAAAAGCCCCTTAGCTTACCTGAACAAATTAGTTTGATTGCTAAGGGCTATGAGAGCCTTTCAGCAGACGTTAAGGACATCAAAGACCGTATGGGATTACCTGGCAATATGGCTCATTCGTTTTCTAAGAAGCGTAACGCAAAGATTATCAATGTTCTAGGCGGTAAGAAATCCAACGCATACTGTGACAAGAACGTTCGAGCTAAGACCTATCGTGCATTGTTCAGCTCATACCGTGAGACGTTCGATCAAGACCGATACAACGACTTACCGATGAAAGACTTTGACAAGGCAATTGATTTTGTTAATAACTGGTATCCGCCGTTTGAGTTGCAACAACAGATTCAGATGGCTAATGCACAGCTAGCGATTGTTTAGGAGTGTGGCTGTAATGATATTCGATGTGTTTATCAAGAAGCTTGATGAAGTAACGCTGAACGGGATGCGTTTTTCAGCTAAGCAAAACGGTAATTGGCTAGAAATTTATCTTAATCATGGTGAAACGCCATCGTTCAAAATCAGCTTAACTGAGACGTTCCACTTGGTAACTGTGGGTAAAATTCGTGGACGGTTTGATGAATGGAAAAAGATTGCTGATCTATGCTGGGAGTTTGCTAGTACGCCAATCCATGAACGATTCGTGCCGTATGTGCTAACAACTGGTACTGGTGACGAAAAGCTATACTTCAAACTACTTGAAGTGATGAACAGCGGAAAAACCGCAATGGTGGTTACTTCTAAGCCCGTAGTTTACCGTGATTTTATCTTGAAATTCTATGAGGATACCAATTCAGAACTAAAAAAGCTTATTAATTTAACAAAGGAAGTTACTAGGGAGGGACTATTTGATGAAGATTGATGAATTTATTAAAAGAGTAAATGAAATATTTTATGCAGAATATTCCTTTGAAAATAACGAAATTTATATATATAGAACAGAGCAAGATATGATTGATGAGAATAAAGATGGTGATGATACGTATTACTTCATGAATGTTAAATTATGCAAAGAAAAATTTTCTTTGTTCATTGATCCTGATTGGATGCCAGATGATGTAAAGGGATTGTCTTTGCTTTTTAACTTGCTTCGAGAGTTAGAAGAAACACCTGTTAAAGAGCGTTTTCCAGAAAAGAGGTATCGTTTACGTTGGCTTGACGATAAGGATGGCACCCCAGAATATATATATTTGACTCTAATGCAGGCTGGAATATGTGGAGTGATAAAAATATTACAGATACTTTTAATGAATCACAACTAGATCAATTAAAGAGAGATCATCCGCTTTTCGCATCCGTAATTGACATAATGAAGGAACCAGTAGAGGAGGAAGAATAATGACTAACGAAGAATTTATAACGATGGCAAAACTAAAGGTTAAGAAATATACCTATAAAAATGTTGCTAAAGACGGTACATCACTTTTTCATGTTTATGTAGTTTGGCAAGCCAAGGTTTTGCAGAACTACAAAGCCTTGTTAGCTACTGATATTGAAGGCGATCAGCATTATTATGAAGCAACTTACAACGGCGATAAGAAAGAACTTTACTTAGACGTTTATAACAAGCAAGAAAATAAATGCTTTGAGGTGGACGATTAATGCTACATAAATACCGAAAGACAGCCTTAATTGAAGCTGAACAGTTCGATGGAACAAAAGAAATAAAAGACAAATACCAAATAGTTGATAAAGCAGAATTAACTTCTGCTTACTATCAGGGAGGAAGTAGGTATTTTCTTCCTACTAGAGAAGGACTCACAGCTATTAATAAATATGGTGATTACATCGCTACTGGCGTTGATGGAGAGCATTGGGTTATCGACCAAGATATTTTTGAACGGACTTATGAGAGGTGTGACTAGATGAAACATGAAGCAGAACAAGAATTACTTAAAACACTTAATGGACAATTGAGCGAGTTGCCGGCCGTTGCTAAGACAATGGTTCAACAATATCAAATGTCAGCAATTGTTCTATCTATTTTGTGCGGTGTACTTTTTATTGCTGCGTTAACTGGCACTATATGGCTATCAATTTTCTTCTTTAGGAAACATCGTGATCACCATGATAGCTATGATTTTGCTTCTGGGATGACGGCATTGTTCGGAGGAACAATGAGTGTCTGCTTATTAACGGCATTATGTTTGAATATTATTCACGCTTGTGCACCAATTGCTTCGATTATTAAAGACTTATTGAACTAAAGAACGAGGTGAAAATGAAAATAATATTCAACATTGAGCCCGTCGAACAGGCACGGCCTAGAGCAACTAAAACGTGGAAAGGAATACGCTTGTATGATCCGAAAAAGGTATCGACCTACAAGAAACAGTTGGGGATGATGTGCAAATTCCAGTACAAGGATAAGCCACTAACTGGCCCGTTAATTGTTAGTCTTAAATTTTATCGACAAGTTCAATCAAGCGTATCGAAAAAAGAGCGTGAATTACGCCTCTCAGGAATACACAGACCGATTGTAAAACCGGACACGGATAATTACATCAAATCTACTTTGGATGGCTTAAATGGCCTGCTATGGGAAGATGACAACCAGATTGTAAAGATAGTTGCTGAAAAGTATTACAGTGACCATCCTAGGGTAGAAATCGAGGTAGAGGAGGTAAATGAAGATGGCAATACCTAAAAGACTATCTAAAGCAATGGATTCATTAACTGTTAATCATGAATGGGGTGGAGTTAATGAAATGCCAGAAGAGATCCTTGCTCCTGATGATTGGCGACTTCAAGAAATTATGAAGTTTCGTAAGGGTTTGAAGTTGCGAGAACCTAGAAGAATTAAAGAAGCTGAATGGCGAATTAAGCAATATTTTTATAAGCACAATATTAATAACCCTTTTGCACAAGCTTATATCTTGCGAAAAATTGGCACTAAACAGTCTACTATTCTAAAGATTACAGGGTTATCAAAACCTGAATACTATCGTCACGTAGGAGTGTTGTTTCGTAATACAGGCTATTACGGACAATTGAGAATTACAGATGTAGAAGCAGTTTTAAGGCAAGCAAAAATATCTGACATTTTGAAAGATGTAAATAACAAGATTAAAGAATAGAAGTGAATTTGGAGGGAAAAGATGGGAAGAGTAATACGTAATTTTGCGGGATATACAGTAATTGGATTTATCGGGCTTATAGTTGTTGGCATTGCATTGTTAGGTCTAGGCGGAGTGCTATACATGGTATTTAGTATTTGGTATGCTGTCTTTTCCTTCTTTGGATAGCATTTAAAAGCGTTAAATTGCGTTAAAAAGCGTAAAAAAAGACGCCCTCACTATGAGAACGTCTCCTCAGATATCTATTTAAAACATATTCATTATATCACAAGGGGAGCGTGCAAATAGTGGAACTATTAAAAGGGGATAATAAGAAAGCAACAATTGCGAACGTACAGAATTTCTTTTTAGACGAAGATAAATACCCAACTATTCGACGTAGATCGGGTGACTGGGGTGTTAAATCGCCACAGAACGATATTACAGGTATTCGAGGGTCAAGACGTGGTAATGGTTCGGAAAAAAGTATGATTGAATATGCTGAATACACGTTAGCTAAACGAGCGGTTGACTATGCGATTGCAGGATGCAGCAGTAGTTACCGACACCCTAGCCAACAAATTATCAAGTATAGATATATTCAAGGTTTATCTCTTTCAGTAATTAAAGAGAGGATTAATAAATTCGGCAATTCTACTTACTATCGGGCTGATGATTATGCTTGCTTGGAATTTGCGGATTGTTTAGAAGCAGTATGTGAACGTCTTAATGTTGATTCTGATATTATTCCTGACTTGCGAGCAAAAAACAGGAAGAAAACAGGACAAAAAGGGGATGAAAAGAGGACAAAAACGGGAATACAACGGGAGATATAACGTTATATTATGTTATCGTCGCAAAGTTAGTTAATAAAACTTTGCACGCTCCGTTTAAATATGTGCCTAAGCAAGCCTGAAACTGCTATGCGTGTTTCCGGCGTTTAACGATACTCGCAACGGGATCTCTTGTTAAACGTAGGAAGTGTGGAATCCGGTAGCCAAGCCGACGCGATGGTGGCAGATGACCATAATCCACATTGAGACTATCGTTAACTAACTTCAAAATAAATTTACGGTAACGGTTAAATTTGGTTTGTGCGTTTTGGAAGATCTCCTTTAGATCATTAAATTTACATGCTACTCTGATAGTCTCGTAGCAACCGTGCTGTAATCAGCAGAAGAGTATGCAATCTAACTCAGCGGCTAGAGGATTGCCAATATTAAGGACAGCAAAACCGTTACAGGAGTAGGCGGAAAACTACGACCGGGTGCGGTGATTGTGTGGTCCTGATTATGCGAATATGCAAACTAGATGCCAAGTATCCTGGAGTGGTCCAATACTTGTGGGGGCAGTTCCCAATATTCGCAATTGCAGTGCTTACGAGTCGCACTGCTTGCTGAGGTCCAAGATGGGCACACAACCGGCCTTGTGTGGCAAAAGCGTGGTTCGAATCCACCTCTCAGCTTTATCACGGCAAATTTAACTATGATAGGAGATGAAAGCTCCTCTTTCGTAATTGCATAGTCTTTTTTGTCCAAGCCGTGATGTAATACAGAGATGCAAAGAGTAACAAAAAATCAAAAACGATTAGTGGATGCAAGCATCTCTGTATTATGCTGATGTTATTGTGGAGCACTCCTAATGGTTCGCTATCATGGGGGTGGCAATATGGGCATTCTAGGTCGCTCCTAGTTTGTGGCGGTTCGATTCCGTCCATCAGCATTCAAGGCTCATCTACTTTTTAAAACATTCAACGAAAGGAGGAACACCTACTTACTATGATGTTCTTCTATATGCCTTGATTGTCCGCAATGACGTTAAACTAATTTAAATCACCTTCAGAAGTCTAGCTATTGTGGCTAGGCTTTTGTATTATGTTTAGTTAGGTGATTTAAATGAAAGAATATGGAAATTTACTCATTAATTCAGTAATCCCTCTATTAATCTCTGGAATTAGTACCATAGGTGGAATTTGGGGTGCAACTATTCAAGCTAAAAAATATGAAGACTCAAAACAATCTAAGGTAGAATCTTATCAAAAAATATTGGAGATAATTGAACCTATTAATGCTCTATATATTTTAATCCAAGATAGTAGGTGGGCGCATGCAAGAAATGCTTGTTTTGGTGGAGCATTGGATGATTTAGAAAATAAATTGCAATCAGGTACTTATGTTTTGTTGGTCCCAAGGGAAGTATTAAAATCTACAAAAATCATATTGAATGAAATGGTTGAAATTGTAAATTTAGAAGAACAAATGAGTAAAATTAAACCTCGTTACAACAAAAAATATAATCCAGATATCCTTGAGGTAAAAATGAAAAACTTATATATTGACTATAACCAATATATTTCTAAGATAAAGAAAAAATATAGATTATTTAGATAGAGATTGATTAATCAAGTCAGCTTAACGGCTGGCTTTTTTGTTTGGAAAGGGTGATTTTTATTGTTTATGAAATTTATTGCTATGTTAATGGTTCCGGTTATGTTTATTGGAGCCCTATTAATTAAGCCGGCACTTATTGGCGTTGGCTTATTTGTTACATCGCTAATTGTCGAATTTTTAATTATTTATTTAGTGACTTATATGCTAGAAGATCATTTATAAAATAGTTAGGAGTGACTGCAATGTTTATTGAAAAAATGTCTTATACACCTGGAATGATTGATGGATTACACCAAATGGTGATGATTTATAGTGTGCTGTTAGATTCTGCACGCAAGGAAGCAAAATCAGAGGTTGAAGCATATAAAATGGCAGATCATGTATTTACTGACATCTTAAGCTCTAGCGAAAACGCCAAAGATAAATAATTTTAAGCCTGGTTATTATAACTGGGCTTTTTATGTAATTGGATATAGTTATGAAGATATAAGGAGATTAAATATCTATGGAAGAACATGTAAAAAGATTAGTAGTTGAGAGAGATGAGCTTTCTGATAAGCTTAAAAAACTCTCAGAATTCATGAAGAGCGATACTTTTAAGAAACTTGATGAAGATGACAAAATGATTTTGAAAATCCAAAAAGATTCTATGAAAACATATAAACGAGCTCTTGGCTTACGTATCTATTGGGAAATCTAGCAATGTATCAAACTAAACGATTTGGATTAGTTGCTAGCAAGCAAGAATACTTAATGCTATGTCGTGCTGAACACACAAGGAAACGATTAGCAAAGAAAAAGCCGACAGGTCAACGCTTGTCGGCTTTTAAAGTACACAAAAATAAATAGTTTTCCCTCTAATTCACTTGACTTACGTACGATATAGTACTATTATAATAAGTGAAAGGAGGATAGGAATATGGCAAAACATAAAAAGAAAAAGGAAAAGCAGAACGGCAAAGTTGAAGCTACAAAGTGGGCGGCAATAGCTGCATGGGCAGTGCCTGCTTATCCGATTGCAGAAACAATTAAAATAGTCGTTAAGCATTTCCTTAAATAAACGATAACAAAGGGTTGAGGTGAGAGCCTCGCCCGCTTTGCTATATTCTATTTTATCATGAGTAAACAAGAAAAGAAGTATCGTAAAAGTATTAAACTTGCTTTGATTACTGGTGTAGTGGCATGGATTGTCTATGGGGCTGTACGCGTATGGCTAGGATAAACTTGAATACTCCAGATATTATGGATGCTAAAGAAGCGTCCATAATCTGGGGCCATGCTGAAAACTATGTAAGGAGAACTTACCAGCAGAACCCGGATAAATTTCCAAATGGTTCTATAAGAAAGTTTGGAAAGCAATGGATAGTTACTACCGAGGGAATGGAAGCAATCACTGGTACTAAGGATCCGCGAAAACAGAATAACGATTAGTACGATGGCGCCATGTGGTACATATCTATCAACTAGCTTATCTGTGAGTTAGGCGATAAGAGTGGTTGAATCAATTATGAGAGGTAAAGGATGCATAGAAAATCATTTAAGAATGTAAAAGATCACTCGTTGATCATTGATGATGGTTGGTTTAATGCAATGTATAAAGATAAGATTGACGATCATCTTGGAATGGAGGCTGAGATCAGCTTTTTAAAGCAACCAGATAGTATTGATATTTTATTAACCAATCTTTATTACCCTAATATGCGCCAAGGAACGCGGGAACAAGATGATCAACAGACGGTGTTCAAATTATCTAAAGAAAATGCAATAAAGCTACGAGATTACTTAAATAAAGTTTTATAGGCGAGGGAAGTAGTTTATAAAGGAAAACGTGCCAACGTGGCAAGATCCTGGTGCAACTCTGGGCGCCCTCATTACTAGCATCTGCAATTTGCAGGTGCTTTTTTTGTACTCAAATTTAGAAGGAGCAAGTCATGGAACTAAAAGAACTAACTGAAAAGACTTTGGTGTTATTTAATTCTAAGAATACAACTGAACTAATTAAGAAATTACCTAGTTATTGGAACGATGATGATACTAAAACCAAATTTAAGGAATTAGTCAGTGATTTAAGTATTGACTGGCTACAAAAGATTTTTCAGTATTATGAAGCGGACCGGAAAGGCAAGAAGCAGGACTATACGCCGACAACTCTGGCGAAGTTAATGGCAAACCTAGCTCTACGAAACAGTGAGAAACACATTACTGATATGTGTGCCGGCAGCGGAGCCTTGACTATTCAATGCTGGAACCTCAATCATGACATCGAAGCTGAGTGTCTTGAATTTGATGAGAAAGTTATTCCGATCTTGCTATTTAATCTAGCAGTACGAAACATTAAAGCAACAGTTTATCAAATGGACGTATTACAGCAAGAAGTTACCAATAGTTGGCAAGTAGTTGCAGGGGATGAATTTGGAAAGGTGATTGAAAATGGCAACAACGATTAGTAATCCACCATATAATATGAAATGGCAGCACCCGTTCTTTGCTCAATCACAAGAAAGATTTCTTCTTGGTGTGCCACCAGAAAGCAATGCTAATTATGCTTTTATCTTAACGGCGCTATCTAAACAGGATAAGGCCGTTTTCTTATTGCCTAATGGCGTGTTAAGTACTAACAACAAAGAAGAACAAGCGATTAAAGCAAGCCTAGTTGAAAAGAACTACTTAGAAGCAGTAATTAGCTTACCTGATCGGATGTTTGAAAGTACCAGTATTCCAACCTCATTACTAATCTTTAATAAGAAAAAGCAAACGTCAAATATCTTAATGGTTAATGCCTCTTCATTGGCAACAGAAGAAGTACGAGAACAACGAGGACAGGTTGGCAGCAAGTCACACACTAACCGTGTTTACAAGAAGAAGGTCAACGTATTAAGTAACGATGCTATTAATAAGGTTATGTCGTTGTTAGACAAGCCAGCAGATGAGCCGGGCCTATCAAAAGTCGCTTCAATTGAAACCATTAAGGGACAAGATTATATCTTAACTCCTAATCGTTACATTGAGATGAAAAAGGAAACGGTTCAACACTCATCGCTTGAAAAGCTTGCTGAACAATTGAACCGAGTATCTGCTGAAAAGGGTGCCGTCAAGTTAACTATCAATAAGAAGATGGCTAGTGATCTTGGATTAATGCCATTGATTAAGTTACTTCAAGAAGGAGCACAAACCAGTAAAGAATTGAACGAACAATTCAAAGACGATGGAATAGCGCTTAGCGATGAAAGCATTGTTACTTTGACTAACAGCAAGACTTTCAAGATTGAGGTTAAAAAGTGGGATAAGTTGCCAGCTATTGTTGTTATGTTTGCTCAGATGTGGAAGCAATTAATGATCACTTGCAATAACGAAGAGAACCGCTACTTAATGGAATTAAAGGATATTATGCTTGAACGATACTTTGAATAAATAGAAGTTATTAGAAAGGTGGTGTGGTGATATGCCATGAGTAAGATGGAAGAAGCTAAGGCTGATTACTTAGCTGGAATGAAGTATAAGGATATTGCCAAGAAGTACGATGTTTCTCTTAACACGGTTAAGTCGTGGAAAACAAGAAACAAGTGGCAGCGGAAGAATGCAACCAAGAAAAAAAGTATGCACACAAAACCGGAGAAAGTTGCACCGGCATTACCGCCACCAGAATTACCAGATAGTGATGAGCTTAATGATAAGCAGAAAGCCTTTTGTCTGTACTATTTACAGCGATACAATGCGACTTGGGCTTATCAGAAAGCTTATGGTGGAAGTTATGAAAATGCTCTTGCACACGGCTCGAGAATGGTAGGAAATGGTAGGATCAAGAAATACTTAGCTGAACTAAAAAAACAACAATCACAAGACCTATACGCGACCGCCAATGACATCTTGCTACGCTACTTAAATCAAGCGACTAGCAACGTTACTGATGTTCTATCGTTTAGGACAGAAAAGCATTTAGCCTATTATAAGGTACGCGATAAAAATGGACCTTATGAAGATGGCGGGGGGAACTTCCGCTATGTACCAAAGATTGACCCTGAAACAGGCGAACAGGCTTATTACTATACGAATATTGTTGAGTTAAAAGATAGTAGCGAGATTGATACATCGAACATCAAGAGTATTCGAATTGATAAAGGTGAGCCTGTGGTTGAAATGGAAGATCGTCAGAAGGCAATGCAGATCTTACTTGATCGCTTGCCTGAGCCAGAAGTTAACGATGAAAGTACCAACTCATTACTTGCAGCACTTAGCAATGGTATGAAGAAGATATGGAGTGATAAAGATGGGGATAAAGACAGTTAGATTTAAGTTTACCCCGTTTAGTCGTAAACAACTTCAAGTGCTTAGCTGGTGGGCTAATGATGAATTAAAGGGTTATGAAGCTATTATTTGTGACGGCTCCGTTCGTGCAGGTAAGACAGTTGTCATGTCATTGTCGTACGTACTATGGTCCATGACCCAATTCAACGGTCAGCAGTTTGGAATGGCTGGTAAAACAATTGGTTCATTTAGACGTAACGTGCTAAGACCATTGCGGAGTATGCTAGAAAGTGAAGGGTATGCTATTCACGATTCACGTTCGGATAATATGCTAACAATCAGCAAGAATGGTCATACAAATTATTACTTTATCTTTGGTGGTAAAGATGAAGCATCACAGGACCTAGTTCAAGGTATTACTTTGGCTGGGTTCTTTTTTGATGAAGTTGCACTTATGCCGCAAAGTTTTGTTAATCAAGCCACAGCTCGTTGTTCGGTAACGGGTTCTAAGATGTGGTTTAACTGCAACCCCGAAGGACCTTACCATTGGTTCAAGCTAGAATGGATTGACAAAATAAAAGATAAGCGAGCATTACGACTCCATTTTATGATGCAGGACAATCCGTCATTGGCACAAGAAACCATTGATCGTTATAACCGAATGTATTCTGGCGTGTTTTATCAACGCTATATTTTAGGCTTGTGGGTAATGTCAGAAGGTGTTATCTATGATAACTTCGATAAGAACAGCATGGTGGTTCACGATCTGCCGGAGCATTTTGAAAAGTATTATGTGTCTTGTGATTACGGTACACAGAACCCAACAGTATTTCTGTTGTGGGGACGCAATCATGGCGTTTGGTACTTAGTTAAAGAATATTATTACTCAGGACGTGCAACTGCTCACCAAAAGACAGATGAGCAATATTGCCAGGAGCTTAAGAAGTTTCTTGGCAATATTCACGCAAAGATTATCATTGACCCGTCTGCTGCTTCTTTTATTGCTGTGTTACGGAATAATGGTTTCCGAGTACAAAAGGCAAAGAATGATGTGGTAGATGGTATTCGTGTTACACAAACGGCGATGAACGAAGGCAAGATACTATTTAGCAATCAATGTCCTAATTTATTTAAAGAATTATCCAGCTATGTATGGGATGAAAAAGCAGCTGAACGTGGTGAAGATAAACCAGTGAAAGAACATGATCACGCTTGCGATGCTATGCGTTATTTCGTTTACATGGTTATCCATAAAGGCTTCACTGCAAAGATTACCAAACGTCCACATGTTCGTGGTTTATAGAAAGAAGGTGTTTATGTGGCTGTTGCAATTGATAGAGAATTACTTGGGGATGTTAACAAGCCAAATCTTGAAGCAATCAACTACGCTATTCGTAAACTGAAAGAACGGCAAGGCAGGTTGGATAAACTTGCTGATTATTACAACGGAAATCAAGAAGTTAATAACCATCGCTTTGAGAACGCTAAAGTTAAAGCTTCTAACGTTATGATTAACCATGCTAAGTACATCACTGATATGAATGTTGGCTTTATGACTGGTAATCCGGTTAAATATACCGCCAAGAAAGGTAAGAATATTGATGATGTGTTAGAAGCTCTAGAAAAGATTGATATTCATAAGCACGACATTGAACTTGAAAAAGACTTATCTGTGTTTGGGTATGGCTATGAATTGCTTTATCTTAAAACAATTGATCCAACTATTAGCATTGATGAGCTTGGCAATGAAAAGATTACTCCTAACACTGAATTGCGAGTAGAAGCCGTTGATCCGCGTGCCGCAATTGTTGTTACTGATGATACAGTTGAACACGACCCTTTATTTGGTGTGTTTGTTCAAGCAAAGAAAAATTTGAGCGGACAGAATGATGGTTATAGTGTCACGGTCTACATGCCAAAAAAGATTGTAGAATATCGCACTGAAGTAGGAATGGAAGTATCGACAGATGATCAAATTGTTGACGAATACGATAACTTGTTCAATGCAGTTCCATTAATTGAGTATCGAAATAATGAAGAACGACAGGGTGATTTTGAACAACTAATCTCGTTGATTGATGCTTATAACCTCCTCCAAACTGATCGAATTTCTGATAAAGAAGCTTTTGTTGATGCAATCCTTGTTACATTTGGCTTCGGATTAGAAGAGGATGAAGACAGTATTGAAGCGTTGAAGAATGGTGTTATTAATGCACCTTCTCGTGACGATGGGGCTGATGTTGAATGGTTAACTAAGACTTTCGATGAAACACAGGTTAACTTGCTTAGCCAATCAATTGAAAATGATATTCACAAGATTTCATACGTTCCGAATATGAACGATGAAAAGTTTATGGGTAATGTGTCAGGTGAAGCAATGAAATTTAAGCTGTTTGGGCTTGAAAATCTTATTTCAATTAAGAAACGTTACTTCTTCGATGGCTTGCACCGGCGATTAAAACTGATCCAAACCATCGTGAATATTAAAGGTGGCAATTCGGATGTTGATGGTTGTGATATATCGTTAACACCAAATATTCCCGTCAACTTGTCTGATGTGGTTAATAACATTAAAAACGCTGACGGTATTCTTCCACGCAAGATTACTTATAGTTGGCTTCCACAAGTTGGGGATGTTCAAGAAGTTATTGATGAAATGGCTCAACAAGATGCTGATAACATCAGAAAGAACCAGCAAGCGTTACAACGACAAGATCCAGACCGTTTAGAATTGGAGGATAGCCAAGATGATTCGAGTGAAGATTCAAAAGAAACCAACCAAGACGATAATCAAAGCAAGCGGACACGCTGAGTATAGTGTAAAAGGCTCTGACATCGTCTGTGCTTCGTTTTCTACCTTATTAACTCATACGGTTAATAATTGTACTAACGTGGCTGTAAATGATGAGAATGGAACTCTGACAGCTGTATTTACAAATAGTGAACACATTGAAGATAAAACTTTACTAAATGCGTTTGAGAACACAGTTAATCAGCTTGCGGAACAATACGGTCAATACATCACTGTTTTGTAGGTGAAAGCCTATGAAAGTTGATAAAAACAAATTCAACTATTGGCAATTGCGAGACTTACAAGACGAACAGAAGAACCAGGATGAAGCAACTAAACGCCTAAAAGTTATTAATGCGGCGTATCAGAAAGCCCAAGCATATTTAAGCGACGAGGTTCAAAAGATCTATCGTCGCTATTTTTATGCTGACATTACTGCTGATGAGGTTGCAACAATCATGTCTTCGCACATCTCACCATCTGAGTTCGTAACCTTACAAGCGTTAGCAAGCAATATTGTCGATAAAGAAAGTAAGAAGGCTGTTGATAATTACTTAAATCAATTAGCCGCTAAGAGCAGAATTACCCGACTGGAAGAGTTACAAGTCAAAGCGTATATAGTTGCTAAAAATGTTGGAGACGTTGAATTGGATCAGAATATTAAATTGCATACTGATGTAATGAAAAGAACCTGGTCCGAAGTCGAAAAGCAAGGAGCTATATATGATAAAGCAAAAGATTACAAGCTTCCTAATAAAGCAAAACCAGCCTTAGAATCCAAAGAAAACAAAATCGTTATCAAGAATCCTAAGACTAACAAAAAGGTTGCAATGGTATCGATGGAACAAGACGTACCAAAGTCGAAAATCACTGAAATACCTAATCGTTATGTGGAAGCGGCATTAAATTCCAGATGGGAAGGTAAAAACTTTTCATCACGCATTTGGGATAATACTGATAAGCTTGCTGAACGGTTGCAAGAATTGTTTACGGCTAAAGAGTTAAGTGAAATGGCTGAACGAGAAATGATTAAGCAAATTGAAGATGAGTTTAATACAAGTTGCTTCAATGCTAGTCGATTAATCAGAACCGAAGCTAATTATTTTTACTCTAAGATTAAGCTTGATAGCTGGAAGAAACGAGGCGTGAAGCAATATCAGTTAATTGCTGTTCTTGATAGTCGAACCAGTAAGATATGTCGAGCAATTAATAATAAAGTTTTTAACGTATCTGATACAGTTATTGGTAAGAATGTTCCACCTTTGCATCCGTTTTGTCGAACTGTGCCGGTAATTTATTTAGGTAATAAAAAGTCTTGACCTAAGTAAGTCATGAAACTGCTTCAATAATTGAATACGTGCGTGGGCTTGAAGACGCATATTTAGAAGTCACTGTGTAGAAATATGGAGTGGCTTTTTTCGTGCAGTCATAAATTCAAGTGTGCATGGGTAGAAAGGATTATATCTATGGAAAAAGTAAAGTTTTATAGCAATTTGCTAAAGCTGAACTTACAGCGGTTTGCAGATGAAGGACAAGATGGTGAAGGAGGTGCTGATACAGGAAACGAAGCAACGGATAATAATGATGATTCTGATACGCAAAATAAGCCTTTCATGACATTCCAGACCCAGTCAGAATTGGATTCTTATTTTGATAAGAAGTTAGACAAGGCATTAGGGACTGCTAAGGCTAATTGGGAAAAGGAACAAAGCGATAAGGCAAAGAAAGCTAAGGATCGCAAGAACATGACCGAAGAAGAACGACGTGAGGATGACTTCAAGCAACGGGAAGAAGCTTTATCTGCTCGTGAAGCCGATGTTACTAAGCGTGAGAATCGGAGTAAGCTTGCTTCTCGTTTAGTTGATGACGGTTTGCCTACTGGGTTAGTTGATGTTTTTGATGATGTTCTAGCTAATGAAGACAATATGAACGAAACATATGAACGGGTAAGCGAAGTATTTCGTAGCGCTGTTCATGATGCCGTTGAAACTCGGTTAGCACAAGGCTCACGAACACCTAAGAGTACGGATGATGATTTGACTCATAAATCGGCCGGTGAGCTTTATGCCGAAAAGGCTAATAGTGCTAATAAATCTGAAAGTGATTTTTGGAAATAAGAAAGGAGAATGACAATTAATGTACACACGATTTCAAAATGGTAAGCAATTAAACTTCCTTGCTTCTGAGAAGTTCACTGCTTTCCCTGAAACAATTAACAAGGACAATTACAATGTCCAAATTGATGACTTAGGACGCAAGTATGTACCTGCTGGGACAGTATACCCAACAAATGATGCAAAGGCTGTTGGTATTACTGTTAATGATGTATATGTATCAGAAGATGGTTCTAATCAAATGGTGGCTGTTATGCGTGAAGGTTGGGTATTAAGTCAACGATTAACTCCAACTCCATCAGCAGATGCAATTAAAGCAATGACAGCAATTCACTTTAAGGATTTAGACACGACTGCTGATACTACTACCCCAGCAGATCCAAAAGCGTAGTGAGGAGGAGATAATAGATGAATAAGCAAACACTTAAGCTAGATTTACAACGTTTTGCCACACCAATTCTTGATATGTTCGATCAGAATACGGTGCTTGATTATACTCGTAATCGTCAATATCCAGATATGTTAGGTGATACTTTATTCCCAGCAACTAAGGTTCCAACACTCGAAGTTGATATCTTAAAAGCTGGTAGTCGTGTCCCAACAATTGCTAGCT
Source organism: Limosilactobacillus caviae (assembly GCF_014635905.1). Taxonomy (GTDB): domain Bacteria; phylum Bacillota; class Bacilli; order Lactobacillales; family Lactobacillaceae; genus Limosilactobacillus; species Limosilactobacillus caviae. The sequence continues at coordinate 199,824 of NZ_BMDS01000005.1, forward strand.
ATTCAGCCTTTGATGCCGAAGCTGAAATCGGTAGTCGTGAAGCAAGTAAGATGACTGCTGAATTAGCATATGTAAAGCGCAAAATGCAAATTACCGAAGAAATGTTAATCAAGTTACGTTATCCACGTAATAATGCCGAAGCTAACTACTTAAAGCAATATGTATTTAATGATATTGATGCAATGGTTCAAGCGGTGAAAGCACGTGGCGAAAAGATGACAATGGAAATGTTTGCTACTGGTAAGATTACTGATAAAGACAACGGCATTTCCATTGATTATCAAGTTCCAAAAGAGCATCAAACTACATTATCAAGTAATGCTACTTGGGATAGCGGTAGTGCCTCAATCATTGAGAATCTACAAGACTGGTCAGATAAGTTGGACATTACTCCAACGCGTGCATTGACCTCTAAGAAGGTATTACGGACATTAATGCGTAGTACTGAAATTAAAGAGGCAATCTTTGGTAAAGATACCGGTCGGGTTGTTGGTCAAGCTGATTTAGATCAGTTCATGGTTGCACAGGGACTTCCGGTTATTCGTGCATATGCTGGTAAGTATCGTGAGGAAGATGCTAAGGGTAAAGTTAAAACACAAACATACTTCCCAGAAGATCGGATCGTTCTCTTTAATGATGAAGTGCCAGGTGAAAAGATCTATGGCCCAACTCCAGAAGAAAATCGCTTAATCTCAACTAATGCACAAGTATCAGAAGTTGGTAATGTTATGGCTAAAATTTATGAATCCGGCGAAGACCCAATTGGAACTTGGGTATTAGCAGCGGCAACCATGCTTCCATCATTTGCTAGCGCTGATAATGTATACCAAGCTAAAGTCCTTTAATTAATTGGAGGTGCTGAATGTGGACCAAGTGGCCGAAATGGTTCCATCCGTAAGTGCTCGTTTAAAAGTTACGGATGATGAATTGATTAAGGAGCTATTAGAAGAAGCAAATGCTCAGGTGCTAGATTATACGGGTCAAAAAGAATTAGTTGGTAACATGAGTGTGTATGTTAAAAAGTTGGCAGTCATTAACTACAATCGCTTAGGCCTTGAAGGTGAAACTCAACGATCAGAAGGTGGCGTTACTAATTATCTCGAGACTGGTGTTCCAAAAGATATTCGACAAGGATTAAACCGCTATCGAATTGCTAAGGTGACGAAGCTATGAGATTAAAAGAAAGTGATCTCACAACCGTTTATCTCAAAGCACCAATGAATACTCAAGATGATGAAGGCTATAGCATTTCTGGCTGGGGCGATCCACAACCAATTAGGATGAATGTTCAATCAGCTGGTGGTGCGGTCAATGCTCAGATCTATGGAAAAGATATTAAATATATCAAAACATGTAAGTATCAAGGAGATTTACTTTCAGAAGGGCACGGCGAAGGCTTTGGCATTTGCCTAAAAGTTCCGAGTTCTAGTGATCCTGATTATAAGATTACGGCTATTCAAGAGTTTTCTACTCATAAAAACGTTACTTTGGAACGTATCAAGAGGGATGAACAAAATGATTGAATGTGAGATTGTGGGGCTCAATGAGTTAAAAACTAAGCTACGAAAACTTCCTCAAGTTGTAGCGGATGCAACTGTTAACGGCCAAGAGACAGCAATTGAACAAGCTGAAGCCTATGCGGTCCAAGAGTTGCAATCTAGTATCAAATATTCTACTGGTGAGCTTGCCCGTAGCTTTAAGCATGAAGTAAAAGTCGATGGGGATGAAATAGTTGGTCGTTGGTGGAATTCGTCAATGATTGCTATTTTCCGTGAGTTTGGTACTGGTAAGGTTGGTGAACAATCTAGCAAGCAGCTTCCACCTAATGTGGCAATTGTTTATCGCCAAACTCCCTGGTACATTCCAGCTGAGGAAGTTGATATTGACCTTACTAAGATTTATGGAATTCCAAAGGTTAAAATTAAAGGGAAGTACTTTTATCGAACTAGTGGACAACCAGCAAGGCAATTTATGACACCTGCTGCTAATCGGATTGCTAAAGAAGCTCCAGGCATTATTAAGAATGTAGTTGATCAGGAATTACGTGATAAGTTGGGTGATTAATATGGAACCTTATAATGTCAAAGCTTTAGTTTATAAAACCCTTAACTCTATGTCAGAGTTAAAAATAGTTTCACCATCTTACCCTAATAAATTCACGGTATTTCCAATTGCTATCTATTCAACAACTCAGTCTTCTTATATACGTAATGCCTACCAAGAAGAGACTGATACAGAATGGAAGATAACAATTGATTTGTATAATGATAAAGGTTCTTTAACGCAAATAAAAAATAAGCTCATTGCTAAGTTTTCGGCAATGGGCTTTTCTAATAACATTGGTGATCAAGATTTAAATGGAATAACACGTGTTGTACTCGTCTTTACAGGAATTGTAGATAACACAAGTAAGCGTGTATACCAGAAAGGATGAAATTATGAAGAATGTAAAATTATATAGTGATGCATTAAAGTTAGACCTACAACGTTTTGCTATCGATAGTTCAGAAGGTCTGGTTGGTACTGGTACCAAGCTTGAACGTTCAGAAGATGGTTCTACATGGGAAGAAATTGCGGATATTAAGACCATCCCAGAATTAGGTGGGGATACTGAAAAGGTTGATGTTACTACTTTGGCTGATGACCGGCGGAAGCAAGTTGAAGGGATTCAAAACGCTTCTAACGTTCAGTTCCAAGCTGTGTACAAGGGTGCTAGTTTTGCCAAAGCTTTGCAACAAGCTGGTGATCGTAAACAATACCAATGGAAGGTTACTTATCCAGATGGAATGACTGCTACAATGCGTGGTTCATACAACATCAAGTTTGCAGCGGTTGCAGTTAACGGGGCATTAGGTTACACAATTACTATTACTGTATCTGATGGTCCACACTTCACTGCTGCACCAGGTAGTGATACACCAAAAGGCTAGTTTATTAATAAACGTGGGTTCGATTCCCACGTTTATCTTTAGTGACAAATAAAAATTAAAGGAGAATTTATTCATATGACAACTACTGTTAAGAAAGCAACAAAGACAATGCAATTAGGTGATTTGGAACTTGACTTAAAGCTTGGTGGTCGTGAGGTTTTCAAGATTGAACGGCGACTTGGTAAGTCGATGTTGTCCTTATTTATGGACTCTCAAGGTGGAAACAAGCTACCTCCAGTTAATGAAATTCTGATTGTCTTACAAGGCGCTAATCAAAATCATGGTGTAACTGATAAACGAGTATTGAACGCCTTTGAAAAGTACTTAGATGATGGTAATACCACGATGGATCTCTTTAATGCCTTAATGGAACTATTTGAAGCGTCTGGTTTTTTCGGCAAAAAGAAGAAGTCATCGAAGACCAATTCGGAATCGGACGAAGTGACATTAGATCCAGTGGAAACGACCCAAGATCAGTTGCTGTAAACGAAAAGAATTACGATACAGTATCAGATTTATTCAAAGACCTTTACCCAATCGCTGTTGAATCAGGGATAGACGCTGATCATTTCTGGGATTTAGACTTTGCGGAAATCATGACGCAAATTGCCGCTAACAGGAAGCGAGAATTAAATGATTTACGTGCCAAAGCATATATGGATCACCGTTTAAGTGAATTGGTAGCATTTGCGGTTAATGATCCTGCTAAGATGCCTAAGCTAGAAGAAGCTTATCCGTTTGTTAAGGATAATATGAACCAGATAGAGCAACCAGCTGAAAAAGAGCCCGATTGGAAGAGAGATCAAGCTATTCTTATGCAACAAGCTCAACGGATTAGACAATTCAATAAAGACAAAGGAGGAGGTGAATAGTAATGGACTTGGAAGAACTTGAGTTAAGATTTAGAGCTAATTATGGGGATGTGCTCCAGAAAATGGATGAGTTGACTAGTCTCATCGATCAGAAGACTAACGATATGCAAGTCAAAATCCAAAGCAACTTGGACCGTATTCAACAGAACATGAACGACAATGCTTCTAAAGCAAATGAGAAAGCCAAAGAAGAAGTTCGTCAACGTGAAGAAACTGAAAATTCTAAGCAAAAATCTATTGAGCGTACAGCTAGCGTTCAAGATGATGCAACTAATAGGATTATCGAAGGAAACAAGGCGCAAGCTGAAAGTTCCAAAGAAGCTGTTAACGAATCAGAAAAAAGCTTGGATAGTTTGACAGCGCGTCTACAAGAAGCATCTAACATGCAACAACGAATTGCTCAACAAACTAAGGTAGCTCGTGAAACTGTAGGTGATATTCCTGTTAAACAAGCTCAACAAGAAGTACGTCCTAAAGAAAAGCCTAGACCAAGAATAAAAAACTCAAGCTTCGATGACTACCAAGAAAAAAGAATTCAGAGCTATATGCCTAAAAGGCCGGTTGATTTAGGAATTGATGATGAAATTCAAGCGGAAGTTTCCCGAGCTAAGAAGGAAATTGATGGTCTTGTATCCCACATCAACGAAAAAATGCAACAGGCGCAATCGATGCAACGTAGAATAGCAACATTGATGGCTAGCAGAGATAACCTTGATATGAGCAAACAAGGCAGTCAGGTTAGAGCAATGCGACTTGATGAACAGCTTGCTAATGCACAAGTCAAGATGGAACGTTATCAGAACCAAGCCAAAGCTCTTGCGCAAGAAATGTCGCAAGAGCTTAATACTATTCCAAATTCACTCAAACGTATTGAACGTGAGATGGATCAAACAGAAGGCAAGATTGAACGGATTAGGCGTACTATTGCGGAAACTAAAGCACAAGATGCTGTTCTTGGTAGATCATCTGGTAATAACAAGGAACTTAAAGAAACCGAAGCAGAGTATAAACGCCTTGTAAATCGAAGTAATGAATTGGCTAAGGCTTATAGTTACGTTAGTTCTCGTGGAGATGAATTACGAAACGCATCTTCAAGAGTGAACACTACACTAGCTCAAGAAGGTAACACCGCATCAAATACAAGTTCACGGCTTAGTCGGTTACGAAATACAATTTCGAACGTCACCTCGTCATTTAGACGCATGGGCGATAGTGGCAGTTCTTCAATGAGAAGAGCTGGTACAAGCGCTTCTTTACTCAGTGAACGATTAAAGGGTGTCAAGATGGCAATGAGCATGTTAGCCAGTCAGTTAATTGTGTTTACGCTACTGTATCAAGGTATCATGATGCTTGCTCAGGGAATGGGTTCAGCATTGATGACTAACCGCCAATTTGCAAGTAGCTTTAATGCGATTAAAGTTAATCTGCTAACTGCTTTCTATCCAATTTATAGTTACGTTTTGCCTGCTATTAATGCTTTGATGAATGCCTTGCGTAAAGCGACTGGTTGGATTGCTCAATTTACTTCTGCTTTAACTGGTATGAGCCTTTCTGGTGCTCGTAGTGGGGCCCAAGGACTTTATAACCAAGTTCGTGCGATGAACGATACTTCAAAAGCGGCAAGTAAAGCCAGTGATGCGGTCAAGAAGCAACAGCAGGAACAAGCGAAGGCAGTTCAGCGTGCTAACCAACAGATTGCCGAAGCTAACCGTCAAGGTGCGGCGGCAGTAGCGGCTGAAAACGAAAAGATTAAGGCTGCTAACGAACAAGCTAAGAAAGCCTTTGAAGATACTAAGAAGGCTAATGAAGACCTTCAAGCATCACTTATGGGCTTTGATGAGTTAAATGTTTTAGATAATAACAAAAACAATAGTGATAATGGTAGCTTTGAAGCCCAGCCACTAGAGAAATTCACTCCACAACAAAAGCAAGATACGCCAATCTTTGATGATCCTGGTATTGACGATGGTGGAGCTGGTGATGAGGGCGATCCAGGCCTTGACTGGAATGTCCCGTTAGAAGCTTCTCAAAATGCAATTGATGCAGCTAACAAGGTTAAAAAGGTTTTAGGTGAAATCTTTGATCCAATGAAAAAAGCTTGGGACGAAAAAGGCCAAGCTGTTGTTGATGCTGCTAAGTATTCATGGAAAGAAATTAAACGTCTATTAGGTGATGTAGGTAATTCATTCTTACATGTCTGGGATAACGGTACCGGGCAAAAAGTAATGGAGAACTTATTGCAACTATTAGCGGATATGCTGAATATTATTGGCGACATTGCGAGGGCATTTGCCGAAGCATGGGAAGAAGGTGGACGAGGGACAAGGTTTATTCAAACAATTTTTGACTCGTTGAATAACATTCTTGTTGCTATCCACCACATAGCTGAATCATTTCGTGAAGCATGGAATACTGGTGATCTTGGTAAAAGGATTTTTGCTAATCTCTTAGATTTGGCTACTAACCTAGTTAAATTCATTGGTGATATTGCTAAAGCTTTTGATGAGGCGTGGCAACACGGCAATAACGGAACTAAGATGTGGCAAGCTATTCTCAATGCAATCAACAATGCCCTTAAAGTTTTCAAAGATATGACCGGATCTATTGATGAGGCTTGGAATCACTCTAAATTAGGTGTTTCAATTTGGGAAAACATTATTAAACTTATAACCGGAGTTGCTAATGCAAGTGCCAATATGGATGACCAATTTGATAAGGCGTGGAAGCATGGTAATGTTGGAACTTCTATTTTTAAAACATTATTAGGTATGGTCAATGATATGCTTAGCGCTTTAAGCGATATGGAAAACTATACTGCTAGCTGGGCTAAAAAGATGGATTTTACACCATTACTTCGGTCAATTGATAACCTGTTAAAAGCTATTCGTCCAGTAACTAAGGATGTGTGGGATGGTTTAGCGTGGGCTTATAAGAATGTTTTGCTACCTTTAGAGAAATTCACAATTACTAACTTACTTCCAGACTTCTTCAATCTATTAGCAGCTGCATTGAAGGTTGTTCACAGTGTGATTAAAGCTGCTGAACCAATTTTTGAATGGTTCTTTAATGGTTTCCTTAAACCGTTAGCAAAGATTACAGGTTTTGCCATTGTTGGTGCATTGAAATTACTAACAGGTGCATTAAACCTCTTATCTGATTGGATCGATCATCACCAAACAGCAGTTAAAGTAATGACTACTACTTTAATGACAATGTTCAGTCTTAAAGTTGCAGGTAAAACTATTTCAAGTATTAAGGACTTTACCGATACCCTTAAAATAGTTACAATGCTTAGTTTTGATAAGCTTAAGCATGGTGCTAAGTATGCTGATGACTTACTGGGAACGGTGATTGATTTTAGTAAACACCCAATTACTAAAATTCAAGAACTAGCTAAAATTAAGTTTGATAATTTTAAGACCGGTGTCGGTAAGCTTAAAGATTTATGGAACGAAGTTAACAAGAAGTGGCAAAATACTAACCTCGCTAAAACTGACTTTCTTAAATCGGCTAAGTCTTCTATTAAAACTGGCGAACCGATAAAGCTTGGCCAAAAGCTAGGTATCGGTTTATCAACCGCCATGATTGCTGTAACTTCTGGAATTGATATTTATAAAGGTATCAAAGCTAAGAACAAAGAAACTAAATTTAAGGATTTCGGTTCTGGAATTGGTGGTGCCATCGGTGGTGGTATCGGCTTGTTCTTTGGTGGACCACTAGGTGCTGCAATTGGACAACAGATTGGCTCGTTTATCGGTAAATGGGGTGGTACTGGTGCTGCTAAGTTTAGCGATGGATGGGCTAAATATGGCAAAGGTAAAAAGCCTAAAGATTGGGTTGAAGCTATTGGCTTTAAATCACATGAAATCCTAGATAACTTTACGTCTTGGGCTAAACAAGTTGGACCAAATATCAGTAACTATATTGGCAAGAGTAAGAAAGATATTGAAAAAGCTGGTAAGAACATTGGTAAATGGACTACTGGTTTTATCAGTGATACTCAAAAAACATTGAAGAAGTGGGCTTCGGGTATCGGAACTAACTTCAATAAAGATGTTGAAAAGAGTAAGAAACTTGCTGTTGCTGGTAGTAATAAGCTTAAATCTTGGACTACTGGATTCGTTGCTGATGCCAAGAAAAATATTAAATCCTGGGCGCAAAAGATTGGTTCAAATATCAATACGGATGTGGAAAAGGGTAAGAAATTTGCCAAGCAGGCTGGCAGTAAGATCAAGGACTGGACAACAGATTTCATTGGTAATGCCAAGAAAAAGGTCCATAGTTGGTCATCACAAATTGGCTCTAACATCAACGACAGTGTTGAAAATGGTCAATCAATGGCCAAAAATGCTGGTGAGAAACTCAAATCTTGGACAACAGATTTTAGAGAATCAGCTAGTGGTCTTGTACGCCAATGGGCTGAACGCTTAGGTGACCATATTAATAACGGCTCTGAATCTTCACGCTCAGGTTCTGTTAATGCTGGTAATAAATTATCTGAATGGACCAGAAGTTTCTTTAATGATGCTAATAGTAGCATTCATAATTGGGCTGGTAATTTAGGCGGTCACGTAGGCAATGGTATTAGTGGTGCTTACAATGCAGCCAAGAATGCTGGTGAACGGTTAGGAAGTTGGGTTTCTAATTTTAGAGATGGTACTTCGAGAACACTTGGCTCATGGGCTGGTGGACTTGGGAGCACTATTGGTGGCGGTATTACTAGTGGACTTCATAATATTAGTAGTGCTGTTGGTAAAGTTGTTGATGCTATTGTTAGACCTGTTCAAAAAGCAACCGATAAAATTCGTGAAGGGATTAACTGGGTATTAGGGAAGCTTGGCGGTGGTTCTGTTGGTTGGGGTTACTTTAACTGGAACGCCTACAAAACAGGGACACAAAATCACCCAGGTGGATTAGCATTAGTTAATGACCAAGACGGTGATATTTACCGAGAAAGTTATGAACTCCCTAATGGTGAGCAAGGACTATTCCCTGCTAAACGTAATTTCTTAACTTATCTGCCGGCTGGTACTAAGGTCAAGACTGCAACTGATACCGCTAACGAATTAGCAAACATGGTTCCTAAATATGCTGGTGGGATTGGTAGCTTTAATTTTGACTTTAGTGGAATTAGTCGAGTACTTAGCAGTTTAAACTTTGGCGGTCTTTTTAGCGGTATTGGTGGATTCTTTGATGCTGCAATGGATGAACTGGAAAATGTTACAGATGACATTGCTCATCCTGAAAAACTCGTTAACTATATTGTCGATAAGTTTGTGACCTATGATTGGGGAGCAGGCGAGGTACCGCTAAAACTCGCCAAGGGTGCTGTTAACGAAGAAAAGAAGGGTATGATGAACTGGGCACGAAAAGTTATTGACCAATTCGGTGGTGCAACTCATCAAACCGGACCAGGTGCGGAAGGTTGGCGTAGTGCTGTTAAGAAAGCATTGCGCAAGAACGGCTTACCTGCCAGTGCTGATTATGTAAATGCTTGGGTTCGTCAAATTCAAACAGAATCAGGCGGTAATGAACGTGCTATTGGTGGTAACGATGGTTTAGCTGACGGAAACGCAACTGGTCTTTTACAAACGAAGCCAGGAACGTTCCGTCAATTTGCTTTTCCAGGACACGGCAACATTATGAAAGGGTATGATAACATGCTCGCTGCTATCAACTACGCCAAGCAAACTTATGGAGCACGCGGCATGTTGGCAGTTATTGGTCATGGACACGGTTATGAAGATGGTGGCCTAATTTCTAAGCACGGCTTCTATGAAATTGGTGAAGGTGATAAGCCTGAAATGGTTATCCCACTAATGAACCGTGAACTAGGTATGCAACGGATTAACGAAGCAATTGCATTTATGAATCGAAACTTTGGTGGAGGATTACAACTTCCAACAGCTCTCTCAAATAATGCGATTACTCCACATTCTATGTATGCTGAATCTTCAGTAAGCAATGATGCAACAATGCAAACTGGCGGATTCAAAGAAATGAGTACCAACCTAGTAAATGCCATTGTTCAAGCATTACAAATGCAAAACACCACTAATAGTAGTAACCAACCAGTTGATTTACACTTAACCGTTAAGATTGGTGACGAGTCATTTGGTGAACATGCTATCAAAGGAATTAATGCGGTAAATCAAAAGAATGGTCGAAATATGTTAAATATCTAAGGAGGAGATGGATGGTTGTATTCTCTAAAAATTTCTGGGACAGTGGTTAATCCGGCCCCACAAACAATGCAAGTTGCTATTCAAGATATTGATGCAAAGGCGACCCGTGATGCGCAAGGTCTTTTACATCGTGATCGAGTAGCAACTAAAAGAAAAATAACATTAACTTTTGGTGCTTTAACAGTAGCCGAATGTTCAAAGATTTTGGATTCTGTTAAGGCCGAATTTTTTAGTGTTGAATATTTAGATCCAGTAGACGGGCAAGTTCGATCAGGGACGTTTTATGTTGGCGATCGGACAGCGCCCGTTTATTCATTTGTAGGATCATTACCGGTTTGGAAAGGTTTATCTTTTGATCTGATTGAGCAATAAGGAGGTGATTAATTAGTGTTAACACAATCAAAAGAAGTTCAAAATGCTTGGCGAGCTTCACAGCGAACTTTGGATATTAAAGTTACGATTGATGGTAAAACATATGGTGCAACTGATATTAATAGTTTGAAGTATGATTCCGGAGCTTACAATGGTGATACGTTTGCAATTGGGTCTACGTATTCAAATACAGTTCAGATTGAATTCTCTCACCTTATTGAGGGATTGAAGCTGGGAATGGAAGTTCGTCCTAGCATTGGAATAAAAACGTCTAGTGGTTATGTTTATGAACCGTTGGGCGTTTTTATTATCTCCAGTGAAATCAAGATGGACCGAAATAATAATCTTACGACTGTTAGTGCTAGTGATCGTTTCTGTGGCTTAGAGGGAACTTATACATCTAAATTAACGTACCCAGCTAAAGTATTAGATGTCATTTCGGAGATTTGTGCACAATCAGGCGTTAAAGCTAATACTAATGATTTAGCACGTCTTCCGCACCAAGAAGATTTGCCAGCTCCAATCACTGGTCAAAGCTACCGTAAAGCACTTGGCTGGATTGCTCAGTTGTATGTTGGCTATGCTCTGTTTGATCGACAAGGTTTATTTACAATTCGGACAATTTCTGAACCAAACTATGAATTAGATCCTAGTCAATATGAACAAGCAGGACTAACGAAGAATGAAGCTGCCTACAAGATTAATGGTATTCAGTGTCAAGTCACGCTTACCACTAAAACTCGTGATGGTGAGAGTACAGAGGAAACCAAGACTTATCAAGCGGGGGATGCTACTGGTTCGCAAATTAAACTCGAAAATAATATCATGACACCACAACGGCTCAATGATATTTGGGAGCAATTGAAAGACTTGACTTTTTACCCGTTTAGTCTGAATTGGTTTGGAAATCCTGCTGTTGAAGCAGGGGATTGGCTACGGCTAGAAGATAAACAAGGTAATTCTTTTGTTGTTCCAAACAGTAGTTACACACTTGATTTTAATGGTGGACTTTCTGCAACTTCAAAAGCTGATCAGACAACATCTTCTGATCAAATGGTTCCTTGGCAAGGTAGTGTTGCTCAAACAATTAAAGAATTACAACTTAGAAGAGCGCCAGACGGGACAGTTGTGTTTCCGTCAAGCGTAACAGAACCACCAACTAACGCTAAGTTCAATGATGTTTGGTTTAAGAAAAATGGTAATTCAACTGAACTTTGGATATTTGAAAAGCAAGATGATGGGTCTGGTAAGTGGATTCGTAAAGATTTATCTGATGACGAGATAAAGAAAAAGGTTGCAGACGCTCAACAAGGGCTTAACCAAGCCAAAGTAGATATCATCAACAATAAGCAGAAAGCCGATGCCGATATTGAGAACCTTAATAAATCGATTGAAGATAATAAAAAAGTTGCCGATGAAAGCTTGCAAAAGCTAAACGATTCGGTAACCAATCTGCAAGGTCAGTATGATAATAATATTGTTCCTAACTTGAATAAGGTAATGGCCGATGCGTCTGACGCACTGCAAAAGTATATCTCTGCTCAAAATTCAATTGCTGATTTAGCCAAGCGGGCACAAGAGCAAGGAAAAAATATTGCTAATGTAACCAACACCGTTAAAGGATTGAATGTCAATTACGCCAATTTAGCAGGAGATGTTAATTCCACTAAAGTAGATGTAAAAGGTCTACAAACCACTATTGGTACTGCTAACGGTGATATCGCACAGTTAAAGCTTGATGCACAGAATCTGCAAACAATGTTGGCTGGTAAAGTTGATAATACTACCTACACGAACTTTGTTAATTTGACTAATCAAGCTTTGAACGTTCGGTTAACTGCTAGTGATTTAAATGGGTACGCTAAAACAACTGACGTACAGGCTACAGCTAATGGGTTGAAGTTTAATATTGATAGCGTCACCGATCGAATGAATAATTTGAAAGTTGGTGGTCGGAATCTAATTCCTAATAGTGGGACTGATATTGTTATTGAGTCAAAGACAACTGACCCATATCCTGCGTGGGACAATAAAGCAGTTTATTGGAATTTGACTCCTGGTGAAACATATACGTTTTCTGTTTCGGCAACGAATACCAATGGTGTAGAGCAAGCTTCTGTAAGAATCTTTAAGGAAAGCTTAGATGGTAAATTTATCAATAAAGAAGCAGCTCATTGGTATTTCAACGCTGATGGCAAACGTCGTAACTTTACTTTTACAACTCCTAATGATGCTATTCCTTATGATATTTGGCTGTATGCGGGACCAATGGGGACGCTGCAAGGTAAAGATTTTACCACAACTTACCATCACCCCCAGCTTGAAGTTGGCACAGTCGCTACCGATTATCGCCCCGCTCCAGAAGACGTTGCTAATGACATCACACAACTTTCTGCACGGATAACGGCAAACAGTCAACAGTTTAGCAGTTACTACACTAAATCCGAGACCAATACTAAAACCAACATCGCTAAAAACGATGCTGTTAACGCTATTAAAAGTGATTCTAATTGGACTGGCTTGAAGAATGTATTAACTAATAGTGGCTTTCTACAAACAGCTGATGGCTTTCTTCAAAAAGTGCAACAAACAACTGTTCCTATGTTTAATGGCGGTGGAGTTAATCTACTACTAAATACCCAGAATTTTGACCATAATTG
>NZ_BMDS01000006.1 GCF_014635905.1 Limosilactobacillus caviae
AAGTTAAGCTTCAACACGCCGAAAGTAGTTGGGGGATCGCTCCCTGCGAGGATAGGACGTTGCCACGCAAACTAGAACGTGGACCGGTTAACGATTCGCGTCTTTTATTTAATGACAGTTTCTGTTATAATTAACAAGGAATTGTTATTATGCTGACTTAGCTCAGTTGGCAGAGCACGTCACTAGTAATGATGAGGTCGGAGGTTCGAATCCTCTAGTCAGCATAATTTAAGAAAAGAACCACTATCTAATTGGTAGTGGTTCTTTTGCTTTTCTAAATTAGTGCGATAAGGTAAATTAAAATAGCAATTACCAACATTCCCCACCAGGTTAAGTGGATTTTTATGTTCACAATCTTATTTCTCCTTGGTTATTAAAATATTAACTTTTCCATTTTAATAAATTATTGTAGTTTTGTAAAATTATCGTAAGCAGTCAATAACAGTACGTATTGAAAAAAATAGGGTCATGAGCTACCAACATGGTAATTCATGACCCTGTCATTATTTATGGCATTCTGCTTGAACTTCTTTTGACCATGGTAAATAAGTAAGCAGTCATATTGATACGTCTAGCCCTGGCTACTCCAAATCTCCTATACTGAGACTATCATCAGTTTGATATATCAAACTTGGTCGCGTGTTAAAACGTATTAAGATACCTTAGATTTGAGTAGTTTTGCTCAGCTTAGGAGAGTATAAATTGCTCTTTGATACCGGTCTTTTTTGTTACCTTGAATTTTAGTACTTGTTTAAAAACAATCAGGCACTGTATCAGTTAAATGGTAATTATAAGAATTTGATAACCAAATTAAAACTCTATACGGATCAAACTGGACGAGAAATGGGGAGCACTTCTGTTTAGCACCTGGCCCAAAGTTATTTAAGCTCGATATTAACGGTAATAAAAAGTATCAGTTCACCCAATAAGGTAAGCTGGTACTAATTAATTTATAATTATTTTGGGAAGCGCAGAGTTTGCTCAAACCAGTGATTTTTAGAGGAAACATAGTGCTGAATCTCTGGATAACGGCTTAGGATCATTCGTAAATTCTTTAAGCTCAATCCATGTTGGGATTCTAACTTAGTCGAACTTTCAAGGCTTGCCAGGTTGACCGTCGTTGGGAGCGTGGAATTACCAATAATTAAATATTGATAATCGCCTTTTTCAAATAAGCTAACATTTACTCGCTTAGCTTGCGACTTTGCGGCGGCATGGATAGCATTATCCAGTAAAATTGAAAGGATCCGAATCAAATCTAGTGAGTTAATGCTACTATGAAACTTAAACGGTTTTTCTACTTCAATCTGCATTTGAACGTCATCTTCTTGAGCTTCAGCATACTTACTAAAGAGCAGGCTCTTGATGTCCGCATCTTGGACGTTTGCTAGATGACTAATTGTACTGTGTTTTTCGGTAATGCTGAGCTTTGATGAATTAAGCATTTCATCAAGTAAGGATTGGGCATATTGAAGGTCATTCAGCTTGAATGATTCGGCTAAAGTATATAGAATATTTTTGTAATCGTGCCGAAATCTTCGCAAATCGTCATAGAGAGTTTCAACATAGCTGGTATACGTTTGCAGGTTCGTTAGCTCACTAGTCAACAGTTGGTTATCCTGCTGGTAAGAGTAGTATTTACCGGTAATCCACATGGTAAATAGTAATAATACAATGTAACTGACAAAAACTCCGGTGATCACTGGTGAAGGTAAGATAAATTGGTGATACAGAACGACCGAATAATCAAAGAAATTAATTATGAAAATACTAAGGGCCACTCCCCAGGTCCAGATATAGTGATAGGGAACAACAGTTGCAAAGTACCGCTTTGTTAACTTCTGACATCCATTGATGAACCACCAGCTAATGCCAAAGATAAGCAGCTCTTCAAAAAAGTCAAAATTATTAGCAATCCAGGAGTGCATAGATGGGTCCCAATGGTGGATTATGTGCATGATGATGTTGGAAATGAGGACAGTTAAAATCGTAAAAATAGCGTAAGGGTAAAGGTAGAAAGCGGTAATTTTAGTTAATGAATAATGATATTCCACTATTGTTGTCAAATAAATGAGCGCAATAGCAATTCCACAAGTGATAATGTCATTAATAACTGCGGTGGAATCGATAAACATTGTCATAATGGACATTATTACATAAATGAAAACTGGCACCCGAATCTTACTAACGTGTTGAAAAAGCAATAATTTTGCACTTGCAAGGGTGATGGAATACAGCAGGATATTCATAATCCAATAGGCAATTGGATACTGTTGAAACTGCTGAAATGGGTTAGCCAAAGCAAAATAAGTCATGTTAACCTCCGGAGGTGAAATAGATAGTGAAATACAGCAAAACCTGTCCTTACTGTGGGATAGATAATTTTAGAGACGCCCAGTTTTGTCGGAACTGTGGACAACAATTGCCGAATCCCGATAACTACTTTATCAAAAAATCAAGTTTGCTATTTAAGCAAAAATGGCCACTAGGCTTGGCATTAATGTTGATTATTTGTGGCATGATTTGTGTTACATATCTCTTTAAAAAGAATGATCGAGTTAATATCGTGGCATCGCAATACCAGCCATATGAATTACAACTTTTTGATCAGCGTGGCAGTGAAGTAGATAAAGTTTATCTTACCTTCAAAATCACTAAGAAGAAGGAAAATGTGTACCACGGTAAAGTAATCTTCCTTACGCAATCACAGGCATCGAATGCTACTGGGCCCAATATTAGTAAGTATTTTCAAAGAAATACCAATTATGCAATGGTTTTTGATAGTAACAAGTATCAACTACGATTGCAGATGCCAACTGGACAGATTATATTAAAAGATTTTTATGGCGCTAAAAAAACCACAAACGAACGAGTGGTTGAGAAAAAACAGAACTATCATAAGTATACGTTAAGGATGCTCGAGACATCTCCTTAAAAAGATCCACTACCAATTGACTTGGTTAGCTCGAAGCCGACTGATAATGGCCCTAGTTTTAAGCCGCGAGATGGGGATAGTATCTAGAGTGTTTTTGAAATGGATTAAATGGGTTTTAATATCGATGGTGGTGATGTTCTGTAAATTTACCACAAAACTACGATGCGCCCTAAAGAAAAAGTGACTTTGTTCTTCAATGCTTTTTAGACTGACTTTAATAAGCTGTTGGCTATCTTGAGTGTGAAGGATCGAATGTCGAGTATTACTGGGTGCGCTTTGAAAGAACAAAATAGTTTCTAACGGAACATTAATAAAGCCAATACTAGTAGGAAGTGTCAGTGATTCGGAGGGATCCTGACGCTTCTTTTCTAATATCCTGGTAAAATCCCGCTTTAAATCAGCTTCAATACTATTATGACCTTTTTCAATAAAATCAAGCGCTTCTACTTGATACTTGTACGTTGTTAGGAGAAATTCATCATGAACAGTGAGAAAGATAATGGTAGCGAAATGATCATGCTTCCGGATGATTTTGCTTAAAGCTAAGCCAGCTTTTTTGTTGCCATGAATCTCTAAATCTAAAATGTAGACATTATCAATACTCGGTTCTGGCAAGTGAAGTTTTAATTCGTGATCATCGCTAAAAGGATGAATGGTGGTTTGGGTATTAATATCTAGTTCATTACTGATATTGATGATGAGCTTATGAAGTAAGTGCTGTTCTTCAACTTGATCTTCAAGAATATATACATTGATCATGAGGCAGTATAAGTGCTCCTTTTGTCCTTAGTCTTTATTAACATTTTAAGGTACTACAGTAACCATTTACTAAAAATAATTTAAAATTTTCATTTGAGTGCAATATATGACCATTCAGTACGACGTCCCAATTTGTGAATTTGTATAATGTGTTCTGTAAATATAAAATTCGCTTGAGGGGGATTAATTAGAAATGAAAGAACATAAGAAGCTCTACAAATCTGGTAAGTTATGGATGACCGCTACTGTAATGGCCTTAGCTGCTGGTACAACTATGGCTACGACCACTGCTCACGCTGACGCTACACCTGCTGCTAATACTACCAGTGAAACACAAACCGCTGATCAAGTTGCGCAACAGGAGCAAAAGGTTAATGCAGATCACGACGCTGTCAATAAAGCGCAAAATGCAGTTGATGCCAGCAAGAAGGAAATTGATCAAGCTAGCCAAGATCTGCAAAAGGCTCAACAGGATCAACAGAATGCGCAATCACAAGTTGATGCTCTAAAGAATTCTTCGATGTCATCTGATCAGGCGCAATCAACAATTGATTACCTGACTAAGAAGGCTAACTATTATCAACAAGCTGATCTTCAACGCAAGGAGGAACAGGCTCAAGGTAAGATTACTAATCTACAAGACCAAATTAATGATTTAAATTCACAAACTGAGACTGCAGAAGTGCCTAATGGTCGGATTGATAAGAGTAAGTCATTATTAGAAAACGTTGCAAGAAACAACCTTTGGGATAACTACTATGATTCTAATATGAATGCTTCAACCTGGAATAAAAATGTCGTTCCTAATAACATTTATGTTAGTCCAGACAATAATAAGGCTCAAGACTATGGAACAATTAGCCCTAATGGTCGTTTAACAAGTCAAATTGGTAGTGAATACCAGCCATACTTAGAGATTGATAAAATTGATAAATCTACAGGAATGACTGAGGACCAAGCACGGGAATTATCAATTCTGCTAATCAATGAATTAAACCATGCCCGGGCGCAACGTGGGTTAGCACCTTTTGTGATGACTGAAGAGCAGTTTAAACGAGCAATGGCCCGCGCTGCTCAACCATCAGCTGCTAATTTAGAACATAATGAAAATGATATGGATAATGTCCTTGGCAATTGGCATTCAGAAAACCTATCAGGACTTTTTTCTGAGAGTGACATGATTAGTCAGTTTGAATGGGCGAATGATGCGGTTTTATCAATGCTAAATCGGGACGATGATTCTAATTGGGGGCATCGAGACAATTTCCTAGAAGATGGTAACTATAATGTTGCATTTGGTTTTAAACGGTTAGCAGACAGTAGCGACGGAGACTATGTCTTAACGTTCGATACTACTTATGCTACAGATGCCGATAAAGCCAATGATTTAGTAACTAATACGATCAATAATTACGCTGCTATGGGTCCGACTAAGGATGCTACAGCCAATGATCAAAAATTAAATAGTCAAATCAGTGACTTGAAGCAACAAATTAGCACTCTTCAAGATACCATTAAGCAATTATCAAATAAGGAAGATAATTTACAATTTGACGCTAGTTACTTGAGTAAGGCTGAACAAGACCAGTACAACGAAGCTAAGGCGCAATTAAATTCTTCCCAATCATTGGCAGATGCGCAAGCCAAATTACAACAGGCCGCTGAAACTGTTAAGAAGGCTCAATTAACTAAGGATAGCTTAGAAGGTCAATCTGCAACCTTACAAAATCAACTAGATAATGCTAAAGCTACCTTGGCTAAGGACCAAGAACTCCTTGATAAAATTAAGACAGCTCAACAGGGAACAGACCTACAACAAAAAGATAATGAAAAGTACACTAACTTGGAGCCTAGTTTAATTATGAAGGTTAACGTTACGGCTTGTGATACTAACATTCCAGCTCCAAAGCTGTCTAATGATGCCTTTATTAAGGATACTAATGCTAACACGGCTTCAGCGGCAACGTTTATGGTACTTGCAACTAATGGTACTTACCCAGAAGGCACTAAGGTTGAATGGACCAATCTAGCAAATGTTCAAAAGAATGCCCAAAATGCTGGAACTTATGATGAAGAGGTTATCTTAGACTTCCCAGATGGTACTAAGTCAAAGGCCTTTACTGTACCGGGTGTCTTAGTGGTTGCGGCTAAGCAAACGCCATCAACGGATCCAACGAAACCAGACAATCCTTCAACTGATCCAACTAAGCCAAGCACGGGTGATGGTACGCACACTACTGACCCAACTACACCAACTGAAACTAACCATACTTTGATGGTTCACTATATTGAAACCACTGGTTATACAGCCAATGGTACGCCAATTACAAAGGTAGTAGGAACTCAAACCTTTACTGGTAAAAAGGGTGATACTTTCAGTGGCAGTCAACTGAATATTCCAGCTGGTTATAAGTTGGCGATGGATGGCGTTAGCTACACCATTGGTGATCAGGATGAAACTAACAACACCCCAGTGGTTAGTGTTAACACGCCATCTGACAATACTAATCAACCATCAACGAATTCAACCACGCCAACCGATAACAAGACAAATGACCGCAACGCTGATACTCAATTACCAGCTGGCGCTAAGGTTGTGAATAACCAAGTTGTTGACGCTAATGACAACGTACTTGCTAGTTGGAAGGTAGTTAATGGCCTAGCAGTAAAGAACACTGACCAACCAATCATGACCCGTGAAGCTTACAAGGCTCAACAACAATCTAAGAACAACGCTAAAGTATTACCACAAACTGGTAACAACGATAACTTAGCTGTGATGGGCTTAGGCACCGCAACCTTGTTAGGAATGTTTGGCCTTGCTGGCGTAAATAAGAAGCGGAACTAATTAAGATTTAGAAACTTGGGTTGCTTGCGTTAAAGAGGCTTTTATGTTTTACTTCGCCCAATGCATTTCTCCCAATCGGAGTATCTAGGTAGAAGAGTTACTGTCTTACTCTTCTGCCTTTTTTAGTAGAAAGGATTTTGAAAATGAAATCGGTTGATGGAACAATGATTAGTGCAGTAATGGCATTTATTGCTTCACTAATCGCATGTAATTTGGCATTTAAGGGCAAGATTCATGAAGAGAGTGGTTGGCGAGAAAAACTACTGAAACTTTCCCATGCTGAGCTGATTAATAAAAGAGAATTGATCCAATTACAATCTTTTGTTAATCCTTTAGCTCAGTTTGATGGCCTTAAAAACCTAGATGGTTTGATCAATAAATTTTGTCAAGACGAACAAGCTGTTGTTAAAAAACAGGTGGTTATTTGCCGGATAAAGCAGCGGAGCAATTTCGACTTCTATGTAGGGCGTTATTGAAACATGACTGGATTAATCAAACAAAAGTTTTCGGATTCAAATGGTATAAGCAACATAAATTAACTAAACAATTAACTCAAAAATTTTTTAAGGATTGGATAGTTATTACAAAATAGCTAAAATACCAGTACAGACTCAAAACAGCTGTACTGGTATTATTTTTAATCTAAATTGTTGAATACTTCCTCCATCGTATATAGCCCCGGTTCATTAACTGCTTGTTGCAGCTCTTCTAATAACTTCATACCATCATTGTACTTCTTAGTGTTTGACACAATCATCACCTCTCTATTTAGTATGAACGCTGCTAAGCGAGATGAACAGCAAAATATATTTTAAAATCTTTTCCTTAGAATAATGATGAAAACAATAATCTACAGTTATTTATTATCGAAAAATCTGCCAGCAAGTTTACCAAGATACTGGATTGCTTCCTCCTTTAAGTATCGAATTGTTAAGTGTCTACAAGGTTTTGCATTTTAGTGGTAAGCATGAATTTAACCAGTTGGTAGACTATTTGGCTCGTGGAGTAAATAATTTTGAAAAGAGCGGTGCAGATTTTGCTGCTTTAACAGGGATTACACCGCATGTGGTGTTTGATCAACTTCAGGCCAAAGTAAATTTACCGTTGGTTTCAATACCAGTTGCCCTTTGTGATTATGCTAAGGAACAGCATCATGAGCGACTAGCTCTTTTAGGAACGGCACCAACAATGTCTCAACATTTTGTCCAAGACGCCTTTAAGAATAGTGGAATCATCATTACTGTCCCACAAAAAAGTGAACAGGCTTATATTGGCGAAAAATCGAAAACGAACTAGAAAAAGGAATTGTTAAAGAAGAAACTCAGCAGCGTTTAAAACAAATCGTTGGTAGGATGGTTAATGATGACAAGATTGGTGGTGTCATCCTAAGCTGTACTGAACTACCGCTGGCCTTTAATGGTTTACAGCTGCCAGTAGAAACTTTAGATGCGATGGAAATCCATATCCAAAAATTGGTTAAAATGATTGAGTGTAAGTAGAAAAAAAGATGATTTAAATGGTTTGCCCAAACGGATTAAACGCTAATCATTGTTTCCTAAATACTTGGCTTAATGCCTCGAATCTGTGGATAAAGAAACAGATTGGAACCTATATAAGAGTGTAGACTAGTCTTTGATACCAGTCTTTTTTGTTACTTGAAATCTTAGTACATGGTCAAAAAATAATTAGGCCCGAGACCAACAAACGTTAGCCATATGAGAAACTAATTCTCAACAATTTAAGAGATATGGTGTTATATAGGTAGAGATAACCCAAAATAGTTTTAGTACGGGAATTCACAGTTTTTAGGCTAGGTACTAATCCATTATCAATTTAATTTGGTACCGGGCAAACCACTAGTGACTTACTATTTTTGAATTTGACGGATTACTGGCTAGCTAGGTTGGGTTATCCAGTCACCCAACGGTCAATGAATGACATGTTAAAGGAACTTTGTCGTCGGATTGGCGTTAATAATGGGGATCTGCCATTGAGTTGCTATACCCTTAGGACAACTTGCGGAACCAGATTGGCAAGGCTTGGTGATTACAGTTACGCCTGCAATCGCTTGGGTAATTCGCTAGCTGTCTATATGCGGTATTATGTGAAAACTTTTAACACTGGTTATAGTGGATTGATGGATCGCTACTTATCAATGTAAAAAAATAGCCGTGCAATTAGTTGCATGGCTATTTTTAGTAGGTGAGCTTGTTACCTTAATTAATGATATAATTACAAAATATTTAATTGAGAAAAAAGGGAACCCTTGATATTATTGAGTTTAGAGAAAAAATATTTAAATTGAGAAAAAGAAAATGTGGAGAAATAAAATGGAGAATTTCACTTCTGATGTCTTATTAGAACTTATTCAAAATGATAATGAATCCGAAACAATCGAATATAAATCTAATTTGAATGATACCGGTCAAATTTGTAAATATATTTCTGCATTAGGGAATGCTGCCATCGCTTCATTGAATCCGCGTGCTTATTTAATCTGGGGAGTCGAAGATATTACTAAAAAGATAATTGGAACAAAATTTGATCCATATACATCAAAAGCTCGTATTTTGCCTAAAGATGGTAATAAAAAGCGAATGAAAAATTCGAATTATCCATTTATTACTTATATTGAGGAAAATATAAATCCTAAAATTCAACTGGAGTGGAAAGAATTTAAGAATGTTCAAGGAAGAAGACTGGTTGTTTTGATTATTGATGTGACTCATATAAATCAGCCAATTAAGTATAAGGGTGTTGAGTATGTTCGCTCTGGTACATCACTAAAGCCGTTAAATGAGTTTCCGGAAAAAGAAAGACAAATTTGGAAATCGTTTGAATCTTCTAAGTTTGAAATGGAATTTGCCAAAACTAATGTATCATATCCGGACATAGAAAATTTGCTAGATATTAATTTTTACAAAAGAACTATAAATATGGATATTATTCATGAAAGTGATATTATTCAAAGTTTAATTGAAGATAATATTATTGTTAGTTCTGGAAATTCATTTGATATCACTAATTTAGGTGCCTATACCTTAGCAAAGGATATGAATAGTTTTCCTCACTTAAAGCGAAGGACAGTTAGAATTACTAAATATGAAGGTAACTATAAGACTGACAATGCAGTATACGATGCTATTGGTAATATGGGTATCATAGTTGGATTCCATAATATGATTGTTAATATAATGCGACATATTCCTTATGTTGAAGACTACACTGGTGGTATTCGAAATGATATTCCACAATTTCCGGAATTAGTTGTTCGGGAATTATTAGCGAATACGATTGCTCATCAAGACTTTACTATTAGTGGAATGAGACCAATGGTAGAAATCTTTAATAACAGAATTATTTTTAGTAATCCGGGTGTTCCATTGATTGATCCAATGAGGTTCTTAGATTTTCCTCCAAGGTCAAGAAATACAGAACTGGCTGACTTGTTGGGAAAATTTAAAATAGTTGAATCTCGAGGAACCGGTATTGATAAAGTTGTAGCTTCTTTAGAAGAGCATGAATTACCAGCTCTGGAAATACTTACGAAAGGAACAGATGCAACACAGGTTACAATCCACAGTAAAAAGCTTTTCAAAGATATGTCTCCAACTGAAAAGAATGAATCGATATATTGGAATGCCTGTTTGCATTATGTTAACGATGAACAAATAAATAATGCATCATTAAGGAAAAGGTTTAACTTAACTAGTAACGACAGTTCACTAATCTCTAAAGCTATTTCTAATGCAATAGAGGCTAATTTAATCAAGCTTTATGACGAAAAAGCAGGTAGAAAGTTTGTATCTTATATACCTTTTTGGGGTGTTAGTGTTCAAAATAGATATAAAATTTAAGGGAGATGGATCATGA
Organism: Limosilactobacillus caviae; assembly: GCF_014635905.1. GTDB lineage: Bacteria > Bacillota > Bacilli > Lactobacillales > Lactobacillaceae > Limosilactobacillus > Limosilactobacillus caviae. Next base: position 10,416 of record NZ_BMDS01000006.1, read on the forward strand.
CTGATAAGTGTCGAGCTGATATTTTTATTTCTTACTCTTGGGGTGAGGGAAATGGTGAAAATTTTGCAACATGGTTAAACCAATTTTTGATAGAAAACTATGATGTTAATGTATTCTTCGACAAGACATCTACCCATCCGGGGTCCAATTTAAAAAGTTTTATGTCCGAAGCTACAAATGTAAAGTATATAATTTGCGTTTGCACAAATGAGTACCTTAAACGGATGGAGGTTGAAAGTAGTGGAGTAAAATACGAAGTGGATAGGATCAAAGTTAATCATGATTCTCATATAATTCCGCTGGTTGAAGCTTCAAAAGAGTTGCCAGAACCATTTGAAGATTTAAAATATATTAAGTTAGATATGAGTAATCCAACTAATCCAAAAAACATAAAAGCTTACTATGAACTACTAAATTATATATTTCCTGATGAAGTTAATCATGTATCAACAGAATATAAACGACAAGTGAGAAAAGTAAAAAACATAGATAAAATCAAGCATAGTTTAGCTTTTAATCCTAATGATAAAGGAGTAGTTACTCTTAGCTTAGATGTTAATGATGGTAAGGTTGATATTGGTAGAGGTAAACAGAAGTTCACCATAAGTTGGTCTAAGGGTGGCAATGATAGTGTATATATTTACAATGACTATATTGGTAATTGTTTGCATGTTTCTCATAATGCAAATAGCTTTAAGCTAACAAAAATGCCCATTGATTTAATTAGTTACTTTACCAGTTATAAGAGAGCACAATTAATATATAAAGGCGATAGTTTTGCTTTTATTAATAAGGATGATTTTATTTTAGTTGGTGAAGTTTTAAATATTGCATCTTCTAATATCAAATTTAAATACAAAATATTGCAACAGTAATGCCATTTTGAATTGGTTGAGTACCATAACGACGCTATTTGAACAAAGTTTCTGACCATGCATTTAACACATAATCTTAACACGTTTAGGATGAAATCCTTTTACACCAAGGGTTGAACTACTCTAAAAAAGCGACTTTAGTGAGCACTACAAAGAACACATAAGCCTGTAATACCAGCGATTATCGTTGGCGTTACAGGCTTTTTTCGTCGCTTAAATGGCTCTGCTTTAACACGTCTGTTAACACAGGCGGATGTTGGTAAGTGATTTTTGAGTGGCTGAAGTGGTGGGATTGCTGATATGGCAAGGATAGTCGCGTGTTAAAATGTGTTAAGAATATTATTTTTTAACTTCATTATTGGATTTGATGGAGTACGCATCTGCCAGTGCTTGATGAATAACATCTACATATCTTAGGTGTTTTTCATTATAAAATGCTAGTGCCACAAAGAAAATTGTAATCATTATTAAAATAATTAATCCGAACATAATAAAATATGTGGGTAATTTGGAAATGGCGCTAGTTATAGTGCCAATATGGACATTTTTAAAATGGATAAAGCTAACTGTAATATCTTCAGTAGCCCCAGCTACAGTGAAAATGAAAGCAATTGTGCTAACTAGAAGAATTGCCTTACCAACATTACTAAGTGTTACATTCCTTTGATATACATTCCTTGAAGATTTTACTTCCGTATAATGTTTGAGTGTAAGTAATTCGTTCATAGATAATCTTTGTAAACGACCTACTAATACTTCATATAGTGAAATAGTATTTATAGTGCCATTAGATCCATTTTCTTTTAAGTAGGAATCAATCTGGTTCTTGGGTGGGAGCACTTTTTTCTTATCAAGATATTTCAATAGGTCACTTAGGTAATCATCTTTCCAACCGATGTTATAAAATCTATCAGTATTATTTAAATTAGTATCTTCCCAACTATGCATTCTGTACTTATCTTGTAGTTTAGAAGTCCATTTATCTAATAAATCACTAAGAACATTGATAAGTTTAATTTCTAAGGAACTCAAAATATAAGAGCTAGACACTACGTAAAGAATGGAGAGCCAGGAGGAATTAGTTTTTAAAAGTGATAGTCCATATAATACTGTTAATATGAAGAATGATGAAATACCCCAAATCCAATGATTATAAAACCAACAAACTGTCTGTGTAACTTTTTCCATAGTAGCAATCACTTTCCTAACATTGTAATTTATTGTTAAGTATACAACTTAAGAAATGACATGGTTTTATTATTTAGTATCGAATATCGTTACTCTAATACTTAAATTAATTCATTGGTAATGATGGTGCTTGGAATGTTGATGTGTCAAAATATGTTAAAATTCGTTTGTTAATTAGTTATGTAGTTATTTTTTTAATTGGGTCTTGCTTTACACTTTATAATTTGATAAACTAATTTTCGTTGATTTAATGATGCTCATTTAACCCAGTCTCTAGAGTATGTCATTAAAAAATTCGAACCACACTCCTTTTAAACAAAGAAGAAATATATAACGGTCAGTTAATGATTAACGATATAAGCAAATTGCTTAATAAACTTTGACAAAGCAGAAGTTTATTACCTAGCTGAAAGGTAATCGTTTAGATGAAATAATTCAAAATACTTTAGATTGCCGTCACATCAGCTTTTGACCATAGTTTCTGACTATGCTTTTAACACAAAACCTTAACACGTTTAGAGTTGAATGTTGTCGTACCAATACCTTAGCTACTACAAAACAGCGACTCTAGTCAGCACTAGGCAAGATGATAGCCCGTTATAACGGCGTTTATGGTCGTTATAACGGGCTATTTTAGGCTTTTCATGAACATATATAAAGAATAATTAAAGAAACGCTGTAAGATAACTAAAATTAGTTTTACGGTGTTTCCTTTTTAATCAATATTTTATGAATTTATAGAATTATACATTTGTCCCCATTTTTCCATTTCAAGAATAACTGGTATTAAAGTCTTTCCAAAGCTAGTTAATCGGTATTCTGTTTTTGGTGGAATTACTGGATATATCTTTTTTTCTATAATTTTATCTGTTTCTAATTCATTGAGTTGTAAAGATAACATTCTTCGGGAACAATGAGGCATTTTCTTTTGTAATTCACTAAATCTACATACTTCATCTTTTATAAGGTGATATAGAATAACACTCTTCCACTTGCCGGAAATTATTTGTAACGTGCTTTCTACTGGACAGCCTTTACTACAATTGAAAATATGCCTTTGCAAGGCTAGCACCCCTTTCAAAGAATTAACTTATTTTATAATACATTATTCCCGGTTGTGTTGCTATTAGGGAAATAATTGTTACATAGAAAATTTAAATTCTCCTCTTTTTAATTTATTAAATCGAGTTACTATTTGTTAGTACAAAATAGAAAACAAAATAGAAAAGAGGATACGATATGAAAGCTATTGGTTTCACACGACATTTAGACATAAATGACTCTCAAAGTTTATTTGATTTTGAGAAGGATATTCCTTCTCCTAAAGGACATGATCTACTAGTAAAAATTAATGCTGTATCTGTTAATCCAGTTGACACTAGTGTACGACATAACGGACGAGGAACTTTAACAACACCGAAAATTATTGGTTGGGACGCTTGTGGAATTGTGAAAGAAGTAGGGGCACAAGTATCTCTTTTTAAACCTGGTGATAGAGTATTCTACGCTGGATCTTTTAAGCGTCCTGGGAGTAACAGTGAGTATCAATTAGTCGATGAACGAATTGTGGGACACGCGCCAAAGACATTAAGTGATGATGAAACGGCTGCAATGCCTCTGACATCATTAACTGCATATGAAGCATTATTTGAACAGTTATCATTACCAACTACTAGTTCAGAAAATAAAGGTAAAACTATCCTTATTATTAATGGCGCTGGAGGAGTAGGTTCGGTTGCAACTCAATTAGCGGCCAATGCAGGCTTAACTGTTATCGCTTCGGCCTCACGTCCTGAAAGTATTAAGTGGGTTAAAGAACATGGCGCTAAGTATACTGTAAACCACAGGAATAACTTAGTTGATGAAGTACGAAAGTTAGGCTACAAATATGTAGACTATATTTTAGAACTCAAAGATATCGATAGTCACTGGAAAGAAATGTGTGAGTTAATTAAACCAGAAGGGACTATTGCTTCAATCACTGAAAATAAGCGGCCAATTAACCTACGTCTTTTGACTCCGAAAAAGGCTACTTTTACATGGGAATGGATGTATACCAAATCTTACTATCATACGAGCAATATGCAAACTCAACATACTATTTTAGATACAATCGCACAACTACTTGATGAAGGTAAGTTGAAATGCACGTTAACACGATCATTATCTCCTTTGAATGCAGCTAATCTACGTAAGGCACATAGTTTAGTAGAAAGTGGTCATATGATTGGTAAAGTAGCCGTTTCGGGATGGGAGAAGTAAACTTATGATTGAAAATGATAGATATTATCGTCGTTATGTCGTTCTATATTTAAAGAAGTAGTTACCTTATTCTTTCTTGGCAATTGCTGTCATTCCACAATTATCGCTAATCGGCACGTTCTTGAACAGTTGTATACAATTTGTGACAAATTAGAGGCCCAAATATTTCTCTTTAATCATTTCTGCTTTCTTGGCATGATCTTCTGGATAAATAAAACTGTAGTCAATGCCGAGTTTTGACAATTCATCTAGAATGGGACGCTTATATTGGGCGGGAATAATATACTTTTCTTTTTCATTAGGCTTCTCAGAATTATAAAGACTAAGGATATCGATTGCCGATTGTGCTTGGTGTTCAACCTCAGAGTAATTAATGTTTACGGATTGATCATACTCATCGCCGATAAAGGGAACGAAAAGGAAAAGACCTTGCTGATTTTCCATTCGACGACTCATTCGTTTGACGGTTACAATTTTGGGGACAATTAATTCGAGGGGATTTAATTTGTTTTCAAAGCTTGGAATGTCACGCTTGGCTTCCTCAAATAAACGAAGGAAAGGCAATGTATGTAAGTCATGTTTGAATTCAGCAAAGTAGTTTGAGGTATTATCATCAAAATAATTAAGATAGTCATTACTCCATAGCCGATGCTGCTGACTAATATAATTATCATCTAACTGGTAGAAGTTTTTAATTGTCTGGAAAAAGGCACTTTTATCGGCCATCGACTGCCTTGCCAACGAGGACTCAAGCTGCATTTCGTTGCTAAAGGCGTTTTTCTTGAAATAATTGTGATTAGTTAAGCCACTCTTAAAATCATATTCAGCAATAAGTTCGTGCCATCCTCGTTCATCAAGCATTTTAGCTAATTTATCGCGGTTAGGTTGGTCCTTATAAATATATACTTCCCCATTACCCTGACCACCCTTAACTGCAAAAAAGAGGGCGATGAGCGGATTACTACTAACATCTAGTAGCCTAGTCGGCAGGTGGTAGTGTTCCATTAATGCCATGCGTTCAAAATTAGTCCGGCATTTTTCAAAAAGCTGTGGATCAGTCATTAAAAAATCATTAAACATATTATCCTCATTATCGAGAAGTTTTCGACTGCGGAATACAGAGGGTAAGGTGTTTGAAAAAGCATCATCTTGTCCGCGAAAATAATAATTTTGTTTCTTATCGTTAATTAATTTTTCGATTTCTTCAATGTAACCAGAGACAGTTTGGATATTATGAATCACTGTATTAGCCACCCTTCGATATACCTTTAAGCAAATTCTAAAATAGATAAATTAGAAATACTAGTAAAGCGGAGTATTAATTTTCCACAAAAACACTTTTAAATTAATTTGGTACCGAAATATATCGACAATAAAATACAAAGGTATTATATTATATACATCGGTACCGAAGTATATTGTTAAACGATAAAATTAGTGGAGGATAATGATACGCTTACAAATCAATTAATCGCTTTAGGAACGATGGTTGTACTTCTTGTTTTTCTAGTATCAGGCAATCCATTAAAGACTGCTGAAGTAAGAAGTAAAGTTCGAAAGTAAATTCTTAATCAAACTAAAATAATATAATTTAAGGAGAGATAATCATGGCAGAGATCAGTGATATGGAATTAATTCAAAAAATGTTAAAGAGTTTATCAGTATTACGGGGCAATACTTTATGGGGAAGCAACCAAGGCTTTGCACGACAACAAATGGGGAAATTCGGCTTTGGCGGTCGTGAATTTCAACAAGCAGATATGAATAATGATAATATGTTTGGGCGTGGTGGTTTTTCACCGATGAATGGTCCAATGGCGGGGAGACAGTCAATGAATGGCTGGTCAGACATGATGAACCAGCGCCCAGAATTTGACCGTTCAGCAATGATGAATGGCCGACCTAGTTTTATGAACCGGCAGGGATTAATTCGGGAAAATCTTTTGACAATTATTGCGGATGCTTCTGAAGGAATTCGTGCGAAAAAGATTGCTGAAAAGGCGGGAATTAATCAATCATCAGTTTCCGAATCGCTCAGTAAGCTTGAGGATGATGGTTATATTAAGCGGACTGTGGACCCAACTGATAAACGTGCCACTTTAATTTTCTTGACTGATTTAGGAGAAGCCCGAGCTAATGAAATTAAGGATCAGCAGCAAAAAATGTTTGGTCACCTTTTTGATAATCTAACAGCAAGTGAAAAGGAAGAATTATCGCGGTTGTTAGATAAGATTATTGGTGGTGAAGATAAATAAAGTAAACCTAATGATATTAAAAAGGCATTAGCAGCAGATAGATACTACTAATGCTTTTTTTACATTGGCTGGCCAGTTGAAATTTCAAATCCTGCCGTTACAGGAATTGTTTCGCCAGTAATCGCACTAGCAGCAGGGCTAGTAACAAAATAGATTGCAGCCGCAACCTCTTCTGGTTCAACAATACGGTTTAAGGGACTATTTTGAGCAAATTTTTGTTTATCCTGGTGAAAAAGCGGAGTGTCAGTCGGTCCTGGAGCAACGACATTTACTCGAATATTATTCTTACCATAATCGATAGCCATTGCCCGAGTCATATTAATGATTGCGCCCTTGGCAGCATTATAAGCAACCATTGCCCGATCACCAGCCATACCAGAAACCGAAGAAATATTAACGATACTACCATGATTATTCTTAATCATTATCGGAAGAAATGCTTTGCTAACCAAGTAGGTTCCCTTAACATCAACTGCAAAGATTTTGTCCCAATCTTGTTCACTTGTTTCGTGCAATTCACCATGAATGACGATTCCTGCATTATTAACCAATGCATCTACCGTTTGAAATTTATTAATCGTTGCTTGATAAAGCTTTTTAACATCAGCTGCCTTACTGATATCAGCTTGCTGAAATGCAACATGATTTTGCGAGTACTTTTCGCTTAATTGCTTAGCAACGTCGTGTCCTTTTTGATGATCACGACCAACAAGCATTGTATTCCAACCTTTTTCAAGGAATAATTTTGCGGTTGCAAGGCCAATACCAGATGTTCCACCAGTAATAACCACCGTTTGCATATTAATCACTCTTCTTTCGATATATTGAATTTATTATGCCATCTTTATTTGTCTTTAGCCAATAGTTGATATTTTATTTATAATAAAAATAACATTAGGAGGTAAGGGCATATGGATATAACTTCTTTTCAAGAATTAAGAGATTGGCTAGCAGGACGCCATTATACGCTTGAGAAGCTTAAATCGCATCTTATTCTTAAGCATCAAGGACAAGAATTAGCGATTATTACACCGCCAGACAAGTATCAAGTCAAAAATGTTGAAATGACATTTAATGAATGGGTGGAATTTAATAAATGCATTCGTAATATTCGTCATTATTTAATAGCACAGGAGAAATCATAATAAATTGGTAAGTGAAGTTATTGTTTAAGCTAACTTCGCTTATTTTATTTGTAATATTTAAAATTTATTCTTGCATTCGAATCAAACAGTACTGCTATAATATCTTTACCATAAAATGTGTTAAGGAGAAATAAATGAGCACGAATAAGATGAACAGCCAAAATAGTAGTATTATCCAGAAGCTAAGTTCCCAAACTATTAAACTCCGAGTAGTTCAGCCGCCAATCAATATAAAAAGATTGCTCATTGGGTATATTGATAAGTATAAGGGGCAGGCTGGCATTATATGTGTTCGCTCAGCCGAAGAAGGCAATGCATTGGCGACATATTTAAGAGCTCGGCATGTTAATGTAGCAGTGTCTTGTGCCCCAGATCAAATGAAAGATCAGATATTTATAACCACGAATTTAGCCAATTTTCGTAAATGCCCTGTGAATGTTCGATTTATGATCCATATAAGTAGTCCGAAAAGTTTAGGCGAGTACTTATTAGACATAAGGAGTGTGAAAAATGATCTGCCTTGTGAGGTTATCCTTTATTTCAAACAGGCTAATACTAAAAAACAATGGTGGACAATTAATAAGAGAATCGATATTGATAATGAAGAAAAAATTCGGCAATACAACGGTCTTCAGTCAGTAGCACAGTACGCTAATACGTCGAGATGCTTACGGAAAGAAATCGCAAGGTACTTAGGCGGGGATTGTCACCCTTGCCACCAATGCAGTAATTGTTTATATAAAGGCGAATTAGACGATATTACACTGGAGTCACAGACCTTGATTGCATTAGTAAAGCTAACTCATGGACAATATAACAAAATTAGCATTGCTAAGATAGTTACGGGATCTCAAAATCAAAGGATACTGGAAAATGGAGCTAAAATATACGAGTAATATGGAGCATTACAACATTATTCACAAGAGAAAGTTTTAAATTTAATAGATTATTTAATAGCAACTGATTATCTAGAAATAAGGCAAGGAAGGTATCTCTTTATAACAACGGCAGGGTTGGAGGTATTGGAAGATAAGGTAGTAGTTAAAAGAAAAAGGTTCGGCGATTATCCAATAAGATTTACTTCTTGTGATAAAGAGCTATTTGAGAAACTGCGCTTAAAACGTTTAGAGCTCGCAAAGAAAACTAAAGTCGCTCCATTTATTGTTTTCACTAATACGAGTCTCAATGACATGGTACGTGTTCTTCCCCAAACATCGGCGGAATTTTTAACAGTAGAGGGAGTAGGTAAGTACCGTCTTGAACATTATGGAGATGCGATGATGGCGACAATTAAAGATTACCTAAATGAAAAAAATTTAAAAGCAGTTAGTTAATGGTGAATTTTATTATGAAGTCCTTTCTTTTTGGAATTGCACTTTTTCATGATAAGGTAATCGTAAAAGTAACTTTGGACAAACATTGAGGAGTGATTACCAATGATCAGAGTCGGAATAATTGGTGCATCTGGAATGGCCGGTAGTGCAATATATAAATTAGCAACCACAAAACCCGAATTAGATGTAACTGGAATTGTACGGCATGAAAACAAAGCACGAGAAATCCTTGGTAATGATGCAAAATTATTAAGCGGTGATATTTTTGCTTTGAATGAGAGTTTGTTGTCGCGGTTTGACGTGATTGTGGACGCGTATGGAACCAGTCCTGAAAATGCGGATCGTCAAACGCGCTTAGCTGAAAGGTTAGTAAGCATAGCACGGAAAAATAAGATTAGATTAATTTTTATTTTAGGGGCCGGCAGCCTCAAGACTGGTGCTGATGAGCACTTATTTGTTGAAGACATTGCTAAAATGCCAGGTGCTGAAAAGTGGATTAATACACCACGACAACAGTTAAAAGAGTTGCAATACTTAGAAACGATTACAGATATTGACTGGGTTGGAATCTCGCCATCAGCAATGTTTGAGGCGGGCCCAGCAACAGGTTATATTGTGGGTAAAGATCAACTATTGTTTAATGAACAAAAAGAATCAAAGGTTTCAACGGGAACAGTTGCAGAAGTAGTTGTAGATGAGATTTTAGCTCCTCGTCATCATCGCGAACGGATTACTGTTGTTAATGAAGAATAAGCAAAAATAAAGACTCTCCAAATCAATAATCGATTTAGGGAGCCTTTGTTTAGACATTTAGGATAATCGCCAGGCTATTATTAATTATTTTAATCAACTAATTTTCCGATTAATGGCAGCTTTGAAACGGGAGAATACTTCTGGGCTGCTTCTTGGTAAGTGACGTCTGATAAATCATGACCAACGACACTACCATGGACTTCAGCACCCTCCCATTCTGGAACTTCTGAGACATCATAAACATTTCCATTGACGCCAATATAACCAGGACGGCCTTCTCGACCATCATATTTTGCTAATTCACTGTGAGTAAAGGCTCGCATAGGTATCACTCCTTAATGGAATCAACATCTTAACATTGCCTTTACTATAACATGAAAATTTTGATAAGAAATAAATTTAGGCTTGGTCTGTTGCTAAATTGGCGACGGTAGATTGTTTAGCCGGTACTTTAACGAGCATCCCAGCTACAACACAGATGATCGTAACTAAGAATGGGAAGAAAGCCCATGGAATAAAGTTAAGCGGATTAATTTGCAAGGTGCTGGCAATAAATACGCCGGATACACTCCAAGGAACAATTGCATTAACCGCGGCTCCCGCATCGTTTAGGATTCGGGTTAAGTATGCTCGTTTTAAGCCAAGTTTTTCAAATGCTGGCAAGAATGATTGACCGGGAAGAATAATTGCTAAGTAGTGCTCCCCGACCATTAAGTTAACACCCACACAAGTAACAGCGGTGGCCATTGTAAGTCGGCCCGGGGTTTTTACAATACCAGCAAGGTGGTCAATAATTGCTTTGATAATATTAAACTTGATTAAAAGACCGCCTAGAGCCAAAGCAAAGATAATAAGGGCAAGTGAAGTTAGCATACTTGCAATTCCACCCTTAGAAAGTAAAGTATCAATTGTCTTATCACCGGTATGAGAGACGTAACCAGTCATGATGGTATTAGTAATGGTTGAGATGCTTGTACTTGGTGCATGAATCCATCCTAACAAAGCAGCAAACAATGATCCGAGACCAAGAGAGGGAATAGCGGGTACCTGTAAGAATGCAAGAATTATTAAGAGCAAAACCGGTAAAAGTGCCCACCCGGAAATCCAGAAACCATTTGCAAGACCATTCATCATTTTATGAACCGCACTTAGACTAACATTCTTAGAGTTGAGTCCGAGGAAGGTGTATAGGATAATACAGATCGCCCATGCAGGAATATCAGTGACTAGAAGTGATTTAATATGTTTGTAAATACTGATTTCACCAACGCTGGCGGCAAGATTAGTTGTTCCAGAAAGCGGCGAAATATTTGATCCACAAAATGCACCAGAAACAATAACACCAGCAGTAAGACCAGGATTAATTTTTAATGTTGCGCCAATTCCAATAAAGGCAATTCCCATTGTTGAAACAGTGGTAAATGAACTTCCACATGCAACACCGACAAGGGTACAAACGATAAAGACGGTTGGTAGAAAGAATTTAACAGAAATAATTTCAAATCCAAAGTACATGATAGTGGGGATGGTTCCTGAAAAAATCCACGTAGCGATGAGAACCCCGATAGAGAGGAAAATAATTAAAGGATCAACGCCAGCCCGAAGACCGCTTCGCATACCGTCCATTACTGTATCCCACTTAAATCCACGAATCCGACCGTAAACTGCAAGCAGGACAAAAGAAATGAATAGTGGAGCTTGCGGTTCTTGGTGCTTAAAAATAATCAAGTATCCGAGAATACATAGGATGCCGGCAAGAATAAGTAAACTTTCGCCGAACCCAAAAGTAGGTTCAGATTGATTTAATGACTTTTTAGTAGCTTTCATTATTTGATTCTCCTTAAATTCTAATAAAAAACACTAACTAGATCAGCGGTGATTGCACAATCCAGTTAGTGGGCTTGGTAGTATAAATAATGGAAGAACGCTACCCTTTACTAGATTGTGTACCTAGCAAAGGACTCATTAAAACAACCCTGCTTAGGTACGAACACCGTTGTCCGTACCTAAAGTACAGACACTTATGCGCGATAAGCATAGTTGTTATAGTACTTAGCTGTATTTAATGAGCAGGTAGTCATAATTGTCGTTCCTTTCATTTGATGTTGTGTTTATTAAAACATTCTCATTTTAGTTTGTCAATCTCTAATTTAAATAAAATTAAAAATCTCCTGAAATATCTTTGTCTAAAAATGAATGCGGGTCAGGGATAAATGAAATATCGGTATCAATAATGCCGAATTTTTCGCGAAGCATATTTTCAATATGTTCTGATAGCTGGAAGCTTTGTAAGATTGTCATTTTAGCATTCACCATAACAGATGCGTCGAGGGTAACTACATTGCCATTATAGTGGGCTTTTAATTCGACAACCTTAATAATCGGTTTAACTTGCATAATAGCTTGGCGGTATTCTTGTTCCGCACGGGGGTCAAAGTAATCGGTTAAGTTAAGGCTGCTCTCGAAAAAGATTTTTAATCCAGAGTAAAGAATAAAGAAACCGACAACGATACTTGTTGCACCATCAAGCCAGCGGAGGTTAAAAAGGAGAGCTCCGCCAATTGAAATTAGGGTACCGATACTTGTAAAGGCATCGCTTAAACTATCTTGAGCCGATGCAAGTAATGCCGCATTTTTTAGCTTAAGCCCTGTTTGACGATTCATGTACCAGACAACCAGCATAATGATTGAAGCAATTCCCGCCCCGATTAGGGCAACTGGCTGGGGGACAACTCGGCTTGCTGGCGTAAGGAGACTCTTAATTCCATCGATAATTACGCTTAACGCAATGGCAACCATGACAACCGCTGTTACAAGTGAAAAAATTGTTTCATACCGCCAGCGGACAAATTGTACTCGTTGGTCAGATCCTATGTGAGCTTGATAGTTTCCGTCAGGAAGTTTAGCACCAATAATATCGTCGTCATCGACATCTTGTGCAATGTGCAAACCCATCATGAGTAAAAAGGTTGAAATGATTCCAGAAAGGTTGTTAAATGCATCGGCACGCAATGTTTGCGATTTACTAATTTCAGCCAACCAATATTCAATAATTGAAATTACAACATAAGCAACGAGGTTATAAATTAAATGGTGTTGGGATGCTCGGATTTTAGATAGTTCGTTTGCTTGTGTTTTTTCCCAATAATCCATTTCCTCGGTTGTGTGCTTCTTAAATTTTGTCATTAATTACCGGCTTCCTTAACAGTGTAAATTACTTTAATTGTAACGCAAAAATAAAAGATGAGTGAGCAGAACATGACGGCGTTAAATAAAAATAAGAGCTGAGAAAATTAATTCTCAACTCTTACCAGTATAAATAATAAAATAATTGCTAGGCCCGGTTATTAATTACGTGGGCGCATGTTGCAATAATCAGTGCAACAAAGCTAACCAAGGCGATCATATTACTCATAATTGACATCATATTGAACAACTCCTTTACATAATTAAGACATTTTTTACAGCACAACTAATTATAGTTGCCTTTTTGGAAAACAAATTAAAATCTTTGTTTTCCCCTCTCCACCAAGTATTGTAACAGGTCTTAGCAACAGTGGCGATAATAATTAGCTAAGCTTTTAATGAGCTTTTTTATGCGAAAAGAGCGCATTTATAAGGAAAATATTATAAGTAACTGTTATGTGAATAAATTAATTTTAATTGTGAATGTATTTGGCTATTTATCTTTAAAAAATTAAGTTATTTAGCCAATTTGTTTAACTCTTTTAAGGCTAGAGGAAACTTTGTGAAACCATCGCTACTTAAAAAGTGGCCGCCGGTTTCTTGTACTATGAGTTTTGCTCTAATCTTATTAGCGACTTCAATGCTATTTTTGTATGGCGCAATCGGATCATCCTTCGCGGTAATTACCGTTGCTTTAGATATTTTAGGATTGATTTGCTGATAATTGGGTGTCGGTACCATAAATTTATCAAGTTGCGGATAGTTAGGTAAATTTTTATCGAACGCCCCAACCAGTAATAAACGTGCATTCTTAATTTGATGGTGCTCAAGATAACGCAGGGCAGTAATACAACCGAGACTATGAGCGATGAGAATAAGGTTATCATGAGGTTCGATTTGATCATCAATTGCTTGACTCCATTCACTCTGAATTGGACGATAAGGGTTAGGGAGCCAAAGCCGGTCAATTTCAATAGCCGGTTTAGCTGCTTCCTCTAGCCATGGAAACCAGTCGTCATCACGAGTTGAGGTTCCGTGAATTAAGTATGCTTTTATCATTTGTAAGACTCCTCATTTCATAAAGTGTTTCAATGTTACCATACCGATAATTAACAATAAAATAGCAATAGAACTTGTGAGGATTTCATAAGGCTGTCCGTGAGCAGCGATAAGTCCTCGAATTAGGGCCATGATACCTAAGCTAAGCAGAAAATCAACTGCAATATGTCCATGATGTTTTAAGGCAGCAATAATCATCGTGATAAATGAAAAGAAAAGGAAAAAGACAATTACTCGATCTAAAATTTTGAAAATAACATGGTCGGTATTTCCGGCTATCATTAATGGTATAAGTGAGAAAATTTCAGTAAATAAGAGAACTGTCAATACGGTTCCTAAAATTGCTAAGGCTAAGATCGTGAACAGGCGTAAAGCGTGACTAAACTTAGTAGCTAGTTCATAAATTCGTTTCATCAATGTCCCTCCCGTTAAGAATCCTCTTAGCTAAAGAATAGCAAGAATTTGTTAACTTATAAAAGAAAACGGAATCAGTATGGGACAAAATTTAGCGAATATTTAATGAAAAATTTGTGGGAAATATGCGACACTTAAAACTGATAGTTAAAGGAGGAGCGAAAAATGCGAAAACCTTTTATTGCAGCTAATTGGAAGATGCATAAAAACGTTCAAGAGTCTGTAGAATTTGTTAACGCGATAAAAAATAAGTTGCCGGATCCGCAAAAGCTTGAAGTTGGAATTGCAGCACAGGCATTTTCACTGCCAAGCATGATTCAAGCAGCAGATGATTCGGGGTTAAAAATTATTGCCCAAAATGCATCGGCCGAGTATTCAGGTCCATATACTGGTGAAATTAGTTTGCGGGGGCTGGCAGATTCTGGAGTGTCCTATGTTATGTTAGGGCATATTGAACGTCGCCGCTTGTTTAATGAAGATAATGACACAGTCAATCGAAAAGTTCTAGCAGCGCTTGAGATGGGCGTGACACCAATTATTTGTACTGATGAGACAATGGTCCAAAAAGAAGTTAATGGAGAAATTCATTACGTCTTTCAGCAGTTAATGAGCGTGCTTCGTGGAGTTTCGCTTGACCAAATTAAAAATGTAGTTGTTTCCTATGAGCCAAGTTGGGCAGTAGGATATGGTCAACACGCAAACCCGGTTTTAGCCGAGGAAGGATGTCGACAGATTCGCCGAACGATTGCTGATAATTATACGTATGAGATTGCTGATAAGATTCGTATTTTATATGGTGGTAGTGTTAATCCTGACAATGTTGGACAGATTATGAATAAGCCTAATGTAGACGGCGTATTGATCGGTCGAGCTAGTTTAGATGTTGATAATTTCTTACGAATGGTTAATTATTCCAAAAATGATCAAGAAAAATAAAAAAAGTCTTTTTATTTACCGTTATTTTGTGTTATAGTTATTAACAGTTGTTATGGCGGTATTGGTGAAGTTTGGTTAACACACCGGTTTGTGGGTCCGGCACGCGTGGGTTCGAATCCCACATACCGCCCTGACCTAAAAAGACAGCTCAGATTAATCTGAGCTGTCTTTTTTTGAACGATTTTGAAAACGCTATCGTTATTTTGTATAAGGGGAGCAAAAAATAATGGAAAAAGCAATTTCACGTGATTATGCTGTTTCGTCAAACATAGAACTAGGATTAACATCAGTTGGTCGTTCAGATACGATGTCAGGACACAGGTATGGGCCAGCAGTCCGTCCATATTACCTAATCCATTATATTTTATCCGGGTCTGGCATATTCAAGGTTAATAATGTTGCCTACCACCTTCATGCAGGGCAAGGGTTTTTAATCGAACCTAATTATAGAACTACATATATTGCGGATACAGAAACACCGTGGTCCTATGTGTGGCTGGGCTTTACCGGTAAAAGTGCAGCTGTGTGGATTGATCAGCTCAATCTTTCAGAAACAAGTCCGGTATTCAATAGTGATGAATCATATGGACTTGCCAACTGTGTTAATGAGATCCTAGCCCTTGATTCTATGATCCCTGAGAATAATTTACGCGCTTTAAGCTGCCTTTTTCGTTTTCTAAGCTATATTGCTACCGGAACAATTGCGGATGTCCAACAAATTAAACCGAAGCAAAATCCTTATGTAACAGCGGCAATTCACCATGTAAGTCATCATCTAACGACAGTGACGGTCGATAGTCTTGCGCAGTCAGTTAACGTTAATCGAAGTTACCTTACTGATTTGTTTAAACAAAATCTTGATTTAACGCCCAGTGAATATATTCGCAATTTTCGGATTACCAAAGCACGGCACCTGTTAGAGTCATCGGAGCTTAGTATTGATCAGGTAGCAGAACACTGTGGCTATCAACGGACAAACTCGTTTACCCGGGTATTTAAAAGGACTTATGGAATTAGTCCGCGCCAATACCGACAGCAGAGTAAAATCTAGAATACGTACTTAGAAGAATTCGTTAGCCTTATTACATTACCGTTTTTATTTGTCCATGA
Source organism: Limosilactobacillus caviae (assembly GCF_014635905.1). Lineage (GTDB taxonomy): Bacteria > Bacillota > Bacilli > Lactobacillales > Lactobacillaceae > Limosilactobacillus > Limosilactobacillus caviae. Next base: position 26,933 of record NZ_BMDS01000006.1, read on the forward strand.
GTAAGGATCGGTTCGGCCAAATGACTCCTGAACCATTGCGTTAATGGTCCCATAAATAGGGCGGTAATTATTGTGCCAACGCCGAGAGTTACGTTGAAAGCAAAACCGACTAGGACACAAATGCTATCCGTAATTATTCGACAGTATTTAAAGGGGAGAAGACGATACTTATAAGCGGCAATGAGCGCAATTGCATCGTAGGCGGATACTCCAAGGTCGGCAGTAAAGTAAAGAGCTGCTGCTAGACAAGTGAAAACAATTGCGACTAGCATTAGGCTCCAGCGAATTGCGAGACTAGGATGGGGAAATACCGTATCTAACAGCGCGTGCATTACATCAGCTGCTATGCCGGTAAAAAATAGGTTGATTATTGTCGCAATTCCAATATAATGCCGTCGTAGGATTAGGACGAGCAGTAGTAGCGCCCCTGTTAAAATTAAATAGAAGGTTGAATAGGTTGAACTAAAAATATTAGCAATTCCAGTTACAAAGCAGGTGAACGGGTCAACGCCAAGATTAGCTTTTTGGAGCATACCAACACAAAAACCACAGAGCGTTACGCCAATAAAAGCCATAATTATCCGTTTAATTCGATACATAAAACCACCTCACCGTTATTCTGCGTCAAGGATAAATAGTCTGCTGTAAAAATCAGTAGTTTCTTTATTTTCTCCTGCAGATGCATCGGTAGTAACAAGGCCAATATTAGCTAGTTCACTACCGCTAAACGAGCCAAGATAGTTTCCGGCTTCTTCTGTAATCCGGTAATTAGCAGTTGAATTAAGCCCTGGAATCCGTTGTAACCGATATTCTGCATTAACATCATTAAGGATTTTAAAATATCCCATGATGGCATGTTTTTTATTAGGAGAAACGACAAGCCAGGCGACGATATTGCTTTCAAAAGGAGTTTTTAACCGGTAGAAGGTTCCAAACTGGAAGAGCTGCCGATGCTTTTTCATAAAAATAATCTGTTGTTTGATTTTCGCTAATTCATCTGGTGAAAGGGCATTGAGGTCTAGTTCATAGCCGAATGCACCAAAGTAGGCTACGTCAGCACGAGTCTTAAGAGGTGTTTGGCGTTGTAACTGTTCATTTGGGGAAACAGAAACATGTGCGCCCATTGAACTAGTCGGGTAGCAATACGATGTTCCAGTTTGAATCTTTAAGCGTTCAATTGCGTCTGAATCATCGCTTGTCCATGCTTGGGGAGCGTAGTAAAGCATACCGGCATCAAACCGTCCGCCACCACTAGCGCAAGATTCAAATAGGATCTTAGGGAAATCATGAATTAACTGGTCATAGAGCCGATAAACTCCCAAAATATAGCGGTGGAAGATTTCACCTTGTTGATCAGCAGGATATGCGGTTGAGAAACATTCTGTGATATTACGATTCATATCCCATTTAACGTAATCCACGTTTCCTTCACGTAAGACTTTTGCCATTAATTGATATACGTAATCTACTACTTCTGGCCGTGAAAAGTCGAGGACATATTGTTTTCTTCCCTGCGATGCATGGCGATTAGGGGTCTCAATAATGTAATCAGGATGTTGCCGGTAAAGTTCGCTGTCTTTATTTGTCATTTCAGGTTCAAACCATAGACCAAACATCATTCCTAAATCGTGAATCTTAGCTGATAGACCGCTAATACCATCTGGAAGGCGATCACGATTAACCCACCAATCACCCAGGCCGGCCGTTTCTGTTGTCCGCTTGCCAAACCAGCCGTCATCAAGAACGAATAGCTCGATTCCTAGGGATTTAGCTGTTTTAGCAAGAGAGAGGAGTTTGTCTTCTGTGAAATCAAAGTAAGTAGCTTCCCAATTATTAATAAGGATTGGGCGCTGCCGGTCACGCCAATATCCGCGTGCTAATCGTTGCTGGTAAAGATGGTGGAAGTTTTGACTAAGGTCATTAAGCCCGTTATTGGTATAAACCATTACTGCTTCTGGCGTTTGAAATGATTCCTGGGGATTAAGTTTCCATGAAAAGTGGAATGGATTAATTCCCATTTGAACCCGTGTCACCTTGTAAGGGTCAACTTCAGCCTGGGCAAGAAAGTTACCGCTATAAACTAATGAAAAACCATATGCTTCTCCTTGAAAATCATCAGTATGTGGCCGCTTGAGGATAACAAAGGGATTTTCCATATGGCTGGAAGCCCCGCGAGTACTGCCGACTGATTGGATTCCGGGACGCAGGTGAGCGGATTTTAGCTGACGTTCACGACCCCACGCACCGGAGAACTGCAACCAATCATAATCGTCATCTGGTAAGTCAAGGTTCATACTCATTGCAGTAGTTAATTGGTAAGAATGCTCACCGCGGTTAATAAATTTAACACTGCGGGCAATTGCATTATAGTGGTTGAAAATGGTGTATGTTAAAACGAGATCAACATCAATCAGCGAATCATGAAGTAAGATTTCGAGTGTTGTTGCTTCGCTATCATCTTCAGTATAGGTTGCAGGCAGGTTATTAAGTTTAGGTTTACCAGGAAAAATTTTGTGTGATATATATTTAAAATTAGTAATTGTACTACCATCCGGCTGTTTGACTTCAAAAGCCGGCATCCGGTAATCGGTTGTTCCGTAGGTTGGATACTCTTGTTTTAAATTGCCTAATGAAAAGGAATAATCGTTATCATATACGTATGAAGTAACCGGACGGTAGGTGTTTTCGATTAAATAGTCATGATTAGCACGGTCAGGAACTCGTTGACCAAAGAAGAGCTGCCCTAATTGGTCGTTACGAAGGACCTTGATAATATAGCTTATGTGATCATTATAGAGGTGGAATTCACGGCTTTGTTCATGGTATTTAATAGGCATAAATGGTAGCTTCCTTTCAGATAAGTATTTTTAATCACCTTTAGTTTAGCGCTTACATTAATGAGATACCGTGAATTTTGTTGTTAAAATAGTGCTAAATGTTAGATTATAGAAAAAAGCATGATAGAAGTCATAATGACTTTGCTATCATGCTTTTTTCTTTGTTTTGCTTAAAACTTTCACCATCCGATCAACGGGGACGGCTTGTAAAAAGGTGGTTAAAAGAATTAATAACGAACCAATTACAGCAGCAATTGTTAAACGCGTTCCAAGAAGAGTAACAGCCAGCAATGTTGCGATTAAGGGTTCAAAGGCACTCAAGATTCCTGTAGCAGCAGGCGAAATATAGCGGATACTCTGTAAGAACATGGTATAAGAAAACATTGTCCCGCCAATAACGATATAAATAACAAGCAACCACTGCCAACTTGTTAGGGTGGGGAATGGGCCTGTTAATAAGATCGGAATCAAGATAATACCGCTAACTAACATTGCTAAACCACATACTGTTAGGGCATCAAACTTTTGTAATAACGGCCGGGGAAGCATGGTGTAAAAGGCTGCTGCAAAGGCACACCAAATTCCCCAAAATAGGGCTAGCGGTGTCAAAGTTAAAGTATTAATATGACCGCCAGTGACAAGAAAGAAAGTCCCAATCAAGGCAATCGTAATCGAAATATTATCAATCCGCCGCGGCCATTTATGCTGAGCAAGCGCTAGCCAAATAATTATAATTACTGGTTGCAAATATTGAATAACGGTTGCGGTCGGAGCGTTGCTATACTTGACTGCTAAGAAATACGTTAATTGCGAATTCATCATCCCTAATATAGAAAACATAAGAAGTATAACGATATTAAATCGATTGGTAATAATATCATGAATTTGTTGCGGCTTCTTATAAATGCTCCAAATAGTTAGAAGAATGCCAGCGATCAATAACCGAATGGTAACTAGCCAACTAGTAGTTATATTGCTTGTACTAAATAAATATTGTGCTGCCGCTCCTGAGCCGCCCCATAATGAGGCACCACCGGCAGCAAGTAATATTCCTTTGGTTTGTACTTTCAATTGTCATCACCCCTAATTTGAATTTTCTTAAATGTAACATGAATTTAACTCAGAATGAATGGCAAATAAAAAAAGGATAACTTAAAATTAAAATAGCATAAGACCAGGAGAAAAAAGGGAGACGTTGACATGAGAAACGTTAAAATTGGTGCAACAAGTTGGGAAGTATCGAATATTGCTTTAGGTATCATGCGAATGGGAACATTACCGGTACCCAAAGCGGTCGATGCCTTAGAAGCGGCGCATGATGTTGGGATAAACTTTATTGATTCGGCTGATATTTACGGCAATGATCCACAATTAGGCCGTGGTTCTTCAGAAATTCACTTTGGCAAGGCACTCAGCAGAAGCAGTCTTACCCGTGATGACTTTTATATTCAGTCTAAAGGAGGACTTTTTGCAAATGCAGACAATAAGATAACAAGGTACGATTCATCAAAAAAACATTTAATAGCTGCTGTAGATGGCATTTTACAACGGATGGGCATTGACTACCTTGATTCATTCTTAATTCATCGCCCTGACCCGTTAATGGATCCTGCAGAAGTAGCGGCGGCATTTGATCAGCTCCATGCAGCAGGAAAAGTACGGCATTTTGGGGTATCGAATTTCAATCCGCAACAAATTGCCCTTCTTCAGTCTGCAACCAATCAGCGAATATTAATTGACCAGGTTCAATTTGGCTTAAAGCATACAGGGATGATTGATTTTGGCCTTCATACAAATATGACTGACAATGCGGCGAATGATCATGACGGCGGCTTATTAGAATATACGCGTCGTAAACATATGACTATTCAAACCTGGTCGCCTTTCCAATATGGGACATTTGCAGGAACGTTTATTAATAATGATCAATTTCCCGAGCTAAATGAAATGTTGGCATCGCTTGCCCGCAAGTATGAGGTAAGCAAAAATGCAATTGCTGTTGCGTGGATCTTGCGGCACCCTGCCCACATGCAGGTATTATTAGGCACTATGACGCCAGCACATATAATCGATAGTGCAAAAGGGAGCGACATTACCCTGACTAGCCAAGAATGGTATGATTTATACCTTGCTGCGGGGAATGATTTGCCCTAATGAAGGAAAATTATCAAAAAACTTATCAACGAATCACGGCTCCCTTTCGTCGGCACCCATGGGCTGTTTCTTTATTACGGATTGCTAATAAGTTTGTAGTATGGGTAATGTATGTTGCTTACTGTGCAATTTTGATATGGGTAGGAAAAAATGATTGCTCAGCACTATGGTCTTTTCTCCTCATCCCTGGCATTGGCTTTCTCATGCTTTCATTTGTCCGCCAACGAATTAATGCCCCTCGTCCATATGAAAAATTCGCAATTGATCCGTTGATTTTTCGTAATAAAACGGGTGATTCGCTACCAAGCCGGCATGTTTTTTCAGCAACTGTTATTGCCATGTGCGGACTAAAGTTAAGCCTTTTTTTGGGAATAACTTTATTCATATTAACTATTATTTCTGCGATTACCCGTGTGATTGGCGGCGTACATTTTCCGCGAGATGTAATTGCTGGGTTTATCTGTGGCCTTATTTGTGGCTTGTTTTTATTTCTTGTCTAACTTTTAAGAAAGGTGCGTTTCATGGATAGTTTGGTATTGCAAGATGCAATTTTGAATGGACTTATCAGCAATCAATATCAGGGCAATACGCTTTTAGGTCCACAATTATTAACTAATAATCAATCAGCTACGATTTGGCAAATGTTGCGCCAAGAACTACTATCATGCAAAAGTTTTACATGGTCGGTTGCTTTTATCACATTGGATATGTTGGTACCATTCAAAGCGGTAATGGCTGATTTAGCAAAAACAGGAATTAATGGAACGATAATTACAAGTGATTATTTGAATTTTAACCAACCTGCTGTATTTGAGGAATTACAAAAAATACCAAACTTAACTGTTGAAATTGCTGATATTAGCGGCTTTCATACTAAAGGATATTTGTTTGATCATGGTGAATATCAAACGATGATTATAGGCAGTGCTAATTTTACTCGTTCTGCTTTGCTGGTTAATAAAGAATGGAATTTAAAATTAAGTTCACGCCAAGAGGGAAGCCTTTTTCAACAACTAACAACCGAATTGAACACTGTTAAGCGGGAAAGTAATCCTTTAACTTCAGAATGGCTTGCAAAATACCGCATGAACTGGCAACCGCCGGAAACTAACCTGCCTCGTCCAAAACGATTAGGGACGGTTCAGCCGAATGCGATGCAAAAAGCTGCATTAGAACAATTGGATGACCTTGTCACAAGGGGAGTTAACAAGGGCTTAGTTGTTTCAGCAACGGGAACAGGGAAAACTTATCTTGGTGCATTTGCGGTGAAAAAATATCAGCCGCGTCGCTTTTTATATATTGTTCACCGAGAACAGATTGCCCGCAAATCATTAGCTAGTTTTCAGCGGGTTATCGGTGGCAGCCGAGCAGATTATGGTCTGTTAACCGGGAATTGCCATGACTGGAATGCTAAGTATTTATTTGCTACCGTCCAAACACTTAGTCAGCAGTCGATTCTTGATAGCCTTAAACCGACTGAATTTGATTATATTTTAATTGATGAGGCCCACCGCGCGGCTGCCCCTAGTTACCAGCGAGTATTAAACCACTTTACACCCCGTTTTTGGTTGGGGATGACAGCAACACCCGAGCGAATGGATAGCCAGGATGTGTTTAAATTATTTGATTACCATTTAGCTTATGAAATTCGCTTGAAGGATGCGTTAGCTGCTAAAATGCTGGCTCCTTTCCATTATGTCGGCGTAACTGATTATGAGGTTGATGGCGAAGTTATTACTGAAACTGCTAAATTAAGTCAATTAGTTGCTTCTAAAAGGGTTAAGTATATCCTTGACCAATTAGATTACTATGGTTATTGCGGTAATCAAGCACGAGGACTGGTCTTTTGCAGTCGTCAGGCAGAAGCAAAAGAATTAGCAGCCTTATTTAGTGCTTCCCATCATCCGGCAATTGCGTTAACTAATCAAAGCAGTAATCAAGAACGGTTAAATGCCGTTGAGCAGCTTGAGGCGGGGAAAATTGAGTATATTATCACTGTTGATCTTTTTAATGAAGGTGTCGATATTCCTTCGTTAAATCAAATTGTGATGATGCGTAATACGCAGTCACCAATCGTTTTTACACAACAACTAGGCCGCGGCTTAAGAAAATATCCGGGGAAAGAGTTTGTAACAGTAATTGATTTTATTGGAAATTATCAGCATAACTATATGATCCCCATGGCACTGAATCAAGATAATAGCCGAAGTAAAGATCGCGCTCGTCGCGAAGTTAAGTTGCCAGCAAATCTTGATGTGTCAACAATTAACTTTACGAAAGTTGCTGAAGAACGAATTTTAGCATCGCTTGATAAGGTTAAGTTAGATTCAATGAAAGAATTGCGTCAAGCCTATCATGAATTAGCCGCTCAACTAGGAAGACCGCCATTACTTAATGATTTTTACCATTATGGTTCGGTTGATCCGTTAGTATTTGCGCAAAATACGCAACTTAAGCATTATGGTGAATTCCTAGAAAAAATGGGTGTTGATCTCAAATTAACCAATTATGAACGTCAAATATTAAATTTCTTGACTAAAGAAATTCTTAACGGGAAACGGCCGCATGAACTTATCCTCCTTCAGCACTTGCTTCACGGTCCATATTCAATTGACACTTTTAAAGTAGAATTAATGCGCCAAAATATCCGCGTTTCGCCTGAGGTTTTACAATCGGTTGATGATATTTTAAGCTTGCGGTTCTTTAATGTGAAAGCCGGTAAAAAATTAAGAAAAGACCAATATGGCGGTGAACCGTTAGTTGATCATCAGGATTTGTTAACTTATCGGTTTAATTCAAGAATTAGCGAAGGTCTAAAAATTCATGATGATTTTAAGCGATTAGTTACCGATATATTGACGACGGGTCGTGAAATAGCTGCGCGGTATGACTTCAAGCAGGCGTTTACACTTTATCAGCAGTATGATCGAAAAGATGTCTGTCGATTATTAAATTGGCCGTTAGATGTGAGTGCCCCCTTATATGGATACCGGGTGGCAGAAGATGTGTGCCCAATTTTTATTACTTATCAAAAGGATTCGGCAGAAAAGAGAAATGCCATCTATAATAACCAGTTCCAAGACGGCCGATCGCTGCGGTGGTATACACGAACCCCGCGGCATCTCTCGTCTGATGAAGTACAGCGACTTCTGGCAGGGGTTAAAGCAGGTAAGCCGCAAGTAAAACTGCACTTGTTTGTAAAGCAGAGTGACGCGGTTGGTAAGGAGTTCTATTATTTAGGTCCTGCTCATATTCAAGCAGAAACGGTAAAAGAAGAATTAGTTGGACCAAAGAAAAAGCCGACAGTGGGGATGAACTTGGTATTAGAGCATCCTTTAACGACAGCGATGATGAATTTACTGGAGATGTAAGCGGTGACCATATTGCTTTTGTTTTTTGCTGAATCATCTATAATTAAAGTGGTAGAAAGAAGATGAATATTATGGCAAAAGGAAAGGTAAAAACTAATGATAAGCGTTCAATTCAAGATGTTAAGTTAGATGAATTAGCTGGCTTATTGAATGAATATGATGTCAATACGATGGGAGCATTAGTGAAGTCCCTAAAGAAGAGTCAAAAGAAGAATAAGCAAAGCAAAAAAGATGAGTTACGCGATACAATTGAGCGCCAACAAGAACATATTGATGAACAAAAGGATATGATTGATCAGCTTAATAATCATATTTCAAAGCTAATTGATCGACTTGATAATAAATTATAAATAAAATAACGGCTTCGGATGCTTAGACAGAACTAAACATTCGAGGCCGTTATTATTAATTATTTACCGGTTTCTTAAATAAGTCGTTAAAAGCTTCACTGATTGTTGGGTGAGTGTAGATTTGATCACGCAGCATTTGGTATGGAAGTTTTGCGCGCATTGCTAAGACGACCATATTGATGATTTCCTGGGCTTCTTGAATATATAATGTTGCACCGATAATTAAGTTTGTTTGTGGATCAACTAAAACCTTAAGCAGTCCCCGTGTATCTTTTAATACCTTGGCTTTTGGAATAGCGGCAGCAGGCATTTTGAAGAGCAGGTAGTCTTTTCCTTGTTTTTGGGCTTCTTTTTCTGTGAGTCCAACTTGGGCAAGTGATGGTTCAATAAATACATTGGTGGGAACAATTAAACGATCACTAACTCGCCGTTCTTTATTACCGAACAATTCATCTTTAATAATGCGGAAGTCGTCAAGTGAAATGTAGGTAAATTGAGGACCGCCTTTTACATCCCCAATCGCCCAAACATTTGAGACGTTGGTCTGCAATAAGTCATTGACAACAATAGCGCCTTTCTTATCAACCTTAATATCAGTATTTTGAAGGTCAAGGCTTGCCGTTTCTGGTTGTCGTCCAGTAGCTGCTAAAATTTTATCGGCAAAAATAGTTGTTTCACGATTGTCGCCCCTGGTAAAGGTAATCGCTGCCTGTTCATCTTGTTCGCTAATATCTTTAATGTTAACGCCAACTTCAAATTTTACACCGTTATCCTTAAAGTTTTGGATCACCATTTCAGCAACATCGTCGTCTTCACGAGGAAGCAATGACTTATGGTGGTCAAGGATAGTGACACGCGAACCAAAAGAAGCAAACATATTTGCAAATTCAAGCCCAATATAACCGCCACCAATAATAACAAGTTCGCGGGGGAGCTTATCTTGGTTCATTGCATCAGTTGAATTTAATAAGAATGGACTGTTTTTTAACCCCGGAATGTCAGGAATACTTGGAGTTGCGCCGGTGTTGATAAAGATTCGCTCACCCTTGTAGGTCAGTTCCTTACCATCGGGCGTTTGAACGTTAATTGTATGGTTGCCAGTGAAATGAGCAGTTCCATCTAGGACAGTAATGTTATCTTCACTAGCTAGCATTTGATAATTTTTTTGACGTAATTGAGCAGTCATTACATTTTTGCCGTCTACTGCGTCTTCAAATGATGTTCCATGTGCGGCTTCAATAATCAAACGCTTGGAAGGGAGACAGGCAATATTAATGCAGGTTCCGCCATACATTTGTTTTGATTTTTCAACAACAAGAACCTGTTCGCCGTGTTGAGCAAGAAACTTGGCAAGCGTTTTTCCACCCTTACCAAAGCCGATGATAATATTTTTGATAGTTTCCATTGAAAATCCTCCAATTTTAATTCTTCTATATATTTAGAAATTATACTAATAATAAACGCCCTGTCACTTAAAACGCTTAAATAAGACGATTGTTTAGTTTGAATTTTATTGAACAAAGTGATAGGATAATAACGTGAATATATTAGTCCCAACTGCAGTCAGAGCTTTTATATTAAAGAAAAACGTAAAATATTAATATTGTATATTAGTGATCATAGATGCTATACCATCGATATAAAACGTTTTACTAAAAAGTTTTGATTGAGGAGAGACGATGATGAAAGCAGCACATTTAGTTGAAAAATCCAAGGATGTAAAAGGAGCAAAGCCGGCTGCTCAAGAAACAAAATTTATTGATATCTTGAGTAAGGTTGCGACTGTTGTAGCTATTTTGATGTACGTATCCTACATTTCGCAGATTAAGAATAATCTCGCGGGTAATTATGGCGCTCCCTTACAGCCGTTGGTAGCAGCACTTAACTGCACGTTATGGTGTATATATGCTTATTTCAAACAACAACGTGATTGGCCTGTTTTCTGGGCAAACTTTCCGGGAATTATCTTTGGCTTAATTACCTTTATTACATGTTTACATTAATCGTGAATAAGAGAGTGGAAATAACTACTTACTATTGAAGTTATTTTCGCTCTTTTTAGCTCTAAAATTTATTTACTTTGGTTTCGCCCGCTATTGGTTATATGATATAATTAACCGAACATATGTTTAGGGGGCATATACAATGCAGGATACAACGCCGATTATTCATTTCGGCTCCTTTTTGCCAATAACTACAATGATATTACAGTCATTACCAATGAAGGAAAAATCAAGCAGTGTGGGTGGGAAGGCTTCAAAGATTGAAGATTTCAATCAATTGCGACAGGTCTTAAATGGTGACGCGCGTCTTTTAATTCTAGACCTGGAATTTTATCAGGATCAAAAGAAACATAAGAATTGTGTTGCTCAGATTGCGGGACGTATGTTTGAAGGTCATAGTAGTTTTAATTACCATTTATATGCCAACAATATGCCAGCGGACCGTCAATTATCATTTTTACAACAGTATGATTTACGATTTTCTGAGGCAGCTACATACAGTATTGAACAGATTTTTCAACGAATCTTTAACTTTATTGATATCGAGCAGCCGGATTATATTGTTAGCTGGGACAATAGTACCGATTTTGAATTACTAAATCGGGAGGCTAACCGTTTGAAACTTGCTAAGGACGAACGACCATGGCGCACTATTCAATCCCTTGATTTAGAAAGATTAGTTGCTAAGGAAGTATGGAAAAACAAAAGCGGCATTAGTCTTGAAAAAATGTGCCGGTTGCTACACTTTCCACCGGTAAAGTATCATCAAGCACAGAACGATGTTGTGGCAATTGAACAAATTTTAAAGTTTTATGCTCGTGATTTATGGCGAGAATTAAATTGTTATTGATCGTTACCAAAATTTAAAATTTAGTTCACGATTTATCCCGATTAGCTTTTTATAATTGTTAGTAATTGAAAGAAGGTGAACGAGATAAATTTCATTTTTCGACTGCTTAAGCGGATAATTATTTTAGGACTTGTAGTAGGTGGAGGATGGCTTTATTTCAATGATGCAGAGGTTCAAGCAACGACAAACCAAACTGCATGGAACGTTCGTAATCGAATTGCTGAGCTGATTGGCAGAGGTGATGCAAATTCAAACGATAATTCTAACCTCCACTTAAGTGACGCAAATAATAGTTCTTCTAAGAATCAACAGGAACCAACGACTGAGCAGCAAACAAGTACACAAACTTCGATCCCCTCTACTGGGCGCTGGGCAACTAATCAGGCAACAATCTATGTGAATACAAATAATGCGCAACTCGATGCTGCGGCAAATACTGCAATTCAAAACTGGAATCAAACTGGTACATTTACATTTAAACCAGTGAATAATCAAAGCAAAGCCGATATTGTTGTCACAACGATGAATCGTTCTGATTCAAATGCGGCGGGATTAACGAAGACCTCATCTAATTCGTTAACCAGAAAGTTTATGCATGCAACTGTTTATCTCAATACATACTACTTAACCGACCCAAGTTACGGTTATAGTCAAGAAAGAATTGTAAATACGGCAGAACATGAACTAGGCCATGCGATTGGTCTTGATCATACAAATGCTGTTTCAGTGATGCAACCAGCTGGCTCGTTCTACACAATTCAGCCAACTGATATTCAAGCAGTACAAAAGTTGTATTCAGAAAATAAATAAAGAGAAAGCAGAGAAATAAGGCGTAATAACCTCTTTCTCTGCTTTTTAGCGTTAATTTGTCATTTTTCGCGCTTTTAGTGCCCACAAAATTGAAACAGTGTCGATTACTTCTTGTAACATTGCCCCTAAGAATGCCGGAATAATTCCTGTGCTGGCAATAAGCATTAGGATAGTACAAATGGCAATACCGATTAAAACGGCTTGCTTTGCAATTTTCAGGGTTTCTTGGGAAATTGTAACTGCTTTTGCAACTCGTGAAAGATCATCTTTGAGGATAACAACGGCAGCGGATTCACTAGCGGCTGTTGATCCATGAGCGCCCATTGCAATGCCAACATCAGCTGTTACTAAGGAAGGCGCGTCATTGACCCCATCGCCAACCATGAAAACAGGATGTTCAGTAGTAGGGATAGCTTTTAATGCTTCGATTTTATCTTGAGGAAGCAAGTCGGCTTTTACTTGGGTGATGCCGACTTGTTGCGCAACCTTATCTGCAATAACTGCTTGATCTCCAGTAAGCATTAATAAGTTGGTAACGCCGAGTTCTTTTAACCGTTGCATTGTTTGCTTTGCTTCTGGACGAATGTGGTCTGTAAAAGTAATAGCACCGTAGTATTGACCGTCAACACTAATATAGATAGCCGTTGATGCGACCATTCGATCAATGTTTTTCGGCGATACAAATTTTAATTTACCAACCTTAACATCATGGCCGTCAACGGTTGCTACAATTCCCTTCCCGGTTATCTCTTCAAGCTGGTCTACCGGAGATAAGGAGATATTATCAGCTGTTGCATAGGAAAGCAGGGACCGTGCTAAGATGTGCGATGATTGTTGTTCTGCACTTGCGGCGTAATGTAGGAGCTGTGTTGGATCGATTTGTTCTGCTGCTAAAATTTTATCGACGGTTAACTGCCCGCTGGTAATAGTCCCCGTTTTATCAAAGGCTCCCGTTTTTGCAGCGGCAAGTTTTTCAAGGACACTTCCTGTTTTTACAACAATTCCGTTCCGTGATGCCCTGCTCATACCGGATACCATTGCCACAGGTGCCGCTAAGATTAATGGACACGGAGAAGCAACAACTAAGACTTCCGCAAAACGCTCTGGTCGACCAGATAATGCCCAGGCAACCAAAGAGATAATAATCGCAATAATTGTAAATGGGACAGCATAACGATCAGCAAGCCGAACAAAATGCGCAGGGGTTGATTCTGCTTCCTTAACAAGTTTAACAAGCTGCTGGTATTGACTATCTTTTGCCAGCTTAGTTACTTGCAAGGTAATGGCGTGGTCGCCGTTAACTGATCCTGACATTACTTCATCGCCGGTTGCTTTTGAAACTGGCCGTGACTCACCGGTTAACGAGGACTCATCAAATAATCCGCTCCCCTTTTTAATAAATCCATCGACTGGAACTAGTTCACCCGGCTTGACGGTTATTAGGTCATTAACCTTAACATCGTTGACAGGGATATCCTTGGTTTCGTTATTACATATTAAGTGTGCTGTATGAGGAGAATTATCAAGGAGGGCTTTAAGCTCAGTATTTGCTTTTTTAGCTGCATAGTCCTCAAGTGCATCTCCGCCAGTAAGCATTACTAAGATGACCATTGCTGCCCAGTATTCACTGACAGAAAGGGTTGCAACAACTGCCAAAATAGCGAGTAGGTCAACCCCGTATTTGCCGCTACGGAGAGTTTTAATCATCCCAATAAACATTGAGAATGCAACAATTGCCCCGACGATTGTTACCAAAATTTGTGCTAGTAATTGCTGGTGAAAGGCGAATTGCAGTATAACCGCAATTGCAGCAATGACTAAAATAGTTATTAACTTTTGCTTATTGGAAAATTTTTTCATGGCAACCTCCCGAAACTTAATTGGTTATCTTTATTATAAGGTTTTTGTTAGAAGAAGGTGAACTATTATAAGAAAAAAGGGAACTTCTAGTATCAAAATATTTAATCTTTAATGATACATAAAGAGGCTAGGAAATATCCCAGCCCCGTTACTATTTTAAGGATTAAAATACTACAGTACGGTCGCCATTTAGTCATTCTTGAGATAGTTATAGCCCATGTATCGCTTGTTAACGATGATACCGAGAATAAATTGCAATTCCCATAATTAAAATTAATACCAGCGCGGCTACTTGAGGATTAGTCTTAAATAGTTCATGCATTGCGTGAATCTGTCCGATACCAAGAGGCGGAATAAACATCTGAATGTCCCCTTTCGCGAATAATTAGTAGTTTTTATTTAGGAATTCTTCCATATCCGTTGGCTCGTGTCCAGTGATATGCGCAAAATCATTAGTGACTTTATCCATTAGTCCCATGGCACCAGCTTGATACATTGAGGCAAGCTCTTTACCATCGCCTTCAGCAGCATAAATTTCAGCAAATCGCTTGACGGTAACCGGTGAGTAGCCGATCTCTTTTCCAGTAACATTAGTCATAATATAACTAAGCTCGGGCATCGTGTAATTTTGGCTCATGGTAAGGAGATAGTTTTGTCCTTTATCTCTTAAGTACGGTTTGACTGCAACGTTAGCAATTGCCTCAGCACTATCTTGCCGGGAAATAAAACTCATTGCTTGATCGCCGACAGGGTAAATAATGTTGTGCCGCTCGATTAGTTCAGGGAGATAAGGAACTAGCGGGTCAGCATATAGTGAATTTTTAACAACCGCATACTTAAGTCCGGAACTAGCAAGCCGTGCAGGCAAGTAAGCGTAGTAACCAGCCATTTGAAATGGATTATTGTACTGGTCAGCGATGAAACTAACGTCAACAAGATTATGAACGCCAGCTTTAAGCATTGCAGTTAATGAATTTTCAAATTCGTCAATTCGGTCCTTAACTAAGTAGGTAATGCTTGGGATATAAATAACTACATCAATTCCGGTGAATGCGGTTGTCATCATATCAACATCATGGTAGTCAATTGCGGCGATTTCGTATCCTGCGTCTTTAAATTGAGCAGCTTTTGCCGGATTGTGAACACCAACGCGGATACTTTCTGGGGCGGTAAGTTTACTTAATTGCTTAACAACGTGTTGACCAAGATGTCCTGTTGCACCGGTAACCATATATTTCATTCTTAATTCCTTCTTTCTTTTTCCGCTTGCTTGACGCGAATCGTGTTGATTACATCTTGCAAACTAGTAGTTGCGAGTTTAGCTTTAGCGGCTATTTCTGCTTGCTGGTAGAATCCTTCAAGTGCCTCTTGAATATTACCGCCAACAATGCATTGCGGATTAGTTCGTTCATCAATTGTAAAGAGGTGGGCATCTCCTTCAATCGCAAGAAAAACATCATAAAGCGAGATATCTTTAGGTGATTTTGCAAGCTCTGGATCTGCTGTACCGTGGACAGTATTGATTAATCCGGCTTTATGTAACGCGCTCATCAATCGGCGAACAACGACTGGCGAAGTCTCGATACTGCTAGCGATGTTGCTGCTTGTTAATGGGATAAGGCCGTGATAAATGTCGATAAAAGCAAGAATATGAATACTGTCACTAAAGCGAGTTGAAATTTTCATATTATCATTCCTTTAATAGTGATTGTAATTTAATCAGTTACATGATGTCAAGGGGATTAAATTGTTGTTACCTTGACAATAACACTTTTCAATTATAGTATTAATTTATTGATTGGAACTATTTTAGTTACAAGTTAGGAGAAAAGCAAATGAAAATGAAAAAAGTTATTGCTCTTTCACTGTTAAGTCTTGCGGGTTTATTAGCAGGTACTACCATACCGTCAATCGCAAGTGCTGCCAGCAGTCGACCGATTATTGTTGGTTCAAAAAATGTTTCAGAAAGTAAAACGGTTAGTGAGATCTATGCTCTTGCCTTAGAGCATGAAGGTTATAAGGTTACTCGGAAACCAAATATTTCGAATAATGTGATTTTTAGTGCTACTCAAAAGGGTGAAGTTGATGTTTATCCTGATTATACTGGCACAATCGTTGAGGCATATCTTAAAAAGAAAGGAACCGGAAAAAGTGCTAGTCAGATGGCTAAATTAGCACATGACGGAATTCAAAAAGATGGGTTAACAACGTTCAAATATGCGCCAGGTGATAATCGTCAAGGGGTAGCGATGCCGACTAAGGATGCGAAGAAATACCACATTACTAATTTAAGCGAATTGCAAAAAAACGCGAAGAAGATTAACTTTGCTTCCCAAGGTGAATTTGAAAAACGGGCTGATGCTTTACCAGAAATGAATAAGGTCTATGGCAAATTTGATTTTAAGTCAATTAAAGACTATGATGTCAACTTGCTTTACAAGATTATGGAACAAGGAAAAGCGCAGGCAGCTCCTGTTTCAACTACCGATGGGCAACTAGCAACCGGTAAATTTACCTTGTTAAAAGATAATAAGAATATTTGGCCGCCATATAATTTGGTTCCAGTAGTAAATAAAAAGGCTGCTAAAAGTCACCCTAAAATGGAACGGGCATTAAATAAAGTCGATGCTAAGTTAACAACGAAGCAACTGACCAATCTAAATAAAAAAGTTAATGTTAACGGGCAAAATTACAAGACGGTTGCTAAAAATTGGTATAATCAAAATATAAAATAAGGTTAACAAGGGGCGGATAGCTAGTGTTCGTAACTAGGTATTTGCTCCTTCATTATAGGCATGAATAGGGAGTGGTAGATTGCTAGATCAGATTATTCAATACTTTCAGACGAATAGCGGGCAGTACTGGCAATATGTTGGTCAGCATATTTTCCTTACCGTTGTAACATTGGTGATTTCGATGGTTATTGCTCTGCCATTAGGGTATATCGGATCACGGATTAAACCTGTCGCCCGTTTTTGCGTGATGTTTGCGCAGGTGTTACGGATTATTCCTAGCTTGGCGTTGTTATTCTTGCTGATTCCATTTATTGGAACAGGGATTGTCCCCGCCTTAATTGCGCTGATTGTCCTGGCTCTTCCGCCGTTATTAATCAATACAATCCTCGGGTTCAATGAAGTTAGTCCGCTTTATAAGGAAGTTGGGACAGCACTTGGAATGAATCGGCAACAGTTACGACGTCAGATTGAAGTTCCGCTTGCATTACCGTATATTCTAAACGGGATAAAGTTAGCATTGGTTGAGATTATTGCTAGCGCGACTTTGGCAACTTATATCGGTGCTGGCGGATTAGGGACATTAATCTTTACGGGTTTGGGATTGTATGACATGAGCTACGTTGTGATTGGTGCGGCAAGTGTTGCAATTCTATCCTTATTTGCAATGATTAGTTTCGATTTTTTAATCAGAAAGGTACAAATGCATGACAGAACCAATTATTCAATTTAAGCACGTTGAGAAATGTTTTAACGATAAAGTCGTGATTCCTGATCTCAGCTTTACGGTTAATAAGGGTGAATTTGTTACAATCCTCGGTTCCTCTGGTTCGGGGAAGACCACTACCTTGAAAATGGTTAACGGCCTAACAAAACCGAATGCTGGTGAAATATTGATTGATGGACAAAACATTAATGAGCTTGATCTTGTAAAGTTGCGTCGGCATATGGGCTACGTTGTTCAACAAATTGGTTTATTTCCGCATATGACAATTGGTCAAAATATTTCAGTTGTTCCTAAGATGCTTCAATGGGGTAAGAAACAAATCAATGACCGGGTTAAAGAATTGCTAAAACTTGTCCAGCTGGCGCCCAATGAATATTTTGATCGTTACCCACAGCAACTATCAGGCGGACAGCAACAACGAGTGGGTGTAGCAAGAGCACTAGCAACTAATCCGCCCTATGTACTGTTTGATGAACCATTTGGCGCACTGGATGCCTTAACTAGGCTAGAACTGCAACGTGAAGTAAAAAGAATTCACGCGTCATTAGCGGATAAAACGTTTATGTTTGTGACCCATGATATTAACGAAGCCCTATTTTTAGGTCAACGAGTAATGATTATGCATGAAGGACAAATTGCCCAGTTTGCGACCCCTGAGGAAATCGTTCGTCACCCAGCAACAGAATTTGTTGAACAGCTTTTGGGAACGGTGCGGCAAAATCAGCGGCTATGGAGGCAGCAATATGATTGAGTATTGGAATGAAAATTGGTCAACGATGCTTGATGATGTACAGCAACATGCCATAATGGTTCTTTCTTCATTAGTAATTGCATTGATTATTGCAGTTGTAATAATATTAGTATTTCTACGTCGAAAAACGTGGCTTGATAGTTTAATCTACTTCTTTTCACTTCTGTACTCAATTCCGAGCTTTGCGTTTTTTGCCTTATTATTACCGATTTCCGGATTAGGGATGAAAACAGCGGTCATTGTTTTAACAATTTATTCTGAATATGTCCTGTTACGCTCTTTTATCACGGGTATTCGTGGTGTCGATCCGCAACTGATTGAGGTTGGTATTGGTATGGGGATGACTCCGCGGCAGGTTTTTCGTCAGATTCAGCTACCATTAGCATTACCGGCGATTTTTAGCGGGATTCAGGTAGCTTTAGCCTCGACCATGGCAATGGCAACGATTGCGGCAACCATTAACGCTGGTGGATTAGGGCAATTATTATTTGAAGGATTACAAGGCCAACAAGTAGTGCCAATTTTATGGGGAACAGTTTTAACAATGGCCTTAACATTGATTTGTGCAGGTTTTGTTCAGCTGATTTCGTGGCTATTATTACATCGGTGGAAAGGAGTGCTGGATAAATGAAAGCAGTAGTGATTGAAAAAGCGGGTGGCCCTGATCAATTGATTTACCGGGATGTACCACGGCCAGTAGTAAAGCCGGGTTGGTCCTTAGTAAAGGTAATGGGATTTGGAATAAACCATTCAGAAATCTTCACTCGGAAGGGTTTATCACCATCTGTTAAGTTTCCGCGGATATTAGGAATCGAATGTGTAGGAATAATTGAAGATACTACTGATCCTAAACGACTGCCTCACGGACAAAAAGTTGTTTCTATTATGGGCGAAATGGGACGTGCCTTTGATGGTTCCTATGCCGAATATGTATTATTGCCTAATGAGCAAATCTATCCGGTGCGAACGAGCCTTAGTTGGGAAAAATTAGCAGCTGTACCCGAAACTTACTATACAGCTTATGGTTCTCTTTTAAACTTACAACTAAATGAAAAAGATACTGTTTTAGTTCGAGGAGCAAGCAGTGGTGTAGGGATTGCTTTTCTTAAACTTGTCAACGCTCTTTATCCAAACATTCCAGTAGCTGGTTCTTCGCGTCATGAAGAGAAAAAGCAACAGCTTATGGATGCCGGGTATGACCAGATAGTGATTGAAAAAAACGGTAAGTTAGCAACAAACCGGGTTTTTAGTAAAATATTTGAGCTGGTAGGCCCAGCAACGATAAAAGACAGTTTTAACCACTTGCAGGAAAGAGGAATTATCTGTAGTAGCGGTCAGCTGGGTAATCAATGGTATCTTGAAAAGTTTGATCCGATAATTGACCTTGCTCCTAATTCGTATCTAACAAGTTTTTACTCAGATAATGTTGATGAAGAAAAGTTAAACCAGCTTTTAGCGTTAATCACTGACAAAAAGATTGATGTAACACCAAATAAAGTCTTTCATCTTGACCAGCTTCCTCAGGCTCATAAGTATCTTGAAAGTACGGACTCCCTTGGGAAAGTTGTCGTATTAAATAGTTGAGCAAGAAATTAGGATATCCGCTGAATCTTCGTATAATTTAATTAGATAACGAAAATGAGGAGGCTGTTAAATGGCTAAGGAAGATGACTTAAAACACTTGACGCCAATGCAATATGCCGTGACGCAAACAGGAGCGACTGAAGAGCCTTATAGTGGTAAATATGATCAATTTGATGAACCGGGGATTTACGTTGATGTGGTTAGCGGGGAACCATTATTTTCATCGCTGGATAAATACGATGCTGGTTGCGGGTGGCCGGCATTTACTAAGCCGATTAAGAAACGCGTCTTAAAGGAAAAACGCGACCAATCGTTTGGAATGGAGCGAACAGAAGTAAGGAGCAAAGAAGCTGATTCGCATTTAGGTCATGTTTTTACGGATGGGCCAGCTGATCGGGGCGGTCTGCGCTACTGTATTAATTCCGCTGCCTTACGATTTATCCCGGTTAATAAATTGCAAGAAGCAGGTTATGGTGAATACTTAAGTTTATTTGATAAATAATAAAAATGGAGAATCGATAAAGTTAGCTTTACCAATTCTCCATTTTTTAATGTTAGGATAATCCAAGTAATTACCCGAATATTTTAGCCGCTTACCATTCCGAAAAGCTTTTAGTTGAACTTATGTTGGTGTTTACCACCAATGAAGAGACTAGCAATTGAAGCTAAAAGAATGGCCGAGAAACTAACAACAGCGATTACATTACTTAATAATGACATCATGGTAAACACCCTTTCTTAACTAATTAACTGTTATCGCTCTCAACACCTATATTATAACATTTACGACCAAAAATTGTTGAAAGGAAAGCTAATAATTTGGTAAGACTTTAGGTGAAAAACCTTAGCGAAAATTAAGCAAAAAAGTCACGAACAATTTGCTTATAAGCTTTAATTGTTGCAAGGTAACTCGAAATAGTAGTAAATTCATCGGTTTGGTGCGCCACGTTCCATGAATCGCAACCAAGAACAACTACTGGTAAGTCTGGCCGATGTAAGGTAAACACGCTTGCATCGGTTGCCCCGTTAATGATATCTAGTTTAACGTCATTCGGGTAATTGCGTTGTGCAGCTTCTAAAGCGACCTGAACGAAATGATTGTCAGGAGCCGTTGCGATTGGATAAAAGTCTTGGATGATTTTTAATTCAAGCTGGAAGGGAGTTGTGTGATTAATATATTCGAGAGCGTCCTGAAGCCGGTCAATAACCTTTTCATTATTAAAGACAGCAGTAGGGCGAACGTTGCCGTGAAGAGTAGCGCTATCAGGAATAGTATTTACTTGGTCACCGCCGTTAATGACAGTGATACTATGCTGAACCTTTCCTAAATACGGGTCATCTTTAGCATCATCGAAAAGATGCTTTTCTTCTTCAACGAACTTTAAGAGACCTTCGATAGCATTGATTCCCTGTTCTGGATGCGAGCTATGGCATGACTTGCCAAAGCTGGTAATACGGTAATTCATACTTCCAGAGTGGGCATAAATAATATTACCGCCTGTGGGTTCACCAACTACTAACGCATCTAAGTCGGTAGCTGTTCCTTGCTTTTCAAGACGATAGGCGCCGGGAGTCCCTAATTCTTCACCGGCAGTCGCAATAAACCGTACTTTACCAGTCGGCAGCTGATTTGCTTCTTTTAATTCGATGAGTGCCAGTGCCTGAGCAGCCAAACCGCTCTTCATATCTGCAGCACCACGACCGTAAATGCGGTCTCCGACAACTTCACCGCTAAAAGGAGGATATTGCCAGCGATCCGGATTAGGTACCGCAACAGTATCTTGATGACCGGTGAAGCCAAGCACCCGTGAATCTTCGCCTGTCCCGATTTCAGCGGTTAAATTAGCGCGACGGTCACCAAATTCATCAACTTTTGGCTCAATCCCGTGAGCTGCTAACAGTTTTTGTAAATAGTGAGCAACTTCAACTTCATTGCCATTAACAGAGTGAATTTTTATTAAATCTTGCAGTACTTTTACTTTTTCGCTGGGTTCCATATTAATTCTCCTAACTTTAACGGTCTTGGTGGTTGAGCTTCTTGGCTAAAAAGTCCCCAATGACTTGAATGATTAAAACGAATAAAAGAACAAGAATAGTTGCGACGAGGGTAACATCATTATTAAATCGATCATAACCGTATGAAATAGCAGTATTACCTAAACCGCCGGCACCGATTGCACCAGCCATTGCAGTAAGGCTGACTAAGCTAATCAATGTAACAGTGGAGACACGAACAAGTTCAGAACGTGCTTCACGGAGATAAACATTTGTGATGATATCCCAGTTGGTAGCGCCAATTGCTTGGGCTGCTTCAATTTTACCATGGTCAACACTTTCAAGTGCAACTTGGACTTGACGAGCATAAAAGGCAAACACTCCTAATGAAAGAGGGACTAATGCCGCGGTAGTTCCAATTTGTGTTCCTACGATTAATTGGGTAAAGGGGGCAATGAACGCTAATAAGATAATAAATGGAATTGCCCGAAAGACAGATACGACTTTATCAACAATACTAAAAACAATTCGATTTTCTAGAATTCCGCCTGGTTCAGTAACGACGAGGGCTACCCCAAAAATTAATCCGAGAATGCCGCCGAAAATAGCGGGCCAAAAAGTCATGTAGATAGTTTGAACGATTGAGGTTCCCCAACCATTGTCGCCACCCCAGCCAAGCTGAATTACATTTGGTATTAGATTATTCATTCCAAATCCTCCGATCATCAATCTTTGTTACAGTAACATCATTTTTCTTTAAGAAGTCAATTGCTTGCTGACGTTTATCTGCATCACCCTTGATAACAACAAAGAGTGTACCGACCGGCGAACCGGCTAAGACTTCAATGTTACCGTAGAGCATACTTGCTTCAACTTGTAGCTGTTTATATAACTCGATAATAATTGATTTAGTGACATTATTTGCATCGTAAACCAATTGGAGTAATTCTTCATCATCATCAAGGTGCCCAAGATTAAAGGCTTTTAGTGTATCAACTGCTGCTAGTGAGCCACCAACAAATTGTCGTGTTAAGTCTTGTTGCGGTTGCAAGAAGACTTTTTGAAGTGCTCCTCGTTCTATGATTTGACCATATTCCATGACTGCAATTTTATTAGCAACCCGCTTAACGGCGTCCATTTCGTGAGTAATTAAAACGATTGTTAGATTTAGCTTATCATTTAGCCGCTTTAAGAGATCTAAGATTTGATTAGTATTTTGCGGATCAAGAGCAGAGGTGGCTTCATCTGAGATAAGGATTTCCGGATCGTTAGCTAGTGCCCGGGCAATTGATACTCGTTGTTGTTCACCACCGGATAATTGGACGGGATAAAATTCAGCTTTATCTTTTAAGCCGACTAGGTCTAGAAGTTCAAGGGCTTTCTTTTCCTTGGCGTCATCGTCTAAGTCGGTATGCTTAAGGGCAAAAAGGACGTTTTCAATTATGGAAGTTTCATTTAATAAATTGAAATGTTGGAAAATCATCCCAATTTTTCGCCGTTTTTCCTGCAATTCTTTATTGCTGATTTGTTGCTGATGATCTTTGAAAAACACATTTCCATTAATGGTAACTGTTCCAGCAGTGGGAAGCTGTAAGAGGTTAATTGTCCGCACTAAGGTAGATTTTCCGGCTCCAGAATAACCGACAATCCCGTAAATATCACCTTTTTCTACTTTTAAGGTAACATCTTTTACCGCGTGAACAGTTTGCTTTCGCTGTTTAAAAGTTACGCTAATATTATCTAAGTCAATAATTGGGTTCGCCATATTAATCCTCCTTATTTATTGAAGTTAAGATCCCATGCTGGAATTTCAGCAGTACCGTAAAGCTTCTTGATTTCTTGCTTTGTCTTTTCTGTTTGGTAAGCTTTTACGACATCTTTGTAGATTTTATTGTTCTTTTGGCTATCCTTTGCGGCAATGACGTTAACCCATTGTTTAGAGTCTTTATTAATTGGTTCGACAAAGATAGCACTCTTGTAGTTAAGGCCGGCTGCTTGAGCGTAATTAGTATTAACTACTGCTGCATCTACATTATCTAAAGAACGTGCAGTTTGGTCGGCTGCTAATTCTTTAATCTTGAGGTCATGTGGATTCTTAGAAATTGAACTAACAGTGGCAAGCTTAGTACCCTTCTTTAATTCAATTAAACCAGCGTTCTTCAATGCGAATAATGCCCGTGATTCGTTTGAAGCATCATTTGGAACAGCGATTGTTCCGCCATCAGGAATTTCCTTAACGCTCTTGTATTGCTTAGAATAAAGACGGATTGGTGTAATGTAGGTGTCACCGATAGAAACAAGGTCTGTCTTATGTGCTTTATTCCATGTTTGTAAGAATAGCTTGTGTTGGAATGAGTTTAGGTCAACATCGCCATTTTCTAAGGCCTTGTTTGGCTGGTTGTAATCAGTGAACCGCTTGAACTTCAAGGTAACATTATACTTATCCTTAGCAGTCTTACTTACAGTTTTCCAGATTTCATCATCTTGCTTTGATCCGGCCATGATCCCGATTGTAACAGTCCGCTTTGCCTGTTCTTGAGGACGGATAAAACTAAAGTAACCTGCAATAACAACAACTAAAGCGACAACGATCCAAATAATAGTATTTCTCTTCTTCTTACTCTTCATAATAAAAACTCCCTTTCAAGTTATATCTTTTTCTCTTTGATAATTAAACGTTAATGTTGGGAAACAAAAAAGCACTCATCCCTTAATTAAAGGACGAGTGCTCCGCGTTACCACCTTTATTCGCCAAATCCTCACAGATTCAGCCTCAGTAGGTTACTCTAATAAAATAATTAGAATTACCTAGCACTAGTAACGTGTGCTAACCCGTTATCGACTAACAATCATCGATACCATTCCAAGCCCATCTTCAGTAGTTAGCCTTACTTCTTTTCACCACCCAGAAGCTCTCTTGAAAGATTCGCTACTTACTCTGCTTTTCGATATGTTTTAACGTTCAATTAATTATTATGCATTTTATTATAATGATTCTCTCATTTTTGTCAACACTTTTTTAATTTAAAATTAGCAAATGAATTATACATGCTTTTTTATTTAATGTAGAAATAAATTACTAAGTTTTTTAGGCATTGATTCAAAGTAGCAATTAAAATGGTCTTGTGATATCATTAAAAAATAATTAGAACATCGAAAGGAGTCTTAGTAAATGGCACGTAAGGTTGGAGTTATCGGAATGGGAAATGTTGGGTCGACAGTTGCCCATTATATTGTTGCAATGGGCTTTGCGGATGATCTGGTATTAATTGATAAAAATGAAGCAAAGGTTAAAGCTGATGCATTGGACTTTGAAGATGCAATGGCAAACTTGCCTTTCCATACTAATATTACCGTTAATGATTACGGTGCATTGAAAGATGCGGATGTAATTGTTTCTGCTTTAGGAAATATTAAACTGCAAGATAATCCAAACGCGGATCGTTTTGCGGAATTACCATTTACTCGTCAGGCAGTTAAAGAAGTTGCGCAAAAGATTAAGGATAGTGGATTCTCTGGTAAAATTGTGGCAATTACCAACCCTGTTGATGTTATTACATCACTTTACCAAAAGATTACCGGCTTACCGAAGAACCATGTGTTAGGTACAGGAACCCTGCTTGATTCTGCACGGATGAAACGGGCGGTTGCTGATCGTCTCCACCTCGACCCGCGTTCAGTTGATGGATATAATCTTGGTGAACACGGTAATTCACAATTCACTGCCTGGTCTACAGTACGGGTATTAGGGAAGCCGTTAACCGAAATTGCCGACAAACGTGGTCTTGACTTAGATCAACTGGATAAAGAAGCTCGGATGGGAGGCTGGACAGTCTTCCAAGGTAAAAAGTACACTAATTACGGTGTTGCAACAGCAGCGGTTAAATTAGTTAACGCAATTTTAAGTAATTCATTATCAGAATTACCAGTATCAAATTACCGTGAAGAATATGGCGTTTACTTATCATATCCGGCTGTTGTTGGTCGTGATGGGGTCGTTGAACAGGCCCAATTGGATTTAACAGATGAAGAGTTACAAAAATTACAAACATCTGCGGACTTCATCAAGGAGAAGTATCAAGAGAGCCTTGAAGCTAAAGATTAAGGAAAAGTTAAATACTTAATCAGTGCTGGCATTAAAAATTTAATCATGGTATAGTTGTCGATAGCTTACAAAATAAAAGTGGTGTCGTTGTTTCAATGGCACCACTTTTATTCTGAATAAATTTAAGAAAGGAATTATATCATGACAAAAGAAGTAAAGCGTATTATAATCGTAATTCTTTTTTGTGAATTTTTAATCTGCCTTGGGATGAGTCTTATCTTCCCAGTTGAACCATTCATCAAGAATGAATATCACTTTACTGCCTTTGACATGGGAGTAATGTCCTCATTATTTGCTTTTGTTCAATTCATTGCCTCACCTATTGTTGGTCGAATTTCGGATAAGCTTGGACGAAAGCCGATGCTGGTTTGGGGGCTGTTGATTTTTGCAATTGCCGAGTTTGTTTTTGCATTAGCACAGCATCTGTGGGTATTTGATTTATCACGGGCAGTTGATGGCTTATCAGCAGCGATGTTTGTGCCTACCTCTATGGCATTAGCAGCTGATATTACTAGTGAAAAAGATCGAGCCAAAGTTATTGGTTGGCTATCAGCTGCATTTAGCGGCGGCTTGATTTTAGGACCTGGACTTGGTGGAATGCTTGCTCATGTTAACTATAAGTTTCCATTTTGGATTGCGGGGATATTGGGCTTGATTAGTACGGTTATTGCTTGGCGGTTTTTACCTCGTGATGAGGACATCCTGATTAAGAGCGAGACGAAAAATCCCGAAAATGAATTGTTATCCAGTGGCTGGAATCAAATTAAACAGATAATGACACCAATGCTAATAACTCTTTTCGGAATGATCTTTGTTGCAGCATTTGGGCTTGCGGGTTTTGAAAGTATTTATAGCCTATACGTTAATGAAGTCCATAACTTTGATTTGAGCGCAATTGCCCTTGTCCTGACGTTAAATGGGATTATTTCGTTGATTTTACAAGTATTCTTCTTTGACCGTCTTGTGCGTTGGCTTGGCGAGGTGCGCTTAATGCGTTATAGCTTTTTCCTTAGTGTTATCGGAACTATTTTAGTGATTTATGACCATTCGCATTGGCATATTATTGTGGCAACATTGTTTGTCTTTGAAGCTTTTGACTTGCTGCGTCCTACGATTACAACACTGTTGACGAAGATGAGTACGGCTAATCAAGGTTTGCTCAACGGGATAAATATGTCATTAACGAGCGTGGGAAATATTATTGGGCCGCTGATTAGTGGATACTTATTAGATGTAAATTATCAATATCCTTATTGGTTTGTAACAGCCTTTTTAATTATTTCCTGGGTAATAACATTTGTTTTGGGAAGAGAAAGAAAATCAATGGTTAATAATTAGAATATTTTAGGGAGGTGTCAATGACGGGTTCATTGTTATTTTTAATTTTAATTGGTCTCGCAGTTGGGGTTTTTGTTATTTCGCTTGGTGGTGGCGGAGGAGCCATCTATCTTGGTGTTTTGACGGCAATTTTTCAATTACCGCCAGCAACTGCGGCCGCCACATCAATCGTGACAGCTTTGCCAGCCCTCATTTTAGGGTCTCTTGCGTATTATCGGCAGGGACTGATTAACTTTCAACTCGGTAATCGAATGATGCTTTCAGCAATACCGAGCATTATTGTTGGGTACTTAATATCACCGTTTATTCCGACTAAGCTTTATAAGGTTGTTATTGGCGCTATTTTAATCTTTTTAGGAGCGCAAATTATTTATAAGTTATATCACAATGCTCCTAAAAAGCAATCAACCGTTTCTCCACAAACTGCTAGTATTATTTATGGAGTTTTAGGAGGGCTGATGGTTGGAATTGCAGGGCTGAGTGGCGGCGGACCGATCACCGCAGGATTATTAATCTTAGGCGCCTCAATGGCAAATGCATCTGCCACATCGGCTTACGTTTTAGTGGGGATGTCAATCGTTGGGGCCTCACTGCATTTAATGGGTGGCTCAGTTGACTGGCATGCCGCTGGCGGTTTAATTATCGGGTCGCTGGCAGGATCTGTGCTTGCACCGCCAATTATTATTTGGTTAACTAAGAAACCGCAACGAGCATTTTATATCAAGTTATTTATGGGAATCTTCATTATTTTAATGGGGATCAAAACATTGTAAAGAAGGTAGGAAAAGACCAATTTATATGGTTTATTGTCCTATCTTCGTCGACGCGCGGTCAGCAGGTAAATAGCCACTGTGCTGAAACTTTAAAACAATTAAGAGGTTGGGAAGTCCCAACCTCTTTTTTATGAATCTTATTTATTATCTTTTAATTGCGCCTTTTTTAATGCATCTATAGTTGCGTCTTTAATTGCTCGACTAGTCGCAGATGCGCCCGTGACACCATCAACTTCTGCGCTGTTAGCAGCAATAATCTTACCGGGCAGCTCATTTAAAGCCCATTGTCCCATTTCGGATTCGTGGTGTTTAGTTACTTGTAGGTCTTGAATCTTATTGTCTTGATAGGTTAACAGGACTTCTAATTCACCGCCGTATGCACTAAAGCCGTTTCCAATATATTGATTTGCTTGCAATTTACTCATTTTACTTACTAACAACTCCCATTATTAAATTACATTACTTTGCCCGGTCTCACAAATAGCAAGTAGTGGGCATTTTTCGCATTTCGGCTTTCGTGAAGTACACATATACCGACCCCAGAATATCATACTATGATGAGCATCGAGCCAATGTTCAGGTGGAATAACTTCCATTAACTTCTTTTCAATTGTAAGAACGGTTGCTTTGGGTTCTAC
The DNA here is from genome assembly GCF_014635905.1 of Limosilactobacillus caviae. Taxonomy (GTDB): domain Bacteria; phylum Bacillota; class Bacilli; order Lactobacillales; family Lactobacillaceae; genus Limosilactobacillus; species Limosilactobacillus caviae. The sequence goes on from NZ_BMDS01000006.1 coordinate 55,811, forward strand.
CATTCGTAAGCGGCGTGCAACCCGGCTGACATGCGTGTCGACCGGAAAGGCAGGAATATTAAAGCATTCAGCGAGCACCACATCTGCGACCTTACGACCAACGCCAGATAAACTCATCAGTTCTTTTAAGGTCTGTGGAACTTTGCCGTTAAAATCAGTAACAATTTGTTGTGAAGTTTTAACTAGAAAGCGGGCTTTATTACGATAAAGGCCCAGTTTCTTGATATAAGGCTCAACATCTTCCGGCTCAACGGCAGCTAAGTCAGCCGGTGATGGAAACCTTGCGAATAATGCTGGTGTTACTTCGTTGACAGACTGATCTGTTGATTGTGCGCTTAAAATTGTTGCAAGCAAAAAGTGGTAATTAGTGTCGGCGATTAGGGTTGTTCCGGCATCGGGATAAGTTTGGCGCATTATTGTTATGGCATAACGAATTTCTTCTGGTGAAAGCATGTAAAATCACTCTTTCGTATGTATTTATAATTATTTTAACTCTTATAACTGGATTAAGCGAAAAGGAATTACCTCATTTTTTTATCATAAAAGGATTATTTGCCAAGTTATAATCTAAAAAGCGACGAAAATAAAAGTTAAGGAAAGTAGGCAGCGTGTTTGTTTAAATAACGAAATCGCTTTCTTAAATTAATTTAAATAAACGATTGACCTCTTAATAGCACCTTGGTAAAATGTATTAAAGATTTTCTTATAATTCTAATCAAATTTTAATTATAAAACCAAAGGAGGATGATTATGAGTTTTTGGAAAACAATTACACGTAAAGAAGACCCGCGTGTTTATGACAGTAAAGACGGTCACCTAGTACGGTCTTTGAAGGTACGGGACTTTTTAGCTTTAGGTGTTGGAACGATTGTGTCCACTTCTATTTTCACTCTTCCTGGTGAAGTAGCTGCGATGCACACCGGCCCTTCTGTTGTTATCTCATTCTTGTTAGCAGCAATTGTTGCGGGTCTGGTTGCCTTTGCTTATGCTGAAATGGCAGCAGCAATGCCTTTCGCCGGTTCGGCATACTCATGGATTAACGTTGTGTTTGGCGAATTCTTTGGCTGGGTTGCTGGTTGGGCACTACTAGCTGAGTATTTCATCGCGCTTGCCTTCGTTGGATCAGGACTTTCGGCAAACTTCCGGGCATTATTTGCTCCGCTCGGTTGGAAACTACCAGCCTCGTTATCAAATGCCTTTGGAACAGAAGGCGGGGTTGTTGACCTGGTTTCAGTTGTAGTTATTGTTCTGGTTGCCTTGCTAATTTCTCGCGGGGTATCACGGGCAGCACGAGTTGAAAATCTACTTGTTGTTCTAAAAGTTTTTGCAATTTTACTATTTATTGTTGTTGGTTTAACGGCTTTGAAAGCAAGTAACTTTACACCATTCATTCCTGCTTACCGTGAAACAGCTAACGGGGCCTTTGGTGGCTGGCAAGGAATTTATGCTGGGGTCTCAATGATTTTCCTTTCATACATCGGTTTTGACTCAATTGCGGCTAACTCTGCTGAAGCAATCAATCCGCAAAAAACGATGCCACGAGGAATTCTTGGATCATTGGTAATCGCCGTAGTATTATTTGTTGCAGTTAGTCTTGTTCTTGTCGGGGTATTGCCATACCAAGAATATGCTAACAGCGCTGAACCAGTTGGTCTTGCTTTACGTGCAGCTCATCATGGTGGCGTTGCGACTGTTGTGCAAACGATTGCGGTTGTTGGTATGTTTACAGCTTTGATCGGAATGAGTATGGCTGGGTCACGGTTGATCTACTCGTTCGGTCGTGACGGTATGTTGCCAAAATGGCTTGGAAAGCTTGATGAAAGTAACCGACCAAACCGTGCATTATGGACGTTGACAATCGGGGCAGTGCTTATCGGAGCATTCTTCCCATTTGCATTCCTTTCTCAATTGATTTCTGCTGGTACCTTAATCGCCTTTATGTTTGTGTCACTCGGTGTATATGCCCTGCGTCGTCGTGAAGGTAAAGATATTCCAGAACCTTCATTTAAGATGCCATTCTACCCTGTATTGCCAGCACTTGGTTTCATTGCTTCATTCCTTGTTTTCATGGGACTTGATTACCAAGCAAAACTTTACGCTGGTATTTGGTTCATCTTCGGCTTAATTATTTACTTTGCTTATGGAATGCGTCACTCGACTATGGCAAAGAAAGAAGATGGACAAGATGAAAATGTTGAAGAAAACAAATAAAGAAGTTTTACAAAAAGAAGAGGCTGCATTTGCGACAGCAGCCCGGATTAAGTATTATGATATCGTTTTGGATCATGGTCAGGGGGCAACTGTTACTGACATTGAAGGCCATGATTATATTGACTTGCTTGCTAGTGCTAGTTCTACTAATACAGGGCATGCACATCCTCAAATTGTAAAAGCAATTCAAGAACAGGCAGCTAAGATGATTCAATACACGCCTGCTTACTTTGCTAATTCACAGGCAGCGCGCTTGGCTCCGCGATTAGCAGAACTAGCACCAATGAGTGGTCCTGTTGAGATGGTGTGGGGAAATTCCGGATCTGATGCCAATGATGCAATTATTAAATTTGCGCGGGCATATACAGGACGTCAATATATCGTTTCGTTTACAGGGGCTTACCATGGTTCAACGTATGGCTCCATGACGCTTTCGAGAGTTTCGTTAAATATGACCCGCAAGATGGGCCCAATGTTACCAGGGGTGGTAAAAGTACCATTTCCAAGTCCATGGGAGCGGCTTGTAGGTGAAACTGAAGAAGACTTTGTTGACCGGATGTTTGCTCAATTTATGTTACCTTTTGAAACTTATCTTCCGGCTGATGAAGTTGCGGCAATTCTGATTGAACCAATCCAAGGAGACGGCGGAATTGTCAAGACACCACCGGCTTATATGCGAAAGGTATACGAATTTGCAAAAGCTAATGGGATTGTTTTTGCGGTTGATGAAGTTAATCAAGGAATGGGTCGTACAGGAAACTGGTGGTCAATTCAACACTTTGGAATTGAACCTGACTTAATGTCTGTCGGGAAGTCCCTGGCTTCGGGAATGCCCCTCAGTGCGATGATTGGACGCAAAGAGATCCTTGAATCACTTGGCGCACCGGCTAATGTTTATACGACAGCTGGTAATCCAGTTACAACCGCAGCAGCCAATGCAACTTTGGATGTTATTCAAAATGAGCACCTGTTGGAACGTTCCCAACGCTTAGGAGCAAAAGCTGAAGAATTCTTCAAGCAAGAACAAGCAAAGTATTCTTTCGTTGGTGATGTAAGGATGTATGGCCTCGATGGCGGAATTGATATTGTTGATCCGGTAACTGGTGAAGGTGATTCAGACGCAACTACAAAATTAATGTATCGTATTTTTGAATTAGGAGCGATTATCATTAGTTTGCGGGGAAATATTCTGCGTTTCCAGCCACCACTGGTAATTACTGAAGAAGAACTAGATCGGGCGTTTGCAATGATCGACCAGGCTTTCTCAGAATTAGCTGCTGGTAAATTATCTGCACCAGCTAATGCAGAAGAACTTGGCTGGTAAAAAAGAGTAGGAAATAACAATCTTGTTGAGAAAGTTATTTTCTACTCTTTCTTGATTTAAATATCCTTTTTTCGATATACTACAAGTGCCATCTTAGCTCAGTTAGGTAGAGCACATCCATGGTAAGGATGAGGTCGGCGGTTCGAACCCGCTAGATGGCTTTATTGACGATCCTATTTTATAATTGTATTATTCTTATAGAATGTAAATGTGCAAAAAGATAAAGTGTGGTAACTTTATCAATTGCCATTAAAGAAGACCTTCCCTAACTTGGGAGGCCTTTTTTAGTTTGTCAAATGTTATAAGAGATATTTATCTGAAGTTTCAGCGTGAGTGTTATGGAAATTAGCTTCCCAATAACGCAGGAACATGAGAGCTTCCGGTTTCTTTTTATTTTGGAAACATTTCTTTTCGCAGCGAGGCATAGATTGGTTGACCCCCAAGTAAATTGCTAGTGATATAAGCAATAAACGTTAAAATTGTCATTGGTAAAATTTGGTCGACGGATCCGACCATCTCTGTTAATAAAGTAATTGCAGTAAAAGGTGCTTCTTCAATTGCGCCGAAGTAAGCTGCCATTGAGATAACTACAAAATTAAGGTAACATGCTGCAGGAATAATATTCTGGTGAATCATAACTACACCTACAATAGCGCCGATTAATGCTCCTAGAACAAGAATTGGCATGAAAATACCGCCGGGAACAGAAGCACCATAACTGATCATTGAAAAGCAAAACCGAATGATGAAGAAAGTGACGAAAAGACCTAAGAGGCTTGTGAGGTTGCTATTCTGGTCAAGGCCAGCGATATAAGCGATGAAGTCATGACTTCCGCCTAAGATTCGGGCATTCCACAATCCAATTGGAATTACGAGTAGTAACGGAATCGCGCTATGGTAAATCCGTGGTAACTTGATTTTACTGTACCACCATCGCAGGTTTAAGAGAGTATATTGGTAGCCAAAAGCAAGAAAACCAATTAAAATACCAAGGAAAATTAACCAGCTATAGCTATCTTTTGGCATGTTCGCGTGAACCGGAATATAGAGACAGGGGCGAACACCAAAAAATAGGATTGTTACAAAATCTGATGCAATTGCTGCAGCAAGAGCGGTGATGCAGCCTTGGGGATGAAAATCAAAGGTAATTTCTTCTAGAAGGAAGATAACCCCCGCCAACGGAGCACTGAATGCGGCTGAAAGACCTGCAGCGACACCGCATTCGAGGAGAAAACGTTTTTCTTCTTTACTTATCTTAAGTTTTTCTCCAAACAATTGACCAATACAAGCACCCATTTGGATACAGGGGCCTTCACGACCAAGGAAGAGACCAGGACAAATTGCTAATAGTCCCCCGACGAATTTACGCCATAAAACACTCCAGGCATTCATTTGGTGTTCATTTAACAACACTGCCTCGATTTGCGGTACCCCAGAACCAACTAAGTCTAATAAAGAGGACTTAAGGATTCTGCTAAGAATTAAAATAATTAAGACTGTAACTGCAATATAAGGAATGAGTAATTGGGGGTGCTGGGCCATCATCGGATAAATGACCATTAAAAATTTTAGTGTATGGTCAATAATCCAGCGAAAGATACTTACGAGGAAGCCGGTTAAAGCACCGACAACGATTGCTTTTCCAATTAATGAAATGAAAGCCATGGACATCGGTTTTGATAACACATCGCGGGCACGTTTGATGTTAGACTTACTGGTTGGCACGGCAATTCCTCCTTTCAAAAATTTGAGAATTATTTATCTTGTATTATACACGCCCCTCAATAATATTTCGTGTTGGTATGGTAAAATCAGAACTATATACATATTGCACAGTAATTAAAATTGGAGGAAAAGAAATGGAATTTATAGCAGTGCTAGCAGGGTTGCTGCTGGCTACACAAGTGGTAGCGCACCTATGTCGTCGAGTTGAGATACCCGAAGTAATTGGGCAGATTTTAGTGGGGATTATCGCAGGACCAGCTGTTCTTAATTGGGTTCATTTAAATTCGATGATGAATGAATTTCAGGAAATCGGGGTTATTATCTTGATGTTCATTGCTGGGTTGGAAAGTGATCTTTCCTTATTGAAAAAGTATTTAAAGCCAGCAGTTGTTGTGGCAGTCCTTGGGGTGATCATTCCAATCGTAATTATGGGACCGGTAAGCTATATGTTTGGCTTTACTAAGCTTGAATCACTCTTTATCGGTGTTATTTTTGCTACAACGTCTGTTAGTATCTCTGTTGCCGTTTTGCGTGAATTTAAGCGCCTGGATAGCAGGGAAGGGGCGACAGTTCTTGGAGCAGCGGTTGCTGATGATATTATTGGTGTTATTTTATTGAGTGTGATGATCAGTGTCATCAATGGTAGCAACAATAGTGGTCATGGTAGTGGTCAGCCATTAGGAATTGTTTTATTAATGCAGTTAGTATTCTTTGGCGGAACTTATTTACTGATTCGTTGGTTAGCTCCTTACCTTATCCACATGAGCGACCGACTACTAACAGTTGCTTCAACGTCCGTAATGGCTATGATTATCTGTTTAGGAATGGCAGCAATTGCTGATTACGTTGGTTTAAGCGGGGCGGTTGGTTCATTCTTTGCCGGAATCGCGGTTGCTAATACAAAACATAAAGAAGTTGTAGACCGGAGCTTTATTCCGATTGGATATGCAATGTTTATTCCACTGTTTTTCGTGAGCGTGGGGCTAAATATGCGTTTTGATAATATTAAAGAATCGATTGTCTTTGTAATTGTGATGACCATTCTTGCATGTTTAACAAAATTAATTGGCTGTGGCGCCGGGGCAAAGTTATCTGGTTTTAGTATGCCAAGCTCTTATGTTGTCGGTAGCGGAATGGTTGCCCGCGGTGAAATGGGATTAATCACGGCACAAATAGGTTATGAAGCGCATCTCCTGTCGTCGATGTACTATTCTGATGTTATTACTGTAATTATTGTTGCGACCGTCTTAGCACCGTTTATTCTAAAACATGCGTTAAAACGATCAGCAAATGAACTTGAATAAAGGGGACTTTTGATGGAAAATCATGAGCGAGAAATGGAGCAGGCACGAGTTGACAATGTTGAAAAACAAATCGATCAACAAGTTGCTGCGACTACTAAAGCGGTTGAAGATGCTCATCGTGAAACACGAGCAGTTGAACGTAACTATAGCGAAAATGCGTCCATTAACCGTTATGAAGTTGATGATATTGCCGAATCGCGGTCAATGATTGAACAGCAGCGACAATTGGTTTCACGGGCAGCGGAAAGTGAGTCAATTCTAAAACATCAATTAAGGACTTTAAAGAACTTGAAAGGCTCACCATATTTTGGACGAATTGATATTCAAGATCCTGGAGAAAAGCAGAGTGAGACTTTGTATATTGGGACCTCGTCACTGATGAACGATGATAAAACTGAATTCTTAATTTATGATTGGCGGGCCCCTATTTCAGGTGTTTACTACAATGGAACGCTTGGTAAGGTGAATTATGAGACGCCAGCGGGGACGCAAACGACTGAACTAAAAAAGAAGCGACAATTCACTATTAAAGACGGAAGAATTACTAACATGTTTGATACTAATGAAACGGTTGGCGATGAGGTGTTGCAAGCAGCGCTCGGTAAACAAAACGACCAGTACATGCATAATATTGTTGCAACAATCCAGAAAGAACAAAACGACATTATTCGTGATACGCGTAGTGATCTTCTGCTTGTACAAGGAGTAGCCGGTTCAGGAAAAACATCAGCGATCCTGCAAAGAATTGCATATTTGCTTTATCATAGCCGAACAGAATTGAACGCGGATCAAATTGTCCTTTTTAGTCCGAATAACTTATTTAGTCACTATATATCTGAAGTTTTACCAAGCCTTGGGGAACGAAACATGCGACAAGTGACGTTAGAAGGATTTATTAGGCGCCGCTTTGAAGGGTTGCAAGTTGAAACGTTATTTGAGCGGTATGAAGAACGGCAAAAACCTGATAATACGTCTCATGTTGTTGCTGATTTTATTGAGAGCGAATCCTTTATGCAAGCAATCGCACATTATGTTGAAAAAATGACAATTGATGACTTGCAGTTTGCTGATATTCATTTTAATGGCCAAGTATTCTTTTCTGCAGAGCACATTAAAGAACTTTATAAGGAATTGCCAAAAACAATGCCTTCAGCTGATAAGTTAGTCCAACTAAAAAATAAGCTAATTCGTGAATTGCAACGGCGCGTTAAAGATGAAGCTAAAAAAGATTGGGTAGCTAAAGAATTAGATTCGCTTGACCTGCAACAATTGCATAATTTGTATGGAAAGAAATCAATTGATGATTTTAAAAACGAAGATGAGCAGTATGCTTACTTGACACGCCGACTGGCTAAACGTCGCTTACGTGTTATTGCCGATGCTGTTTATAATAATTATTTCCTTGATTTCTATAATCAGTACAATAAATTTTTACATACTGTTGAAGTACCTGAGACTATCAGTCAGCGTGAATGGGCGACGATGATTCTTACCTTCCAAGACGAAATCGAATACCATCGTTTGGAACTGATGCACGCAGCCCCGTTGATGTATCTCCGTGATTTGATTTCTGGTTCAGGTCAGAATCGTTCTTTCCAGTATGTATTCATTGATGAGATGCAGGATTATTCCGCAGCAGTGTTAATCTACCTGAAACATGCATTTCCACAGGCTAAATTTACCGTACTTGGCGACAGTGAACAGGCGCTGTTTAAACCGTTGCAGTTACCGGAAGAGTTGTTAAATAAACTTAGCGGCGTACTAAAAGCTAAACGACCTAACTTAATTGCATTACGACGCAGCTACCGTTCAACGACTGAGATTACTGACTTTGCAAAGTCCCTGTTACCAGATGGCGATAAAATAATTTCGTTTACACGACACGGAAAGAAGCCGCGGTTATTAGTTCGCTATTCTGACGAAGAAAGCCAACAAAGCTTGCTGGATGAAACACGCAAACTTGCTAGTGAATATGAAACAGTAGCAATCTTAACTAAAAACCAAGAACAAGCGACTGCGGTTTATCAATTTTTACATCGGCAAAAAATTGAGGACCTGCACTTGCTAAATACTGACGACACTGAATTACCCAAGGGGATCCTTATCTTACCAATTTATTTAGCTAAGGGCCTTGAATTTGATGCAGTTTTGGCAGCAGACGTTTCTGCTAAAAACTTGGCTAATACGGATGAGGTCGGTATGATTTATACGATGGCATCTCGCGCAATGCACGAACTAGTTCTCCTGAGCAATGGGCCGGTTAGCGATGCAATAACTGAAAAGGCAGGACGGCTGCTTACAATTGAGTACCAATTGCCAAATAAAAATTAAACCTGTTTATTGACTAAAAACGCTTTCAAGAATAGCTGACTTATGATAATCTAAGGACTGTAGATATAGAAAAGGAGATGCTTCGCCATGGTTAAAGACGAATACACACTTGTACTAGTAAAGCCTGATGGGGTAAAGACCCGCCATATTGGAGATGTTATTACCCGAATTGAACGTAAGGGGTATAACATTGAGGCCCTTAAAATGATTGAACCATCAGAAGAAAAGCTCCGTCAGCATTATTTTGATAAAGTTGACAAGCCATTCTTCCCAGAACTTCTCGAATACATGACAGAAGGCCCGATTGTTGGAATCGTTGTTTCTGGTACTAATGTAATTCAGGCTATTCATAATATGGCAGGGGCTACTAATCCTGGTGAAGCTGAATGGGGTACTATTCGTGGTGATTATGGTCGTGAATGGCCAGATGGCAACTTGAGAAATATTATCCATACTTCAGATAATGTCGATAGTGCTACCCGTGAAATTGGGATTTGGTTCCCAGAATTTGATATTAAAGATAAGCAGTAATAATAAAAAATGATAAGAGGCTGAGAAAAATTTTTTCTCAGCCTCTTATCATTTATGTCTTTGAAATTTTCGTTGAGCAGCTAAGGTGTTTCGTTCCCAAAAAACACCATCAGTATAGCCTTGGATAGTTTGATTGTCTTTTACCTGATTAAGCCGATACTGTCCCCATACGCAATATAACATGCTTTGTTCAATCCCTAGATAATGACGATTAAGCTTAGCGGCGGTTACGAGACTTGAACCAGAACCAGCAAAGGGGTCAAAGATAAAGTCATTTGGATTAGAACTAGCAAGGATAATCTTAGCAAGAAGTTTTTCGGGTTTTTGTGTTGGATGACCAGTATTTTCGGGCATTGACCAATAAGGAATTGAAATATCATCCCAGAAATTAGAAGGCATTGTATCACGAAAATTGCCATTTTTAGTTGATTGCCAGTCTTTAGCCATGCCATCCTGCCGATATGGTGCGACTACTTGGCGGCGCTGTTTAACTTGATTAACATTAAAAGTGTAGTTATTAGCATTGACAGTTAAGAACCAAATATCTTCCATCCCGTTTTTCCAGTTTTTTTGTGAACCGCGTCCTTTTTCGCGTTGCCAGGTAATGCGGTTTTGAATGGTGAAATTTTGTTCTAATACGGGTGCAAGGGCGATACTAGTTGCCCAATCAGAAAAGACATAGATACTAGCATTGCTTTTTAATAATGGTTTTAAAAGATCAATCCACTTCTGGGTATATGCTTGGTACTGACTTGTAGACATTTTCTTAAAGTTTAAACCGTCATATTGCTTATTAAGGTTGTAGGGAGGGTCAATTAAGGCAAGGTCAACTTGCTGTAGTGCCAAATTATTCATCACCTTAAAGGAATCGCCATTAATAATTTTATCTTGGACTGCATGTAGGTCAGAATTATTAGGCTGTAGAATTTGGTTGAGCAATTCCGGTGAAGCTTCCTTTAGTGAAAAATCAATTGTTTTGTTTCTTTTTGAGCGCATACTAACCACTCCCGTTCGACGTTTAATATTATTATACTTGTCATATTCGGGATTGTCTTGCCTTTTTAGGGGTGATTGGATTAAAATTATAGATATTAAGTAACATGAGTTTTAGCGAGAGACGGTTGGTGTAAAGGTCTCCAAAGTGTGAAATGGTTACAACAAAATAGATAAAGAGCGGCAAATGTTATTTGCAATTTAGGTGGCACCGCGCGCAAAGCGTCCTATTTTAGTAATTAGTTACTAAGATAGGACGCCTTATTTTTAGGAGGAATTAAAATGGCAGAAGAAAAACATGTTATTCTAACTGGTGATCGTCCAACAGGTAAGCTTCATATCGGACACTATGTTGGTTCGCTAAAAAACCGGGTTGAATTACAGAATACGGGCAAATATAACACTTATATTATGATTGCTGACCAGCAGGCTTTAACAGATAATGCACGGGATCCAGAAAAAATTCGTCGGAGTTTGCATGAAGTTGCACTTGATTATTTAGCTGTTGGGATTGATCCTCATAAATCAACGATCCTAGTGCAATCACAAATTCCAGCATTAAGCGAATTAACAATGCATTACCTTAATCTAGTAACAGTGGCCCGTCTGCGGCGTAATCCTACTGTTAAAACTGAAATTAAGCAAAAAAAGTTTGGGGAAAGTGTTCCTGCTGGATTCCTCATTTATCCAGTCAGTCAAGCAGCTGATATTACAGCATTTAAGGCGGATACAGTTCCTGTTGGTGATGATCAGGAGCCAATGCTTGAACAAACTCGTGAAATCGTTCGGACATTTAATCGAATTTATCAGCGAGATATTTTAGTTGAGCCGGAAGGAGTATTTCCGCCAAAAGGACAGGGACGGATTCCTGGATTAGATGGCAATGCTAAGATGAGTAAGTCGCTTGGCAACGCAATTTATCTTTCTGATGATGCTGACACGGTCCAAAAGAAAGTAATGTCTATGTACACCGATCCGACCCACATTAAAGTTAGTGATCCAGGACACGTTGAGGGGAACACGGTATTTACTTATCTTGATATTTTTGACCCTGATAAAGAACAAGTAGCAAAATTAAAAGAACAATATCAAGCGGGCGGACTTGGTGATGTTAAGATTAAGCGGTACTTAAATGAAGTGCTGGAAGCTGAATTGGCACCAATTCGTAAACGGCGGGAAGAATATGCTGCTAATATTGATTATGTTGATCAGGTTCTCGAAGAAGGATCTGCCCGCGCTAATGAAGTTGCTAACCAAACGCTTAAAGAAGTTCGCGATGCAATTGGCATTAATTATTTTGGATAAGATCAAATTATTAAACGAGGTTGTGGAGTTTTTTTCATGGCCCCGTTTTTTTTCGTGTCTCACATAGCAGAACATGGTAACATAAAAGAGATGTATTTATCCGAAAAATAATTAATTAAAGCGGAGGTGAAAATGGTGGAAAACCTCGCGATTGTAGACCTCGGCTCAAACTCGGCCCGAATGGCAATTACAGAAATCACTCCTGATGGGCGGTTTCGTGAGATTCGACGAGTAAAAGAGAATACTCGTTTATCTGAGGGAATGGGACGAGAAAAAATGTTACAAGAAAACGCAATTGAGCGAACAATTGCGGCTCTAAAACGATTTAAGAAAATCTACCAAGAGATTCCCAATATTAAAGTGCGAGCTATTACAACTGCAGCAGTACGGCAGGCACGTAACCGACAGGAATTTTTGAAGCGGGTTCAACGTGAAGTCGGAATTCATTTACAAGTCTTATCAGGGAAAAAAGAAGCATATTATGACTACTTGGGTGTTATTAGGACATTGCGGCTTAACCACTGTTTAATTTTAGATGTTGGTGGAGCGAGTTGCGAGTTGGTATTAGTTCAACAACGTAAAGCGCGCAACTTGATCTCAATCCCAGTAGGTGCTGTTAATTTGTCCGAACAATATCGGTTAAATGGTTATGTCCGTGCTGCTGACCTTTTCCGTGCCCAGGTTGCGATGAATGAGCGATTAACTAAGATTCCATGGTTAAGATATGCGACACGGGTACCGATTGTTTTATTAGGCGGGGCTAATCGGACTTTAGCACGGATGACTCAGTCCTATCACCATCGCCATCGCCATCATCGAAACGGTTCTATCCATGGCTACCAGCTTTCTTCCCGAGTGGTATTTGCTACTTATCGTGAATTATTGAATCGTAATCTTGCTCAGCGAAAACGCATGGCGGGATTAGAACCTGAAAGAGCAGATATAATTATCGGTGGGATGCTTCCGCTTGTAACCTTACTCCAGCGAAATAGCGATGGACGAGTTATATTTTCTGAAAGCGGCGTCCGCGAGGGAATCATTACGGAGTATGTTAATCAAAGGAAGCGACACCATGAATAATTGGCAACATGGATTTTATAAGCTTACGGCGGATGAACGTCGGCAACGCTTGGCACAGGTACGTCAGCTCTCACCAGTTGAAAAAGAAGTATTAGCAAATACAAGTTCTGACCTAGGGGATGAGCTAGTTGAAAACTATATTACGGATTATTCTTTGCCAGAGGGAGTAGCGTTAAATATAACGGTAAACGACCAGCAATATACTGTCCCGATGGTTATTGAAGAACCGTCCGTAATTGCTGCGGCAAGCAATGGTGCTCAACGTGTCAGCAAGTCAGGGGGCTTTATAGCTCCTAAGCAGGCACGACGATTAGTTGGTCAAGTTGTTTTAGACGAGATTGATGATGTAATGGCTGCTAAAACATGGCTGCTTGCTCACCAAGATATAATTCTAAAAATTGCTAATGAGGCCCACCCATCGATGCAAGCGCGTGGTGGCGGTGCTGAAACAATGACGGTCCGGACTCCCGGTAACTTCATTAGCGTTGACTTAGGAATTAATGTTTGTCAGGCAATGGGCGCTAATAGTGTTAATACAATGTCTGAAGCAGTCGGCAAGTGGTTAACGGCTCAAGGGTTTCATGTTATAACAGCGATCTTAAGCAATCTGGCGACACAAAGTCTTCAAACTGCTACTTGTAAGATTGATTTCAGATATTTATCAACGACGCAAATAGATGGTAAAACGGTTGCTAAACGTATTGCTCGTTTAAGCGATCTTGCACAGGCTGATCCTTATCGTGCCGCAACCCATAATAAGGGCATTATGAATGGTATTGATGCAGTAATGATTGCAAGCGGTAATGATTGGCGAGCAATTGAAAGCGGTGTCCATGCCTATGCAGCTCGTGATGGTCAATATCGCGGATTAAGCACGTGGCAGGTTGAAGGTAATTATTTAGTCGGAAAGATTACTTTGCCGTTACCAGTGGGAGTAGTTGGCGGCTCAATCGGATTAAATAAAATGACCAAAATAAATTACCGTATTAGCCAAATTAAGAGTGCCGAAGAATTAGCGGCGGTAACTGCTAGTGTAGGTCTCGCTCAAAATTTGGCAGCTTTACGGGCACTAACTACTACTGGAATTCAAGATGGGCATATGAAGTTGCAATATCGATCGTTGGCAGTTAGCGTAGGAGCAACTCCAGCTGAGGTCCCCGTGGTCGTTGCAACGTTAAAGCAACATTCTCATGTCGACCAAGCCCTTGCTAAACAAGTACTCGCAACAATTAGAAAGGATCGAAGCAATGACTGAAGAGACAATTAAATTAAATAAGGAAAATCAAGCGCTTCTAGACCAAGTTAACAGCCTTTATCCTGAAGGCAGCGTTTTTGTTCAGTTCCACGGTGATAAATCTGGTTATGTTCGTCATGATCAAGCTACCCAACAAACTATTCCAGGAGCATTAGTTATTATTGTGACTGACCTTACAGCGCCGAACTACACGGCATCCCATGAACTTCTTCATTTATTGATGCTCCTAAAAGGGTTCCCGCAAATTTTCTTCCAATTGTCATTGGGAGACAAAGAACTCGATGAACAAATGATGATTATGTCAACCGACTTATACAACGTGGCAATGCACCGGGTAGTTGTTGCTGAACAGCGTAAGCATGGCTTTATTAACGATCAGATTGAAGAAGAATATCTGAAAGGAATCGAGCATACGCTGACCCCAGAAAAAGAAGAGGACGATGAACGAACGTTACGATTATTAACACTGTTAGATGCGCTTGTCTTCTATGGTGATAATTTATCAAAATACGAAAAAGTTTTAGAAGAAAAATATCCGCTTGCCCTTGCTGCTGCAAAGAAAATTTATGCGGAGATTACTAACAAGCCAATTAAATCGCCCTTTGATATGCGCCGATCAATCATTAAAATCTATTCACTATTTGACCAACAAATGCAGGATTGGGGTCTGCCAGCCTTGCATAACAATGAATATACGACGCTGTCTCCTGTTCTGAGTGAAAGACAGCTTCGGTTGGAAATGCGGCAGGTCTTTGAAATCTATCATTCCGATATGAAAGAACGGGGAACTGATAAGCGGGCTTATGTCGGTCTCCGTCGTAGTGATGGTCAAAATTCATTTACTCTTCCGACACCTGCTAATAATGCCCCGGAAGAATTTAAGAAAATATATGATCAGCCTGTAAAGGAGTTTCTTGAACAAAATAGTGTTCCGTATATTGTAAGGAAGTGAGTTAGATGGATGCAGCAATTCAGAAAACATTTGATGATGCAAAAAAGATAGTTTTCTTAACAGGAGCAGGTGTTTCAACGGCTTCTGGGATTCCTGACTTTCGTTCTGCGAATGGTTTATATACTCAGAATCGAAATGCTGAATATTATTTAAGTCATCGTTACTTTGTTAGTGATCCAGACGGCTTCTATGAATTTTGTAAAAAGAACTTATATTTTCCTGATGCAAAGCCAAATATAATTCATCAAAAACAAGCAGCATTAACCCAGCAAGACCGTGCAGTTGTTATTACTCAAAATATTGATAATCTATATGAAGAAGCAGGAACTAAACACCTGATCGACTTTCATGGTAATTTATTCCATGTTTATTGCGAAAAATGTCATGAGACGGTTCCAATTAGTGAGTATTTAAAGAGCCGCTTGCATCAAAAGGATAATGGTCCATTACGTCCAGATGTTGTCCTATACGATGAAGGAATAAAACAAGAAAATATTATTAATTCCGTTAATGCAATGCAGCAGGCTGATTTAGTGGTGATTGTGGGAACTTCAATGAAAGTCTACCCATTTGCAGGTTTGCTTGACTACCGTAATTCGGAGGCAAAAGTAATTGCGATTAACCAGCAATTATTACAGTTCCCGTTTGAATTTCAGATGGTCCAAGCTGATGCAACTAAATTCTTTAAAGAATTAAAAGTATAAAAAGAGAAGCTGCTATTGTCTGTTGTGACAATTAACAGCTTCTTTTTGCTGAATTATTCAAAGAAGACGACCTTCCCATCAACTTTGAATGGGAGTGCTACTAAACATGCTTCCTTCTTTTTAGTAGCATCCTTTTCTTGATAAAAAATGTGACGAATACCTTTATTCTTTAGTAGCATTTTTGATCGCTCCTTTCATACTGTTCAACTGTAAGATATCATGTTTTAGGTCCTTTTCCTAGGAAATTTAACAAGTATGAGAAACGCTTTCATTTTGAAAGTGGTAAATATTGCATAATCCGTTCGTGCTTTAGAGCGAAAATGAATAAAAGTGATAAAATTAGGATTCCGACCGCTCGAAAATGTATATAAATTTATTTTTGAATGTATAAGAATTTGCTAAGTAATTCAATGAATATTTCTTAGTTTTGAAAAGAGGAATAGCAATGGAAATAACGATGGGGATGACGACTTGGACTGAACACCCGGTGCTCATTCATAATGAACAGCGTCCTGTAAGACTTGATGAATATGCTCAATACTTTCCGGTTGTTGAAGTTGATACTTTTTTCTATGCTTTGCCTCAAGTATCAACAATTCAAAATTGGCTGGCCACTGTTCCGCCGCATTTTCAATTTATAATTAAAGCTAATCAAAAGATGACATTACACCAGCGTAACCAAGAACGTGGTGAATTGGAACAGGTATTTCAACAATATCGGCGAACAATTGCGCCTTTAGTAGCGACCGGTCAGTTAAAGACAATTTTATTTCAATTTCCGCCGTACTTTGATGCGACGGTCCGTGACTTTTCATATTTGCGATTAATTCGGGAATGGCTGGGGAACTTACCAATTGCGGTTGAATTCCGTAATCAGACCTGGTATAAAAAGGAAATTTTGCCTTCTGTTTTGGACTTTTGTCAGGAGCTTAAATTTACCTTAGTAGCAGCAGATGAACCGCATAATACGCCAACTTCCGTACCATTTGTTCTTGCAACAACAAATCCTGATTTAGCGATGTTACGGCTTCACGGTCGTAATCGTAAAGGTTGGGAAAATCAGGGGAAAGAGTGGCGAAAAACGCGCACCCTGTACCGGTATTCTTCAGAAGAACTGGGCTTTTTTGAGCAGCAAATTAAATCCTTACAGCCGCAACCCAAAGAACTCTGTATTATCTTTAATAATAACTCAGCTAAAGATGCTGCACCGAATGCACTGAGCCTTCAAAAAATGATGAATGTTAAATTTGAAGGACTAGCACCAAAATCACCAGAACAGCTTGATTTGTTTTAGGATGGAGCAAGTCCTAATAAAATGCTATACTAAATGTTAAATCTTAATTAGTAATATCTTAGAAAGAGGGGCCTCATATGGCTGAACAAAAACCAACTTATTACATTACAACACCAATTTACTATCCATCTGGTAAGCTGCATATTGGTAATTCATATACCACAATTGCGTGTGATGCAGAAGCACGTTTTAAGCGGTTGATGGGTTATGATGTTTTCTACTTAACAGGAACCGATGAACACGGGCTTAAAATTGAGCAAAAAGCTGAAAAACTCGGTATGAAGCCGCAAGAATATGTTGACCAAATGGCGGCACAAATTAAAGAATTATGGAAAAAGCTTGAAATTACCAATGACAAGTTTATTCGGACAACTGATGATTACCATGAAAAAGCAGTTCAAAAGATTTTTCAACAGTTGCTTGACCAAGGGGACATTTACAAGGGCAAGTACACTGGCTGGTATTCGGTTGACGATGAAGAGTACTTTACAGAAAGCCAATTAGCTGAAGTTTATCGTGATGATAACGGTAATGTAATTGGTGGTAAAGCTCCGTCAGGTCATGAAGTTCAATTAGTAGAAGAAGAATCATACTTCTTTAAGATGAGCAAGTATGCTGACTGGCTCATGGATTATTACAAAGAACATCCAGACTTTATTGAACCACAGTCACGGATGAACGAGATGATTAATAACTTCCTCAAGCCGGGACTTGAAGATCTTGCTGTTACTCGGACTTCGTTTAATTGGGGAGTTAAGGTTCCAAGCGATCCAAAGCACGTGGTGTATGTATGGATTGATGCATTATCAAACTATATTACTGCGCTTGGATATGGAAGCGATGATGACAGCCTCTTTAAGAAATACTGGCCTGCTGATGTTCATATGGTTGGTAAGGAGATTGTCCGTTTCCACACGATTTACTGGCCAATTATGCTTCATGCGCTCGGCCTCCCGTTACCAAAGCATGTTATTGGCCACGGCTGGTTAACGATGCGTGATGGTAAGATGTCCAAGTCAAAGGGAAATGTTATCTACCCCGAGACATTAGTTGACCGTTATGGGCTTGATGCAACTCGTTACTACTTATTGCGGGCAATGCCATTTGGTAATGATGGAGTCTTTAGCCCAGAAGATTTTGTTGATAAGGTAAATTATGATCTTGCCAATGACCTTGGTAACCTGCTTAATCGGACTGTCGCAATGATTAATAAGTATCAAGATGGTAGATTAGTTGGTAACAATACGGCAACTACTGATTTTGATGCTGATCTAGAACAAACTGCTAGTGATGTAATTGCCGAATACAAGGAATTAATGGATAAGACGCGGTTTGCGGAAGCATTAGCTGCTATCTGGAAGTTAGTAAGCCGTGCTAATAAGTACATTGATGAAACTGAACCATGGGTATTGGCAAAAGATGATAGCAAAAAAGAAACATTATCTGATGTAATGACGCATCTTGCCAAGAGCTTGCGTGTAATTGCTGCTTTAATTCAGCCAATTATGCCTAATGCACCGCACCAAATTGCTCAACAACTCGGCATTGAAGGTACTGATTTGTCATTAGTTGACCTTCAATTTAACGATTTCCCAGCAGAAGCCCAGGTTGTAGCAAAAGGAACACCGATTTTCCCACGGTTAGATGTAAAATCAGAAGTTGAATTTATTAAGAGTAAAATGACTGCAAACGAAAAGAAGAAGGGAAGAAAAGCAATGGCTGAAGCAAAAGAAAAGGCACAAGAAACTGCTCAAGAAGAGAAGACGGATGGAAAAAAGCAGATTCGCATTGATGTCTTTGATAAGGTTGAATTGAAGGTTGCGCAAATTACTGCTGCCGGTCATGTGGAAGGCGCTGATAAGCTTCTTAAATTCCAAATGGACGATGGAACAGAAGAGGGCCGTCAAATCCTTTCTGGAATCGCTAAGTGGTATCCGGATCCTTCCGTTTTAGTTGGTAAGAAGGTTTTGATCGTTGCTAACTTAAAGCCACGGAAGATGCGGGGAGAATTAAGTCAAGGAATGCTTCTATCTGCTGAAAAGGATGGCAACGTTCAAGTGGTAACTGTTCCAGACAACTTAGTACCGGGAATGGGCGTTGAATAGTGAAGAAGCAACACCAACAACAGGTTTATGATTCGCACACTCATTTAAATGACGATGTATTTTACGATGATGTTCCTGCTTTTATTGATCGGGCAGCTCACTACGGGGTTACCGAGATGAATATTGTTGGTTCAAATAAAGTTTTGAATGCCCGTGCCCTTAAATTGGGACATCAGTATTCCCAGCTTCACCCCATCATTGGCTGGCACCCAGAAGATATTGCTGGCTGGAATGATGAGACGAAGAAGGAATTGCAGCAGCAGTTATTAGATCCGCTGGTTGTCGGTATTGGTGAAATCGGCTTAGATTATTATAACGATGAGCATTCTCCGCATCAGCGCCAACAAGAAATTTTTGCTGAGCAGCTTGAGTGGGCACGGGAACTTAAATTACCGGTTTCTATTCATTGTCGTGATGCGTTAGCCGATACCTATGAAATTCTACGTAATGCTCATGTTGACGAATTTGGCGGCGTTATGCATAGTTTTAACGGGTCCGCCGAATGGGCAGAGAAATTTATGAACCTTGGAATGATGATTTCCTTTAGCGGGGTAGTAAGTTTTAAAAATGCGACAGAAGTCCACGAAGCTGCCTTGGCGGTTCCGTTAGAGAAAATGATGGTTGAAACGGATGCTCCCTATTTAACCCCACTTCCGTACCGTGGTAAGCAAAATGAACCGGGTTTTACTAAGTTTACTGTGGATGCGATTGCACAGTTAAAGCAGCTTGATGCGGGGAAGGTGGCATATAAAACCTTTGAAAATGCCCGACAATTATTTTTAGAAAATGAAGAAAGAGGCCTATGATTAGAATAAAAGAAGTTATTGTTGTCGAAGGTAAGGATGATACTAAACAAATCTTAAAAGCGGTTGAAGCTGACACTTATGAGACAAACGGTTCAGCAATATCAACAGCTGATATTGAGAAATTAAAGAAATTGCAGGATAGTCGGGGGTTAATTGTTTTTACTGATCCAGACTTCAATGGAGAGCGGATCAGAAAAATTATCAGTCAGGCTATTCCAGGAGTTAAACATGCTTTTATTAAGCGCAAAGACGGTGTTCCAACTGAAGCCCATGGCAGCTTAGGGGTCGAACACGCAACACCAGCAGTTATCAAGGCATCATTAGAACATCTTTATACGCAAACAACAAATCCACAACAGCTTTTTAATCACCAGGATCTTCAAGAGGCTGGCTTAACCGGGCAGCCTGATTCGCGAAAACGTCGAGAAAAATTGGGGCAGCTGTTAGGAATCGGTTATGGAAACGGAAAACAGCTGGTTCATCGGCTGAATATGTTCCGAATTGACCGTTCAGCATTTGAACAAGCAATCCAACAAATAGATCGGGAGGAAGATCATGAGTAATTCACCAGAAATCGGCAGTCGAACGCGAACACGAGCAATAATGGAAAAGTACGGGGTGCGCACAAAAAAAAGCTTCGGCCAGAATTTCCTTACTGATTTAAATGTTTTGAAAAATATTGTTGAAGCTGCTGATATTACTTCTAATGACAATGTAATTGAAATTGGACCTGGAATTGGGGCGTTGACAGAACAGTTAGCTCAGTCGGCTGGAGAGGTTTTGGCATTAGAAATTGACCAGGATTTAATCCCCGTCCTAAAAGAAGTACTATCACCGTATGACAATGTAAAGGTAATTAATCAAGATGTTTTACAGGCAAACCTTCCTGAATTAATTAAGCAGGAATTCAAAGACCCGACCCGCCCGATTAAAGTGGTGGCAAACCTCCCTTACTATATTACGAGTCCAATTTTAATGAACCTGCTAGCTAGTCCGGTTAACTGGGCCACGATTTGTGTAATGATGCAAAAAGAGGTAGCTCAACGGTTGACAGCAAAACCTGGTACTAAACAATATGGGGCATTGACGCTAGCAATCGAATATCAGATGCAGGCTAAAATTGCATTTGATGTTTCGCGAAAAGTCTTTGTTCCGTCGCCAAATGTTGACTCAGCGATTGTTGTTTTAACACCACGGGCCGAGCCGCTTCCTGTCCAGCCCTTTGATAAGCAAAAATTATTTGGCTTTATTCGGGGATGTTTTGCTCATCGTCGCAAAAGTTTATGGAATAATCTTCAGAGTGTAATTGGCAAGGAACCGGCAGTAAAAGAAAAAATGCAGGATGTCTTGAATAGTCTGGAGATTTCTCCTCAGATTCGTCCAGAAAAACTAACACTCGAACAGTTTGTTTCTCTTGCTAACGCCCTTCACCAACAGGATTTATTATAGAAAAATATGGTTGACCTAAATAAAGCTATGTGGTATAATTTTGCCTTTTATTGCAAATAAGTGTATACTGTTCTACAGTGAGGTGAAGGAGTCGTGCCTGATAGCATTGTAGAAATTAAGAAAAAGCTAGATGAGCGGATTGGCGAACATGTTTTAGTTAAAGCACAAGCTGGACGTAAACGTATTACCACCCATCACGGTATTCTAAGTAAAACTTACCCGGCAGTATTTGTTGTTCATTTGAATGATGATCAAGGGATGCTAGATCGGGTTTCATACAGTTACACGGATTTATTAACAAGAAATATTTCTATTGCATTCGATGAAGAAGCAGAATAAATTAAGCTTTTAGCTAATATTAAAAGATTGTTGAAAAGGCGAGGACTTTTCAACAATCTTTTTTGCTTTCTATAAGGAAGAATCAGTAGTTGCATGGATTATAGTTCCATTAGTATAATTTACTTAATTAATTATTTCGATAAGGAGGGTTGCCGGATGATAGTTACGGAAAAAGCACCTGCAAAATTGAATTTAAGTTTAGATACACCGATGCGGTATTTTGATGGCTCTCCACAGTGGGATATGGTAATGGTTTCGGCAGACCTGGCGGATTATATAACTGTTGAGACTCACCGGCGACCTGCAACAATCAAGGTCTATACTAATAGTGGCTTTTTACCTAATGACCAGCGTAATTTAGCATATCAGGCAGCCCATATTTTGCGTAGTCGGTTTCACCGTAAAGATGGGGTGACGATTAGAATAAAAAAGCAGATTCCAGTTGCAGCTGGACTTGGGGGAGGATCATCTGATGCGGCAGCGGTTCTAAGAGCGTTAAACAATATTTGGCGTTTGGGACTGAGCTTAGCTGAACTGGCCCAAATTGCGTTAACCATTGATTCTGATGTTCCTTACTGT
Organism: Limosilactobacillus caviae; assembly: GCF_014635905.1. Taxonomy (GTDB): domain Bacteria; phylum Bacillota; class Bacilli; order Lactobacillales; family Lactobacillaceae; genus Limosilactobacillus; species Limosilactobacillus caviae. Next base: position 78,098 of record NZ_BMDS01000006.1, read on the forward strand.
GTATATAATAAGCTAGCACGTGTAACAGGTCATGGTGAACAGATTGAGCTGTTACCGCCGCAACCACATTACTGGGCCGTTATTGCTAAACAAAAGATCAGTGTTTCTACACCGCAGATTTTACGCCAAATTAACTATGAAAAATTAGCACATCTAAATAATGATGCGTTAATAAAAAACTTAAAAGAACAGAATTGGCTTGAGGCTACTAAGTATATGGGAAACGTCTTAGAACCATTGACGATGAAGTATTATCCAGAAATCGGGCGTTTAAAAAATAAGATGAAAGACTTGGGAGCAGATGTTGCCCAAATGAGCGGGACAGGTCCAACAGTTTTTGCAATATGCCACACGGAGTCACGGGCAAAGCGGATTCAAAACGGTATTCGTGGCTTTTGCCGTGATGTTCATGTTGTAAACTTGCTTTAATTATGAAATGAGGACAAGGTTAGGAAGTGAAAATCTTTCGCGCCTTGTCTTTTTTATGGTTGCAATCTTATATAAAGTTCGATATTATATTCATTGTTCTAAATAGTAATCATTACGATTAGTGAAAGGAAAAATAATGAAAAAATATATTTTGGGTGTTAGTAGTATTGTTATCCTGTTATTAGTTATTCTAGGATTAGCCCTTGTTCCGTGGAAAACAATGGGGAAGAATCAAAAGCCGATCAGGGTCGTAACGGGATTAAACTTTTATGGTGAGGTGGCTCAACAAGTCGCGGGTGACAATGGCAAGGTTATTTCATTTATCGATAATGCCTCAGTGGACCCGCATGACTATCAGCCTAGCACGAAGCAAGCCCAACAAGTTGCAAAAGCTAATGTCGTAATCGAAAATGGCCTGGGCTATGATAGTTGGGTAAATAAATTAGTAAAATCTAGTGCCAATCATAATAAAATCAAAGTTATTAATGTTGCATCCTTAAATGGAAAAAAGGATGGCGATAATGAACATGTTTGGTATGAACCCTCAACAGTCAAGAAACTAGCGAACGATCTTGCAACCCAGTATGGTAAGATTAATCCAAAGCATGCAAGCGAATATCGTGCTAATGCTAAGAAATACTTGGCCTCTCTGAAACCACTCGATCAGGAAATTGCCAAAGTTAAGCGCCAAGTAAACCCTAATAATAACCAGGTGGCGGTCAGTGAGCCGGTTTTTGATTATGCTCTTGAAAATGCTGGTTATCAGATTATGGACAAACATTTTGAAAAGGCGGTTGAAGATGGTAATGATCCTTCGCCAAAGGATATTGACGAGATTCAACAAGCAATTATTAACCACCGGATTGCTTTCTTTGTTGATAATTCCCAGACAAGTGATAAAGTAGTTGATAATTTGGTTAAATTGGCGCATGAACATAATGTCCCGGTATTAAAGGTTACGGAAACAAAACCAAATGGAGAAAACTACATGCAATGGATGCTAAAGCAGTATCGTGCATTAGCTGATATTCAGCAGAAGGAGAATTAAAAAGAATGGCAGTTGTATCAGTTGACGATTTAACAGTTGCATATGGTAGCCATACTGTAATTGACCACTTAAGCTTTACAATTAATGAGGGCGATTTTTTAGTGGTTGTCGGTGAGAATGGTGTTGGGAAAACAACGCTTGTCCGTTCAATGCTCGGCTTCTTAAAACCGAAAAGCGGAATGATTAATATTCCAGAAAGTACCAAGATCGGGTACGTTCCGCAATTTCGCAATATTGATGAGGAATATCCGCTCTCAATTCGTGACTTTATTGCATTAAATACTAAACCACGAATTTTGCCATGGTTGACTAAAAAGGAACGTGATCGCGTTGAACGGATGGTTCGGGAAAATAACCTGGTAAAGATTGCTGAACGTCCATTAGGCTTGGCATCAGGAGGAGAAAAACAACGTGCTTATCTTGCACAAGCATTGCTGCCTAATCCTAACTTATTAATTCTTGATGAATCGACCGCTAGTTTGGACAATGAAATGAAATATGAATTATTAGATCTGGTGACTCGTTTCCAACAAAACGGCTTAAGTGTCATGTTTATTACGCATGATTGGGACTTAGCAGAACAATACGGGACACGTTTTTTATATATGACACCGGGTTCTTATTCAACTGGTCCCATCAATGAATTACCTAGCCCAGTAAAGGGAGGCATTAAATAATGTTAACGTTAAGCTTTATGAGGCATGCCTTTGTCGCCAGTACTTTTATCGCTGTTATTAGTGGAATTATTGGTGTCTTTGTCGTTGCACGTAATCTATCATTTTTAACTCACACACTATCAGAAATCGGTTTTGCAGGGGGGGCGTTTGCTGTTTTTGCTGGTTGGTCGGCATTAAATGGAATGATCCTCTTCACGATGCTTAGCTCAGTCATTGTGGGCCAAATGAGCATCAAAGAATCACGCCGAGAAGCAGTAATTAGTGCCGTTTCTGCTCTTTTTATCGGAATGGGGATACTATTCCTGTCTTTAAGCAGTCAGTCAGCTAGTTCGGCAACAAGTATTTTGTTTGGTAGTGTTGTGGGCATTAGCCTTAATGAAGTATGGCAATTAGTTTACCTGTCAATCCTTGTTTTAATAGTATTACTGTTAATGTATCGTCGGCTAAAGTTTGATTCGTTTGACGTGATTGGTGCACGAGTTAGTGGAATAAATGGAACGGTTATTTCAGTAATTTTTCTATTGCTTCTAGCACTAAGCGTTAGTGTTGCCGCACAGATTGTTGGGTCTCTTTTAATATTTATTTTGCTGACCTTACCAGCAGCGAGCGCAAAATATTTTACTCATGGTGTGGCTAAAATGATTGTTTTGGCAATCCTTTTTGCCTTGCTGGGTACTTGGCTTGGCTTATTCTTAGGATACTTAACAGATTGGCCAGTGAGCTTCTTTATTGCAGTGATTGAAGTTGTTATTTATGTGACAGCAATAACTTATGGCAAATTTGTTGAAGCTAACTAGTAGATGGGCCGTACCAAGACAATGAATTGTTAAATTAAAAACGATCTGTGATTAGCTTGTCTTTAGCTGATTACAGATTTTTTACTTTAAACTTAAATTTAATGCCTGAAAGCCGAACATTTTATGGTAAAATCGATGATAATTAATCCTTTTTGAAAGGCAGAGAAAAAAGATGAAAATTAGACGTAGCAATCGACTGGTTGATATGACGCGCTATCTCCTTGATCATCCACGATCATTGGTATCATTAAAGTTTTTTGGCGAACGTTATGACTCAGCTAAGTCATCAATCAGTGAAGACTTAGGAATTGTTAAGCATACCTTCCACACATGGGGGCAGGGACGCTTAGAGACAATTCCGGGAGCAAGTGGCGGTGCAATCTTAACCCCATTTTATTCAGAGGAAAATGCTAGTGTGGCAATCGATAGTCTTGTAGAAAGAGTTAATGATGATTCGCGGCTGCTTCCGGGTGGGTATGTCTACTTATCTGACTTAATTGGTCAACCAGAAGTGTTACGTCAGATTGGTAAATTAATCGCTACTCAATACGTTGATACTGATATTGACGTTATTATGACTGTTGAAACTAAAGGTATTCCAATCGCCCAGAGCGTTGCAATGTATATGAACAAGCCGTTTGTAATTGTCCGTAACAGTTCACATATCACTGAAGGACCGACAGTAAGCGTTAATTATGTTTCTGGGTCCGTACAGCGGATAAAGAAAATGGAATTGTCACGGCGGACGCTATCAGCTGGGGCCAATGTCTTGGTTGTCGATGATTTCATGAAGGGCGGCGGTACGATTAACGGGATGAAGTCCTTAATCAAGGAGTTTGACGCTAATCTTGTCGGCATTACTGTTTTTGCAGAAGGGCGGCCGGTTAATGGTCAACGTCTTGTTGATAACTGTACTTCATTAATCAAAGTAGAAACTAAAGACGGGGCTGATAAAAAAATTACAGCTCAGGCGGGAAGTTTCATGGAAAATGTATTTGGTAAGAAAGCGGAGAATTAAAAAATGACAAAAAGAAATGCAATTATTTTAGCTGCTGGTAAAGGGACACGGATGCGGTCAAAGCTTTATAAAGTTTTACATCAAGTATGCGGGAAAACAATGGTTGAACATGTTTTGACCCAATTGGAAAAGGCTAAAATCGATAATATTATTACGATTGTTGGTTATGGAGCTGAGACAGTTGAACAACAATTAGGACACCGTACAAAATATGCCCTCCAAGAACAACAATTAGGAACTGGTCATGCGGTTATGCAAACCAAGGATTTACTTGCTGATAAAGACGGCGAAACGATCATTGTTAGCGGGGATACCCCATTATTTACGGCAGAAACATTTGAAAAATTATTTGAATACCATGAACAACGTCATGCTGCTGTTACAATCTTGACTTCCGTTGCTCCTGATCCAACAGGTTATGGCCGCATCGTTCGGAATGACGTTGGGATTGTTGAACGGATTGTTGAACAAAAGGACGCAACAGTTCAAGAACAAGCAATTAAGGAAATTAACACTGGTGTTTATTGTTTTGACAATAAGAAACTATTTGCAGCCCTTAGCAAGATCAACAATGATAATGCGCAAGGCGAGTATTACCTGACTGATGTTATTGGCATTTTGAAACAAGAAAATGAGATCGTAACAGCATACAAGATGGCGGACTTTGACGAATCAATGGGTGTTAATGACCGGGTTGCCCTTGCCCGCGCTAATAAGGTAATGCGTAAGCGAATTAATACTCATTGGATGCATGAAGGGGTTTCAATGATTGATCCTGAGACAACTTATATTGATGCAGACGTTAAAATTGGCCGTGATACTGTTATCGAAGGCGGAGTTGTCATTAAGGGTCATACTGAAATTGGCGATGATTGTTATATTGGTGCCGGATCACGAATCATTGACTCAAAGATTCACGATGGAGTTAAGATTATTTCATCAACTCTTCAGGAAGCCGAAATGCATAATGGAAGTGATATTGGTCCTAATAGCCACTTGCGTCCTAAAGCAGAAATTGGCGAAAATGTTCATATTGGTAACTTCTGTGAGATTAAAAAGGCCTATATCGGTGAAGGCACTAAAGTTGGTCATTTAACTTATATCGGGGATGCAACGCTTGGTAAGAACATCAACGTTGGCTGCGGGGTTGTCTTTGTTAATTATGACGGAACAAACAAGCACCATACTAATGTCGGCGACCATGCTTTCATTGGCAGCAATAGTAATTTAGTTGCCCCCGTAAATATTGCTAAGGATTCATTCGTTGCTGCCGGATCAACAATTACGGATAGTACAGAGCAATACGACATGGCAATTGCTCGGGCACGGCAGGTTAATAAAGAAAATTATGCTAAGAAGCTACCGTGGTAACTTGCTTTTTGCCCCACTAATTTATATTATGTAAGTGGTAGGTAGTATAACTTTTATTAATCCAGCGGAGGACCTAATGACACAGCAATATTTTGATCAAAATTTAAAAATCTTTGCGTTAAATTCAAACCGTCCCTTAGCAGAAAAAATTGCTAAGCATGTCGGCGTGGATTTAGGGAAATTATCTGTTAGTCGTTTTAGTGATGGTGAAATTCAAATTAACATTGAGGAAAGTGTACGAGGAGATAATGTTTATGTTATTCAATCAACCTCTGCACCGGTTAATGATAACTTGATGGAATTATTAATTATGGTTGATGCGCTTCGTCGTGCTAGTGCAAAAACGATTAACGTGGTTATGCCATACTATGGCTACGCTCGTCAAGATCGGAAAGCGCGGAGTCGTGAACCAATCACTGCTAAGCTAGTTGCCAATATGCTGCAAAATTCTGGAGTTGACCGGATTATTGCACTTGATCTTCATGCGGCACAAATTCAAGGGTTCTTTGATATTCCTGTTGACCACTTAATGGGCGCACCGTTATTAGCAGAATACTTTATCAACCAGGGAGTTGCTGAAAATGCGGTTGTTATTTCACCAGACCATGGTGGAGTGACACGGGCACGGGCACTTGCTGAATTTTTGAAGTCACCAATTGCAATAATTGATAAGCGCCGTCCACGTGCTAATGTTGCTCAAATCATGAACATTATTGGTAATGTTAAGGGCAAAAAATGTATCATGATTGATGATATGATTGATACGGCTGGTACGATTAGTCTTGGTTCCAAAGCACTAATGGATGCCGGTGCTGAAGAAGTATATGCATCATGTACTCACGCTGTTTTATCTGGTCCAGCAATCGAACGGTTAAAGGAATCACCGCTTAAAGAAGTTGTGGTTACCGACTCAATCCAATTACCAAAAGAAAAACAAATTGATAAGATCAAGCAGGTATCAGTGGCCCCGTTGATTGGGGATGCTATTAAGCGGATCAATGAAAATCGTCCTGTTAGTCCGCTCTTTAAGCAAGTATTTCAAAGTGCACAGTTAGAGAAGAATTAATAGTTTAAAAAAGCATACAAACAGGCTTCAGTGTTCGGTAAGGCCGGGCTCTGAAGCCTCATTTGCATTATTAAAAGAAACTAAAGATTATTGAAAGCTAAACAGCAAATTGTAATTCATGTTATAATACGATGTGAAATAAGGAGGAGAAAAATGACAACAATTAAGTTTTTCAAAAAAGCAATGGTTGGAACAGCTGCAGTGGCTACTATCTTTGCCTTAGCTGGTTGTGGTAAGCAATCTGCTTCAAGTAGCGATACAAGCTCTTCCAGCGCATCGTCTGTCCGTTCTTCCGAAAGTAAAGCTTCAAAGGCTTATCGTACAGCTAATAAGCTTATCCAGAACCATGATTATGAAGGGGCATATGAACAGTTAAATAATCTAAACGATCATAATGCACAAACGGAAGCACTTGCTGATGACTTACAAAGCTACATGGATGCGCAAAAAGCATATGAAAATGGTGATTATGACAGTGCTAAGAGTAATTTGAAGTCGCAAAAGTCAACCAGTACTGCAATGCGCAATGCTTATGCTGACTTACAAGATAAGGTAAGCTCTGCACAAGGCTCAAACAGTGCTAAGTCCCAATCTGCAACGACAGCTTCTGCTAAGTCAAATAGCAATGCTAATAGTTCAACAACTAAGAGTAACGGTCAACAATCTGCAGTGGCTAACCAAGCAGCGGCAGACGCTACAAGTTCTGACGTTGTTCAGCAGTTTGCTAACAAGATGGGCTTTAGCGGTTCGCAAGGTTACCAAATCATGCCTACTGGTAAGACTGGTAATGTTTATAAATTTGAAGTTCGGCAAAATAACAGTGATAACACCGTTGCTAACTTAATTGGTATCTACCAATATAATAGCCAAACTGGTGCGGTTACTAAGATTGCATAAATCAAAATATAGGATATGAGAAATAAGAGATGTGGTTCTGCATGAGCCGATCTCTTGTTTTTTGGTTATAGGAAAGGGGGATTAGCCGTGCATCAAGAGTCATTATTTAATCAGGAGGATGATAAAAATACGCCCTTGGCTAATCGCGTGCGGCCAACGAATATTGATGAATTTGTTGGTCAGCAACACTTACTTGGTAAAGGTAAGATTTTACGCGAGATTATTACCAATGATCAATTATCATCGCTGATCTTTTGGGGACCACCGGGTGTGGGGAAGACGACCTTAGCGGAAATTATTGCTAAGCAGACAAAATCGCACTTTATTACTTTTAGTGCAGTAACTAGTAGTATTCGTGACATCCGTAAGATTATGGAAGAAGCAGAGCAGAATCGAGAATATGGTGAGCGGACAGTCTGTTTTATTGATGAAATTCACCGTTTTAATAAAGCTCAGCAAGATGCGTTTCTTCCGTTTGTGGAGCGTGGAAGTATCATCTTGATCGGGGCAACAACTGAAAATCCCTCATTTGAGATTAACGCGGCTCTCCTTAGTCGTTGTCGGGTTTTCGTCCTCAAGGCTCTTACTACCGCTGACATTGAGCAAGTCTTGCAACGGGCACTAACTCACCCGCAAGGCTTCCCCGATTTAACGATTAAATGTGAAGATGGCGTGCTTAATCTCATTGCTCAATTTGCTAATGGAGATGCGCGAATTGCTCTTAATACTCTTGAAATGGCAGTCTTAAATGGTGAGCGGGATGGTCATCATGTGGAATTGACAATGACAACTCTCAAGCAGCTAATCAATACAAAATCATTGCGTTACGATAAGAAGGGTGAAGAACACTATAATATAATCTCAGCCCTCCATAAGTCGATGCGTAATAGTGATGTTGATGCTGCTGTTTATTGGTGCTCACGAATGCTTGACGGGGGTGAAGATCCGTTATACATTGCGCGGCGGCTGGTTCGTTTTGCTAGTGAAGATATTGGACTAGCAGATACTAACGCTCTCCAAGTAGCAATTAATACCTTTGAAGCCTGTCAATTCCTGGGGATGCCTGAATGTGATGTCCACCTTACAGAATGTGTAATTTATTTGTCGCTTGCGCCGAAATCTAATGCAGCCTATGTTGCGCGGCAAAAAGCTCATCGTGCAATAAAGAAAACCGGGAATTTACCAGTGCCGTTGACAATTCGGAATGCACCCACTAAGTTAATGAAGGACTTAAATTACGGTAAAAATTACCAATATGCCCATGATACTAAGGACAAATTAACAACGATGAAAACAATGCCGCCAGACTTAGCTGGTCAAACATTCTATCACCCTAGTAATCAGGGGAGAGAACCACGATTTCAAGCGCGAATGGACCAGATAAACGAATGGCACCAACAACATGATAAATAAAACGGTGATTGCCCTAGCTGTAAACTAGGTGTCAATCACCGTTATTTTAGTTTAATACATATTTTTCAATTGCGTTTCCGACACCATCGTGGTTGTTATCGGTGGTTGTTACGTCAGCAATCTTTAATGTACCTGGAATTGAATTACCCATTGCTACGCCTAGCCCAGCAAATTCAATCATTGAATCATCATTTTGCGCATTTCCTAATGCCATCACTTCTTCACGTTTGATTCCTAATTCTTTGCTGAGTAACTGAAGCGCATTTCCCTTACTAGCCTGCTTATTCATAAATTCTAGATAGAAATCTTCACTCCGCACAATCGAAAAAAGATCACTCATTGATGATGGCAGATCTTGCCAAGCCTTATCAATGTTCTCTTTTGTGTCGACCATCATTGCTTTGGCGATTACATACTGGTCTTGCATTTTAGCCAGTTCTTCAAAAGTACGGTAACGAATTGGCATACTAACAAGATCTGATTCGTAAACAGTATAAGGACTAAGATCACGATTGATCGTGTAAATATAATCACGAGTCTCAATCTGTGATTTAACACCTTCTTTAAGACAATAGGTTTGCCAGTCAGCGTAATCGTCAAAGGACATTGTGTAGTTTACCAGTACATTTTCACTAGTCGACTGTGCTAATGCCCCGTTAAAGCTAATGACAAATTCATCATCGGAGTCATTCAACTCTAATTGATCAAGATAAGCTTTAACACCGGTCATTGGACGTCCTGTGCATAAGACAATCTTAACGCCTGCTGCACTTGCTTTCTTGATCGCGGTAACTGTTTTAGCAGTGATTTCACGTTGATCGTTAATTAATGTTCCATCGATGTCAATTGCAACTAATTTAATTCCCATTATGATTACTCCTTTGGTTTAATAATATGGTTGTTTTTAATATAACTTTGAAATTCTTCATAGATTGGCTCAAAAATTTCAATATTGTCTCGGGATTCAAGCATCTCTTTCGGGAAAAAGAAGCGCTGGTCACCTGCTTCTCGGCCAGAAACGCTTGCTACAAGGGTACTAACCTGAGATAACTCGATAAAGTCACCGTTTGGCTGGAGAAGTTCAATCTGTGTTTGTGCATTTGAATCTTGGGGGTGATAAGTGTCATAGGGCAGCTTAAAGCTATCGTTAACCGCGGTATAATATTGACTATTAAAACCAGCTGTTTGAATTAAATTGCGCAGGATTGGCAAAAGTTCTTGGGTATTTTTGTCATAAATTACTGACTTAAACGGTCGGCGATTAAGGAAGCGACTGGCTAAGTCACTTAAAATATCGTCCCGTGAATGAGTCCAATGAATGAAGTAAGTTGTTAGGACCCCATCATCTAAGGCTAAGTAATCATTAAGATTAAAATGATTGTTAAAGAACGGCATCAGCATATGAGGAGTAAAGTCCGGCTCAAAATCATTCGGATGCTGGTAAATGTATTTTGCCCGCATAAGCAGGTGATCCAATATTACTTCCATCGAACGGGAAACAGGATGAAAGTAGACCTGCAGGTACATCTGTAGCCGGCTAATAATATAGTCTTCAACGGCATGCATTCCGGAAATTTCAAATGCAATCCCGCTCTTTACTGGCCGCATAACGTGAAGTACGCGGTCAAGGTCAAACTTACCATAATTAGTACCAGTGTAATATGCGTCACGCTGTAAATAATCCATCCGGTCGGCATCAACTTGGCTTGAGATCATTTGAACGACTTGCGGGTTATGGTAAGTATGGTCGATAACGCTGGCAACTTGGTGAGGGAAGTCGGGAGAAACACGTCGTAAAATCTTATTAATATTCGTACTACTATCTGTGATTAATTGCCGGGTAATTTGTTCATGGTTAGTATGGAAAATATGCTCAAAAGTATGCGAATATGGGCCGTGTCCCAAATCATGGAGAAGGGCGGCACATAAGGCAACAGGGCGTTCCTTGTCATTCCACAAACCGTCTCCTGCAGTTTTGCTAGGGTAGTTGCGTTGAAAATAATTGCACATCTGTCTGGTAATTTCATAAACACCAAGACAGTGCCCGAAACGAGAATGCTCAGCACCATGGAAAGTGAAAGATGATGTCCCTAATTGTTTGATTCGGCGTAAGCGTTGAAATTCAGGGGTATTGATTAAATCCATGATTATCTGGTTATCAACAATGATTTGTCCATGAATCGGGTCCCGAAAGACCTTTTCTCGGCGGAGTTTTTCGTCATGAAAATGGTTCATGTTAATCTTCTTTCTTTAGGCGTTCTTGTAATTTGACCATGCTGGTAAGTTCTTTATCTAAGAGGGTTATGAAATCGGGTGACCACATAATGCTATTAAGACTAGTTGGATCACTAATACTAGCAGCTGCCTGAATTTTTTTAATTGCATCGCTAACAGTTAAAGGAGTATCCGTGACCTTAGCGACTGTTGTCATTGCACCCGGCCAAACATCAGGAAAATGCCACTTATTTGATTCTTGCTGCAAACCTTCATCATAAAAGTCACGAATAAGTATTCCACGATCCTGTTGATTTCCACAAACGCTAAGGTAAAGCATTACGACAACGCCTAACTTATTACGGCGCTGCGAAATGCCCCCGATTTTTTGACCATTAACACTAATATCGAAGCTGCCGGGACAATAGGAGTGGGTAATCTCACCTGTGGCAACTGATAAAGTCGGAAAAGCTGCTTTAATAAGGTCGACCATGCTTTGGTAAGCTTCGTCGATCGTCAATTCGTGATTCTCAAGATGCCACGGATAGAAAATTGACAGGTTTAATATCCCATCGTCACTAACAACGGCCAATCCGCCAGAATTACGCATGAAATAATGGTAACCGCGATGATTAAGCAGGCGAAGAGCCGCAGAGAGATGCGGTAACCGTTGATCTTTTAGTCCGAGAATAACAGTATCTTGAAGCGTCCAAAAATGGAGCAGGGGATGTGTAAGCTGATTGGCTGATTGAAGCAACGCATTTGTATAGATGAAAGACGACAAATTGTCAGCCGGTGGTAGTGGTTGGATAAATTGTTGAAAAGGTTGCTTATTAAAATTCGACATAATACTTCTTCTTTTCTTTGGAATAATACATTAATATTATACAAGAACTAAGAAGAACATGGGCGTTTGGCGGGGTATTTATCAATAAAAAGAGTATAATAATGACGATAAATAAAGATGAAGGGAGGAAATTACTATTAAGAAAGTGATTCCTGTCCATGTAAAATTATCAACAACAATTAATCAAGGCGGCCAGCAAGAGAGCTTTACCTTCAATGAGGAAGGTACGTTTGTTGAAATGAATGGTAAGTATTATTTACGTTATATTGAACACCAGGACGGACAAGAGACTCCTGTACAGGTTAAATTTGAAGATGAATTGATTCGGTTGCGCAGACGGGGCAATGTTGAAACAAATTTATTCTTAGATCCGCATCAAGAGACTATTATGCGATACCGGACAGAATATGGCATGATTAACATCGATGTGTTAACTGAAAGCTTAGAAAAAGATGTTGATATTGATGCGCCTGCTGGTCATGCATCTGTGAAGTATCAGTTAAAGCAAGCAGGACAATTAATTGGAAGTTACCAACTAGAATTGCAATTTACAGCTTAATATTGTATGATGTAGTTTAGACTTTTTGAAGGGATGTGCACCAATTTGGATTTAAAGGTTTTTGACGGTCAGGACAAATCAGAACTTTCAATGATTGAGGTCGCACACGCTATTCTAGCTCACCATGGGGAAGCGATGGCGTTTGTTGACTTGACCAACGAGGTTCAGCAATATCTGGGTAAGAGCGATGAGGAAATTCGTGAGCGTCTTGCACAGTTCTATACTGACTTAAATGTTGATGGCAGTTTTATTTCCCTTGGTGACAACACCTGGGGTCTGCGTGCTTGGTACCCATTCGAATCTATCGATGAAGCCACTGTTGGTGAAAACGAAGAAGAGGAGGATGACCGTCCAAAGAAGAAGCGTCGTAAAGTTAATGCCTTCCTCGCAGACACCGATGATGATGACGATGTAATTGACTACGATAACGATGATCCTGAAGACGAGGATCTTGACGATGATGACGATAGCGATTCTGATGAAGATTATGATGATGACACTGATGATTTCAGTGACGATGATGATGATCTTGATGATGGTATCGAAGGTCAACTGTCAGAATTGCATGATGAGGAAGACGATGACGAGGACGATGAATAATTTTTAAGTTTATACTTGACTATTGATCATTGACCCTGTATTATCTTTCTTGGGCGCCTGTAATGACAGGCCAATAAGTTCGTAGATAAGTAAGCTCCCTGTTTCATTTGAAATAGGGAGTTTTTTCTATTATCACACCCGCAAATTAAAAAAGGAGTAGACGACAATGACGAAATACATTTTTGTAACCGGTGGAGTTGTATCATCATTAGGAAAGGGAATCGTTGCTGCCTCTTTAGGTCGATTACTGAAAAATCGGGGCTTAAAGATTGCAATCCAAAAGTTTGACCCTTACATTAATGTCGATCCCGGTACGATGAGTCCATACCAGCACGGTGAAGTTTTTGTAACTGACGATGGTACTGAAACTGATTTGGACCTCGGTCACTATGAACGTTTTATCGATAATGATCTAAATAAGTATTCAAATGTTACAACGGGTAAAATCTACTCTGAAGTTCTTCGTAAGGAACGCCGTGGGGATTACCTTGGTGGCACGGTACAAGTTATTCCGCACATTACTAACGCGATTAAGGATAAGATTAAGCGCGCGGGAGAAAGTACTGATGCTGAAGTTGTGATTACCGAAATTGGTGGGACCGTTGGTGATATCGAATCGCAGCCATTTATGGAAGCTATTCGCCAAATGAAAGAAGAAGTTGGTAGTGACAATGTTTTATATATCCATACAACATTAGTTCCGTACCTCCGTGCTGCTGGTGAAATGAAGACTAAGCCAACACAGCACAGTGTTCGTGAACTACGGGGATTGGGTATTCAGCCTAATATCTTGGTTGTACGGACAGAAAAGCCGATCACTGATGATATGCGGAAAAAGATCGCATTATTCTGTGACGTTGATCCTAAAGCAGTAGTGGAATCGATGGATGTTCATACTCTTTACGAGATTCCGCTGAACTTACAAAAGCAGGGGATGGATCAATTAGTTGTAGATCATTTTGGCTTGGATGTGCCACAAGCTGATATGACAGAATGGACAGAAATGGTAAATCATATCGAACATGACTTAACTAAGACGGTTAAGATTGCGATGGTTGGTAAGTACACTGACTTACAAGATGCTTATATTTCTGTTAATGAATCATTACGACATGCCGGTTACCCTGTAAATGCTAAGGTTAAAATTGACCACTTTAATGCGGAAAATATTACCCCTGAAAATGTTGACGAAACCTTAAAGGACTACGATGGTATTCTTGTACCGGGTGGTTTTGGAAACCGAGGAGTAGAAGGAATGATCACTGCAATTAAGTATGCTCGGGAAAATGACGTTCCGTACCTTGGTATTTGTTTAGGGATGCAAACCGCATGTATCGAGTTTGCTCGTGACGTATTAGGATACAAGGATGCTAACTCAACTGAATTTGATCCAAATACAAAGCATAATATTATTGATTTAATGGCTGATCAAGCAGACGTTGAAGATATGGGAGGAACTCAACGGCTTGGTGCTTATCCTTGCAAGCTTAAGGAAGGGACAGTCGCTGCTGCCGCTTATGGCAACCAGTCAATGATTAGTGAACGTCACCGCCACCGTTACGAATTTAACAATGATTACCGCCAAGAAATGGAAAATCATGGGTTAGTGATTTCTGGTGTTAATCCTGACCGTAATTTGGTTGAAGTAGTTGAAATCCCTGACAAGAAATTCTTTGTGGCTGCTCAATACCACCCAGAATTCAAGTCACGTCCTAACCACCCAGAAGGATTATTTGCTGCTTTTGTAAAGGCAGCCGCCGAGGACAAATAAATTTAAAAATTATATAATAGAATTAATACAAGAGATGGGGGCAAACTTGTCACTTCTCTTGTTTTTTATTAGTGACATTGTTAAATTTTAAGTTATAGAGGCTATTTTTAGCTGTTACTTTACGATTTTTTTTAAGATTGTTTATAAAAGGTTGTAATTCGTTTGATATTTCATTATCATTACAGTTGACTGTTTTGTAACTGAAATAATCATTAACTTAGCTTAAATGAAAAACAGACTAAAATTTTTAAGTGAGGAAACGCAGAAATGAAGAAAATGATCATTCAAGGAGGAAACCGTCTTTCTGGTGAAGTCACGATCGGTGGTGCAAAAAATAGTACAGTTGCATTAATTCCTGCTGCTATTCTTGCAGATACCCCGGTAGAGTTTGACACGGTTCCAGATATCTTGGATGTTCACAATCTGATGATTATTTTGGAGTCAATGAATGTAAAGTCCGAGTTTAGTCACGGAGTTTTAGATATTGATCCAACACAAATCGTAGAAGCTGAACTTCCAAGCAAGGCAATCAAAAGTCTTCGAGCTTCCTATTATTTTATGGGTGCATTATTAGGTCGTTTCCATCGCGCGACATTAACATTTCCGGGGGGCGACAATATCGGTCCCCGACCAATTGACCAACACTTAAAAGCATTTAAGGCACTTGGAGCAACCGTTAGCGAAGAAAAAGGTACTGTTCATTTAGATGCACCGAATGGCTTACATGGGTCACGGATCTTTTTAGATATGGTATCAGTTGGTGCAACAATTAATGCTACTTTGGCAGCCGTTCGCGCTGAAGGAACAACGATTATTGAAAACGCAGCTCGTGAACCAGAAATTATTGATTTAGCGACATTCTTAAATAATATGGGTGCGAAAATTCGTGGAGCTGGAACAGATACTATTCGGATCACTGGGGTAAAGACCCTGCAGTCTATGAATACCCACACAATTATTGCAGATCGGATCGAAGCTGGAACTTACCTATCATTAGCCGCAGCGCTAGGTGATGGGATTATGATTCATAATGTTATTCCAGAACACCTAGAATCATTCACAAGTAAAATGATTGAGATGGGTGTTGATCTGCAAATTGATAGTGATAAGATCTTTGTACCTAAATCAGAGCACTTACGACCAGTTACTGTCAAAACGATGCCATTCCCTGGTTTTGCTACCGACCTGCAACAACCATTAACTCCGCTGATGTCACTTGCGGAGGGTGATAGTACGATTGTTGATACTATTTATCCTAAGCGGGTAAAACACATTTCCCAACTACAAAAGATGGGGATGAAGATTGAGGCGCATGATGGGATGATTGTTGTTCAACATACGGAAAAACTCCATGGTGCAGAGGTTTCTGCAGGCGAGATTCGGGCAGGAGCCGCTTTAACGATTGCTGGATTAATGGCAGATGGACAGACAATAATTAATAATGCCGGAAATATTTTGCGGGGTTACGACCGGATTGTATGGAAGCTTAATCGGCTTCATGCTAATGTTTCAATTGAGGACGATTCTTCAGTAAAAATTAGTTAGAAGTTGCGTAGTTCTTTAAATCGTGGTATCCTGTTAAAGTTGATTATCTATGTTTCAGGCAATGATTCATGGCAAAAGGAGCGTAATAAATTATGAAACAAGGAATTCATCCAGATTATCATCCAGTAGTTTTTGAAGATTCATCTACTGGTTTCAAGTTTCTCTCTGGCTCAACAGCCACTTCAAGTGAAACTGTTAAGTGGGAAGACGGTAATGAATACCCATTAATTCGGGTTGAAGTTACTTCTGACTCACACCCATTCTACACTGGTAAGCAAAAGTTTACTCAAGCCGACGGTGCTGTCGACAAGTTCAACAAGAAGTACGGTCTCAAGTAATCGAGCTTCTTATATTCAAACCCGGGAAAAACGAAAGTTCTTCCCGGGTTTTTTGTTCAATGATGTATCCGAAAGTGGGGTCTACCTATGCATGAGAAAATAATCAATCGAATAATTGCCCTGCATCATTATTCTTTCGTTAGGATAACTCGTCAGACGCTAATTATGATTTTTCCAATTGTTTTTATCGGAACAATGGCGAAGATGATTTTAAAAACTGTTTTTAAACCAGATGGCTTTATCTATAATGTTGCTTTCCTTGATGTGATACCACAGAGCGTATTGCAAATTATTCAATTTGTATTAACAAGTATAGGTCAGCTAACTTTAGGTATTTTGGGAGTTTACACTGCTTACATGGCAGCTAAGTTTACAGCAAAATTATATCGACGTGATGGTAAATTTGCGGGAATCACGGCAATATTAACGCTTTTACTGATGTCGTACCGGTATGGAAAGATGTCATCATCGTTTTCTCTTAATTTTTACCAACGTCTTCTTAGCGGTAATAGTCTATTATTAGTTTTACTACTTGGGTACGGAATTGGTCAGCTTTACCGCTTATTAACACCGCCAAAGTATGGAGAAAATACTAATTCGCTCCCATTATTACAAGAACGAGCATTTAGTTCGATGGGACCAATAATAATTAGCGTTATATTTGGCGTAGCTGTCGCAATTTTCTTAAATTCCAATACAATTTACCATGCCTGGTCTACTAGCTATTCTTCGCTAGTTGGCGTTGCGCAAGAACACCGGCAGCTATGGTTAACACTGTTAGCATCGATTGGAATAACAACGATGGATTGGCTCGGACTAGGAGTTCCCTATAATTCGATGGCACTAATGTCAGGAGAGTCGTTTACCGCTAATTTAAACTATGCACTAGCGCATGGAACACCATGGAACGTTCCTTATAAATATTTAGGAAGTTCGCTTTATAATTCATTTGCTAATTTTGGTGGAGATGGACTGATTTTAGCACTCATTGTTGCAATCTTGTTGACGTCGAATGGATCTTATATGCATCGGGTTGCGCGCTGGACCGCTTTGCCGACACTATTTAACTTTAATTATGCGACAATGGTTGGACTGCCGATTGTATTTAATCCCTTATTCTTTATCCCATTTACATTTTTGCCAATTGTGAATATCCTGCTTGCTAGTTTTGCGATTGCTATTCACTTAATTCCCTCAACTCCTTACCCGGTTCTTCAGGGAACACCAGGACCGTTGCTTGGTTTCCTCGGCACAAATGGTAATTGGGGAACGCTTATTTTTGCATTGGTTTTGTTATTGCTAGATATCATTGCATATATTCCTTTTGTGAAAATGGCATTGGCAGTTGAGCGTCGTTTAATGTTAGAAGAACAGGAAGTGGCAGGTCATGAAAAAAATAGCTAGAACCACTCTCCACAGCCGGCTGGTATTAATTAGTTTGATGACTATTTTAATTCTTATGGCAATTCCAGCTTATATTTGGATGAAGGATAATAATAAATACTTAGCCGCCCAGCATAATTCGAGAATGTCACCAGTAATTATGGTTCCAGGTAGTTCGGCCACGCAAAATCGATTTAACCCATTGATTCAAAAAATTAATGCAGATAGTCCGAAGAAACATAGCGTGTTGCGGTTGGAAGTTAAGAATAACGGTAAGATTACTTCACAGGGATGGATCAATCGTGGAGATAACGAACCAATCATCGTTATTGGTTTTGAGAATAATCATGATGGTTATCAAAATATTAAAAAGCAGGCTAAAATGGTTAATCAAGTCTTTGAACGCCTAACGGAAGAATATAACTTCAACAACTTTAAGGCGTTTGGTCATTCTAACGGGGGATTAATATGGACTTATTGGCTAGAGCATTATTACTCTGAATATCAAGATACTATTACGATTAAAAGGCTGATGACGTTAGGGACACCATATAACTTTGCAGAATCTTCTGTCAGTCATCCAACTCAAATGTTTTCTGATTTCGTAAAATATCGGGATCGAATTCCTAAAAATTTATTAGTCTATTCAGTAGCAGGTACGGAAACTTATACCTCGGATGGGCTGGTCCCAGAAGGAAGTGTGAACGCGGGTAAATATATTTACCAAAAACAGGTTGCTCACTATACAAGTATGACCGTTACTGGTAAAGATGCTCAGCACTCAAATTTGCCACAGAATAAACAGATTGTCCGTCTGATTGAAGAATACTTGCTTGATCCAAACGATAATGGAAATCCTAATCCGCAAAATAAGCGCGGGACTACTCAAAATTAATTAAGCAGGTTATACTATGTTCATAATAAAAAGTGAAGGGGTTCAAAATCGTGAAAAAAGGTAAAAAGCGGTCATTTGAATGGTTGCGGTGGACAGCGGTTGTTGTACTGCTTCTGGTCTCTATCGTTTTGATCTTTAACCAGCAAATTAAATATTACCTGGTGGGAAGCTATAAGCCAGAGATCACACGGCAAACAGTTCAAAATAACCAAAAGAAAAAGGCAACTTATGATTTTCAAAGTGTTGAGGACCTTAATTTGCAAACTGCTGCAAAGGCACGGGCAAACAAGCAGTCGATTAATACGATTGGTGCGATTACGGTCCCAGCCATTAATATGACGATCCCAATTGCTAATGGTGTTGATAATACAACTCTTGCGTTAGCTGCGGGGACTCTTCGTCCAGACATGAAGATGGGAGAAGGCAACTATGCGTTAGCTGGTCACAATATGGCGCACGGAAGTAAAATCCTATTTTCGCCCTTGTATTATCATGCGAAAGTTGGTCAGATGATCTATATTACAAATATGGACCGGGTTTATGAGTACAAGATTTACCAGCGTGAATTTATTGCGGCTACGCGTGTTGACGTGGTAAATAATACCCCTGAGAAGATCATTACGTTGATTACTTGTGACGCTACGGGGGCAAACCGTTTGATGATCAGGGGAAAGTTTGTTAAATCCGAACCATTTACGCAAGCACCACAAAATGTCCAGAAGAATTTTAGTGAAAAATACACGACAGGTCGTTAAAAGATGAGAAGCTGGAAAGAAATTTCCATGCTTCTTTTTTTGATAGATTTGTAATCCATTCCAAATTAAGAAAAACACAATCGTCGCTAAAATGTTCAAATCTAAATAAATT
Source organism: Limosilactobacillus caviae (assembly GCF_014635905.1). Classification (GTDB taxonomy): domain Bacteria; phylum Bacillota; class Bacilli; order Lactobacillales; family Lactobacillaceae; genus Limosilactobacillus; species Limosilactobacillus caviae. Next base: position 97,833 of record NZ_BMDS01000006.1, read on the forward strand.
TTAAGTAAAAAGATGAGCGAACGGACAAGAATGCCACCGTTTGCTCATTTTTTTAATGGACATAAATTCCTTGACTCTTTTTTGGGAACCGCCTAAGAAAGAGATACATTGAATTTAAGGAGATGCAGTAATGGAAAAACGCGAGCAGGAAAATGTTTTATGGTTTGATGAATTGCATCGTTCTGACGTTAATCTCGTTGGTGGAAAGTCTTCCTCATTAGGTGAAATGACTTCTTCAATGAAAATTCCAGTCCCATATGGATTTGCGACAACTACCCATGCTTATCGCCAATTCATGACTGAAACGGGATTAAACGATCAAATAAATAGTTTGTTAAATGAAATCAACGACTATGAAAATGCCGATGAGCTTCATCAAGTTTGTTCCCGAATCCGGCAGATGATTGTTGATGCCTCAATGCCTAGCGAACTGACAGCATCAATTACGCAGGCTTACGCAGACTTATCCGAAAAAATGGGTGAGACCGAACCGTTTGTGGCTATTCGTTCAAGTGCCACAGCGGAAGACTTGCCAAATGCCTCTTTTGCGGGACAGCAAGAATCATATTTAAATGTCCGTGGCGCAGAAATGGTATTAGCAAAAGTCCAAGAATGTTATGCTTCTTTATTTACTGATCGGGCTACGTATTATCGTCATAAGCAACATTTTCCTCATGAAAAGGTGGCATTATCTGCAGCAATTCAGATGATGGTTTTCTCTAAAGCATCTGGTGTAATGTTCTCCGTAAACGTGGCTAACGGGGATGATTCACAAATTGTTATCGATACAATCTGGGGTCTAGGTGAATATATTGTTCTTGGGAAAGTAACCCCCGATCATTTTGTGATTAATAAGGATGACCTTCACGTGTTAGAACGATCAGTTGTACCGAAAGCAATTGAGTTGCGGCAAACTCCTGGTGGTGGTGTTCATGAAGAACAAGTGCCAGCAGAGCGTGCTACCCGGCCTGCATTAACCGAAGATCAAATTCGTGAATTAGCTGGCTATGCTAAGGAAATTGAAAAACATTACGGCTGTTACATGGATATGGAATTTGCCCTGGATGCACGGACGGACCGCCTGTGGTTAGTACAAGCGCGGCCTGAAACAGTCTGGTCAAATAAAAATAGCGGACAAACAGTAAAGGAGTCAGTGAAACCGATGAACGAAAGCCAAAAACCGTTAGTTAAGGGATTACCAGCCAGCCCCGGTACCGCAACCGGAAAAGTTCATGTAATCGCTGACCCTCAGGATATTGATCAATTTGAAGAAGGAGAAGTCTTGGTAACCTTGATGACCTCTCCAGACTGGGTACCGGCAATGAAGAAAGCAGCAGCAATTATCACTGACAATGGTGGAATGACTTGTCATGCAGCGATTGTTTCACGTGAAATGCAGATTCCATGTATTGTGGGGACCAAGAGCTGTGGAGACGCTGTTACTGAAACACTTCAAGATGGTGATCAGGTTACGGTTGATGCTAAAAATGGTGTTGTCTACCACGGAAATATCCAAGCACAGTTTAGCTCACGAGAAAAGTCAACAGAATGTGGTCAAGCTGAATACTATGCGCCAACCGCAACTGGCGTAATGATGAATCTGGGTGATCCGGAACTTGCCGAAAAATATGCTGATTTGCCTGCCGATGGAATTGGCCTAATGCGGGAAGAATTTATTTGGACAACCTATATTCATGACCATCCCCTATACCTAATTGAGACCGGACAAGCAGAAAAAGTTGTCGATATGTTAGCCGATGGAATTGCCAAAGTTGCCCGTGCAATTGCTCCACGGCCAATGGTTCTGCGTTTCTCCGACTTTAAATCAGGGGAGTACCGTAATTTAACCGGTGGTGATAAGTACGAACCACATGAACCAGCTGACCTGCTTGGCTGGCGGGGAGCTTCACGGTACTATGATCCAAAATATATTGAAGCGTTCAAATTAGAACTGGCGGCAATTAAAAAGGTCCGTGAAGAATTTCAACTGAAGAACCTTAATGTGATGATTCCATTTGTTCGGACAGTTGCAGAATTAGAAAAGGTCACGCGGCTAATGAAAGATGAAGGCCTATACCGCGGTCCAGACTTTAAGGTATACATGATGGCTGAGATTCCAAGCAATATCATCTTAGCTGATCAATTTAACAAGTACGTCGATGGCTACTCAATTGGCTCCAATGATCTAGCAATGCTTATCTTAGGTTGTGACCGTAATAATGACACGGTTGCGCACCTGTTTGATGAACGCAATCTTGCGGTTAAACGTGCAATTAGTCACCTCATCAAGACTGCCCATCAAGACAATAAGACGGTCTCAATATGTGGTCAAGCACCATCAGAATATCCTGAACTAGCTGCTTTCTTGATTCAGCAAGGAATCGATTATATTTCGGTTAATCCTGATATGGTCAAAGCAACAAAACGGAATGTGGCAAGTGTTGAACAACGGATTATGCTTGACAGCGCAACTGGTAAGGGACGTCAGAATGCTGAAACTTATGAATGGTAGAAAGGATTGAATAAGATGCAAATTTTTGTTGATATAAATGCTCCCGAAAATGGTAATGGTTCACAAGAGTTCCCCTTCAAACGGATTCAACAAGCTGCTGATATCGCGCGTCCCGGTGATTATGTTCAAGTAATGCCGGGTGAATACCATGAAGAAGTTCATCCGCAATATTCGGGAACTAACGATAAGCCAATCATTTATGCATCTGCGCGACAAAATCGTGCAATTATCACTGGAGCAGATCGGGTTACTGGCTGGCAGCACATTAGCGGCACGGTATGGCAATTGAAGCTCCCTAATACTGATTTTGGTAATTATAATCCTTATAATATTTTAGTTGACCAGACCTTTAACCATGCCGGTGAAATTTTCTTAAATAATAAGGCAATGTATGAAGTTGATCAGCTAGCCAAGGTTGAAAAGCCAGTCGAAAACGAGCTTTCACGAGATCGCAAGGCTACCCTCTATACCTGGTACACCGAACAGTTGCCTGCAGAAAATGCAACGGTAATCTATGCTAACTTCCAAGATAAAAATCCAAATAATGAACAGGTTGAGCTAACATTTCGTGAAACTTGTTTCTACCCCGAAAAAGAGGAAATTAACCACCTTATTTTATCAGGCTTTACGATGACAAAAGCAGCCTGTCGCTGGGCATCGCCAAAGTATAACAAAGGGATTATAGGCACTAACCGTGGTCAGGGCTGGAAAATTGCTAAATGTGACATTTCCCACGCAAAGTGTTCGGGAATTTCACTTGGCCGAAACATTGTACCAACGATTGATGATAACAAGGTTTATCCTCACCGTATTAAGAATAATACTATCCATGATTGCGGACAGACCGGTATTATCGGTGTTGAGGGCAACCCATCACCAGTCATTGAGCATAACAGTATTTACAACATTAATGTCCGCCAAAACTTTGTTAGTGATGATGTGAGTGCAATTAATCTTTCGCCAGCTATTGGTGCCAAAATTGTTCGTAATTGCATTCATGACTGTACACGGGGAATTTGGCTTGGCGGCGATGTTGAGAATACACAAATATCACGGAATGTTTTCTACAACAATTCGTTACCAGAATCATTTGAAGTAACTACTGAGAATCGTGACGACCTAGTTGCAGCACTCGGCGAAGATATTACAATTAAAGATTCTACTGGTGTTACTTTGATTGACAACAATTTCCTACTGTCAGATTGTGCTCTTAAGCTTGCAACAAAGGGTGTGCTATTGGTTCACAACTTAATTAATGGTAGCGTGGAATGGTTAAGCAACACTAATGTTTTAGACAATGATCCTTACTATCACCGCCTTTATCAACAGAAAACAACGGAAAGCGACTCCTATGATTCGTCCTGTTTCTATAACAACGTTTTTATCCGGAAAACTCTCCGTGGTGAGATGCAAAAGTTAATTGTATTTGCCCAAGAACAGGCAGATGAACAGCCGGTTAATAACCATGTTAGTGATGGCAATGCTGTTTACGTTGGTCAAACTAGCGGGCAGCGAAACTATATCCCTGCTAATAAAGCCGGAAATGTCTTTATGAATGATCAGACAGAAGACGTTACGGTGAAAATCGATTCAAATGAAGACGGGGTATTTATTGATAGTAATATTTGTGACTACTTAGATGAAGACACGAGCCGAGTAGTGGCAGTCGGTACCAGTGCTGAGACCGCGCTTGACTTTGATACAGACTTTTTAGGCAACCACCGCGAAGGAATTAGCGTAACTGCCGGTCCATTTGATACTAAAGAAGAATACAGTCAACGTTTATTTAGACTGCTGTTTTAAGGAGGAAGAAAAAGAATGCGTAAACCGTTTATTATTGCGAACTGGAAGATGAACAAAAACGTTCATGAATCAGTCGCTTTTGTAAAGGCGATTAAAGAGAAGCTACCGACTAATAAAGAGATCGGAATCGCAGCGCAGGCGGTTTCCCTGTATAACATGAAGGAAGTAGCGGGAAATTCAAACTTACAAATTATTGCTCAAAATGCATCAGCTGAATTAGAAGGTCCATATACTGGTGAAATTAGTATGCGGAGTTTAGCTGATGCGGGAGTAACTTATGTGATGCTCGGCCATTTGGAACGGCGCCGGCTTTTTAATGAAAGTAATGATGCAATTAACCAAAAAGTTTTAGCGGCCCTTCAAGTCGGAATTATTCCAATTATTTGTACAGATGAGGAAATGGTTCAGACCGAGGTCAATGGCAAGATTCATTATGTTTTTCAACAACTGCGGAGTGTCTTAAAGGGAGTACCAGCAAACAAGCTGTCACAAGTTGTGATTTCATATGAGCCGAGCTGGGCAGTTGGTAGCAGTCATCAGGCAAATCCAGATGTTGCTGAAGAGGGATGTCAGGCGATTCGGCAAAGTCTGGTTGAAATGTATGGCAATAAAATCGGTGATAGCATTCGAATCCTTTATGGCGGTAGCGTAAATCCCGATAATATTTACAAAATTATGAGTAAACCGAATGTTGATGGCGCGTTAATCGGTCGTGCCAGCCTTGACATTGAGAGCTTTTTGCAGATGGTTAACTGTGTTGAAGCAGTGAGCAACGAAAAATTACAGGTAATTTAGTTCAGGAGGAAAGAACACATGGCTTATTTTGATAACGGAAACAAACTTTTTGATGATGCACGGAAGAACCACTATGCGATTGGCGCTTATAATATTAATAATCTTGAATGGACACGGGCAATTTTACGAGCGGCTGCTGAGACCAATACACCTGTCTTAATTCAAGTCTCAATGGGGGCTGCTAAGTACATGGGCGGTTACAAATTCGTTAAGGATATGGTTGAAGATCAAATGGATGCAATGGGGATCAAGGTTCCGGTTATCCTTAATCTTGACCATGGTGACTATGACGCAGCGATTGAATGTATTAATCTCGGCTATTCATCTGTTATGTTTGATGGACATAAGCTTCCGATTGAAGAGAATTACGCAAAGACAAAAGAAATTGTTCAGCTGGCTCATTCACGCGGAATCGCTGTCGAAGCTGAAATTGGCAAAGTTGGTGAAAACCAAGATACAAGCAGTGGTGAATTAGCTGATGTCGAGGATGCAATGGCGTTCGCGGCAATGGGTGTTGACCGCCTTGCCTGTGGAATCGGTAATATTCATGGAATTTACCCTACAAATTGGCCGGGATTAAACTTTGACCGCCTTCAAGAAATTGCAGATGCGATTGATATCCCGTTAGTACTTCATGGCGGATCAGGGATTCCTAAAGAGCAAGTGCAAAAGGCAATTTCAATGGGAATCGCAAAGGTAAATATTAATACAGAATTCCAGTTAGCATTTCAAGATGCAACGCGAAAGTACATTGAAAATGAGTTAGACTTAAATACAGCGAAAAAAGGCTACGATCCGCGGAAGTTACTGCTGCCAGGAACTGATGCGATAACTGCTAAAATGAAAGATATGATTGAATGGCTAGGCACCCCGGCAGTAGCTTAGTTGTAATGGAGGTTATGGAATGGCAATTACAGTTTACTTTGTCCGTCATGGTGAAACATACTTTAACCGTTTCGCACGGTTACAAGGCTGGTCAGACACGCCGTTAACTGAAAAAGGAAAGATGAATGCGCAAAAAATCGGTAAGGTTTTAGCAGATTTGCGAATTGACTACCTTTTTTCAAGTGATTTAAAACGGGCAGTTGATACTGCACGAATCCTAATTGCAGAACATCCAACCGCCTCAATGAAGGAACCGGTCCAAAAAAAATTCTTTCGCGAAGTGTTCTATGGATCTTTTGAGGGGCACAGTAATGAAGAAGGGGCAATTTGGGCAAGTTACCTTGGTGGCAAACGATTCCGCCGAATTGGCGAGCTAGTTGATGAATTTGGGGTTGAAAAAGCCCATGATTTGTTGAAAGAAGCTGATCCAGCCCATCTTGCCGAGGATAGTAAAGAACTAAACGCGCGAGTAGAACAGGCGATTGCATTTTTGCAGGATCTGCCAGATGATAGCAACGTTGTAGTTGTTGCCCACGGATCAATTATTCAATATATTGCAGGAATGTACGGTGAACCTGGTCATAAGTATGAAAATCTCCACAATGGCGCGTTAATGAAACTGCAATTGACCTCTAAAAAAACGACAGTAGTAGCATATAACCAGTTTGAATTATAAAAAATAACTGTGAAAAGTGAATATCACAATACGCAAAAGGCCCCTAAAATCCGGTAAACCCGAACTCTAGAGGCCTTGTTTGTGTTCTTGGAAGAGTGAAGATGATTTTTGTTATTTCAATTCCTTTGCCATTTTGTTTAGCCATAATGGCAATGTTTCATTCAAACTATTATAGGTATCTTCAAAGCGGTGCGTATACCATGGATCTGGAATCTCTTGATCTTCTTTACCCGGAATAACTTCATAGGCTAAATGAACCTTATCCCGATCCTGCGCTGGTGCGATCCGCTGTAAATTATACTTATTCATATTATCCATACAAATAATATAATCGGCCCATTCAAAGTCTTGCCGAGTGATCGGACGCGAGACCAGCCCGTCAGTTGATAATCCGTGCGCATGCATTGTCTGCGCGGCGCCGGGGTGGGGACCATTACCTTCTTCTTCACTGCTTGTTCCAGCAGAGTCAACATTGATTTTTCCGCTTAATCCTGCTTTATCGACCATTTGCTTAAACATTGCCTCGGCCATTGGAGAACGACAAATGTTTCCTAAGCAGACAAACAAAACATTCATATAATCACCTCATTTTATTTCTATCATACCGAAAAAGATAATATTTTGCTAAAATATTCGGTAATTCTAACACTGTCCTTAAGTTTTTGGTAAAATTAAGAACAAATATTATTTAGAGGAGGAACAGAAATGACCCTTATTATTGTAATTGTTGTTATTATCTTGCTAATTGCTATTTATGCAGGACTTTACAACAGTTTGATTCAACTGCGGACCCACGCTCAAGAATCATGGAGTCAAATTGATGTTCAATTACAACGACGTAACGACTTGATCCCTAACTTAATTTCAACTGTTAAGGGATACAGCAAGTATGAAGCTGGAACTTTAGAAAAGGTAACTAAGCTTCGGACACAGTTAAATAGTATTCCGGATAGCGATCACGCTAAAAAGATGGAAGTTTCCAATGAATTAACTGGAACTTTGCGGACGTTATTTGCTGTTGCTGAAAACTATCCAGATTTAAAGGCAAGTGCTGAATACCAAAAATTAATGGAAGAATTGACAAATACTGAAAATAAAATTGCCTACTCACGGCAGCTTTATAACAGTACTGTTGCTGCTTTGGACGCCAAGATTCAATCTTTCCCAAGTAATATTGTGGCAAAAATTCATCACTTCCAGCAAATGGATTACTTACAGGTTCCTGACGAAGCTAAGGCGGTTCCAAAAGTTTCATTCGATGATTTAGGTGACTAAGCATGTTATATCAGCAAATTGCCCGTAATAAACGAAAAACAATTTTGGTAATGTTTGGGTTCTTTGTATTGCTTGCTTTAATTGGCGCGGCAATCGGATATTTATTTGCACGGACGGCAGTTGGCGGAATGATCATTGCAGCAATCATTGCGGTGGTTTACATGTCCGTAATTATTGGTCAATCGACTGATGTGGTGATGCGGATGAATAATGCAACCGAGGTTCGGTCAGCAAGTGATGCCCCGGAATTATGGCATGTTGTTGAAGATATGGCCTTGGTTGCCCGTGTGCCAATGCCGAAAGTTTATATTATCCACGATCCGAGTCCAAATGCTTTTGCAACAGGTAATGACCCTGAGCACGCTGCTGTAGCCGCTACTACCGGGCTGATGGAGAAGATGAACCGTGAAGAATTGGAAGGGGTAATGGCCCACGAAATGACTCACGTTCGGAATTATGATATTCGCCTCCAAACGATTGCGTTAGCTTTAGCCTCTGCAATTGCAATGCTTGTTAACTTTGCGGGAAACTTCTGGTGGATTGGCGGGCGAAGTAGTAGTGATGACCGTGATAATCCTTCGAGTGTTTTTGCAATTATCGGCTCGATCTTGTTGATTATCCTTGCGCCATTAGCAGCTACAATCGCTCAAATGGCACTTTCCCGTAATCGGGAATATTTAGCCGATGCAGGAGCTGTTGAATTAACGCGTAATCCGCAGGGAATGATCAGCGCATTGGAGAAGCTTAAGACTGCTGTACCAATGAAACACGTGGATCCTAGTAGTTCAGCTCTATACATCAGTGATCCGGAAAAAAACGCTAAGCATCATCCATTCTCAAATTTATTCGACACGCATCCGCCGCTGGATAAGCGAATTGAGCGGTTACGTCAAATGTAGTCAAAGTGGAAGAAGAAGGGAATTACAGAAAATTCTCCTTTTCTCCCGCTTTATTTTTATGTAACATTTTTGTTTTTAATCGCCTTATACTAGTGAGGGTGATATAATTAAAAAGCTAGACCAAAGTATCAAAAGAAGAGGTATCTTTTTCATGAAAATGAAATTAGCGGAAATTGCCAAGGCGATTAACGCACAAAATGACATTGAACAATGGAAAGACGTGGAAGTGACTAGTGTGTCATTTGACAGTCGCCACTTGGATCAGGGGAGCTTGTTTGTTCCGTTGCAAGGTGCTCAAGATGGCCATCAATACGTACCTAGTGCTTTTACTAATGGCGCCGCGGCTAGTTTGTGGGCTAGTGACCATGAGATAACAGGTCATACTCACCCATTATTAGTTGTTAGTGATCCGCTAGAGGCACTTCAGCGTTTGGGTAAGTATTACTTGCATAAGATTAATCCAATTGTTGTTGCTGTTACGGGAAGTAATGGTAAAACGACGACTAAGGATATGATTGCGTCGATTTTAAGCACTCAGTTCAATGTCACTAAGACATATGCTAATTTTAATAATGAGATTGGAGTTCCAGTGACCCTCCTTAATATGGAGTCTAATACAGAAGCAGTTGTTGTTGAGATGGGGATGGACCGTTTCGGCCAACTGGACTTCTTAAGTAAGCTTGTCAATCCTGACATTGCTGTGATTACAATGATTGGGGAAGCTCATATTGAATTCTTTGGGACTCGTGATAAGATTGCTGACGCAAAGATGGAAATTACTCATGGCCTAAAAGAAGATGGGACGCTAGTATTTAATGGTGATGAGCCATTGCTAACAGACCGGGTAAAAGATCTTAAACAACGGCAAATGCGCTTTGGTCGGCAGCTAAGCAATGATTTATATGCAACGAGTGTTCACGATGAACCTCGCCAGTTATCTTTTACTGTCAATGAATGGCCGGATGACGAATTCACGATTTCGATGGTAGGAGAATACAACGTTAATAACGCCTTAGCAGCGATGGAGGTTGGCCAGCTGCTTCATATTACTCCCGCTCATATGAAGCAGGCGCTGGCAAATGTTGAATTGACCGAAAACCGCGCCGAATGGGTTAAGGGTGAAAATGGTGAACAGATTTTAAGCGATGTTTACAATTCAAACCCGACTGCAGCTAAGGAAGTCCTTAAGACAATCGCGGAGACTCCGGTAAAGGGACGGCGGATTGCGGTCCTTGGCGATATGCTTGAATTAGGGGATGCGGCGCCTAAGTTGCATGCTAGCTTAGCAGAGGAGATTGACCACCAAAAGATTGCTAGTGTTTACCTTGTAGGCGAACAAATGAAAAATCTTAAAGATAAGTTGATCCAAGAGGGTTACCCAGCAGAGGATATTCATCACTATGCTGCTGATAACCTTCAACAGTTAATTGCCGATCTTAAAAGTACTTTGACTGGTGATGATATTGTCCTACTAAAGGCAAGTCACGGTATTCACCTTGAAGAAGTTTTAACGGCATTAAAAGCAGAATAGTTAATATATTTGCCAGTCGATTACTGATGCTTATATCATGAATCGACTGGTCATTTTTAGGAGGAAAATTTTTGAAGTTTAGTGAATTAGGCTTATCAGATAGCCTATTAAAAGCAATTAAGCGGAGCGGATACGAAGAGGCAACTCCAATCCAAGAACAAACAATTCCGATGGTCCTTAAGGGTAAGGATGTTATCGGACAAGCACAGACAGGGACTGGTAAGACGGCTGCCTTTGGATTGCCGATTATTGAAAATGTTGATACTGATAATTCTAATATCCAAGCGATCATCATTTCCCCAACCCGTGAACTAGCAATCCAGACCCAAGAAGAACTTTACCGTCTGGGAAAAGATAAACATGTCCGGGTTCAAGTAGTATACGGTGGTGCAGATATTCGTCGCCAAATTAAGAGCTTGAAGCAGCACCCGCAAATTCTTGTTGGGACTCCTGGTCGTTTACGTGATCATATTAACCGCCATACAGTTAAGCTTGACCACATTAAGACGCTTGTCCTCGATGAAGCTGATGAGATGCTTAATATGGGATTCTTGGATGATATTGAGGCAATCATTAAAGAAACTCCAGATAATCGGCAAACATTGCTCTTCTCAGCAACAATGCCACCAGAAATTAAGCGGATTGGGGTTCAGTTTATGACTGATCCAGAGACTGTTCGGATTAAGGCCAAGGAATTGACAACTGACTTAGTTGATCAATACTATGTTCGAGCTCGCGATTACGAAAAGTTTGATATTATGACCCGGTTAATTGATGTCCAAGACCCCGACTTAACGATTGTCTTTGGTCGGACGAAGCGCCGGGTAGACGAATTATCAAAGGGATTAATTGCGCGGGGATACAATGCAGCCGGAATCCATGGTGACCTTACGCAGGATAAGCGATCAAAAATCATGTGGAAGTTTAAGAATAATGAGCTTGATATCTTGGTCGCCACAGATGTAGCTGCCCGTGGATTAGATATCTCTGGGGTAACCCATGTTTATAATTATGATATTCCATCTGACCCTGACAGCTATGTTCATCGGATTGGTCGGACTGGTCGTGCCGGACATCATGGTGTATCCTTAACCTTTGTTACGCCAAATGAGATGGATTACCTCCACGAAATCGAGAAATTAACTCGGGTGCGGATGCTACCATTGAAGCCGCCAACAGCCGAAGAAGCATTTAAGGGTCAAGTGGCCTCAGCCTTTAATGACATTGATGAGTTGATTGCACAAGATTCAACTGATCGATATGAAGAAGCTGCTGAAAAGTTATTGGAGACCCATAATGCAACTGATTTAGTAGCAGCGTTATTAAACAACATGACCAAGGAAGCGGCAAGTGAAGTTCCGGTAAAGATCACCCCAGAACGACCGCTCCCACGCCGTAACAAGCGTAATAATAATCGTAACGGCAACCGTAATAATTACCATGGCGGAAACCACTACCGCCGCAAAAATTATCGTCGTCACGGACATCGGAATGATAACCACGGCAAGAGCCATTCTAGCCGTCATTCATTTAATATCCGTCACCGAAAAGAAGATTAGTAAACAGACTCCTAGTGCAAAGAGGCGCTAGGGGTCTTTTAAGATTTAAAAGAGCTAAGGTAGTTGTAGGACGGTATATTTTAAGTTATACTTATCATGTAATTGTCTTAGTGAGCGGATTGCTAATATTTTTTATCGGCATTAAGTCCGCTTAATAAGGCAGTAAATGTAGGCATAGTAGTAACTTTTTATCTGAAGTGTGTAATTAGTATGGTGTGATTAATTGATAATTTGATTAGTTACATTAGGGGTGGACAACGGAGACAAAAAGTTAACTGCTTTTTTTGTATAGATTAGAGAATCGGGGGATCAATAGATGGTTTCTAAGAATAATCATAAATTAATTGCTGAAAAGAATCGTAAAAATGAAAAGCAACGGTTCGCTTTACGGAAATTAAATGTTGGTGTAGCGTCAGTCCTATTAGGGGTTACGTTTAGTGTTTACGGAGGCGGACAACTGGTTGCTCATGCTGATACGACCACTACTAGCGACCAGCCTGAAGAAGCTAAGACGACTAACGAACAATCTTTGGCTGACCAGTCACAAGTTACATTGAATAATAATGCCCAGACTGATAATTCAGTAACTGCTAGTGAGACTAATAAGGCAACCACAAACCAACAGCCAGTAGGGGGGGTGGCTACTAAATCTACAGATGCCACTGATACTCCTGCTGCCACTACAAATAACGAAAAAGTAACAGCTAATGAAGCAACTGCTCAAAAGACAACGCCAGCTTCGCAAGGTCAATCAACCAATGCCGACCAAAATCAGAATAGTCTCGATGGCACGCGTCAGGTTCTGCAGAATATTAGCAACACTGCTTCATATCGTAACAATACTAACAATGTGGCTAGTTTGTTTGGTGCGTCCTTTGTAGCAACCCCTACTGGTGAGGAAACAACGGTTACTGATGCTCAAGGCTTAATTGATGCAATTCAAAATGGTACTGCCACGACGATTAACATTGGTGCAGATATTGATTTAGGTGCTAAGGATACAAGGCAAACTCATATTGAAAATATTAAGAATTATAGAGATATCGTAATTAAGTCTGCAGATGACAATAAGAAGTATGCTGTTGACTTTAATGGATATTCATTTAATATGGCAGGTAAAAATGGGGTTACTTTTAGTAACCTTGATCTTTATGATCGAGCATATTGGAGCCCAATTGAAAATGCTAAGGAATATACATTTGATAATGTTACGTTCCATGGCTCTCAATTAGTTTATACTGATACTTCAGTTCCAAATGTAACTGTTAATTTCAAGGGGAATGTTACTGCCGAGGCTGTTAATGGCTATACCAGTCCAATTAATAATAAGAACCAAACTACTCAAGGTAGCGGAAACCAACAAATTATTCAGTTTAGATCTGGAAATAATGCAATTAATTTTGCACCAGGTAGTAATGTAAACCTGAAAACATATGGTAGTAACGTAATCGAAATTGATGGTGGCACTACCGCTATTAATCTTCAAAGCAATAACGGAGCTAATGGTGCTCAAGTTACGTTAGAACCACATACTCAAACCGCGCCTGAGTCAAACTTTATGGGTGTTGATGGTGTTGGTAGAGGTATTGCATCACAAGGTACCACTAATATCAATATTGACAAGAGTTCTAATTTGACCATTAGTTTAAACAAATTATCAACAGACAAGTGGCTTTCAGGTGCTTTATATTTGACTAAGGGAGCCACTATTGAAAATAAAGGAACTTTGAATGTAAATGTAGATGGTGCTCCTTATGGAAATGATGTTGATGCACCAATTTACATTAGTGGTGACTCTAAGATTAATGTTAATGGTGGTCAGTTTAACATCAATGCTACTAATCTAGGAAACTATAGTGGTACCTTACTGGCATCAGCTGGTACTTCTACTATTTCAATTAATCACCATGGTACCTTCGATGTAACTGGTGATGGTGCCCAAGCTACTGGTGTATCACTTGGTAGTGGTAGTACCTTTACTTCAACACAACCAGAATTATTCAATATTTCAATGCCAGATGGTGCCACTGCTATTAAGAACGGTAAAGTTCAATTTCAGGGTGTAAAGACCTCAGCTGATGGCCAGCCAATCGGCGAAATTGACATTACTTATGCAGCAAATGGTACTCCAACTGTCACTAAGGTAACTAGTTACGATGAAGCTACCACTACAGCAACTAGAACTGCTGGGAATAGTGCTAAAAATAAGATTAACTTGATTGCTGCTGGTGAAGAAGTTGACTTAAAAGATATCACATTTACTAAAGACGCTGATGGAAACTACATCATGAGTGGTAATGCAAATACTGCTGCTGGTGAAGGTGCTTATGTTTATGTATCAGTAAATGGTACAGTTCGCCAAGTTTCTACTAATAATGATCAAACTCTTTGGACAGCCGGAGAAACTGGAGATCCAACTTCTTCTCAAGTTCCTTACACTGCTGAAACAGGAGCAGATGGTAAATTTAGCGTTAACTTAGGTAAGTTAAACGATAACGACCAAGTTTCACTTTATGCAGCTAAGGACTTTGTAACTAGTGATACGGATACTAAGACTGTTTCTGACTGGATGACTAGTTCATACCGTGATCAATTGCAAAAGTTAGTTGATGAAGCTCCTAATGTTGAAGCAGGCTCTAACTACATTAATGCTACTAACGATCTTAAGGCTGCTTATACTAATGCAATTAGTGATGGTAGCACTCTTCTTCAAAATACTAGTGCTACTTCAGAACAACTTGAAGCTGCAGCTAATGCCATCGTCAATGCTAAGACTGCTTTAAATGGTGATTTCAACAAGGTAAAACAAGATCTTCAAACTGCAGTTGACGCAGCTTCAGACTTTGAAAAGACTTCTGCAACTTATTACAATGCAGACACTACTAAGCAAAGAGCATATACCAATGCAGTTGCTGCCGGTAGTACTGCATTAAATGATTCGAATGCTACAGTTGATAGCTTAACTACTGCATTAAAGAACATTAATGACGCTAAAGCTGCATTAGATGGTAAGGAAACTAGTAAGCAAGCTCTTCAAAATGCAGTTGATGAATCTAAAGACGTTAAGAACAGCAACAACTACATTAATGCCGATCCAGCAGCAAAGACAGCATATGATGATGCAGTAACCGCGGCTCAAAGCATTTTAGACAAAAATAATGCAACTCAGGCTCAAGTAACTCAAGCATTGCAAGATCTAAATAGTGCCAATGGTAAATTGAACGGAGATGCCAAGACTGATGCCGCTAACAGGCAAGCTCTTGAAGCTGCAGTGAAGGACGCACCGAACGTAAGAAATACTCCAGCATACTACAACGGAGATAGCAAAGATCAAGAAGCCTACAATAAGGCAGTTACTGATGGACAAGCAGTTTTAGATAATCAGGATGCAACTCCAACAGATGTGAAGAATGCATTAGATGCAATTACTAATGCTAAAGCAGCATTAGATGGTCAACCAACCAATAAAGAGGCTCTTCAAAATGCAGTTAATAATTCTAAAGACGTCAAGGATAGTAATAATTACACTAATGCCGATCAAAATGAAAAGACCGCATATGATGATGCAGTAACCGCGGCTCAAAGCGTTTTAGACAAAAATAATGCAACTCAGGCTCAAGTAAATCAGGCGTTACAAGATCTTAATGCTGCCAATGGCAATTTGAACGGAGATGCCAAGACTGAAGCTGCTAACAAGCAAGCCCTTGAAGTTGCAGTGAAGGACGCACCAAACGTAAGAAATACTCCAGCATACTACAACGGAGATAGCAAAGATCAAGAAGCCTACAATAAGGCAATTACTGATGGACAAGCGGTTTTAGATAATAAGGACGCAACTCCAGCAGACGTAAAGAATGCTCTAGATACAATTACAGCCGCTAAGAAAGCATTAGATGGACAGCCAACAAATAAAGAGGCTCTTCAAAATGCAGTTGATAAATCTAAAGACGTTAAGGATAGCAATAACTATACTAATGCTGATCAAAATGAAAAGACCGCATATGACAGTGCAGTAACAGCAGCTCAAAACGTTTTAGACAACAATAATGCAACTCAGGCTCAAGTAAATCAGGCGTTACAAGATCTTAATGCTGCCAATAGCAATTTGAACGGTGATGTCAAGACAGAAGCTGCTAACAAGGCTGCTCTTGAAGATGCAGTAAAAGAAGCACCAACAGTTGAAAAGACTTCATCAGCTTACTACAACGGTACTGAAACTACTCAGAATGCTTATAAGAGTGCCATTGAAGCTGGCCAAAAAGTATTAGATAGCGCTGATGCAACAGCTGATCAAATTAACAGTGCATTAAGTGCAATTAATAATGCCAAGAATGCTTTAGATGGTGAGAAAACCGATAAGAGTGAATTGCAAACGTTAGTAGATGCTTCTAACGGCATCAAGAGTAGCAATAACTACACTAATGCCGATGAAGCTCAAAAGACTGCTTATGATAAAGCAATTACTGATGCCCAAACGGTATTGAGTAACGATAATGCTACTCAAACTCAAGTAAATGATGCAGTAACTGCTATTAATACTGCTAATAAGGCATTGAACGGAGATGCCAAGACTGATGCCGCTAACAGGCAAGCTCTTGAAGCTGCAGTTAAGGACGCACCGAACGTAAGAAATACGCCAACATACTACAACGGAGATAGCAAAGTTCAAGATGCATACAATAATGCAATTACTGATGGACAAGCAGTTTTAGATAATAAGGATGCCACTCCAGCAGAAGTCAAGAATGCATTAGATGTAATTACAGCCGCTAAGAAAGCATTAGATGGCCAACCAACCAATAAGCAAGATCTTCAAGATGCAGTTAATAAATCTAAAGGTATCAAAGACAGCAATAACTACGCTAATGCTGATCAAAATGAAAAGACAGCATACGACAATGCAGTAACCGCTGCTCAAGGCGTTTTAGACAACGAAAACGCAACTCAAGCTCAAGTAACTCAAGCATTAAAAGATCTAAATACTGCCAATAGCAAATTGAACGGAGATGCCAAGACAGATGCTGCTAACAGGGTTGCTCTTGAAGAAGCAGTAAAAGAGGCACCAACAGTTGAAAAGACTTCTTCTAAGTACTATAACGGCACTGAAAAAGCACAAAATGACTATAAGAATGCCGTATCAGAAGGTCAAAAAGTATTAGATAATACAAATGCAACAGCAAATCAAATAAAGACAGCATTGGATAATATTAATGCTGCAAAAGGCACGTTAGACGGAGATCCAACAGATAAAACTACTTTACAAAATAGTGTAAGTAATGCAGTAGATCTTGATAAGAGCAATGCTGATGCTCAAGCTAAGCAAGATTACACTGATGCACTTGATAAAGCTAACCAAGTATTGGCAGATCCAAATGCAACACAACAAGCAGTAAATGAAGCAAACACCGCATTAACTAATGCAAAGACAGCCTTAGACAATAGCTCAGCATTACAAAATGCCAAAGATGCATTGCAACAAGCAGTAGATGCCAAGTCAACTACAGAAAAGACCCCAGCATACTACAATGCCGATTCTGCTAAGCAACAAGCATATGACACAGCAATTAGTGCTGGTACTGATGCATTAAACGCTCAAAATCCAACAGTTGAAAGCTTAACTGAAGCATTAAATAAGATTAACGATGCAAAGAACGCATTAGATGGTAAGGCAACTGACATCAGTAAGCTTAACGCAGCAGTTGATAATGCCAATACTGTGAAAGCAAGCAGTGACTATAAAGATGCTAGTGCTGATATTCAAAAGCAATACGATGATGCAGTAAAAGCAGGTCAACAATTATTGGATCCAACTACAGCACCATCTCCATTGACTCAAGCCGATGTTGATAGAGCAGCTAAGGCAATTACAGACGCACAAAATGCTTTAACTACTAGTGCTACAACTAATGTTGAGAATACTAAAGAAAAAGCTGCTACTGACTTAACTGATGCTGTAACAAAGGCTAAGGAAGCAATTGATCAAGACACTAACTTAACTGATCAAGAAAGAGATGCTGCTAAGGCTCAAGTAGATGCTGATGCTAAGACAGCCCAAGAAGCTATCAATAAGGCTACTACCAATGATGATGTAACTTCTGCCACAAATACTGGTAAGCTTGCTATCGACAAGACAGTTGCCAATGCCGCCATTGATAATGCCGTTGCTGGCAAGAAAGCAGAAATTAGTAATGCTAAGGACTTAAGCAGTGATAACGTAAACGCATTGAACAATGAAGTTGATCAAGCTGCTAATGATGCTAAGAATACCATTAGTTCAGCTACTACTGAAAAGGCAGTTAATAAAGCCCAAACTGATGGTGTAGATAAGATCAATGCAATTGATGTTGCTACAACTGCTGCCAAGGACAAGGCTAAGTCAGATATTGATCAAGCTGCTAACGATGCTAAGAAGGCGATTGATGACAACAAGGACTTAACTGACGATCAGAAGACAGCTGCTAAGGATCAAATCGATCAAGACGCAACTAAGGCTAAGGACAACATTAATAATGCTAAGAACGACAAGGATGCCGAAAATGCTAATAATGCTGGTCAATTAGCAATTGCTAAGGATGGTGCCAAGGCTGCTATTCAAGGAGCTTTGAACAAGAAGCTTAATGAAATTGATAGTGCTTCTGCCTTAACTTCAGATGAAAAAGCTAAGTTAACCAATGATGCTAACACAGCTGCAACTAATGCTAATGACGCAATTGATGCTGCAACTACACTAGCTGAGGTAACTTCAGCTCAAACGACTGGTATCCAGAATATTGAGAATGTTAAGGTTCCAGCTGAATCAGCAACTAAGTCAGCTGCAGATAAGGCAATCGATGAAGCTCTTGCTAATAAGCAAGCAGAGATCAACAAGTCTACTACTTTAACTGATGAAGAAAAGGCTAACTTGAATAAGCAAGCTCAAAGCGCCGCAAATACAGCTAAGCAAAATATTGCTAATGCTAAGACAGATTCAACTGTAGCAACTGCTAAAGACGATGGTGTTGCCGCAATTGACAGCATCAAGGTTCCAGCTAACTCAACAGCTAAGGACAAGGTTAAGAGCAACATCACTGATGCCGCTGACAATGCTAAGCAAGCAATTGATCAGGACAATAATTTAACCAATGATCAAAAACAAGCAGCTAAGGATCAAGTTGATACTGATGCTAAGAATGCTCAAGATGCCATTGACAACGCTAAGACCGATGCTGATGTAAATAATGCCGCTGATAATGGTAAGCTTGCAATTGATAAGACAGTTGCCGATGCTGCAATTGATAATGCAGTGGCTGGTAAGATTAAGGACGTTAAGGCTCCATTAACTACTGATGAGCAAAAGACCTTGACTGATTTGATCAAGGAAACTGGTGAAAATGCTAAGCAAAATATTGCCAATGCAACTACTTCAGCAGATGTAACAACAGCTCAAAACAACGGTGTTAAGGCTATTAATGATATTAATATTCCAACTAATTCTTCTGTTAAGGACAATGCTACTACTGCGATTGATAAAGCTCTTCAAAACAAGACTAATGAAATCAATAACGCTACTAACATTACCGCTCAAGAGAAGCAGGATCTGATCAAGCAAGCTACCGATGCTGCTAACACCGCTAAGGACAACATCAAGAATGCTGCCAACGATTCAGCTGTAATTACTGCCCAGACTAATGGTGAAAAGGCAATTGCTGATGTAACTATTCCTGGTTTATCTGACATCAAGAAGGAAAGCACTGATTTAATTAATAAGACTTTGGACAAGAAGAAGGATGAAATTAATAATGCTTCCAACTTGTCAGATGATGAAAAGCAACAATTAATTAATGATGCTACTAAGGCTGCAACCGATGCTATTAACAACATCAATAATGCTAAGACTAATGATGAAGCAAAGGCTGCTGCTGATACTGGTGTCCAAAACATTGAAAACATTTCAATTCCTAGTCTTGACGATGCCAAGAAGAATGCTAACCAAGCAATTGATGATGCCTTAAATGCTAAGACTAATGAAATCAATAATGCTTCTAACTTGAATGATCAAGAAAAGCAAGGTTTGATTAACAAGGCAACTGATGCCGCTAACACTGCAAAAGACAACATCAATAGTGCAACTACTAATGATGCTGTCAAGAAAGCTGAAGAAGATGGTGTTAACTCAATCAAGGGCGTTAACTTCACTAACTTAGATGATGCAAAGAAAGCAGCTAATAACGCTATCGATAATGCATTAACTAATAAGACTAATGAAATTAACAATGCTTCTAACTTGTCTCAAGATGAGAAGCAAGATTTGATTAGCAAGGCAACCGACGCAGCAACTACTGCCAAGGACAACATCTCTAAGGCAACTACTAACGATGCCGTAAATGATGCTCAAAACAAGGGTATTGAAGGAATTGCTAATGTTACTGTTCCTGGCCTTGATGAAGCTAAGCAAAACGCAATCAATGCCATTAAGCAAGTTCAAGAAGCAAAGAACAAGCAAATTAGTGATGCTAAGAACTTAAATGCAGATCAACAAAAGAGTTTGACTGATCAGGTTAATAAGATCGCTAATGATGCGATTGCGCAGATCAATGATTCTTCAGTCACTACTAATGATTCAGTTGCTACAATCCGTGACAATGCAATTGATCAAATCACTAACTTGTTTATCCCAACCTTAGATGGTGCTCAAGATGATGCAACTAATGCAATCGAAACTGCTAAGAACACTAAGATTGATGAGATCAATAATGCTAAGAACTTATCTGACCAAGAGAAACAAGATTTAACTGATCAGGTAAATAAAGCTGCAGATGATGCTACTAAGGCAATCAAGAATGCAACAACTAATGATGCTGTTAAGAATGCCGAAACCAAGGGCTTGAATGATATTAACAACATTACTGTTCCAAGTCTTGCTGAGAAGCAACAAGCAGCTATTCAAGAATTAAGTCAAGCCCGTGATACTAAGCTTGCTGCAATTGATAATGCTTCAACCTTGACAACTGATGAAAAGAACAGTCTAAAGGATCAGGTTCAGGGTAAATACAGCCAAGCAGTTGCAAATATTACGCAAGCAGCTACTGATGATGCTGTAACAACTGCCAAGGACGCGGGAATTGAAGCAATTAATAGTGTCACTGTTCCAAGTAAGTCAGTTGCTAAACAAGCCGCTAAGGATGCAGTAGCCAAGGCAGCAGAAGCAAAAGATGCCGCAATTGATAAATCTTCATTAACTGATGAAGAAAAAGCTACATTGAAGCAACAGGTAACAGATGCTCAAGAAGCAGCTAACAAGGCAATTGATAATGCCACTACAAATGCAGAAGTAACTAATGCGCAAAACAAAGGTATTCAAGCGATTGCTGGTGTTACTGTTCCAAGCCTAGCGGAAACTAAGCAGGCAGCTATTAATGCTATCAAGCAAGCTCAAGAAGCAAAGAACCAACAAATTAGTGGAGCTAAGAACTTAAGCGCTGCAGAACAAAAGGCCTTAACTGATCAGGTAGATAAAATTGCTGATGATGCGATTACGCAGATTAATGATTCCGCAACAACCAATGATGCGGTGACTGCAACCCGCGATAATGCAATTAAGCAGATTAATGACTTGCTTATCCCAACCATCTCTACTGCTAGGGAACAGGCTAAAGCGGAAATCACTAAAGATGCCGAAGCTGCTAAGCAAGATATTGATAAAGATACAAACTTAACTGCTGATGAAAAGCAGACAGCTAAGGACCAAATTGATGCAGATGCTAAGAACGTTCAAAGTACCATTGATAATGCCGCTACCGACAGCGATGTCAATAAGGCGGTAAACGATGGTCAATTGACGATTGCTAAGGCTGTTGCTAATGCAGCCATTGATAACGCTGTTGCAGGCAAGAAAGCCGAAATTGCTAATGCACCATTGACTAATACTGAGAAGCAGGCCTTGAATGACCGGGTTGATCAAGCAGCTCAAACCGCTAAGAATAACATTGCACAAGCTACGACTACTGGTGAAGTAGCCAACGCCCAAGAAAATGGTGTAAAGGCTATTAACGGCATTGAAGTACCAACCGTTTCTGCTGTTAAGAACAAGGCACAAAGTAACCTTACAAGCGTTGTTAATACTGCTAAGGAAGCTATTGACCAAGACACCAACTTGACAGATGCTCAAAAGCAGGTATTTAAGGATCAAATTGATACGGATGCCAAGAATGCTCAAGAAGCAATTAATAATGCTAAGACCGATACCGATGTTAATAACGCCATTGATAACGGTAAGCTGGCAATTGCTAAGGATGTTGCTAATGCGGCTATTGCCAATGCTGTTGCAGGTAAGAAAGCCGAAATTGCAGCTTCTGAATTAACAGACGTACAAAAGGCGGCTTTGAATAACCAGGTAGACGGCCTCGCACAACAAGCTCAAGAAGCAATTAAGCAGGCTACGACCGAAAGTGCAGTTACTACTGCGATGGAACAAGGAATTGCTGAGATTAATCGTGTTGAAATTCCAGCTGCTGATAATCAAAGTAGTAGTAATTCAACGGACAATGGTGCTACGAATAGTAGTAATACCACAGATAATGCCAACAAGAATGATGAAACACAAGCAAATACTACTGATGTTACCCAAACGGCTAACCAAGCTAATGGTCAGCGGGCAGAACGTCAGGCAACGGCAATAGTTTCGTCTGAACAACAACCTACTAGTCAAAAGAGTGATGCTAACAAGAAAGCAGAATTACCGCAAACTGGTAATGATGCTAATAACTTGAGTGTTGCCGGATTAGCAGTTGTTAGTCTAATGGGATTATTTGGTCTTAAAAAGCGCAGTCGAAAAGATAATTAATTAGACTGTTTGCCCATAATTAAGAAAATGCCACAGAACACTATGAAAGTGTTTTGTGGCATTTTTGTGTGCATTATATTATAAATTTATTTATGCTTATCGTTTGCTTTGTTTATAATACATTTGTTACGATTATTATGATGATTAGTACCTGAGAAGATGAGCTCATGTAGATATTCGGTTATTATTTCATCAAGTTCAGTGAAGGAAAAGGAGGTTTTTATTTTTCTTGTTCGATGCCTGATTAGCTACAGGGTATTACTATTGTATCCCTGAGTGAGAGGGGTTTTGATAATATGCAAAAATTAGAGCAATTGATAGATAAAAATTTCAATGAAACTACCCATGGAAGAGTTGCAAATTACATTCCCGCGCTAAGTATTGTCGATCCCCAACAATTGGGAATTACGGTTTATGACATTGATGAGGAACAGATTGGAACTGCTGGTATGGCAGGAACAAGGTTTGCAATAGAAAGTATTGCTAAAGTTGTTACTTTAATTTTGGCTATTAAAAGACTAGGGCATGAACGTGTGTTAGCTGAGCTGGAAAGCGGGGCAACTGATTTTAGCTTGAGTTCTGTTTTCTTAGATAATGAATTAAATGTTCAAACTGAACCGGTTACTTACCTCAATAACTCGTCAGCCTTATTAACCACTGCCCTGATTGACCAATTAATGGGACAAAATAGTTTTAATGCATTGCTTGGCTTTTGTCGCGAAATTTGTAATGATCCATGTATTAGTCTAAATGAGCGCTTATTTCGGTCAGCAATTATGAATGATAAGGACTTGCATTCGTTAGCATATTATCTAAAAGATAAGGGCCTTTTAGAGACGGTTGATCAAACTTTAATAACTTATTTTATGCAAAGTTCAATGATGGTAACAACTCAAAGCCTTGCTAATTTGGGAGCAGTGTTAGCTAATGACGGAATCATGCCGTGGAATAATGTTCGTCTTATTAGTCATGAGGATAATGAATTGATTAAGAAACTATTGACGACAGTCGGTTCTTTTGAAGAATCAAAGGAATACACAATTAAAATTGGACTACCCATCAAAAGCGGTACTAGCGGCGGCTTATTGGCTTGTGCCCCGCAAAAATGTGGTATTGGCGTCTTTAGTCCTGCGCTTGATCAATACGGTAACAGTGTTGCTGGAATGAGTTTGTTGCAAGACGTTGTTGATCAATTAGACTTAGTTGTTTAATTGTTATAATAAGAAAACGAGGCTAGAAAGATCTTCTAACCTCGTTTTCTTATTACTTAAGTTGATTTTGAAAATTCCGCAAGTTATTAGCGGTTGGATCTAAGTTCGTCCATTCAGGTGAAAGGAACTTACTATTGATCTGATAATGTGGTTGCGGTTGTTTATTCGAGATAAAGTCATTAGCTGCTTTATCAACTTTTACCCAACCGGCCCAACCGATATGGATCGTATCCTCCATAAAGCCAGGCTTATTACCATCGTGTGAAAGATCAAGAATATGAGTAAATCCTTGTTGACGAAGCTGGAACTTAATCTTTTCAACGGATTTGTAATACATATCCATATCCATTCCAGTGTATTTTTCCCACTTAGCGTTAACTGGTGGAATAACAAAAAGAACGTTAGAGTTAGTGTTCTTAAATTGGTTCAAGACTACTTCTAAGTCGCCGTATTCTGGTGATTTTGTATAGTCAAAGTGCCGTTGTGATCCCTTAGTTTTTGCTAAGTTGTTTTTAACACGTTGGGTATAGAAACCATTGCGGATACCAAAACGGTTGTTATCAGTTTTCCGCGCGGCTTCGTTAATTGCATCATTGTATAGCACATTGTAATTATAATGCTTAGGAAGCCGTTTAACATTTGGTAAGATGTGTTTACCGTAATTGTTGTTTAACTGAAAACCAGAGAAAATCGCGTCTTCATGAACAAGCATGTTAAGACGGAAATGGATAATTCCCATATCAAAACTGCTAAGGGACTCCCCTTCCGCAATCTTGTGTGCATAGGCAGAAACAGTTCCGTCTTTACCAAGCATTGCAATTAACCGTGATGCAACATAACGATCGTATGGTGATTTTGGATTAGCATGTTGAAGCCAGTTAAGGTTAGCAAGCTCACCATTGTAGTATTTAAAAGCTGGTGGCTGAACACCTTGCTTTGTAAACCACTGGGGTGAAATGATATAAACTGCCTTGTTATTTCTCATCTGCGTTTCCATTGAGTTAATGTTAAAGAATTGCGGAAGAGATTGTGTACCCCGTGAACCAAAGAGGAAAGGGGTGTAATTATGGTAACGGGCAGCCATTACAGACGGGTGGAAACGATCCATCCGTCTTAATTCACTAGAACCAAAAAATGGAACGTAGTGGGTGTGCTTATCGCTGAGCGCTTGTTGTTTGATTGATTGATTCTTGAAAACAACAGGACTCAATGATACTGCAGCTTTATGTTCAATCGCCGCTGAGTGCTTTTTACTAATCGGCAGTGAAAACAATAGAACTACTAATAGGCAAGCGACAATCAGCGGGCCAAAGATTGACCACAGCTTTTTGCCATTATGCATTTTGGAGCTCCTTTACCCGTTCTTCAATCTTTTCGATAGTATCCCATTGGCTACGGTCAAATTCTGAAACAGGAACTTGAACGCCGAAAGCATCTTGTAAACCAAGGAGAAGGCTAACAGTTGCCATTGAATCTAAAAGGCCGCTTTCAAAAAGGTTTTGACTTGCATCGCTGAAATCAGCAGTGTCCCGACCAGTTGCATCAGCTAAAATGTTAATAATTTGTTCTTGCATAATTAAAATTCCTCCTAAAATTATTTGAATAAATAAGTATCTAAGAAACCACTAAAGATTAAGAAAGTAAACATTACAAAGTTAAAGGTAACGAAAATTGCAACCCCAGTGGTGAATTTGTTATGAGGCAGCTGCTTAAGATTTTTACGCTTAAAGCGGAGCCACCAATCATTAATTACTAGGCCAAGGCCCTGTAGGAAACCATATAAAATATAATACCAGGTAATCCCATGCCAAAAGCCCATTAGTAACATATTAAGCATATATGCGGTTGATGACAAGACATTTCGATTCTTAAACCACCGTTTTTTAGTGGCGAGGAAAACAAACCGCATAAAAATATAATCACGGAACCAGAATGAAAGGCTAATGTGCCAACGATTCCAGAATTCCTTAAGGTTTTTCGACTTGAACGGCTGCTTAAAGTTCATTGGGGTTCGGACACCCATAAAGTAACTAATTGCTACTGCAAATAAAGAGTAACCGGCGAAGTCAAAGAATAGGTAAAGTCCATAGGTATACATAACACCGATCAGGTTCCAAGATGGGAATGCTGGATCGGCAAGGGCAGCTCGTTCAAAGAATGGGTAGAAGTGTTGCCCGAAGAAATAACCGATAACGAACTTATATAAGAATCCAAGAAATAAGTAGAAGATTCCGGTATTAACAAGGTTTAAGTATTCCTCCCTAGTCGGAACCTTTTTATAATCTTTTTCAAAACGCCGGTACCGGTCAATTGGCCCAGAAGTAATTGTTGGCATGAAAAGGATAAAGCGGATAAATTTCCATGGTGAAATCTCTTTAATCATGCCATCACGAGTTTCGATCACGGTTCCCACTGCTCGGAAAGTCAAATAACTGATTCCAAGGAAACCAAGAAGCGAGTTATGTCCAACCATTGCTGGCGAGAGTTTAACAATCACGATTGGCAGAATCGATAAAGCAGCGGTGAGATAGAATACTCCGCTAGAATTCTGCTTTTGACGATAATGATGATAAGCCATCACAATAATCGTCTGGTAAATTACATAGCCAATTAATGAAATTCCTTGTTGCCAGCTTGAACCATCGAACATTAAAAAGATAAAGATAAAACTTATTAATGCCTCGTACCAGCTAAATCTCTTCCCAAAGTAAAGGCCGATTCCCAACGGTAAAATAGCAAGAAGTAAGTAGAAGAAATATACCGGGGTACCATAAGCACTGTAGTTTGGAAGATTTGAAATCCATTCAACCATCACTTATTAGCCTCAGCAATCATTTGTTTAACTGCAATCTTGCCATTTGCAGACATTGGGAATGACTCACGATAAACGAATTGGGTAGGCATCATATATGGCATGATTAATCCATTTAAGCTTTCTCGTATTTGCTTCGTTAATTCCGCTTTATCATCAACTGGTTCGTTTGGAATAACATAAGCAATTAAGTGGGTAACCTTGCCATCCTTATTGTACTTTGGAACAGCAACGGCTTGTTTGATTAGCGGACTCTTTTCAAGACTAGCCCGAACTTCATCAAGTTCAATCCGATAACCGTGTAACTTAATTTGGAAATCCATTCGGCCTTTATGATGAAGCAAACCGTCGGGATCAAGAGTACCGGCATCCCCTGTTCGGTAAGCAGGAACGCCATCAATCTTAAAGAAAGATTTGGCAGTCTTTTCAGGGTTATTCATATAACCACGGGCAACGCTATCACCACTAATAATAATTTCACCTTGCTGACCTGGTGTTGTGATCTCCTTATCACCATCCCAAATGGATAACTTAACACCCGGCTTTGCGTAACCAACTGGTAGCCGGTCGTTGTTTTCAATAATGTCAGGAGTTATCTCTATACCGGATACGGCTACTGTTGTTTCAGTAGGACCATATGTGTTGAAAATCTTAGCATCTGGGAAGCGTTGGTGCAGTGCTTTAGCAGTTTTTACCGTTAATTCTTCACCACAGAAAAGGAATGTCTTTAAGCTTGACATCTTTTGCTGGTTAAATGCTGGACTAAGCAATAACATATCAGCAAAAGATGGGGTTCCGACAAATACTTCAAGGCCAAGATTTGGTAAGGCGGTGAATAATTGACCAAAGTTCTCAACAACTTCGTGAGGAAGGGCCTTGATCGTCCCGCCATCAAGTAGGGCCGGCAGCCAGTACATGTTTGATAGGTCAAATGAATATGGCGGCTGACCTAAGAAATTAGCGTGTTTCTTAATATTAAATTCATCGCTTAACATCCAATCAACGAAAGTCATGAAATTATCGTGACTAACCTCCACTCCCTTTGGCGAACCAGTAGTTCCGGATGTAAAGAGGATGTAAGCTAATTCATTGCCGGCAATCATTGATGAAGTATCAAAAGATTGCGGTGTTGCTAAAATTTCAGTGAGCTGTTGCCGGTCAACAATTGGTGCATCAAATTTAAGATCGTTGCTAGGGAAATCATTGACGGCAATGATCATCGCTGGCTTTGCAGTATCTAAAATTGATTGCATTCGTGGGATGGCGGAATCATTTGAAACTGGAATGTAAGTATGACCAGCCTTTAATGCCGCTAAAAAGCTGATAATCATTTCAACCTGGTGATCGCCATATACGAGAATCGGACTGCGGTCGGGCAAAGATTGAGTGCTAAGCCATGCCGCCAAAGTGTCAACTGCTGAGCTTAAGTCCGCATACGTGGTCGTTTTGCCCATTTCATCATATGCGATCCGTGTTGCGTTGTCTTTGGCAATTTGCTCAAAGACTGTAATAATATTTTTACTCATTATATTATCTGTATCCTCCGCATTAGAATTCGTTGTAGATAAATGGCTCTTGGCCTGCTCCGTAATAACCGTAAAGGTATATTAATAATAGGAGCACTACAAAGTAAAATAATGTTTTTAAGATGAATTTTAATGCAGGATGGCGTTGAATAATCTGAGCCATAATTCTCCTTCTCTCATCTTTATAAATTATAATTGACATTCATATCAAGAATACCATTAATTCCGTATCTCTGCTAATAGAGTGAGTTACTTTCGCAATACTATAAAGCACTTAAGAAAAAATTAATAAAGTGTTCAAAAATAAGAATGTTTATCGCCTTAAAATTATAACTTTTTCTGAGTAAATTGTAACTAGAAAAATATAAAGTTTAATTATAATTTTATACGACATGACAATGATGGACTAATGTAACAATAATTGCAAGAAACGCTTATTTTCGATAAGATTAAGCGGTAGATATATAAGGAGACGAACGTTAGATGATTAAGGGGATTGGAATTGATATAACTGAGATTGGACGAGTTAAGAAAGCAGCGGCTGCTCATTCCCAATTTGTCCAGCACGTATTGACGCCTAATGAACTAGATCAGTATGGAAAATTTAGCGGTCAGCGGTCGGCGGAATATCTTGCTGGACGGTGGTCGTTAAAAGAATCTTTTGCCAAAGCATACGGCACGGGAATCGGGGCCAAACTAGGCTTTCAAGATATTGAAATCATTGATAATCAATATGGTGCCCCCATTATCACTAAATCGCCGTATAATGGTAATGCTCATGCTTCAGTGAGCCATACTGCCACGTTAGTAATGACAGAAGTTATTTTAGAAAGTGAGAATGAATAATAAATGGTTAATGGTCGTTTGCGAGATACTTCATTAATAGTTGACTTAGATGCATTACGTCATAATATTCAAGAACAGAAAAAAGCGTTGCCGGCAAATAGCAGGATTCTTGCTGTCGTGAAAGCAAATGCTTATGGTAATGGTCTTGTTCCTGTTGCCCAAGCAGCAATGACAAGCGGGGCAAGCGGTTTATGTGTGGCAATATTAGATGAAGCATTGGACTTACGTGATAACGGGATTGAGGCGCTGACCCTTGTCCTGGGGATCACACCAGTTGAAAATGCCCTGATTGCTGCTCAGGCTGGCGTCTCATTAACTGTTGGTTCCCTAGATTGGCTTGAACAATACCATCAGTTAGCACAAGTTGCTAAACCCCAGAAACCATTAAAAGTTCATCTGGGAATTGATTCAGGGATGGGGCGGATTGGTTTTACCACGGTTGATTCATTCAAACGGGCGGTTAAGCTCCTTGAAAGTCCAGAATTTGAATTTGAAGGGATGTTTACCCATTTTGCAACGGCAGACAGCCCTGATGATACTTACTTTAAGCAGCAGGTTCAGCACTGGCAGGAATTTGTCGCCAGCCTTGATGAATTGCCGCCATACGTCCACATGGCAAATTCCGCAACCGGTTTATGGCATCAGGACACGATTACCGCTAATACGGTTAGAATGGGAATTTCAATGTATGGACAGAATCCATCTGGACGTGATTTGAAATTAACGTTTAATTTACAGCCAGTTAGTTCATTAGTTTCTTCCATCAGTTTTGTTAAGCAATTAAAGGCCGGACAATCGGTTAGCTATGGTGCAACTTATACCGCCAAGCAGGATGAGTGGTTAGCTACATTGCCAATTGGTTATGCAGACGGTTATCCGCGTTGTATGACTGGCTATAAAGTTTTGGTTGATGGACAATTCTGTGATATTGCTGGGCGGGTATGTATGGATCAGATGATGGTTCGCCTTCCAAAGTATTACCCGGTTGGCACTCCGGTAGTATTAATGGGAAAGTCTGGCGATAAAGAAATCACTGCAACCGACTTAGCTGATCAAGCAGGAACGATAAACTACGAAATTTTAACTAATATTAGCAATCGTGTGCATCGTGTTTATCGGCAAAGCAAGTAATTAAGGAAGCGAAGGTAATGGCAAAACGAAAAGTAAAACGGGGTGATATCTATTACGCTGACCTATCCCCGGTAATTGGTTCAGAACAGGGTGGGGTTCGACCAGTCTTAATTCTTCAAAATGACGTGGGAAATCACTATAGTCCGACAGTGATTATTGCAGCGATTACTGCCCAAATGCAAAAGAAGAAGATGCCTACTCATGTTCAGCTAAAAGGTAAGTCGTTACCGTTAACTCATGATTCAGTCATTTTGTTAGAACAGTTGCGGACAATTGATAAGCAGCGATTGAAAGATCGAATTGCACATTTATCACCGGAAACAATGGCAAAGGTGGACAAGGCACTGACAATTAGTGTCGGCTTAAATGCTGCTTATGATGAAAATAAATGAGTTTGACAATTCGCGTTTGAACTCGTATACTCACTATTAAATTAATAACGGTTCTTTTAATGTAGCCCAGAGAGACTACGAAAGACAAAATAATATAAGCATAGTAGCCTGAGACTACGTGCAATCTTTTGTAAAGCTCTAGGACCATTAATGGGACTAGAGCTTTTTTAGGTCTAAGGAGGATATCTTGTGAAAGAGCAAAAGAGTGCAACAATTTTTAGTATTCCAATGAAGAGTAGAAAAACTAACACTTGGGATATGTTTGCCACTTGGGTAGGGGCAAACGCTAATAACGGAACGTGGTTTGTTGGCGGAGTTCTCGCTGCGTGCGGCTTTGCAGTTGCAATGAAAGTTTTGGTATTATCATCAGCTTTGTCGTATGTATTCTTAAGTTTAGTGGGGTATATCGGTTATAAGACTGGAGTATCAACAATGAGTCTTAGCCGGGCGTCATTTGGGGAACGCGGCAGTTATCTCCCGTCATTAGTTAATATTACCCAATTTATTGGCTGGACAGCGGTTAATACCTTTATTGCTGCTCAATCAGTTAGTATCCTTTTTCATGACTTATTAGGATGGCCAATCTGGGGACAGCATGGCGGCTACTTAGGCCTAGTGGTTGGGATTATTATCATGAGTATTCTCCACATCATTAGTGTTTCAAGCGGATCACGCTCTGTACAGATGATTGAACGAATCGGAATAATTCTTGTCCTTATTTTTGTTATTTGGGAATCGATTGCCGTTTTTAAGACAGTTTCATTTACCCAAATCGTCAACTGGCATGTTCCTGCTCATTCAAAGATGGCTGTTGGTGCAGCGGTTGATTATGTTGCAGCCTTTAATTTGGCGTGGGTGACAGCTGGTGCTGATTTTACCCGCTTTACTGCTAAGGAGAAAAATGCAACCTTAACACCATTCTGCGGTGCATTATTAGGAGTAGTTTGGTTTGCCTTTATTGGATTAATTTCAACAATCAGTATCGCAATTTCAAGCGGTGTTTATAATGCCAATAACTCTGATCCTTCAACAATTGCTAGTAAGTTAGGATTAGGAGTTATTGCCCTCCTCGTTATTATTTTGACATCGATGACTGCTAATGCTGTTAATTTATTAGCGGCGGGGTCAGCTCTTTCAAATATCTTCACGAAGCTCAAGTTAAAGTATTCGCTATGGATTGTTGTGCTGCTTGCGACAATTGTTACCTTTATTCCTATGTTTGTTGGTAGCTTTTTAAGTGCCTTTGAGTCTTTCCTTGACTATGTTGGAATGGTATTAGGGCCAACAATCGCAATAATTTGTACAGACTTTTATTTCCGTGCCCACCGTCATTATGACATCGATGAACTGGGCAAAGTTGGCGGAAAGTATTGGTATCAAGGAGGAATTAACTGGGTGGCAATTATTGTTTTTGCCATTGGTGCAGCCTTCTTCGTAATTGTTCACCAGATGCCATTATTTGCAAACACGATTGGCGCAACATTTATTGATATGTGTTTGAGTGGTATTCTATATTATGTAATAATGTCGCTGGTTGACCGAAAGGAAGCATAGTTATGTTAATTAAAAATGTTCATGTAGATAATCACCAAGAGATGGTCGATGTTCGGATTGTTAATGGAAAGTTTAAAGAAATCGCCCCTAATCTAGCAGAGGCGACTAATGAGCAGGTTATTGATGGTCAAGGGAATCTCCTTTTGCCGCCATTCGTTGATTCGCATGTTCACTTAGATGCAACCCTCACTGCTGGTCAGCCAGAATGGAATGAATCAGGCACCTTATTTGATGGCATTCGGATTTGGAGCGAACGTAAACAGGATTTAACCAAAGAAGATGTTAAGACCCGCGCAAAGAAGACGCTATTAAATATGGTCGGTCACGGAATTCAGCACGTAAGAAGTCATGTTGATGTTACTGATCCGCATCTAATTGCTGCACAGGCCCTGCTTGAACTGCGGGAAGAATTAAAGGATCAGATTGATTTGCAATTAGTTGCCTTTCCGCAAGAAGGTATTCTTAGTTACCCTCATGGCCGGGAGCTAATGGAACAAGCAGTTAAAGAAGGATTAGATGTTGTTGGCGGTATTCCGCACTTTGAGTTTACAACTGAGTATGGCTGGCAATCAGTTCACTTCTTAATGGCATTAGCAGATAAGTATGATCGATTGGTTGATGTTCACTGTGATGAAATTGATGATCCGGCATCACGTAATCTTGAAGTTTTAGCAACCGAGGCTTACGAGCGGGGAATGAAAGACCGGGTTACTGCTAGTCATACAACAGCAATGGGGTCTTATAATGATGCTTATACCTATAAGTTATTCCGTTTGTTGAAGATGAGCGATATTAACTTTGTCTCTAATCCATTAGTAAATGTCCATCTTGGCGGGCGGTTTGATACTTATCCAAAACGGCGGGGTGTTACCCGAATTAAAGAATTAACAGAAGCTGGAATAAATGTTTCTTTTGGTGAAGATGATATCCAAGATCCATGGAATCCGCTAGGCGATGGCAATATGCTAGATGCAGTTACAATGGGCGTTTATATTGCACACTTAATGGGATACCACCAGCTTCAAGAGGCCTTTAATTACGTAACTTACAATGGGGCTAAGACGTTGCATATCAGTGATCGCTATGGAATTGAAGCAGGCAAGCCGGCAAACTGTATTTTATTAAATGCGCATGATTTTTATAATGCCCTTAATAAGCATGTTGAGGTTCTTTATAACATTCGTCACGGGAAAGTCTTAGCTGAAACCAAACCAGCGGAAACTAAAGTTAATATTAAATAAAATTAAAAAAATCTCATAATTAGTATTGACAATAGTAGCAACTATGGTTATATTATATTCAACAATTAAATTTAGATTAGAAAACGTTGATGGAAATAATGGTTAAGAACTAGCGACAGAGAGTTAGCGGATGGTGTGAGCTGACCAAGGTTTTTGATTGTTAATCGTTCCTGAGTTACCGGCTGAAATTAAAGTAAGCTTAGGTTGGCTGCCATCCATTATTTTGGCCACAAATGTTTGTTTGTGAATGAGTGAATTGACCATGACAGTGGTTAATTAAAGTAGGATGGTACCGCGCAGAAGCGTTCTTACAATTGCAGTAATGCAATGTAAGGGCGCTTTTTCTTTTCTAAATTTATAATAATTTTTTGGAGGTAATTATTATGACTGAATTAAATACAAAACAAGAGGAATTCGCTAAGGCACTTTTTAAGGCTTATGATACCAATACCCCGTTGAATGAAGATGATTGGAAAGGCGTTGTCACTGATGATGACACGGCATATGCAGTTCAAGATGAGGTTGTAAAATTAAAGGGAAAGCCAACCGCAGGATATAAGGTTTCATTAACCAGTAAGGAAACTCAAGATATGTTTGATGCGGATTCACCGTTATATGGTCAACAGGTTGCTGAAAGATTCTTACAATCACCAGCCGATGTTGATTTAACGACATTGAATGAACCGTTATTAGAAGTAGAATTAGCTTTCCGTGCTAAGGAAGATTTAAAGCCAACAGACTCATTAGAAGACTTATTCCACAAGGTGACGGTTGCTGGTGACTTAGAATTGCCAGATGCGCGGTTTGTTAACTGGTTCCCCGACTTAGGTAAGTATAATGTAATGTCAGATTGTGCTGTTGGCGGGTTAGTAGTTTACGGTGAAGAACGGGATGCTGATAAGGCATTTGATAGTGTTGACGATGCTGCTAATGTTCATGCTGTACTATACAAAGATGGCGAAAAACTCAAAGAAGGTGTGTCATCAGAAGTGCTTGGCAACCCATTCAAGTCCTTGCAATGGTTAGTTAAAAAATTAGCTGATCAAGGAAAGACATTTAAGAAGGGGCAAATGGTATCTTCAGGAACATTCGTCTTACCACCAAAGTTAACTGCTGGAAAGTGGGAAGTTAAGTTTGATCAAGGCTTTGGGGATGTTGTAGTTAATGCTAAGTAGCTGTTTTCATTCAGTGAAAGGGGGGATCTGATGAATGACTCAGGTGAGCAATCACCAAGCGATATTAATATTGTGGGCACAAAAAAAGCGGCTGGCGAAGTTAATTGATTCGTCAGTCGCTTTAATATTTTAGTAACTTTGATGCAAATCTTCAATTTCAGGGACTTCAAAGCCTTTCTTTTGGAGCCGTTTAACAATCCGCTCCATTTTTGCTTTACTTATGTCTGCCGGAAGAGTGTAGAGAACCCTTTTCATTGTTTCATCTTCTGGATCAAGGGAAATTACATTAACGATTTGGCAAAAACGAGTAATTTCCTTAGCGGCTGTTACCAATGCGCCTCGCTCATCAGGAGTGATAACGGTTAAAACATAGCTGCCATCATTCACATTCCAGCCAGCGGCAAGCATCCGTAAGAGACTATTATGTGTTAAGATCCCATAAAACTGGTTGTCATTATCAAGGACAGCAATGTATGGCAGGTCACGAATAGCAAAGAAAATTGAAAAGAAAGCAGCATTGATTGAAATAAATTTGGTAGCATTTTTCAACAAAGCTGTTACTGGTAAACTCATATCGCCGTTTCGTGATTTATGACGATAAAGGTGCATTTTATAAATATTTCCCCGAAAAATTTTTCCTGACTTATCTAAAACCGGTACGCACCGGTAACCAGTGTCCTCTAAAACAGTTAAGGCTTCGTTTAGTGTCGCTGTTTCTGGAAGGGTGGTTAAGGTTGCTTTCGGCTTAATTAATGAATTGAAAATCATATTAAACATCCTTTTTATCGATTAAATGCACCAATTATCATAACACATTTCTATCAAAATAATTAGAAAAAGATTAGAAAAAATATTGTATGCAACCAAATTAGTATGTAGAAAAAAGTAACATAGGGTATAATACTACTAACTAAAAAGATGTGCTGGACGGGATTGCGGACCGTGCGGCTTTTTTGCGTGAAAGGAATGAAAAAGAAATGAAAATGATTGTTGGCTTAGGAAATATAGGTACCCGTTATGATGAGACCCGTCACAACACCGGCTTTATGGTTGTTGACCAATTGGCTCGTGACTACCATCTGGGGGCATTTACTCATTTGAAACAGGAAGCGGTAGCGGTTAGCGGCGTGATTAATGGGGAAAAGGTCATGCTGGTTAAACCGACAACTTTTATGAATGATTCAGGACGGGCAGTGGGTCCCCTTGTTGATTATTATGATATTGATTTGAACGACCTAGTAATTGTTAATGATGATTTAGATATGCCAGTTGGTAAAGTCCGTTTGAAAACACACGGGGCTTCTGGTGGTCACAATGGACTTAAAAGTATTATTAACGTATTAGGGACTAAAAATTTTAACCGGGTTAAGGTCGGAATCGATCATCCCCAACATGGAACGGTTGTCAGTCATGTTCTAGGTAAATTTTCCAAGGATGAACGGCCAAAGTTTGATCAAGCCGTTGAACAAGCTGAACATGCGCTGGAAGACTGGATTAACGGGGAAGAATTTGCCAAACTAATGAATGATTACAATTAATAAAGAAAGGTGGCGTTGATGGTGCAATTGGAAACGTTAATTGAAAGGACGCCATCATTTAAACAAATTGCGGCTGATCTTCAACCAGCAAGGCACCAATTAATAACAGGTATTTCGGGGTCAGCACGAACGGGATTATTAAGTGCATTGTCAACAAAACTAAACCAGCCGATTTTAGTTGTTACCGATACAATCTCGCATATGCAAGAATTAGCTGGTGACTTGGAGAACCTCTTGCCTGATAATCGTGTTTTTCAATTTCCGGTTGAAGAGGTCTTAGCGGCAGAAGTAGCAACTAGCTCGCCTAATTATAGGTTACAGCGTGTTTTAGCCCTGAATGCATTAATTAATAAGGACCCAGCGATTATCGTTGCCTCAACTGCGGGATTACGACGCAATATTATTTCCCCAAAATACTTTGCAAAAACAGCATTAAAGATTAAAACAGGCGGGGATCTTGACCTTGCTAAAATTCGTCAACAACTGAGTGCGATGGGATACCAATACCAAAAGATGGTTTTACGTCCCGGTGATTTTGCTATCCGTGGTTCAATTGTTGATATTTATGCTTTGAATACTGACAATCCGGTGCGAATTGACTTATTTGATACGGAAGTCGACTCATTACGGTATTTTGATGCTAGTACGCAACGAAGTATAGGTAATGTTGGAGAAGTACAAATTTTACCAGCGACTGATTTTATAATTCCGCCAACAGAATTTACCCGGATTTACGAAGCTTTAGATAAAGAATATCAGGAGCTAGTGAAGGGATTATCAGACAAGGATGATGATATTAAGCAACAGGTAGCAAACCGCTTTATTCCAATGCTAAATGCGCTTAAAGCCCAACGATTGCCTAATGATCTGCTGGAATTTAGTGATCTGGTTTACCCTACCAAACATTCTTTGCTAGATTATTTACCAGATGATGGCGTCATTTATTTTGATGACCTTACCAGAATAAAACAACTTGCAAAACAAATGGCGAAGGAAGACACTGGATGGTTTAATGATAAGGTTGCCCACCATCAGCTCACAGCTATTCCTGACCTTAGCAATGATGTGTCGGCGTTGATTAAAAAGGACCGTCATGCACAAATCTACGGGGCCTTATTTAAAAAGGGCTTGGGAAACATTAAGCTTAGTCAGATTACTGATTTAAAGAGCAGGACAATGCAGCGTTTCTTTGGGCAGATGCCGTTATTGAAGGCTGAATTACAGCGATGGATTGACCAGGGACAAACGGTTATCCTAATGGCAAATAGCCCAGAACGACGAAAACAGATTGCCCGCACGCTTGCTGATTTTGAAATCACGGCAACTGAAACCGAATTGGAAAATATTAAACCTAACATTGTGCAGATTGTTGCTGCCAATTTAAATAACGGCTTTGAAATGCCACTCGCTGGTTTGGTTGTCATTACAGAAAGCGAGATGTTTAAGCAGGTAAAAAAGGCGCATCATCGCCCCCAGAAGTTAGCCAATGCGGAA
This sequence comes from Limosilactobacillus caviae, assembly GCF_014635905.1. Lineage (GTDB taxonomy): Bacteria > Bacillota > Bacilli > Lactobacillales > Lactobacillaceae > Limosilactobacillus > Limosilactobacillus caviae. The sequence goes on from NZ_BMDS01000006.1 coordinate 135,510, forward strand.
CGGCTGAAAAATTATACTGACTTAAAACCGGGTGATTATGTTGTTCATGTTAATCACGGAATTGGGATCTTTAGCGGTATTAAGACGATGGAAGTAGACCATGTTCATCAAGACTACATGATCATTAATTATCGTGATAATGCTCAGATATATGTTCCGGTTACCCAGCTAAATCTTGTTCAAAAGTATGTCTCTTCCGAATCGAAAACGCCACGGATTAATAAACTGGGCGGTAATGAGTGGGCAAAGACAAAGCGTCGCGTTTCATCGAAAATTGAAGATATTGCAGATGAGCTGGTTGACTTATATGCCAAGCGAGAAGCAGAGCAGGGGTATGCTTTTCCAAAGGATGATTACCTCCAAAAACAATTTGATGCTAATTTTCCATATAATGAGACTCGCGATCAATTGCGTAGTATTAATGAAATTAAAAAGGATATGGAAAAGCCCAAGCCGATGGATCGCTTACTGGTCGGGGATGTTGGTTATGGAAAGACTGAAGTTGCGATGCGTGCTATTTTTAAAGCCGTGGCTGGCGGCAAACAGGTAGCGTTTCTTGTACCAACAACTGTTCTTGCCCAGCAGCATTTTGATACTCTAACCCGGCGTTTTGAAGGCTTTCCGATTAATATTTCCTTAATGTCGCGGTTTAAAACGCCAAAAGAATTAAAGGAAACGGAAGCGGGACTAAAAGACGGGAGTATCGACGTTGTTGTCGGAACTCACCGTATCTTATCCAAAGATGTTGAATTTAAAGATTTAGGATTGTTGATTGTTGATGAAGAGCAGCGATTTGGCGTAAAGCATAAGGAGAAATTAAAACAGCTTAAAAATAACGTTGATGTATTAACCTTAACGGCTACCCCGATTCCGCGGACACTGCATATGTCAATGCTGGGAGTACGGGATTTATCTGTTCTTGAAACGCCGCCAGCTGGCCGTTATCCAATCCAGACGTATGTTATGGAACAAAATAGCGGGGCAATTCGCGATGGGATTATCCGTGAAATGCAACGTGGCGGTCAAGTATATTACCTTCATAATCGGGTTCATGATATTGAGGAAACAGTTGCCTGGCTACAAGAATTGGTTCCAGAAGCGCAGATTGGTTATATTAATGGCCAGATGAGCGAAAATGAATTGGAAACAGTCTTGTATGAGTTTATTCAAGAAAATTATGATGTTTTAGTAACGACTTCAATTATTGAAACAGGGGTCGATATTCCTAACGCTAATACTCTTTTCGTTGAGAATGCAGATCGAATGGGACTGGCTCAGTTATATCAAATCCGTGGCCGAATTGGCCGAAGTAACCGTGTGGCATATGCATACTTTATGTATCAGCCGAATAAGGTTTTGACAGAACTAGGTGAGAAACGTTTAGCAGCTATTCGGGATTTTACCGAGTTAGGGTCCGGATTTAAGATTGCAATGCGCGATCTCGCCATTCGCGGAGCTGGTAATTTGTTAGGAAAGCAACAGCATGGGTTCATTGATTCTGTTGGATACGATCTTTATTCAGCTATGCTCAGTGATGCGGTTGCTAAAAAACAAGGTAAAAAGCAGACGATTCACTCCGATGCGGAAGTTGAATTAGGGGTTGAAGCGTATTTGCCAACAGACTATATTGCTGATCAGCGCCAGAAAATCGAGTTGTATAAAACGATTCGCCAGGCTAAGACAGATGAGGAAATTATTGACATTCAAGGCGACCTGATTGATCGATTTGGTGACTATCCTGCGCCAGTTGGTACACTGCTGCTCGTAAGCCAACTGAAAAATCACGCGGATCTAGCAATGATTGCAGAGATTAAGCGTCAGCGTGATAATATCAATATTACGTTTACAGAGCGTGCTAGCAGACTAATTAAGGCACCGGCAATAATTAAGGAATTAGCTAAAACAAGGTTTAAGGCAACAATCGGTGAGGATAATCAGCAATTAACAATCCGATTGGTAATCCAACCTAAAATGACCACGGATGATTGGCTTCATCAGTTGTTGCAGTTTGTGACGGCACTTGGCAAAGTCATTCAAGAAGATGAAAAAGGAGCAGAAAAATGAGATTAGATAAGTTCTTAAAGGTATCACGAATTATTAAACGGCGATCAATCGCTAAGGAAATTGCGGATCAAGGACGGATTTTGATTAATGGTCAGCCAGCAAAATCATCTAGCCGCGTGGCAGTGGGTGATACACTGACAATTAAGTTTGGAAATAAAACGGAAACAGTTAAGATTAACAGGATTGTTGAAACAACTAAAAAGAGTGAAGCAGAAGACATGTATGAGATAATTGATGAAAGCTATGCAGAATCGTTTGATCAAATTTAATGCACTTTAATTCTATAAAAAAGTTGATATTTATATAGACATTCTCTGCGCTAACTTGCTATACTTAAAGCGTGATAAGTAAGAATAAAGGGGGATATCAGATGAAAGCACGATCTGATGGAAAAATTTCACAATTAAATACCCCATATGCTCGGCAAGTTTCAAGCACAAAGAATCGAAATCGGCAAATTCATAAACGACGATGTAAAAGAATCATTGCTGTTTTCTTTGTTGTATTCTTGATTTTTGGAATTCAAATATTTCAAAGCAAGCGGACATTAGCGGATATTAATGGTAATATTCAGCAAGCACAGTCACAATTAAAAAAGCAAAAACAAAAGAATCAGCAATTACAGCGACAAATCAAACTGTTGCATAACCCTGATTATATTCAGCAGGTTATCCGTGCTAAGTATAATTATTCTAAAAAAGGCGAGACAGTCTATAACCTGAACTAATGATCATAAAATAAGATGTTTAGAGTAGGGTTAAAAAGGTTTAAATGTTAAAATTAAGAATGTAATTGGGTGAAATTATTGCCTTAAATTTTATGGTGATTTTTATGTATTTCCATGCTTATAAATAGTGAAGTTATGGTATACTCAAATACAAAAATACGAGATGGTTCGAGGAGGATCTATAGGTTTCATGGCAATTGAAGTTGGAGCAAAGGTTTCAGGTAAGGTTTCAGGAATCACTAATTTTGGTGCATTCGTTGATTTAGATGATAATCAGACAGGATTGGTACACATCAGTCAGATCTCTGATAAATACATCAAGGACGTTCATGATGTATTGGCAGTTGGGGATGAAGTTACTGCAAAGGTAACACGGATTGGTGACGACGGTAAGATTGCCCTTTCAATCAAGGCCGCTGCTCCTCATGAACATCAAGATCATCATGATAACCATCATCGTGAAAATAATCATCACGAACGAAACAATAATTTCCGTGGACACCACGATAGTTTTCGCGGTGGCTTTGGTGGGGGACGACACCACAATAACCACCAACACGAAGACTTTAACGATATGCTCGCAGGCTACTTGAAAGAAAGTGAATCACGCTTATCTACCTTAAAACGGCAGACAGATGGTAAGCGTGGTGGCCGTGGCGGTCGGCGGAGCTAATATGACAAAGCTACAACAAGCATTTGAGCGGCACCTTATTAGGAGTCGCTTTTTTACTTATCAGGATAAAGTAGTAGTTGCTGTTTCAACAGGTGTGGATTCGATGGTCTTGTTGGATCTGTTACAACGATTGCCGACTTTATACCGCCCACAAATAATTGTCGCGCATATGAATCATGAATTACGTGCGCAAAGCCGGCTTGAGGAACAATTTATTCAGCAATATTGTAAACAACATGACTTGCCGCTAGAAATTGCTCATTGGCCGAAAGCACAGCACCCGCAAAATGGTGTTGAAAATGCGGCACGGCAAGCTAGGTATCGGTTCTTTAAACACGTGCTTGATAAATATTCCGCCGATTGCTTAATAACCGCCCATCATCAAAACGATCTGGCGGAGACGATGCTGATGAAACTAACCCGTGGCGGACAAATTGATCAGTTAGTCGGGATAAGAGATCAGCGACCATTTGGAAAAAGCAAACTGGTAAGACCTTTATTACCTTTTAGCAAGAAGAGCATTCGTAATTATGCACAGGGACGTCATCTTAAATGGTATGAAGATGAAACGAACAATGATTTGGACATTCAACGAAACCGTTATCGTCATGAGATAATTCCGTTACTTGAAAAAGAAAATCCACAGGTACTTGCTCACCTGACGCATTATCACCAACAACTAAGTGAAATATTAGCTTGGCGCGATCAAGAGATAGGTCAGCGACTGCAGGTAATAGTTAGCACAGATGGTAAATTAAATGTTGCGGGTTTGCTTGAGAGTAATCGTTTCTTACAAAAAGACCTTTTGCGTCAATGGCTTAATAACCAGCACGTTCATGACGTTAAAGAGCAGCAGTTGAGTGAGCTGTTACAAGTATTGGCAAATAGTAATAAACCGCAGCAAACCATTCTGTTGCCTCACCAATATAAGCTCGAAAGAAATTATTCTGTGTGCGCAATAAAAAAAGCGAATAATCAGATTAATGCTCTACAAAATTCCCGAGAGCATGTGATAGAATTGGAACAATGGTATCAAGTTGATAAGACAAAAATGATAGCTGTCTCTACTGAAAAGGCCTTTTTTGCCGACGAAAAGGAACTATCTTTACAATGGCTTGCTCCGGATCAGTTTCCGTTACGCATACGCAAATGGCAAAAAGGAGATCACATCCGATTAAAGGGTGGTCAGCATCAACTAGTAAAGCGGGTGTTGATCAATCAAAAAGTACCGCAAGATCAGCGTGACCAACAGCAAGTGCTTATAGATGCTCACGGTGAGGTTATTTGGTTGATCAATCGCAAATGGAGCTGGTTTGAACGCCCAACGGATTATCAGCAGGCTTGGCGATTATGTTTTATTGGTATAAAAGATAAGGAGTAAAAGAATGAATAACGATATTGAGCGTGTCTTATATAGCGAAGAAGTGCTTGGCAAACGGATGGATGAATTGTCAAAAGACCTAACAAGGGATTATAAAGATAAGCGGCCAATCATCATTTCGGTATTAAGCGGGGCAGTTTTATTCACTGTTGATATGATTGAGCGACTAGATATTATGGCCCAAATTGACTTCATTGATGTATCAAGCTATTTTGGCGGCTTAGGATCAACTGGAACGGTAAAGCTCATTCATGATTTGAAAACAGATGTAAAAGACCGGCATGTTTTGATTATGGAAGATATTGTTGATACTGGTCATACATTAAAATACTTAATGGACCTATTGGCGGATCGAGGGGCCAAAAGTATTAAGGTTTGCTCCCTGTTAAATAAACCAGAAGGACGGGAAGTTGACGTCGATCCTGATTATGTTGGATTCACGGTTCCTAAAGAATTTTTAGTAGGGTATGGGTTAGATTACAAGGGATTTTACCGGAATTTACCATATGTTGGAATTTTGAAGCCATCTGTATACCAAAATGACTAAAAATGTTAGATAATTAAAGGGACGGGAAATTCTATTTAGATAACCTGAATTTAAAGATATTCTTAATTAAGGCTGTTTTTATAGATCCGTAAATTTGTAGTAGGTATTATATAAAATGTTGACGATAAAACTGTTAATTCTTCTGGGAAATTAATGGTCAATATTTGTCAAATATGCTATGATAGTGACTACAATTATAAAAATATCGTTGCTGGTAGATAGGAGGTTGTTATGAACAACAATCGTAAAAAGAATAATTTTACTCATAACGTTCTCTTCTATGCCGTGATGTTCTTGTGTATTATGGGAATTGCTTACTTCTTCTTTGGTGGTAACGCATCAAACGGACAAAGTAAGACGGTTTCTCAAAGCGAGTTTATCTCTGAACTGAAGAGTAATAAAGTTAAGAGCGTTCAGCTTCAGCCAAATGGCGGTGTTTACAAGGTTACGGGTACTTACCGTAAACCACAATCTAATAACAGTAATGCTGCTAATAACAATGGCTTTGCTCTTGCTACGCAACGAAACAATAAGGTTACTCAATTCCAGAGTTCTGTTCTGGAGAGCGATGTAACTATTAGTCAGCTTCAAAAATATGCTAATCGTCATAATGTGAAGATTAGTACACGGGCTGAGGAATCTAATAGTGTTTGGATGAACCTATTGTTGACCGTGTTACCGCTAGTTATCATGATTTTCTTCTTCTACATGATGATGGGTCAAGCTGGCCAAGGCGGTGGCGGACGTGGAGTAATGAGTTTTGGTAAGACAAAGGCTAAACCAGCTGATGCCAAGAAAAACAAGGTTCGTTTCTCCGATGTTGCCGGTGAAGAAGAAGAAAAGCAAGAGTTGGTTGAAGTTGTTGAATTTTTGAAGAATCCAAAGAAATTCAACAAACTTGGTGCTAGAATTCCATCTGGTGTTTTGCTTGAGGGTCCTCCAGGTACTGGTAAGACCTTATTAGCTAAAGCAGTTGCCGGTGAATCTGGCGTACCTTTCTTCTCAATCTCAGGTTCTGACTTTGTTGAAATGTTTGTCGGTGTTGGTGCTAGTCGTGTTCGGGACTTGTTTGAACAGGCTAAGAAAGCCGCACCAGCGATTATCTTCATTGATGAAATTGATGCCGTTGGTCGTCGCCGTGGTAACGGCATGGGTGGCGGTCACGATGAGCGTGAACAAACCTTGAACCAATTGTTAGTTGAAATGGATGGTTTCCAAGGTGACGAAGGAATCATCGTAATGGCAGCTACTAACCGTTCCGATGTTTTGGACCCCGCCCTTCTTCGTCCAGGTCGGTTTGACCGTAAGATTTTAGTTGGACGGCCAGATGTTAAGGGTCGTGAAGCTATTCTTCGGGTTCATGCTAAGAACAAACCAATGGCAAGCGATGTTGACCTGAAAGAAATTGCTAAGCAGACACCTGGATTTGTCGGTGCGGATTTGGCAAACTTGCTAAATGAAGCTGCATTATTAGCTGCTCGGCGGAATAAAACTGAAATTGATGCTGCGGATTTGGATGAAGCTGAAGATCGGGTAATTGCAGGACCAGCTAAGCATAACCGAGTTCAGTCCGAACAGGAAAGAAAGACAGTTGCTTTCCACGAAGCAGGTCATACAATTGTTGGGTTAGTATTGAATGACGCACGTGTTGTTCATAAGGTTACGATTGTCCCTCGTGGTCGTGCGGGCGGTTATGCTATTATGCTTCCACGTGAAGATCAAATGCTTATGTCGAAAAAGAATGCAATGGAGCAGATTGCCGGTTTAATGGGTGGTCGTGCGGCTGAAGAGTTAGTCTTTAAGTCCCAGTCTTCAGGTGCCTCCAATGACTTTGAACAAGCAACCCAGATTGCCCGTTCAATGGTTACTCAATATGGTATGAGTGATAAGATTGGTCCGGTAGAACTGCAGAGTTCTGGTCAGGTCTTTACAGGTCAAGGCTATGACCAATCACCTTACTCAGAAAAGACTGCTGCTTTAGTTGATGAAGAAGTACGGCGGATCTTAATGGAAGGCCATGAAACAGCCTTACATATTATTGAGACACACCGTGAACAACATAAGCAGATTGCTGAAGCATTACTTAAGTATGAAACGCTTGATGAGAAACAGATCCTTAGTCTTTACAAGACAGGAAAGGTTCCTGATAAGGACGTGGCTGCTGAAGATGAAGAAGCACGGGCACAAACCTTTGAGGAATCAAAGCGTGAACTTGAACGATTGGAAAATGAACGTCATGATGAAGCTAAGAGTGACAAAGCTGACTCAGATACTTCAAATGATGATTCAACCAATTCACAGTCGAGTGATGATTCAGATAACTCTGAGGATAAGTAAATTGTTGAAAAGACGGAAGAAACAAAACCTGATGGATAGGTGGTGGGTCTTCCGTTTTTTCTTTTGGCAAATTTAAGGAGGAATTTACAATGAAAACAACAGATTATTTAGTAAAATCAATGACTAAGGATGGAAAGTTTCGTGCTTATGCAGTTAATGCCACTCAAGTTGTAGAAAAAGCGCATAAAATTCATGATACATGGAGTGCTTCCTCAGCTGCTCTTGGCCGGACTTTAATCGGGACTCTCTTGTTAGCTACGTCAAGCCTCCAAGGAGAAGCGGGAATGACAGTTAAGATTCAGGGTAATGGACCAGTTGGCTTTATTGTTGCTGATGGTACTGCTCAAGGAACGGTAAAAGGCTACATGGGAAATCCTCATGTTTCGTTACCCGCAAACGATAAAGGGAAAATTGATGTTGCAAAAGCGGTTGGAACTAAAGGAACGCTTTCAGTAACAAAGATGGCTCCTGGCGATAAGACTCCATATACTGGTGAAGTTAATTTGGTATCAGGAGAATTAGGTGATGATTTTACTTACTACCTTGCCCAATCTGAACAAATTCCATCTGCAGTCGGATTGTCCGTATTTGTAAATCCAGATGAAAGCATTGACGTTGCTGGAGGCTTTATGATTCAGGTGATGCCGGGTGCAAGCGATGAAGAAATTAGTAAACTTGAAAAAACGCTAAAGGACTTGCCGTTAGTATCACAAATGCTACGGGATGGCGATACTCCAGAAGATATCTTGAAGAAAATTTTTGGTGACGATTTAAAGATTCTTGAAACGATGCCAGTTCGCTATGAATGTGATTGTTCCAAGGAACGGTTTGCCCATGCTCTTGCAAGTATTTCTAAAGATGATATGAAGAAACTAATTGATGAAGATCATCATGCAGAAACGGTGTGCCAATTCTGTGGTAAGAAATATGAATTTAATGAAGATGAACTGAAGAAGATTTATGCCGAAATGACTGCTAATGACGATAAAAAATCAACTGATGAAAAGTAATTTTTGGTGCTTAGCGGTTTGATATGCTATGATAGTTGAGTTATCGGACAATTAAAAATGAAACTGGATGGCCAGCACAGTTTCTTAAGCAGTAATGAGGTGAAAAAATGAAGTGGAAGATCGGTAACGTTGAAATTCCTAATCAAGTTGTTGTTGCACCAATGGCTGGAGTAACCAATTCTGCCTTTCGGGTTATCTGTAAAAGATTTGGTGCTGGCTACGTTGTCTGTGAAATGATCTCAGACCGTGGCATTATGTACCATAACCAACGAACACTGAATATGATGGACGTTGACCCTGAAGAACACCCGATGGGAATTCAGATTTTCGGCGGAACCAAAGAAACATTAGTTGAAGCAGCAAAGTATGTAGACCAACATACAGCAGCGGATGTAATTGACATTAATATGGGATGCCCTGTTAATAAAGTCGTGAAAACCGATGCGGGTGCCCGTTGGCTACTAGACCCTAATAAAGTATATGAGATGGTGTCTTATGTAACGGATGCAGTAGAAAAACCTGTTACAGTTAAAATGCGGACTGGATGGGATGATAAGCATATTTTAGCGGTGGAAAATGCCCTTGCTGCTGAGCGTGCAGGAGCTAGTGCAATCGCGATGCATGGTCGAACTAGAAAACAGATGTATACGGGACATGCTGATTGGAATATACTAAAAGAAGTAGCGAGTCAATTAAAGATTCCGTTCATGGCCAATGGTGATGTACGAACACCAGAAGATGCCAAAAAGATCCTTGATATGACGGGAGCAACTGCGGCAATGATTGGCCGGGCAGCAATGGGCAATCCGTGGATGTTAAAGCGGACAGAACATTACCTTGAAACCGGCGAATTACTTCCTGAAGCAACACCCGAACAAAAAATTGAGATGGCAAAAGACCACCTTAATCGTTTAGTTGATTTAAAGGGTGAGTACGTTGGTGTTCGCGAATTTCGTGGATTATCTACCTACTACATTAAGGGAATTCCACGGGCTGCACGGACCAAGGTAGCATTAGTTGAAGCGGAAACCCTCGATGAGATGAACGAGATTTTTGATCGCTTTGCTGAACAAACTGCAGAACGAGCAGCGCGGAAGCATGCTTAATTACGAGGAGGAGAAAATAAGTGTCACAAGAATTAGATCAAATGCGCGTCCGGCGTGAAAAAATGGAAGAACTAAAGCAGGCGGGGATTGAACCATTTGGTCGTCGTTTTAAACGAGACCATCTTGCTCAAGACTTACATGATAAGTTTGATCAATACGATAAAGAAGAATTGAACGAAATGGGCGCCAAAGTAATCATTGCTGGACGGATGACAAGAAAGCGGAGCAGTGGTAAAGCAGGTTTTGCTGACTTTGTGGACCGGACTGGTAAGATCCAGGTTTACGCTCGGAAAGACATGGTTGGTGATGAACCTTACCACATTTTCAAGCGGTCAGATATTGGTGACTTCCTTGGAATTGAAGGGGATGTTATTAAAACTGATACAGGCGAATTAACAGTTCGTGCACATAAAATCACTTTCTTATCTAAGGCATTGCGTCCGCTTCCTAACAAGTGGGAAGGGGTTACTGATCCCGAGACCATTTATCGGCAACGTTACCTTGATTTAATTTCTAATCCAGAAAGTTTCAAACGATTCCACCAACGGACAGCGATTATTAAGGCTGTGCGGAAGTACATGGATGACAATGGCTTTACTGAAGTTGAAACACCAATTTTGAATACCCAAGCAGGTGGAGCAAATGCCCGTCCATTCATTACTCACCACAATGCGTTAGATATTGATATGTACTTGCGGATTGCAACCGAATTATACCTTAAGCGGTTGATCGTCGGGGGCTTTGAACGGGTTTATGAACTTGGTCGGATTTTCCGGAATGAAGGGATGGATCCTCACCACAACCCTGAATTTACAACTATGGAAACTTATGCTGCTTACTTCGATTTCCAAGATGTAATGGATGAAACTGAAGGAATCGTAAAAGCTGCCGCAAAAGTTGTTTCAGATGATGGAAAGATTACGTATCAGGGACATGATATTGATCTTGGTGGAAACTTTAAGCGCATTACGATGGTTGATGCAGTTAAGGAAAAGACCGGGATTGACTTTGGCAAAGAGATGTCTGATGAAGAGGCTAAGCAATTAGCTGATGAACACAATATTCAATACGAATCATACTGGACAAAAGGGCATATCTTAAATGCGTTCTTTGAAGAATACGTTGAGGATACGCTTATTCAACCAACGTTTGTATATGAATTCCCAGTAGAAGTTTCACCACTAGCAAAACGTAATGCGGACACCCCAGCGATGACTGACCGTTTTGAATTATATGTTGATGGTAGTGAGTTAGCGAACGCCTTTAGCGAATTGAACGATCCAATTGACCAAAAGGAACGTTTTGAAATGCAGGCTAAGGAAAAGGCTAACGGTAACGATGAAGCAGAACCAGTCGACTTAGATTATGTTCAGGCCCTTGAATACGGAATGCCGCCTACAGGGGGACTAGGAATCGGAATCGACCGTCTTGTAATGCTGCTTACTGATGCAAAGTCAATTCGTGATGTAATCCTCTTCCCAACTATGCGTCCAGAAAAGGAAGAAACGAACGGTAAGAAGAAAAAGAACAAGAAGAAGTAAGACCAGTAATTGTTGTAATGCTGGGCTTCGAGGGGAATTTAAGCCTTTACTTTATCTTGCTTACTAGTATTGAAATTGCTTATAAAAAATAGTGTGTACACCCAAAATACACCATTTTTAAAAATAAGAGACTCGTACCTGATTTGCAGGGTACGGGTCTTTTTAAATGTCAATATTGAAAAATTTAATTATTATTTTTGACTGGTGATGGTTTATTATATCCATAAGTTCCAGGGACTGAAACAGTATTGTTTGGATTGAGGCTCGGATCAGCAGCTCCTGGTAGGTGAAACGCGCTATTGGCTGGCGGAGTTACTGCTACTTCTGCTGAGTGAGATAATTGGGGGATCCAATTATAAGGAATTCGATAAGCACGATAAATTAGATGATCAGCAATATATGGATAAATATATTCCCAAACTATTTCATGACTTGGCGTAACCTCTAAGAAACGTCCGCCAGCACCCTCGTCAATTAATGTATTTCCATTAGGAAGTCGTTGGACGCTGCCTTGTAATGGAGAGTAGAAATAATTAGCATGGGCTGCTGCTTTATAGCCCATATCTTTTGCAGAAAAGCTCCATTTCTTTTCTAAGGTAATTGGGTTAAATTCAATAACCTCTGATCCATCAATGCGTGTTGTTTTCATTCCGGTTGACGAGGTCTGGTTAGGTGCGCCATAGCCAGCCCAGCCTCCATTGTTGAGAGCAAGAATATTTCCCGCGCCAGGTAAGCCTTTAGGAATTAAATGCACATTATGCATCCCTACTAGGGGTCCTAATTTACGTAAAGCAAAACTTTTAGTAAAGTCAGGACCTAATAGCCAAACGATTTTCCCAGTATCGTGGTCAACAATCCAGCTCATCATTGCTTCACGCGAACCCATTAGGATGTTATTCGGTTTAAATCGTTGGTCACCTTGATCAAACCATTTATTTGGCCCAAGATAACTAGCATAGTTAATATGAAATACGTCCCCTTCATTACTAGTAGATTGAAAGTTGGGGTTCTTAAAGATTGCATTTTTTTGTTCATCAGTTAATGGAAAATCATTAAAATGATCTAGTGTACTCCAAGACCAAAGCTTGTTGCCATCGCGGTCAATTTCTAATAAGACATGGTCAAGAAGGGGATAAGGTGATATTGAATCAATTTTTCGATCATGGTGAGTAAGAAGTAAAACTTTTTTAAAGTCATCTTTTGTTTCTTGCCCAGGTACGAAATACCCCACCGGATTTCCTTCAAGTTGATAATCGTGGTGGACTCTTGCAACCCATGTTTTTCCTATCCCTTGATCGGTAACTTCTTCATTGTGGGTAAATGACCATCGAATATTACCATCCCAATCAATTTCGGTTAAATCGGCATAGTCCTGATAAGCATCACTGCTTTTTCGACAGCGTAAAGAGCCGAAAACCTTACCACCATTAATCATTTTATTAGGGAAGCCCTGTAAGTCTTTCCATTCATGAACAACTTTTCCGTTCATATCGATTAAGATTGTACCTTCGTTTTTAGCATTGAATAGTGTATAACCCGACCAAGTTTTACTAGGATTGAAGTTAGTAACTCCGGTTGGAAATATTGATTGTCCCATTTTTTCCACTCCTTTGATTATTAAAAACTTAGAAAGTAGTAAATGCAAGTTAGAGAGATTTTTTACTGTTGCGAAGATAGCAGATTCTGTGGTGTTTAGACCAGTAATAACAAAATAATCTGGTACTTTTAACAGTTTTCGGATATCGCTTACATTATTGACCAAATAAATATTATAATCAATAATTTTGCAAAGCGAAGGATTGTTAATTGCTTAATCAATTTAAGGTCAGCATATCGGAGTGAATATAATAGTTTTGAATTTGAAGCCAAGAGTCGCGGTAATTAACTGAGATTCTTGTTTTTATTCTGGAAAAATAGAAAAGTTAATTTTAGCGTTTATTTTAGTTGGCCAAGTTAGATGGTAGTAGAAGGAATTTTTTGAAAAAAGTTGGTGTTGGAAATTACGTTAGTTTTTACTAAATTAAAGAAGTGTTTGACAATTATTTTTGCTTTAATACATACAATTCAATTCAAGGAAAAGTAGAAAGTTCGGCTATTTAAAATGGTAAAAAAAGTTGATAAAAAAGTGTTGACGAGGGAGTGAAATCCATGTATAGTAATTACCGTTGTCAAAACAGTGCAGTGCTGTTGAGATGCTTCAAGTTAAAAGTTATAAATAATTGTTGACATCCGATTGACAACATGATATATTAATAAAGTTGCTGATTGAGTTATTGATCAGAAGGAATTTAAAATTAATTAAAATTTCTTCTTGACAAGTTAAATCGATATATGATATAATAAATATGTTGATTGACTGCTTAGTTAGTTAACTGGTAGACCTTTGAAAACTGAACAAAGTTTCGACGAATCAAATGTGTAGGGTCTTCAATCACGATGTGATTTGAAGCAAAATATTTGCGAAGTCAATTCGCTTAATAATAACGATAATTAAGAGCTATTCAAGTTCTGATATATTTTATA
>NZ_BMDS01000007.1 GCF_014635905.1 Limosilactobacillus caviae
AAGTTAAGCTTCAACACGCCGAAAGTAGTTGGGGGATCGCTCCCTGCGAGGATAGGACGTTGCCACGCATTATTCCGGCATAGCTCAGTTGGTAGAGCACCTGACTGTTAATCAGGTTGTCGTCAGTTCGAGTCTGACTGCCGGAGTTATTAGTTAAGAAGTATCAGTTCGTAACTGGTGCTTCTTTTTTTATGCAATATTCTTTGAATATAATTATCAGACCGAAGTTAATCTTGCGAACAGTGACAAGAGCCTAGACATGGTTGTATTAATTTTTATATATTAAAAATAGTTATAATATTATCTTGGTGAATAGGGACAGTTCGTGCTTGGAAGATTATTAATGAGTAGTGATGAAAGGAAGGGCTAATATAATGATAGTGGCGTTTCTTTTTGGAATGGGAATTGGCTTATTACTGGTATGTTTAGGGTGGCAAATATATAAAGGAAATACTAAATATTATCAGCTTTTGTACGGGCAAGTACTTGGGAAAAAGAATAAGGATAATTATATTTCGAAAAATCATAAACGATTCGGTATTTTGTATATTATGTTAGGAATCATTGTTGATGCTATAATTCTTTGGTTCCAATTTAATTAGAAGAATATAGTTTAATTTAAATTAGGTGTTTTCACTAACTAATTAGCATGATATAATAGTACACGTTGATTGATTTGCCGACATAGCTCAGCTGGTAGAGCATCTCCCTCGTAAAGAGAAGGTCGGAGGTTCGACTCCTCTTGTCGGCATAATTAAACTTTACTAGAGATTGATAACCTTTGATATAATGGCATTTTGTCCATGAATATCAAAGGTTATTTTTGTTTATTATGCAATTAATGACCGAAACGGGATTAGATTGAGTAAATAAAAATTAAGTTAGTGGTTAAGATGCTTGCCGCCACCACTAATTACAATTTTTAAGTGTGAGGAAAGAAAACTATTAATAATGATTTTTAGTTATATTTTAGTTATACTAAACATAACTTGATTTCGAAAAGGAGTGTAGCTAAATGGAAATCACAATCAACGGTGAAAAGCATCAATTAGTTGGTAATCCGCCAACGATAGGCGACGAATTTCCTCACTTTAAGGTTTTTGATAAGGATAACAATAAGATCAAAATGAAGGAGCTACTTGGTAAAGTTACCTTATTAAGCGTAGTTCCTGATATTAATACACCAGTATGCAGCATCCAGACTAAGCATTTTAATTCAACAATGGACGAGTTTGACGAGGTTAACTTTTTAACTATTTCAACTAATACCATTGCTGATCAACAGAAATGGTGTGCTGCTGAAGGTGTTAAGAAAATGCAATTAGTTTCTGATAAAGAGGAATCGTTTGGTTATGAATCAAAGTTATTGATTCCAGATGAAGGAATTTTAGCGCGGTCTGTTTGGATTCTTGATAAAGAGGGTAAAGTTGTTTATCGAGAGATTGTTGATGAATTAGTTAATGAACCGAAATATGACCAGGCAATTGCAGCATTAAAAGAGCTATTAAAAAAGTAAAAGACTAAAAAAGCGAGGCTTCATTACATTAAAAGTGTAGTGGAGTCTCGCTTTATGTTAATTCCGTTGTGTTTTTTCCATAAGATTCTTTCCCCATTCAAAGAGGTCGCCCATTGTGTAAATTAGGTCTTTCCCTGTATCGGTTAAGTGATAAGTGACTGATGGCGGAACCGTTCCTTTTGATATACGTTTGAGTAAGCCGTCCTCTTCTAGTTCACGGAGACTTTTTGTTAACATGGTGTTTGTAATTGAACCGATGCTACGCTTTAGTTCGTTATAATGCTGACCATCATTGAGCATCAGGTACCACATTACTGGAATTTTCCACTTTGAGCCAATGATTTTCATTGAGTAAAGAATAGGGCATTGTTTGGGCATGTTTTCGTGAAAATATTTTATTTTTTTATCAAATTCGTTTTGATTCATATTAATCACTCCAAATAAATTTAAAGGAAGAAAAATGTGCGTACTTGTTCTTCTCTTCTCATCAAGATACAATTACTTTTGAACTTAGTCAAGAGGTAAAGGAGTGAATAAAATGCCATTTATCATGTCACGGGTAAATATTAAGATTGCCAAGAATAAGGAACTAATGCTAAAGAAAAGACTAGGGTTAGCGATTGCTAATGTTCCCGGAAAGAGTGAAGAGGTTTTAATGGTCGGTTTTCAAGACAATTATCCACTTTATTTAAGAGGAAATGGCAATGAACCTTTAGCTTATATTGAAGTAAGTATTTTTGGTACTGAAAGTCATATCGGTTACGAAGGACTAAATGCTGACATTACTAAAGCATTTTATGATATTTTAGGTATTCAGCCTGATCACCTATACATTAAATATGATGACATTAGCAGTTGGGGTGTTCAGGGAGAATATATTGATCGGCGAGATTATCTCTAGTAAGATACTAAATTTTTTTCGTCATTAAGGAAGAAAAATGTATATACAGTAAAAAAGAAATCTATAAAATAAAGGAGTTTCAAATTATGAACAAAAAGTATGAACCATTATTTCAACCATATACATTAAATAACGGTGTAGAGATTAAGAACCGTTTAGTTGTTGCTCCATTGACTGTGTATGATGCAGGGCCTGATGGAGAATTAACTCCTGCTTCAAGGAAGTTTTGGCATGACCGCTTTAATGGCTTTGGAATGTGGATAATTCCATTTACAAATGTTCACCCGAGTGGAATTGGTTTTGAATCACCAAATGCCTTTAGTGAAGACCACCTTGAGAACTTAAAAGAATATGCACGAATCTCACATGAACAAGGAGCAAAGGCGGTTATTCAATTAGCCCATGCAGGTGTTCACGCTGATAAGTCAATGACTCGCGGCAACGGTGTGTGGGGGCCAAGTGAGCTACCATATTTTGGTGCTCGTGAGATGACTGATGCGGAAGTTCATGAAATAGTTCATTCATTTGCTTATGCGACTGAACTAGCAATTCGTGCCGGACTTGATGGTGTCGAAATTCACGGAGCAAATGGCTGGTTGATTCAACAATTTGTTTCGGCAACCTATAATCATCGGACAGATCATTGGGGAGGAACAATGGAAAAACGTTTCAACTTCCCACTGGCAATAATTGATGCGGTTGATAAAGTACGGCAAAAGTATAATCGTCCTGATTTTATTGTTGGTTACCGCTTCTCGCCAGAAGAACCCGGGGCGGATGGTTTAACAATGAAGGAGACCCTTGCACTTGTCGATCGATTAGTTGAAAAGCCACTACAATATATTCATATCTCTTTGTGGAACTTCTACAAGAAAGTACGTCGCGGTGGTGATCAGAATATTACTCGGATGGAAGCAGTTCACAACCGAATCAATGGTCGGGTACCATTTATTGGTGTCGGTGACCTCTTTGCAGAAGAAAATGGGTTGAAGGCCTTTAATACTGGTTGGGCCGACTTTTTAGCTGTTGGTGGCGCAGTTGAATTAAATCCCCACCTTGTTCAAATGATTAAAGATGGCAAGGAAGATAAGGTTCAAAGTGAATTTGACTGGAATAAGATGGACCCTTACCGCTTTACACCAGCAATGCTTTATGGAACCTTAGCTGGTAATGCAATGTTTCCAAAGGTTAAGCAGCGATAGAAAGGGTTGAAGATAATGGCAAAGTTAACAATTACGACAGTTACTGACCCGATGATGGGGATGCTGTGGGAGACATGGCCGACAATGAGAAAGATCGAAACACATTATGGTGACCAAATTGACTTTAAATTCATGATGGGACAATTGGTAAAAAACGTGTATGACCTTGTTGATCCTAATGTGGTGCGGATGTATGGTAAAAAAGTTGCCCTTAACCAATACTGGACACGGCTAATGCAGATATATTTACAAGAAGAACGAATTGCTGGAATGCCAATTTATATGGGTGGAAACGAACGCCTCTTTGACGAAGAACACCTTTCATCAATTCCGCTTAACCTTGGTTTTCTGACCATTGCTGGCAATGATTTGAAAAAAGAAAATCAAGTTATCTATGAAATGCAATATGACACTGTTGTTGATGACCGACAAACAAATGATGGTAAATACTTAGCAGCTCTTACTAAAAAGTTTGGAATAGGGCAAGCGGAATTTGAACAACGGTATAATTCGACTGGCATTAGGGACCAGTTGGCGCGATCACAGCAAATTATGCAGCAAATGAATATTGACCGTTTACCAGCTTATATCCTTACCTATAACGGGAAGTCGTTTATCTTAAAGGGCCTTCCTAAATATGGAGATTGGCAAAAGTTGATTAAGCAGGTTACGGATGGCGAGGTAAGTGAACACGGGGTAGAAGCTAATATCAATACTATTAATGCTTTTATTGACCGGCATCCCCACATTTCAAGCCTTGAATTAAAAGAAGCATTTGATGTGGAAGAAAAAGACATTGTCGAATTATTAAAGGAAACTTCATTAGAAAAGAAGAAAGTTAAATCAACTATTTTCTACCGTAAAGCATAACGAAAGGAGGATAAGAGGATGAAACGATTATCACTTCCAACTAAACGGGGGAGTGTTTTAACGGGAGTGCTATTTGATGCTCCCGCGCATGTTATTCCCACCCCCTCGACCGTGGTGATTGCCATCACTGGAATCCATGGGAACTTTTATTCCAATCCTTTTTACGTAAACATTGGAAAAACATTATCAGCGGCAGGAATAGATTTTATCTACGCGCAAACGGCTGATGCTTTTGGTGAATTTCCAACTTTGAATGTCAAAACTGGTGAGCAGGAATTAATTGGCTCGTGGAATGAAGATTTTAATAATACTGATGAAGATATTGAAGCCTATTTGGATTATGCAAGCCAGCAGGGATACCAGAATATTATTTTAGCCGGGCATTCTCTCGGCGCTAATAAAGTTATTTACTACCTATCACGCCACCATGACTCGCGGATTAAACACTTTATTTTCCTGAGTCCAGCTAACTTGGCGTATTTGACCAGTGTCGTAACTGAAGAAGAAAAGAATGAGATTTTAATGCAACGAAAACGCGGTGAAGGTGACCAGCGAATGCCTTTTAATTTGCTTGGCTGGATTCCGGGAACTGCTAACACTGACTATCAGTGGGTTTTTGATAATATCCTGGATAATGTTCATGTCGAACCAGAAAAAGACTTTTCACAAATAAAAGCAATCACCCATAGTGGGGCATTAATGATTGGCGGATATGACCGCTTTACATATGGCGATCCGCAAAAGTTTCTTGAAAATATCAACGATCATATGCAGACTGCAAAGCAAAATAAATTAGTTGTTATCCCTGAAACCGGGCATACTTATCAGCAAAAAGAGCAACAGCTAGCTGATGAACTGCTTAAATTGTTAAAAACATGGGGATACTAGTAATTTTCGGTCTTAAGTAATTAATAATTTTAGTAAATAAAATTTAAAATAATTGTTTGCAATGACTTGTCGACATGATATAATATTTTATGTTGATGAGTTATTCCGGCATAGCTCAGTTGGTAGAGCACCTGACTGTTAATCAGGTTGTCGTCAGTTCGAGTCTGACTGCCGGAGTTTATAAAGATGTTAGCTGTTGGCTAGCATCTTTTTTCTTTTATCACCCTCTTATTATCAAAAAAATTGTATAAAATATGTAATAATAATATACTGAATTATAGTTAGACTGGTATATATTTTGGAGAACGGAGGGTTAATAATGCAATTCAAAAAGGCAATATTATTAGCGACAAGCATATTTACGCTTGGCATTTGTGTTAGTGGTTGTGGTAATGAGTCTAATGCAAACAGCAAGAGTAGCAGTTCCCAAATTTCGTCAGTAAAGAAACAAGAAGCACAGATTGTTGGCTCCTATCGTGACGATGCAGATGGCGCAGCAATTACGCTTAACTCGGATGGTACGGGAACATACGTGATGGCAAATCCTACCAAGGCAGATATTCATGACCAATTAACCTGGAAAAAAGAAAAAAACAATTACATCATTAACTTAAATGATAGTGATTATGATACGCCAATTGATGCACAACTAAATGAAGATAACTTAAGCCTAGTGGGCAATAATGAATGGCCTAACCAGTCGTTTAAGCGAGTTCATGGTGACTTTGACATTGATAATTTCTTAAAAGATCAGCACGCTAAAAATAGTGGTTCAATAACAACTAAAAGCGCCCAGCCTAAAGAATCCTCAACCCATGCCCGGGCAGTCTTGAAAAAGTGGGCCAGTGACCATCATAAAGACACAAGCAAAATCGATAGCTTAAAGGCAACTACAGACTTATCTGAGCCGGATGAGGGCTGGGCATTTGTTGATGATAATGGAACTGAATATGCAATTGTTCGAAATGGTAAAGTTTATCCGCGCCCTGTAATCGATAATGACACTTCGTCAAATTAATTTTCTTAATTTTAAACTTAAATAAATAAAGGATAAATCCTCATATATCCGCTTTCCTTCTCATCAAAAACTTATTATTTAATTGACGAGTTTTTGAAACACGTTTATAATAATACTATTCTGAATTTTATTGTTAAAGTTTTTTAATTTTTAGAATATGTATTCAATTAACGTTTTGCTAGTTGAAAAGTGTAATTATTTGGAGGAATTTTATGAGTAAACAAAGGGATTTGGATACCTCCTTCTTCGGACAACCACGTGGATTGTCAACATTGTTCTTCACTGAAATGTGGGAACGGTTTAGTTACTACGGAATGCGGGCTATCCTTTTATTCTATATGTACTATGCTGTTACTAAAGGTGGTTTGGGAATGGACCAAGCTACCGCAGCATCAATTATGTCAATTTATGGTTCATTAGTTTACCTAGCCAGTGTTGTTGGGGGATGGCTATCCGATCGAGTATGGGGATCGCGGCGAACGGTTTTCATCGGTGGTGTTCTTATTATGTTTGGACACATTGCCTTGTCATTGCCGTTTGGCGTATCAGCACTTTATGTATCAATCGCTTTGATTGTTATTGGTACTGGGTTATTAAAACCAAACGTTTCAGAAATGGTTGGAGGCTTATACAGTCCTGAAGATCGTCGACGTGACTCCGGTTTTAGTATGTTTGTTTTCGGTATTAATTTAGGGGCTGCGGTTGCTCCGTGGGCAGTGCCGTGGGCTGCTAACGGTTTTGGCTTAAACCTCTTCCATGGTGAAATGAACTTCCATGCTGGTTTCTCACTAGCTGCTATCGGTATGTTCTTTGGTTTAGTTCAATACGTTGTCGACGGTCGTAAGTATCTTTCAAAAGATAGTTTATATGCCGAGGACCCAATTGATAAAGAAAGCTTACGACCAGTAATTATCTGGTCAGCAGTGGGAGTAGTTGCTTTAGTAATTATTCTTGGATTGCTTGCTGCAATGGGACAATTAAACATCAATAACATTATTACATTGATTACGATTATCGCTATTGCATTGCCAATCTACTACTTTGTAATGATGCTGAATTCTAAGAAGGTTACAAAAGAAGAAAGATCACGGGTTGTTGCATACATTCCGCTTTTCATCGCTGCTGCAATCTTCTGGGCAATTGAAGAATCTGGGTCTGTTGTTTTAGCCCTCTTCGCTGAACAACGAACGGTCTTACACATTGGCGGCTGGCACTTTGCTGCTGCTAACTTCCAGACTTTAAACCCATTATTCATCATGATCTTAACGCCATTCTTCGTTGCGCTTTGGGATCACTGGAAGAAACAACCAAGTGCTCCTGGTAAGTTTGCTGCCGGGTTAGTCATTGCGGGGCTTTCTTATGTTTGGATGGCTCTTCCGGCAATGATTCACGGGACAACTGCTGGTCGGGTTAGCCCATTCTGGTTAGTTGGTTCATGGTTCATCGTTGAAATTGCCGAAATGCTGATTTCCCCAATTGGCCTTTCCGTAACCACTAAGCTTGCACCAAACGCATTTAAGTCGCAAATGATGAGTATGTGGTTCTTGGCTGACGCTGCTGGACAAGCAGTCAACGCACAGATTGTTAAGTACTACTCATCTGCTACCGAAGTTCCATACTTCTTAATCATCGGGGCAGTAAGTATCGTCTTCGGATTGATTCTTTGCTTGTTTGTTAAGAAGATCCATTCTTTAATGGACGGAGTAGAATAAATTTTATATATTAAGAGATTGAGAGCGTATCTTAATCTCTTTTTTTAGTAAATGGGGTAGATTATGAAAATTGCAGTGAGTAGTGACCTTCATCTAGACTTAAATCACACGAATGTTGACCGGTTTATTACCCAACAAGTAAGATATTTAACTGAACAGAAAATTGATTATTACTTTTTTGCTGGGGACGCATTTAATGATTTTAACCAAACGAAGGCATATTTTACGGAGTTACAGTCACGATTGCCATATACTAAGAGCTACTATCTTGCTGGTAACCATGATATGTTAAAAAATATTTCATATGAGCAGTTAGAAAATTTCCAAGATGATTTGTATTTCCATAATCATTGTGTAGATATTCCGAGAACAAATTGGCGGATTATCGGTAATAACGGTTGGTATGATTATTCATTTTCAACATATGAGGGCCGAGCGGATGAAGTAGCCCGCTGGAAACACGCGTATTGGGTTGATCGAACAATTACACAACCAATGAGTGACCAGCGCCGAATGGAAGTTGTTTTACAGGAAGTCAAAGGGGCATTGACGGAGGCACGGATAGCGCAAAAACGTGTTATCCTTATGACCCATTTTGTACCAATTAAGTTGGCCTTACCGCAGCCGATTATTGAATCCCCGCATCGCCAGCGTATGTGGGAAATGACAATGGCGATGATGGGGAGTAAACATCTTGGCGACTTGATAGCCGGGTTTCCAGAGGTAAAGGAAGTTTTTTATGGCCATCTTCATTATGCTCAACCCCTGATTACGGTGGGAAACGTTAATTATCGCAACCATGCAGTAGGCGTTTGGCGAAAAAGTAATGGTCAATGGAGACAAAAAAGCCTGTTAAATCAATGGATGGAGCGCTTATATATTAAAGACTTAGAACTTTTTTGAAAAAATCATAAAAAATGCTTGCAAAAGGATTGGAAATTAGTTATTATAATAAACGTTGATTGATACGAATTATTTAATCAAGCAACTTCTTGGAGGAGTAGCGAAGTCTGGTTAAACGCGACGGTCTGTAAAACCGTTCCTTCGGGTTCGGCGGTTCGAATCCACCCTCCTCCATCTTTATTATTGGGCTATAGCCAAGCGGTAAGGCAACGGTTTTTGGTACCGTCATGCGCTGGTTCGAATCCAGCTAGCCCAACTGTTATTGAAAGGCTAAGAAAAACGTTTGTTTTTCTTAGCCTTTTCTAGTTCAAAGTTTTATTAAGAATATATGGGAAAAGGAATGATAGTCAATGCCTAAACAAGGTCACTTTGCAAAAAGTACGCGAACCAAACAACTAAATGATTTTAAGGTAAAACGTGGGGCGACTGGCGGAACTATTGATGATGGGCAATTAACTGATTTCCTTGTTGTTCGTTTTGCTTTAACTGCTAAGAAACGAGTTCAGCCTTCATCACGCGAAACAATTCAACGGTTTTTGATTGAAATTTGCGATACTTTGCAAGCTGGTGATGGTGACCTTAACAAAATTATTCCTAACCTATTAATAAGTCTTAATGCACGGGTTCCATGGCAATTTTATCCAGTGATTTTAGAAGAATGGGATTTGCTTCAAGGATTCCTAAAAAAGGAATTACCTGCTGTTCCGCTAAAAAAACGGTTACGAATTAAGCAGGAAATCTCAACTCAGAAATTAAAAGATTTAATTGCAGAATTGTTAGCAAAAAAGATTACGGCAATTACATTCATTAATCAGTCTGAAATAGCCCAAAATAAAAAGGACCAGGTAATGGCGATGATGCTAACAACGATCTATCATGACCAAACGATCGAATGGGTCAAAGTCCGCCTTTTGTTGGCACCTTTTGATTTTAAAATCGCACCTGAACTAGATGAAGAGACGAAGAAATGGCTGCAGACACTGAAAACAAAATAAGAACGTTGACTTTTTTTCTAATTCCTTGGTAGAATTAAATCGTTATTGCGGAGCTGCGGTGGAGCGTTTATCACCATAGCTCTTTTTTTATTTTAATTTGAAGGAGGACGAGTAAAGCAATGGCACAAAAGAATTATTCGCGTATCTACCTAGCAATTGGGTCGCTTGCATTGCTGACGTTTATCGGAATTTTGAATGAAACGTCGATGAATGTTACTTATCCAGAATTATCGTCACAGTTTGGCGTATCGCTTGACGTTATTCAGTGGATTACGACTGGTTATTTACTAATGGTTACAATTACAATGGGGACAACGGCCTACCTATTGCGTCAGTACCAAGCACGCTGGTTGCACTTATTTGCGGTTTCTTTTTTTATCATCGGTGATTTGATGTGTGCTTTAACTGGCAATTTTCCTATTTTATTAGTGGGAAGATTAATCCAAGCAATTGCGACCGGCTTGGCAACCCCAATCATGTTTCACTTAATCTTTACGGAAATTCCGCGAGAACGGATTGGAATGATGACCGGGATGGCTGCGATGGTGATTTCATTTGCCCCGGCTCTTGGTCCAACATATGGTGGTGTCGTTTCAGAGATGTTATCGTGGCGGATGATCTTTTGGATTTTGCTCCCAGTTGTCTTGATTAGTCTTGTATGCGGTCAGCTGTTTATCCGCAATAAGCCTCTTGGTAATGATAAAACGTTTAGTTATGGGAGTTTAATCACCTTGGCAATTGCTCTTATTGGCATAATTAGTGCAGTGTCGTCAATTGGAAAGCAAGGGTTTGGATATCAGTTTTGGCTCTTATTACTGGTAGCGATCCTTTTCTTTGGTGCTTTTATTTATATTAATAATCATGGTAAATCGGAGTTATTTGACTTAAAAGTCTTCAAAGTTGTTCCGTTAAGGCTATCGACTATCACGTATTTTAATTTGCAATTTATTAATATTGGGATTTCGTTAGTTATTCCTATTTATGTTCAATATGTTTTACACTCATCTGCGATTGTTGCGGGACTTATCTTGCTTCCTGGTTCATTAATTGGCGCTTTTATTTCACCACTCGCGGGAAGTTTAGCTGATCGCCTTGGCTTTGCAACACCAGTAACCATCGGTGGGGTCTTGCTAGTTATCGGGACAGGGTGCTTTAGTATTTTTCAGCGCCACTTAACACCATTACTAATAACGCTTTTCTTTGTTATTTTACGAATAGGTTTTAATTTTGCGTTTTCTAATACGATTTCAAATGCATCAATGCTTGTTCAGCCACAAAATGCACCAGACGTAAATTCGATTTTCAACATGGTTCAGCAATTTGCAGGATCACTCGGTACTAGTCTTTTGGCTTCAACAATTGCCTTGTTCCAAAAGGGTAATGACGGGTCATTACTGGGACGTACTTATGCAGGAGGACGGTTTGATTTCATCCTATTAGGCGTTTTGGCAATTATTACCTTACTAACAGTGATTGCTAATTATCGCTTGCAACAAAATAAGCAAAGTGTTTCTAAATAGGTGGTTGAATTAACCTAGTAACAATGCAATAATGTGGCATGATTAATGCTAGTTGGATAAGTTTTTAAAGAAAGCGACTATAAGATAAAATGATACATTCTATCGTTCACTTTATGGTGAGCAACCAAGTTTTCACGTTATTTATTTGTTTAGCCATTGGTTTTTTAATTGGTAACTACAAAATTGCGGGGAAATTTAATATTGGGGCAACAGTTGGAACACTAATCGTTACTTTGATTGTGGGGCAGATTGGTGCATTTCCGCGTAATGAAATGCTTGGAACAATTTTCTTCGGGGCTTTTATGTTTTCAGTGGGCTATCGGATTGGACCACAATTGTTGGTAAGTTTGAAGTTATTTGGGGTCCGAATTTTAATTGCTAGTATCTTTTGGATGTTAGTAGTCTTTTTTGCTGGCTGGAGTTTATTTACTGCCTTTAAGATTGGTCCCGGAATTGCAGCGGGGATTATTTCGGGTTCACTGACGCAATCAGCTACAGTTGCAAGTTCATTACAGACAATTGGATCACTGCCGGTAAGCCAAAGCGTTAAGGCAACCTATGAAGCGCAGTTACCTGTTGCGTATGCCCTAACGTATGTTTTTGGTACCTTAGGGGTAATTATTTTCTTAAGGGATCTAGCTCCTAAGATTTTAGGGATTTCAATTGCCGAGCAAGGGCCGAGAATGGCTGAACGCTATCACTTTCATGCCAAGAATCCTAACCCTACATGGCGGCGGACCTATCAAATCGCTGCTGAATCACCACTTGTCGGTAAGAGACTGGAAGAATTTAATAAGCGTTCAAACTACCGGATTATTGGATTGGCGGCCTTCCATAATGGTAAAATGACTGACCATTTGGAATACAGGCTTCAGGCAGGAGACTTATTAACGGTTATTGGCTATGCAGTTCACTTTGACCGTCTCATGCGGGTGCCAGGATTAACAGAAGTATTAACGCCGACCAATGCGCCTCGTGAACGTGAATTTGTATTGGGAAAATCATTTAAGCCCAGTGAGTTGGCTATTTTACGGCAGCATGGGGTCTTTATCAATATTCAAGATCCGATTAGCGGGAATCAGCAATTAATTAACCAGCTCCGTCCGGGGGATGTTATCTCCTTAACTGGTAATACTTCTCGTACCAAGTCAATTTTGAAAATGATGGGTCGGTGGAAGGCAGCTGATACAACAATGAATTATTCCTTATTTTCTTTAGGAATTGGTTGTGCTTCCCTTTTAGGGATTATCGGGATAAAATTAAACAGTATTCCTTTACAACTAGGCAATGGGACGGCCGCTTTAATCATGGGCTTAATTCTGAGCTCATGGATCGAACGCCATCGCGACCGCAAATCTATTCCAGAAACAGTAACGAGTTTTTTACAAAGTTTTGGGTTAACTCTTTTTGTTGGAAATGTTGGCCTGCAATCAGCACAAGCCTTTACAAGTGCAATTAAGTCGCTGGGCGTTGGGGTGCTGGTTATTGGTGCCATCATATCAATTATGCCGCATCTCTTAACGCTATTTTTTGGCCGATACGTGTTAAAGATGGAACCGTTGGCCTTGATTGGCGCATTGACGGGCTCAGGGACGATTGCAGCGGCGATGAATGAAATTTCGCAAAAAGCGGGACCGGAAGGAGGGGCATATTATGCTGCGGCCTTTACTCCGGCTTTTGTAGTTGGTAATATTGGAATTACGTTATTAGGGCCGATCTTTGTGGCGCTATTATCATAGGCTATCGCTAAGAAAGGGCGTGCAGATTAAATGCAACAATTTTTTACAATTTTAGGTGGAATGGGTACGTTAGCAACGGAGAGTTATGTACGTCTGTTAGATAAGAGAACGCCGATTCACCGTGATCAGGATTATTTGAATTATTTAGTTGTTAACCATGCAACGGTTCCCGATCGAACCACTTGGATTCTCGACCATAGTCAGCCGGATCCTAATGAGGCCCTGATTGAAGACATCAAACAGCAGAGCCTTTTGAATCCTGCATTCTTTGTGTTAATTTGTAATACGGCTCACTACTCCTTTGATAAGTTACAGGCAGCAACGGAGATTCCAATCTTAAATATGCTGCAAGCAACTGTTGACGAAATAAAAAAGATTAAACCAGATGCAAAAAAGGTTGGTCTCTTAGCAACGGAAGGGACATTAGCCGCTAATTTATATGACCCATATATTGAAGCTGCTGGTTATGAAGAGATTAAACCGACACCTGAAATTGCAGAGATGACGGAAGACTTAATTTACCATGATATTAAAGAAGCAGGTCATTCTGACGGTAAAAAATATCATGAATTGGTCCGTAAAATGATTGAAGAACAAGGAGCGGATGTGGTAATTCTGGGTTGTACCGAATTGTCCTTTGCAGAAGAGATGGATCCAGAAACCGAGTATCCAGTTGCTGATTCACAATCAATCATTGTCGATCGCTCACTTGAACGGGCATTAAAATTACGACAAAAGTAACATTAAATATTAACGATAAAAATTAGGAACCAGAGAAAATGACTTCTCAATGGTTCCTAATTTTTGTTAATCCAATGAAAGTATTTCAGTAAATTGGTCTAGGCTGTTAGAATGATGTAAAATATATAGCATACGCAATGTTTAACAAACAATGGCGTAAGGAGGAAAGAGAAATGAGTTCACCTGTCTATATTCAAATTCATAATCAATTAAGAAAAAATATTGAAGATGGCAAGTGGAAAGTTGGTGAGAAAATTCCGGCTGAACGTGAGCTTGCTAATGACTTTAGCGTTAGTCGGATGACCTTGCGGCAAGCAATTCAGGCATTAGTTGACGAGGGGATTCTTGAACGCCGTGTTGGATCAGGAACATTTGTCGCTAACCGGAAAGTTCAGGAAAAGATGTCGGGTGTGACAAGTTTTACTGAATTGATGGATGCCATGGGCAAAAAAGCGGCCAGCAAGACGATTTCCTACCACTTAACCATTCCATCACAAACAGAAGTGGAGAAGCTAAAATTAGGGTCTGACGAACAGGTCCTGCGTATGGAACGAGTACGCTATGGTAACGAGGTACCGATTTGTTATGAAATTGCGACCGTACCAGCCAGCCTTGTCCAGCAATTTAGCAAAGAAGAAATTACCACATCTTTTTATCGGACTTTAGAAGAAAAAGCAAACCTTTATCCGGGACATGCTATTCAGCATATTTCAGCAACAAAGGCAACAGAAAAAATTGCTAGTTACCTACAAATCAAACGGGGAGATGCCCTTTTGCGGATGACACAATTGTCATATCTCCAAGATGGACGACCATTTGAGTATGTTCACACTCAATATGTTGGCTCACGGTTTGAGTTTGTTTTAGAAAAGTAAATTTTAAAGTTTATTAATAATCCGTGTTACAATACTGATTAACAATACTACTTTTGAGAGGAACTATACTAATGAAATTTGATTATCCGGACGATAGCCTTACCCTCCATACCGATGCATATGAATTAAGTATGATGCAGACTTACTGGAAAAAGGGGATGGGGAACCGTCGTGCTGTTTTTGAAGCCTTTTTTCGTAAAATGCCATTTAATAATGGGTATGCTGTTTTTGCCGGCTTAGATCACATCATTCGTTATGTAAAGCAGTTACGTTTTACTGATAGCGATATTGAATATTTGAAGTCCACCCATCAATTTGATGATGATTTTTTAGAGTATCTACGTGATTTTAAATTTACTGGTTCAATCAATAGCTTTGAAGAAGGGGACCTTGTGTTTAATCATGAGCCTATTATTCAAGTTGATGCACCAATCATTGAAGGACAGTTAATTGAAACTGCTATTTTAAATATCCTTAATTATCAAATTATGGTTGCAACTAAGGCTTCCCGAATTAAGTCCATCGTTGGCAACCAAATTGTAATGGAGTTTGGTTCACGTCGAGCACAGGAGTTGGATGCAGCCTTATGGGGGACGCGGGCAGCCTACATTGGCGGTTTTGATGCAACTAGCAATGTTCGTGCGGGTAAGTTGTTTGGCATTCCTATTTCGGGAACGCATGCTCATGCCCTAGTTCAAGTATATATGAATGACTATGATGCCTTTAAAGCATATGCGGAGACGCACCATAATTGTGTATTCCTTGTTGATACTTTTGATACTTTGAAGAGCGGGGTTCCTAATGCCATCAAAGTTGCAAAGGAATTTGGTGATAAGATTAACTTTATTGGTGTCCGCATTGATAGTGGCGATATGGCCTACTTGTCCAAGAAGGTCCGTAAAATGCTTGATGATGCCGGATTCCCCGATGCTAAGATCATTGCATCCAATGGTTTAGACGAAAAGACAATTCAGAATCTCCAAATGCAAGGAGCTAAGATTGATACTTGGGGGATTGGTACTAAGTTAATCACTGCTTATGATCAGCCAACTTTAGGAGTAGTATATAAGCTGGTTGCTATTGAAGATGAAAATGGTAACCTTGTTGACACTATTAAGCTCTCTAATAATGTTGGAAAAATGTCAACTCCTGGTAAGAAGCAGGTATGGCGGATTAATGATCGTGCTGACCGAAAGAGCGAAGGGGATTATATTACTTTAGTAGATGAAGATCCGCGTAAGGAAAAATCACTTAATATGTTTAATCCGAACTTCCCCCTTCAGCAAAAAGATGTTGAAGACTTTACCGCGCGTCCAATGTTGAAGCCTATTTGGCAAGACGGTAAGTTTGTTTATGATGAACCAACACTAGAAGAAAGCCGCCAACACCGCTTTGAGAGTTTGAATGCGTTGTGGGATGAATACAAGCGGGACTTAAATCCGGAAGTATATCCAGTGGACTTATCGCAGAAATGTTATGACAATAAATTAAAACTAATCCATCAAGTTCACGAATATGTTAAATCATTGAATAAATAGAGGTAAGAAACAGTGCGAAAGTGTCAAGAAGAAATAATTAACGCATTGGGAGTTAATGCGCAAATTGATCCTGAAGCTGAGATTGACAAGCGGGTTCAATTCTTATGTGATTTTCTCCAAACTACTAACATGAAGACGTTGGTATTGGGAATTTCTGGGGGACAGGATTCAACATTAGCTGGACGCCTTTCTCAATTGGCAGTGGAAAAATTACGTAAAGAGACCGGAAATGCTGACTACCAATTTATTGCAGTCCGTCTTCCTTACGGTGAACAGGCTGATGAGTCAGATGCGATGTCCGCAATTAATGATTTTATTAAGCCCGATAAAATGATGCGTGTTAATATTAAAGCCGCCACTGATGCAATGGTTAACTCGTTAACTGCGGCTGGCGCGGTAATTAGTGATTTTAATAAGGGAAATATCAAGGCGCGTGAACGGATGATTGTCCAATATGCAATCGCTGGTCAAAATGGCGGTGCAGTTGTAGGAACCGATCATGCAGCAGAAGCGGTAACTGGCTTCTATACTAAATTTGGTGATGGCGGTGCGGATATAACACCGCTTGCCGGACTGGATAAGCGTCAAGGAAAGGCCCTTTTAAAATCCTTAAATGCACCAGCAAAGCTTTATGACAAAACACCGACAGCAGATCTTGAGGAAGATAAGCCAATGCGGCCAGATGAAGAAGCACTTGGTGTCCGCTATGAAGAAATTGATGACTTTTTAGAAGGACGTGCGGTTTCAACAGAAGCAGCAGAAAAGATTGAAAGCTGGTATCGTCGAACACAGCATAAACGTCATTTACCAATTGCTCCCTATGATACATGGTGGAAATAATAAGAATTAATTACGTGAGGAGGCTGGGACGCAACTCAGTCTCCTCAATTTTTAGGAGGATGAAAATGGAAGAGGAAACACTTCAACTTGTTAGCAAACAATTACCTGATATTCGCCCGCAACAAATTAAAGCAGCCCTCGGATTAATGGACGAAGGAAATACTATTCCTTTTATTGCCCGATACCGTAAAGAAATGACGGGAACGCTTGATGAAGTTCAACTACAGGCTATCAGGGATGAATATCACCGTGTAACAACATTACGCGAACGTCAAGCAACGGTCATCAATAAAATTAAAGAGCTTGGCAAACTAACTCCTGCTCTAGAAAAACAAATTAATAATGCAACTGAATTGCAAGAAGTAGAGGACCTTTATTTGCCATATAAGCAAAAGCGGCAAACGAAGGCTCAGCAAGCACGACAACATGGACTTGCACCGTTGGCAAATTGGTTGTTATCGTATCCAGACGATGATTTAACAACTAAGGCCCAAGAATTTATCAATGAGGATGTACCAGATGCTGAGAGTGCATTAGCGGGCGCACATGAGATTCTTGCAGAAGCGATTAGCGAAATGGCGACTGTTCGGGGATGGTTACGAAATTATACAGCCCAGCATGGTCAATTAGAAACCAGTGTAAAGCGCGACGGGGAAGAAAAAGATGAGCTAGGAACCTATAAGCAATACTATGAATTTTCAAGTTCAGTGCAAAAGTTAAATTCATACCAGATCCTTGCCTTTAATCGTGGCGAAAAAGAGGGAATCCTCAATGTAAAAATAACAGTTGATGAGGCACCGATAATGAATTACCTTCATTTTCGCCTTATAAGGACGCAAAAGCAAAATGATGCTACTGAATTTATTGAAGAAGCCTACCAGGATGCCTATAAACGGTTCTTAGGCCCAGCAATCGAACGTGAATTACGGCGGCAATTAACAGAAGGCGCAGATGAACAAGCAATAAAGGTCTTTGGCGAAAACCTTTACCATTTATTGATGCAAGCGCCAATTAAGGGGAAAGTTGTGTTAGGATTTGACCCTGCCTACCGTACTGGTTGCAAGTTAGCCGTTCTTGATGAAAATGGTAAGTTTTTAACTAAAGCCGTTATTTATCCGCACAAGCCAGCTCCAGAAAAACAACGTGCAGCTGCTGAGGGTGAATTTATTGACTTACTAGAAAAGTACCATGTTGAAATGATTGCCATTGGTAACGGAACGGCCAGTCGTGAGTCGGAACAATTTGTAGCTGAAGCGCTAAAAAAGATTGAGCGTCCAATTTATTACGTAATTGTGAATGAAGCAGGTGCCTCTGTCTATTCGGCAAGTAAGGAAGCACGGGATGAATTTCCGGACCTTCATGTTGAACAGCGGAGTGCAATTAGCATCGGCCGGCGACTACAGGACCCGTTAGCAGAATTAGTAAAAATTGACCCACAAGCAGTAGGGGTCGGCCAGTATCAACATGATTTACCGAAGAAAGAATTAAGCGGCGAATTAGAGACAATTGTTGAACGAGCTGTAAACCGTGTCGGGGTTAACCTTAATACTGCTAGTTACCAACTATTAACGCGAATCTCGGGACTAAATAAGACAATTGCCAAAAATATCGTTACTTACCGGGACGAAAATGGCCGCTATACTAACCGTACGCAATTAAAGCAGGTTCCTCGTTTAGGACCTAAAGCTTACCAGCAATCGGTTGGCTTCTTACGGATTATCGACGGTGAAAACCCACTAGATAATACCGATGTCCATCCAGAAAGTTACCAAGTTGCGCAGAAAATCATGGAGGCGGCAGGGATTGATATTAATGATCTGGGAACCCCCGCTGCTGAAAAGAAGTTAAAAGCACTTGATATTAATCAATTTACTGATGACCAGGTAGGGACAGAGACAGTTAATGATATTATTTCATCTTTGCAAAAACCAGGGCGTGACCTTCGTGACTCGATGCCGGCACCATTATTACGTCATGATGTAATGACAATTGAAGATCTTCAACCAGGAATGAAACTTCAAGGAACGGTCCGCAATGTTGTCGATTTCGGTGCCTTTGTTGATATTGGTGTTAAACATGATGGATTAGTTCATGTTTCAAAAATGAGCAAGCAATTTATTCGTGATCCACGGGCAATTGTCGCAGTTGGTGATATTGTGGACGTATGGATTGATGATGTAGATTTGAAACGTCAACGAATTCAATTAACCATGATTGAACCGGAGACGGTCGCAAATGACTAATGCGGAATTACAATGCTTGACCGAACAATGGTCGCAAAAATACTTTGGGCGCGCTTTTGTGCACAAGGTATTTTTTAATAAGCGTTTGAAAACAACAGGTGGGCGGTATCATTTAAGCGATCATCACATTGATATTAATCCGTTAATGTACACAGAATTTGACCTCAATAATCTTCGGCAAGTCGTCCTTCATGAATTATGTCATTACCATTTACATTTACTCGGAATGGATTATCATCACCGAAGCCGGGCGTTTAAGACGCTGTTAGCGCAAGTCGGCGGATCACGATATGCACCGCCTACCAGTAAAGCAAAATATAATGTTAAGAGAAAATGGCATTATATTTGTACGGGTTGCGGCGTTGAAATAGCGCGACAACGGCGTTTTAACACCCACCGTTATGTTTGCCGGCGGTGTGGACACCATTTTATTTTAAAAAATTAAAAAAAGTTGTTGCCAACGAATAGGTATCTTGCTATAATAATATTCGTTGGTTGATATGCGGCCGTGGCGGAACTGGCAGACGCGTAAGATTAAGGATCTTATGGTCGATTATGACCGTGGAGGTTCAAGTCCTCTCGGCCGCACTATAATAAAGCTCTGAGTATCCATACTCGGAGCTTTTTTGTTTTTAAATTTTTATTAATAAACTTTACTTAAATTTTACTTCTTAGCTTGCTATCTCGTTAATGAAAGCGCTATACTTTAGATGTTGTAGTTAGTAACGAGGAGGGATTTATCGATGGATGCAAATATCAAATGGCTTGATGATCCGGAAACGTTTCGGGTTAATCAACTAGCAGCACATAGTGACCACTATTACTATGGTGATTATGATGAATGGCGTCGTGATGATAGCAGGTTTGTGCAAAGTTTAGATGGAAAATGGCAATTTAAGTTCGCTAAAAATCCTCGTGAGCGAGTAAGTGAATTTTATGCCAAGGATTATGACAGTAGCAGCTTTGATACGATTGAAGTACCAAGTGAAATTGAATTAAATAACTATGCCCAGAACAACTATATTAATACCTTAATTCCATGGGAAGGGAAAATCTATCGGCGACCTGCATATGCTCTTAGTCCCGATGATTCTCAAGAAGGATCTTTTAGCGATGGTGATGATAATACCGTTGGCGAGTATTTGAAACGGTTTGATCTTGCCCCTGCCTTGCGTGGTAAACAAATCCGGATTCGTTTTGATGGTGTAGAGCGGGCAATGTACTTATGGCTTAATGGGCACTTTATTGGTTACGCTGAGGATAGCTTTACCCCGTCCGAATTTGATTTGACCCCTTATATTCAGGATGAAGATAATGTTTTAGCAGTAGAAGTTTTCAAGCATAGTACTGCCTCGTGGATTGAGGATCAAGATATGTTCCGCTTTTCGGGGATCTTCCGAAGCGTGAACTTATTAGCTCAGCCCCTTGTTCATGTTGAAGATCTTAATATTCGGCCAACTGTTACTGATAATTATCAGGATGGTATTTTTAACGTTGACCTCCAGCTCCAAGGTGAGAAAACGGGCAATGTTAATATTCGAGTAGTTGATAGTGATGGAAATATCCTCGTTAATGAAACCCATCCTGTTGCCCCAACGGTAAAGGTTCAGGACCAGTTTTTGGAGAATATCCACTTGTGGGATAACCACGATCCGTACCTTTATCAACTATTGGTAGAAATCCGCGATGATGAAGGAAAGCTACTTGAACTTGTTCCGTATCGTTTTGGTTTTCGACGGATTGAAATTAATCAGGATCATGTCGTGCTGTTAAACGGGAAGCGGCTAATTATTAATGGTGTAAACCGCCATGAGTGGAATGCTAAACGTGGTCGGGCGATTACGATGGATGATATGACGAGCGATATTAAGACATTTAAGGAAAATAATATTAATGCTGTGCGAACATGTCACTATCCTGATCAGATTCCTTGGTATTACCTTTGTGATGATAATGGAATTTATATGATGGCTGAAAACAACCTGGAGTCTCATGCTACTTGGCAAAAGATGGGCGCAATTGAACCATCATATAATGTTCCTGGTTCAGTTTCGCAATGGCGCGAAGTAGTAGTTGATCGGGCACGGACTAACTATGAAACATTTAAAAATCACCCATCGATTTTATTCTGGTCGCTGGGTAATGAATCATATGCTGGCGATAACATTGTCAAAATGAACGAATTCTATAAAGAACATGACAATAGCCGTCTTGTTCACTATGAAGGCGTTTGTCACACTCCTGAATATCGTGAGCAGATTTCGGATGTCGAAAGTTGGATGTACTTGCCGCCTAAAGAAGTTGAAGAATACCTGAAGAATAATCCTGACAAGCCATTTATGGAATGTGAATATATGCATGACATGGGAAATTCTGATGGCGGAATGGGTTCATATATTGCATTGCTTGACAAATATCCACAATACTTTGGCGGCTTTATTTGGGACTTTATTGATCAGGCACTCCTTGTTAAGGATCCCGTAAGTGGTCAAGAAGTAATGCGTTATGGTGGTGATTTTGATGATCGTCACTCAGATTATGAGTTCTCAGGGGATGGCTTAATGTTTGCTGATCGGACACCAAAGCCAGCAATGCAGGAGGTAAGATATTACTATGGCTTACACAAATAAACTACGCGTGATATATGGTGATGGCACATTAGGACTTAGCGGTGAAGATTTTCATTACATTTTCAGTTATGAACGTGGCGGACTTGAATCGCTTAAGCTAAATGGTAAAGAGTGGCTATATCGTGAACCAATGCCGACATTTTGGCGCGCAACAACTGATAATGACCGTGGAAACGGCTTTAATATTCGGTCTGCGCAATGGCTTGCTGCTGATGCATTTCATAAGTGTGTTGGGATCAAGCTGACTGTTGATGGTCAGAAATTTGATGAATTGCCGATTGCCCCGATAACTAATGAATTGAGTGATGCGGTATTTGCTACGGACGTTAAGATTGAATATACGTTTGAAACATTGACTATCCCATCAACGACGACAAGTGTGACCTATGAAGTGATGGCAAACGGTGAAATCAAAGTAACCATGCATTATCAAGGGCATAAAGACTTACCAGGGTTGCCCGTAGTTGGAATGCGTTTTGTTATGCCAACGGTGGCGACTGGTTTTGATTATCAAGGATTGTCTGGTGAAACCTACCCCGACCGAATGGCAGGAGCAAAAAAAGGAGTCTTCCATGTTGAGGGGTTACCAGTAACTAAATATTTGGTACCGCAGGAAAACGGAATGCATATGGAAACGAATAGTCTAACAATTACGCGGAATACGACGCAGAATAACGCGGATCATTCTCATGAACCGTTCAGTTTAAAGATTAAGCAAACTGATCGTCCATTTGCTTTCAGTTGTCTTCCATATACAGCTGAGGAATTGGAAAGCGCTACTCATATTGAGGAGCTGCCGCTTGCACGACGGACAGTCTTGGTTATTGCCGGTGCTGTTCGTGGTGTTGGGGGAATTGATAGCTGGGGTGCTGATGTTGAGGAACAATATCATATTCCAGCAGATCAGGATATTGAATTTTCATTTATATTGAATGCACAATAAAGATATAAAAACAGTGTAGCTGAAAGATTCTTTCTCTCAGCTACACTGTTTTTAATTAAGCTCTTTTGTCATAATCCGGCCAAAATACTTCTTGAAGTGTGTACAGAAATAATAGAAGCCATAGATAGTAAGGATACTAAGCCCAAGCAGTGAAATTGCCAACAAAGCAGTAAACCAGCCTGGTTGCTTAAAGTAGAGGGTCGCGGTATTTTTCCCTTTACGTTGGTGGATATAAGGTGCACCAACTGATGAGCGTTGATAGTGTTTTAAACGTTGACCATTAACCGTTAAAACGGATTCCTTGTAGGTAATAATTGGCAAACGAACCTTACCAGCCTTGTCAGCGTTCCAGGTTAATTGAAGCCCGCCATGCGGTAAAACTGTATGGTTGTACTTATGCGCCTCATTAATAATTTGTCCCTCGTAAGCATAGGAACGCACATATTTCTGATTCATATATTTCTTTGGAATGGGGAGATAATCCGGACTTCGCTTTTCAACCATCGTTAGTAGTTGTCCGGGATAAAGGTCGTGAACCGAATGACGGAGGGCGGCCTTATCTTCACTTACCCGGGTGATTGCGCTGAAACTATTCAGAACAATTTCTGAATCGTAACGGGCTGCGCGTTTATAAACGTCGATTGTTGTCGGTGTGAAGACTAGGAAGACCATTAATAACAGGATTCCAGTAGTTAGTTGATTGCTAAGGCCAATTTTTCGCGCTCTTTTTCCAAGGGTCGTTGCGCTGATTCCGACACCAGCAAGCAACAGCGGGTATGCAATGATGGTCAAGCGATTAGGAAATTGCAAAGTGTGACCTAATGCAGGGACTATATTTTGAAGGGTATTCCAAGGGATGAGGGATGAACTTAAGATAAGAATAAGACTACCTAGAATGGTCAGGACAGTGTTAGTAAGTGACTTTTTGAATGTGGCTAAAACGTAAATCAGTTGTAGGCTGAATAAGATCCACATTGCGTAAATTAGGTAATCACGAGTACTGCTGAACATCGATGGGCGTAGGACGTTATCTGCTAAGCTAAAGTCGGCCGGATGTGCGATGTTATTATGCAGGTTAAGCATTAGTAACGCGCCCCAAACGTTAGCCGTTAATATAATAGTTCCCCCAACGGCTTTTAATGTTTCCCACCACATCTTTTTCCGATCAATGGTTAGGATTAACCCGATAATAAAAAATGGTATTAGGGTAACGATAAAGAATAACGAACTGAGCATATGAATTTGAATAATGACCGTCATCAGCGTCATTAGTTGGAGCCAATTAACGGGTCGTTGATGGTCTTGAATCATCCGTATTCCGCAAATTACCATATACGGTGCAAGGGCAGCTCCCCACGCATTCATATTTTGCGCCAGCTCCCACCGTGGCAGCCAGCCGATATTCATATAAATCAAGGCGCATAGAACGGCAATGGTATGATTACTGCGAACACGAATCCCAAGTTGGTACATTCCAATTCCGCCAAGAATATAGACGATGAAGGTTGTGACAATTTGATATTGATACCAGGTTCCGACAATCCCGAGAATAGCTCCGTTTAAGTAAGCAAAAAGGGGACCATAAACAGCATTGATAATCCGCCCGCTTTGTTGAAAACAGTAATTACTTTGAAAATAACTGAAATTGAATTGCTGAATTTGTTTTGCTGCATCATAGAAGCGATTAAAGTGAAAAATGGAATCGGTTCCTAAAATGACACCATGAGATACAAACTGAGGAAACATAATCAAGTATGCCATGGCAACGATAGCACAATATGGCAGCCCCCAATTGATTAGATTAACAATTTTAGATTTCATGTATTGAGTATTAAAGCTTATCCGACTAAGCTTTATAATTCCTTTCATCTGATACTTACTTTAATAATTATACGGCAGAAAATAGAAAGGGGAAACAATCGTCTTGTGGAGGAAAGTATTTCGCTCTGTTTAATTGTTAAGCACCATTAAAATGCGCTATTATAAGATAGTGGCAAAGGGGAGTGAAAAAATGGCAGAATTAGTAATTGTGCGTCATGGGCAAAGTCAAGCCAACCGTGATAATATTTTTACCGGCTGGACTGATGTTCCGTTGACCCCTAAAGGAATTGAACAAGGTGAATTAGTAGGTAAGGAATTACAAAAATTAAATATTCAATTTAGTGATGCCCATACTTCATATATGCAACGGGCGATTATGACAACTAATATTATCTTAGAAGAAATTAATCAATTGTACATTCCAATCCATAAAACCTGGCGATTGAATGAACGACATTACGGCGCTCTAAGTGGACGAAACAAGGCTGAAGTGAAAAAAGAAATTGGTGCCGAACAGCTTCATAAATGGCGCCGCGGATTTAAAGATTTGCCGCCACGATTAAAAGAACGGCAGCATGATCGACGGTATGACCGTTTAGGAGTAAAGATTCCGCTTAGTGAGAGCCTGGAAATGACCTTACAACGGCTTTTACCATACTGGGAAGACTGTATTGCACCGCGATTAATTGATGGTCATAATCAATTGATCGTTGCTCACGGAAGTTCCTTGCGGGCATTGATTAAATATTTAGATGGTATTTCTGATGATGATATTGACAAAGTGGAAGTTCCGAATGGTAAGCCGATTTTATATCGTTTTGATGACCGCCTTAATGTCGTTAAAAAGACTTTTATAACAATGGATGGTGAGATTAATGACAATACACGAATTAGCAAATAATCCAACTTTAAGCGGACAAGTACGTTTGATCGAAAATGTGGTTTACGGTGCGATGGATGGTGAAGCATTGCATTTGTCAATTTTGACCCCATGGACGCAACGTTTTCCCAAGCAATATCAGACGGAACCACGCCCATTAATTGTATTTGTTCAGGGAAGCTCTTGGCGAACACCAACGTTGGGAGAAGAAATTCCTCAGCTAGTCCAGTTCGTTAAAGCAGGATATATTGTAGCAACTGTTCAGCACCGCAGTTCAATTGAAGGACATCCATTCCCCGCATTCTTACAAGATGTTAAGACCGCGATTCGGTTCTTACGGACAAATGCAAAGAAATATGCTATTGATCCGCAAAAAGTTGCAATCTGGGGAACATCATCTGGTGCTAATGCAGCAATGTTAGTTGGCTTAACTGGTGATGATCCTCGCTACAAGGTTGACCTTTACCAAGACCAGTCTGATGCAGTCGATGCAGTCGTTAGCTGTTTTGCACCGATGGATGTTGAAAAGACGTTTGAATATGATTCAAATGTTCCTGGAAATAAATTATTACAGTATTGCCTATTGGGTTCAGATGTATCAAAATGGTCAGAAATTGAGAAACAAATGAGCCCGCTTTACCAGGTAAAGGATGGTCAAAATTATCCGCCATTCCTCTTGTTCCATGGAGATGCAGACAAGGTTGTCCCCTATGAACAAATGGAAGAAATGTATATGCGTTTGCAGGATAATGGAAATTCGGTTGAGGCTTATCGGGTTAAGGGTGCTAATCATGAACGAGACTTCTGGAGTCCAACCATTTATAATACCGTTCAAAAATTTCTTGATGATCAATTTAAATAATTCTATTGACAACTTATTTTTTATAAGTTATGATTTTGATATACTAAGTTAGGAGGAACACGTCATGTTTAACAATCAATACGTTAACGCTACTGTTTGTTGTTGTGGATCGCGTCTTATGCGACCCACTGTTTGGCGTGCTTACTTTTAGTTGAGTAACTGCTAACATAATCGGGAATAAAATGCATAAGGCGCAAATTCAAGTAAGTATTTCTTGAGTTTGCGCCTTTTTTTGTATTCAAAAGGAGATAGATATTATGAAATTCAATACACAGTTAATTCATGGTGGTAATAGTGAAGATCCAACAACGGGTGCTGTTTCAACCCCAATTTATCGCTCATCGACATTTCATCAACATGTATTAGGCGGCGAACCTAAATGGGAATATTCTCGTACTGGTAATCCAACGCGGGCATCCCTTGAAAAGCTAATCGCTGAATTGGAACATGGTACAGCTGGTTTTGCATTTGCATCTGGCTCAGCTGCTATTCACGCTACTTTTTCTTTATTTTCGCAAGGCGACCACTTTGTAGTTGGAAGTGATGTTTACGGGGGGACCTTCCGATTAATCAATAAGGTATTAAAGCGGTTTGGTCTTGAATTTACAGTTGTTGACATGCAAGATCTTAAAGCGGTGGAAAATGCAATTCAGGACAATACCGTTGCCATTTACTTTGAAACACCAACCAACCCCCTCTTACAAATTGCTGATATTAAAGAAATTGCTGCTATCGCAAAGAAGCATGGCGTAAAGACAATTGTTGATAATACGTTTGCGACACCTTATAATCAACAGCCGTTAACTTTAGGGGCAGATATTATTGTTCACTCTGCTACTAAGTATTTGGGCGGCCATAGCGATGTTGTTGCCGGCTTAGCAGTTACTAATGATAATGAGATTGCGGAACAATTAGCATTCCTGCAAAATTCGATTGGGAGTACGCTCGGCCCTGATGATAGCTGGCTGTTACAACGGGGAATGAAAACCCTTGGCGCACGGATGCGGGTTCATCAAGAAAATGCGACGGCGGTTATCGATTTTCTACAAAAGGATGAGCATATCGGTAAGATTTATTACCCAGGATTGAAAAATTTCCCAGGTCATGATGTTGCAGCTAAGCAGATGCGGAACTTTGGCGCAATGATCTCATTTGAACTAAAGGACGGTTTAGATGCCAAAAAATTTGTTGAAAGCTTGCAATTAATTGACCTTGCAGAAAGTTTAGGCGGGATTGAAAGTCTGATTGAAGTGCCAGCAGTAATGACCCATGGATCTATTCCCCGGGAAATAAGATTACAAAATGGAATTAAAGATGAACTGATTCGCCTTTCAGTTGGGATTGAAGATTCAGAAGACATTATTGCTGACTTGCAGCAAGCACTTGAAAAATTAGATTAATTATAGAAGAAGGGGAATAGCGACTTATGTGGGAAATTATCAAGACATCCTTACCACAACTATTAGCGGCGGGATTTAAATATACGATTCCGTTGGCGATAATTTCATTTTTCTTTGGCATAATCATTGCACTAGTAACAGCATTGACTCGTCTTTCACGACAGCGGGGGCCATTCATGATTCTTAAGTGGATTGCGAGCTTTTATGTATGGCTTTTTCGGTCCACGCCACTGTTAGTTCAACTGTTCATTGTCTTTTTCGGGCTTCCTTATTTGAGGATAAAGGGCATCTTGCCGCATGGGATTAAACTAGAGCCATTTACAGCCGGCATTATTACATTTTCTCTTAATACCGGGGCCTATGCTTCAGAGACAATTCGCGCGGCAATCAGTTCAGTACCAAGAGGACAGTGGGAAGCAGGAGCAGCAATCGGAATGACCCGGTTACAAATTCTATGGCGAATTATTCTTCCTCAAGCCTTAAGAGTAGCCTTACCGCCATTATCGAATAGTTTCATTAGCTTGGTAAAGGATACGTCGCTGGCTGCTTCAATCACAATTATGGAAATGTTTGCGGTCAGCCAGCAAATTGCGGCGGGAAATTATCAGCCGTTGCTTATGTATACCTTAGTAGCGATGGTTTATGCTGTTTTTACAACGGTCCTATCTTACCTTCAAGGCTACCTGGAAAGAATTGTTGACCGGCAAGTAAATGCAAATAATAGGTGAGAAAAATGAAATTAACAAATATTAATAAAAGTTTTGGTAATAAAAATGTCTTGAAAAATACCACATTAGAATTTCCAGCTGGTAAGACAACGGTAATGGTTGGACCATCTGGATCCGGAAAGTCAACTATTCTCCGTTCCTTGAACTTGTTAGTAATGCCGGAAAGCGGGCAATATGATTTTGATGAACACCATCTTGATTTTAGTCAGAAGATAAGTAATAAAGATAAGTTAGCAATTCGGCAAGAAACGGGAATGGTCTTTCAAGACTATAATCTCTTTCCGAATAAGACGGTTCTTGGCAATATTATTGAAGGCCCGACGCA
This sequence comes from Limosilactobacillus caviae, assembly GCF_014635905.1. Lineage (GTDB taxonomy): Bacteria > Bacillota > Bacilli > Lactobacillales > Lactobacillaceae > Limosilactobacillus > Limosilactobacillus caviae. The sequence goes on from NZ_BMDS01000007.1 coordinate 29,091, forward strand.
AGTTTTGAAACAACCAAAAAAAGAGGCAATTGCGAATGCACACAATCTGCTTACTAAAATGGGCTTAGCAGATTATGGTGATGCCTATCCCAATGAATTATCCGGTGGTCAGGCACAGCGAGTGGCAATTGCACGCGCCTTGGCAATGTCGCCAAAGTATATCTTGCTTGATGAGCCAACATCTGCCCTGGATCCAGAATTGGAACTCAGCGTTTTGCATGTTCTCTTGCAGTTAGCAGCAGAAAAGCAGTCAATGGTAATTGTGACGCATAACATGGTTTTTGCTAAGCATGTTGCTGATAAGATTATTTTTGTAGAAAACGGCGAAATATTATATGACGGTACTCCAGAAGAGTTTTTCGCTCCAGATAATCCTAATGAACGGATTAAAAACTTTATCGCTTCGATGACAATGGAAAATTTAAAATAAAGGAAGTTTAGAATGATGAAATTTTGGAAGAAAGCACTATTAACAGTTGCAGCATTAACACTAGGAACATCAGCTGGAATTAGCAGTATTCATGCGGCATCTTCGGCAGTAAATTCAGAGTTAAAGAATAAGGGTGAATTGACAATCGGTCTTGAGGGAACATATTCACCATATTCATATCGTAAAAATAACAAGCTGACTGGTTTTGAGGTTGACCTTGGGAAGGCAGTCGCCAAAAAAATGGGGTTAAAAGCAAAGTTCGTTCCAACTAAATGGGATTCGTTAGTTGCGGGGTTAGGATCTGGAAAATATGATGTGGTCATGAACAACATTACCCAAACCCCAGAACGTGCTAAACAATACAATTTCTCAACTCCGTATATTAAGTCTCGTTTTGCCTTGATCGTTCCAGCCGATAGTAAGATTAAGAGTTTGAAAGACATTAAGGGCAAGAAGGTCGTTGCAGGAACCGGTACAAATAATGCCGATATTGCTAAGAAGTTTGGTGCAAAACTTGTCCCTAATGGTGATTTTGCCAGCGCCGTGGGGATGATAAAGCAAGGCCGGGCAGATGCAGAAATTAACTCCCGCGAAGCATGGTACGCTTACAGCAAGAAGAATAGTACTAAGGGCCTTAAGATGATTGATGTTTCTAGTGAACAAAAACCAGCCAAAATTTCAGCATTATTCAATAAGAAAGATACTGCTATCCAGTCTTCATACAATAAAGCACTTAAAGAACTTCAACAGGATGGGACTGTTAAGAAGTTATCCGAAAAATACTTTGGTGCGGATATTACAGAATAAAAATACTTTTGCAGTTCATTCGTTAGAGTTAGGCAAAATTTTTAAAAGCGTCCAAGCATTCAGTAATTTTGAATGTTTGGACGCTTTGTTCCATTGTTAATGATGGCGGCGAATTGCCTGACGAATGAGTGGGTGATGGATTGCTAAGAAAATATCATATGTAAAACTTGTTGCTACGTTTAATACCCACACAAACCATTCATTTTTAATGTTAAGGTAAGCAATTGCGAATAAATCACGGATTATTTCGGTAAATAGTTCATCAATAATATCATGATGGTTAAGGGCGGGGTGATAGTGCGCGCTAAAAAGAATAATGAGGATAAAGACAATTATCCAACCGATTAGGTAAGACCAGTTTCGTTTAACAAGCACGATTGGCCGTTGATATTTGTCAACCTGCCCTGTTGTTTTAATCCGAATTCCGCTAAGCTGAAAGAGACCGATTAGGACACCAAGGATTAATAACATTATTGATGCCATGATTTTGCCAAGTGAGCTATCTTCTTTTAAAGTGATAATCATCATTAGCAATGAGTAAGCTGGAATAAGAACCATTTCAAACCGGGTAACTTTTTCGTACTCAAATGTTCCGTGAATAAATTTATAAAGTAACAAAAGTAAAAGAATGGCAATCCCCATTACCAAAACTTCCTTTCTATTTGTTGGCTGATAGGAGTACTTTTGATTTTGCAAAAGGGGTAAATAATATTGAGATAAAAAGAAACTGGAGAAAATAAAGATTTCCCCAGCTTCTGCATCTGTTTGTCAAATGTTAGATTATGCTAATGTTCCCATTGGATCCCATGGCTTTAGAACCACCGGACTCTTAGCGTAGTCCCGCTTTAGATCATCGCTAAGGTATTTTTTATTAATAACGATTTGGTAGCAGTATTTGTCCATCCATGCATCGCTCATTACAAAGTAGCCTTTATGACCGACTTTGTTACCCCAGGAATTTTCGACCTTCCATTTGGTTGGCTTGCCGTCTACAAGGTCAACACCAGTGATAACCATTGCGTGATCCATCATGCTTTCACCATAGTCAAGCGCCTCTGCCTTTGTCATTTCAAGGTCAACATCAAAAAGCTTATCATAGTCATAAGTATTTAGCGCCATGATACCAAGCTTGGTTTCAGAGTATTTGATAACATCAGAGCCGAACCAAACACTCTCACCATTCTTCAACTGCTCAATTGCTAATTGCTTGAATTCATCCATTGGGAGGTTTAAGTGTTTAATTTCTCGTCCGCCAACAACATTACCCAACATATCAATTGTGTATGTTTGATGGTATTTTTTGTCGGCAGTGGGAGCCTGAATAATTGAAATATAATCATCAAGGTTCCAGCCAACATACTTTTCAAAGAATTTTTGAGGTGTTAGGTTTGCATCACGATGGAACTTGTTATCTTTTTTTGTCCGATATTCAAAGTCAAAATGACTAACTGGTTCACCAAATGTGTATGCTAAAATGCGATAATTTTCATTTAGCATCTTTCGGCGTTGTTTATCAATTGCTTCTTCATTAGCGTGGTCTTCATTGATCATTTTTCGTAAGACAACAGCATCGTGCCGGAGCTTATTATTCAAAACTTCATCAATACCGCGGGAGTTTGAGGAATTAAATGATTCTGGCATAGCTGACTTTGGCATTACCCCATACTTACTGATAAGGGCGCAAAGCATATCCCATTGTCCGCCGTCATTTTGGGGTTCATTCATCAACCAAGCAACTTTCCGGCTGTCGGTTGCTTTTTTGGCAGTCTTAATAACGTTTTGGTAGAAGTAATTAGATTTTTCAAACTTATCCCAGAAAAACTGGTAGGCTTGAGAAAGTTCAAAGTTATCCGGCAAATTGAACTTTTGCTGCATATCATGACGCATTGTATTAAGAGCGGCAAACATCCAGCAGCGGCCTGATTGTTTTTGATCAGAAACGTCACCCGTCTTCAAATCAATTGAGAAGTGGGGAGCATTGTCCGCAATTGAATGCCAGTTAAAACTAGCGTTGCGGACCCCGTTTTTAGTGACTGTGTTTTCTAAAACACTGCTGTTAGGGTGGTTACGGTAGTCTTTGTGGAAATTAGCAATATCTTCTTTATTAATGGAAAAGTTCATTTAGAAAATCTCCTTTGTGTTTAAGTTGGTAAGTCGATTAGAAATTAACGAGCATGTAGTACTTTAGGACCGTTTTGTGTACCAACGATGACATCATTAACCCGGTTTAAGAATAGACCGGTCTCAACAATACCTACCATGTGAATCAATTCATCAGCTAAGGACTTTGGATCATCAATTTCACCAAGGTGGAGGTCAATGATGTAGTTATTTTCATCGGTTCGGTACTTTTGGTCGCCGTCCATCCGCCAAGTTGGTTTGTAGCCCTTCTTTTCTAGGCGGTTAAAGACGTGCTGGGCACCAAATGGGATTACTTCAACTGGAAGCGGAAAGGCACCTAGTTTGTGGACAAGTTTGCTTTCATCAACAATCCACATTACTTTGTTAGAAGCATTAGCAACAATCTTTTCCCAGAGGAGGGCACCACCGCCCCCTTTAATCCCTTGGAAGTCATCACTGATCTCATCAGCACCATCAATGGTTAAGTCAATGTGATCAACATCATCAATATCCTTAATTGTAATTCCAAGGTCAGTGGCTTGCTTTGCGGTTCGGCTTGAGGTTGTTACACCGATAATGTCTTTAATCTTGCCTTCTTGTACTTGCTTACCAAGTTCATCAACCATGTACTTAACAGTTGAGCCGGTACCAAGTCCGACAATCATACCGGATTTAATGTATTTAACTGATTCTTTACCGGTTTGTTCTTTTAATGCATTTTGATCCATTGATATTCCTCCTAATTAAAGCGATCAGCGACGGGTAAAAGCTGCTGGTATTCTGGATGTAGTTTAAATTGCGCTACCGCATATGGACACATTAATTTAACAGTGTAGTGCTCTTTATTTGCGTAGTCGACGAACTGGCGAACTAATTCGGCTGCAATTCCTTGACCACGGTAAGCCGGCTGGACAAAAACACGCTCGACAACAACCCGCTTATCCGTGTCGGGAATTTTAGGAAAACTAATCTCGCCAATTAAGGGTTCTTGGTCATCAAACGCAACGATACGCTGGCCATCAACTCGATATTGCATTATAAGCACATCCTTTCATAGATAATTTTCGATAAACTGCTTTTAAAAGTCAAGTTATCAAAGCAATACCATTAACTTATTATCTAGCATATAATAGTATACTGGAATTATTAAGAATAAAACACTATGAGGTGAACGTAATGAAACGTGGATTTAAAATTGTTTCGAGTAAAAAGGACCAAGAAATACATTTGCCCCAGCGTCAAACAACCCGGGCAGCAGGATATGACTTTGAAGCATCAGAAGATTTTGTCCTCCCATCAATCTGGAAGGGTAATTTCTTAAAGGCTCTCTGGCAAGTTCATCAACAAAAAAAGCTAACTGATGAAGAGTTTAAATCTGCTGATTCCTGTTTGAAGCCTTACTTAGTACCAACAGGAATTAAGGCATATATGCAGCCTGATGAATTTCTCTTATTGGCTAATCGGTCAAGCGGTCCATTTAAACGGCGCTTAATTTTACCAAATGGGATTGGGATCGTGGACGCGGATTATTATGATAACGACAGTAATGAAGGAGAAATTTTCTTTCAACTCATTAACTATGGATTACGGGATTATCATATAAAAAAGGGTGAACGAATCGGTCAAGGGATTTTTATGCCTTATTTAATTGCAGACGGCGAAGAACAGCCAACAGCTAAACGAACTGGAGGCTTTGGTTCAACAAAAGAATAATAACTTAGAGAGGGATTGAAGCGATGGCAAAAGTACGTACACAATATGTTTGTCAAAATTGTGGTTATAACTCGCCACGATACTTAGGGCGGTGTCCAAACTGTGGTGAGTGGAATACTTTGGTGGAGGAACAGGTTGAAAACAATACTTCATCAACAGTGAAAAAAGCAACGACAACATTAACCGGACTAGTTGCTAAGCCGCAAAAGATTAATGAAATCGATAGTAAGGAGACTCCCCGGGTTAAAACCAAACTAAATGAATTAAATCGCGTTTTAGGGGGCGGAATTGTCCCTGGATCATTAATTTTGATCGGTGGTGACCCTGGAATTGGAAAGTCGACGCTCCTTTTACAAGTTTCAGGTCAATTAAGCGATGAGCATCATCGGGTCCTTTATGTCTCTGGTGAGGAAAGCGGGTCGCAGATTAAAATGCGCGCTGAACGCTTGAAAGTAGCCGGGGATGATTTTTATGTATATCCTGAGACTAATATGGATAGTATTCGTGATACAATTCGGGAACTAAAGCCGGAATATGTTGTAATTGATTCTGTGCAAACGATGCAAGCAACCGATGTCAGTTCAGCGATTGGTAGTGTTTCACAGATTCGGGAAGTGACTGCCCAGTTAATGCAGATTGCAAAGAGTAATAATATTACGATTTTTGTTGTTGGTCATGTGACAAAGGGTGGCGCGTTAGCAGGACCTAAGATTTTAGAGCACATGGTTGATACGGTATTGTACTTTGAAGGGGATCTCCATCACACTTATCGTATTTTGCGGTCAGTAAAAAACCGTTTTGGTTCAACTAATGAACTGGGAATTTTTGAGATGCATACGAATGGATTGACAGAAGTAAAAAATCCATCGGAAATCTTTTTGGAAGAGCGATTACACGATGCCACCGGTTCGGCTGTGGTTGTTTCATTAGAAGGAACCCGGCCAATTTTGGTTGAAATTCAAGCATTGGTGACACCGACTGTTTATGGAAATGCACAGCGAACCGCTACCGGTCTAAGTCGAAATCGAGTATCATTAATAATGGCGGTATTAGAGAAACGGGCTAACCTAATGCTTCAAAATCAGGATGCATATTTAAAAGCAGCTGGTGGCGTTAAGCTAGATGAGCCAGCGATTGATTTAGCGCTTGCTGTAAGTATTGCTTCAAGCTACCGAGATAAAGGTACTCAACCAACTGATGCTTTTGTTGGCGAGGTCGGCTTAACTGGTGAGATTAGACGGGTAAACCGTATTGAACAGCGGGTTGCCGAAGCAGAGAAGCTTGGCTTTAAGCGAATCTTCATTCCCAAAAACAATTTAAAGGGCTGGAAACCAATGACTGATATTCAAGTGATCGGTGTTTCAACCCTTAAAGAAGCCTTGTATTTAGCGTTAGGTTAAAAATAATTGAATGAAAGGATGGAACAAATGCGGCGTAGAATAATTACTCTCATTTATATTCTAGTTGGCGCGGCAGTGGGATTTTATTATTTACCATTATTATGGGGGATTTTGAATATTAACCTTAATCCGGCATTATTGGTATTTATCGATATTATTATTGGTGCACTTATTTTTTGGCTTTTATCAGTCCCCCTAGTCAGTGTCACGGAAAAAATGATTCAACGAATTGAAAAGGAGCTGACAAAGCGTAGTCCGGTTTACCTTTTCTTCGGGACCTTATTGACGATTGTTGGTTTAATATTAGCCGTTCTTATTTCGATTCCATTGTGGCGAACGAGGATTCCGGTAATTAATAATATTTTACCGATCCTTTTGATGATTACTTTTAGTTACTTTGGTTTTCGGATCGGCACGACTCGTTTAGATGATTGGCGAAAGGCATTTACCCATACTAAAAATAGTAAGAATGATGGTAATAGCGTAATCAAACGGCAAGATGCCAATTATCACCACTATAAGATTTTAGATACAAATATCCTAATTGATGGGCGTATTTATGATTTAGTTAAAACTGGTTTTTTAGAAGGGACATTGCTTGTTCCTAACTTTGTATTGTATGAGCTACAATACATAGCGGATTCGGGTGAAAGCATTAAACGGGTTCGTGGACGTCGCGGTCTTGATATTTTGAATAAGCTGCGAAATGAGAATATTGTCCCGATTGAGATGTACGATGGCGACTTTGAAGATATCCCTGAAGTTGATAGTAAATTAATTGCCCTGGCAAAAAAGGTCGACGGGGTCATAGTAACGAATGATTATAATCTTAATAAAGTAATTCAATTTCAAAATGTGCAAGTATTAAATATTAATAACTTGGCAAAATCACTACGACCACGGGTAATTCCGGGAGAGACGATGACGGTAGTTGTTGTTAAGAAAGGGACGGAACGACAACAAGGAGTCGCTTATCTTGATGATGGAACAATGGTGGTTGTTGAAGATGGTCGCTACTTCATGGATAAACAAATTGAAGTTGAGGTGACGAGTGCCCTTCAAACTGATGCTGGTCGAATGATTTTTGCGCGGCCGCTACACTCCCAACGAGGAATTGATGAACATACGGACACGGAACATCGAGATAACCATAGTAAAAAAGACAATAAAGATAAGAATAAATAGTTGAGAGAGGGTAGGACTAGCTGGTCTAGTTTGCCGCCTTTTCTTCATTGATTAGCTTTAAAATGAAATGAGGCTGGGTTGATTCCCAGCCTTTTAGTATTTACAGATATTTTTTGTTAAGGGGATTATTTCTCACTCTTGGCTATTTTAAACAAAAAAGAAGCAGCCGGGAAAAGCTGCTTCTTAGGGAGTATTACGATAATCTTGGGGGAGATTTCGTAAAAAAAGAAAATATTTTTTTCGGTTACTATTGGGAGGAGTAATTGAAAAATAATAGGTTTCATTGATGTAGTAAAGTTTATCTTTACTACGATATATATACTACCAATAGAATGTGAAGAAAGTATGACCAAAAGTTAAAATAATTCTTGGAAACAAATAAATACTATCCGAAATGCTATTCTAATACGGAATGTGGTAAGATTAACTGTACAATTTAATTTTAAATAATTACTGATTTTAAGGAGCGGATAGACATGCTAACAATTTATAATACGTTAACAAGAAAAAAAGAAGAATTCAAGCCACTGCATCCAGGCGTTGTTAACATGTATGTCTGTGGCCCGACAGTTTATAATTATATTCACATTGGAAATGCGCGCAGTGCGATTGCATTTGATACCGTTCGTCGTTACCTTGAGTTTAAGGGCTACAAGGTAAATTATGTTTCAAACTTTACTGACGTTGATGATAAGATGATCAAAGCAGCGGCAGCACAAGGGATTACGGTTCCCCAGTTAGCGGAAAAATATATAAACGCTTTTATGGAAGATACTGAAGCAATTAATATCGAACCCGCTACCCTTCATCCGCGGGCAACAGAAAATATAAACGAGATTATTAAGTTTATCCGTGGCTTAGTAGATAAGGGATATGCTTATGCTAAGGATGGGGATGTTTATTATCGTGCTCGTAAATTTAAGGATTATGGTCAGCTCTCTGGACAATCGCTTGATGACCTTGAAGTAGGAGCAAGTGAACATGTTAGTGCAGATGAGGTGAATAAAAAGGAAGATCCATTAGATTTTGCATTATGGAAGGCCGCTAAGCCAGGGGAGATTAATTGGGACTCACCATGGGGAAAGGGACGACCGGGTTGGCATATTGAATGTTCTGTAATGTCAACAAAGTATCTCGGCAAGACAATCGATATTCACGCCGGCGGACAAGATCTTGAGTTCCCCCATCATGAAAATGAAATAGCGCAAAGCGAGGCGGAAAATGGTCAAAAGTTCGTTCGTTATTGGATGCATAATGGCTTTGTAACGATTGGTAAAGACAATGAAAAGATGAGTAAGTCTCTTCATAACTTTATTACCGTTCACGATATCATTAAGGAAGTTGATCCACAGGTATTGCGTTTCTTCATGGCAACAACGCAGTATCGTCGTCCTATCCAATATAGTCAGGCAAATTTAACTGATGCCCAAAATAATCTTGATCATATTCAAACAGCTTTTGATAATTTAACTTATCGTGAGCAGGATGCAGGTAATGATGAAGATCAAAACGTTGAAGACCAGCTTAAGACATTCAGGACGCAGTTTATTACGGCCATGGATGATGATATTAATGTGCAAAACGGGATCGCCACAGTTTATGAATTAGTCAAGTACGCGAATGTTTACGCCCAGCAAAAACAGGTTAGTTTAACTGCAATTAAGGCAATTAAAGATGAACTCGCTGAATTAATGAGCATTTTTGGCGTTAAATTGGTAGCAAGCGACAATAAGATTGATGATGAAAAGATAAAACAGCTTATTGAGGAACGGAATCTAGCACGAAAAAGCAAAGACTTTGCGCGTAGTGATCAAATTCGTGATGATCTTAAAAAACAAGGAATTATTCTTGAGGATACTCCGCAAGGCACACGTTACAAAAAGGAATAGAAAGGAATTTTATGGTACAAGCAGATTATCGGCAATTGAATGGAATTGCTCTTGCTTATTTAGGAGATGCTGCTTATGAGGTTTACATCCGCCAGCACTTGCTAACTAAAGGAATTAGTAAACCGACTAAGCTGCAGCATATTGCTACTCATTATGTTTCAGCTAAGGCGCAGGCAGCCCTTATTGATTTGATGAAAGAAGAGGACTTGCTGACAGATGATGAATGGGCGTATTTCAAGCGCGGCCGTAATGCCAACAGTCATACGCACGCTAAAAATACGTCTGTGATGACTTATCGTATTTCTACAGGCTTTGAGGCAGTAATGGGTTACCTTCAATTAGCAGGAAAACAAGAACGGTTAGCCGAATTGGCGCAATGGTGTATTGAACAAGTAGAGGCAGGACGAACAGCACATGAAAAATGAAAATACAGATTTTATCATCGGCCGGCACCCGGCTGTAATGGCATTAAAATCTGACCAAGAAATTAATAAAGTTTTTATTCAATCAGGCTTAAAAGCTGATGCTATCTCACAAATTATTAAATTAGCTAAAGAACGGCGGTTAGTAGTATCAAACGTTCCCAAAAACAAGCTGGATTTGATGACTGACCATCAAAATCATCAGGGGGTCGTACTAGCGGTAGCTGCCTATCAATATGCAACAATTGACGACCTGTTTGACAATGCAGCAAGCCGTAGCGAAGATCCGTTTTTCTTAATTCTCGATGAGCTGGAGGATCCGCATAATCTTGGCTCAATAATGCGGACAGCTGATGCGGCTGGTGTTCATGGAATTATTATTCCGCGGCGTCGGGCAGTTGGATTAACCTCAGTTGTTGCTAAAACTTCAACTGGGGCAATTGAACATGTTCCGGTTGCACGGGTAACTAACTTGGTGCAAACAGCTAAGGAACTGCAAGAACGCGGTGTTTGGCTATTTGGAACAGACATGAAAGGAAAAGACTACCGTACTTGGGATGCGCATGGTGCGGTTGCCTTGGTAATTGGGAATGAAGGGAAGGGGATTTCTTCCTTATTAAAGAAAACTTGTGATGAGATGTTAACCATTCCAATGATTGGTCACGTTCAAAGTCTAAATGCAAGTGTTGCCGCAAGTTTATTGATTTACCAAGGCTTTAATTCACGTCATCCATTAAAATAGTTTGTATTTTATTGCTTTTAAATGGCGGTTCGTGCTAATCTAGGTATTGTGCGGAGGTGGTAGTATGTCCCAGAAAAAAGTTGCATTGGAATGTACAAAGTGCGGTGCGCGTAATTATACGATTACCGCTAACCCTCAACGACAAGAACGATTAGAATTACGCAAATTTTGTAAACATTGCGGTGAGTACACTATTCATCGCGAAAGCAAATAGTGGAGGAAAATATGCACTTAATTCGATTTATTAAGAGTGTTAACCACGAAATGAAGCTAGTTGTATGGCCAACAGCAAAAGAAAATCGTCGCGACACGACCATTGTTGTATCATTGACACTGTTCTTCGTACTATTCTTTGCTCTGTTTGATTGGTTAATTCAGTTAATGATGAAACTCTTTGTTTAACATTAGTAGTCAAATAGAAATTAGTTTGTTATACTAAGTCATAAGGAACTTCGTAGCTATTACGGAGTTTTTTATTTTACTGAAATAATTGATTTTACATTATGATAGGAGGATTCATCGTGGAATCACATGAAAAACGTTGGTATGTGCTTCATACCTACTCTGGTTACGAAAACCGGGTGAAGAGTAACTTGGAATCACGTGCTCAATCAATGGGAATGCAGGATTACATTTTTCGAGTAGTTGTTCCTGAAGAAGAGGTTCGTCAAGTTAAGGACGGTCAAGCAAAAGAAACAGTTGAAAAGACGTTTCCTGGCTATGTTTTAGTTGAAATGGTAATGACTGACCAAGCTTGGTATATTGCTCGTAATACACCTGGGGTAACTGGTTTCTTAGGATCTCACGGTGGTGGATCAAAGCCGACTCCATTGCTTCCTGAAGAAGTTGACCGGATTATGCAACGGATGGGAACTGAAACAACTGTTAGTGATATTGACGTTAAGGAAGGCGATACGGTTAAAGTTATTGCCGGTTCTTTTGCTAATATGACCGCAAAGGTTGTCGAAGTTGATCATGAAAAGCAAAAGATTAAGGCAACAGTTGAGATGTTTGGTCGGGAAACTGCGGCTGAGCTTGGCTTTGACCAAATCGATACATTTTAGTTGATTTTTAAGAAAATTATTGAAAAGCATAAAAAAATGTGGTATGTTTCTCTAGTATGCTATTAACATACTGTGGGAGAGGTAAAACTTACTGCCTCATCATGACCACAACACGGACTAAGGAGGTTTTGTCTCGTGGCAAAGAAAGTAGCTAACGTTGTCAAGTTGCAAATTCCTGCCGGTGCAGCTACACCAGCTCCACCAGTAGGTCCTGCACTTGGACAAGCAGGTATTAACATTATGGGCTTCACTAAGGAATTCAACGCACGGACTGCAGACCAAAAGGGTATGTTGATCCCAGTTGTAATTACTGTATATGAGGACCGTTCATTCGACTTCATTACTAAGACGCCACCTGCTGCTGTCTTACTAAAGAAGGCCGCTGGTGTTGAACATGGTTCCGGTGAACCTAACACAAACAAGGTTGCTTCAGTAACGAAGGACCAAGTTAAGGAAATCGCTGAAACTAAGATGCAAGATCTAAACGCAGCTGACGTAGAAGCAGCTATGCGCATGATTGAAGGTACTGCTCGTAGTATGGGCTTCACTGTTGAAGGCTAATTACTAGCAGTCGGGATGCCTCATGAAAATGATGCACCCACGTGGGAGGTATAACTCCGCTAGACCACATTTGCAAGGAGGAAAACACAAGATGGCTAAAAAACGTGGTAAGAAGTACCAAGACGCGCTCAAGAAAGTTGACAGCAAGAAAGAATACGCTGTTAAAGACGCTGTCCAATTAGTAAAAGATATTGCCTATGCTAACTTTGATTCTACTATCGAAGTAGCATTTAACTTAAACGTTGACACAAAGCAAGCTGATCAACAATTACGTGGTGCCGTTGTTTTACCAAACGGTACTGGTAAGGATCAAACAGTTATTGTATTCGCTAATGGTGAAAATGCTAAGGCTGCACAAGAAGCTGGTGCTGACTTTGTTGGTGACGATGACTTAGTAGAAAAGATTCAAGACGGTTGGCTTGATTTTGATGTTGCAATCGCAACACCAGATATGATGCCTAAAGTAGGTCGTTTAGGACGTGTCCTTGGACCTAAGGGCTTAATGCCAAACCCTAAGACTGGTACTGTTACAATGGATGTTGCTAAGGCTGTTAATGACGCCAAGGCTGGTCAAGTAACTTACCGGACTGACCGTGATGGTAACGTTGCTGTACCATTCGGTAAGGTTTCATTTGATACTGACAAGTTAGTTGAAAACTTGGCTACTTTAGAAGATATCGTGGCTAAGGCTCGTCCAGCTTCAGTACGTGGAACTTACATCAAGCACGCTTCCATTTCTTCAACATTTGGACCAAGTGTTACGCTTGATTTAACTACATTTTAATTTGAAATAATTAAATAAAAAAAGACTTCGGGGAATATTTTCTCGAAGTCTTTTTTTGTGAGGAGAAATATAATGCAGCTAACGAAAAACAGGCCCTCAATGATTTTAATAATAATATTGACAGTTTTATTTGGAATTAGTTCATTAGAAAATGCGGCAGCAAGTGATAAGCGCGATTACCAAATTAAACAGAATGATATTTACGTGAAAATTAACCGTGATGGTAGTGCCGACGTTACTCAACAGGTTCGATATCAATTTACTGGGAATTATCACGGGGTTTTTATCGTCCAAGACACAAAAGGATTGGGGAAAATTAACCAAATTCAGGTAGCTAAGGATAACTTTCCGATATCTCACTTACTTAAAAGACCAGAATTATATTTTACCCAAGCAGAAAATGTGGGGCAAAGTGATCAAATATTATCGTTAAATGATTATTTAAAGTATAACGATGTTTTCTTCCAACCGAATACTGACGCTGATGGAGAAAAGGCACAGGGAGACTATCGGATAGTCAGCTCCGTCCCTGATAAAGCGAAAACACAAGTTATTACTTATCATTATCATTTAAGTGCAGTTGCTAAGCGATACCTTGATACAGGTGAGATTAATTGGAAAATTATTGGGCGTAGCTGGGAACGTAAATTACAACAAGTTAGGATTACAATTGAAATGCCAACAGCAAAGGGGAAACAATCCTTGTGGGTTCATGGTGCTAAGTATGAACACAGAGTATGGGATAAACATACTGCCACTATAAGATTGACAGCAGCAGATGTTGACCAATACCTTGAGATTCACCTGCTTTTTCCTAAACAGGCAATTGATAAGGCACCTTTACATGCTAGCAAACAGCTCGCAATTGCTCAAAAGCAGGAACAAAAAATTGCGGGTGTTGAACAGTTCTTTATCGAACGGCACCCAGCAAATTATTTAATAGTAGCGATTATTTTAATGCTTCCGTTTGGCATTTATGGACTTTATTGGTTAATTCGTAATCGCCAGAATTTAATTAAACGTGACCATGTTAGTGAACATCTTCATCGGTTTGACCTTCCTTCCTTACCACCAGTACAGGCTGCTTCAATTTACCAATCAAGCTTAAGAGAGAATACGGGAATGATTCTCTTAGCAACTGAATTAGCTGCTCTTCAATTAGCGGGAAACATTAAAGTTGAGGGAGAGCTAATAAAGTGGGAAAAAGGAACTGCTGATGATTCAAAATTTATCTACTTTTTAACGCATAATTATGGTGATGAGAATAATCAAGTATCATTAAAGCAAGTTAAGAATGATGAGAATAACACCCTTTATAACCATTGGCTCAGTGCTAAGGACGAATGGAGTAGTTTAGGCGAAAAAGATAATCCAGCTAAAGCCAGTTTTGATAATTTCTCGTGCGTTTACTTTTTAGGGGTAGCGTTTATTGCTTTTTTGTGTTCGGGATTAGTTACTAATGGTTTTAGTATTGGCCTTCTTATCCGTGCTTTAACGCGGGTAAGCGAAATAATGATAATTGGGTTCATGCTGAGTGTTTGGCAACCGTTTGAAAAGATTGAGAAGCTGCTTTTTAAAAAATACGATTTTAAAATAAGTTGTTGCTTATATAGCTATGTCCTAGGAATAATTGTTTGTCTTCTTCTTTTTGCTGTGGATAGTTTTAGCCATAGTAGTATTGGTATTTTTGGACTCAGTTTTAAGACTATTTCTCAACCTGTAATTGTTGGCATTTTAATATGCGGGCTGGGCTTACAGGCATTGAATATGTTTGTTGATTATCGCTATGTTTCTTACAGTAAAAAGCAGTACCAAGATTTGGTTGAAGTACTGCAATTTAAGCAAATGATCCATGATATCGGCCGGTTTAATAAAAAGCAGCTGCCAGATCAAACATTATGGGGAGAATATTATGTATATGCAACAGCAGTCGGTGAGACGAGTGAATTTATAAAGGGATTAGAGAAACAATTTGGGATAAATTTAGTCGAGGAAAATCTAAATCACCAATTGCAAGGCATTTTTGCAAATGAATGGGGAATTCAGCACTTTGCTAACAGCATAATTAGCAATAGCGAGGCGAAGGCAGTTAATAATAGTGAAAGTTCGTTTGATAGTTCATCAGGCGGTTGGGGCTCTTCTGGCGGTGCAGGTGGCGATTCTGGTGGTGGCGCCTTTTAACAAATGATCGCTGAAAAATTATTATCGAGTTTTTGCTTAATTTTAAATTAGCCACTTCACAATCAAGTATTGTTATGCTATATTATTAACCGATGATAATTTGATTAAAGAAAAATTAGAAAATATCATCAAAAGTTAAATATTATTAAGGAGTGACGACAATGACACAATTCAAATTTTCAAAACGTGTTCCAGCAGATGGTACGGATGCGGTTGGCGCAATTTTAAAAGCAGCGGCGGATCCAAAGATTATTTCCTTTGCTGGTGGATTGCCGGCACCCGAATTATTTCCTGTTAAAGAGATGAAAGCTGCTGTTGACAAGGTCTTTGATGAACATGGACAAGAGGCGATGCAGTATGGTGCCGCTAAAGGGGTTACTGCATTACGTCAGGCAATTCAACAGCATGTTAAAGAAAAAGAAAATGTTGATTCGGAATTGGACAATGTCTTAGTTACAACTGGCTCTGAACAAGCATTAGATTTAGTAGGGAAGGCATTTGTCAATCCGGGTGATACGGTTTTAGTTGAACAACCAACATATTTATGTGCATTAGATGTTTTCAGGTCTTATGGTGCTGAATTTGCTAGTGTTGAAATGGATGAAGACGGGATGAAGATGGATGCGTTAGAAGAAGCATTAAAGACTCATCCAAATACTAAATTAGTCTACACAGTTCCAAACTTCCAAAACCCGACTGGAAGGACAATGGTTGAAGAACGCCGTAAGAAGCTTGCTGAATTAGCAGAAAAGTATGATGTTTATGTCTTAGAAGATAATCCATATGGTGAGATTCGTTTTGCTGGTCAGCATGTTCCTGCAGTTAAGTCTTTCGATAAATCCGGCCATGTATTTTATATGAGTACTTTCTCGAAGACCTTAGCACCAGGTTTCCGTTTAGGCTGGGTAGTTGCTGATAAGGATGTCGTTAATAAGTTGACTGTCCTCAAGCAGTCAGCAGACCTCCATACTGATAATCTAGGTCAGTATGCGGTGGCGCAATTCTTAGCTGACAATGACCTTGATGCTCACGTTAAAGAAATTAGCGATTTATATGGTAAACGTAAGGACTTAATGTTAGCCGGTATCAAGAAATACTTCCCTGAAGGTGTGACATACACTGATCCAGAAGGTGGAATGTTCTTATGGGTTGAAGTTCCAGGGGTTGACGATACCGTTGAATTATTTAAGGAATGTCTAGAACATAATGTTGCATTTGTTCCTGGCGATCCATTCTTTGCCGGTGCGCCACAGCCTGGTGCTTTCCGCTTGAACTACTCCAATATGAAAGAAGATCAAATTGAAGTTGGGTTGAAGCGCCTTGGTGAAGCATTAACAGCTGCCGTTAATAAATAGGATTATTCAGCCATTAATAAATATAAATCCTAAAAATAAGTGAAAGGTTGTGGAATATTTTCCGCAATCTTTTTTTTGTTACGGAAAATAAAACGAAATAATTGTCATTAAAACCGTGAAGGACCTGTACTTTAAGTTATTTTTGCTTATAATTATATTAATTGCTGAAAAGTTTTAAATATTCGGGTTTCAAGCTATCTGATGTAGATAGTAATAAGCATTATCAGAAAGTTTTTAAGGGAAAAGGAGTTTTTGATAATGTCATTGATTGATTTTACGAATGCTGGGATGGCAACAGCGGTTATTTTTATTTTAATGTTTATGTTTACGGTGTCCTTCTTGGTCAGTTTCCTGTTTTGGTTAATATATCATCAGAACATGAAAAAGGGATAAGTAACGATGCTGGCATTAATCTTCACATTAATTTGGGGTACCGCCCTTTTTATTTTTTGTTTTATTCATTGATTAGTCTTTTGTTTCGGATGATTTCATATCCGCATGACTTTCATCAATTCGCGGGAAACCAAATACCGAATGAGATTGACCATGATTTGCGTTATTTTGTAATCGTCCCTTGTTTTAATGAGGCGGCAGTTATTCAACGAACCTTAAAACATTTGCTGAAGTTTAAGCAGTTTGAAATTGTGGTTGTAGACGATGCTAGTAGCGATGAGTCAGTCGCACAGATTAAGCGGGTTGCTGATTCGCGAGTGCATCTTTTACAGCGGTATGTGCCC
Source organism: Limosilactobacillus caviae (assembly GCF_014635905.1). Taxonomy (GTDB): domain Bacteria; phylum Bacillota; class Bacilli; order Lactobacillales; family Lactobacillaceae; genus Limosilactobacillus; species Limosilactobacillus caviae. The sequence continues at coordinate 46,482 of NZ_BMDS01000007.1, forward strand.
AATGCCCATACTGGTAAGGGGGACGTATTAAACTTCGCTCTTGATTACATTTGCCAAACCGCGATTCGTCAACATCTTTCTTTTGAAAAGGTTATTATTGGGGTTATAGATGCCGATGCTCAACTCGCTGATAACGCATTACAGCGGCTGAATGCATATTTCTCTTCGCCACAGACTAATGTTACCCAAATGCGTGTTAAAATGTATCCCCGTTTTAAGAATCAATTACAGGTTTTACAAGATATTGAGTTTTTTAGTATTAATCATATGGCCCAGATTATGCGAATGTATACTAGGACAGTTGGTTTAAGCGGAAATGGTCAATTCTTTCGCCTTCAACCGATTATTACGGAGATCGGATTGCATCCATGGGGAAATGCACTCTTAGATGATTATGAACTGACAATAAAAATGATGTTAAAGCGCATATATGTGGATTATATGACGGATACATATGTTTACCAGGAAGCTCTAACGTCGACTAAACGCTTTATTCGTCAACGAAGCAGGTGGGTTCAGGGTGATCTGAACTACCTTAAATACCTGCCTAAAGTTGTTAGTAGCCGGATCCTAAGCCGAACGCAGAAACTTGGAATCTATTATTTTTTACTTCAGCCGTGGCTTAATTTTCTAGCCGATATAGCGATTATTGTTTTAACAACAATTGCGGTGACGCATTGGCATGTTCTTTATGGAAAACTACCACCGATAACGTTTGTGATTGTAATGGTTGGATTAGCTGGATTTTCCTTGTTTTGGGGGATTATCTTCGGTTTATTTTATCGTCATGACCTGTTTCATTATAATGAACCGCGCATAAAACAACGACGGTTAGTTCTCCTGCCAATTGGAATTTCATATATGTATGTTATTTTATTTTTTAGCATTATCATAGCTTTTTGGCGGTGGTGTTTTCATCAGAATTCATGGATTAAAACAGAGCATGGGAAAAATGTTTCTTAAATTTATCAAATTCAAGGATTGTGTGGGAGAAAATAGTGGAAAAGATAAAAGTAATGACTGTATTTGGGACTCGTCCAGAAGGTATTAAGATGGGACCGGTAGTGAAGGCGTTAGAACATGATGACCGTTTTGCATCAGTAGTAGTTTCAACGGGTCAACATGCTGAAATGCTTCAACAGGTTTTAGATGTTTTTCAAATTACCCCTGACTATGATTTGAAAATAATGCGACCGCGGCAAACGCTAACGGGAATCACGATAGAAACGATGACAAAGCTAGAACCAATTATAAAAAAAGAGCTGCCGGATATTGTGTTGGTGCATGGCGATACAAGTTCAGCCTATGCTGCTGCCTTGGTAGCTTTTTATAATCGGATTGCCATTGGTCATGTTGAAGCAGGTTTACGGACATGGGATAAATATTCGCCATATCCAGAAGAAATGAACCGTCAGATGATTGATGACCTTGCTGATCTATATTTTGCCCCTACCCAGACAAGTGCAGAAAACCTGGCAATGGGAAATCACCGTCAAGGGATAACCGTCACGGGAAATACGGCAATTGACGCATTGAAATATACGATTAATCGTTCTTACCATCATCAGGTTTTAGACGAAATTAAACCAGAAAACAAGGTAATTCTACTTACAATGCATCGGCGGGAAAATTGGGGACAGCCGATGGAAGAAACCTTTAAGGCTATTAAAGCAGTAGTAGACCAAAGAGATGACATTGACGTAATTTATCCTGTCCATCTTAATCCTAAAGTACAAACAGTTGCACAAAAGATTTTAGGAAATGATAGCCATTTTCACTTAATTTCACCATTAGATGTTGTTGATTTTCATAATATTATGAGTAAAGCATTGCTGGTGATGAGCGATTCTGGTGGGGTTCAAGAGGAAGCACCGGCGCTCCACAAACCGGTACTGGTTTTACGTAATACGACTGAACGCCCAGAAGGAGTAGAGGCAGGGACGCTTAAATTGATTGGTAACCAGTATAATAATGTTGTTAAGGAATTGTCATTATTATTGGATGACCAGGTCGAATATCAAAAAATGAGTTCCGCTAAAAATCCTTATGGGGATGGTAATGCTAGTGAACGAATCTTAAATGCAATTGCTGAATGGGCAAATAAAATATAAAAATCCCTTTACAGGACTTTCGTAAATATGTTAAACTATGAAAGTTGATTAAATATGACTCTGCCTAAGACTCAGGTGGCGAAAGCCTTAATCGTATGCCTGCCGAGGAAGAAATGAAAGTTCCTTCTCTATGTCTGCGGTCATAGGGATTTTTTATTAAATCCGATCAAAAATACATTGCAGGAGGTGAAAATTCATGAGTGAAGCAGCTATTGCTAAAAAGGCTGAAATCGTTAAGCAAACTTCTGATATGCTTAACGCAGCCCAAAGTGCTATCGTTGTAGATTACCGTGGTTTAACTGTTGCTGAAGTTACTGACTTACGTAAGCAACTTCGTGACGCTGGTATCAAGATGTCAGTTATCAAGAACAAGATTCTTGATCGTGCTGTTGAAGGTACTGATTACGAAGAACTTCGTTCAACTTTTGTTGGTCCAACTGCTGTTGCCTTCTCTGACGAAGACCCAATTGCTCCAGCTAAGATCTTGAAGAAGTTCGCTGATGACCACGACGCTCTTGAAATCAAGGGTGGTTTCATCGAAAAGAGTGTTAAGACTCTTGACGAAATCAACGAATACGCAAATATGCCAGGACGCGAAGAACTGTTGTCAATGCTTGCATCTGCATTGCAAGATCCAATGCGGAAGATTGCTCGTGCAGTCAAGGCCGTTGCCGACAAGGAAGACGAAGCCGCATAATTGCCGTATATCAATACAATACAAAATTAAAATTAATTACCTAAATATTGGAGGAAATAAACATGGCTTTTGATAAGGATGCTATCATTGCTTCATTAAAAGAAGCATCAATCTCTGACCTTAACGACTTAGTTAAGGCTATCGAAGAAGAATTCGACGTTTCTGCTGCTGCTCCAGTTGCAGTTGCAGGTGCTGCTGGCGGCGACGGTGCTGCTAAGGACAGCTTTACTGTTGAATTAACTGAACCAGGTTCAGCTAAGGTTAAGGTTATTAAGGCTGTTAAGGACATTACTGGTCTTGGTCTTAAGGACGCTAAGGACCTTGTTGATGGCGCTCCATCAGCTATTAAGGAAGACGTTAAGGAAGACGAAGCTAACGACATCAAGGAAAAGCTTGAAGCCGCTGGTGCTACTGTTACCCTTAAGTAGTCAAGTTTCATTAAAAACAAAAAACAGGTTGAGTTTAACGACTCAGCCTATTTTTTTGTTCTAAAATAACACTCTTACCTATTTTGATTATTTTATTGCGACAATTAGTTATTAATAAGCCTGTTATCCATTAAAGTAACAAAAGACTAGAAAATATTACCCAATTATTTAGTTTGAAGGTGTGGAATGATGTGTATTTTCGCTGTCAATTGTCCGGTAACCAAAGTAGAATTGAATAGCAGCGATAGCAATATTAACCCAATTCATGGCAATAAACCAGCCATTAATTGCGCTTGCGTCATGTGAAACACCGTAGTAAACCCAAAAACCAATAACAATTGCACAAACATTGATCCAAGCAAAGGTCTTTTGCAGTATTTGATTGTTAAGTTGGAACCACATCCAGATAACGTTAATAACAAACCAAATGGCTAAGATCCAAAAAATAACATTAAATAACATAGGACATCTCTCCTTAAGAGTAACGATAAATTGATGTAGTTAACATCAATCTAGATTGACAAGAAATTTTTGCTTATCATACCTAATCAATGTAGTTAGCAGTCGCGGTTAATCAAGGATGGGTAAAAAAGAAAGCTAATTCTTGGAAAGCTGTTGCTTAGCATCTTCATACCCATCAACATAGTCTTGAAGTGCATGCATTTTGCCTCTAACAAACTTATTGAACGAGTTAATTACTTTTTGCGGATACTTACGAAAGGGTTCTAATGCTTTATAATCTTTAACGGCACGATTGTATCCCTTTTGGTAGGCATTAGTAGGGACACTGTCTGTCGGATGTTCTCTCTTTTTCAACATTATTATCACCTCTTTTGTTGCCCTACCATGATAGTAACAAGGTTATAAAAACGTTTCCAATAATATGGTATAAAAATATAAATATTAGACGTTAAAAGAAAAGCTGGTTAAAACTGTTGGGTATAGTTTTTAACCAGCTTTTTATCAATTAATTTTCTTTACCTTTTAGCAGTTCAGTAATTTCTTTGAGGTATTTAACTTCCTCACTTGGTTCTTCAGCCTTTTTCTCTTCTTTTTTACGGAAAGTGTTGATTGCTTTAACCATTAAAAAGACAACAAAGGAGATAATCAAGAAATTGATGACGGCATTTAGAAAACTTCCGTATTTAAATTGGGCATCACCAACGGTCCAAACCAGATTTGATAGGTCAATTTTGCCAACAAATAAACCAATAAGCGGATTGATCAGGTTGTTGACCAATGATTTTACAATAGAGGTAAAGGCAGCCCCCACAATAATACCAACTGCCATATCGATTACATTACCCCGCGCGATAAACGCTTTAAATTCTTTTAACATAAAATATTCTCCTTCTAGTAATGCGAGGGAGAGACAACTACAACTATATTTTAGCAAAACTAATTAATAAATTGGGGCGATACGGGCGGGTAAATATTACTTTTAAATTTTTTTAAATAAATTATTGCATATTATATTATGTTTGTATATTATATTACGTATAATATAGTGTAAGAAAAAGGAGGGGGCAAGAATGAAGATTCAAATAACGGCAGATTTGCTTGACGGTATGGTTTTAGCAATTCTTGAACACCAAGACTATTATGGTTACGCATTAACTCAACGAATGCAGTCAGCCATTACTATTTCTGAGTCGACGATGTATCCGGTTTTGCGGCGATTAAAAAAAGATGGTTATTTAACAACCTACGACCAGCCTTATCAAGGACGTAATCGTCGCTATTATCAAATAACATCAGCTGGCAAGGAGCATTTACAACGGGTTCGCAAGCTCTGGACCGATTATAAAAATAGTTTAGATAGAATCTTTTATGCAACAGGTGAGGGGGAAAATAAAGATGAATGAACGTCAGAAATATATTAATGATTTGGCCGTAAACCTAAGTCAGTTGACTGATGAAGAACGAAATGATGCTTTAGAATTTTATGATGAATATATTGCAGATGCTGACCTTGATACACGAACGGCGATTGAAGAAAAATTAGGAACGCCTCGGCAGTTAAGTCATAAGATCTTAGCCGATTATTCGATTAAGGCTAATAATGAAGCGGTAAAGGATGGGCACCCTGCTTCACCTCATTCTAGCTGGCGCGTATTTTGGTGGGTATTGGTAGCAATCATTACTTCGCCAATAACTTTTGGACTAGGGATAGCGTTGTTAGGGCTATTATTGGCAGTAGGCGGAGTTGCCATCGGTTTAATTATTGGTGTTGTTGGTGTTGCTTTAAGTATTGCCGCAGTGGCTGTCGCTTCTCTCTATATTGGGATTGGCTTAATTACTACCGTTCCGTTTAGCGGGCTGTTCTATGTTGGGGTAGGATTGACACTTGTCGGTTTATTCCTAGTTTGTTTGCCACTGTGTTACTGGTTTATCCGGATCGTTATTCAAGGTATTGCAAACTTTGCTAAGTTCATTTATGCAAAGGTGCAGGCAAGGAGGGAGAAGTAAATGAAAAAAGTATTTAAAATTGGCTGGATTGTATTAGTTTTAGGGGTAATTATGCTTGGTATTGGCTATTTTAATAACGGTGATAAGGCGGTTTATTTTGAGAACAATCGACCAGCAATTCTTCATTCATCCACCAAAAAAATAAGCACTAATAAGCATTTTGAACGAATTGATATTACAGCTTCAACAGCCAATGTGGTAATTCGTGAAGGGAAAAAATATCAAGTTACTTATTCTGGGATAAGCAATCATGCGCCTGCAGTATCTGTTCATAATAATGTCGCTTCAATTCGACAAACCGGTGAGTTCCCGTTTATGGTTAATTTTAACCACTATGGTCTTCATCAAGACTTAATTACTGTGACGGTTCCGCGTGATCAGGCATTAGCTGGCCGCATTCACTTAGAAAGCGGCAACTTGTCAGTGTCCAATGCTAAGTTAGATAATGTTGACGTTGATGTTGATTCAGGAAATGTTGAGTACCATCAAGTTACATTACGAGGTGGCAATACTAAGATCGAATCCGGTAACTTTACCGGGCGTAATCTAACGGTTCAGGGACACTATACCGTTAACAATCAGTCTGGTGATAATACGGTTACGAATACAACTGTTGATGGCTACTTCCTCAAGACTGATGCTGGTGATAATGAGCTTAATGGTGAAGACAAAGGTGAAGAGACATTACATCAAAATGATAATGCGGAAAATGTCCTTCGATTATTAACTCAATCTGGTGATAATGAAGTGAATTAGTCAAAACGTCATTTTTAATAGAAAATAATAAATCCCCCAACATCTTATTTTCCAGATGTTGGGGGATTTTAGTAGGAGAAAAGTCTTATTTTAATTATGCTCTATGCTTTAGATTAGTTTTCTTCAACGCCAGTACCATCGTAGCAACGTTCAAGTAATTCCTTAAGTTGACTAACAAGTGGTTCAACTGGGTTAGTAGTAGTACATTGATCTTCGTAGGCTAAGCGAGCAAGATCATCAACAGCCTTATCGAAGTCTTCACGTTTAACACCATTGTCCTTAAGGCTTAACTTAACACCACATTGGTGAGCAAGTTCGATAACTTTCTTAGCATATGCTTCAGCTAATTCTTCATCAGTGTTACCTTTTAGACCAATGAAACGTGCGATGTCAGCGTAGTCCTTAGTTGCGTGGTAAGTCTCATAGTGAGGCCAGAGAGCAAGCTTTTGTGGACGCTTGGCATTAAAGCGGATAACTTGTGGCATTGCAATGGCAATAAGTAAACCGTGAGGAAGACCGAATGCTCCACCCATCTTGTGGGCAAGGGAGTGGTTAATACCTAAGAATGCTTGACCAAATGCCATTCCGGCCATTGTTGAGAAGTCGTGCATCTTACGACGAGCTAACTTATCACCTTGAACTGACTTAGGAAGGTTTTCCATAACACCCTTGATTGTTTGGAGAGACCAACCACGAGTGTAATCAGTTGCCATTACTGATACGTATGATTCAGTTGCGTGACATAAAACGTCAAGTCCAGTCCAGGCAGTAGTAGTTGCGGGAACAGTTTCAACGAATTGAGAGTCAACGATCGCAATGTTTGGAGTTAATGCGTAATCGGCAAGTGGGTACTTAACATGAGTTTCTGAGTCAGTGATAACCGCAAATGGAGTAACTTCTGAACCAGTACCTGAAGTAGTAGGAATACCGATAAGTTGTGACTTAGTAGGCTTCTTGATTTGGTAAGCACGCTTACGAATATCAAGATACTTTTGCATAACGCCGTACCATGAAGTTTCTGGGTGCTCGTAGAACATCCACATAGCCTTTGCAGCATCCATTGGTGAACCACCACCAAGGGCAATAATTGTATCAGGCTTGAAGTCGTTCATCATGGCAACACCTTTTTCAACAGTGTGAGTTGATGGATCTTCTTCAACATCGTCAAATACTAAGAAGGCAGTGTTGTTTTGACGTTGACGTAATTGGTCGATAACTCGTTGAACGTAACCACGCTTGCTCATTCCAGGACCGGTAACGATGAATGCCCGATCAATGTTTGGAATATCTTGCAATTCTTTTAGTGAGTTGCGTTGAAAGTATACTTTTGGGGGGATCTTAACCCATTGACGGTTTTCACGCCGCTTTGCAATTGTTTTGATGTTTAAGAGGTCCCAATCAGTAACGTTGTGAGAAATTGAGTTGCTACCGTATGAACCAGTACCTAAAGTAAGGGATGGTGTCATGTTGTTGTAAATGTTACCGATACCACCAATACCAGATGGTGAGTTAACGATAATCCGTGAAGCACGCATTTCAAGACCGTACTTAGTAGCTAAGTCATCATCAAGGGTGTGGATAGCAGCAGTGTGTCCTTCACCACCGTAGTGTAATAATTGAGCACAGATGTCAAAGGCATTTTCGTGGGAAGTAGCCTTGTACATTGTTAATACTGGTGAAAGCTTTTCAGCTGAAAGTGGGTACTTGTCACCAACACCTTCATATTCAGCAATAATAACCTTAGTATTGTCAGGAACTTTGATTCCACACATGTCGGCAATAGCGTTTGCTGAACGACCAGCGATTGGACCACGAACTTGATGACGGTCTGGGTCGATGAAGCCATCAGTAAACTTGTCAATTTCATTTGGCTTCAAGAAGTAACAGTTCCACTTTTGGAATTCTTCCTTAACCTTGTCGTAAATTTCTTCATCAACAACTACAGAGTTTTCAGTAGCACAAATCATACCGTTATCGAATGTCTTGGAAAGAACAATATCGTAAACAGAACGTTCGATGTTAGCGGTCTTTTCGATGTAAGCCGGACCGTTACCAGGACCAACACCAAGGGCAGGGTTACCAGAACTGTAAGCTGCCTTAACAAGAGAAGGACCACCAGTTGCTAAAATAGTAGCAGTATTAGGGTGTTGAAGTAATGCAGTAGTGTTTTCACGACTACTTTCAGGAAGCCATTGAATCATGTTCTTTGGGGCACCAGCCTTTTCAGCGGCTTCTTGAAGAATCTTAGCAGTCTTGATAGATGACTTCATTGCTTGACGGTGGAATGAGAAGATGATTGTATTCCGCGTCTTAGCACTGATGATTGACTTGAAGATAGTAGTGGAAGTTGGGTTAGTAACAGGAACGATTCCGGCAATGATACCAAGAGGATCAGCAATCGTGATAGTTTGATCTTCATCGTTGTCTTCGATAATACCAACAGTCTTATCGTGACGGATGTTGTTCCAAATATATTCACTTGCGTAGATGTTCTTGATAGCTTTATCTTCGGCAATACCACGACCAGTTTCATTAGCAGCGTCAACAGCTAAATCCATATGGTGTTCTTCAGCAGCAAGGGCCATTGCTTGACAAATTTTGTCAACTTGCTCTTGTGAGTAGTAACGTAATTGTTCGAAAGCAGCTTGGCTCTTAGCCATTAAATCGTCAACTAGCTTTTGAGCATTTTGCTTTTTCTCTTCAGCAGTTAATTCTTTCTTTTCAACTTGTTTCTTGTTGTTAGCAGGCATAATTGAAATCTCCTTTTTCAATTCTTTTTCTTTGTTAACTTTTGAACATGTATAATATTACTACATTTTTTTGGTTTGTAAATACCTTTGTGAACGTTTAAACAATGGTTATTTTTATTGAATTCGCTTACATTGTTGTAGGGATAAAGTTGATATAACAGTAAAAAATATTGGTATTATTTTTAAATGACCTGATAAGTAAATTATCCAAAATCAGATCAATTGATTTAGATTTCACAATAGCAAATTAATAATAATATTTTAGGAAAAAGGATCCTTTGTTTGAATAATCTTTAATTAAAAATAGGATTTAAATGCTATCAAGTGGAATCTTACAGCAGGATTTATTATAATTCTTGGCTCTGTACTTTTGGGATTATTTGCTGGGTTGCTATCTGCTGGAATAACGTGGAAGAATATTAAAAAAATTAACTGATACTTAAGAAAAAGCGTGATCAAAATATTCGTAATTACATCTTAGTATATAAAAATGGGGACTCCAGAGTTCAACATAGTTGAGCTCTGGAGTCCCCATTTATAAATTGCATTATTTAAGCAATTAAAGTTTATTTTTCGATTTAATCGCGAGCATTAATATCTTTTCCCGCATTTGGATCTTTAACGTCATAATCGCTATCATTCATTGCTTCAACGGCTCCCATGCGATATCCATTACCGACTTGGCTAAAAAAATCATGGTTAGAAGTTGAAGTTGAAATACCGTTCATAACAACTGGGTTAACGTCAGAAGCAGTATCAGGGAAGAGCGGGTCTTGACCAAGATTCATTAAAGCCTTATTAGCATTATAACGAATAAAGGTTAATACATCGTCTGTCCAGCCAACTTGATCGTAAAGAAGGTGAGTATACTTTTCTTCATTATCATAAAGTTCATAAAGGAAGTTATACATCCAGTCTTTCATATCTTGTTGTTGCTTTTCAGTCAGATCCCGCATTCCTACTTGGAACTTGTATCCAATGTAAGTTCCGTGAACAGATTCATCACGAAGAATTAATTTGATGATTTCAGCAACGTTGTTTAACTTGTTGTGTCCAAGATAATATAGAGGAGTATAGAAACCAGAATAGAATAAGAACGTTTCAAGGAAAACATTAGCTACTTTTTTCTTGAGTGGATCTTGGCTTGGATCAAGATACATATTAGCAATCTTCACAGCCTTGTTTTGCAAATATTCTTCCGTATCAGACCATTCAAAGATTTCTTTGATCTGTTCAGGGGTATTAAGAGTAGAGAAGATTGTGGAATAACTCTTAGCATGAACTGATTCCATGAATTGAATGTTATTAAGAACGGCTGTTTCATGAGGAGTCTTAACATCCTCTTTAAGGGCAGTCAAACCAGCTTCTGACTGAACAGTGTCAAGAAGGGTTAATCCACCGAAAACGTGGCCAACAGTCCATTGGTGATCATCATCTAATTCACGCCAGTCATCCATGTCATTAGCAACAGGAATTCGGGTATCAAGCCAGAATTGTTCTGTTAACTTTTCCCATGTGGCTTTATCGATCATGTCCGAAACTTCATTCCAGTTGATTGCATTATATTGAGTTACAGGTTTAAATTCTTCCAGTTTCATTGATTGAGCTCCTCCAAATACGTTGCTCTTGGTAAGTGGTGTTTTTTACCAAAAAGCCATTTGTATACATAATATCAAGTTTACCAGTGCCCAACATTTAAATCAAATTTCAATGGGGCTTAGATTACACAGCTTTCACATTGGTTAGCACCAATCTCATCGCTATCATCAGTAAACGTCCGAATATAATAAATTGATTTAATACCACGCTTATAAGCATAGTGCCGTAAGATGTTTAGGTCACGGGTAGTCATTTTATCTGTCCGTCCATCTTTCCATTCATAAAGCCCGGCAGGAATCGTTGAGCGCATAAAGAGCGTCATTGAAAGTGACTGGTCAACGTGTTGCTGAGCAGCGGCATATGTATCAATTACTTTCCGCATATCCATATCGTAAGCTGACCGGTAATAAGGCATAGTATCATTAGAAAGATATGGGGCTGGATAATAGATTTTACCAATCATTTTTTCTTGACGTTCTTCAACACGGTTAATGATTGGGTGCAAGCTGGCAGTAGAATCATTGATATAAGAAGTTGAACCATTTGGCGCAACAGCAAGACGATATTGATTATAGAGACCATCTCGCATAACATTTTCCTTTAGCTTTTGCCAATCTTCAGTGCTTGGAATAAAAATTCCGTCAAAAAGATCCTTAACCACATCAGATTGTGGTCCCCAATCCTTAGTGACGTACTTATCAAAGTATGTTCCGTTAGCATACTTACTGTTTTCAAAATCATGGAAAGTTTCCTGTCGTTCTTTAGCAATCTCATTTGAAGCGACAAGCGACCAGTAGTTTAGAAGCATGAAGTAAACACCGGTAAATTCAATGGCAACTGGACTGCCGTATTGAATATGATGCTTAGCAAGATAGCTGTGCAGTCCCATTGCCCCTAAACCAACAGAGTGCGCAAGACGATTTCCGTTTTGAATAGTCGGAACAACATCTAAGTCTTCTACATCACTAATTCGTGTTAAGCCACGCATCATTGCCTTAATAGATTTACCAAAATCAGGACTTTCCATCATATTTGCAATATTAGTTGAGCCAAGGTTACAATTAATATCAATTCCCATTTCTGAGTATGATTGATCGTCGTTTACCCGTGCAGGTACTTGTACTTGAGCGATTTCTGAACAGAGGTTGCTCATGACAATTTTACCATTGATTGGATTATCACGATTTTCCGTATCGATATTAATAATGTATGGGTAACCAGATTCTTGCTGGAGTTTACTAATCTCATCTTCAAGATCACGGGCATTAACCTTTTTCTTCCGAATCTGGTCATTTGCTGCGAGCTTGTCGTACTCTTTAGTAATATCAACGTAAGAGAATGGCACTCCGTAAACTTTTTCAACATCATAGGGACTAAATAAGTACATCTCAGCATTCTTTTCAACTAATTCATAGAACTTATCAGGAACAGTGATTCCGAGTGAAAGAGTCTTAAGGCGGATTTTTTCATCGGCATTCTCTTTTTTTGCTCCTAAGAATTCAATGATGTCTGGGTGGAAAACGCTAAGGTAAACTACTCCGGCACCTTGCCGTTGACCAAGCTGATTAGAATAGGAGAAACTATCTTCCAATAATTTCATGACCGGCACTACGCCACTGGCCGCACCCTTAATCTTTTTAATCGGTGCGCCAGCTTCACGTAGGTTGCTTAGATTGATTCCAACACCGCCGCCGATCTTTGAGAGCTGGAGAGCAGAATTGATGGTTCGTCCAATCGTATTCATATCATCGGTTGGTTGAATAGCGAAGCAAGAGACAAATTCACCACGCCGCTTCCGTCCAACGTTAAGAAATGTTGGAGTTGCAGGCTGGTAACGCTGGTGAATAATCTCATCAGCAAGCTGCATTGCTAGTTCTTCATCTCCATTTGCCAAATAAAGAGCATTCATAGCAACACGGTCAATGTAGTTTTCAAGGTAGTATTCCTTGTCATTCGTCCGCAAAGCATATTGCGCGTAGAATTTATATGCGGCCATGAATGAGTGAAAGTGAAAATTTTGTGCTTTTAAGTAGTCGTAAAGCTTTTCAATAAATGCCTCACTATATTTGCTCATAAAGCCGTCTTCAATATAGTCATTCTCCTCTAACCATTGAAAACGTTCTTTTAAGGAAGAAAACTTTTTAGTGTTCGGTACAACGTTATTTTTGATAAAGTCTTCCAAGGCTAACTTATCTTTATCTAGTTGAATTTGTCCGTTTTTAGGGATGTTTACTTCGTTGTTGTAATCGTAATATTTTACTTTGGTCATATCGATATCAGATAACGCCATTTTAATAACTCACTTTCTGGATTAATTTGATTATGTCAATAAAGAAGCCAGCGCACCAATAGCGAATTGATGCCTGGCAAGAGTGCTAGATTAATTAAAATTAAGCAAGCTGGTTTAATTGATCAGGACGAAAACCAGAAAATGCTTGACCGTTGGGAAGTTTTACAACAGGTGTTGCCATAAAACCTTCAGATTTAAGTTGGGATATGTATTCTGGCTGTTCATCTATATTATGTTCAATAAATGAAATTTTGTGTTGTTCGAGGAAATGTTTTGTCATTTTGCATTGAATACAATTATTTTTTGAAAATACAGTTACCATTTTCATGAGGCCTCCTAATCGGTTAGTCGATGTTTTCTAGTATAACGGGGAATTGAAAAAAATCAATTAAAAAAGCACTATATTTCGTGTTGAATAAATAGTGAAACACAACATATAGTGCTTGAGCTAGTGATTAACACCTGTGAAACTTTTTTTGATAAAATTTTTGAACAGGTGATTAGCAAAATTAATTAATTTGAAAAACTAATTTAGTATTATACACTGAATAGCAGGTGAATTTTAAGTAGTTGGAGAAAAATAATGGAAAAAAATAATTCATCATTACTTGAACAGCAAAAATTTATGAAATTAGCAATTGCAGAGGCAAGACAAGCCAAGATTTTAGACGAGGTACCAATTGGTGCAATCGTTGTTCATAATGGACAAGTAATTGGACGCGGCCATAATATGCGCGAAAAATTTCAAGATGTAACTTACCATGCTGAAATGCTTGCAATTATGGAGGCCTGTGCCAATATGGGAAGCTGGCGGTTAGAAGATTGCGACTTATATGTTACTTTGGAACCTTGTATTATGTGTAGCGGTGCAATTATAAATGCACGGATAAAGAATGTTTACTATGGGGCAGCAGATCCTAAGGCTGGTGCTGTTGATAGTTTATACCATTTATTAAATGATTCCCGTTTAAACCACCAAGTAAATGTTTATTCAGGGATTTTAGGCGATGAATGCAGCCAAATGCTAAAAAACTTTTTCCGTGAGATCCGGCGCCGGCGTAAAGAGGCACGGCGAAAAAATAGAACTAACCTCTAGCAATTTAAAGAAAAATAGTGTATTATACTATTTGCCGTAAGGCCTTAGAGCAAGGGTATGCTTACGAACCGTGTCAGGTCTGGAAGGAAGCAGCACTAAGTATGATATACCTTGTGCTCTAAGTTTTATTGATAATTAAGCTGGAGATTGTGGAAAATAATATTTTCACAGTCTCTTTTATTTTTTCATACTTCTTTTTATTTTAAAAATTTAGTTAAAATAATTAATATATATTTTAACTACTTTATATGCTTAATACCTAGTATAATATTTTATGGTATTTTAAATTTGGAAAGGGAGTCTAGCGATGAGTTATCAGGCATTATATCGTGTCTGGCGACCACAGCGATTCGATGATCTTGTCGGTCAACAGATTGTTACAAGAACCCTAAAAAACGCAATTATCACTCACCAGATAAGCCATGCATACTTGTTCGCTGGTCCGCGTGGTACTGGTAAAACCTCGGCAGCAAAAATCTTTGCTAAGGCGGTTAACTGTCATTATTCAAAAGATGGTGAGCCTTGTAATGAATGTGATATTTGTAAGGCTATTACGAACGGTCAGCTAAACGACGTGATTGAAATTGATGCTGCGTCAAATAATGGGGTTGAAGAGATCCGCGATATTAGGGATAAGGCAAAATATGCCCCCACACAAGCGGATTACAAAGTTTATATTATCGATGAAGTACACATGCTTTCAACTGGGGCGTTTAATGCTCTGTTAAAGACACTTGAAGAACCACCGGCTAATGTTATTTTTATCTTGGCCACAACTGAACCCCATAAGATTCCGTTAACAATTATTTCGCGGGTTCAAAGATTTGATTTTCATCGAATTTCAGCACAAGATGCTTTTGATCGAATGAAATTTATTCTTGATCAAAAAAAGGTTACTTATGATGAAAAGGCATTGTGGGTAATAGCAAATGCTGCTGAAGGGGGGATGCGGGATGCGTTGAGTATTCTTGACCAGGTTCTCTCTTTCAGTGATAATGAAGTAAAGCTAGACGATGCGCTGTTAGTTACTGGTAGTGTTACCAAACAATTGCTAAAAAAATACTTTTTAGAAGTTTGCAAACATGAGGGAGCAACCGCTCTTGATACCATGAAAGACATCTTAGCTGAAGGAAAAGACGGTCAACGCTTTATTGAAGATTTGATTTCTTTTATTCGTGATATTTTGTTATATCAGGAATCTCCAAGTCTGATTAGCATTGAGAGTACCGGCCTGAAAAAAGAGGACTTTGAAGAACTAATACAGTTAGCATCTTCAGAGACTTTGTATCAAATGATTGACGAGTTAAATAACATCCAAGAGGAGATGCGGTTTACAACTCATCCGGATGTATATTTAGAGGTTCTTACGATTAAACTGGCTCAAGTTAATCGTAATAGTAATGGACAATTGACTACTCAGTCTTCAGTTGATATTTCTAAAAACGAGACAATTGAAAAACTGCAACAGGAAGTTCAACAGTTACAACAAACCGTTAAGCAATTACAGAGCAGTCCTGCAAGGGCCAGTCGTCCGGTCTCGCGTTCACAAAACGAACAGCCGCGGGTTCAGCAAAAGAAAGTGCAGGTTAATCTTAATAAGGTTTATCCGGTATTGGAAAACGCCACTCGCCAAGACTTAGTTAATGTTCGTGAATTATGGGGAGATATGTTAAATCTGCTATCTGTCCCCCAGCGTTCGTTATTGCATGTTTCTCAGCCGGTTGCAGCTAGTGCAGTCGGAATAATTGTGGCGTTTGACTATCCATTTTTATTCCAACAGGCTGCTGATGACACGACCTTATTAAAGAATATGGAAGATGCGCTTCAGAGGCTGACTGGGAATGAACGTCAGGTTGTCTTTGTACCAAAAGATAAGTGGCCGAAGATTCGCCAAGACTTTATCAGGGACCATGGTTTTAGCAAGAAACAAAAGGAAACAAAGGTATCTGAGCAAAATCAGCCAGCAGCTGCCAAGACTACTAGTCAAACGCAAGCTGCTTCAGCCATCTCTCCTGAAGAACCACCGCTACCTCCAGAAGATGAGGCACCGGCAGAGCAAGAGAATGTGCAAGATAACCAGGTAGCGACAGCGCAAAAGCTATTTGGCAGTGATATTGTTAAAATAGAAGATAATTAAATATAAAGGATGGATGATACTATGATGCGTGGAATGAATATGCAACAAATGATGAAGCAAGCTAAGGCAATGCAAAAGAAAATGATGGCAGAACATGAAGAATTGGCAAAACAAGAATTTGTTGGTAAGGCACCGGATGATATGGTAACGGCTACTTTTAGCGGCGATAACCAGTTAGTTGACTTAAAGATTAAACCGGAAGCGGTAGACCCAGATGACATTGATATGTTGCAAGATTTAGTAATTGCTGCTGTTAAGGATGGGATGAAGCAAGTTAATGAAGCCACACAGCAAAAGCTTGGCAAGTACACACAAGGTATGGGGTTGTAAAAAGTGATCCAGTATCCAGAACCGTTAGCAAAATTAATCGAAAGTTATACTAAGTTACCGGGAATTGGTCAAAAAACAGCTACTCGTCTTGCCTTTTATACTTTAAGTATGCAGGAAGACGATGTAACAAATTTTGCTAAGTCACTTTTATCTGCTAAAAGAGATCTTCATAATTGCAGTATTTGTGGCAATATTACAGAAGATGATCCGTGCCCGATTTGTCGCGATAAGACCCGTGACCATTCACAAATTTTAGTTGTTGAACAGTCGCAAGATGTAATGGCGATGGAACGAATGCATGAATACCACGGTTTGTATCATGTTTTACATGGCGTGATTTCGCCAGTTGCCGGTACTGGACCAGAAGATATAAACATTACTAGCCTGCTTAAGAGATTGAAAAAGGATGATGAAGTAAAAGAGATCATCATTGCTACTAATGCTTCATCTGATGGCGAGTTAACAGCTGGGTACCTTGCTAAATTAATCAAACCTGCTGGAATTAAAGTTACACGATTGGCACATGGATTATCAGTTGGTGCTGATATCGATTATGCAGATGAAATGACATTATTTAAGGCTGTGCAAGGGCGAACGGAGATGTAAAAGAATGTTTTTTAAACGACCATCAAAAGAAGTTGAGCGTGAACGAAATCGTCGTCTCTTAGAAGCGGTATATTCTACAAAGGCGAGTTGGGATCATGCACGTGAGACTGAACGTGCAGTATACGAAGCTAATGTTAATAGTGAGCTGCATTACCGGTCGCGGATTCAGGAGCAGAAGTTTTTATACTTGTATAAGATTGCTCGTAAATTTAAAGTACATGGTACGCTGAATGACGGGGTAATTGATCGCTAGGAGAGAAACATGGACGGAAAATTTATATCATTTGAAGGACCGGATGGCGCAGGCAAAACGAGTGTTATTCGGCAAATTCAAGAAGACCTTGAACAACAGCTAGGTAAAGAAAAGATAATGTATACACGTGAGCCAGGTGGTAACAAGATTTCTGAGCAAATTCGACAAGTATTATTTGATGGTCAAAATACTGATATGGATGCTCGAACAGAAGCATTACTTTTTGCAGCAGCACGACGACAACATATTGTTTCAGAAATAATTCCAGGCTTAAAAGCGGGGAAAGTAATCCTATGTGATCGGTATGTAGATAGTTCAATTGCTTATCAAGGTGCGGGCCGTGGTCTTGGAGAACAAGAGATTTGGCAGATTAACCAATTTGCTATCAATGGGTTAATGCCAGAACTAACAATTTATCTTGATATCGAATCGAAACTTGGCCTTGAACGGATTGCTGAGCATCGATCTGATCAAGTTAACCGGTTAGACAAAGAAAAACTTACTTTTCACCAGACTGTCCGTCAGTCGTATTTGAAGCTTTATAATGCCCATCCAGACCGAATCAAGTTGATTGATGCAAGTCAGCCGTTAGCAAATGTAATTAAAGACGTAAAGATGACAATTCATGACCGGTTTTCAGATTTGTTTTAATAAAAAGGGTGATTAATATGAAAATGATTATTGCAATTGTTCAATCAAAAGACAGCAATCGTTTACGGAAGGCTTTTAATAAAGCAGAAATCCACGTTACGCAGTTATCAACAACTGGTGGCTTTTTACGTGAAGGTAACTCAACATTTTTAATTGGGATTGAAGACGAACGCGTCCAAGATGTATTAGCTGTAATTAAAAAGAATGCGGAATCACGTGAACAATATGTGACATCACAAATGCATATGGATGTTGAAGGTGGTTCGGCCTTTCCTGTTAATGTTAAGATTGGCGGGGCAACGGTCTTTGTTTTACCAGTTGAGGACTTCATTAAATTTTAAGTAGGTGAGATGGGTGGCTGAACAGGAACGAACACGTGCTGAACAACTACAGCCAACGATAATTACGCGTTTTCAAAAGATACTATCTAATGGTGAGCTTGCCCATGCCTATTTATTGGTGGGTCCGGGAGGCTCAGGCAAGATGTCTATTGCAAAGTGGTTGGCGTTGCGTTTGTTCTGCTTACATCCGCAAAATAATGAGCCGGATTTGGTATGTGCTGAGTGCCAACGGATATTGTCAGGCAACCATCCTGATATTGTCTATGCAGCTCCAGAGGGCCGTCAGATAAAAGTTGATGAGATTCGGCGCTTAAAAGCTGAATTCTCTAAAAGTGCAGTTGAAGGTAATAAAAAGGTTTTTATTATTAGAGATGCTGACAAAATGACTAATGGAGCTGCTAATAGTCTCCTCAAATTTATTGAAGAACCCGGTCCCGGTATATATATTTTGATGTTAACAACCAATAAAAGTGCGGTATTACCGACAATCCGATCACGGACACAAGTAATAGAACTTCCGCCATTGAAAAGGGCTGCATTATTAAAGGTATTAGCTGAACATGATATATCGGCAACACAGCGTCAAATTGCAGTAGGAATTACGGATTCAGTAGCGACTATTGAACAGTGGCAAAAGGATAATTGGTTTGATGATACGATAAAAGCTGTTATTCAGTGGTATAAGGATACTGGAAAGGCTGATATGCTGGGCTTCGTTGATGTTCAGACAATTTTATTAAAGCTGGCAGCTGATCGGGAAAAGCAACAGGTTATCCTTGATCTTATTACCTTGATTTGGCGTGATACCTTAATGGTTAGTACAGGTATTACGGATACTGACCGTCTTCACTTTAGCAATGCATTAACGGCGATCCAAGAAGTAGTAAAGAAACACTCTCCTGCGCAGTTACTAGCAGTTAGCCAAGCAACCTTAGAGACGCGTCATATGTTAGAGCAAAATATTAGTTTTCAAAATGTTGTTGAACAGTTAACGATTCGGCTTGTGCAAATCTTAAGCATTAGTTAGGGGCGAGAAGATGAGTGAAGAATATAATTCAGATAATCTTTATGAACAATTTGCGCAGGTAATGGGCCAAACACAGGATTTAGTAAAAAAGATGGAGCAGTTACAGGCAAAAATTATTGCTATTTCTGAAGAAAATGTTGAGCTTTCAATTGAAAACAAACATTTAAGACAGGTTATAAAAGAAAATCGGCCGCAACGTAATAAAGATCAGCTTTCTGTTTCTCGTCAAAATTTAAAAGAACTTTACCAACAGGGCTTTCACGTATGTAGTGAATACTATGGTAAAAGACTCGAACCGAATGAATCATGTACTTTCTGTCTTGATGCAATTTTTGGGCATGATCAGGGAATGATGAAATAGGAGATTTTATGCAGCAAATTAGTAGTTTTAATGAACATCAATTAGGAAGCTTATATCTTGTACCAACGCCAATCGGCAATTTGGAGGATATGACCTTTCGTGCAATCAAGACCTTAAAAGAAGTTGATTTGATTGCTGCTGAAGATACTCGGCATACTCAGCAATTGTTGAATCATTTTGATATTACAACTCGTCAGATTAGTTTTCATGAGCATAATACTGAACAGCGTGTCCCAGAATTGATTGAAAAATTAAAAGCTGGTTACTCTATTGCGCAGTGTAGTGATGCGGGAATGCCATCGATTTCTGATCCAGGAAAAGAGTTGGTTGCGGCTGCTGTAAAAGAGGGATTACCAGTTATTCCGCTTCCTGGTGCGAACGCTGGTTTAACAGCGCTAATTGCCTCAGGCTTAGTTCCGCAGCCGTTTTATTTCTTTGGCTTTTTAGAACGTAAACACCAACAGCAGGTCGCAGCGCTTGAAAAGTTGAAGAATCGTGAAGAAACGATGATTTTTTACGAAGCGCCACATCGATTAAAGAAGACATTAACGACGATGGCAGAAGTCTTTGGGGGAGAACGCCGTGTGGTTTTAGCTCGCGAACTTACTAAACGTTACGAAGAATTCACGCGCGGTACCTTATCTGAAGTAGCGACGTGGTTCGATAGCCATCAACCACGTGGTGAATTTGTAATTTTAGTAGCTGGGAACGATCATCCAGTTGAAGAACAAAATGATGATTCACAGCTGTCGCTAACTGAACAAGTAGATAAAGCAATTTTGGATGGTTTATCTACTAATGCAGCTATTAAATTAGTGGCTAAAAAAAATAATGTAAAGCGGCAAGAATTATATAAACAGTATCACCAATTGTAGGAGAAAATTATGGAACTAAAGCAGAAAACGCAAACTTATGAGATGCCGCACTTATTAACGTATTATGAGTGTGATGAAACCGGCCACCCTAGTATGAGTATGTTATTAAGTATGATTTCGATGGCTTCGGATGAACACAGCATGGCGTTAGGGATGGGCATTGAAAAAGTTCAGGCAACTGGCGGCACGTGGGTAGTAAGCGGGTATGAAGGACAGCTTGCCGAACAACAACCCGTTTTTGGTGAAACGATTATTTTGGGAACACGAGCTGTCGCCTATAATCGTTTTTTTGCTGTTCGTGAATTTTGGATAACAGATAAAGAGCATAATATTGAATATGCACGAATTAAGGCTATTTTTGTTTTTATGAATTTAAAGACAAGGAGGATGGAATCAATTCCGACAACCTTAATTGAGCCATTTCATTCGCCAGTTGTTAAACGAATTCCGCGATTGAAGCGTCCGCAAAAGTTAAATGAAAATGCCCCGATTGTAGAAAAAGATTACCGTGTCCGTTATTTTGACCTTGATGCCAACCACCATGTTAATAACGCCCGCTACTTTGATTGGCTGCTTGATCCGCTCGGCCGTGATTTTTTGAAAACACATCGGTTGAAAAAGTTTAACCTCCAGTATTTACAGGAAGTTCGCGATGGTGAAAAGATTGATAGTAAGGTTAGTAAGCTAATAGAAGGTCAAAGAACAACCCGCCATCAAATCAGTTCTGATAACCAAATTGATGCGATTGCTGAAATTGAATGGTATTAAAAACAAAGAAGGAGAACATGGCAGAAGCTGTTTGAGACTTCATTATCATATCCTAGTAATATTTAAGGAACATAAATAGAGACCTCTAGAGTTCGTTTTTCTCGGACTTTAGGGGTTGTTTTTATATATTAGAAATACCGCGATTGATGACTACTTTAAGCTTGTTGGCTAATATCTAAGTGGTTTGATGTAGAGACATTTATGTGAAGATGTTATTCTATGAATAGTAGTAATTTATGAGGAGTGAGTTGACGTGAAAAGATCATTAACGGCAATAATTTACCTCGAACCCGATCAGGTAAATTTACGAATTATAGAAGTTTCAACGCTTAAAGTCGTGAATAATGTTCAATCGGGTCTCTTAAATATTGGAAAAACTAAGGTTGCCAACTATTCGGAAAATATGTCGGCAATTGTTAATAATATTGAGGGATTTAAACAGATTATTAAGGATTATCAAGCAACTCCCGTAAAATTTTATGGCGATCTTGAAGACCTTGATCCAGTGGCAACCCGTTATGTGGCCGATCAATTGGAGGTACGGACGGGGATGAAGATTGAATGGTTGAATAATAATCAGCTAATGGCGCAATCAATGAGTTATCTCCTTACCCTATTGCCGGAGTTTACTAAGCTGAGCAAGCATAATATGTACCTATTAAGCATTGGTCTTAGTTCAACAACTTTGGCGTACTTTCATCATGGGAGTTTTGAGCGTGCTTGGGATATAGACCTGGGGAATGCTAAGATTAGTCATCTAGTGAACCGTCTCCGTAAGACAGCTACAAATCCGACCGAAATTATTCAAGACTATATTAGCAGTAAATTAGAATATCTAACTCCCGAATTAACTAAGAAGAAGCATACAGTGATGATGATTCAAAACGCATTGTCACTTAATAAGCTATTTCTGCCTCATAATCGGCAAATTGCGGAAGTTCCGCTTGATAAATTCCATGAAGACTATCAAAAGATTCTTTCTCCCGTAAAAGATGGTTTGATTAAAAATATTCAGATTGATGACCAGCAATTTGAATTATTACTGCCAAATTATTTAGTAACGGCCCGGACTGTTAGGTTAATCCAACCAGCAGGAATATATGTTACAGATATCTCAACAATGGATGGAATTTCCCACGGGATCGGTGTCAATAATGATCAAACAAGACGACAAATTAATGAAATGATTAGGACAGCTGCTGACAATATCTCAGAACGGTATGGAGTTGATTCAGCTCACCGTGATTTCGTTACCAATTTTTCACTTCAATTTTTCGATCAGTTACGCCCGATTCACCGTTTAGGTCAGCATGAGCGGTTATTATTAGAGATTGCTAGTCGAATTGATGATATTGGTAATTTTATCAACCAACGGGGACATTACCGGCATTCGGCCTATATTATGGAAACGACGCCGTTAATTGGTCTTTCGGATAAGGATAATCGAATTATTGCAGAAGTTGCTCGGTATCATAGTGCGGAATCACCGGATATCAGTCAGGCTCATTATCGACACCTTGATGATGAAATTCAGATGCCGGTAGCTAAACTAGCCGCTATTTTACGATTGGTTGATGCGTTAGATGACTCACGATTGCAAAAAATCTCGAGTATTAAATTAAAACTTGTTGGTGATAGTAAGTTAATTATTAAAGCAACGGCGAGTGACGACCTAGTGCTTGAAAAATGGTCCTTTAGTCAAAAATCACAATTATTTAGGGATGTATATGGTATTCAGCCGGTTTTAACTGAGAGGAGTGATCGTTAATATGTATAAGGATTTTTATAAGCCGCAAAATTATGTTAATCGAGAATTGAGCTGGATTGATTTTAATGGTCGCGTATTGGGTGAAGCAACGGACACCGCAAATCCATTATTAGAACGGGCCAACTTTTTGGGAATTACCCAGAGTAACGTGGATGAATTCTTTATGGTGCGGGTGGCTTCTTTGCATAAACTCGCTGCTGCTAATGTTACTACCACAGATGCATCAGGTTTAACACCAGAGGAACAATTAGATGCGGTAAACGAAAAAGAACACCGAATGGTTAAGCAACGTTATGAAGTCTATAACCAGCAGATTATACCTGAACTTGCTAAAAATGATATTCAGATTTTGCATGTGCGGGACTTAAACGAAAAGCAGTACGAATTTATTCGCCGTTACTTTAATGATGAATTGATGCCCGTGTTAACCCCGATGGCGGATGATGCTTCACGACCATTTCCTTTCATTTCAAATAATTCTTTAAACATTGCCGTGCAACTTCGCCGGCGTACTCAACCAACGGCTCATCAGGAAGAAGCAATTCTAGAAGGCGATCAAGAAGTTCACCGTCCGCAAGCAGAACCACATGATGATCGTCAAGAAGCGGATATTAAATTTGCAACGGTCCGGGTTCCAGAAATTTATAAGCGGTTAGTTCGGTTGCCCGGAGAAAATAATTTCATTTTGATTGATGAGATTATTACTGAATTTTTAGTAGCACTTTTCCCTGGCTATGAGATCTTAGCAACGGCTTCGTACCGGGTAATGCGGGATATGGATTTAGATGTGGCAGAGGAAGATACCTCTGATTTACTGCGCGCGGTAAAGCACCAGTTACGTGAACGAGAACACGGTCAGGTAATGCGGCTAGAAGTTCCCCAATCAATTGACAATTGGTTAAAGGAGCAGCTGATTGATAACCTGCATGTAAGCGAACGATCCCTATATGAGGTTGATGGACCGGTAGATTTAACCTTTTTGAAGAAGTTATCAGGGATGGTCGATGGACATGATGATTTACGCTATCCGCCATATAAGCCATACCTTAATCCAGAATTAGATATGGAACATAATATTTTTAATTCAATCCGTCATAAAGATTATTTAATGCAACACCCTTATGACAACTTCCAAGCGGTGGTAAACTTTATTCATCAAGCAGCTGTTGATCCTGATGTATTAGCGATTAAGATGACGCTTTATCGAGTATCAGGCAATTCCCCAATCATTAAATATTTAGGGATGGCAGCGCAACAGGGGAAACAGGTAACGGTTCTTGTTGAAGTTAAAGCCCGTTTTGATGAACAAAATAATGTTCGATGGGCGCAACGGCTTGAACAAATGGGTTGTCACGTTATCTATGGACTGGTAGGACTCAAAACCCACTGTAAGGTTGCGCTGGTTATTCGGCGGGATGAAGATGGCCTTCGTCGGTATATGCACCTTGGAACCGGTAATTACAATGATGTCACGGCTCACTTCTACACCGATATGGGGCTGTTTACATGTGACCATGAACTCGGAATTGATATGACCAACCTGTTCAATATGCTATCCGGTTTTGCCCGCCCGGCTTACTTCAATGAGTTGCGAGTTTCTCCTGATGGAATTCGGACCTTTATCAACGCAAAAATTGATGAGCAGATCGAAAATGCGAAGAACGGTAATCCAGCCTTAATTCGGATGAAAATGAATTCATTGTCGGATAAACAAATTATTGCCCGTCTATATGATGCGGCTGCTAATGGCGTCAAGGTTGAATTGCTTATTCGGGGGATTACCTGTTTACGAAATGATCTCCCAGAGCTTCATAACAATATCGAAGTTCATTCGATTGTTGGTCGGTTCCTTGAACACTCACGAATCTATTACTTTAAGAGTAACGGTCATGAAGAGGTTTATCTTGCTAGTGCAGATATGATGACGAGAAACCTTAATCGGCGGGTTGAAGAACTTTATCCGGTAAACCAATCTGACACAAAAGCACATGCAATTCATATTTTTGATGTGATGTGGAAAGATAATGTTAAAGCCCGTAAACTCGTTGGTGATCATTATGAACGGATTGATCGTGGGAATGCCGCTCCTTTTAGCTCCCAAGAGTACTTTGTCAAACAAGCAATGAAGTTAAATGACCAGGAGAAAAAGGAAAAGAAGGCTAAAAAGCATTTTTCCTCAGTTTTTGAGACTTTGACTCGTCATGTTTCAAGTCTGCACTTAGATGAACGAAAGGATGAATAGTTTATGGGCAAAGAGCAATATCTTGCAATTCTTGATTTAGGATCAAATTCAGTTCGCCTTAAAATAACACGGATTCAAAGTACCAGTAATTATGAAACCGTTCAATATGAAAAAAGGTATGTTCGTCTTGCATCGAATATGGGACCGGAGAAAATACTTAAGCCTGCACCAGTAAAGAGGACTATTGCAGCACTAAAAGAGTTTCGGACAATTTGTGATCAGTATCGGAATAAAAATTTAATAATTATTGCAGTTGCGACGGCTGCTGTTCGTCAAGCGCAGAACCAACTTCAATTCATTGAAGAAGTGCGAAGGGAAACAGGCTTTGATATTCGGGTAATTAGCGGTGAACGAGAAGCCTACCTTGATTATGTTGGCGTTAGTAAAACACTGCCGATTGATAAGGGCATCATTATTGATACCGGCGGGGCAAGTATGGAATTGATCTCAGTTAATAATGGTGAGGCTGAAGAGACTGTTAGTATCCCAATCGGGTCTGTTAGTATCTCACAAACATATCACCTTGATGATAAGATTAATCCGGCCGACCTTTTCGATGCGATGGTTAGAATTGACGAGGTTCTTTCACAACAACTGTGGCTTAATCGCATGCGTCAGACCAAGATTATTGCGTTGGGCGGTTGTAACCGTGCATTAGCCAAAGTATATCGTTGGCAGCAGGCACTTAATCCGGAAACGGTCAGCCCGGTGCATGGATTGACAATGCGGTCAGAAGAAGCCTTTTTAATCATGCGGCAGTTATTAGAAGTTGACCGCCAGACACGCGCGGGGATTCGAGGAATTACTAAAGTTCGGGCTGATGTAATCGTCGGTGGCCTCCTCCCGTTAATCTCATTGATGCGACAACTATCAATTGATGAAATTAGTTTTAGTAACAGCGGGTTAAGAGAAGGTATTTTATTTAAATACTTAGACCAACAGATTGATTTTGAACAGTTAAAATCGTCACTATAATAATCATAGTTAAATTTTTACTTTATTTTACTAAATTTTACTGATTGGTGATGGTAAAACTGTGCTACAATCACTATGAAAGCTTTAGTTCGATCAAGGAGGAAACAAGATGTCAATTTTAGTTGCTGGTGGTGCCGGATATATCGGTTCCCATATGGTAAAAGACCTTATTGAACACGGTGAAGACGTAGTAGTTGCTGATAACTTATCAACAGGTCACCGTGATGCAATTAATCCTAAGGCTAAGTTTTATGAGGGCGATATCCGTGATCGTCAATTCTTAGATAAGATTTTTGATAATGAAGATATTACAGCAGTTGTTCACTTTGCTGCTTTCTCAATCGTTCCTGAATCAATGAGCAAACCATTGAAGTATTTTGATAACAATACTGGCGGAATGATCACCTTGCTAGAAGCAATGCATGATCATGATATTAAGTACATTGTATTTAGCTCAACTGCTGCTACTTATGGTGTTCCAGAACACATGCCGATCAAGGAAACTGATCCGCAAAAGCCAATTAACCCATATGGCTTGAGTAAGTTAATGATGGAAGAAATGATGGCATGGGCGGACAAGGCTTATGGCATTAAGTTCGTTGCTCTCCGTTACTTTAATGTTGCTGGGGCTGCTCCAGATGGTACGATTGGTGAAGATCATGGTCCAGAAACACACTTAGTACCGATTATTCTTCAAGTTGCTCAGGGTAAGCGAAAAGAATTGAGTATCTTTGGGGATGACTACAATACGCCAGATGGTACTAACGTGCGGGATTATGTTCACGTTATGGACTTAGCAGATGCGCATATCCTTGCGATCAAGTACCTTAAGGAAGGCAACAAGAGTAATGCATTTAACCTTGGCTCATCTACTGGGTTCTCAAATAAGCAAATGCTAGAAGCTGCTCGTGAGGTTACTGGTGAACCAATTCCGGCAAAGATGGCACCACGTCGTCCTGGAGATCCTGACTCATTAGTTGCCGCTAGTGATAAGGCTCGTAACATTCTTGGCTGGGATCCTAAGTACGATGATGTTCATGATATTATTGCTACTGCTTGGAAGTGGCACTCTACTCATCCAAAGGGTTATGACGATCGTGACTAATAAATAGGAAGGAATATTGTGGCATAGGCCATTAATGATAAGCGGAGTTAGATGAAATTTAAATATTTCATCTAACTCCGCTTCCCTTTAAAATGAATATTAGTAAGATAAAAAAGGAATACATATTAAAAAATACCGTTAACCTAATTACTAATAAATTCGCTGACTTTAATAAGGTTTACCAAATTCTTGAAGAGAGAATCAAAGGTGCTCTAATTATAAGTTTTCCAATAGTCCTTTAGAAAAAATTAACCGTAAAATCAAAAATTTCCTTTTTAAGAATTGATTGTCTACTTATATAAAAAATGCTACTCACATTTTTTGAGTAGCATCGATATCATTTTGTAGGTAGGAATTGTTGGTATTTATACAATTCGCTTACATTTTATTTATCATTTATTCTTCAGGACTTCGTAAATTAAGTAATTTTTTATAAAAAATCATTACTAAATCTAACGTAATATCTGAATTTGTTGGAACAATTTTATTATCATCATCTTGATTTTTTAATGATAATAATGCATTATACAACATCTGAGTTTTAGCTAGTTTAATAGCTTTATCAAATAAATCACTATTCAAAAGATAATTCTCCTTTTTCTAATAAAACATCTAAATTACAGTGCCATAAAACATAAGCCGTATTCTTTAAGCTTGAGTCAGTAAATATGCTTTTATGATTTCGCAGTAATGGTGTCACATGGGACGTATATGCACTTACGCTTAATTTTACAATTTTACAAATGGTTCTAACATCAACACCGCAAATTCTTAATAATACAGCTCTAGCTATTTTATCATTAATATTATGAGTATTAAAGAACTCATTAATACTTTTAATAGCCTCACGGTCTCCTTTTTTTTCCTGTTCTTTTAAACGTTTTCTAAATTTTTTAATTTCTACCATTCGCCAATCCTTAGGTTGTAACATCTTATCAATAGATTGAGAAGAATTTCCCCATTCATTGTTCTCAGTTAAACTGTTTAAAGCGTTAGATAGTTCTTTTGTGATACATGTACTCACATTAAACCACTCCTAATTTTGGAATAATTTACTGCTTTTTTTTAGCACTGACAGCAGATGCAGTTAATAGACCAGATAATCCTAAAGTAATTAGTCCAGCCATTGCAGCTGCATTATTATTTTTATTACCAGTCTGAGGTAACTGCTGGGCATTATTGGTAATATAAGATGTAGGTGTAGCAGAAGTACTGTTAGATACAGGTGTAACAGTAATGCTGTCAGATGCAGGTGTAGCAGAAGTGCTGTTAGATGCAGGTGTAGCAGAAGTGCTGTCAGATGCAGGTGTAGCAGAAGTGCTGTCAGATGCAGGTGTAGCAGAAGTGCTGTTAGATGCAGGTGTAGCAGAAGTGCTGTTAGATGCAGGTGTAGCAGAAGTGCTGTTAGATGCAGGTGTAGCAGAAGTGCTGTCAGATGCAGGTGTAGCAGAAGTGCTGTCAGATGCAGGTGTAG
>NZ_BMDS01000008.1 GCF_014635905.1 Limosilactobacillus caviae
CCGGCAGCGCCTGAAGCACCAGCTGCGCCAAAGGCAGCAACACCTGCTAAGGCAACGCCAGCTGCTAAGCAAGAAGCTAAGAAGCTACCACAAACTGGTAACGAAAACAGCAGTTCTGCCGCAGCCCTTGGATTAGCTGCATTAGGATTAACCGGACTTTTGGCTGCTGGAAAGAAGCGTCGGAAAGAAGATTAATAAAACGTTGAACGGATAAGATAAGCTATGCGGAGAGTTGTGGTTAATTTGAAGATGGTTTATTGCAACGACTTAACAACGTAATGCAATGGATATAGTGGCTTAACAGATTCATAGCAACAAACTCGAAGCAGAAGAAAAAGCTCATGCTAGAAATAGCGTGGGCTTTTTTGATTTTTAAATATTAGGCTAAAATGGATTGTTTGTTATGAAGATGAATAAGGAAAAGTTACTGAATAATTATTAGCAACCGATGATCGAACGATAAAGAGAAATGGCATTTTGACATCACATATGATTAAATCATCATTTATGTATAGTAGATTTTCATAGAAATAAATTTATAAAAGCACCTTTAAACGTTGATAATATAACAAAAGCGAGTAATCTTTTTAAAAATATTGATATTTTCTGTTGATAAATGAGTTGAAAAAAACTCTTAAGAGAGTAGAATGACAATTGAAAGTTATTAGTGGCTGCTTTTAGCAATGGCTTATTTGATAGAGCAGCTAGCAAATTATTTAATCTTTGATGTAACAGTCAGTTTAACCACCTGTTTCATGCAGGAATGGTCGCAACTTGCCAACAGGTGACGACATTCATCTGGACGACAACCGCAGATGGAATGCAGCCTGGTAGTGATCATGTGCAGATTACTACTTATCTCGATGAGTATTCACCTTTTACTTATATTCAAGTGATTTATTGCATGACTTAACATGACTCTAAGAGATAGTGACAAGTATGCACCAGTTGGTTTGGGACAAGTTCCTTATAAACTGGCGGATATAGACTGTTATAATTAATGTATTATAGGCGACCCCCGATGCCTTGGTGTGTTAACTATAATAGTGGTTGTCGCTTGGCTCGACAGTGGTAACAGCTGAGTTATTAAGTATTAGCAACAATTTTTGTGCATTGTTTGTTGCAACCACTACTCCCTAATATTTATAAGGTTATGGCCTTATATAACGAGGTATCATGATTTGATGAACAATGCTCAACAGATATGTCAAACGGTAGATAATGCTTATAAGAAACCCCCGAATACTTAACTTTAAGCAATAGTAGCAATATCTCCCCCAGATAACTTAAAGATAGCCTAATTGCTTTCGCCAACAGCAATAGGCAGAGAATGATTTATAATTCTTATCATATAAGTATGCTACTAGATACTTTTACTGTTCATGACAGTCATGTTAAGCAGCAGTTCAACAGTACACATAATACTGGTGATACCTAAAAAAGTCGGCACAGAATTACAGCAGTATGGCCAATGTGCTAAGCCAACTGTATGTAAGCCGCTTGATGATAAGCTTTAATGTTGAATGGTGGACTTATCATCAAAGTTAGTTGTGCGTAAACTAACCAAAAAAGGATTTTCAGAGATGAAAATCCTTTTTTGTTTTAAATAAAATTTCAATTGATAAACCAGTAAAAGTGTAATAAGATAGGTGCAAGATAAAAAACACGAATGCATTTCAAGTAAGCCATGAAGAGAGACAGCGGGTGGTGAGAGCTGTTGGCCGAAACTCCGGTGCAGTTAAGTATGTGGGCGGGTAATTCCGCACGGTTGGGTAGCCGTTATCTACCATGAGGGTGACTTTTTAGTCAAACTTGGGTGGTACCGCGGAACCAGAGCCATTTCGTCCCAAAATTTAAGGGATGGAGTGGCTCTTTTTATTTACATAGGAGGATTTACGATGTTAGATATTAAAAAAATTCGTCAAGAACCTGACTTTTATAAGGAAAAATTAGCAACGCGTGGTGTCAAGCCAGAAGAAATTGATGAAGTTATTGCTTTAGATAAGAAGCGACGTGAATTGCTTCAACAAACAGAAACAATGAAGGCACAGCGGAACGAAGCATCAAAGAAAATTGGTGAAGCTAAGCGCAATGGTGAATCTGCAGATGCCGCAATCAAGGAAACCCGTGAACTCGGTGATAAGATCAAGGAGCTAGATGAAGAAGTTGAAGCAAACGATGCAAAACTTCACGATAAGATGGCTCACTTGCCAAACGTTCCGCATGAGGGTGTTCCTGTTAGTTTAACTGAAGATGGAGCAGTTGAATTACGAAAAGTTGGTACTGTTCGCAAGTTTGACTTTGAACCAAAGCACCACTGGGATATTGGTGAGAATCTCGGTATCTTAGACTTTGACCGTGCTGGAAAAGTATCTGGAGCACGTTTTGTCTACTACCTTGGTCTCGGTGCTCAATTGGAGCGGGCAGTTTACAACTTTATGTTAGATGAACATATGGCTGATGGTTACACTGAAGTAATTCCGCCATACATTGTTAACGCCGCTTCCATGTACGGTACTGGTCAATTCCCTAAGTTCAAAGAAGGAGTTTACCAAGTTAACGGCGAAGATATGACCTTGATCCCAACAGCCGAAGTTCCGTTGACAAACTACTACCGGGGTGAAGTAATCCCAACTGAAGAATTACCGGTTTATGTTACCGCATTAACGCCATGTTTCCGTTCTGAAGCTGGTGCTGCTGGTCGTGATACTCGTGGATTGATCCGGATGCACCAATTTAATAAGGTTGAAATGGTTAAGTACACTAAACCAGAAAATTCATGGGACGAACTTGAAAAGATGACAGCAAATGCTGAAAATATCTTGAAGAAGATTGGTTTACCATACCATGTTATTACTTTAACAACTGGTGATATGAGTTTCACTGCTTCTGAAACCCATGACCTTGAACTCTGGATGCCTGCACAAAACAAGTACCGTGAAGTATCAAGCTGTTCAAACTGTTTGGACTTCCAGGCACGGCGGATGCACACCCAATACCGTGATGAAAACGGTAAGCTGCAATATGTTCACACGCTTAATGGTTCAGGCTTAGCTGTTGGTCGGACAGTTGCTGCTATTTTGGAAAACTACCAAAATGAAGATGGTTCTGTAACGATTCCAGAAGTCTTAGTACCATACATGCATGGGGTAACTAAGATTACAAAGGAAAACGCCGTACCATTCCGTAATAAGGCCAACAAGTAAGGAGGAAGTGCAATGCTGATTACAACGACAGAGCGAATTCCCGGACACAATTATGAGGTTATTGGTGAGGTCTTTGGCGTTACCACACAATCAAAAAACGTATTAAGCAATATTGGAGCAGGTCTAAAAAATATTGTTGGTGGCGAGATTAAGGCTTACACTAACATGTTGCATGAGTCCCGTGAAAAGGCAATTGCCCGCATGGTCGCGGAAGCAGAGGACAAGGGTGCCGATGCTGTTGTTATGATGCGCTTTGATTCGGGATCGATTAGCACCGATATGCAGTCTGTTGTTGCATATGGGACAGCAGTAAAATTTATAGATTAAAAAGATGAAGCAGGAGAAAATTTTGTTTTCCCTGCTTCTTTTTTAAATAGAAAATTCTCATAAACTAATTAGATACTATCAAAATCACTTAATAAAATTAACCATAATTAGTAACTGACTTTTGCTTTTTCTTGTTTAAACCGCTGTCACCTTTGATAAACACATAGTTTGCCGAAGATTATTTATTTTACTGCTTTGCAATGCTAAAGTATTACCAAGGTTAAAATTTGATTAAAAAGGAGTCGGTATAGATGCAAAGCAGCAAGTGGAAAAACATGATCATCACCATTGTTGCAGTTCTTGGAATTGTAGTCGGGTGGGAAATGGTCAAACCTCAGCAGGTGTCTGCCGACGAACCAACGTATACATTTGCAACTAATAATACGTTTGAACCATTTGAAATTCAGGATAGTAAAGGTGGCTATTCTGGTAAAAATCCTGGAATCGAAATTGAAATGCTTAAGAAGATTGCTAAGCATGAACACTTTAAGTATGAGTTAAAGCCAATGAGTTTTAACGGCGATTTGCAAGCACTTGAATCAGGACAGGTTGATGCGGTAATTGCCGGAATGAGTGTTACCGATGAACGAAAAGAAAAATATGACTTTTCAACTCCTTACTATACTGATGGGGTAGAAATGGCGGTTGCAAAAGACAGTAACATCAAGTCGATGAAGCAATTGAAGGGTAAGACTGTTTCTGCTAAGTCGGGTACGAGTGCGGCCTTATTCTTAAAGAAGAATCAAAAGAAGTATGGTTATAAGATCCGGTACTTTGATTCATCTAACACAATGTGGAATGACGTAAAAACAGGAAATACAGTTGCGACCTTTGATGATGGCCCTGTTCTTGAATATGGTATTAAAGAAGGGGTACCGCTTAAGATTGTGACGAAGAAGCCAATTGATGCTCAGCCGGTTGCGGTTGGATTCCAAAAGGGTAAGAACCTTGCATTACAAAAGAAGATGAATGACGGAATCAAGTGGCTAAAAGATACTGGTCAAATGGATAAAATCATTGATAAGTACACTAAGAGCGATAGTACGACAAAGAGCAGTGCAACTGATCGGACAATCTTAGGCTTGATCAAGGCTAATTATCCAGCATTGCTTCGTGGGTTATGGATGACAATTGAATTAACCGTTGTCGGCATTATTTTTGCGATGATTTTTGGTGTAATCCTTGGTGTATTAGGAATTGTTCAAAACAAATTTGCTAATGCAGTTTCAAGTGTCCTCATTTATATTTTCCGGGGAATCCCAATGATCGTTCTTGCATTCTTTATTTATATGGGAGTTCCAAATGTGATTGGTCATAAAGTTCCGCTATTCTTAGCTGGGATTTTGACGTTGACCTTTGACGAAGGGGCCTATATCGGAGCGATCGTTAAGGGTGGATTTGAATCGGTTAATATCGGTCAATGGGAAGCTGCACGGAGTCTCGGATTGCCATATAGTAAAGCGCTAATTAAAGTTATTGCACCCCAAGGATTTAAATTGATGATTCCTTCATTGGTTAACCAATTTATTATCACGTTAAAAGATACATCTATTCTTTCCGCAATTGGTGTTATGGAATTAACCCAGACAGGGACTGTTATCATTTCCCAAAACATGGAAGGGTTTAAGATGTGGTTAATCATTGGGACGATGTACATTATTATCATTACATTATTGACTTGGTTATCAAACTACGTACAAAAGAGGATGGCTTAATATGGATAAACACTATAAAGTACAAGTAAAAGATCTCCACAAAAGTTATGGAAACAACGAGGTACTTAAAGGAATTAACCTTAATGTTAAACCAAATGAAGTTGTATGCATGATTGGGCCATCAGGATCCGGGAAAAGTACCTTTTTACGCTGTATTAATAAACTAGAGGAACCAAATAGCGGTCACATTTATGTGGATGGTTATGATATTGCGGATCCGCAAGTGAACATTAATAAAGTGCGGGAAAATATTGGAATGGTCTTTCAGCATTTTAACTTATTTCCTAATATGAACGTGCTAGAGAACATCATTCTTGCGCCTGTTCAACTAGGTAAGATGACTAAAGATGAGGCAGAAAAGGCAGCAATGCACTATCTGGACCTCGTTGGCCTTGCTGATAAAGCTAATGCTGATCCTACTAAATTATCAGGTGGACAGCAGCAACGGGTTGCTATTGCGCGGGCATTAGCGATGAAACCGGATGTGATGCTATTCGATGAGCCTACGAGTGCGTTAGACCCGGAAATGGTTGGTGATGTGTTAGGAGTTATGAAACGTCTAGCACAGGAAGGGATGACCATGATTGTGGTTACGCATGAGATGGGATTTGCTAAGCAGGTTGCTGATCGAGTAGTCTTTTTCCACGATGGTGATATTCGTGAACAAGGAACGCCAGAGGAGATTTTTGATAATCCTCAGCATCCTGATACAAAGAATTTCTTAGATAAAGTACTAAATGTTTAGTTATCATTTGACCATTAGTAATTTAAATTTGACAAAGCTAATATTATCATTATAATAATGAGTAACTTTTAATAATTGGTTAACAGAGAATCCAGTATTTGCTGAAAACTGGATCCAATTAAATGGCATGAACGTTTAAAATGGAGTGGTTTCCTTATCGACTGAGAGGTAGCTTGTTATAACGAGCTATAAAGATGGGTGGAACCGCGTTTAAAAACGTCCCTGGTAGTTTAATTGCCAGGGGCGTTTTTATTTGTTTAAGAAAACGTTTTTGTTACTAAATAATTTTAAGGAGGCATATTATGGACGAAAAACAACAGCAGAAGTTGGAACGATCACTTAAAAGTCGTCACGTAACGATGATTGCGATTGGTGGTGCAATTGGGACTGGTCTTTTCCTTGGGTCAGGAACTGCAATTCACCAAGCAGGGCCGTCCATCATTCTTTCGTACCTAATCGTCGGGATCTTTTGCTTCTTTATGATGCGAGCATTAGGAGAGCTGATTTTAGCTGATACGACGAAACATTCATTTATTGACTCAGTTAAAGATTACTTGGGTGACCGGATGGAATTTGTGGCTGGTTGGATGTACTGGGCATGTTGGTTAACGTTGGCGATGGCTGATTTGACCGCTACAGGAATCTATTTGAAATACTGGTTCCCTAATTTACCACAATGGGTAGGGCCGTTAGTTATTGTTATCTTATTAATGCTTGTTAATATGGTTAATGTTGGACTGTTTGGAGAGCTGGAAAGTTGGTTCTCAATGATTAAGGTAATTGCAATCCTGGCATTAATTGCGGTAGGGGTTATTTTACTTGTAATGCACGGTCACGTTGAAGGACGGCCGGTTACTCTTTCAAACCTGGTTAATCAGGGCGGCTTTTTCCCGACAGGTCCAATGGGCTTTTTGATGTCATTTCAAATGGTTGTGTTTGCCTTTGTTGGGATTGAGATGGTTGGTCTGACTGCTGGAGAAACAAAGAACCCAGAGAAGGATATCCCTAAAGCAATTAACACCTTGCCTGTGCGAATCGGTTTATTTTACATTGGTTCAATGATCGCTTTGATGTCAATCTATCCATGGTTCCAAGTTAAGACGACTTCAAGTCCGTTTGTGCAAGTATTTGCAGCGATTGGTGTTCCAGGGGCAGCAGCGATTCTTAACTTTGTCGTATTGACAGCCGCAATGTCTGCAACGAACAGTGCAATTTTTAGTACTAGTCGTTCCCTTTACTCACTTTCTCGAAGCGGCAACGCGCCAAAACGCTTTGGAGAGTTAAGCGCAAAGGCAGTGCCTAACCATGCTTTAACTTTCTCTTCGCTAATCCTTTTCATTACCGTTATCTTGAATTACATTATGCCAGCGGGAATCTTTGATGTAATTGCTGGGATTTCTACAATTACTTTTATTTTTACATGGATTATTATCCTCGTTGCTCATATTAAATATCGGCAACAGAATCCAAAGGGTGTTAAGGGATTCGGAATGCCCGGTTATCCAATTACTAGCTGGATAACAATTATTTTCTTCCTAGCAGTATTGGTAATTCTTTTGTTCATTGATTCAACTAGAATTCCGCTAATTCTTTCGATTATCATCTTTGCCTTGCTTGCATATGGCTATGGATTTTTGAAAAAGAAGAAGGAAAATTAGAATATGTAAAAAAGCTGAAATTTATTTTCGGCTTTTTTCTTTTGCATTTAATAATTATTAGTTTAAGAGATAAGTATAAAGTAATAAAAAGCTCCCTTTTGTTTAATAACTAGAGGCGGTCTAAATGCCGTCGTTACGCGGTTTGATTGCTATTTAAAACGCAAAATATTATACTGAAAGTGTGGAAAGATAGAAGGCCGAATTTAACAAACATCTTCTCATAATAAAACTACTTTGAAGTACGTTAATTAGACTTTTTGCATGAAAATTACCAACACCCCACTCCACATGAAACGCTTTAGTTTCCGTAAAAAGTATGTTAGCTAAAAGTAATTAGTGGCCATATCTACAACAAACCTATAATGATAAGCTTAAGTTCCTCGTATTAAGCAGATAGATAAGTTACCATAATAAACTAGAAAAAATAATAACTGGCCTTTCTTCCCACTTCCATATGGATGAGAAGCTCGGAATGTTATTCCGATAAACATTCCGGGCTTCCGTCAGTTTAAAGGCATAATAATGATATATTCCCCGGGAAATGTCTTCTTAGTGAAAGCGGAATTTATTTCAAATTATGGTCGAACAATTGCTCAAAATTAAATAACTAAGTATAATAGAAAAACCTTGGCAGGGGCGACGGAGAGACACACGGTGACCGCGATTCACCGCTGATGCTTCTCCGTTTCTTTTTGCCAACATATGATAACGCTTTCATATGTTGGCAAAAAACTTTGTGAAATTTTAAAAGCGTAAAAAGGTAATCAAACTAGTGAATTGTAATATTATCCTGATAAAAAATAATGGAAATTCACAAATTGTCAATTAAACAGCGCTTTACAGGAATGAAATTTAAAGATATTCTTAAGTAGTTAACTCGCCACAAATGCAATTATTTTATCTTAGTTTGGAACGGCCGTTAACGAATATTCTATTTAAGGAGGGTACACAGCCATGTCTATGTATCTTATTATCAACATTATTGGGCTGGTTGTCTTTCTTGGGATTGGATGGCTCTTTTCCAAGGACCGTAAAGCAATCAACTGGAAGACTGTAGGAATCATGGTAGTTCTTAACTTAATTCTAGCATGGTTCTTAGTAAGTTCATCTGCTGGTCGTGCTGGGGTTAAGGCGGCTGCTGATGGATTTGCATGGATTGTCAATGTTTCTGCAAAGGGGACTGTGTTTGCATTAGGTGACTGGTACACACCAAAGAACCTAAACTTTATTTGTTCCGCATTGATGCCAATCCTTATGATTGTTCCATTGTTCGATATCTTAAACTACATTGGTGTATTGCCATGGATTATTAAGTGGATCGGACGGGGACTTTCATTAATTACCGGTGAACCTAAGTTTGAATCATTCTTTGCTGTAGAAATGATGTTCTTAGGTAACACTGAAGTTTTGGCTGTTTCTGGTATGCAATTACGTGCCATGAATAAGGAACGTAATTTGACTATCGCTATGATGTCAATGTCTTGTGTTACTGCTTCAATTCTTGGTGCATATATTGAAATGATGCCAGGACAATATATTCTGACTGCTGTTCCAATTAACATTATTAACTCATTGATTGCCGTAAGTATGCTGAACCCTGTTAAGGTTCCGGCTGAAGACGATACCATCGAAAAAGTTGGTGCTGAAGTTGACTCTGATAAGCGTGAACCATTCTTCAGTTTCTTAGGGGACTCAATTTTGGGTGCTGGTAAGTTGATCCTTATCATCATTGCTAACGTTGTTGCCTTCGTTGCATTAGCTGCTTTGATCGATGCTATCTTGGCATTATTCTGGAAAGACCTTTCTCTTGAAAGTATCTTAGGTGTTATCATGTTCCCATTCTCATGGTTACTTGGTTTACCTGTTCACGAAGCATGGATGCTTTCACAAGATATGGGTATGAAGTTAATCACTAACGAATTCGTTGTTATGGGTAAAGTTACTGGTGAAATCAACAGCTACGCACCTCACTTGCGTGCCGTATTAACTGTCTTTGTAACTTCATTTGCTAACTTTGGTACTTTAGGTATGATTATTGGTGCCTTCAAGGGCTTAGTTGACAAAGAAAACAACGATTACATTGCTTCAAACATTGGTTACTTAATGCTTTCTGGTATTTTAGTTTCACTAT
Organism: Limosilactobacillus caviae; assembly: GCF_014635905.1. Taxonomy (GTDB): domain Bacteria; phylum Bacillota; class Bacilli; order Lactobacillales; family Lactobacillaceae; genus Limosilactobacillus; species Limosilactobacillus caviae. The sequence goes on from NZ_BMDS01000008.1 coordinate 9,783, forward strand.
TATCAGCCGCATTTGTTGGCCTTTTCGTTTGGTAAAATTGAAAAGCAGCTGTCGAAGCTGCTTTTTTTGACACTAATTCAGAAAACGCTTGCATAATAATTAAAAGGAGACGAGAACTATGACTACTAAAATTATTATGGATACTGATCCAGGAATTGATGATGCTGCTGCTTTGACGATGGCAATTAATAACCCATCGCTTGATTTAAAATTAATCACTACCGTTGCCGGTAATGTTACTGTTGATAAGACAACTGCTAATGCTTTAAAGATTGTTCATTTCTTTGGCAAGGATATTCCGGTTGCTGCTGGGGCTGAACAACCATTAATTAAGCCGTTCGAGGATGCTGCCCGAATCCATGGTGAATCTGGAATGCCTGGTTATGATTTCGGCACTGATTATGGTAAGCCAATCGATAAAAGTGCTGTTGAAGCTCTCCGTGATGCAATTATGGCTGAAGATGAAGTTGTATTAGTACCAACTGGTTCTTATACCAACATCGCATTGCTCTTTAGCGAATATCCAGAAGTAAAGAGTCACATTAAGCAAATTGTTGCCATGGGTGGATCATTCTCTGGCGGTAACATGACTAGCGCAGCTGAATTTAATGTCTTCACTGATCCTGATGCTGCTAAGATCATGTACAATGCTGGTGTACCAATCGTTACTGTTGGTTTAGACGTTACCTTAAAAGCACTTTTAACTGCTGATACTATTGAAAAACTTGGTAAACTCAATAAGACAGGAGAAATGCTCCATGGCTTAATCACGCACTACAACGATGGAAGCGATGCAGGGCGTCCAATGCATGATGTTAATACCATTTTCTACCTCCTTCATCCAGAAGCCTTTAGGACTAAGGATATGTGGGTCGACGTCCAAACAGATGGCCCAGCAATCGGTGCAACTGTTGGTGATGTTCGGGCTGCTTACCATGATGGTAAAACTAATGCTAAGGTTTGCCTTGATATTGATGCTGATGCATTTAACAAGTGGTTCCTAGAAGAAGTAAGCAAAATTAAATAAGCTACAATATTAGTCTAGAATGAAAAATCATTCTGGACTTTTATACTTTAAAGTAGCTTATCTTTGTGAAAGCGTTTTAAAATATGATAATATTAGATAAGCAAGGAGGAAATGCCAATGAAGAATATTATGATAGCAGGTGCTGGAGTTTTAGGTAGTCAGATTGCTTATCAAACAGCATTATCCGGATTTAATGTAAGTGTCTATAATCACCATATTGATACTGCAGAGCGTCGTATTAAGGCGTTAAAAGCTGATTATGAACGTGACGTACACTTAACGGCCGATGAATTTCAAAAGGGTCTTGATAATATCAAGATAATTACTGATGATATTGCAACTGCTGTTAAAGATGCTGATTTAATGATTGAAGCATTGCCTGAGTCATTAGACTTAAAAGAACATTTTTATGAAGAAGTATCAAAACTTGCACCTGAAAAAACAATCTTTGCAAGTAATTCCTCAACGTTTATCCCAAGTCAATTAGCACCATTTACAGATCGCCCGGCAAAGTTTCTCAACATGCACTTTGCAAACCAAATTTGGAAATTTAATGTCGTTGAAATTATGGGGACAGCGCAGACTGATTCACAAGTAATTGAAGAAGCAACTGACTTTTCCCGGGAAATAAAAATGGTTCCAATTGTTCTTCATAAGGAGCAGCATGGTTATATCCTCAATTCCCTACTAATTCCGTTATTAGCATCTGGACTTAACTTATGGGCAAAAGGAATTGCAGAGCCTGAAATGATTGATAAGGATTGGATGATATCAACAGGTGCCCCCATGGGTCCATTTGGAATTTTAGATATGGTAGGTCTGCGAACAGCAGCGCAGATTGAAAGAAACACATATGCTCAGACTAAAGATGAAAGTCATAAGGCAATTGCTGATAAAATGGATGAGATGATTAAGGAGGGACACGAAGGTAAGGAATCAGGTCAAGGATTCTATACTTATCCTAATCCTGCCTTTATGGATCCAAAGTTCTTAAAATACTAAAGTGATTTAATTGAATAGTTAAGAGATAAATGACCAAAGTTGGCGAGAAAGCTGATTTTGGTCGTTTATTTTAATCACAGCTAGTTATTGTACTGCTGTCTTAGTATCAGCAGAAGTTAGGTTATTTTACCGTCTTATTTTTTATTCTCATAATGGCTTAACTCAGTTGCAACAATCAGAAATTTACGGTACAGTAATAGGGAACGTGAAACAATAAATGTTTCACGAAAGGAGACTTAATGAATGAATCCTGAACAATTTCAACAGGTATTAGCTAATAAGGGAATCACGTTATCGGCAAAACAAATGCAACAGTTTGCTGATTATTATCAATTATTAGTTAAGACAAACGAACACGTAAATTTAACCCGTATTACAGATGAAAATGAAGTATACCTAAAGCATTTTTATGACTCCATTACAGGGGCATTTGCAGAACCCCGGTTAACGACAGAAGAGCTAACGTTATGTGATATTGGTGCTGGAGCAGGTTTCCCTTCCTTGCCGTTAAAGATTGCTTTTCCACAATTAAAAGTAACGATTGTTGATTCGCTTAATAAAAGAATTGCGTTTTTAGATGAGTTAGTAGCTAAGCTGGGACTTACGGACGTAACGTTGATCCATGATCGTGCCGAGACCTTTAGTGCAAAGAAGAGTTCGTCCCGTGAACAATTTGATATAGTAACCGCCCGGGCTGTGGCGCGCCTGTCTGTATTAAGCGAGCTTTGCCTTCCCGCTGTTAAAGTTGGTGGTGAATTTATTGCATATAAGGCAAGTGCTGCTTCAGAAGAATTACAAAAGGGCGGAACGGCGATCAAGCAATTAGGGGGACAAGTACAAAAAATAGTCCCTTTGACCTTGCCAGTGACAGATGAAGAACGTAATATAATTGTGATTGATAAGGTAAAATCAACGCCCAATAAATATCCGCGTCGCCCTGGTTTACCAAGCAAAAAACCAATTCAATAAGATAAGGAGTTAAGAGTATGGCTTTTTCATTATTTGGTATTGGAAAAAACAATTCTGACAGTACAAAAAATAAAGTTGTAGAAGTAAAACTTGATCAAATTATTCCCAACCGTTATCAGCCACGAAAAGTCTTTGACCAAGACGGTATTCGTGAATTAGCACAAACGATTGATGAACACGGCCTCTTGCAGCCAATCGTTCTTCGTGAATACGAACCTGCAAAATATGAAATCATTGCCGGTGAGCGCCGTTATCGTGCAATGAAGCTTTTGAAGTGGGAAAAAGCACCTGCAATAATTGAAAAGATGAGCGATCAGGAAACCGCATCACTAGCTTTAATTGAAAATTTGCAACGATCACAATTGAGTTCGGTTGAAGAAGCTCAGGCATATCGCCAGCTTATGGATTTAAACCACCTTACGCAGTCACAATTGGCTAAGGGAATGGGAAAGAGTCAGTCGTTCGTCGCTAACAAGTTACGGCTTTTACGCCTGATTACTCCAGTGCAAACTGCTATTTTAGATCACCGAATTTCAGAGCGTCATGGTCGTGCGCTGTTAGATTTGGATGAGAAGCAGCAACGGGATATGTTAATGCGGATCGTTAATGAACGGTTAACTGTTCGTCAAACAGAAGACGAGGTGGCACGCTTACTCGGCCGGCCTTTACCATCTGAAATTGCTGAATTAAAAGCAGCTGCCAAGCGGAAAGAACTTGCTTCTCTTGAATCACACCCTGAAGAAGTACCAGCTGCTCCAGAAGAAACAACACCAGCAAAAAAGACAGCACCAAAACGCAAGGCGGTTAAGAAACCGAAGAATAATAAGGCAAAGCAAGTAAATGATGCGCGGCTTGCGTTAAATACAATCAAGAAGTCAATCAAGATGGCAACCACTAACGGTTTTGAAATTAGAACACAAGAAAAAGATAGTGGCGATGCTTACCAGTTAACAATTGAAATTCCGAAGAAACAGTAGGGAGGCCAAAGAATAGGTTCTGTAATTGCACTTGCAAACCAAAAAGGCGGCGTCGGTAAAACAACCACCAGTGTTAATTTAGGAGCGTGCCTTGCTGATCTTGGACAGCGAGTCCTACTGATTGACCTTGATCCACAGGGAAATGCAACAAGCGGTTTAGGCGTTGAAAAGCAAAATATTAAGCAAAGTGTTTACGATGTTTTAATTAATGATGTACCGCTCAAGAATGTAATTCAAAAAACTAGTCATGAGGGTGTTGACATTGCACCAACAACGATTGCCTTATCCGGGGCAGAGGTAGAATTAACTAACTTGATGGCCCGAGAGACACGACTCAAAGATTCTTTTGGCAAGATTCGTGATGAATATGACTTCATTTTGATTGACTGTCCGCCATCGCTAGGCTTGCTTACCATCAATGCCTTTACTGCCTGCGATTCTATTCTTATTCCGGTTCAAAGCGAATATTACGCTTTGGAGGGATTGAGCCAATTACTAAATACAATCAAACTTGTCCGCAAACACTTTAACCCCCAACTAAAAATCGAGGGCGTTCTTTTAACAATGTTTGATAAACGGACGAATTTAGGCCAGCAGGTAAATGCGGAAGTAAAGAAATTCTTTGGGGAGCAAGTATATAACACGATTATCCCGCGGAACGTTCGGCTGTCAGAAGCGCCAAGCCACGGATTAGCAATCATTGACTACGATAAAAATTCAACAGGCGCACACGTCTACCAACAATTAGCAAAGGAAGTGTTGGCCAACCATGGCAAAGAATAAAAAGAACGGATTAGGACGTGGAATAGAAGCTCTCTTTGCTGAAAATACGGTGACAGAACTTGCTGCTGACGAAACAGTGCAAGATGTTAAACTCTCGCTGATCCATCCTAACCCGTACCAACCACGACGAACATTCGATCAAGACGCGTTGGCTGAATTAGCATCATCAATTGAAAAGTCGGGAGTATTTCAGCCAGTTATTTTGCGGCAACCTGATCCAACAATAAATCGTTATGAATTAATTGCCGGTGAACGGCGCTTTCGGGCTTCTAAAATTGCTAAGAAGAAGACAATTCCAGCGATTGTTCGTAATATGAGCGATAATCAAATGATGGAAATTGCAGTGTTAGAAAACCTTCAGCGTGAAGATCTAACACCATTAGAAGAAGCACAGGCATACCAGATGTTAATGGACAAGCTATCTTTAACCCAGGCACAGGTTGCAGCTCGGTTGGGAAAGAGCCGGCCTTATATTGCTAACTACTTGCGGTTGCTAGGATTACCAACAGTAATAAAGGAGTTCTTAAATACCGGCAAGTTATCAATGGGGCAGGCGCGAACAATCCTAGGCTTAAAAGATAAGACTAAACTTGTACCGCTTGCCCAGCGAGCAGTAGCGCAAAATCTTACTGTGCGGCAATTAGAAGAAATTGTTACTCAAATAAACGGAACCGCCCAAAAGAAGGAGCAGCGTCGAACGCAGCGAAAGCCGGTTTATATTCGGGCTGCCGAATCACAGTTGCAGAGTAAGTTTGGGACAAAGGTTTCTGTTGCGCAAAGCCGAAAAAAAGGTGCAGGAAAGATTGAAATACCATATACATCTAACGACGACTTTACCCGCATCCTTGAATTGTTAAATATTACTTTAGATTAAGGAGGAACGACTCATGGCAGCTTATGATAAAGGCGATATTGTAATGATGAAAAAAGCGCACCCTTGCGGCACCAATCGTTGGTTAATTACCCGGGTAGGCGCTGACATTAAGATTGAATGTCAGGGCTGCGGTCATATTGTCATGATGACCCGCCAAAAGTTTGATAAGGGACTAAAGAAAGTTCTCGAAAAAGCTGATCAAGCTGATTAATATTTTTAGTGATTAATGATCACAAATAACAAATTGTAGATTAAAATAATAAATGATTAATTGAAAAGGAAAGTGAACAATTTATGTCATTAACAGCAGGAATCGTTGGCTTGCCAAACGTTGGTAAATCAACACTTTTTAACGCAATTACTAAGGCTGGGGCCGAAATGGCTAACTACCCATTCGCGACAATCGACCCGAATGTGGGGATGGTTGAAGTTCCAGATAGCCGTCTGGATCGGATTCAAGAGCTAATTCCAGCTAAGAAGATTGTGCCTACGACCTTTGAATTTACCGATATTGCAGGAATTGTTAAGGGTGCTAGTAAAGGGGAAGGACTAGGAAACAAGTTCTTGGAAAACATTCGTCAAACTGACGCGATCGTTCACGTTGTTCGTGCATTTGATGATAACGATATTACTAGTGTTTCTGGTAAAGTTGACCCGATAGAAGATATCGATACAATTAACCTAGAATTGGTAATGGCTGACTTAGATGCTGTTAACAAGCGGTTAGCTAAGGTACAGCGGGCTGCTAAGGGACGTGATAAGGATGCCTTAGCAGAGTTAGAAGTCCTAAATAAGATTAAGCCTGTTCTTGAAGATGGTAAGAGTGTTCGGTCAATTGATTTCAGCGATGATGAGCAAAAAATTGTTAAGGGCCTTTTCTTGTTAACAAGCAAGCCGGTTTTGTATGTTGCTAACATTGCCGAAGAAGATATGGCAGATCCAGAGAGCAATAAGTACATGGATGCGATTAAAGAACATGTTAAAGGTGACGGTGAAGTAATCGGAGTTGCTGCTGCTGCCGAAGAACAAATTGCTGAAATGGATGAAGCAGATAAGGCCGATTTCCTTGAAATGGAAGGAGTAACTGAACCAGGATTAAATCGTTTGATTCGGGCAGCTTACAAGCTTTTAGGATTAGAAACATTCTTTACTGCGGGTGGCCCTGAAACCCGTGCCTGGACTTACAAGAAGGGAACAAAAGCCCCTCAAGCAGCAGGTATTATCCACTCAGACTTTGAACGTGGGTTTATTCGTGCTGAAGTAATGAGTTTTGAAGATTTGGATAAGCTTGGTTCAGAATCAGCAGTAAAAGAAGCAGGTAAGCTCCGTCTTGAAGGTAAAGATTACGTAATGCAAGACGGCGATATTGTTGAATTCCGGTTCAACGTTTAAACCTCTAAAAACAAGAGAGGAGTAGTTTTATAGTGAGTGAAGAACAACCACGAAATGCACAGGCTGGTCAGCGCCAAAAACAATTAGAAAAAGAACGTCGCCAAGCTGACTGGAATGCTTTTAGCAACTATGACCTAACACGAAAAAATGAGGACTTCATGTACCAGCTAAATAAACAGTTGGATCGGTTAGGGGTTCCTTCAGATAAGAAAGAACCAATGCTAAAGGAAACAATTGATAAATTATTGGCTGGTCAGAAAAAAGGCAAAACAGCCCGTGCATTATTTGGAACACCGACTGAATATGCTAAAGAACTAAAGAATCCTAAGCCAACACCGGCAGAAGCAAGTAAACAGTCAATCAAGCTATTAGCAATTGATAACATGCTAATCTTTTTAAGTATTTTTACTTTTATGTTTGGATTGATGTTCTGGCTATCACCTGCTGCCATGCAAACAAAGAATGCTGGAAGCAGCGGTATTACAGCAATCCTGATTGTAGCAATTACTGGAGGATTAATTTTCGGTTATGTTGCCACACAGGTTCAGCCACAAATTGATAAGAACGGCAAACGAGTTAGCAAGAAGCCGTTATGGCAACGAATTCTTTTAATTGTTGCCGGGCTGGCTGCTTGGCTAATTATTTACATGCTTGTAAGTATGCTGCCAAACGTAGTCAATCCGCGGCTTAATCCATGGTTTTACATCGGAATCGGGGTTATTACCTTTATTGGTGATATGTATTTCCGTTCAAAATTCCACGTTACTGGTTCGCTCTACGGCAACCGTGCGCCACGGCGTTAATATAATAGAGAAAGGCACTTGGAAATATTTTTCTAGGTGTCTTTTTTGTTCAATAAATTACTTATGAAAAAAATTTCTAAAATTCTATGGACAAATGTTCAATAGACTGTTAAGATATAAACGCAAACTTATGAAAGCGTATTCAAATTTGAGAGGAGATCATATTATTATGAAGTTAACGCAAGCACAATTAGCAAAGTACATGGACCACACAATGCTTAAGCCAGAGGCTACTCCAGAAATGATTGATAAGACGGTTGCAGAAGCACGCAAATATAATACTGCTTCTGTTTGTATCAATCCTTACTGGGTGAAGCGGGTTCATGAAGGACTAGCAGGTACTGATATCAATACTTGTACTGTAATCGGTTTTCCTCTCGGTGCTACTTCAACAGAAAGCAAGGTTTTTGAAACTAAGCAGGCTATTGAAGACGGCGCAGATGAAGTTGATATGGTTATTAACATCGGTGAATTAAAAGCCGGTAATGATGACGCTGTTGTTGCTGACATTAAGGCTGTTGCCGATGCTACTCATGAAAAGGGCAAGATCCTTAAAGTTATTATTGAAAACGCCCTTCTTACTGATGAAGAAAAGGCCCGTGCAAGCAAGCTTACTGTAAAGGGTGACGCTGATTTCGTTAAGACCTCAACTGGTTTCTCAACTTCTGGAGCTAAGGTAGAAGACGTTAAGATTATGCGTGAAGCAGTTGGCCCCGACTTTAAGATTAAAGCTGCTGGTGGAATTCACAGTCTTCAAGAAGCTTACGACATGATTGAAGCAGGTGCTAACCGTCTAGGAGTTTCCGCTTCTGTTCAAATTCTTGAGGAAGCTGCTCAACAATAAAAAATCTTAATTACTAATCTTAATTTACAGAAATAGGAGGAGTCAGAAAATGTCATATAAACGTGTTTTTGTTATTGTAATGGACTCAGTTGGTACGGGTGCCGCTCATGACGCCGCTAAGTTTGATGATGTCGGATCAGATACGCTTGGTCATGTTGGCGAGTATTATAAAGGCGCCTTAAAATTACCGAACCTTGGTAAATTAGGGATTAGTAATTTACGTGATACCCCAATTGAAGGTGTGCCAGTTGCTGATCCTGCTATTGGCGATTACGGTAAGATGGAAGAAATTTCAGCTGGTAAAGACAGTATGGATGGCCACTGGGAAATGATGGGCTTGCCAGTAACAAAGCCATTATCAACATTCCCGAACGGTTTCCCACAAGAAATTGTTGATAAGCTTGAAAAGTTCTCTGGACGCAAGGTTATCGTTAACAAGCCATATTCTGGTACTGAGGTAATTCATGACTATGGTGAACGGCAAATGAAGACCGGCGAATTAATTCTTTATACGTCCGGTGATTCGGTAATGCAAATTGCTGCTCATGAAGACGTAATTCCGGTTGAAGAACTTTACAAGATTTGTGAATATGCACGAACACTTGTGAACGGTCCAGAATATACAGTTGGACGAATTATCGCGCGGCCGTATGTTGGACCAGATAAAGACCACTTTACTCGGACCGCTAACCGTCACGACTTCAGTTTGAAGCCAATTGGTGAAACCGACATGGATCGTTTGCGTGAAGCAGGTTATGACGTTATCGGTGTTGGTAAGATTAATGATATCTTCTCCGGTCAAGGAATTGATAAGGGATATCACAACGAAAGCAACATGGACGGAATGGACCACGTTGATGAAGTGATGAAGCAAGACTTTACTGGTTTCTGCTTTACTAACTTGGTTGACTTTGACGCAATGTATGGTCACCGTCGTAATCCAAAGGGCTTTGGTCAAGCATTGATGGACTTCGATAAGCGGCTTGGAACGGTTCTTGATGAAATGAAGCCTGATGACTTACTGATGATCACCGCTGACCACGGTAATGACCCTGGCTTTAAGGGGACCGACCATACCCGTGAAAACGTACCATTGCTGGTTTACTCACCATCAATGAACAAGCCAAACCAATCTCTTGGCTTACGGAAGACATTCTCAGACCTTGGCGCTACTATTTTGGAAAACTTCAATGTCAAGTCTGTAAAGGGTACCAGTTTCTACAAAGAAATTAGTAACGATTAAGGATATTTTTTAACGAAAGGGGCGAAATGCGATGCGAATGGTTGACATCATTGACACTAAACGAAATGGCGGAACGTTAAGCGATGAGCAGTTACAATTCTTCGTTGATGGTGTGGTAAAGGGGACAATCCCTGATTACCAAATTAGCGCACTCTTGATGGCAATTTACTTCCAGAAAATGACTAAAGAAGAGCAAACTAGTTTAACAATGAAGATGATGGAATCTGGCGAACGCTTAGACTTAAGCCGAATTCCCGGAATTAAAGTTGATAAACATTCTACCGGTGGTGTTGGTGATAAAGTTAGTCTGCCACTCGCTGCAATGGTTGCTGCAACCGGCATTCCGGTCCCAATGATTTCTGGACGGGGATTAGGTCATACTGGCGGCACGCTTGATAAGCTTGAAGCAATTCCTGGCTTTCGTGTTGAGCTTTCTGAAGATGAATTTATTGATCAGGTTGCTCAAGAAAAGTTAGCGATTGTTGGTGCGACTGGTGAAGTAGCGCCAGCCGATAAAAAGATTTACGGTTTGCGTGATGTTACTGATACCGTTGACCCAATTCCGCTAATTGCCAGTTCGATTATGAGTAAGAAAATTGCTTCCGGTACAGATGCCCTTGTGATTGATGTGAAAACGGGAACGGGTGCCTTTATGAAGACGCTTGATCAATCACGTTTACTGGCTAAGGCGTTGGTTGAAATTGGTAAACAAGCTGGTTTGAAGTGTATGGCTGTAATCTCGGATATGAACCAGCCGCTTGGTAATAAAATCGGTAATGCTCTTGAAATTGAAGAATCGATTGATGTACTAAAGGGGAAGGGTCCGAAAGATTTGACTGAACTAGTGCTTACGCTTGGCAGCTACATGGTAGTAATGGGTGAAAAAGCGCAAGATACTACTGAAGCACGAAAACTATTAGAACAAACGATTGAAGATGGGTCTGCACTTAAACGGTTTGCGGCAATGATAAAAGCACAGGGAGGAGATCCGGCTGTTGTCGACAATTATCAATTAATGCCCCAAGCTAAGTACAAGATTCCTTTCAATGCTGACCGTGATGGGGTGCTAACAAAACTTTCAGCTGACGAAGTGGGAACTGCTAGTATGTTATTAGGCGGCGGTCGGCAAAAAGCTGACGATAAGCTTGATTATAGTGTAGGAATTGAATTGCACCATAAATTGGGCGACCATGTTAAAGCTGGCGAACCATTGCTAACGATCTATAGCAATCGTCGAGAAATTCCAGATATCGAACAGTTATTACGGGAAAGTATTAATATTAGTGATAACGGTCAAGTACCAACACTAATTCATGAGATTGTTGAATAAAGAGACAGGAGGAAGATTTCAATGAGTACACATATTAACGCAAAAATGGGTGACTACGCAGACACTGTATTACTTCCAGGAGATCCGCTACGTGCAAAATATATTGCAGAGAATTTCCTTGAAAATGTAAAACAAGTAAATTCCGTTCGTAATGCTTTTGGTTACACGGGTGAATACAAGGGTCACCGCATTTCAGTTCAAGGATCAGGAATGGGAATCCCTTCTATGTCGATTTATATTAATGAATTAGTTCGGGAATTTGGTGTTAAGACAATTATCCGTGTAGGTTCCTGTGGTGGAATTGCCCCTGACGTTCATGTTCGAGATGTCCTTCTTGCTCAAGGTTCATCAACCGATTCAGCGGTAACAGTCAATACATTCGGCCCAGGTTTCCACTATGCACCATTGGCTGACTTCAAGCTCTTAGATACGGCTTACCATGTAGCAGGTAACCTTGGCATTGAAACTAAGGTTGGTGATATCTTCGCTGCTGACCGTTTCTACAATGACGAACTTGATATGGAAAAGCTTCGTGATTACGGTATTCTCGGAACTGAAATGGAGTCTGCCGGACTTTACTTATTAGCCGCCAAGCTTCATTTCCGTGCACTTTCAGTTTTGACTGTCAGTGACCTAATCTTTGGTGATGAAAAAGCAACAGCTGAAGAACGTGAAAGAACATTTAATGACATGATTAATATTTCACTTGAAACAGCAATTGCGGGTAAGTAAAATATGTAATTAATGGCGAGAGGCTGGTGTTATACCAACCTCTTTACTGTTTTAAATGTAAAAATGCACATTCATTCGGTTTATGAATAGGAAGGAGGAATAAAATGGACGACAAAAAGAAGGTTGAACTTGCCCTAAAAGTTGCGACGCTGTATTACCGTGATGGTTGGAATCAAAGTGATATTGCTACTGAATTAAATATTTCCCGGGCAACAGTATCACGATTATTACAGTTTGGCCGTGACCGGGGATTGGTGACGATAAAGATCCATAATCCGATTGCCCCCCTCCACCAGCTTGAAGTGGACTTGCTTGCTAAATATCCATCGCTACGTAAAATTATTATTGTCCCCGGTACAGATGACCCGCTTGAAAAAGTTGGGGCGGCGGGGGCTAAATATATTGAACAAATCGTTAAAGATAAGGATATTATCGGCTTAGGCTGGGGAAAAACTGTTTATCAGGTCGGCTTGCATTTAAAACCTAAAGACGTTGCTGATATTACGGTTGTTCAAATGAAAGGGAGTATGGCAAATACTAATACGCGTAATTATGCTTTTGAAACTGTCAATACATTTGCAAAGGCTTTTAATACAATTCCGCAGTATTTACCATTACCGGTTATTTTTGACCATGCGCAGACGCGTGAATTGGTGGCAAATGATACGCATATTAAACATATTCTAAAATTGGGTGAACAATCTAATATTGCTGTTTTTACTGTTGGCACGGTTCGTGATTCTGCATTGCTTTTTAAGCTAGGATATTTTACCAAGCAAGAGCAATTAACTCTGCAGCATGAGGCAGTCGGGGATGTGTTTTCACGATTCATCGACAGTAAGGGGCGGATAGTAAATAAAGACATCGATCAACGAACGATTGGAATTGAATTAACTGAGTTACAAAAGAAAAAGCATAGTATTTTGGTAGCGGCAAATGTCGCAAAAGTGCCGGCAGTACACGGTGTTTTAACTGCGGGATACGCGAATACATTGGTTATTGACCAAGAAAGTGCAAACAACCTTGTTAATTTTTTAAATTAATTTAATATTTTAATTGACCTTGGTTCGAAATCCTAGTAGAGTATACCTAATTAAAAATCAAAGGAGTTGCACTACAGATGTCAAATTGGGACACGAAATTTGCCAAGAAGGGCTTAACCTTCGATGATGTATTACTTATTCCAGCTGAAAGTCACGTATTACCAAATGAAGTTGATTTGAGTACCCGATTAGCTGATAACTTGAAGCTTCATATTCCATTGATCAGTGCCGGGATGGATACAGTTACTGAAGGACCGATGGCAATTGCGATGGCGTTGCAAGGTGGTTTGGGTGTTGTTCACAAAAACATGTCAATCCAAGCTCAGGCAGGGGAAGTTGCAAATGTTAAGAGCGTTGTAGTTCCTGCTGGTGCCACTAAGGCAGCTGTTGACGACCAAAACCGCTTATTAGTCGCTGCTGCGGTTGGGGTTACAAGTGATACATTTGAACGCGCTGAAGCCCTCCTAAAAGCTGGTGCTGATGCAATTGTTATTGATACTGCCCATGGTCACTCAGCTGGTGTTCTTCGTAAGATTGCAGAAATCCGGGAACATTTCCCAGACGCTACACTTATCGCCGGTAATGTTGCTACTGGTGAAGCTACCCGTGCACTATTTGATGCCGGTGTTGATGTTGTTAAAGTTGGTATCGGCCCTGGTTCAATTTGTACTACCCGGGTGGTTGCCGGAGTTGGTGTTCCGCAAATTACTGCTATTTATGATGCTGCTAGTGTTGCTCGTGAATATAACAAGCCAATCATTGCTGATGGTGGTATCAAATACTCAGGTGATGTAGTAAAGGCGCTTGCTGCTGGTGGTAATGCGGTAATGCTAGGAAGTATGCTTTCAGGAACTACTGAAGCTCCTGGTCAGATCTTTGAAGATAACGGTAAGAAATACAAGGCTTACCGTGGAATGGGTTCTGTTGGTGCAATGGCTCAAGCACATGGTTCATCAGACCGTTACTTCCAAGGCGGAGTAAATGAAGCTAATAAGCTTGTTCCAGAAGGTATCGAAGCACGTGTTGAATACAAGGGCGATGTTTCTGATATTGTCTTCCAAATTGATGGTGGATTGCGTTCAGGAATGGGATATGTTGGTGCTGGTGATATTCCAACATTAATTGAAAAAGCGCAGTTTGTTCAAATTACTAATGCTGGTCTTCGGGAATCACACCCGCATGATGTCCAAATTACCCGTAGTGCACCTAACTATAAATAATAAAGGTTAGTTTAATAAGAACTGCTATGATGTATCAATGAAGATATTGTCATAGCATTTTTTATTTCCTGGGAAATGTTGGAGAGTAAACTTTTTGTTAAGGCTAACTAAGAATTATCGCTTTTTACTGTAGTTCGTTATAATATTTAATAGGATATTATGCTGTGAAAAGGAGTGCCACTTATGAAAATTTTAGTTGTCGATGATGATAAAGAAATTGTTCAATTACTTGAAATTTATATCCGGAATGAAGGATATGAGCCAATTTCTGCTTATGATGGTAAGGAAGCATTGACAAAGTTAAATACTAATCCAGACATCGGCTTGATCATTCTTGATTTAATGATGCCGGAAATTGATGGAATGGATGTAATTAAGCGGGTACGTAAAGATTCTGATATTCCTATTTTGGTGCTTTCCGCGAAAACGGCAGACATGGACAAGATTCAGGGCTTGATTACCGGAGCAGATGATTATGTTACTAAGCCGTTTAACCCATTAGAAGTAATGGCACGAGTTAAGTCGCTGTTACGGCGCAGTCGAGGCGAAGTTACTAATGATGAACCCGATATTTTAAACGTTGGACCACTACTAATTAATAAGGATTCTCATGAAGTTAAGACTATTAAGGGTGACGTAATCCAATTAACAGCCCTTGAATTTGGAATTCTATACTTATTAGCTAGTCACCCTAACCGGGTATTTTCAGCTGATGATATTTTTGAACGGGTATGGCAGCAAGAAAGCGTTGTGTCTGCTAAGACGGTAATGGTTCACGTAAGTCACCTGCGAGATAAAATTGAAGAAGCTACTAATGGTGAAAAAGTGATTCAAACTGTTTGGGGCGTTGGTTATAAAGTTGAGGATCATTAATTTTCACTTTAATGATGTGGAGGAAGAATTGTGAAGTTAACGGGGCGTGAAAAAAGTTCGCTGATATTAGAAGGGGTAGTAACGGTAATCCTCTTACTGCTGCTGAATATGGCGATCATTGTGATTATTCAGGATATGATTCAGTCAAACCCTGGAGTGACGAACGGGATTTTTATGATTAAACAGTCGCTAAGGATTGGTCCTCTCCAAGCTCAGATTTGGAGTTATCAGCGGATTTTAATCGCTCTTTTGCTGGTTATTGATATTTGGGTTGTCTGGTGGCGGTTGCGGCGACGGTACCACTTGTATCAAATGAACCATATTATCGCGGAACTACATTATATTGCCCAAGGACATTTAGACCACCGGATTCCATTTCGCCTAAAAGGTAATCAGCAGCATGTGATTACCAGTGTAAATGCTCTTGTTGACAGCGCGGTTCGTTCAATGGACGATGAACGGAAGATTGAAAAATCTAAGGATGAATTAATTACGAATGTAAGTCATGATTTACGGACACCGTTAACTAGTATTATTGGTTACCTTGGCCTGATTGAAGATAAGCAGTACCGGAACGAAGAAGATATCCTTAAATACACACATACGGCTTATGAGAAAGCCAAGCAAATGAAGACATTGGTAGATGATTTATTTGAATATACAAAGGTTCAGCAACATGGTGCACCGGTAAACATCATGAAGATTGACCTTAATCAACTAATTGAACAGTTAACAGCCAGTTTTGAGCTTGAAGCCCAGCATCGGGGAATCGAGATTACTTCATCGGTTATTCCTAATCCATTGATGATTGAGGCTGACCCTGAAAAATTGGGGCGGGTGTTTAATAACCTTGTTTCTAATGCGTTCAAATATGGAAATGGGGCCAGCTATATCCGAATAGACGCGCGTCAAGAAAAGGATATGGTAGTTGTTAAAGTTGCAAATGATGGAACGCCAATTCCTGAAAAGTCACTTGACCACTTATTTGAGCGTTTTTACCGTGCTGAAGCTTCACGTTCGCGAGCCACAGGTGGTACCGGCTTGGGATTAGCAATTGTTAAGAGTATTGTTGACCTTCATCATGGGAGCGTTCGGGTGACATCGAATGCTGAAGAAACAGCATTTATTGTTACTTTGCCACTAAAACAAGAAGTAACAGAAAATAACCAAAAATGATAAAAAAGTCCAAAATCATTTGATTTTGGACTTTTTTCTTTCTCCCTTATATTCAACCTATTTTTTATGTGGTAGACTAAAAGAGCATTGTGTCACTTGATATTATGATAAAGATACAAATTATTGGAGGAAATTCTGTGGCTAAAGCACAAATAAATCCAGAAAAGGCACGCTGGCTTGAGGTGCTTGGTGTTTCAATGCCATTGTGTCTTAGTTACATTCCGATTGGATTGGCCTGTGGTATTTTACTACATGCAGCAGGTTTTAACTTTATAATGATTTTACTGGTGTCAGTATTGGTTTTCTCTGGAGGAGCCCAATTTATTTTGGCATCATTATTGACTGTTAACTCCCCGTTGAGTACGATTTTCCTATCGCTCTTCTTTCTGGAATTACGTTATGCCCTGTTAGGCTCGAGTCTATCAAAGTATATTAAGCAAGAGTCAGCCCGCTTTATTTTGGTGTTTTCTGCATCAATGAATGATGAAAATTATGCCATTAATTATATGAAATTTGCAACTGACAAGAAATGGACACCTGATGATGCGCTATTAGTTGAGCGCTATTCACTCGCTGCGTGGTCAATTTCTAACATGGTTGGCGGATTAATTGGCGGAGCAATATCGATTGACCTCGAAGTTGTTGACTTTGCTTTAACAGCCTTATTCTTGTACATGATTGTTATGCAGGTTCAAAACCACTTAAGTTTTGTTATTTGCATTTTAGCATCTATTCTAGGCGTATATTTCCTTGTTCTGACTAAGAATACTTTGGGATTGATTATTGCGACCCTTCTTGCTTCATTTGTTGGTTTTGCAGTTGAAAATACGGTTCGTCACCATAGTAAGGATCCAAGTAATAATTGGTTCTTGACTAAAATGTTTAGACCGCAGATTACAAAAACAACGCTTGAAGATAAGCAAGCGCAAGAAAAGAAAGAAATCAAGGAAGCTGAAAAACTGGAAAATAAGATTGAGAATGTTGTTGAACGTCATGATGAACCAAAAGATGACACTCAACATCATGATGAGGGTTAGACATGGAACAACTATTAAGTAACAAAATCTTTTACCACATTATAGTGATTATATTAGCAGCAATTGCGGCTTTTATCCCTCGTTATTTACCGGTACTATTTTTCTCAACGCGGAAGATTCCCGAATGGTTTAATGAATGGATGAAGTATGTTCCGGTAAGTCTTTTTGCGACATTAGTTGTAAAGGGGATATTTGTTGATAGTTCGTACAACTTTATTGCGTTCGGCCACGTTGAGCAGATTATTGCGGCATTGATTGTTATCGTGATCGCATACTTTACACGGTCGATGTCGATCTCAGTTATTGCTGGCTTAGTTGCAGTTTGGTTACTGAGTTTAGCGTTATAAGAACAGTTTTGTTATAATTAATTAAGCTTTTAAACAATGGATTGGTTTCTAACTTGCGAAGAAGCCAGTCCCTTTATTTTAGGAAGTGAGTACGTTGGATTTTAAGCAAATAAATGCATTCGTCAACCTCGGTAATACCTTAAATTATCAGCTTGCAGCAAAACAATTAGGCTTAACGGTTGATGAGGTAAAAGCAGAGATTGAAAGTCTTGAAAAAGAATTGGCTGTTAAGCTTATTCAATCTCAAAATGATAAGTTTGAGCTAACTGAGCTTGGGACTTCGATCTTACCATTAGCAAGTAAAATAATTGAGAGTCAAGCTAAATTAGCAACTCTTATCACAGATTATAAAGAGAAAGAAAAGCAGCAAGCAGTAAAGCTGGCGGTAGTACCAGCATTTGACAATTACAAGGCCGCATCAGCAATTCAGGGACTAGCTGACCGCTACAAGTTGACGATTACTGAAGACGATGATCTAGTTACACAGTTAGAACAAGGTCAAAGCGATATTGCATTTATAAGTTATGCTGATAAGCTTCCCGATGATTTTGAATTGATTTCAGTGGGGGAAGACCGGCTTGTTGCATATGTTCCAGCTCGTAACCCGCTTTCTAAAAAAACAACATTAGCCCTTACAGATTTAAAGGCAGAAAAATTTTTAACGCTTAACCATCAAAAACCATTTGCGGCATTTGTTCAGCAGGTTTGTTCTGATGCAGGGCTTTACCTATATTCTGTCTTTGAGGGAGAACGGGGGAAGACATTGGTAAATATGGTTGCCCTTGGAATGGGAGTGACCTTATTAATGGAACAATCAATAAGTCCAAACTTGGATAGTAAGGTTGTTAAAATCCCAATCGTTCCTGAGATTACCCAGCACCTTGCCTTTGCCCGTCGCAAAAATATTGAACATACGCCAATTCAAGAAAAGCTATGGCATGATTTAAAGAAGATATTTGAAAAATAAAAAAAGATTTGACAATTTTAGAAACAACGCTTATTATCATAGATAACAAAAATACCTTTAACTTAGTCCTGTGAGGCTAGGAAGGATTTAATTGAGCGTTTAAGTATTGCCTTCTTAGCTATTGCTGAGGAGGCTTTTCCTTTAAGCAGTAGCATTAGGATACGCCATTAAAATCAATAGGTATTTTGAAACGACTGACCATTTAAATGTTCCAGAGAGGGCATAACGGTGTGTTGTTTTTAGCCTTTAAATATCCTAGAAACAAAACAGCGATGACTCTCAGTAGGTAGATGGGAAGTCACCGCTGTTTTGTTGTAATCAGACTGAAAAGGAGCGCTATTGATGATTAGTACAGAAAGAATTCAACCAAATTTAGTAACTGTTGCCGATATGGATGCAGAGGATGCAATTGATTTAATCCACGAAGCGCAGGCATATAAGGCCGGAAAGCAAGCAGTTCTGACTGCGCCAGCATATGCGGTTAACCTCTTCTTTGAAAATTCAACGCGGACGAAGACAAGTTTTCAAATGGCGCAGATGAAGCTGGGAATGCATGTCCTTGAATTTGAAGCGGGCACAAGTTCGGTAAAAAAGGGCGAAAGTCTCTATGATACTGTTAAAACAATGGAATCAATCGGCGTAAATATTGCGGTAATTCGCCATCCTGAAAATGAATATTATCAACAATTAATTCGTCATAAGGACCTTAAAATTGGTATTGTGAATGGCGGAGACGGCAGCGGTCAGCATCCATCCCAATGCTTGCTTGATATGATGACAATTGATGAAGAATTTGGCGGGTTCAAAGGATTGAAAGTATTAATCATCGGTGACCTTAGCCATTCCCGGGTTGCGCATTCTAATGCAATGATGCTTAACCGGTTAGGAGCAGAAGTTTATTTTGCAGGTCCAGAAAAATGGTATGATCCGACGCTTGAACAATACGGAACTTTTGGTGACTTCGATGAGTTACTCCCACAAATGGACGTGGTTAATTTACTGCGGGTACAAAACGAACGCTTAACAACCGCGGATGGGCAGGCGTTTAATGCTAACCAATACCACCAAGCATACGGTTTAACATTAGAACGGGCTGCGAAGATGAAGCAGGGCGCAATTATTATGCACCCAGCTCCAGTAAACCGCGGAGTTGAGATTGATAGCTCGCTTGTGGAAGCTCCTAATTCACGAATTTTCCAACAAATGACAAACGGGGTATACACACGAATGGCAATTCTTAGTCGGGTGCTTCGTTATCAAGGTTTGATGTAAAGAGGTGATCGTGGTGAGCAGGGCAACATTATTGATTAACGGTCGCCGAGTTTATAACGACAAATTGGTTAAGAGTGAAGTGCTGATTGTAGACGGCAAAATTAAAGAGATTGGCGAACATGTTCATGAACCTGGGGATGCAGAAAAAATAGATTTAAACAATAACCTGATTACACCAGGGTTAATTGACGTTCATGTCCACCTCCGTGAGCCGGGTTATACAAATAAAGAAACAATTGCAACGGGAAGTAAGGCTGCCGCACACGGCGGGTTTACGACAATTGCAGCCATGGCTAACCTTAATCCTACATGTGACACACCAGAAAAATTTAAGGAACAAGTTAGCCGCAACGAGAAAGCCGGATTGGTAAAGATCCTCCAATATTCACCAGTCACGGTTGACCGTGCAGGAAAGCAGCCCGTTAATGTTGCTGACCAATATCAAGCCGGTGCCCGCCTCTTTAGCGATGATGGAGCGGGTATTCAAGATGCCGGCGTTGTGTATCAAGCAATGCAACAATTAGCGAAAGTAAATGCACCGCTATGTGACCATGCACAAGATAATCAGTTTGCACAGAATGGAGTGATTAATGATGGAGCAGCTATTGCCAAAAAATTATCACTACCAGGAATGCCAGCGATTAGTGAAACCGCACAAATTGCCCGAAACCTTGTAATTGCCCAGGCGACCGGTGCCCATTATCATGTTTGCCATGTTTCAACAAAAGAAAGCATTGACCTCATTCGTTATGCAAAACAACAAGGAATTAATGTTACTTGCGAAGTTACGCCCCATCACCTACTCCTCGCCGATGCTGATATTAAAGAGGATGATGCTGAATTTAAAATGAATCCTCCTCTACGTCGGCGGATTGACCAGCAAGCCTGCTTAGTTGGTCTGCTAGATGGCACGATTGATTGCATTGCTACTGATCATGCACCTCATACCGATGCAGAGAAACAACAGGGGTTCTTAAATTCACCAAATGGAATTGTCGGGTCTGAAACAGCCTTTGCGTTGCTTTATACTCATTTTGTTAAAACCGGTATTTTTACCCTTACGCAATTGATCGATTGGATGACTGTAAAGCCACAGGCAGTTTTTAACCTTGAGAATACGGGCTTGCTAAAAGTAGGCGATCCAGCAGATATTGCCGTATTTGATATCGATCACCAAGACATAATTCGTCCAGAACAATTTTTCTCGAAAGGGCATAATACTCCTTTTGTGGGTGACCAGGTATATGGAATGACAAAGAAAACTTTTGTCGACGGAAAACTCGTATATACGGAGGATTAAAAATGGAAGCAACACAGCGTTTGGCAGTTGAACTACCGGGCCTTTCACTAAAGAATCCAATTATTACGGCAAGCGGGACTTGTGGCTATGGTCAGGAGACTGCTAAAAAATATGATCTCAATCGTTTAGGCGCAATTGTGTTAAAGTCAACAACCGCTCATCCTCGTCAAGGTAACCCGCGACCACGAGTTTGTGAAACCAGTGCTGGTTGGCTTAACGCAAATGGTCTTCAGAATGTGGGCATTACCGCAGCAACAAGCAAAAAAATTCCGTGGTTACGAAAACACTTTCCGCAATTACCAATTATTGCTAGTGCTGCTGGTTTTTCTGAAGACGAGTACGTTCGTGTTGTCAATGAATTTGCCAATACGGCGGGTGTTAAAGCAATTGAGTTAAACGTATCGTGCCCCAATGTAAAGCATGGCGGGATGGCGATGGGGACCGATCCAGAAGTACTTCAGCGATTAGTGAAACAGGTAGTTAAAGCGGCATTAGGAATACCAGTCTATGTAAAGCTGACCCCGAATGTAACGAATATTGTTCCGCTTGCCCAAGCTGCCGAGCAAGGAGGAGCAAATGGCCTTACGATGATTAATACATTAACTGGTCTGAGTATTGATCTCAAAACGCGGCGGCCAGTACTCGCTAACGTAACTGGTGGATTATCGGGACCAGCAATTAAACCCCTAGCATTGCGGATGATTCATCAAGTGCGGCAGGTGTCTACCTTACCAATTATCGGCGTTGGCGGAATTGAATCTGCTGAAGATGTTCTTGAATTTATGATGGCCGGTGCAAATGCAGTTCAAATCGGTGCAGCCAGTTTTCATGATCCTTTAGCCTGTCCCAAAATTGCGGCCGATTTACCAGTTGTAATGAATCATTACGGGATAAAAAAACTTACAGATTTATGGGAGGTTAGATTTTGAAACGATTTGTACCAATGGTAGCTATTGACGTAGCAACTAAGCAGGAAGCAATCGACTTATTTGATAAATTAATGGTTGACCCCCAACCGATTGTAAAAATTGGGATGGAACTGTACTATGGCCTTGGTCAGGTAATTGTTCGCGAGGCAAAGAAGCGGGGATTTAAAGTATTTCTTGATTTGAAATTATATGATATCCCTAATACAGTTCACCGGGCAATGGCAGCGATTGGCAGATTGGGAATTGATTTTACAACGATTCACGCGGCTGGCGGCAGTGAGATGATGATTGCTGGGTTAGCAGGGTTAGAAGAAGGAGCAAGAGAAGCGGGAGTAGCACCAGCTAAGCTTTTGGCAATTACCCAGTTAACATCAATTGATGAGCAAATTCTTCATGAGCAACAGCATATTGACTTGTCGTTGATTGAATCGGTCCAAAATTATGCTCAATTAGCAGAAAAAGTTGGTCTTGCCGGAGTTGTTTGTTCGGCACATGAAATTAAGGCGATCCGCAAAGTAACCGGCGATGATTTTCTTTGTGTAACTCCAGGAATCCGCCCAGCACATGCAATTAAAGATGATCAAAAACGGGTAGTTACACCAGTACAAGCGAGAATAGATGGCAGTAATGCAATCGTTGTTGGACGGCCAATTACTCAGAGTTTTGATCCGGTGGCTGCTTATCAGGAAGTTCAAAAAGCATTCTTAAACGAGGAGGAAGCAAAATGACATACTCACAACGCGTTGCCAAAGCATTACTAGATATTCATGCCGTTACCCTAAATCCGGAACATCCTTTTACCTGGGCAAGCGGCCTTAAATCGCCTATATATACTGATAATCGGCTGACAATTTCTTATCCGGAAGTGCGCCAAGCTATCTTTAATGGAATGGTTGAACAAATTAAACTTCATTTTCCTGATACTGACATAATAGCGGGAACCGCAACTGCGGGGATTCCCCATGCAGCATGGGTAGCCCAAAACATGGAGTTGCCAATGATTTATGTCCGAACCAAGCCTAAAGACCATGGTCAAGGCAAGCAAATTGAGGGAGTTCTTAAAGAAGGTCAGCGTGTTGTAGTGATTGACGACCTCATTTCGACTGGTGGTAGTGTATTAAACGCTGTTCGGGCAGTTAATAATGCTGGCGGTAAAGTGATTGGCGTTGTTTCTGTCTTTACATATAACCTGCCAGCAGCAGAACAGAATTTTATGGCAAATGGTCTCAAATACTATTCAGTGACTGACTATATGACTTTAATTAAAGTCGCTAAGGAAAATAACCAAATCAGTGCCGACCATTTAAAGTCGCTTCAACAGTGGCGCAAAGATCCGCTTAGCTGGAGTAAAGAACAAGAATCATAACAATTAAAGAAATATAATTAAAAATCCGAACTATAATTTCTGAAAGGGCATTTTAGCCTGTCATGTCAAAAATTATGGCTCGGATCTTTATATTTAAGAATAAAATTTAATAGGTGGTTAATGCTTATCTTCCCATATCTTCTGCAACATTGGATAGCGGAGGTCGCCAACTTGGACTACCTGATAGTCCGCACTGGCTAATTGAGTTGCATCGCCAATACCGATTGCGATCGCATTTATTTCATGAATATTTGCAATCTCATTGGCTGTTGTGCCAATTCCAATACAAGCGGGTCCATTAAGGTTTAGCTGGTTAATGGCTGCCGAATACGGGTTTTCATCATCACGATAGCTAATGATACTATCAACATAGTTATCAAGACCAACTTGTTTGAGAATGTTTTGGACATCTCCGTTGGTATCTAGGACGGCAATTTTAACATAGTGGTCGTATAGATTTAGTAACAGCCTTTTAATTCCTGGCAATTGGTCGTTTTCGCTTAAGTTATCAGCTTCTTCACTAAGCATCTTTTGCCATTCGGTAATCATTTGCACTTTTTCACTTGCGTCCAGATTCGTGTTGAAGTGCTTCAATACAAGGGTCAGACCTTGTTCGGGAGTTAGGTTGGCAAACTGCGGAGCTAACTTTCCTGGTAATCCCATTCCAAACTCATACATTGCAAAACGTTGCCATGCAGTGAAAGCCAACTTATCCGTATCAACAAAGATATTATTAAATGAAAAAATAGCACCGTCCATATTAAACATCCCTTCATCGGTGATCATGTCTATATTTTAACCTAATCAAAAATGAAAGGGAATACAATGTTTAAGCATGGGCTTTAGCAAGGTCAGCAGCATTCTTAATTCCTTTAGCATCTAGGTATTCAATAATTTGATTAATCGTGATGAACGGAACACGGACACGGTCAGCAAGTACTGCTAAGCTATCTCGCCGCGCCATTGTCCCATCGTTATTTAATACTTCAATAATTACTGCAACTGGTGCTTTATCAGCTAAGTAAGCAAGGTCAACTGCCGCTTCAGTATGGCCGATCCGGTCTCGGAGCCCGTGTGGTTGGGCATAAAGCGGTTGGATATGACCTGGATGGTTAAAATCGGTAGCTTGAGCATCTGGGGTAGCAATCTGCCGAATAGTTGCGGCACGGTCAAAGGCAGAAACGCCGGTTGTAACCCCTGTTGCTTCAAAGGTACCATCGGCAGTAACCATAAAAGGAGTTTGGTTTGGATCGGTACTATGTTCTACCATTGGGTTAAAAGCAAGTTTTGTGGCAATCTCTTCACTTACTGGTACGCACATTAAACCATTAGCTTCCTTTAACATTTCGTAAACAGTATTAGCTGTGATTCCATCACCGAGGGCAACAAGGTCTCCTTCGTTTTCGCGGTCTTCATTATCGGCTAAGATGATGTAGCCGCCATTTACTAATTGCGTTAAGGCTTCTTCGACAGTTGAAAATTTACTTTGCATGGGTGAATTACTCCTTTGAAATTCTAAAAGCAATAGGGCAACAACATTCGAATGTGTCATTATAATAACGAACAATTTTATTTAAATCAACCCTTTATTTAAATAAAACACGAACTAATTAAACAGTGATAAGCAGTAAAGTTAACAAAAGGGCTAAGAGAAATAAAAAGTCTCCTAGCCCATATATTATTAATTCAATTATTTGGTCATGTAATCCCGCGTCATTGGCAAGTTCTTACCAGATGGCCCCTTGGTGATTAAGTATTGGATAACATCGATGTTTCCAGACTCAAATGATGCTGCACATGCTTGGAGGTACAAATCCCACATTCGCGTGAAGCGTTCACCCATCATATCAAGGATTTGTGCCCGGTGTTCGTTGAAATTCATATCCCAAATCTCAAGTGTTCGTTGATAATGCCGCCGAAGCATTTCAATATCAGCGATTTGCATATGATTTTCTTCAATATGCCCGATCATTTCTTCAAGACCTGGAACATAACCACCAGGGAAAATATATTTGTTGATCCATCCATTGTATGCGCCACCTTGTTGACGGGTAATTCCGTGGATTAAGGCAACACCGTCATTGGCAAGATAACCCTGAATGTCCTTAAAGTAAAGGCCAAGGTTTTCTTTTCCAACGTGCTCAAACATTCCAACAGAAGTGATATAATCCCAAGTTTGGGTACCGAGTTCACGGTAGTCAATTAGCTTAACTTCGGCAACGTCTTGTAAGCCTTCTTTTTCAATTCGTTCCTTAACAAAACGATATTGTTCTTCGCTTAAAGTAACCCCGGTAACTTTAAGACCATATTCTTTAGCAGCAGTTAGCATTAATGTTCCCCAGCCACAGCCAATGTCAAGTAAAGTCTTGCCTGGCTTTGGATCTAACTTCTTTAGAATATGATGGACCTTGTCGACTTGTGCCTTAGTAAGGTCATCGTGGTTGCCATCAGTAAAGTAGGCACATGAGTAAGTTAAAGTATCATCAAGCCATAACTTGTAGAAGTCATTTCCAACATCGTAGTGGCTTTGAACATCATTTTCACTTTCTTTTTCTGAGTGTCCTTGCTTAGGGAGAAACTTGCGGAATTTAGAACTACGCATGAAACTATCAGCACTTTCATAAGCTGATTCGATTAGTTCCTGAATGCTGCCCTGGATCTCAATCTTTCTATCCATGTAAGCTTCCCCTAAAGCAATTGAGGCGTTCTTAGTAATATCACGAATCGGAATCTTCTCCTTAAATGTGATAGTTACCTCAGGAGTTCCGTCACCATAAATAACACTTGACCCATCCCAAAATACAATCTTTACAGGCATATTGAACGAGTGCTTTAAAAGTGACTTGTAGAACGTCTTTT
Organism: Limosilactobacillus caviae; assembly: GCF_014635905.1. Taxonomy (GTDB): domain Bacteria; phylum Bacillota; class Bacilli; order Lactobacillales; family Lactobacillaceae; genus Limosilactobacillus; species Limosilactobacillus caviae. The sequence goes on from NZ_BMDS01000008.1 coordinate 36,148, forward strand.
CTAGCATGAAACGCATCCTTCTTTCTACAGTAATAATGTTTATTATAACACCCTTAAAATAAATGTGTTTCAAGACAATTTGTAAAAAATATTTCATAAGAAAGCGGTAAACTAATTGCCGAAAAAATGAAAGCTTGCTACCATGCTAATTAGTATTGAAAATATGGAGATGATTGAATGACAGATGCTTGGAAGCATTTCATCGAAAACGTTAAGTTACGACGTTTTACTGTCTTGTTATTGATCATAATTGTGCTGTGGTTAATTAGATCAATGATGAACTTAATTTTATTTACTTTTATTCTTACTTACCTGGTTGTTGGCTGGGTGCGGTTTGTCCAACGGTGGTTACCACGAGTATCGACAACGCTCACGGTAATCGTTACATATGTCTTGCTGATTGTCCTTCTATACTTGGGCGTAACCCGTTATTTGCCGGTTTTATCCCGCCAGGTAATTAAAATGGTTAATTCGGTAGTTCACTTTTATAGTACCCACCAAGCAACGATGATTTACCGCTACATTAACCACTATGTTAGTACCGCAACAATTATGAGTCAGGTTCGTCATGGAATAACGATTGCGGTTAGCACCCTAACAAGTATTGGCGCTATCACGGTTTCATTTGTAATGTCACTGATTTTGAGCTTTTTCTATACGCTTGAGTTAAAGCAAATGAATGAATTTTCACATAGCTTTTTAGACAGTGATTTTGGCTGGTTCTTCCAGGATATTGACTATTTTGGCAAAAAATTTGTCAATACTTTTGGGGTAGTATTAGAGGCTCAGTTCTTCATCGCAATCTGCAATACCGTTATCACAACAATCGGATTGCTGTTTATGCATATGCCGCAAATTTTTGCGCTGTCCTTAATTGTCTTCATTTTTAGTTTGGTTCCGGTTGCCGGTGTAATTATCTCAACAATTCCATTAGCGATGGTTGGCTACTCGGTTGGTGGCGTCCGTGATGTTGTTTATATTATCATTATGATTATTATCATTCACACGATTGAAGCATACGTCTTAAATCCTAAGTTCATGTCAAGCCGAACTGATTTGCCAATATTCTATACCTTTATTGTGTTACTGATTGGCGAACACCTTTTTGGAACATGGGGCTTAATTGTAGGAGTGCCGATTTTTACATTCCTTCTTGATGTTTTAGGTGTAAAACCAATTCGTGGTGCTACACAAATAAAAAAGCGCGCGTGAAGAAAAAAACTTCAAAGATCAATCCGTTACCTGATCCTTGAAGTTTTTTTATAGTTTCTGAGAAATATTTATTTTTAATTATCCGAACGATATTAGCGTTTAAGTTGATTAAAGTTAGATATTATCGAACTTATTTTGCCAGATAGCTGAAAAAGTCTTGAGTTAGTGTATAATAAAATTGAGATAGGTCTAAAGAAGGGAAGCTGATATTCATGACAGATATTGAAATTGCAGATCAAGCGACACTGGAACCAATTACTAAGATTGCTGGGAAACTCGGCCTTTCAGAAGATGATATTGAACAATACGGTAAGTATAAAGCTAAAATTGATTTAAATGTAAAGCCGTTACCAGACAAAAAACATAAATTGATTTTAGTTACATCAATTAATCCAACCCCTGCTGGTGAAGGAAAATCAACCGTTTTAATTGGTCTGGGCGATGCAATGAATCAGTTGAATTATCAAACAACAATCGCAATGCGTGAACCATCAATGGGTCCTGTATTTGGGATCAAAGGTGGTGCAACTGGTGGTGGATATAGTCAGGTTGTTCCAATGGAAGATATCAATCTGAACTTTACCGGGGACTTACATGCTCTTACAAGTGCCAATAATACGCTTGCTGCGTTGATCGATAACTATATTATGCGTGACAATGCGATGAATCTTGATCCGCGTCGCATTATTTGGAAACGGGTAGAAGACGTTAATGATCGGGCCTTGCGGAATGTTGTTACTGGCCTGGGTGGTCCGATGGCGGGTGTTCCACGTGAAACAGGCTTTGACATTACGGCTGCTTCTGAATTGATGGCGATCTTATGTCTTGCTACTAGTCTTCATGACTTAAAAGAACGGATTAGCCGGATTGTGGTTGGCTATACGTACGATAAAGAACCAGTAACGGTTGGTCAGCTCAACTTCCAAGATGCGATTACGATTATTTTGAAAGATGCATTAAAACCTAACCTTGTTCAAACACTCGACCATACGCCAACGATTGTTCATGGTGGACCATTTGCAAATATTGCTCACGGTTGTAATAGTGTCTTAGCCACACAGACGGCGCTTAACCTTTCTGATTATACAGTGACCGAAGCCGGTTTTGGTGCTGACCTCGGTGGGGAAAAATTCCTTGATATTAAACAGCGTGTCCTCGGCAAACATCCTGATGCAATTGTTATTGTAGCAACTGTCCGCGCACTGGAATACAATGGTGGCGCTAAGCTTGCGGACCTAAATGATGAGAACCTCGATGCTTTAAAGAAGGGGATGGCAAACCTTAACCGTCATATTAAGAACATGCAATTATACGGGCTGCCAATTGTGGTGGCAATTAATCATTTTATTTCGGATACAGATAAAGAAATCCAAATGATTAAGGATGACTGCGCAAAGCAAAACGTTGAAGCGGTCCTAACTGATGCATGGGCTAAGGGTGGCAAAGGAACGCATGATTTAGCTGAAAAAGTAGTTGAACTCGCTGACAGTCCAAGTGAATTTACTCATATTTACAATGTTCAAGTTGATGACCTCCAAACAAAACTAGAAAAGATTGCCAAGCAAATCTATGGCGCCAAAGAAGTATCTTTTAGCCGGAAAGCGCAGAATCAATTGAAGCGGTTTGCAAAATATGGGTGGAATGATTTGCCGGTATGTATTGCTAAAACACAATACTCATTTACGGATGATCAAAAGCAACTGGGAGCACCATCTGATTTTATTTTCCATATTCGCAAACTAGTTCCAAAAATTGGTGCAGGTTTTGTCGTTGCCTTAGCCGGTAATATGATGACAATGCCTGGATTACCTAAAGAACCCGCAGCGGTAAATATGACAATTGATGATAACGGCAAGATTACCGGATTATTTTAAATAATTATTGAAAAGTACCGATTGTGTAATTTGTTACATCGGTGCTTTTTTCACAAACTTTTTCAAGGGAATAGGCTGGCATCACTACAATAAAGGCATGTGAACATAATGGCTTTCTTGTGAAAAATTAAAAATAGGCTTACAGTAAGAATATATTATTTTTAAAAGTAGAGGTGGATGGCTATGGAAAAGAAGCTTCATGGTGCAGATGTCGTTATTGATAGTTTACGAAAACACGGTATTGATTTGGTCTTTGGAATTCCTGGCGCTAAAATTGATCGATTATTTGAGGCCCTCGATGGAAAAGATAGTGAAGATGCCCCTAAATTAATTGTTACTCGTCATGAACAGAATGCTGCTTTTATGGCACAAGCATACGGGAGGTTAACTGGTAAGACCGGGGTTGCAATCACAACTTCTGGTCCGGGTGTCGGTAATTTAGCAACTGGGATTATGACTGCAAATGCAGAAGGTGATCCGCTATTAGCAATTGGTGGGCAAGTACAACGAAAAGACCTTCACCGGGCAACCCACCAAAGTACCCCTTCAACAGAAATAATGGCACCAATCACCCAATACAGTGCTGAAATTCAAGATCCTAATAATATTTCTGAAATTATGGCAAATGCATTTGAAGCGAGTCAAGATGCACGGAAGGGAGCAGCGTTTGTTAGTCTTCCTCAAGATGTTGATGACACTGAAGTGACTGAAAAGCCATTGCCAATTTATGAAACACCCAAAATGGGTCCGGCAGATCCAAATGACTTACAAAAATTAGTGGAATTAATTAAAAATAGTAAAATGCCGGTGATCTTAGTCGGTCAACGGGGAGCAGATGAAGAGATTACAATCGCTTTACGTCAACTGCTAAGTGATTATTCTTTGCCGGTGGTTGAAACTTATCAAGCGGCCGGAGTTGTATCACGAGACTTAGAAAAACAGTCATATTTCGGGCGAATTGGCTTATTCCGTAACCAAGTTGGTGATCAATTGCTCCAACAAAGTGATTTAGTAATTACTGTTGGATATGACCCAATCGAATATGAACCGCGGAATTGGAATAAAGAAGGTAATTTGCGGATTGTTAACCTCGATACTTTACCAGCACAAATAGATAACCACTTTACACCGATTATGCAATTAGTTGGTAATATCGCCACTAGTCTATCTGAACTTGACAAGTTATTGAAAGGCTACCAATATCCTAAGGCTGCTACTGATCAATTGACTAAGTACAAACAAGAACTTGATCAAGATAAGGAACTACAAGTACCAACAAGTAACGGCGCTAGCCACCCATTAGCAGTTGTTCAGGCAATTCAAGAAAATGTGACTGATGATATGCATGTTGCTTTAGACGTGGGTTCACATTATATTTGGATGGCCCGGCACTTCCGTTGTTACCAACCGCGTCACTTATTGATTAGTAACGGAATGCAGACGCTAGGTGTTGGCTTACCATGGGCAATGGTTGCGGCAATGCTTTACCCAGAACATAAGGCGGTCGCTGTTTGCGGTGATGGTGGATTTCTTTTCTCTGGTGCAGAATTAGCAACGGCAGTTCAACACCACCTAAATGTTGTTACGATTGTCTGGAATGATGGCGGCCATTATGACATGGTTAAATTTCAAGAGGAAATGAAGTATCCAGAAGCAGCAGGTGTTAAATTCGGCGATGTTGATATCGTTAAATATGCTGAAAGTTTTGGTGCAACCGGATTACGGGTTAATAAACCTGCTGACCTTACCAAGGTATTGAACCAAGCATTTGATACTGATGGCCCAGTTGTAGTGGATGTTCCGGTTGACTACACTAACAATAAAGAATTAGCTGCTAACTTAATTGATTCACAACTTGGCTAATATAGAAAGGGCTGATATTATCACAACTTTATATGAACACGGAACGTTGGCTGCCTTAATGGCTGGCAATTTTGACGGAACAATTACTGTTCGTGATTTACTAAAACACGGGTCGATGGGAATTGGTACATTTACAGGGTTAGATGGCGAAGTCCTTATTTTAGACAATGAGGTTTACCAAGCTGTCGCAAGCGGAAAAGTAAATCGTATTACTGATATGAACGCAACGATGCCATTTGCGTCAGTCCATTTTCCAGCTGAACAACAAGGAATCACGTTAACAGATGTAAATTTTGCAAAACTTAATAATGATTTTGTAAAAGCCCACAAACTTAATAACGTTTTTGCCTTTCTAAAGTTAAATGGAAATTTTGAACATGTTAAAATTCGGATTGCTCCTAAACAGGAAAAGCCATATCCAACATTGCTTGATGTGGCTCAACACCAGCCTGAATTTACGGCCGATAATATTGCAGGGACAATCATCGGCTACTATGCGCCAGAAATCTTTGGAACGATAACGGCAGCGGGATGGCACCTTCACTTTATCAGTGATGATCGGCAATTTGCTGGTCACCTTCTGGCATTTGATGCTTCCGAATTGACAGGGAGTTTTGAAGTCTTTGATAATTTAGAACAGCATTTGCCGGTTGATAATAAGGAATTTCGTGAAAGTACTGTTGATATGAGTACTTTGCGAGATGGAATTGCTAAATCAGAAGGAAATGCTGATTAACATGACGGCGTATAAATAGTACAGTAGAGAACTCATAAATTGGACTACTAGAATTTTCCTTGTTTTAGTAGTCTATTTTTTATAAATATAAAAGACAGGTGTCATAATTCAAATTTACTGAATCGTGACACCTGTTTTTCGTTAACGTCAAGAGTAGCTTATTTTAAGTTTAAAATTTTACTTATCAAGGTTTCCATATCTGCTGGGTTAATAACTTTTTCTTGGCGCGGTGTTTGATCTACTAATGCTTGGACACCAGTGCTAAGTTGATCGCCCAGAAGGCCATGTAACTGTTGAAGGGCAGGGAGACCGCTTTGACTAACTTTTTGGTTGGTTAGTGCGTGGTAGACGGTTTCAGGGAATTTATACGGACTAGCAGTTGACACGATAACCGTGGGAGTTGTGTCATGGCTTTGTTGCTGATATTGATGTGTTACATATGATGCCACTGCAGTATGCGGGTCAATAACATATCCGTCATTTAAATATACTCGTTTGATTTCGGCTTCAACTTCATCCGGGGTCGCAAAACCAGCCACAAATTGCTCCTGAAGCTTATTTAATACGGTGGAATCTACCTGGTAGTGACCGTCAGTAGCTAATTGCTTCATTAATTTAGCAACTGTTACGCAGTTTTCATCATAAAGATCAAAGAGGAGCCGTTCAAGATTACTTGATACTAAAATATCCATTGCTGGTGAGTTAGTTAGGTAAAAGTTGCGGCGCCGATCATATTTTCCGCTCTTGAAAAAGTCGGTCAATACATTGTTTTCATTAGAAGCACACAGGAGCTTGTTAATTGGTAAGCCTAATTTTTTAGCGTAGTAACCAGCGAGGATATCGCCAAAATTACCAGTCGGCACGGTGAAATTAACTTTCTCCCCTAGTTGGATCCCGCCTGCATGAACAAGCTGTCCGTATGCAGCAAAATAGTACACAATTTGGGGGATAAGCCGCCCGATATTCATTGAATTAGCTGAAGAAAAGCAGTTATTATTTTGTGCAAGGCGGTCATTAAATGCTTGATCGTTGAAAATATGTTTAACACTTGTCTGGGCATCATCAAAATTACCCTTAATTGCGATTGCGTGGAGGTTTGCTCCAGGCTGCCCCAGCATTTGGCGTAATTGAACCGGACTAACCCCGCCAGCAGGGTAAAAGACGATTACCTGTGTGTCTTTTTGATTGCTAAACCCCCGCATTGAGGCCGTTCCGGTATCACCAGAAGTTGCGGTAAGGATCACGATTTGTTTTTCTAGTTGGGTGTTCTGTGCAGCGCGTGACATTAATTGGGGTAACATTTGTAAGGCGATATCCTTAAATGCTAGTGTCGGTCCGTGGAAAAGCTCAAGGTAATAATTACCGGCGTGTTTGGACGTTAACGGAGCAATTAAGCTGCTATCCCACTGATTGCCATAAGCGGTATTCGCGCTTTTTAGTAGTTGATCGCTCGTAAATTCATCAAAAAACCAGTTAAGAATAGTTGCAGCAAGTTGTTGGTACGGCAATGAAATTAGGGTTGCAAGGTTATAAGTTGGTTGAGGAAAATGAAGCGGTACATAAAGACCGCCGTCTGGAGCAAGTCCTTGTAAGATAGCAGTTGGTGATTTTAAAATCGTTGATAAGTCTCCCTGAGTGCTACGGTAGTCCATGATAGTTCCTCCAATTTCAAAGGTGATTTTATTTTAATTGTATGTTTCTTATATGCTATGGTACAATGCTGGAAATGAAAAAACAATGAGAAACTGAGGCGAAAAAATGAAAAACATTAAACTGGGACTGCTCGGTCTGGGTACGGTCGGGTCAGGAGTCTTACAGATGGTTCGACAAAATGCGGATAAGATTCTCGATGTCACTGGGTGCAAGTTAACAGTTAAAACAGCTTTAGTTCGAAACCTTGATAACTATACTAAGTATGCTGATGAAACTTCTTTAACAACTGATTTTGATGAAATCTTGAATGACGATGAAATAAAAATTGTCGTTGAACTTATGGGTGGTATTCATCCGGCTAAAGAATATATTACAACCTTATTAAAAAATCATAAGAACGTGGTCACGGCGAACAAGGATTTGATTGCGTCTTATGGTCCGGAATTGATGGCTGTCGCGCATGAAAATCACTGTGACTTAATGTTTGAAGCAAGTGTGGCTGGTGGGATTCCTATTTTGCGAACGATTGCTAATAGCTTTACAGCAGATAAGGTTACTGAAGTAAAAGGGATTGTAAACGGAACAACTAATTATATCTTAACGCAAATGAGCCAGCGGGGATGGTCATACCACCAAGCGCTTGCTCAAGCACAACAGCTGGGATTTGCGGAAAGCGATCCAACCAATGACGTAACGGGTAAGGATGCGGCTTACAAGATGATTATATTAAGTCAATTTGCATTTGGAACCCAACTAGATATTAAGGATATTGCGGTGGAAGGAATTGACCGATTAAATGACGCTGATGTTCAACAAGCAGCGTCATTTGGATACGTAATTAAATTACTAGGAATTGCCAAGCTGTTTAATAATGGAGTATTTGTCGAAGTTGGCCCAGTCTTAATTCCCCGTGATCATCCTTTAGCAACAATCAATAATGAATTTAATGCAGTAATGGTTACAGCTCAAGCAGTTGGGGATACGCTCTTTTATGGCCGCGGTGCAGGGGGCTTGCCAACTGCCAACAGTGTGTTAAGCGATATAACGACGGTAACGAAAAACATTATCCTTGGAACTAATGGGAATCTCTTTAATAATTACCAGCAACCTTATATTCCGGCAAAACTTGCTGATATAAAATATCCATACTATTTATCATTAACCTTGCCGGATGTTCCTGGGCAAATGTTGAAGCTAACGCAGATGATGACGGATGTTAATGCTAGTTTTCGGGAAATAACCCAAACAAAAGATGGCAAAATTGCGCACATTGCAATCATTACTCACCGGATGAGCAAAGAACAATTACAGACATTGCTAACTAAAGTGGATAATGATCAGTCAATTAATTTGTCGGCGGCTTATAAAGTGATGGGATAGGAGGAAGCATAATGATTATTCAAGTACCTGCTTCCAGTGCTAATCTTGGTCCGGGGTTTGACTCGATTGGGATTGCAGTTTCTTTATATTTAAAATTAGAAGTCCTTGGTCTAAGCGATAACTGGCAAGTTGATCACCAGCTTGGGAAGCTTCCTCATGATGAGACGAATATGATTGTAACAACGGCATTAAGTGTTGCACCGGATTTACCGCCACAGCACCTGCGGGTAGTCAGTGAAATCCCGGTAGCACATGGATTAGGAAGCAGTTCAAGTGCAATTGTCGCCGGAATCGAATTAGCAAATCAGCTTAAGGACCTGAACTTTAGTAAGGAAGAAAAAGTTGAGATTGCCAGTCAGATTGAAGGTCATCCCGATAACGTTGCACCGGCTATTCTAGGAGGGCTAGTAGTAGGAACGCACATTAATGGGCATTTTTCTGCGGTTGAAGCGCCCTTATTCCCTTATGCATTTGCTGCATATATCCCTCCTTATAATCTTAAAACAGCCGATGCGCGAGCTGCCTTGCCATATCAATTAGAATATTCCCAAGCTGTTCATGCGAGCGCGGTTGCTAATACCTTTGTTGCTAGTTTGTTTGCTAAAAACTATGATGTCGCGTTTAAATTAATGGAGGCGGATCGCTTTCATGAACCATACCGCAAAGAGCTAGTTCCAGAATTGGATCAAATTCGTGAATTAGGGAAAAAACATGGAGCACTAGCAACGTATTTAAGCGGCGCCGGCCCAACAGTAATGACAGTTATCGATAATGACGATTACGGATTATTTGAACAGGCAGTACATGCTGCGGGGCTAAAGGGAAAAGTAGTCCGCTTACACCCAGATGTTGAAGGAGTTAAACTAATATAATTTAGGAAAGAGGCTGGAAATGGATTCGGCCTTTTTCTTTTCACAAAATTTAACGAACTATTTTAATTTAAACATTAATTAAGTTCGACTTTTGTGTTGAATTATAAAAAAGTCTTTGCTATCCTTAAAACAGATTTGAGGAGGCAGAGATATGAGTGATATTAGTGTAGTGATGGGCAGTAAATCAGACTGGCCAACTGTTAAAGAGACATGCGCAATCTTGGATCAATTTGGCGTAACCTACGAAAAAAAGGTGATTTCAGCACACCGAATGCCAAACGAAATGTTCGCTTTTGCACAGAATGCCGTTGATAATGGGATTAAAGTGATTATTGCCTGTGCGGGAGGAGCAGCTCATTTGCCAGGGATGGTTGCCGCAAATACTCCCTTGCCGGTAATCGGGATTCCAGGGCAGACGAAGGCTCTTGGCGGAATGGATTCACTCTTATCAATTGTCCAAATGCCAGCCGGAATTCCGGTTGCAACTACTGCTATTGGTAAAGCCGGAGCAAAAAACGCGGCGTTATTAGCACTTCAAATATTAGGAATTACAGATAAAAGAATCCAGCAAAAAATCATTGAGTATCGACGAGTTATGCATGACCAAGCAAAAGAAAGTGGGAAAGATCTTGAATAAGTTTATTCCGCAAGGCGCGACTATTGGTATTATCGGTGGCGGTCAATTAGGGCAAATGATGGCGTTGGATGCTAAGCAAACCGGAATGAAGGTTGTTATCCTTGACCCGACTCCGCAATGTCCTGCCGCACAGGTGGCTGATGAACAAATTATTGCTCCGTATTCTGACGTTAAGGCAATTGAAGAATTAGCTAGTAAGGCAGATGTCTTAACATATGAATTTGAAAATGTTGATTTAAAAGCGATTGAAGATGTTGCCGATCGAGTTTATATTCCGCAAGGCACGCATTTACTTTATATCACTAAAAATCGTTTACGCGAGAAAAACTTCTTACGCAAGGCAAAATTAAAAACAGCCCCTTTTTTGCCTGTTCACGATACCGCTAGCCTGCAGACGGCGATTAAAAAGATAGGTTATCCGGCAGTCTTAAAGACTAGTGAGGGCGGTTATGATGGACATGGGCAAGAGGTTCTTTATCATAATACGGATTTAACGAAGTGTACTGGTATTCTTGCTAGTGGCGATTGCATATTAGAAGGGTGGGTTCCCTTTGAATTAGAATGTTCTGTAATGGTAGGACGAAATGAAAATGGGGAGATTACTGTATTTCCTGTTTCAGAAAATATTCATCATAATGAAATTCTTCATTTGAGTATTGTCCCTGCCAGAATTCCGCTGCATCTCCAAGAAAAAGCACAACAAATGGCGGTTAAGATTGCCGAAGCGATAGATCTTCGTGGAATTTTAGGCGTTGAAATGTTTGTAACTGCTAATGGGGAAATTTATATTAATGAATTAGCACCACGACCGCATAATTCAGGGCATTATTCGATTGAAGCCTGCAACTTTTCCCAGTTTGCAATTCACAATCGTGCCATTTGTAACTGGCCGTTGCCAAAGATTGAACTATTAGAACCAGTAGTAATGGTTAATGTCTTAGGTCAGCATGTGCAGAAAGTGCGTGCTGAAATTAAGAACAAACCAAAATGGCATTTCCATGATTATGGTAAGGCGGAGATACGGCACAATCGTAAAATGGGGCATGTTACGATTTTAACCAAAAACATTGCAGTAACCTTAGAAGAAATTGATAATACCGGAATATGGAATGACTAAAGTTCGGCTTTACGTACCTATATTTCCTATGCGATAATACGTTTAGAAAAAGATAGAGAGGATTTTTAACAGATGATTGATCGTTATACTAGTCCAGAGATGAAGAAGATTTGGAGTTTAGAGACGCAATACCAGTGCTGGCTTGATGTGGAAATTGCCGCTGATGAAGCATGGAGTAAGCTGGGTCACATTCCAGCAGAGGATGTTGAGAAGATTAAGAAAAATGCTAAGTTCTCTGTTGAAGGGATTGCTGAGATTGAGGCTGTGACGCATCATGATGTGATTGCTTTTACCCGTGATGTTTCAAAATCATTGGGGCCTGAACGTAAGTGGGTTCATTATGGGATGACTAGTACAGACGTTGTTGATACTGCGCAAGGCTTGCGTTTAAAAAAGGCGAACGATATCTTACGTCAAGATATTGATAACTTTATGGACGTGTTAAAAGAATTAGCCGAAAAATATAAGTATACAGTTTGCATGGGGCGGACGCACGGTGTTCATGCTGAACCAACAACATTTGGCTTAAAGGCTGCTCGCTGGTATTCAGAAATGAAACGTAATAAAGAACGGTTTGAACATGCTGCAAAAGGTGTTGAGGCTGGTAAGATTTCTGGTGCTGTTGGTACTTTTGCAGAAATCGATCCGTTTGTTGAAGAATATGTTTGCAAGAAAATTGGTTTACGGCCACAAGAAATCTCAACGCAGGTTCTTCCTCGCGACCTCCATGCGGAATACATTGCAACGATTGCTCTTATTGGAACCAGCATGGAAGAAATGGCAACAGAGATTCGATCGCTTCAACGGACCGAGATTCATGAGGTAGAAGAACACTTTGCTAAAGGGCAAAAGGGGTCATCAGCAATGCCCCACAAGCGTAACCCGATTGGCTCGGAAAATATTACTGGCTGTGCGCGGATGCTCCGTGGATTTATGGTTCCGGCTTACGAAGATGTTTCCCTATGGCATGAACGTGATATCTCACATTCAAGTGCTGAACGAATGATCTTACCTGATGCTACTTCATTGCTTGACTACATGTTGCGGCGGTTTGGCCGGATCTTAAAGAACTTAGATGTTTTCCCTGAAACGATGAAGAAAAATATGGACAAAACGCTTGGCTTGATTTACAGTGGGCGGGTCTTACTAAAGCTGGTTAATAGCGGAATGACCCGTGAAGCTGCTTACGACTTGATTCAGCCATATACGGCTAAGTGTTGGGCCGAGCAAGTTCCATTCCGTCCATTATTAGAAGACGATCCAACGGTTCAAAAGCAGCTAACTAAAGAAGACCTTGATGACGCATTTGATTATCACTGGCATCTTCGCCATGTTGATGATATTTATAAGCGATTGGGATTAAACTAAAAATAACGAGCAAAAGACGATGACGAACTTCAATAGTTGTCACCGTCTTTTTATTATCTATTTTACGTAAAAACACGAACTTTAAATTCAAAATAATGAATAATTATCGCATTTTATGTTGACAGAGATGAGGAAGTGATAGTATATTATGTTCATGGAAACCGAAGTTAGAGCTTAAAATATTGATTATAGTTCGTGTTTTTGAAAGGAAGTTCCTTGAGATGGATAAATTATTGTATACCGGTAAAGCAAAAGAGATGTGGCAAACCGCTGATCCAGATGTTTTAAGAGTTGCTTACTTGGATCAAGCAACCGCATTAAACGGTAAACGAAAAGAACATTTTGCAGGAAAGGGAAAGGCAGCTAACGCAATTTCATCTCTTGTTTTCCGTTACTTAATGGATCATGGAGTCGCTACTCATTTTATAAAGAAATTATCTGCTAACGAGGATCTAGTAAAGAAGTGTCAGATGTTTCCACTTGAGTTTGTTACACGGAATGTGGTTGCTGGACATTTTGCTACACGATATGGACTTAAAGAGGGGGCTGTTCTTGCCACTCCAGTTGAAGAAACATTCTTTAAAAGCGATGACCTTGATGACCCGTTTATTAACGAATCAGCGACCGTTGCCCTGAAGATTGCTAGTCATCAAGAGCTTATGCAAATGTGGAATATTTGTCGGAAAGTTAATGATCTGCTCCGTCCTTTATTTGTCAAGGCGGGAATGCAATTAGTTGATTTCAAGCTTGAGTTTGGCCGTCTTAGTAATGGTGAAATTATTCTGGCTGATGAATTTTCACCGGACAATTGCCGCTTATGGGATACGGCTACCAATCACCACATGGATAAAGACGTATACAGGCGTAAAATTGCTGATTTAACACAGACCTATGATGAAGTGCTGGCACGCTTACAGGCGGTTATCAAGGAGGAAAATTAAATGACAAACGTTCGTATTTTCGTGACATATAAGCCATCGGTATTTGATCCTCAAGGTGAAACAATTAAAGAAGCAATTCAATCGTTGGGTCATGATGAAGTGACCGCCGTAAAAGCAGGAAAGTTTTTCGATGTAACTTTAACGGCAACTGGTGAAGATGTTGCAAGGGCGGTAAAAGAAATTGCGGATCAACTACTCGTTAATTTCAACATGGAAACGTACACTTACCAAGTAATGGAGGAAGCCTAAATGAGAATTGCGGTAGTTGTTTTCCCTGGTTCAAATTGTGATGTTGACCTTTACGAAGCACTTCACTCTGTTTGCCATGCTGATGTTGAGTATGTATCTCATTATCAAAAGAGTCTTGATGGTTTTGATGCGGTAATGTTACCAGGTGGCTTTTCATATGGAGATTATTTACGAGCAGGTGCAATTGCCCGTTTTACTAATATTATGCCAGCAATAATTGCGATGGCAGATGCTGGAAAACCGGTTTTTGGAACATGCAATGGTTTTCAAATTTTAACAGAGGCCGGATTGCTACCGGGCGCGTTAAAACCCAATGATAGTCAGCAGTTTATCTGCAAAAACGTTCCCCTAGAAGTTGTTAATTCGGAAACGGTATTTACCAATCAATATCAAAAACACGAACGAATATCATTGCCAATTGCTCATGCTGATGGTAGCTATTATGCTGATGAGCAAACACTAAACCGGCTAGAAAGAAATAATCAAATCGTCTTTCGTTATGCAGAAGAAAACCCGAATGGTAGTTTACATAATATTGCCGGAATTACTAATGAGCGTGGAAATGTCCTAGGGATGATGCCTCACCCAGAACGGGCAGTTGAATTGCTGCTTGGGAATACTGATGGGTTGCGGTTATTTGAATCCTTGCTAGAAAATGGCAGAGTAAAAGCGGAGGCATGATTGATGAGACAAGCAATGACCCCAGAAGAAATTAAAGAGAAAAAGCCTTACTTAGATTGGAGTCTAACGGAGGCAGAGTATGATTACATTCGAACACACCTCCTCGGAAGATTACCAAATTACACGGAAACCGGCTTATTCTCAGCAATGTGGAGTGAGCACTGTTCGTACAAAAAATCGAAACCTGTTCTACGCCTTTTTCCCAACAAAAATGAACGGGTACTTCAAGGGCCGGGAGAAGGTGCTGGTGTTGTCGATATTGGCGATGGTCAAGCAGTGGTATTTAAAGCGGAGAGCCATAATCATCCCACGACCGTCGAACCGTATCAAGGTGCTGCAACGGGGGTCGGAGGGATTCTCCGTGACATCTTCAGTATGGGTGCACGACCAATTGCGTCATTAGATTCGCTGCATTTTGGCGAGTTAACAGATCAAACGATGCGGATGAAGGTAGCGAATACTGTCAGGGGAATTGGCGACTATGGAAATTGTATGGGAATTCCGACAGTTGCTGGCGAAACAACTTTTGATCCGTGCTATCAAGGTAATATTTTATGCAATGCAATGAGCGTTGGGCTAATGGATCAAAAAGACATTCAACAAGGACGGGCTGCCGGAATAGGCAATGCTGTAATGTATGTGGGTGCTAAGACAGGTCGTGACGGCATTCACGGTGCGACGTTTGCTTCCGCTGATTTCAATGATGAAAATAATACACAACGGTCGGCTGTCCAAGTTGGTGATCCCTTTATGGAAAAACTGTTGCTAGAGGCATGTTTAGACCTAATCAAGAATCATTCGGAATGGCTCGTTGGGATTCAGGATATGGGTGCTGCGGGAATCGTTTCTTCAAGTGCGGAGATGGCATCTGAAGGAGCAAGCGGAATGGAACTAAACCTTGATCTTGTACCGCAACGAGAACCGCACATGTCGGCTTATGAAATTATGTTAAGCGAATCGCAAGAACGGATGCTATTGTGCGTGAAAAAGGGACATGAAGAGGATGTAAAAGGAATTTTTGATTTTTATGGTCTTGAAGCGGTGACGATTGGCCGAATTACACCTGGACATGACTATGTATTATTTCATGATGGTGAAGAAGTTTGTCATATTCCGGTTTCGAGTTTGACTGATGATGTATTAGAGGAAGAAAGCTTGGAGAAGAAACCAGACCGGATTATCCAAGCAGAGCAACAAACGCCATGGTATCCGCAGATCGTTAATCCGACCCGAACCTTGTTAGATTTGCTTCAGCAGCCAACGATTGCTGATAAAAGCAGCCTATATCAGCAATACGATTCACAAGTACGGACGAATACAGTTGTCGGTCCCGGAAGCGATGCAGGAGTTTTGCGGATTCGGGGAACTCGAAAGGGACTAGCGATGACAACAGATGGAAATGGTCGTTTTGTTTACCTAAATCCAGAAGTTGGCGGACAAATCGCTCTGGTAGAAGCAGCCGCAAATGTGATTGCCAGCGGGGCGGAACCATTAGCTATTACTGACTGTCTAAATTATGGCGACCCAACTGATCCTGAAATTTTCTGGGAGCTTCATCAATCGGTTCAAGGAATGGCAGATGCTTGTCGGGAGTTCAATACACCGGTTATTTCAGGCAATGTTTCCTTATATAACGAGAATAATGGCCGTGCAATTCATCCTACTCCTATGGTTGGAATGGTTGGTCTAATCAAAAATGTTGCGCATGTAATCCCATCATTCGTGCAGCACCCTGGCGATAAGGTTTATTTGGTTGGTAATACCCGCGATGATTATGCTGGTTCGGAGTTACAAAAAATGTTAACGGGGGATATTAGCGGTCTTGTACAGCCGTTTGACCTTCACCACGTTCATGAATACATGCAGAAGCTGCTTTTGTTAATGGAAAAAGGATTTATTACAAGCGCTCATGATCTTAGCGAGGGTGGCTTAGGTGTGGCTTTAGCTGAAATGTTATTTAAGACAAAACGAGGGTTGGAATTAAATCTTTCCGATTACACAGCTGCTCAACTATTTAGTGAAACTCCAGGCAGGTTTGTAGTAACAGTCGCTCCGGAAAAGGCAATTGAATTTGAGAGACAATTAGCCGGGGATGCGACGATGATCGGCGAGGTTACGAATAGTCATTGGCTGATGGCAAAACTAGCAGATAATGAACTTAATGTTCGTGTTGATAAGCTGCAAAAAGTATGGGAGGAGGCGATTCCGTGTCAGCTGAAATCAAGGGACTAAATGAAGAATGCGGGGTATTTGGTGTTTTTGGTGCCACAGATGCTAGTCAACTAACTTACTACGGTCTGCATACCCTTCAACATCGTGGGCAAGAAGGAGCAGGAATTGTCTCAACAGATGGTGAAAGCCTTTATCAACACCGTGACCGAGGATTATTGTCGAAGGTTTTTGCTGATCCAGCAGAACTTGAACGCTTGTTGAGTAAAGCAGCAATCGGGCATGTTCGCTATGGTACAATCGGGCATAATTCGATTGCTAACGTTCAGCCTTTTCTCTTTCACTTTCATGATGGTGATGTTGCACTAGCACATAACGGAAATTTAACTAATGCGATTACCCTTCGCCGTGAATTAGAGAATGAAGGGGCAGTTTTTCAATCCGATTCTGATACGGAAATCCTGATCCACCTAATTCGTAAATATATCAATAAGGGATTTATCCCGGCCTTGAAAAAGAGTTTGAATATTGTCCATGGCGGGTTTGCCTACTTACTTTTACAAAAAGACCGATTAATTGCCGCACTTGATCCGAATGGAATTCGTCCGTTATGTATCGGACAGTTGACCAATGGCGCTTACGTGGTTGCTAGTGAAACTTGTGCCCTAGATATCGTCAACGCTAAATTCGTTCGCGATGTCTTACCAGGCGAATTGATTATTATTGATCGTGATGGCCTGCATATTGACCACTACACCACGAAAACGCAGCTAGCAATCTGCTCGATGGAATACATTTATTTTGCACGTCCGGATTCAATTATTCATGGGGTAACCGTCCATAATGCGCGCAAAAGAATGGGAAAATTACTAGCACAAGAACATCCAGTTGATGCAGATATGGTTATTGGCGTCCCCAATTCATCCCTGTCGGCAGCGAGCGGTTATGCTGAGGAAAGCGGCTTGCCGTATGAGATGGGATTAATAAAAAGCCAATATGTTGCGAGAACGTTTATCCAGCCCACCCAAGAATTGCGCGAACTCGGGGTTCATATGAAACTTTCGGCAGTACGAGGGGTAGTGAAAGGAAAACGGGTTGCAGTGGTTGATGATTCAATTGTCCGTGGAACTACTTCTAAGCAGATTGTTCAGATGCTTAAAAAGGCGGGTGCTAAAGAAGTACATATGTTGATTTCATCTCCACCATTTAAATTTCCGTGCTTTTATGGAATCGATGTTTCAACGCGCTCAGAACTCATGGCTGCTCATCATTCGGTTGAGGAGATGAGAAAGCTGATTGGTGCAGATTCCCTTAATTTCTTAAGTAAGGATCGGCTGATCAGGGCGATTGACGTGCCTGATGCAGGAGATGCCCCTAATGGCGGACTTACGGTTGCTTATTTTGACGGAAAGTACCCAACTCCTCTTTATGATTATGAAGAAGGATATTTAAGATCATTAAATGAACAGGAACGAATGGTGAGAAAGGAGCAGGTTAAATGAGCCGCTATCAAGATGCAGGTGTTGATGTTAACGCTGGGTATGAACTTGTTCACCGGATAAAAGCAGCGGTTAACTCTACTGCTCGACCTGGAGTACTAGGCGGGATTGGCAGTTTTGGCGGAATGTTTGATTTGAGCGAATTAAAAGTAGCACATCCTATCCTTGTTTCAGGAACGGATGGCGTTGGAACTAAACTTTTAATTGCTCAACAAATGAACAAACATGACACAATCGGCATCGACGTGGTAGCGATGTGTGCTAATGATGTCCTAGCACAGGGGGCCACGCCGATAACTTTCCTTGATTACATTGCAACTGGTCACAATAATCCTGCAAAAATGGCAGAAATTGTTCAAGGAGTAGCGACTGGCTGCCGGCAAGCGGAAGCAGCATTAATTGGCGGTGAAACGGCAGAAATGCCGGATATGTATGATAAGGACGAATATGACTTAGCAGGAACGATTGTGGGGGTAGCAGAAAAAGATGAGCTGCTAACGGCAAACGGACCACAAAAAGGCGATATCCTTATCGGTTTACCATCCAGTGGCTTGCATTCCAATGGTTTTTCCCTAGTTCGGCAAATCTTATTTAAGGATCATCATGTTGAGTTAGGCGATTGTCCTGCTGAACTAGGCGGTCAGAGTATTGGGACAACGATATTAACGCCAACCAGAATTTATGTCCAAGCAGTCTTGCCATTAATCCGCCAGAAACTGCTTCATGGCATTAGTCATATTACTGGCGGGGGATTAATTGAGAACGTTCCCCGAATGCTTGGCAATAATTTACAAGCAGTTGTTGATTCGTCTCGGTGGCCTAAATTACCGATTTTTGATTATTTGCGTATTTTAGGGGACCTAACAAGGGATGATTGTTTTCAAACTTTTAACATGGGACTAGGGATGGTATTAGCGGTAGCACCAGAAAAGGCGGCCCAGGTTCAACATTTGCTTTCAGAGCAGCAAATGCCTAGTTACCAGATCGGCTACCTTCGTCATTGTTTGCCCAATGCGGAGAAGATTGTTATTAAGTGAGGTTTCTAAATGAAAGTTGCAATTTTAGCATCAGGAAATGGTACTAACTTTGAAGTTTTAGCCCGCCATTTTAAAGATGGTGACTTACCGGGTGAATTAGTATTACTATTTTGCAATCACCCCGATGCGCCAGTAATGGAACGGGCAAAACGATTACAGATTCCAGCTGAAAGCTTTACTGTTAAATCCTGCGGCGGAAAAGAAGAATATGAGCAGAGATTATTAGCAGTATTACAGGAATATCAGGTTGATTTTATTGCTTTAGCCGGATATTTACGGGTGATTGGTCCTACAATTTTAGATCATTATGCCCATCGGATTATTAATCTTCACCCAGCGTGGTTACCAGAATATCCTGGGCTGCATTCTATTGAGCGGGCTTTTAATGATCAGCGGGCACAAACAGGAGTAACGGTTCATTATATTGATTCGGGATTAGATTCAGGACCTATTATTGCGCAGGAACATGTGCCGATTTTACCAACGGATACTATTGAGACATTGGCAGCACGAGTCCATGAAACTGAACATCATTTATATCCGCAGGCACTTAAACAGGCATTAAAAAAGGAGCAAAATTAAGTTATGAAAAGAGCATTAGTAAGTGTTTCCGATAAGCAGAACTTGGTCCCATTTGTTAAGGGGTTGGTTGAAAACGGATTTGAGATTGTTTCGACTGGCGGAACAAAGCGGGTCTTAGATGAAGCAGGAATTACAACCATTGGAATAGAAGAAGTTACTCATTTTCCAGAAATCCTCAATGGACGGGTAAAAACACTAAATCCGTATGTTCATGGCGGCTTATTAGCGCGTCGTGACCTTCCTGAACATATGGCGACTTTAGAAGAATTGAAAATTACACCGATTGATTTAGTATGCGTCAATCTCTATCCGTTTAAGGAAACAATTGAAAAGCCGGGAGTTAAACCGAATGATGCAATTGAAAATATTGATATTGGCGGTCCAAGCATGGTTCGCTCTGCAGCAAAAAATTACCATGATGTGACGATTGTTGTAGATCAAGCTGATTATGATGAAGTTTTAAATCAAATAAAAAATGAAGGGAACACTACGCTTGCAACGCGCGCAAAACTTGCTGCAAAAGCATTTCGCCATACTGCCGCTTATGATGCCCTTATTTCGCAATACTTTACAAAGCAGCTCGGCATTAACGACCCAGAAAAATTAACTTTAACTTGGGACCTGAAAGAAACGATGCGCTATGGTGAAAATAGTCATCAGCAAGCATGGTTATATGAAGACGCCCTTCCTAAGAGTTTTTCAATTTTGCAAGCTCAGCAGTTACACGGTAAAAAGCTTTCTTACAATAATATTAAGGATGCGGATGAAGCATTACGGTGTATTCGTGAATTTGATGAGCCGACAGTAGTAGCGATGAAGCACATGAACCCATGCGGAATTGGCCGTGGTGATTCCTTAGTTAAGGCTTGGGACCGCGCTTATGAAGCAGATCCGGTTTCTATTTTTGGCGGGGTAATTGCGCTTAATCGGCAGGTCGACTTAGCAACTGCAGAAAAAATGCATAAGATCTTTTTAGAAATTGTTATAGCACCCGGATTTGATAACGATGCTTATGAGCTGTTAGCGAAGAAGAAAAATATCCGCTTGCTGAGCCTTGATTTTAGTAAGAAAGACGAACCGACAAAGCATGAGGTAGTGTCTGTGATGGGCGGAATGCTGCTCCAGGAACAAGATACATTAAAAGAAGATTATCATGACTGGCAATGTGTTACTGAGACGCAGCCAACGGAGGAACAGCTGAAAACTTTGATGTTTGCTTGGAAAGCAGTCAAACATGCTAAATCAAACGCAATTGTATTAGCAAATAATGAGCGAACGTTGGGCGTAGGGGAAGGACAACCTAATAGAATTGATTCATTAAAAATTGCGGTCAAACATGCTGGCAATAATATCGATGAACAAACAGTAATGGCATCAGATGCCTTTTTCCCGTTTGGCGATTGTGTTGAATATGCAGGTAAACATGGAGTTAAGGCGATTGTTCAACCTGGTGGCTCAATCCGCGACCAAGAATCAATTGATATGGCTAATAAGTATGGAATTGCAATGGTAACAACGGGGATTCGGCATTTCCGCCACTAAGTTTTAGGAGGACCTTATGAAAAAGCAAAATGTGTTAGTTGTGGGTGAAGGTGGTCGTGAATTTGCGATTGCAAAAAAATTACAAAAAAGTCCCCGTGTTAAGCAGGTATATTGTGCGCCGGGAAATGTTGGGATGGCTGCAATCGGTGTGTTTCCGGTGGCAATTGCAGAGACTGATTTTGCTAAGCTGATTCAGTTTGCTAAAGATCATGAGGTTGCATGGACGTTTGTTGGTCCTGAAGATTGTTTGGTTGATGGAATTGTTGATGAATTTGAAGCAGCCGGACTTAAGGCTTTTGGTCCCGACGCCCGGGCAGCTCAACTAGAGGGTTCAAAAGACTATGCCCTTAATTTTATGAAGAATTACCATGTTCCAACCGCTCGCCACGCAACCTATCGTGACCAGACGGCGGCAATTAATGGTGTTGACCAGTTTGGTTTTCCCGTAGTAATTAAGGAAAACGGCTTGGCGGGAGGAAAAGGAGTTGTGATTGCTAAAACCCGGGATGAAGCGGTTAGAACGATTAAAGAGATGTTTGCTAATGGGCAGGCACGGTTGGTTATTGAAGAGTGCCTAACTGGTTCAGAATATTCAATGTTTGTTTTAGTTAGTAATGGGCACTATCGGATCCTCCCAATGGCTCAAGATCATAAACGGGCATTTGATGGAGATGAAGGGCCTAATACCGGGGGGATGGGCGCTTATAGCCCGCTGCCCCAACTTTCTTCGGCTGTTTTTCAACGGATGGTCGATGAGGTAGTTAAGCCGACAGTTGATGGTTTAGTTGCTGGTGGCTACCATTATCATGGGATTTTGTATATTGGTCTTATTTTGACTGATGAAGGTCCCAAAGTAATTGAATATAATGTTCGTCTTGGTGATCCGGAAACACAGGTGATTTTGCCACGGATGAAAACAGACTTATTTGAACTTGTGGATGCCGCTATTAATGACCAGCCTTTACCGGAAGTTATCGAAGGCGCAGATGCTTGTTTTGGTGTTGTCCTAGCATCAAAAGGATATCCAACAAAACCAATCCATGGACAGAAACTGGGCGTATTTCCGGTGGCTGCTAATATTGCTATTGACTATGCAAATGTCACCGGAACAGCTAATGAATTGCTTGGTGCTGGCGGGCGGCTGCTAATGGTTATAGGGGAAGACTTATCCCTTCAAAAAGCGCATGATCAGGTTTATGATTATTTAGCCCGTCTTAATGAGCCAGAATGCTTCTACCGTCATGACATTGGAGCTAAAGCAGGCTTGTAGGAATTTATGGCTCGCTATTGGAATTTGACGGCGAATGGATTAAAATAATGAAGTAATGCTGTTTAAAGCGAGATTTAAGAAGAAAGAGGTCAATTGAACATGGCTAAATTAGTATTAATTCGTCACGGTCAAAGTGAATGGAACTTATCTAACCAATTTACTGGTTGGGTTGATGTTGATTTAAGTGAAAAGGGTGTTGAACAAGCAAAGAATGCTGGTAAGGCTCTTAAGGAACACGGCATTGAATTTGATTACGCATATACTTCTGTTTTGAAGCGTGCGATCAAGACCTTACATTACGCTCTTGAAGAATGCGATCAATTATGGATTCCTGAATACAAGACTTGGCGTCTAAATGAACGTCACTATGGTGCACTTCAAGGTCACAACAAAAAGAAGGCTGCTGAAAAGTACGGTGACGAACAAGTTCATATTTGGCGTCGTTCATACGATGTGTTACCTCCATTGCTAAGTGCTGACGATGAGGGTTCTGCTGCTCAAGACCGTCGTTACGCTAACTTAGACCCACGTGCCATTCCTGGTGGTGAAAACTTAAAGGTTACTTTGGAACGGGTTATTCCTTTATGGCAAGACGAGATTGCACCAAAGCTTTTGGATAACAAGAACGTTATTATCGCTGCCCATGGTAACTCTCTTCGTGCATTGAGCAAGTACATTGAAGATATTTCTGACGAAGATATCATGAACCTTGAAATGGCTACTGGTCAACCAGTTGTTTATGACTTCGATGACAAACTTAATGTATTAAGCAAGGAAAAGTACTAAAATAAAACAATTTATTAAAATGGAGAGGTAGGAAAAGTAATATTTTCTGTAGCCTCTCCATTTTTATCTAACTATGAAGAAATGATGAATAATTTAGCGAATAAATTGAGCTTATAATGAGTTGTGGTATGATTAACATCAGAATCTAATAAGATGGAGAGAATTTAAATGAAAATGGAAAAACAACGAACACTTCCAATGGAGGAATTCGTAACTTCATTGAAGAAACTGGTAAAACCTAACTATTTAAAGGCGATGTGGCCAGTTGCTGGAGTTTCAATTATTTTTATTGCTTTAGTTTCAATTTTGACGTTGCTTAATTCTAATATTGCAGCATCAATGAGTATGACGATGATGATGGTAATGTACGGAATGGCTTCTCCAGTTGCAATCTTGTTATCATTGTTAGAAGTTCTTGGGATTTTTGCAATCATTGCGGTATTAGCATTCTTTTATTCATTCTTTGCAGTAGCAACACAGTATACTTACCAGGATAAATTAGCTTATCCAGAACAACCGGTTAGTGCTGGATCAATTTGGATGCATTATAAGCACTTGCGGAAAAATCAACTTTGGCGGATCATGCTTTACGTTACATTGTTCATGTTCCTGTGGAGCTTACCGCTTAATATTGTTAACGCCCTGTTGCTACCTCATTTGTCAGGGATGGCAGCTGTTTATACCGGTTGGACGATTCGTATTCTTAACGATATTGTTGTTTTATGGAAGAGTATTGAGTATTCGCAATCCTACTTCTTATATCGTGAAAAGCAGCCACAATTTCTTGGTCAATCCATGCGGTATGCTTTAACCGCAAGTCGCCGCTTTATGACCGGACGGAAGTGGAATTACTTTGCAATCGTGTTTGTATTAGAATTCCTTCCAATGTTAGTCTGGAGTTTAATCTTTGGTGGCCTTGCCTTTTACGGCATTTATACAGCTACATATGTTCTTACATATGTGGGAATTGTTGTTGTAATTGTTGGGATTGCTTGTTATCTCCCAGTTGTTTATGCGATTCTTGCTCTGTACTACAATAAGGCACGGGCAGGAATGGAAATGGACGTTCTTTTTACAGATACGTTTAAGCCGGTTGCCGATTTAACAGGTGAAGCCTATGTCCATGAAGTATATGTAGAAAAGCAGACTAAGGAGCAACCATCATCAACTGTTAAACGTAAAGCTGAAAAGAAGCACGAACCTAAAAAAGATAAATAATTAATAATAAGCTGGAGAGTGAGAACATCTTCAGCTTTTTGTTTTTTGTGATGATGATCTTATGTTAAATAGTGCTTGACAGTGGTTGACGATTCCATGTACAATGACGGCAATAATTAAAGACGAAGAAGTAATTTTAGTAGCGAGCGGTTGGACATTTAGGAAGCAAGTGGTTACTGTAAACTTAGCCAATACCGTTGCGCGAATTACACTTACGGAGTCTTTCAGCATTTGAACGGATCGTCTCGTTATCGACTAGAGTGGTAGCTATTTAGCTGCAAATCAAGGTGGTAACGCGGTAAACCGTCCCTGACTTCATTTATTGAGGCCAGGGATTTTTTGTATCCGAGAATTTTGGAGGTAAAGCATGGATATTCTTAATGAACTAGAATGGCGTGGCGCTATTAATCAAGTCACAAATGAAGAAGGTTTGCGCAAATTAACGTCAGAAAACAAGATTGCCCTTTATTGTGGAACCGACCCGACAGGAGATAGTCTTCACATTGGACACCTAATTCCATTTATGATTTTAAAAAGGTTCCAATTAGCTGGCCACCATCCGGTTATTATTATCGGTGGGGGAACCGGCGCAATCGGAGACCCATCTGGGCGGAAATCAGAACGGCAGCTTCAAACGATGGATCAGGTTCATCATAATGAAGAAGCTTTGACCGCTCAAATGAAGAAATTGTTTGGTACAGAGAATTTTACGATTGTTAATAATTATGAATGGCTTTCCAAGATTAGTTTATTAGACTTCCTTCGTGACTACGGTAAATTATTTAATATCAATACAATGTTAAATAAAGAAGTCGTAGCCAGTCGATTGGATGCCGGAATCTCGTACACTGAATTCACTTACCAGATCCTTCAATCAGTTGACTTCCTTCATCTTTACCGTCATAATGACGTTCAACTACAAATTGGTGGTTCTGATCAGTGGGGTAACATTACCGCCGGAATAGACTTAATTCACAAGATAGAAGGACCAGCTACAAAAGTATATGGACTTACAATTCCATTAATGTTGAAGGCGGATGGAACTAAGTTTGGTAAAACCGCTGGTGGTGCAGTTTGGCTTGATCCGGAAAAGACTTCGCCATATGAGTTCTATCAGTTCTGGATTAATCAAGATGACCGTGATGTTGTAAAGTATTTGAAGTACTTTACATTCTTGTCCAAAGAAGAAATTGATGACTTGGCGGAAAAGGTTAAAAACGAACCATGGAAACGGGAAGCCCAACGCCGCTTAGCCCAAGAAGTAACAAAGTTTGTTCATGGGCAAGAAGCAGTTGAAGAAGCGGAACGAATTAGTAAAGCACTGTTTTCCGGGGATGTGGCAGACCTTTCTGTTGCGGAAATTGAACAAGGGTTTAAGAATATGCCTTCAGTTGATGTAGAAAACAAGAAAGAAAACATTATTGTCTGGTTAACTGATAATGGCATTGAACCTTCACGTCGCCAAGCACGGCAAGATGTATCAAGCGGTGCAATTAGAATTAATGGTGAAAAGGTCGATGATGTTGATGCAGAAATCGATCCACAAGCACACTTTGACGGCAAATTTGTAATTGTGCGAAAGGGTAAGAAGCATTATTACTTGGCTCGTGTAAAATAAGTATAAAATGATTGTTAGTAAATACGCTCTTAATGATATGATTTAGGGGCGTATTTATTTGTTTTTAAAGTTTAAAAACAAATAAATTTTACAAACACAATTGAAATGTTTGTATTTAAAAAATAAATTTAGAAAGTTTAGAAAAGGTGTTGACGAGAGAGTGAAATCCATGTATAGTAATTACCGTTGTCAAAACAGTGCAGTGCTGTTGAGATGCTTCAAGTTAAAAGTTATAAATAATTGTTGACATCTGATTGACAACATGATATATTAATAAAGTTGCTGATTGAGTTATTGATTAGAAGAAATTCAAAATTAATTAAAATTTCTTCTTGACAAGTTAAATCGGTATATGATATAATGAATATGTTGATTGACTGCTTAGTTAGTTAACTGGTAGACCTTTGAAAACTGAACAAAGTTTCGACGAA
>NZ_BMDS01000009.1 GCF_014635905.1 Limosilactobacillus caviae
GGGAAAATAGATATATCTAATCTAAAACTGGAGTATGGTTCCGTTGCTACACCTTACTCGCCTAATCCTAATGACTTAGCAACTCAATCAGCCTTTTCCGAATTATCTCAAACGTTACAAGGGCTTCGATCAACAGTTAGTGGTAACTATGGACAACTTCAAAATACTATTAGTCAAACTAATCAAGCTACTCGAAATGAGTTGATTAATAAGATCACTGGAGTAGAGAACAAGACTACTTCGACTGCTAATAGTCTTAATAGTGTCATTGGTCGAATAGGCAGTCTTGAACATTTAACCAGCGTTCAGGTTGTTAATAACGCTATTAATGCTAATGACTACACTACTACCGGCACTTATTTTGTTCAGTCTACTTCTAGTTCTAATGTTCCGGCTACAAACTGGTTCTACTTAGAAGTGCAAAAGGCGGACAATGGCCGAATTGCACAGGTGTGGCAAGCTGATAGTAATCCTACTTTGCGATTTGTAAGAACAAAAATTGGAGATTCGTGGTCAAACTGGCAACGTTCAGCCAGTTATTCTGAATATAGTGAGTTGAGTCGTACTGTTAGTGGTTTACAGTCTACTGTATCTGGAAATTACAATACGCTAACCAATCAAATTACTCAGACCAATCAAACTACCCGCAACGAGATTACCGATAAAGTAGCAGGACTTCAAAATCAAATTACCGCTAATGCTAATAGTTTTAATGTTTCGCTAAGTAAGATTCAGCAAACCGATGGAATTAATCTTCTAAAAGGGACTCGTGATTTCACTGGTGATTGGGTACAGAGAAATGATTGGACTAGAGACGGGTGGGTTGATCCTAACGGTAATTATGCAGTTAAACGAAAAGGTGCTTGGTCTGGAGTATTTCAAAGAAAATGGTTGGAAACTGGGACCTATATATTTAGTGTTTATTACTATCTTGAAGCAAGTGATAGTAATACGGTAGCCTGGGTCTATGTAAGTCCGAATGATGATAAAACTATTCAAGTTACTGAGAATAGTTCCGCTACTTTAGAAATTAGGAACAATGGTTGGATTAAAAAAACTTACATTTTTACAGTCACCAAGCCGGGAACAAGTGCGTTGCGGGTTGAAACTAATTCAAGTACTGCAACTATTCATGTTGGATCATATAAGCTTGAACGTGGTTCAACTGCAACACCTTGGACACCTAATCCGCAAGACATCTACATGAACCCAAATGTGGCTACTAAGATATATACCTCTGCTCAAGATTTAAATAATCTAAAAACAGAAGGCAATTATGTCATTAAAGCTACGAATAATCCTAATTCACCAATCAGCAATTGGCTTGTAGTACAAGTCGATGGTACTGGCGATAGATTACATCAGACTATTTCTGCTGATAATAACCCTAATCTCAGTTACACCAGAACTTATAATGGCTCTTGGTCTGATTGGCAACGAACAGTAACCGGTGGGAATATCATGGCTCAAATCAACATGTCAGCCGGCACAACTCTTATCCAAAATGACAAAATTTACATGGATGCCAGTTCAACTATTTTTAGTGGTAATGCATTTATCCCAAGTGCAGCCATTACTTCACTTAATGCGGATAAGATAACTGCTGGAACAATTAATGGTGCAAAAGTTAATGTCATCAATCTGAATGCAAATAACATTACTGCCGGGACATTAAGAGGTAGCAATGGTGAATTTTATTTAGATAGTGGAGCACTCCATGTTTGGCAAAACAACCATGACGCTTGGATTGATCAGAACGGAATTCATGATTATGACAATCAAGGTAATAATGTTTGGATTTCAAGAGGGTCTATTAGCGCTTATGGTAATTCAAGTGGAGCTTACCTTTTTGATGGGGGCTTGTATCTTCACAAAAGCCAATCTCTTTCAGATGCTGTTTTAGATCCAGATTATGGAAGTATTACTAAGAGTGATAACATTGTATCTTTTGGAACATCAGGTTTAGATATAGAAGGTAAGGATGGATTTCTACTTAGAACTCATGGTTGGAACGATCAAACATTATCTTATTTAAATGGGAATGAAATTATTGGTGCTGGTATTGCCGGTAAAAGTGATGGCTTTATAAATATCGCTGCAAAAAAGCAACTTTTTCTTTATGCTGGTGAACCAATTCAAAATAATAACTTAAAAACAATACCTAATTTAGTGTTGGATGGAACATATCAAAATGGTCAAACAGTTTTAAAAGGTACTTTCTCACAATATTTCTTTCAAGGACCATCGAGTGGCTTTTCTGGGGGAATAACATTACAAGATGAATTTGTTAATGTAGGAAGCTTAAATGGAAAAAATTATTTTTCTATTAATAGTGATGGAGCAATTACTATTACAGCTAATGGTAAAAGTATCTTATCGTTAAATGGATTGTTTCCTGGGGTTAATAGTGATTTTAATGTTAGAGGTAATTTTGCGGTTACTGGTTCAAAGAATGCCATAGTTCCAACATCGCGAGGGATGGCAGCTATTAACGCCTATGAAACCGCCGAATATTACTTTGGCGATATTGGAGAAACACAAACTAATAGTAATGGTGTAGTTACTGTCATGATTGATCCTTACTTTTTAGAAACAGTTAATACATTGGTGCCATACCAAGTATTTCTAACATCATATGGTGATGGAAACGTGTGGGTTTCTTCACGTTCAGCAAATAATTTTACAGTTAAATCTAGCAATCCTAATATTCACTTTGCTTGGGAAATCAAAGCTAAGCGTAAAGGGTACGAAAATGATCGAATGAAAATAGTTAAAGGAGTTTTTAATAATGAACAATATTGATATGAACTTAGTAGCTCAAAGTCTTAACCAAAAATTAGCGGTTGCTAATTACACGGCTGCCTCATGGGAAGCAAAGGCTACTCAATTGGAACAAGAAAATAGTCAATTGAAATCACAATTAGAAGAACTTAAGAAGCAAAACGATGAAAAAGGAGATAAGTAATTATGTTAGAATCAACAAAATCAATCACCCTAACAGGTAAGTCCACAGTGAATGGTCAAGTAATCGCTAACTTTACCGCAAATGTATTTGATGATGATGCGGGTAACGATACTTTTAATACCTTCATTACTAATAAAGAGTTGTACGATGCTAATAAGAAGGTGGTACGAAAAGATACTCAAGATTTTCAAAACTTGGTATATAAT
The DNA here is from genome assembly GCF_014635905.1 of Limosilactobacillus caviae. GTDB lineage: Bacteria > Bacillota > Bacilli > Lactobacillales > Lactobacillaceae > Limosilactobacillus > Limosilactobacillus caviae. The sequence continues at coordinate 3,172 of NZ_BMDS01000009.1, forward strand.
GCACAGGATGAAATCGCAAATTCTGCTGATAAGACAGCAGATAAAACAAATGAATAGTTAAAGGCACTTGTCGCCTTTCGGAAATAAACAATACATAAATAAGCCCTAGAATTTAGTGTTTTAAAAATACCGAATTCAGGGCTTTTATTATGGGCGGCATTTAGAAAGGAAATGGGAACGAAATTTAATGCACTTATTATTAATGGCACTACCTTATCATGAAGTAGCATTACATCAAGCAGCCAAGCAAATTGACGATCCATTAATAGTTGGATTTACTTTGCTTGTGTTATTTGATATTGGATCGGGAATTGTTAAAGGTTTACGCAGCAATCACACAGCTACTCGAACCAATTCGACCAAAGGAACATATGGATTGGCACGGAATTTCATTATTACAATTGGTGTTCTGATGTTTTATCCATACCTGATTACGATTGGATTTGACTATGTAGCTCAAATGATGGTGTTGTATTTCTGCTATCAGTATCTTGTATCAATTGTTGAGAATTTAAAGCAAATGGATATTCAAGTTCCTTGGCTTTCTCCAGTAATTGATTCATTAGCTAAGGCGTTGAATGTTGCTAAAGCACAACCAGATTACAATGCACAGGACTTTCATCCAATAACGGGAACATACAAAGGAAAAGATAAAGAGGAGGAAAAATAATATGACAGAACGTAAAACAGTAATTGACCTTGCGAGTTTTCAAAGTCATTTAACAGTTGATGATTACAAGGCTATTGGCGCTGATTATGCAATTATTAAGACAACTGAAAGTACTAATTATGTTAATCCATATATTCGTTCATTAATTGATCGAAGTGCTGGCGGTGGAATTAAAGGGTTTGCTTTCTATCACTTCGGTCGTTTCCATAATGATGCGCAAGCGGTGGCCGAAGCAAACTACTTTATTGCTAACTCAAAGGCACAAGCCAATGTACAACCTGGTACGTTAATGATTTTAGATGCTGAAATTTCTAACATGCCAACCTCATCAGTGATTGCGTTCCTTAATACTGTTCGGAATGCTGGGTATCATCCTGGGTTCTATACTTACAAGTACTTACTGCCTAACTTTAATTTAGAAGTCATTCATCCAAATATGGATATGTTCTGGTTAGCGGCATATCCATTAGCTAATGGGAAAGCAGCCGGAAAGAATCCAGACTTCAATTACTTCCCATCAGCAAATTATGTTGATATGTGGCAACACACAGATAATCTGCTTGGATACAATGTTGATGGTTCTATTACATTAACTGACAATGCTATTAACCTCTTTAATCCAAGTGAAGCACCGAAGCCAGAACCAAATAAACCAATTGAGCAGGAAACGCCAGCTATTACAACTGAGCTTCCATCCAATCACTGGGTTGATGATATGGGTGATCGTTGGTTTGCTGAGAAAGGTACCTTTGTTACTGGTACAGCAATTAACTTACGCTGGGGTGCTAAGACAAATAGTGCCTTAATTGCTACATTACCAGCTAATAGTGAGGTTAAGTATGACGCCTGGTCTCGTCACGATGGTTATGTATGGTTACGTCAACCACGTCCAAATAATCAATATGGTTATCTTGTTTGCCGTGATGCAAATAACAACCAACCATTTGGAACATTTAAATAAGTAGAAAATTAGCCCTAGTGGTGGTTACAGAAATTGTAATTACCACTAGGGCTTTTTTGAGTATAATAAAAACAGCGATAGCAAATAAACGCTACCGCTGAAATAACTATTTGCCTAGCCACAAGGGCTAGACACGCAACCAAGCAAATAGTTGCTTAATAGTCTTTTTGATTAGTTTTTTTATGTGCTTATTAGGCACAATCAATATTACTATGCACCAATGATGCAATTGGGACACCTCCCAACTTGCACATATTTGTGGAGTGATTAGTTCCGACAGTGTGCTCAACTATTGTATCATAAGTTGGTTGTGTTATAATATGTATATCAATATTACTATGCCGGTGTGCAAATTGGTTTCAGTTGATTACTTAAACCGTACCGGTAAGCAGGGTGCCTTAATCGGCATCCTTTTTTGTTTTAAATTTAATATAGAATTAGTGCGAAAATTATATTCAGAGTTATAATGAAAATAAATATAAACGTGTAAAATAAAATGACACCTCATTAAGAGATGCCGTTAATTATCTGGTAGGTAGTTGGTAGTTTTTTTGTGAGTAGTTTATGAATACTTCATGACTAGTTAATGAGTTTCTACCTATTTAAATTAACTAATTGAATAGTCTGTGAATACTTCATGAATAGCAGGTGAAACAGCTTAGCAAATCCGTGAACGTACTGGTAAGGCTACTCGTATCGCTGAACGTCGTCGCGATAACTAGTAGTGTGGAACCCTTGTGTATCAAGGGTTCTTTTTGTTTTTAAATTTACTTTTTTATACAATAAAATTACTCGAATTACTTTTATTAGCAAATTGTTGCTAAAATTCATTGCCCGTTTTTTCCTTTTACCTTATAGTAAAAACAGTGTGAAAAACTGTTGATTGAGGTGACAAAATGAAGGATTATGAGAAGCTATTTCAAAAAATAGCATCATGGGCACATGAACGAAAAATTGATCAGGCCGATCCACGAGTTGAATTTATGAAAATGACCGAAGAACTTGGTGAATTGTCCAGTGCTTATAATAAAGAAAATTATGAAAAATTGGTAGATAGTATCGGTGACCTTCAAATTGCCCTATTGATTTTTTGCAAATTGGTAGGGGTGGATCATTATCAGGCGATGGTTGGAGCTTATAATGAGATTGCTCAGCGAACAGGGATGACAACGGATGATGGTGTTTTTATCAAAGAAACCGATTTAGAAGCGATGAATGGAGAAAAGGGGAAGTCATAATGAAGTTTATTTCATGGAATATCGATTCAATTAATGCTGCCTTAACAGGGACATCTGTACGAGCAGGTGAAACGCGGGAAGTCCTAAAGAAAATTGCTACAGAAAGTCCAGACGTAATTGCTATTCAAGAAACAAAACTATCGAAAAATGGTCCTACAAAGAAGCATCTGGCGGTTTTGCAAGAACTTTTTCCAGACTATGAAGTGGCATGGCGGAGTTCAGTTGAACCAGCACGAAAAGGATATGCTGGGACTATGTATCTTTATTTGAAACAATATGCGCCTAAAGTAACTTATCCAAAGATCAATGCTCCTGAGCCAATGGATGACGAGGGACGAATTATTACTCTCGAATTTCCAGATTTCTTCGTTACAGAAGTTTATACTCCTAACTCCGGTAATGGTCTTAAGCGCCTTGATGAACGACAGGTTTGGGATGATTGTTACCGAAAGTATTTACAAGAACTTGACCAGCAAAAGCCTGTTATTGCTAGTGGAGACTTTAATGTTGCTCATGAAGAGATTGACCTTGCTCATCCTGCCAATAACCATCATTCAGCAGGGTTTACTGACGAAGAACGGGAACATTTCACTAAATTATTAAATGCTGGCTTTACTGATAGTTTCCGGCACCTTCACCCGGATGAAAAGGGGGCCTATTCTTGGTGGGCACAACGGGTAATTACCAGTAAGCAAAACAATTCGGGCTGGAGAATTGATTACTGGTTGGTCAGTGACCGGTTGGCTGATAAGATTACTTCAGCGGGGATGATTGATAGTGGTGAACGTCGTGATCACACGCCAATTGAGTTAGAAATAGACCTTTAATTGAAAAAGAGATTTAGAAGTTAATGGATACCTTGTAGTGTTAAACTTCTAAATCTCTTATTTTTATTTATTCCAGATGATGTGGTGGTTATCATTTTTTGCTGTCTGGCCAATTACATGTCCGTTAAGGTAAATGGTAGTCTTACAACCCTTTTGAATGTCCTTTTCGGATAATTTCTTTAGATCATTATCTGCAAGTGTTCCATAAACACCATTTTGTAAATCCTGAATGAGTAATGAGCGTCGTGCTTTGGGTAATTTATAAATATCATCGTTAACATCAATTTTGATCTTATTATCGCGAGTATAAGTGATGTCTTTAATTGAAGTAAAGCCCTTAAAAGTTTTATCATTTTGTTCATATTGTTGACAATTACCAAGATAGTCGGCAATGTAGCGGTTAGCTAAATCGTTCTTTTCCTTTGACATACTAGCTGCATAGGCAACTGTTGCAGGTTGGAAAAGTGTAGTGCTAAGTCCAGTACTAGTCCCAACGGTAATACCAGCAAGAGCAAGTACAAGGCCCTTAGAAACTTTATTCATAGTATAAATCTCCTCATCAATAAATATCTTTTCCTTAATTATGATCATTTTAAGTGGAATAAACAAGGAAAAATAATTAATAAATATCGTTTGTCATCGTATACTTCAAACTAGTGTATAATATTTACTAAATCCATTACTAAAAAGAGGTGAGAACATGGCTACCATCAAAGAAATCGCAGAAAAATCAGGATATTCGCCGGCAACGGTCTCCCGACTCTTAAACAACGATCAAAATTTATCAATTAGTCCAACTACTCGGAATAAGATAATGACGGTTGCTAATGAACTTGGATATTGGAAAAGTCATCGAAAACAGTCACAGCAACCAATTCGCCCTAATATTGCCTTATTGTATCGGGTAAGCGGTAAAGAGCAGCTTCAGGACGAATACTTTGCTTTCCTTCGTAATGAGATTATCAAGGAAGTTGACAAGGCAGGGCTACAGGTTGAAATCTTTGGTCATATTGCGGATCTTATTAAGGCTGCCGACTCTTTCCAGGGTTTTATCGGTGTTGGGGCCGACCGTGTAACCCAGGATCAACTAATAGCACTTCATCATAAATTACCTCACGGGGTTTTTGTCGATATTAATCCGATGCCTAAACTGTTTGATTCTGTCCAGCCGAATCTGGAGTTAACAGTTCAGGATGCTTTAAGCCGTCTTGTGAAAGCAGGCTATGAACGAGTTGGTTTTATTGGAGGAAAAGGACTTAACCTTAATAATATCCAGCAAGCTGATGCACGTGAAATAGCCTTTCGTGAATTTGCTAGTATGCAGGGGATAAAAGAAGCCCCGTTGTATGTTGATGGACCATTTAATGTTGAGAACGGGTACCGACTTGGCCGAATGGTAATCGACCAAAGCAAGGATAGTCTTCCGGAAGCATTTATTATTGCTTCTGATACATTAAGTGTTGGCGTTCTACAGGCATTTAATGAAGCAGGAATTTTAGTTCCGCGTGATACGGCTGTGATTAGTATTAATAATAGTGAAGTTGCAAAATATGTTTCACCACCACTGACATCATATAATATTAATCAGCAGACCCTTAGTCGAATGGCAATTGAACTATTACAAGACTTAATAATGCATCCCGATCGTCCCCACGTCCATTTAAAGGTAAATACTGATATTGTTTACCGCAAAAGTTTCTTAAACAATAATAGTTAACTAGACGCTTGCCTGGTATGAGGTTAACGCTGTTAGCTTTTTATTTATTTTAAAAGTAAATCATTTACTTTTAAAATAAATATTTACTAAATTAAACTAAAGAACTATAATGTACTTGTAAGCGATTTCAAGGAGATGTAGTTTGGAGGTCTTAAGATGACAGATGGTCATAAGCTGACGGGGAAACAACTGATTTCACGTGCAGCATTTTGTTTTGGTAATGTTGGACACTCTGCTTTTTACGGTGTTATGAGTACTTACTTTATTATTTTCGTAACAAGCGGTATGTTTAATGGCTTGTCAAAAGCTGTTTCCACAAAACTAATCGGATTAATTACCGGTTTGATTGTTGGTGTCCGTATTCTAGAACTATTGATTGATCCTTTATTAGGAAATATTGTTGATAATACAAAATCACGGTGGGGCAAATTCAAGCCATGGATTATGCTCGGTAATATTGTCAGTGTAATTTTACTGTTGATTTTGTTTACAGGTATCTTTGGTTTAGCAAAATATAATTGGGTTCTATTTGCAATTTTATTCGTTATTATCTTTGTCACTTTTGATATTTTCTATTCCTTATCTGATGTTTCCTATTGGGGAATGGTACCAGCAATTAGTGAAGATTCCGCTGAACGGGGGATTTATACTTCGTTGGGGGCCTTTGCCGGGACAATTGGTTGGAACGGATTAACAATTATTGTTGTCCCAATTGTTACTTACTTTACATTTGTTGCAACCGGTAAGCATGAAGAGGGCCCTGTTGGTTGGTTTGCGTTTGCTGCCGTGGTCTCAATTGTAGCTTTACTGAGTGCCTTTGCCGTTTGTGCTGGAACAGAAGAAAAACATAATGTGATTCGTAATTCGGCTCAAGATAAAACAACGATTCGCGAAGTTTTTTCAGCAATTTTTCACAATGATCAAATATTATGGCCGAGTTTAGCGTACCTGCTCTATTCTTGTGCGTACGTTATTACTAACGGTGTCCTTTTCTACCTTTATAAGTTTGTTATCGGTAAACCAAGCGAGTTTTGGATTGTGGGGGTTATTGCGACAATTATTGGATTCTGCACCAGTCCGCTATTCCCAATCTTAAATAAGTTTATTCCACGGAAATGGTTATTCATTGGTGGACAGGTTTCAATGGTTTTAGCTTACTTCATCTTTATTTTCTTCCGTTCAAATGTCTTTATGATGGATTTTGGGCTAGTCCTTTTCAATATTAACTTTGCGCAGCTTGTTACGGTTCTAACGCTGACAGATGCGATTGAATACGGTCAGCTAAAATCTGGTCAGCGAAATGAAGCGGTTGTTTTAGCCGTTCGTCCAATGATTGATAAATTAACTGGTGCAATTTCTAATGGATTGGTTGGTTACATTGCAATTGCTGCCGGAATGACGGGAAGTGCAACTGCTGCTGATATGACTAGTCACGATATTCGTACTTTTGATAGTATGGCGTTTTATATCCCACTAGCCTTAGCAATCTTGTCAATTTTTGTCTTCTTGTTGAAGGTTAAGTTGAGCGAGGAGAAGCATGCAGCGGTAGTTGAAGAATTAAAGAATAAATTAGCAAGTGGTCAGCAAGAAGAGGCGTCAACAAAAGCGGCAGGTACAATAAAGCATGAAACAATTTACGCTCCTGTTGATGGACAGCTTGTTGCAATGAAAGATGTTGTTGATCGTGACGGTAAACCATTCCCTGGTAGGGGTTTTGCAATTAAACCTACTAGTGATAAGTTATACGCACCATTTGATGGTAAGATAAACTTTACATTTGGAACACGTCATGCTTTTGGAATTACTTCGGATAATGGATTAGAGATGATCGTCCATATTGGGGTTGGAACCGTTAATATGCGTGGCGAAGGCTTTAATGCTCACTATACTGATGGTCAGAAAGTAAAGAAGGGACAATTACTCTTTGACTTCAATCGTGACCTAATTAAAGAAAAAGGATATAGTGATTGGGTAATTACATTCTTCGCACAACCACACAGTATTGAAAAGGTTGATGGATTTGCTGCTGGCAAGACAGTCACTCATGGCGACAAGGTAGTAGCAGTTGAATTTAAGTAGGGGGAGAAATGATGAAAAAAGAGTTGCTGCATTTTTTATACGGCGGAGATTATAATCCTGAACAGTGGCCAGAAGAGACCTGGTCAGATGATATTAAAGTATTTAAGCAGGCTGACATTAATTCAGCAACAATCAACGTTTTTTCATGGGCATTGTTGGAGCCAGCAGAAGGGCAGTTTGATTTTTCAAAACTAGATAAAATTATTGAAGAGTTATCTAATGCAAACTTTGATATTGTATTAGCGACTTCAACTGCTGCAATGCCAGCATGGATGTTTAAGAAATATCCGGATGTTGCCCGTGTCGATTATCAAGGACGGCGACATGTTTTTGGTGCCCGCCACAACTTTTGTCCAAGCAGTAAGAACTACCAGCGCCTCGCAAGTGACTTAGTTCGACGATTAGTTAAGCGATATGCCAATAATCCGCATATTGTTGTATGGCATGTCAATAATGAATATGGTGGCAACTGTTACTGTCAGGAATGTCAAGCGGAATTTAGAAAATGGCTTAAAGACCGTTATCACACCCTTGACAATCTCAACCGTGCTTGGAATATGAACGTTTGGAGTCACACTATTTATAACTGGGGTGAGATTGTGGTTCCTAATGAACTTGGTGATGCGTGGGGACCGGAAGGCAGAGAAACAATTGTCGCTGGTTTGTCGATTGATTATCTGCGCTTCCAGTCAACACAAATGCTGAAGCTGTTCAAAATGGAAAAACAGATTATTGAAGAAAGCGATCCAGAAACACTGGTTACGACTAACTTTCATAGTCTGCCCAATAAGATGATTGATTACCAACAGTGGGCAGCGGCACAGGATATTATTTCCTATGATAGTTACCCGGCTTACGATATGCCAAAATATCATCCAGCATTTTTATATGATTTGATGCGATCGTTAAAGCACCAGCCGTTTATGCTGATGGAATCGACACCTTCGCAGGTTAATTGGCAGCCGTATAGTCCTCTCAAACGACCGGGACAAATGCGGGCAACTGAACTACAAGCGGTTGCTCATGGTGCTGATACAGTTCAATTCTTTCAGCTTAAGCAAGCGGTTGGCGGATCTGAGAAATTCCATGGAGCAGTAATTCCTCACTCTGGTCGAACAGATACTCGCGCATATAAAGAAGTAAAAAGACTCGGTCATGATTTAAAGAAGGTTGGACCGGTAATTAAGGGATCACAGAATCCCGCTAAGGTTGCCATAGTATTTGATTGGAGCAACTTTTGGTCATTTGAATATGTTGACGGTATTACGCAGGATTTTGCTTATCTTCCTATTATCCTTGATTATTATCGTCAATTTTATGAACGAAATATCCCGACCGATGTAATTGCGGTTGATGATGATTTTAGCAATTATGATTTAGTCGTTGCGCCAGTTTTATATATGGTAAAACCAGGACTAGGGAAAAAGATTACGGATTATGTTGCTAGTGGTGGTAATTTTGTCACTAGTTTTATGTCAGGAATGGTTAATAGCACGGATAATGTTTACCTTGGCGGCTATCCTGGCCCGTTAAAGGAGGTCACTGGTGTCTGGGTTGAAGAAAGCGATGCAATCCTCCCCGAGAAAGATGTTAAATTACAAACTAATAATGGCAAGCACCTTACAGGAACTTTGATTGCAGACCTGATTCATCTGGAACACGCAGAAGCAATTGCAAAGTATGATAGTGAATTTTATGCTGGAATGCCAGCAGTAACTGAAAATCATTATCACCGTGGCAAAGCCTGGTACATTGGCAGCCGTTTAGATCATGCAAGCCTTAGTACGATATTTGATCAAATTATTGGTAGCTTAAAGCTTAAGTCATTGTCTGCAAAAGGGACCGCGCTTGAAATTACTAAGCGCGTGACAACTGATGGTCAGGAATTGTACTTTATTCTTAACATGGGAAATGATCAACAGCCGTTACCGAATGACTTTAGGGAGGGATATCATGATTTACTGACAGGTCAATCACCTAAGAATGTCCTTAATCCATGGGATGTTGAACTGCTAACACATTAAATATTCTTACAAAAAAGCAGAAGATGGTAAAAATTTCTTATTACCATCTTCTGCTTTTAATTTACCCGGGTTAATAATTTTTTGGCCATTGTGGCTAGTAATTTCCGTGCGCGCGTATTAGGAAGAGATTGAATTTCATCTTGCGCCTTTTTGGTAAACTTTTCAGCGATAATCTTAGCTTGTTCGACCCCGCCACAGCTTATTACTATTTCTTGGACCTGTTCCATATCCTGCACAGTCATCTGATGTTTCTTAGTGAGGAACGGTTCTAATTTGCTACGGTGATCCTGTAAGGCAAGAAGGAGGGGAAGTGAATATACTCCGGTGGCAAGGTCTTCAAGGACAGGCTTGTTAAGGCGCTCATCGCCAGAATAATCCAAGATATCATCGAGGATTTGGAAACTAATCCCAATATTTTGCCCAATCCGTTTTGCTAAATTAATTGTGCGATGGTCTGCATGGCCAAAATAGGCGCCTTCTTCAGCCGCTAAGCTAAAAATGGCAGCTGTCTTTCCATTAATATTGCGATAATAGTCGAGTAGGGACTGATCAAGGTCAAAACGGTTATCCATTTGTCCCAATTCACCAGTAAGAATTTTGCGCATAGTTTTAGCATTTCGCGTCAGATATGGTGAAGAACTCATCGTCTCAACTAATAAGTCGAAGAAAACGGTAAAAAGGAAATCGCCACTATAAACAGCCGTATCTTTACCGAAAGCCGCTTGAATGCTGACAGCCCCGCGACGCTTTGGTGAATCATCAATGATATCGTCATGAATCAAGGTTGCCATATGAAGAATTTCAAGGGATGCAGCAATCTTGACTAGTTTAGCTTGTTCGTCAGCTGCGCTTTTATTGATATTCGCAAATAAAAGGAAGAAAGCAGGACGTAGATACTTACCACCGTTTGATGCCATCTGTTGAAGGGCATCATGAAGTTGTGAATTTTTAATTGTAATCCGGTCATTGATAAGTTGGTTTACCTCGCCAAGGGCATGGTTAATCGTCGGATAAGCATGAAAAAAATGTTGTTTCATTAATCGATAATTCCTTTGTTATGGTGTACCATCTATATTGTACCGAACAAGTAATGTATTATGAAAGGAAAATTTACTAAATGTCACTAAATGTTTTTTTAGAACTAGTGGAGATTAAGGCGAAAACTGCTAGTATTTTGCCGATGCTGCTAGGAGTATGCCTTAGCACTTATTATTATCACTCTTTGAATTTAATGAATTCAGTTTTGTTTTTCATTGCAATGTTGTTGTTCAATATGGCAGTCGATATGATGGATAATTATAATGATTATAATCACGCAATCGATACAGTTGATTACAAGAAAAATACTAATATTATTGGTCGGGAAAATATCTCGCCACGATTAGTGTTAGGTCTTCTGCTTGCTTTTAGTATTGTTGCTGGCCTGATTGGAATCTACTTAGTAACACGTGTTGGCTTACCATTGCTGTGGATGGGGATCTTTTGTTTTGCAATTGGCATTTTATACTCTTCAGGTCCTTTTCCATTATCCGGTTTGCCAGTTGGTGAATTTGCCTCTGGTTTTACCATGGGATTTATGATTACGTTGATTTCAGTATTTATCAACGCTGCTCCCCAATTTACATGGACGTGGGCAAATATCGGGGTTGTATTTTTAGTTGCTTTACCAGATGAGCTATGGATTTCTAACTTGTTACTGGCTAATAATATTTGTGATGCGGGGGAGGACGAGGACAATCACCGGCATACAATTATTCATTTCATTGGTCAGCGTAATGGCTTATATTCTTTTGCGATTAAGAATGTTCTAGCGTTTTTAGCAATCATCTTTGCTGTTGTTCTGCGCTTGGCTCCCTGGACAGTTTTGCTTACACTGGTAATTATTCCATTTGTTATCAAACAGACGCGAATGCTATTTGCTAAACAGGTAAAAAAAGAAACGTTTCCTTGTGCGGTTAAAATTTTATTAGTAGGATCATTAGTCCAAGTAGTTACATATGCAATTGGTTTGATTTAAAAAATAACTTTATTTTCGACAAAAAACTCCAAGAATTGACGTTAACAAGTCAATCCTTGGAGTTTTTATATACTTTCTTTTTATTTATCACCAAAATGCAGTGCCGCAGCTCCCCAATTCAACGGCTGATAATGAACTTTCTTAAAACCAGCTGCCTTCATCATTCGTGCCAATTGATGAGCAGAGACAAATTGCTGGCTGGTCTTTTTCAAGTATTGGTAGTCCTGATAATGTCCGCCAGCTAGAGATGCCATTAATGGGAAGGCGTTGAAATATGCTTTCCATCCTAACCGAACGACTGGATTAGTTGGTTGTGACATTTCGAGGCTTACAAATTGACCACCTGGCTTTAAGACGCGGTAGATTTCACTCAATGCTTGGTCAGCGTCGGGCACGTTACGAAGGCCAAAACCAATTGTAACAATATCAAAAGTATTATCATCAAAAGGCAGGTGCATTGCATCCCCTTGAATTAAAAAGAGGTTTCCAATCATCCTTGTCTTTTCAAAAGCAAGCTTAAGCATTTTTTTGTTAAAATCTAATCCGGTAACACGACCATTAGGAATCCGTTTAGCTAATTCAATAGCTAGGTCGCCGGTTCCGCAGCAAACATCAAGGGCATTGGCAGTTGGCTTGATTTGCAGCTGTTTAAAAAGGTCATGACGCCATAACTTTTGTGTTCCAAGGCTAATTACGTTATTTAGCAGGTCGTAGCGTGGTGCAACCCGTGAAAATAGATCATTTACTTGGTGCTCATTTAATAGTTTATTTGTTTGAACCATAATTGTCTCTCTTCTTTTATTATTTTGCAATCTGTTTCTTCGGCTTAACAAGCATGACAAGGATAAAGTTAATAAGAAGGGTTAATCCTGTAATGATAAAGACCATCTGATAACTAGAAATCCCGGAAATAAAGGAACCGAGGATTGAACCAAGAACAGCTCCTGCAGCTTGGAATGATTGATTATAGCTGAAAATTCGCCCGAATGCTTCAGTCGGAACATCAAGGGTCAGAACGGTTTGCGTTGCTGGCATTAAGGCGGCATTTGCTAGTCCCAGGATAAATCGCCAAAATGCTAATGCCCATGGTGAGTGAGTAAAGGTCATTGGAATAAATAAGATGAACGCGGTCATAATTCCAATTCGTAATACTTTTTCAGGTCCAATCTGGTCCATTGTATGACCGACTTTTGAAGCAGCAATTAGTGTCCCTAATCCAGGCGTGGCAGCAACAATTCCTGCAACTAATGCAATATTACCATGTCCGCCCATTAGTTGACGAACATATAAACTAATAATCGGGTCAATTGACATTGTCGAAGAAGTAACGATCATTGTAGTTAGAAACATTACAATAATAAGCGGCGGATTTTCAAGGTTGTGCATGATCTCTTTCATTGGTTTCATGGCTTCTTTTTTGATTGGGGTAAAGTGCTCAATCGTTAGTAACCATGTACTAAGAAATACACAAAACATAAGGCCGCCAGTGATGAAAAATGGAATTCGGTAGCCAAATATCCCAGATAGGAAACCACCCAATAAGGGGCCGACAAGATTACCAGCAACCCCTGCAGTCGTCATGGCGGCCATTACCCATCCGGAACGATTATGGGGAGTTTCACCAGCCATCATTGCGGTTGCGTTGTTGATATAACCGGAAAATACTCCTTGTAAAAATCGCATTCCGATAATCATCCAGACACTGCGGGCAAAACCGATTGCGCAAATTGTGCAATCGGTTTTGCCCGCATACACATTAATTTTCGTCCTTTTTGGTCAGCGAGGTTCCCCCAGAAAGGTGAGACAATCGCTTGACTAATAAAGGTAACGCCAAACGCTAATCCGGAATAGATGTTTAATTGAAAGCGCGTAAAACTACCCAACTCAGCAATAAATAATGAAATAAACGGCATCGTCATCGAGTAGCCCATCCCGGTGATAAACGCGCCGAGCCAAAGGGTATAAAAAGTTCGGTGCCAACCGTGAGGAAACTTTCCTCTTGCGACTTCCGAATCCATTTTGAATATCATCTCCTAAGTTTAAATGTGTTCATGCATAAAACATTATTATAACAAAATAAGCACAAATCTTCCTCTTCTAGAATAGATAAGGATAAAATCATTAAATATCTTTACCATTCTCTTGAAGAAATTTGCTATATTATTAATGAAGAAAGAAAGGGGATATCATTAGTGAAAAAGAGGATTGCGGTTTTTTCAGATACCCATGGAAATTTAACAGCGCTACAAGCAATGTATCAAGACAGTATTCAACAACGGGCAGATGAATATTGGTTCATTGGCGATTTATTGATGCCCGGCCCAAGTGTCCGCGCAATCTGGGATATTTTGCAGGAGATGAAGCCAACAGTTATTGTGCGGGGAAACTGGGATGACCTTGTTGTTAGAGGAGCTCGTGGAATGATGGATATGGAACGTCCGTCACACATTTACTTTGCCCGGCTTGCCCAGTATGTTGCTGAACATTCTTCAGAAAAGATGATTGATGAGATTGCTCATTGGCCCATGCATGTCACTAAACGAGTTGGCGGACTTAATTTTGGTATTTCGCATAATTTGCCGTGGCTTAATATGGGACAAGATTTATTTCCAACTCAAGCAAGTACAAATTTCGATAAATTATTTAATGTTGCGGGAGAACCGGTAGATGTAGCAATATACGCCCACGTTCATCATGACTTGCTGCGTTATGGCAGTGATGAACGAATTATTCTTAATCCCGGAGCAGTTGGGGAGCCGTTTAACCATTGGCAACCGCTTCAAAGAGACCTGCGAGCCCATTATTTAATGCTAGAAGTTGATGATATTGGGTTGGCAGAGACTAGTTTTCGTCATGTGCCATATAGTCGGGATCAAGAGAAAAAAATTGCAGATAATCGTGACCTCCCTTATCGTGACCTCTATAAAAAAATGATGGTTACTGGCCGTGCTTATACTCATGATGACGACTTGTTAACTAAGTATAATGACCAGTACAACTATGCGGATGAATACCGTAAATACGCGCTAAAAATTAATGGTTAAGAAAAGTCAAAATGTGATGCAAAATCCTTGTATTTTTTGTAAGTATCAGTAATAATATAGAATGAAAAGAATTCGCAGATGTTTTAATTTTAAGCAGTAACGTAGTAGATATAGTTTTTAATATATAAAAGGAGAACTACTGAATGGCAAAAAAGTCAAAGATTGCTAAATTACATCACCAAGAAGCTTTAGTAAAGAAGTACGCAGAAAAGCGCAAGGAATTAAAGGCAAAGGGCGATTACATCGGTTTGTCTAAGCTTCCTCGTAATTCTAGTGCGGTTCGTCTTCATAATCGTGACCGTTATGATGGTCGTCCACATGCATATATGCGTAAATTTGGCATGTCACGAATTAAGTTCCGTGAACTCGCACATAAGGGACAAATTCCTGGTGTGCGTAAGGCCAGCTGGTAATAGATAGCATGATATAAGCTAAAACACTGATAAGTATTAGGCGGACTAGTTAGTGATTTTAATATTATGTTATAACATGCACGATGTCCGCGTTAGCTTACTCAAAAGTTGAGCGAAAGGTTTTGCTTTTCGCTCAATTTTTTTAAATTAATTGTCCAATTACAAGCGAATTTTGATAAGCAATTATGCAATCTTAAGCAAAAATTTTGATATTCTTCCAAAAAAATCGATTTTTTAGCTTCGTTTGAGGTCAATAACTGCTATACTAGGATTAGTATGACGAGTAAAATCGGGCGGTGGAAATATAATGAACGAAAAAGTAGTTTTTGATCAACTAAATAAAGATGTTGCTGATCAAGCACGTGTTAGACAAACGTACAAGTACTTTAATGGTACTGAGCGTTCTAAGGGCCTTTATGATGAGGCGATTAGAATGGGGGAGGATGTCCTTCAAGAGCACAAAGAGGGACATAATGAGCCTCAGGCAATGGTCGACCTTATCGATCAGGCGATTTATAACTCACGTAAGGCGTTAAATGGACAGCAGACTGATAAGCATTCGCTTCAGATGCAATTATCACGTGCTGGGCAATTTTTACGTAGTCAGGAGTTCACTGGTCTCCCAATTAAAACACAGCAATATTGGGAACGTGAGATTGCAGAAGCTCATAATATTGAGGTTGCTTCAAATACTGATCAAGCAATGGCTAATAAGACAGCAATTAAGGTTGCTACAATGTTTGATACGATGGAACAGATGCGTTCACAGTTAATGAAGGAAGCAGCTCAACAACGTGCAGCCCGTGCTAAAAGGGCAATTGCGGCCCGTAAAGAGGCTGAAAAAGAGCGTAAGAAGCGGGAAGCAATTCTTGCAGAGCAAAAGGCGCTTGCTGAAAAGGTAGCTAAAGAACATAAAAAAGAAAAGAAATCACCAAAGAAGAAAAAGTCTGGTGGAATGCGCGGCTTTTGGTCATTTCTTGGTTTTCATAAGAGTAAAAAATAATTATAATGTAGAGGGTGAGGAATTAGTCAATTTTCTCACCCTTTATTGTTAACAAAATCGTTTTTAACGTATATAAAATAAAGCTGACGAGGATAGAGAGAATGAGGAATAACTATAAAAGTGTTTTTGATATCATCGGTCCTATTATGATTGGACCGTCAAGTTCACATACTGCAGGCGCGGTT
Organism: Limosilactobacillus caviae; assembly: GCF_014635905.1. Lineage (GTDB taxonomy): Bacteria > Bacillota > Bacilli > Lactobacillales > Lactobacillaceae > Limosilactobacillus > Limosilactobacillus caviae. The sequence continues at coordinate 19,350 of NZ_BMDS01000009.1, forward strand.
CAAATCGGGCGGGTAGCAAACAAGCTTTTTGAAACCATTCCGCCAAAAGTAACAGTGCATTACTATGGGTCCTTTGCCCAGACCCATCGTGGACACGGGACGGACTATGCAATTGCGGCTGGTATTATGGGTTTTCCCGCTGATGATTCGCGAGTTCCGCTTGCACCGACGATTGCCCGAAAGCGAGGGATGGACTTGCGATTCGTTGAAGAAGTTGGCGAAAGTCCAATTCACCATCCCAACACTGCTATCTTAAAAATGACTGATGGCACGAAGAAAATAACTGTTGCAGGCTGTTCAATTGGAGGCGGTGCTATTGAAATTAGGGCTATTAGTCTTAATGGGGTTGATATTCTACCGGCTGGACCGTTGCCAATAGTTATTTTTCGGGATTACAGTAAAAAAATGGCAAATGCGCTAGCGATTAACGCAGATTTAGAAGAAAAGGCGCCATTTACACGACGACAAGTATTACGAGCAGGGAACTGCGATATTTATGTTTATGACATTCAAAATAAAATGCAGCCTGATACGATTGACTATTTTGAAAATAAATATCCAAATATAATTTGCCTTTAAATGATGGAGAATAATTTATGTATGAGAGTGTTAGAGATTTAGTGCATGTTGCAGAGAAGCGGGAAAAAGCCTTATCGGAATTGATAATCGAAGAGGAATGTCACGATTCTGGAATTAGCCGTAAAAAAGTATGGCAACGAATGCGAATAAATTTGTTGACGATGCAAAACGCAATTAAGCAAGGCGAAACAGGGGATGGTGTTCGCTCACGGACTGGCTTAACGGGTGGTGAGGCAATCAAACTTAAAAATTATCGTGAACGTGGCAAGACGTTATCTGGAGATGCAATGATGGCGGCTGTTGAAAATGCTGTTGCAACGAATGAAGTAAATGCTGCGATGGGAGTTGTCTGCGCAACCCCAACAGCTGGCTCATCAGGAACTTTACCAGGAATATTATTTATGCTAGAGAAGCGGTTGAAATTAACTGAAGAACAGATGATTCGCTTCTTATTTACAGCTGGCGGATTTGGGCTAATTATCGCTAACCATGCTGGAATTGCCGGTGCAACTGGCGGCTGCCAAGAAGAAGTTGGTACGGCCTCGGCAATTGCAGCTGCAGCAGCGGTTGAAGCAGCAGGAGGAACGCCTGAACAAAGCAGTCACGCTTTAGCAATTGCGTTAAGCAACCTTTTAGGATTAGTCTGTGACCCGATTGCTGGTTTAGTCGAAGTTCCTTGTGTTAAGCGAAATGCAATTGGGGCAGGCAATTCATTAATTGCCGCCGATATGGCATTAGCAGGTTGTACTAGTGCAATCCCAGCTGATGAATGTATCGTTGCCCTTGACCGTGTTGGAAGATCAATGTCAGCTGAATTACGTGAAACAGGGATAGGCGGATTAGCAGGAACACCAACAGGTCAAGCGATTAAAGCACGGATTTTTGGAAAAAATCTTTAATTTCTTAGAATTATTCTAAAAAAGCTTGCAATAAAAATTAAATCGATTATACTTAAGGCGTAGTTAAGAATGATTCTAATTAAGGAGAGGATATATATGAATTTTGTTGGACACGAAATTGAAGACTTTAAGGTAAATGCTTATCAAGATGGTGAAACTACCGAAGTATCAAAGAAGGATGTTTTAGGTAAGTGGAGTATTTTCTTCTTCTACCCAGCAGATTTCTCCTTTGTTTGTCCTACCGAATTGGAAGCCTTACAAGATAAGTACGAAGACTTCAAGAAGGCTAATGCAGATATTTATTCTGTTTCAGAAGATACCGAGTTCGTTCACAAAGCATGGGCACAAGCTTCAGAAAAGATTGGCAAGATTAAGTACCCAATGCTTGCTGACCCTGCTGGTAAATTAGCACGGATGTTTGACGTCCTTGATGAAGATGCTGGTCAAGCATATCGTGGGGTCTTCATTGTTGATCCAGATGGAATTATCCAATCCTACACAATTAACAACATGGGTATTGGTCGGAGTGCTGACGAAATCTTACGGACTCTTCAAGCAGCTCAATTTGTTCGTGAACATGGTGACCGGGTATGCCCTGCAAACTGGAAGCCTGGTCAAGATTCAATTAAGCCAAGTCTTGACCTAGTTGGTAAGCTTTAATCTGGTGAGTGAAATGGCAGAACAACATTTATATGATTTGATCATTGTTGGTGCTGGTCCAGCTGGTTTGTCTGCCGGTTTATATGCTGGCCGGGCGACTTTAGATACCCTAATTATTGAGGGAGACACAGTTGGCGGACAGGTAACAACGACTTCTGTGGTATATAACTACCCTGCTGTTGAGAAGATCGATGGTACCCAACTGATGAATCAAATGCAAAAACAGGTTACTAATTTTGGCGTTGAGATTAAACATGATGAAATTACTGACTTTGATATTGACGGTGAAGTTAAAACATTAGTTGGTAAGAATGGACAAAAATATACCGCACGAAGTGTCATTATTGCGACAGGGGCTAATCCGAAAAAGATTGGTTTCCCAGGTGAAAATGAATTTCGTGGACGGGGAATTGCCTACTGTTCAACCTGCGATGGTGAATTATTTACCGGTCTTCAAGTCTTTGTTGTCGGTGGCGGATACGCAGCCGCTGAAGAAGCCGATTATTTAAGTCGTTTTGCTAAACATGTCACTGTTTTAGTTCGTGGAGACCATTTTAGCTGTCCGGTATTGACTGCTAAGCGCGCTCTTGATAATCCTAAAGTAAGTGTTGAATATAATACTGAAGTCAAAGAGGTAAGCGGGGATGATTATTTAACAACCGCGACCTTAGTTAATAATAAGACTGGTAAAGAAACCGTTTATCATGTAGATGACGGCGATCAAACATTTGGAATGTTCATCTATATTGGGACGCAGCCAGCAACTAAACCGTTGGCTAATACCTTGGATTTAGACGATCGTGGTTACATTAAAACTGACGAAAATGGTAAGACAAACGTTAACGGGGTATACGCTGCCGGGGACGTTATCGAAAAGAATTTACGCCAGATTGTTACCGCCGCCTCTGATGGTGCAATTGCCGCCACAGCAGCGGAACGGTACATCATGATTCAAAAAGAAAAACAGGGTGTACCAATCCATGCTGAGATCAATAAGAAACCAGCAAAGCCAGTTGGCCAAACAAGTGAGCTTGACCAACAAGAAAACACTACCCCGCACGAAGGTAATTGGCTGCCAGCAGAAATCGATCAACAATTACAACCGATTTTTGCCCGCTTAACTAAGGATGTTCAATTATTGGTCCTAACTAATGGTACTGACCTTAGTGATCAATTAGTTAGCTTTGTTGACGAATTTGCATCTCTTGATAATCACCTTCATGCTGAAAAGAAGCCAGCACCGACAAATGTGGAATATTTGCCGCAGTTGCGCTTGATTGATGCTGAGGGTAATGATACCGGTTTGCATTATGCCGGAATTCCGACTGGTCATGAACTGAATTCATTAGTTCTTGGCGTTTATAACGTTGCCGGTCCTGGTCAAACCATTGCACCTGAAATGGTTGAGCGCATTAAAAAGCTGCCTGCCACAAATATTCGGATTGGCGTTTCACTTACTTGTCACTTTTGTCCAGATGTAGTTGCTGCATGTCAACGAATGGCATCATTAAATCCAGCAATTACGGCAACAATGATTGACTTGCAGCATTTCCCTGAGTTACGGAAAGAAAAGAAGATCATGAGTGTGCCAGCAACGATGATTGGTGACGACCCAGTTATCTTTGGTAGCCAGTCATTAGAAGAACTTGTAGATGCTGTTGAGAAACATCATCAAATGTAAATATCTAAAGAGGTTGAGCCGTTTCGACTCAGCCTTTTTCTTATACCTGGAGGGTAATTAGGAAAATGATATAGTGCTTGCTTATCTAGGGGTAATTCATAAAGTGGTAATAAGGGAAAAGCGAGTGTGATGAGGACGCTCGATAATTACGTGTTGTGCGCTGGGAAGTCATCTTATCAATTGATAAAAACTAAAAAAGCGGTTTTCTTAACTAGATACATGAAATAGTTATCATTTGTTGATTGAAAAATAAATTTAATCTTTTTGCAACAATCTTCCTAAAAGCTTTATTTATCAATACTAAGAAAGTTTGAAATGCTGTTAATTGCTGGAAAAAGGCGAAAAGTTTTAATTATATATTGATATTTATTTAAATCCTGTTATTCTATAAGTGTAGATAAGTTATATATAATTTATCGCATGGTAATTATTATAACAATGCAGAGAGCAAAGGTTTATTGCTATGACTTAACATTTATGCAATGCTTGCTTAATTACTTACAGTAATACTCGATGCATTGTCTAAAAAAAACTGACTTACGATAGTGGTGTCGTAAGTCAGTTTTTTTATTAGCCTCTTTTAAATTCATTTATCATCTTGTAATTATATTTAGAATGTTTTATTATATTTGTGAATTGATGTTTAAGCCATATATATCAACCATCTATCAATAGGGAAGTTTAATAAATACTTATTAATCGACTCCTGTTGACTAATAATTAACCTTCTTTTATTAATGGATCGATCAGTAAAGATTTTACTGTAACTTATGGGAGGAGTTTGTATTGACTTCAAAAAATAACCAGGTTGAGCGATTGGCTAAACGGATGCCATTAACTCAACGCTTTGCATTACGGAAATTAAGTATTGGTGTTGCCTCGGTCTTGCTAGGGACAAGTATTGCGATGGGGCTCAATGGTGAGATCGCGCATGCCGATATGTCAAATAATCAATCCGTAACGATGGATAGTTCTTCAACCCCGGTACCGGCATTAGTGTCTACACCAACTGCTGGTAATGATCAGCCAGCTGCTTCCTCAACAGCTGTCGATGATATAAAGGCAACTGTTCCGGTTGATGATTCAGCATACACTGTTAATAATGTTAAGGCTAGTTCATTACAAGGCAATGGTACAGATCATACAGGTCAAACAAATTTATCATTTGACCTTAATGTTGATATTGCCCATCATGATATTAAAGCGGGTGACTATATCAATGTTTCGATGGGAATACCATACCGCTTAACGGCAAACAATCAGCAATATACTTTGTCTTATGGCGGCAGTGCTAGTCAGCCGGTACCGATTAACGTTGAATATCAAACGACTAGCGGGCAAAACTATTCTTCAGTTATTGGTTACATGCGTCCAATAACTGCTAATAATCGTTCATATGCGGTTTCAAATCACCAATCACCGGTGCCTGATCCGCAAAATGTAACTTGGCGGCCAGCTACTAATGATAATAGCCTCGGAAGTAATGGTAACGGCGGGGCAAATGATTCTTATCAAATAGTTTTCAATGATAATCTCACAAATATTAAATCCCAGTACGGTGATGCAAACCTTTCAATGGCACGGATGCATTTTAATTTGACCTGGCATAATATTACTGGCTTTGATCTTGATGAGGCACCCTTAGACACCCGGTACTTCCATCTGTATTCAGCCACGGCTGCTGTCCCGCGGATTTTAGTGCCAGAGAATGATATTCAAATCGGTGATAAAAAATTTACCAGCGGATTTAAGATTCCAATCGTCGCAAAGGCAAACCTAAAAGATAACTTTAATCAGACTATTCTGCCAGAAAGTGCAAGTAAGTATGCGGCACATACTTGGTATTATAACCTGCAAACTCAGGAGTGGACCTTAGGAGATGAGGCGCTTCGTTATCCTGATCATGTGGAAGCTGTAGGATTAGCTAGTCAAAATGCGGATGGGATTGAACTCGGGCGGCAATTTAAGATTACTGTAACCAAGCCGGCACAAAATGATTATGTAGATTATCAATTTATCAGTAATGATGATGTAAAGACAGCGATTGAAAAGAGTGTTATTACTGATTTTCAAGATTACAACCTAGATCCAGTTACGGGAGCTACCGATACATATATTACGCGGAAAATGATTTCAGCGCTTCCTCCGCGGGTTACTGTTGAGAGTAAGGATGCTAGTGATGGCTTGACAAGAACCTATACGATTACAATCGATGGTAATTATCAAGGATTTAAGAAAGATAGCGGCATCGGTTTAATTAGCTGGCAGCCTAAAGATTTAAACGGTGTATTGCCGCCTGAGAATATCAAGAGTCCTGATGAAGATCGGATACTAACGAAGGGGTATTACCAGGGAGTCGCATTACGTAACACCGGATTACAAAGCTTCCTTGAACAGCATCCGTGGAGATTAATAGTCACTAATAATCAAGGGCAAGAACTTCTCAATCAGCAAGCAGGTTATTATATCCAACCATATGTTTACCGTGATGACGTGACAAGCAACAGTGGCTTATTGACAGGAACTGTAAACAACGTTGAAAATCGGCAGGTTAAAGAAACTATTCACTATGTATTTAAGGATAGCGGGAACGAAGCGGCACCAAAATATACTGCTGAATTAGGGTTTGCGCGAATCAACGAAAATGGTACATGGCAAGCTTGGACCCCTGTTAACGATACTTTTGATGCTGTGGATGTTCCAGAGATTGCAGGATTTCATGCGGTCGATGAGAGCGGTAATCCTGTAAAGGCGATTGACAAGATAACTGTTCAGCATGATTCGCCAAATATTGATATCACCGTTTATTATGTTGCAGATCCGCAATTACTTACCTATACGGTTATTGATGATGATACCAAAGCAGTTTTAAAAGACCGTGTTTTATTAGCAAAGGGATTAAGCGATGAAGCATTGCCTGCATCAACTGCAAATGATTACCAAAAGATTATTGATGGCTATCTTGCCGCGGGTTATTACCTTGTTAAAGCAAATAAGTTGCCAGTAACTTTTGATAATGACACAAGTGTTAATCAAAATGTGACGATTTATATTGCTAAGAAAAATCAACTACAAACTGATAAGCATCAAGTAACACGGACGATTACTTACTATGACAAGAATACGGGTAAACAACTCGCCATTAAACTGGTTATACAAACTGTTACATTTACCCGCCAGGCAATTATTAGCGGGACCAATGGAACTGTTGTTGGTTACACGCTTAATGGAAAGCAAGACAAGAATGGTAATTATATTGTTGAGGAAAAAGATGGCAATAAAGCCTGGCAACTATCTGCTGGTAACTGGGCCGTTTCAGTTAACCCGGTCTTAACTGCCAAGGGCTATGACTTAGCAGAAAATGAAAGTGGTCAATCTTATCCCGAAGTCGCAGCGGAGCAACCAACTGCTTTAACCGCGGATAAAGAAATCAAAGTCTTTTATCCAGAAAAGGTGTTAACCACTAATGAGCAGGCAGTAACAACGCGGACAATTAATTACGTGTATGCAAATGGTCTGTCCAAGGGTAAGGAGGCTGCGCCAAGTAAGCACCAACAAGTTGTATTTGAACGTACCAAGAGTGTTAATCAGGTAACTGGCAATACTGAATACGGAAATTGGACTGCGACTAACGACCACTTTGCCACTGTTGTTTCGCCGGCTATTAAATACTACGTTCCGGATCAAGAAGCAGTAGCAGCTTTTCAAGTAAAACCAGGTGATGCGGATATACTCGTTACCGTTAACTACAAAACGGCACCAAATGCTGTTACCTATACTGTAATTGATGATACAGATGGCAAGACATTGGTTGATCATCAAGCATTAGCAAGCGGTTTTGCTGAAGAGAAATTACCAGCAGGTGCCGATAATACTTACAGAACGGTAATTAGTCACTACCAACAATTGGGTTATATCATTGTTAGCCAAGATAAGCTGCCAACGATTTTTACACATGAAGATCAGAATATTGTAATTCATATTTTGCTAAAGAATAGCTTGCAGGCTGAACGGCAAACGACTACCCGAACAATTACTTATTACGATCGTTCAACGGGTAAACAAATTATGATCGATGGTATTACTGAACCGGTAATGCAACGGGCAACGTTCTTGCGCCAGGCAATTGTTGCTGGTCCAGATCACCAAGTTATTGGCTATACAATGGATGAAAAGCAAGATCATAATGGAAATTACTTGATTGAAGTGCCGGCAGGGGATGCGGATCAAGCTTGGAAATTGGTAAACGGTGGTTGGCCTGCTTCTCCTAACCCAGATCTTAGCTATTATGGCTACGGGTCTGCAGAAAATGAAAGCGGCAATGACTATCCGGTCGTTTTGGCTGGTAACCCAACGGCATTAGAGCCAAGTCAAAGTATCAAGGTATACTATCAACCGCAAATCAAATTAAGTGAAGAACGGACCAACACACTGCGAACAATTCATTATGTATATGCAAACGGTCCGCGCAAGGGTCAAACAGCTGCTCCTGACGTTCAACAATTAGTAACTTTCGCTCGTTCAGTGAAAACTAATGAAGTTACTAAAGAAATTAATCGTGGCGAGTGGCAGGCATTACAATCTAAAACGGTTAAAGATGGCAATACCGTAACCGAAGCGGATTTAACAAGCTTTGCTGCGGTTGATTCACCATCAATTAATGGCTATACTCCTGACCAAGCAATAGTTGCTAATGAACTTGCAATTCAGGGAGCACAGCCAATTGAAGTAACTGTAAATTATACTGCTGAACCGCATAAAATTACTTATTCAGTAATTGATGACACAACAAACCTAACCCTGATCAATCACGCTCAACTAGGGACAGGATATGCTGATGAGCAATTACCGCTTGCAATCAATGAAGCTTATCAAAACGCGGGAATGCATTATGAGCAACTAGGTTATAAGCTTGTTAGTCAGGAACAGCTACCAAGCACATTTGCAGATCATGATTTAAATGTTGTTATTCACTTAGCTCATGGAACTAAGAAGGTAACGGATCAGCGAGTAATTAATGAAGATATTCGTTATCAATTTGTGGATGGCGGAATAGCAGCCCCAACATATCATGCAGCCCCAATTGTTTTCACTCGTAACGGGGTAGTAGACCAAGTAACAGGAAAGACTAGCTGGCAAGCATGGGAACCGGTAAACAATCACTTTACACCAGTTATTTCGCCATTGGTTGATGGCTATGTTACTGAAACTCTGCAAATTGGCGAGCAATATGTAACTGCTGACAGTCAAGACCTTCATTTTATTGTCTTGTATTCTAGAAAGCCGATTGTTCCGCACACAACACCTGAAAAGCCTGATACGCCAGTTGTGCCGATTAATCCAAATACGCCAACCTCTTCAGAAACTTCATCGAGTACGCCAGCTCAACCGAGTGATACGCCGAAGTCTGATGTACCGGCAACCTCATCTTCTGCTAGTGTACCAGGCTCATCAGCGGTACCGGATTCAAATATTCCAGTAATACCTGAAAAGCCAACAGTACCGCCATCATCTGCAACGCCAAGTTCAGATGTCCCAAGCTTACCAGAGCAGCCTGCTGTTCCAACTAGCAATGTACCATCGACAGCGTCAGCAACACCAGCTTCAGAGGGTATTCCTGATAGTGCTACCCAGCCGCAAGCTGCTAAGACAGTTGTTAGTGAACCTGCTGTACCAGTGACGGTTCATGCAACAGCTAGCGAAAAGGCTGCTGATAATACAAGTCAACCGTCAACAACCGAAAAATTACCACAAACCGGTAACCAGCATCAAAGTATTTGGCGGATAATTCTTGGTGCATTCCTTGGACTATTTGGTATTAGTTTGGGAAAACGACGAAAGAGAAATTGATGATTTTAAGAAGGGATTAACAAAAACTTTATAACAAACTAAAATTATAGCGTCCTCTAAGTAGATTGGTGAAAAAACCTTTATATTTAGAGGACGCTTTTTTGATAGGGAGGGTTGATGTTAACTTATCAGCCTATTAACTTTTGAAACCATCGCTTAGAAATCCTGAGTTTTTAATCCTGAGTTTTTAATGAAGGCGGATGTTATGGTATCATTAGTTTATTACGATAATCACTTATTATAATAACTAATTAAATTTGACGGAGGAATTATCATTGACAGTTCATATTACTAATCTTTATGGTCAAAGTTTCCAAAGTACAGCACAAATAGCGCAAAATCAAACTGCCCAAATTGGTCGCGAACTTGGCTTTAATGAACTTGGAATTTATAGTTATAGTTGGCCAGATGAGCCACCAGTTGCTTTAGACACACGGTTCGACGGCATTATTGCCTCAGTCTCTAATAATGATACAGTTATTTTCCAGTCGCCAAGCTGGAATTCGATTGAATGGGACCAAGCCTTCATTGATCATTTAGCACCTTATAACGTTAAGAAGATTATCTTTATTCATGATATTATTCCGTTAATGTTTGAATCAAACCGTTACTTAATGCCGCAATTTATTGACTATTATAATAAGGCTGATTTAATTATCGCCCCTTCACAGCCAATGGTCGATTTCCTTCGTACAAAGGGATTGATGGTGGAAAAAGTAGTGTTACAGCACATGTGGGATCACTGTGCTAGTGTTGACTTGACAGTGACACCGCAAAATACAGGGGTAATCAATTTGGCTGGAAATCTTGAAAAGTTTCAATTGGTAGGGCACTGGAATTACCCTGAGAATCCCCTATATGCTTTTGCAAAGGTAATTGATATCGACCCAATGGATAATATCAAGTTCATGGGATGGCAATCAGACCCGGTTTTGTTATCAAAGCTACGGCATAATGGCGGATTTGGGTTAGTTTGGTCTAATGAATCATATTGGAAAAAATATATGCACCTTAATGCTAATCATAAACTGAGTACCTATTTAGCAGCAGGGTTACCAGTTATTGTTAATGAGAACATTGCTGAAAGTGAAACGATTTTGCGCAAAGGTTTAGGAATTGTAGCTGATAATTTAGATGAAGCGATGGCAAAAGTACAAGGGATGGATGACCAATCATATAATCAGATGGTTCAGCGGGTAAATGACTTTGCTCGTCTAATCCGAGAAGGATACTTTACCAAAAAAGCTCTAACAGAAGCAGTATTTGACCTATATTACTAACATAAAAAGGAAATAGTTGAAATTTGAAAGGAAAAATTTCAGTTATTATTCCAGTATGTGATGCAAAATCAGCAAACTTATAATAAATCGTAGAGCTATTAGTTTGATTTATGTTAACAATAATCAATAGATATGAGGAATAATCGTGATAGAGAAAACGCAAGTAAAGAATCTAATTAATCGAGTTGGGATGACGCTGTTTATCTTAGCTGTTTATATCCTTGGGTGTACTGTCCCTGTACCATTAGCAAGGACTTCAGCTACTTTTCGCCATGTACTGGCACATAGTTCAGTTGGAATTATGAGCTTTATGAGTGGGGGAGACTTTCAGCGTCTATCGCTGTTCATGGTGGGATTAAATCCTTTAATGATTGCCATGCTAATTATTCAATTATTGACGATGCTGCGGTTTTTTTACTTTGATACTCTTTCGATGAACCAATTAATGAGAATCCAACAATGGCTGACTTTAGGCTTTGCAATCATTCAATCAACAGCTGTGACGCTTGGATTAAATATTACTACAGGGGTAGCGGATAGTTTAGCAGTTATCTTGATGCTTACTACGGGAAGTATGTTTGTAGTATGGCTAGGAAATATGAATATGAAATTTGGTATTGGCGGAACCATTACTTTAATTTTATTTAATATTATTTCTGGATCATTTCCAACACTTTTACGATCGATTAAAAATTTAGCTCAGCAGGCTTATGGGCCGCTCTGGTTATCACTTGCGGCAATTGCTGGTTGTATTGTCTTAGTTTTTTGGATATCCTTTAACCGCGCCTATTATCCTTTGAAAATGATTAATACTTCAATGAGCAGTCATGACCGTCCTATTATCTTACCAATTGGTTTAAACATGGGAGCAATGATGACCTATATGGTAGGAATGTCCCTATTGATGGTACCAACTATATTAGCTAATGTTTTAGGACCTGAATCGTTATTTGCTAATCCTTATTTTGATATGGTAGTAAGTGGGGTACTAGCTTTTGCCTTATTTTACTTTTTTACATTTGTTCAATTTGATCCTAAGGCACAAGCAAAGGTGATGCTGCAAGGCAATAACTATATTTTAGGTATTCGCCCTGGTGAACCGACAAGAAAATATTTACAACATGTTCTCCTCCATATTGCCTTCGTAGGCGCAGTTTTAAATGCAGTACAGCTTAGCTTTGGTTTGCTGGGAGGACAGGTTTTAGGCAATTTTGCCGGTCTTGCAATCATTCCAATGAACATGATCATGATTGTAATGTTTATGCAAGGAATCAAAGACCAGCTCTTAGTATTGATGTTCCCATTAAAATATGAACGATTAATGAAAGAAGAATAATTATGAATTACCTAGTTCCTGCCTGGCATCGGCTGCTTGATGACTGGAGTTGGACTATTCCACGAATTGAATTTGATGATGCGGTTAGTCATATTAAAGTTTTTCAAGAAAGTCAAGTGCCATATTCATTAGTAATTACGGATTATCAACCACAATTATCGACTAAATTAAATCAATTAACGGTTTCCCCGTCCGAAATCTTGAATGTTTTTGATTATTTGCAAGGAATTGATCATCTGGATAATCAGATAGTAACTTACCGTGATTTTACTTGGCCGGCCGATGCATATTTTGACTTTACTAGTTTCCGAATAATAGTAATAGTAAAGGGACGCCTTTATGCCAAAATAACATTTGATACACAAGGTAAAATTCTCTGGGTTGATTATTTTGTTAATGACAAGCATACTCGTCGTTTGTTGCTCGATAGTCGGGGCTTTGTTTCCCGTGAAGAGTTATTTGATGACCATGACCAGCCAGTTCAACATATTTACTATGATGAACAAGGCTATTGGCGAATTAAACATAATCTCAGCACAGATCAGGTAGAAGTGAATGATCTGTTTTCAAGTCTAACCAAACAGTTGCATTATGATCATTTAAGCGAATTGATAGTTGAAGTAATTCAAGATCGTTTGCTATCCCGCTTTAATCTTGGCGAGGACAATTTAATTGTGACTTTAGACGACCAAGCTCAAATTAATCCGACTAAATACCTGCAATATCAGCCATTGTTTTCGCTTAGCCACTGGCATCCCTACCAGCAGAGCCTAGCAAAAATCAATGATAAAAGTAGTGATAGGTTAAAACTATTAGCTGACAATGAAGAAACACACGCGGTCATAAAGCAGCAAACGGATATTGATGCACCGATCATCCCGCTTTTTCAATCTCGCTTTAACCTAGGGCACAGTCAGCGATTAAGCCAAGAGCGAATAGGCTTATTTATTGAAAATATGACTGATGAGGAGGTTCATCAAGTCGTCGAATTAATCTATCAACGGTTAGTCAAGAAACCGGCTGCTGAAGCTTTAACTATTTTGACCTATAGTGTTGAAAAAATGCAATTAGCTCAAAATTGTATTAACCAGCTAAAAAATAAACACCAGGGCGAGTTCATTCTTGCTAGTGAAGCTCCTGATGAAGTTGAAGAAATTCTAACCAAGCAGACGGAAATTCCTAAATTATCCATTGATGCTCAAAGAATTACAACCCCAGCTGAGATTGGTCGGCAGTTCGACACGCTACGAATAATAATTGACTGGGGAACAACGCTTGATGAGTTTTTACAGATCACTGCTATTAGCACCGGAATACCACAATTATGCCGGCAACCTAATCGGCGGGTTAAGGATTATAAAAATGGGATTATTTGTTCAACTATCCCTGATATTAACGACGGCTTAAATTATTTTATTGGTAACTTAAAACACTGGAATCAATCATTAGTTTACGATGTTCAACTAATGAACCAGTATTCCGCTGCTGAATTAATGACTAAATGGCAGCCACTATTAAAAAAGTGAGATGATATAAGTGCAGGTTTTACAGCTTGGTGCAGAAAATTGGGCCGATAAGTACCATCTTCCAAGTGAAATTACTTGGATTTACAACCAGTATCCATTAGAGAAAGTTAAACGATTTGACCTTGTTATTATTACTTCCGGTGTCCAATTAACTGATTATCTATGGGAGAAACTGCACTGGCAGGTTGATCCCTACCGTGTATTATATGAGCCGTTAGCGGAGAAAGAGCTAAGTCCGGCTGGCCAACATTTTTTAGCTTGTCAAGAGGCACGACAGATTGTTGAAGAACCGCAAGAACTAATTAATAATTTGACTATTCGTTATTTTTCCGGACAGTCAGGAATGCGGATTCCGCCAACTAATTTATTGCTTGGTTCGGTTAAAAGTACCCTAATTGATGGCGGTCATCTTCGGGTTGCTGTTGATACTAATCATTGGGTAAAGATAGGAAATTACCGTCAACAAATTTATATTGATCCTAACCGCTTGTTGAAATTTAATCTTGAATATAATCATGAGACAGATGTCAAAGTTCGCTTACGGTTATTTATTCAGGAAGGTGGAGGAGATGGAAATTTAGCTAATAACTATCTTCTGGATTTTTCAACGGCTGATGAAGAACAAATACTGCCGCTAAAACCAGTGAAGACTCATCGATTTGCTAGCGTGGGACTTGAAGTAATGGGAAAAGGCGAACTTACTATTGGGATGTTACATTCACGCTGGTCTAGGGATGGAAAAGGAGAATTCCTACCAGGGGGTAAACGTTTGGTAGATCCTGATACCGGTGCTGATATTGCTTATTATTTTAATCCTGGGGACTTGCGACCGCCGTTACATGTTTATTTTTCAGGGGCAAGAGAACTAGAAGGTTTTGAAGCTTACCCGCTTTTTCGCCGTAATCATACACCAGCATTATTATTTACTGACCCGCGCTTGATGGTTGGCCAATTTTATACTGGCAAGGCGATTGAGAATCAAATTAAGGCTACAATTACTAAAACCTTGAAAAAATTAGGATTTAGCCGCCAACAGTTAGTAATGAATGGAATCTCGATGGGAACCTATCCGGCTATTAAATTAGGAGCGCAGTTGTCAGCTTACGCGATTAATGTTGCTAAGCCAACCGTTAATCTAGGCCGAGTAGCTATTCGTGCTAGGTTACAACGTCCTGATGAATTTGATACGATTTTTGACATTGACCGTCAACTAGTATCAGAATTAACGGCTACGCAATTAACGCAACTCGACACTGATTTTTGGAAATTGATGGATAAAAATGATTTAACCCAGACGCGCTTTTATGTCGGCTACATGGCTAATGATGATTACGATGATCTAGCGGTACCGCGAATGCAAACTAACGAGGCAATCCAACAAGCTCCATTATTTGTTAGCAAAGGTTTTCCAGGCCGTCATAATGATGATCCATCGGTAGTTTACTGGTTTATTAGTAGGTTAGCGGAAATTAATCAGGCATTTGGAAGAGGAGGCTAAGAATGCAACAGTATGTTAATCAAGGTTATTGGGAACCAACTAATGAATATCCTGCTGGCTCACAGGTAACAATTAATGATGATGCAAGTGTTGAGTTTCATAACTCTCTTATGGCTCCTGGCAAGGTCATTATGGCATGGGAATCGGTACATTCATACCAAGCAACAAAATTAGTTCCCCAATTACCAATATTGCGCAATGATCATCGTTATCGGCTACGGGTAAATGCTCAAGCGAAGCCCATTTATTCCTTGATTGTACGGATAACTTTTTTTGATGCTCAAGAACATGAGATTAGTCATTTAGAATTTCAGCAAAAGGCGCTTGAATTTGTTTATCCGGCATCAGCTGTACAGTATCGGGTTGAATTAATTAACAACGGACTCACTGATTTGACTTTTCAACGCTTTGAAATTTGCGATGCTGATCTTCCGGTAACCGTGCATGAAGATGTTTGGATCCATAATCTGCTAAATGAAAATAAGCCAGGAAAGTTGAATGTTTTATTAGTTGCTGATAGTAAACGGACGCGTAAAACCTTGGGAGAGCTTGAGGATTATAGCCCATATCGGGTTCAACCGATTAGTATTGCCTGGCAATCAAATGCCGATTCCGTAGAGACAATAAAAAGCTGGTTGATTAATAGTCGCGAATTAAACGCTAATGTGATTAGTACGACTTCAGCGCTTGATCATGTTGCGCTAAGCTTAAAAATGGCAATTCCATCGATTACAGCTGTGGTTACTAACCGTGTAACTTCTAATTCTGACCTTGCCGATGTGACTTATCCTGTAGTAGTGCCGTTATTTTGGAGCTCATCAGTGTTGGTTAATCCTGATTGGCCAATTATTTTTTCTACAATTCAAAAAATTAATTCGAAAGAAGAATAGTCAATGGTATATGATAGTTATCGTTTAGTAAAAATTAAACGCATTTTACATAAGGTTAATGCCTTAACCTCCCAGATGCGCGCAATGAGTGACGAGGAGCTTCAGTCCCAGACACAATTTTTAAAGCGCGAATTAGCCAATGGTAAGACAGTTGATGATATCTTGCCCCGTGCTTTTGCTACTATTCGGGAAGCGGACTATCGTATTTTGGGAATGTTTCCCTATGATGTCCAAGTAATGGGTGCCATTGTCTTAAATCAGGGTAATATTGCAGAAATGAAGACGGGCGAAGGGAAGACATTGACGGCAACGATGCCGTTATACTTAAATGCTTTAACCGGTAAAGGGGCAATGTTACTAACACCAAATGATTATCTTGCTCGGCGCGATAAGGAACAACTACAGCCAGTCTATGAGTGGTTAGGACTAACGGTGAGTCTGGGCTTTTCAACAGATAATAAAAAGGCAACACCAGAAATTAAGCGTAGTTGGTATAATGCTGATATTACTTATACCACTGCTAGTAGTTTAGCCTTTGATTACCTCTTTAATAACCTAGCTACCCGGCGAGAAGATCAGTATTTACGGCTATTTAACTATGTTATTATCGATGAAGTTGATGCAATCCTGTTAGATGAAGCAACATCACCTTTTGTAGTGTCAAGCCGGCCAACTGTGCAATCAAATCTATATGGACTTGCTGATGAATTTGTACATACTCTTCAACCTAAAATAGACTATAAATTAAATGAAGATCAGAATGCAGTTTGGCTAACTCTTCACGGTATTCGCCAAGCACAACGATTTTTCAGAGTTCCTGACTTGTTTACCAATGAAACGCGTGAAATTTATCGACATATTGCATTAGCATTACGAGCGCATTTTATTATGAAAAACGGCCATGATTATTTGGTTAGTGAGGGTGAAGTTGTTCTTCTTGATGAAGCTAATGGTCGTTTAAAAAAAGGAGTTAAAGTTAATACCGGATTACATCAAGCAATTGAAGCTAAGGAGCATGTTGACTTAACCCCTAATCAGCAAGTAGCAGCCTCGATTACTTTTCCGAGTTTATTTGGTTTATTTAATAAAATCTCTGGAATGAGCGGAACCGCTAAAAGTGATGAACACGAATTCTTTGAAGTATATAAGATGCGAGTGATCCAAATTCCAACTCGCAGACCAGTGATTCGCCATGATTATCCCGAAGAAATTTATGTAACTACCCGCCAAAAATTAATCCAGGCGCTTGATGAGGCAATTACGCTTCACAAGGCTGGACGACCAATTTTGTTAGTTGCCGGTTCAGTAGAGAATTCTGAGATTATTTCCGAATTATTGTTGGATCGCGGAATCCCGCATAATGTTTTAAATGCTTTTAATATTGCACGTGAGGCTGCCATTATCAAGGATGCCGGTCAAAAAGGGGCGGTGACTGTCGCTACCAATATGGCTGGGCGGGGAACCGATATCAAACTTGGCCCTGGAGTTAAAGAAATTGGTGGCTTGGCGGTTATTGGGACCGAAATGCTGCCAACACGGGTGAAATTACAGCTTGCTGGGCGAGCAGGACGCCAGGGTGATCCCGGATCAAGCAAATTCTATATTTCCCTTGAAGATAGCTATCTTGCGCAAAATAGTACGAAGCGATTTAAAAATTACTATCGTCACTTGCAAAAGCGATCAACGAAGAGGGCGTTAAAAAATCCCCGTTTAAAAGTGAGCATTATGATGCTAAAAGATCGGGTAGCGGCTAATCAGCAAATGTCACGGAGCAACATTAATAAAAATGAAGCTGCCTTAAAGATCCAGCGTCGCGACCTTTATCAGCGCCGTGACCAGTTAATGGACAATCCGCACCTAGAAAAAGTGGTAGGTAAGTGGTTGCATCGCGGAATCGCACTATATTTGGCTAGTAAAAAGCAGTGGAATGCACATGATCTTCGGCGCTTGATGAATCAGCATTTCACTTATGAGGTTGTTGAATTACCAACTGATCTGGAGTACAGCACAACTAGTTTACAAGCATATTTGGAACAATTCTGTCAGACTACCTTAAAAAAACATGCGCAAAAACTAGTTAATCGTCAACAATTGAACCAGTTTTATCGGACAGCACTTCTTAATGCTCTTGATAGTAGCTGGATGGACCAAATGGACTATTTATCCAAACTAACAACAAGGGTTCAGCCATGGGGAAATGCCCAACGTAATCCAAATTTCTTATACCAGGAAAAAGCCTATCAAGCATTTGAAAAGATGTTTGATCATGCGGCACAAAAAACAGTGGATAATTTGATGCTAAGTAATATCAGCTTAAATGATGATAATAACTTAGTCGTCCATTTTAATTAACGGAGGGATAAGATGACTGTATATAATATTAATTTAGGAATTGGTTGGGCTAGCAGCGGGGTTGAATATGCTCAGGCTTACCGTGCTCAGGCATTTCGCCAGGCTAAAATTCCTGCTAAATTTATTTTTTCAGATTTAATCTTAGGAAATAATATTGCCGACTTAACGGAAAATATTGGCTTTGATGATAATCAGATTATCTGGCTGTATAATTTTTTTACTGATATAAAAATTGCTCCATCAACGTTTCCCTTATCTTCATTTTTAGAGCAGGAAGAATTGTCACAACGGGGCTTTAAAGTACAAAATGGCTCAGATAGTAAAGAGGTCCGCTATCAGTCGGATCAAGAAGCATTAACGATCATCCCGCGTTATAGTGATCGGCAAAAACAGACCATTGATCAAGTGAGCTATGTTGCTAACAACCTGCTTATTAAGCGTGATTTCTATTCTTATACGAAATACGCAACGGAATACTATAGCGGGGATACTAAAGGCAATCACGTAATATTTCGCGAATTTTATAATGAAGATGGCTCTACCGCCTATACCCAGCATCTTGACAGTAATAATCAGGAATTGTTTGAATTTCCTCAACAATATTTTTACACTAAGAGTGATTTATATCGCGAAATGTTGCGCCAACTAGATTTTAAAGCAACTGATACTATTATTTTGGATCGAATGGATGAGGACAAGCAATTAATTAATGGTCCGCTAGTTTTTGCTCATCATGGACAGGCTAAGCTATTCGTGGCAGTTCATGCTGATCACTATGATAAACACTATACTAATGAGCATCAGGTGTTATGGAACAATTTTTATGAATATCAATTTACCCACTACAATGATGTTGATTGTTTTATTGTAGCGACTGATCAGCAACGGCAATTATTAGGTAAGCAGTTTAAGCATTATTATCATGTTCAACCGCAGATTGCGACCATTTCAGTTGGAAGTTTAAGCAAATTGATAAAACCGACTGAACAACGGAAGAAGCATTCATTAATCACGGCTTCACGGTTGGCTAATGAAAAACATATTGACTGGTTGATTTCTGCAGTAGTGGCTGCCCGCAAGGTAATTTCTGATGTTACGCTTGATATCTATGGTGCTGGCGGTCAAGCTGGGCGATTGCAGGAACTAATTAAAAAAAATCATGCTGATAATTATATCAAGCTAATGGGACAGCATGATTTAAGTCAAGTCTATCAACAATATGAGACCTATATTGCTGGTTCGACTAGTGAAGGCTTTGGCTTGAGTTTGCTAGAAGCAGTTGGTTCAGGTCTTTCAATGATTGGCTTTGACGTTCCATATGGTAATCAAACTTTTATTGATGACCAGCAAAATGGCTACCTATTACCGTATGAAGAAGACTGGAGTAATGTTAAGAAGGAAAAAGCATTAACTGATGCCATTATCAAAACATTTAGTACTGCTGACTTAACTAAGTTCCATGAACATTCTTATGCGTTAGCTGAACCTTACTTAACGAGAAATGTTGCTAAGCAATGGCAGCAGTTATTAAAGGAGGATACCCATGCTTAATCTATTTGATAATTTTGATCAAGCTACATTTGATTTACTCCGTTCGCAAAGATCTGCCCAGATTAAAATTCCAACGGTTGTGATAAATGATGATGGCTTCCTTCCGGCTGAGGTTGAATCACCAATTAAATTTTTTGGTCAATATAATGAAAATAAATCACCGTTATATTTTGATCAATTGCCGGTACCAAAATATTGGCGGATTTTGAGCACGTCCTCGCAAGGAGAAGTTTACGATTTAGACCAGAAGCGGGCAGATATTATCTATCGCTCCAATGATAATTCACGCCAGGTTAAAGAAGTGCGGTGGCTAGATCGACAAGGAAAGATTAATTGGGCCGATCACTATAATAGTAACGGTTATCACTTTGCTACAACTTTTTATGAGCAAGGTCAGCCAATTTGGCGTAAATATTATAATAAGTATCAGGAGTGTTTTTTAGCTTGGAACTTACGTGCTGGTAGTCTTTTCCTCACTGATAACAGCCAGAAACGTTATTTTGCTTCGTGGATTGAGTTTGTAAAGTATTATTTAACAGTTCGCGATTTTAAACTTGATCATATTTTTTATAATACTTTGAATCAAGGTCTAAGTGTGACACTAGCCCTGCCTGATAATGGAACAGATACTCTCTTTTGGCACGAACCGTTGCTAGACAATAAACTGCCCGGAAATATGCAATTTTTAATGGAACATTCAACGCGGACAAAGCATATTATTTTTCAGCGTTATTCTGACTGGCAGCAAATGAAGCCCACACTGACTGGTAATAAATACGTTGATTTTAGTTATCTGGGAATGATTTATCCGCATCCACGGGGAAATAAGCTCCGTCCAGAAGCACTTATCCTTACTAACTCGGACGAAATTGTTGCGGCCACGACGTTAGTTAAACAGTTACCCCAAGTTAAGTTTCATATTGCAGCTGTTACAGAAATGTCAGAAAAATTGCTTGCTTATCAACAATATTCAAACGTTGAACTTTATCCCAACGTTAGCCAGCAACGAGTTAAGCAGTTGATTGCTGACTGTGATATTTACCTTGACATCAATCACCAGAATGAAATTTTAGATGCAGTGCGGGGAGCCTTTGAGCAAAACATGCTAATTGTTGGTTTTGATGAGACTTTACATGAACCGCAATTCGTAGCTCCGCAAAATGTTTTTAAGGTTACCGAAGCAAGACAAATGGGAGAACGAATCCTAAATGCATTACAGAAGCCAGCTTTAATGAAAGAATTGATTGATACGCAGCGAAAATTAGCCAGTGAGGTTAGTGTTCAGGATTATCGTAATCGGATAGGAGCAATAGAGCATGACTAAAAAAGATGAAGAGCGCCCGAAAACATCTTTAGCTCAACAAGACGCTTTAAAACGACTAGACAAGGTAGAAGAAGAAAAAAGAAAACCTTATAAAAAGAAAAAAGAACCGAAAAGTTTTCGTGCGGTTTTGATGACATTACTGCTAATTTTGGTACTAGGTTTAATGATTGGGAGCTATTTTATGCATTAAAAGCTTGAACTGGAATCAATTGCTAGGACTGGGAAGCTTTCCTGGTCTTTTTATGTATATGAGGAGGTAAAAATGAAAGTAATAGCGTTAAGTGGTGATTGTGGGTATATAAATCAGATTGAGACAACGTTAAAATCTATTATGGTTCATAATCGTAATGTGAAAATTTATGTGATTAATCCAGATATTCCGCATGAGTGGTTTGTTAATTTGAATCAATATTTAGCTCAAATTGGTAGCAGTATCATCGATGCAAAAGTAGATCCGGAGCGTTTACAGATTATGCATCCTTCTTTTGAGCACATAACCTCTTCATCTTTTGGTAGATTTTTAATTCCAGAATTTGTACGAGAAGATAAGGCCCTTTATTTAGATAGTGATTTAATTGTTACAAGTAGTCTAAACGAACTTTTTCAAACTAAATTTAAAGATAAGTTATTATTAGCTGTGAGAGATTACAATCAAAACACGTTGTTTAATGCTGGAGTAATGCTAATAAATAATCGTGGTTGGAAAGAAAAGCGAGTAGTGAACTCATTAATAAACATGGGAAAGAATCCTAATCTTTTGAATGGAGCTCAAACCGTTATTAATGATTTTTTTCAGGGACAGATTGGCGAGTTAGATTTAACTTATAATTATCAAATTGGCTTTGAAAAAGATGCTTTTTGGAATAACTTAGACCATATTTTGTCGCTCTTAGATAAGGTGAAAAACCCTAAAATTATTCATTATGTTACTAGTGACAAGCCATTTAATTTAACATCAACTTCAAGCTTGCGCAATAAATGGTGGCATTATCGTTGTTTAGAGTGGTCTGATATTGTCTCTAAGCATGGCAGTTTTGATAAGAGTAAGATTAAAAGTTTATCTTTTAATGGGGAAGCTTTTGTTTTTACCAATATGGCAGAGGTACAGAGCATTGAGCAATTAATAAAGAAATTACCAAACGTTCACTTCAACATTGCAGCATATACTAATATGGCATTTTTGTTATTAAAGCTAACTCAATACGATAACGTTACCCTTTATCCTAATATTTTGGGTAAAACACTTACTGAACTGATTAATCAAGCAAATGTTTATTTAGATATTAATTACAATCCGAAAGCAAATGAAGTAATTGACAGAGTAATGGATAGAAAAATCCCGATGGTTGCTTTTGATCGAACGAAATCACAAGAATTAAATTATGATAATTATCATGTATTTCATGATGGTCAAATTGACGAAATGGCAGCTGCGATTAGCGATGCAATCAAAAACAAGACTGAACCTAAGTCAAAATTTAATATTGAAGTAAAAGATATTAATAAATCGCTAGACCTGATTTTAGAAAGCCATAAATCAGTTGTTCGCTTCGGGGATGGGGAGTTTGATTTAATTAGCGGGCAGTCAATTCCATATCAAACTTATGAACCAGCGCTTGCTGAAAGACTAAAAAATATTATTTTGCGGGGGAATTTTAATAATACGTTAGTTTGTTTACCAGACGTATTTCGAGGTTTAGATCGTTACAATGACTATGCTGAAGATTTTTATGAATCTAATTTCTTCCCTAAAAATAATAATTTTTTGATGGAAATTGGAAAAACTAATAACTGGTATGGCTCGACTTTTATCTCACGTCCGTATATTGACCTGGTTGATAAAAGTAAGAGTGCTGATGCTTTTGCAAAATTGAAGCGCCTTTGGGAAGAAAAAGATATATTAATTGTAGAAGGGGCTTTAACACGATCAGGAGTTGGTAACGATTTATTTGCCAATGCTAATTCAATTAAACGGATTATTTGCCCAGCCAAAGATTCATATCAACAAATAAATCAAATTGAACAGGCGATTAAAGAAAATGCGGAGAATCGATTAGTCTTATTAATGCTAGGACCAACGGCGAAAGTGATTGTCGATGACTTGCAAGACTTAGGTAATCAAATGATAGATATTGGTCACATTGATTCAGAATATGAGTGGTTTAAAATGGGGGCTACACATAAAGTTAAACTGGCGAATAAGCATACAGCAGAATTCAATTTTGATGAGGAAATTTCGGCGGTGCATGACCAGGCTTATCAAAACGAAATTGTGGCGAAGATTTAGGTAAAAATTACTTAGTAAAAGCTGAGAAAGTATCTTTCTCGGCTTTTTATTTATGACTATTTAAATGAAAAATTAGACTGTTGTTAAATAAAGCTTGTTATAAGATGTTTTATTTTTGATGTTAGTAGGTGTACAATGTTTAAAAGTAATAAAATCGCTTATCAGTAGATTAAGCCAGCTGATTAAGCAGAGAGGTGGATTATATGTCTAAGTATAAGAATGAACAGGAGAATGGAAGTAAAGTTAAACTGTATAAGACTAAGCATGGTTGGTTTAGTGCTTTAACTCGCTTCTTTAAACTATTCTCTTTTAGGTCTAAAAAAGAAGTTAAGCCTACTAACTTTAACGACCTTGACTCAATCAAAGATAAAAATGATACGATACCTGATGCTTATAAAAAAGGTGCTGCAACAATGGCAACCTTGCTGGGAGCAGGAGTTGTAGGCACTACAAGCCCAACAGAGGCTCATGCTGCTACTGCCACGGTTGATCAGAATTCACAAGTTATTGGATCCGGATCAACTTCAACTAGTACCTCAACAAGTCAAACAGCTGGCTCAACTTCAACTAGCACCTCAACTGTATCTGGCTCGGCTTCTACTATGACCAGCACAACTAGTTCTACATCTACTAGTACGTCCACGACCACTAGTACCAGCAAGTCAACTTCGACTAGTCAGTCAACAGGGTCTACAAGTACGTCGACGAGCACATCTACTAGTACATCAACTGTTTCGCAATCTGCATCAAATTCAATCAGTACTAGTGAAAGCACTAGTTTAACTTCGGTAAGCGGGTCCTTGGCTAATGGGAATAGTACTATTAGTGACAATGCATCTACTATCCTTCCAACTGATGAAATCCAAACATCCGTTACCCAAAGTTTATTGACGCAAAATACCGTTAACAATGCTACTACTGCCGCAACCGCCATGCTTTATAACACTAATCTGATCCAATCCAAAGCAGCCAATGGTGAATCAGTTACGGTTTATAATAGTAATGATTTTAATAAAGCATTAGCTAATACTAATATCAGTGAAATTAATTTAGCGGGAGACGTTACTAGTACCGGAACTACGGTACTTAATCGTGACCTTACAATTAATGGTGGGGGACACCGTATTTATGTTGATGGTGACGGATCACGTACGATAATCAACAATGGTTCAGTAACAGTTAATGATGCTACGATTTATAATGCTGGCGTGTATGGTGCTTTTGACCTTGAAACGTCAGCCGGACCTGCAACATTAACTTATAATAATGTAACTGCATATGGCGGAACAGCAGTATTTACTGATACAACAACTGCAAACAATAAGACATTTGAAGTACAGGGTAAAACTACTATTAACTATGTCGGTAGTTACACAAACCAGAGTGGCAAAACAATTAATACAACTACTTTTACTGTTAATTCTGCTGGAAGTTCCCAAGTATACGTTGGTGGTACCGTAATTGTTCATGATGGTGCTCAGTTTACAGTTAATGGTACTAATCAAATTAATAACAACATTGAAATTAAAGGGAATGTAACTGACCATGGCTTAATCATTGGTCAAAATGCAACAGTTAACCTTAACGGTGCTAACCGTGGAAACGTTTTGATTGACCAAGTTGGCGCTGGATATTCTGGATACCAAAATACTATTTCTGTCGGTGAAAACTCCAAAGTTGATATGGAAGCCGGCCACGTTAATATTTTGATCAATAATCAAGGACCAAAGGATATTAACTTTGCTTCAAACTCCCAAGTTAACTTAACGGTAAACCATTCATTAGATTCGGCAAATAATATCTATGTCGGCGATGGAAACATTGTAACCTACAGTTCAAATACCTACTATAATGTTGCTTCTTTGGGTGCAACAAACGCAGCACAGAATCAAAATTCATATACAACTAACATTACTTTTGCAAAAGATTCAAGTGCTACCCTTACTGTAGATAATATCGATTCTAATAATATTGCTTCTGCGGACAGAATAAATGTTAATATTACCGATCCAAGAATAGTTACGTTAAATAACACTGGTGGAAATGCATACTCGACATTAAAGAATGCTAATGGGGTGATTGCAAACCAGTCCGCATATGATAACCTTGCTTACACCACAAATAATTTTAATGTTAGTGTTAATAATAGTAGTGTTCGAATAGTCAATAACGGAAATGCTGAGCAATCAGACTACATGGCATCAAATGTTGATCAAGTTACGGGTGATAAGTTGACAACGAATGCCGGAAATATGGTTATGATAAATGGCGACAGCACCGCTCAACAAAATGCTGTGGACATTACTAACAAGATTTCCGATGATGGAACAACCCAAGTAGTTTATAATAGCTGGTCAATTCCATCAACAAGCGCTTCGACAAGTGAGAGTACTGCAATTTCACAATCAACCTCTACTCAACAATCAGTATCCGAAAGTCAACAAATTAGTCAATCTACATCAAATTCTATTAGTAATCGAGCAAGTACCTCAGCTTCAGAAAGCCTAAGTAACTCTACGTCAAATAGTGGCTCGGTAAGTATCAGCGAAAGTATGAGTACTTCTGGGTCAATAAGTGAAAGTATGAGTAATTCAACCTCGCTGAGTGAAAGCTTAAGCAATTCAGTTTCAATGAGTGAGAGTATGAGTACCTCGGTATCGCTGAGTGAAAGTCTCAGCAACTCGGTATCACTAAGTGAAAGCCTAAGTAACTCAGTCTCAATGAGTGAAAGCTTAAGCAACTCGGTATCACTAAGTGAGAGTCTAAGTGATTCAACATCGTTGAGTGAAAGTCTCAGTAACTCGGTATCACTAAGTGAAAGCCTAAGTAACTCAGTCTCAATGAGTGAAAGCTTAAGCACCTCGGTATCAATGAGCGAAAGCTTAAGTAATTCAACATCAATGAGTGAGAGCCTAAGCAACTCGGTATCAACGAGCGAGAGCTTAAGCAATTCGGTATCAACGAGTGAAAGCTTAAGCAACTCAGTATCGCTGAGTGAGAGTTTAAGCAATTCGGTATCAATGAGTGAAAGCTTAAGCAATTCCGTCTCAATGAGTGAGAGTTTAAGCACCTCGGTATCAACGAGTGAGAGCCTAAGTAATTCAGTTTCACTGAGCGAAAGTCTCAGCAACTCGGTATCACTAAGTGAAAGTCTAAGTAACTCGGTATCAACGAGCGAAAGTCTAAGCAATTCAGTATCACTGAGTGAGAGCTTAAGCAATTCAGTCTCACTAAGTGAGAGTATGAGTAATTCAACATCACTAAGTGAGAGTTTAAGCACCTCGGTATCAATGAGCGAAAGCTTAAGTAATTCAACATCAATGAGTGAGAGCCTAAGTAATTCAGTTTCACTGAGCGAAAGTCTCAGTAACTCGGTATCGCTGAGTGAGAGCTTAAGCAACTCAGTATCAATGAGCGAAAGCTTAAGTAATTCGGTATCTCTGAGTGAGAGTTTAAGTACCTCAATATCAACGAGCGAGAGCTTAAGTAATTCAACCTCGCTGAGTGAAAGCTTAAGCAATTCAGTATCACTGAGTGAGAGTATGAGTACCTCGGTATCGCTGAGTGAAAGTCTCAGTAATTCCGTCTCACTGAGCGAAAGTCTCAGCAACTCGGTATCACTAAGTGAAAGCCTAAGTAATTCAGTGTCACTGAGCGAAAGCTTAAGCACTTCGGTATCAACGAGTGAAAGCTTAAGTAACTCGGTATCGCTGAGTGAAAGTATGAGTAATTCAGTGTCACTGAGCGAAAGCTTAAGCAC
>NZ_BMDS01000010.1 GCF_014635905.1 Limosilactobacillus caviae
ACGGCAATCAAGTAGAATTTTCTGGTTGGCATGCCAGTGACCAAGCCTTTAATATGCCTTATCAATGGTTGATTGTACTATCTAATGGTAAGGAAGTTGGTCGTCAACTTATTAGCACTACTAAAGATGGAGTTGCTGGATTTAATAGAAATGATGTCTACAATGCCTTCCCAGAAATTGCTGGTAGTGTTCAATCTGGTTTCCAGGGATCGATGACGCTTAAAAACAGCTTAAATAATACTAGTGTTCAACTAGTTCATCGTTTTAGTGATGATGGAAAAAATGGTGAAGGTAACCGAATTGATTTTTGGTCTACTAGTTTACCTGTAAAAGATGGCTTCCAGTTAGGGAAAGGTCCTCTTCATAAATTTGGTTTACAGACAATTAATGGTAAGCAATATTTCGTTGATACGGTAACTAACCAACCACGAAAGAATTTCTTATTACAAGATGGTGATAATTGGCTTTACTTTGATAGTGTCACTGGAGCTGCCCAGAATGCATTAAAACTTCAATTTGATAAAGGAACTGTTTCTTTTGACGCAGCATTCATAAATGGTAACCAAGCTTATAGCTATGATAACAACAGTATTGAAAATGTTAATGGTTTCTTAACTGCAGATACTTGGTATCGACCAAAACAGATTTTAAAGGACGGTACTACTTGGACTAATACTAAAGAAAATGACCTACGTCCACTGTTAATGGTTTGGTGGCCAAACAGACAAATTCAAGTGGACTATCTTAATTACATGAAGAAAAATGGTTTGATTAATACTAATGGTAATTTCTCCGTTAATGAAGATAACACTACTTTGAGTAAGGCTACAGAGGACGTTCAACGCAATATTGAAAAGCGAATCAATAATGAGAACAGTTCTGAGTGGCTAAAGGTAATGATTAATGAATTTATTAAGACTGAGTCAATCTGGAACAAGTCTAGTGAAAGTGAAGATTATGGTGGCCTTCAGCTTCAAGGTGGATTCCTTAAGTATGTAAATAGCGATCTTACTAAGTATGCTAATTCAGATTGGCGTTTAATGGATCGAACTGCAACTAATATTAATGGTAAAGGTTATGGTGGGGCAGAGTTCCTATTAGCCAATGATATTGATAACTCAAATCCAGTAGTTCAAGCTGAAGAATTAAACTGGCTTTACTACTTAATGAATTTTGGTACAATTACGGGCAATAATTCAGAAGCTAATTTTGATGGTATTCGTGTTGATGCTGTTGATAACGTTGATGTTGATCTATTGAGCATTGCCCGCAACTACTTTAATGCAGCATATAACATGGAACAGAGTGATGCTAATGCTAATAAGCATCTTAATATCCTCGAAGACTGGGGTTGGGACGACCCTGCATATGTTAACCAAATCGGCAATCCACAATTAACAATGGATGATCGTTTCCGCAATGCAATTATGGATACTTTATCAGGTAGCCCAGAAAATAATCAAGGACTTAGTAAATTAATTACTCAGGCCTTAGTAAACCGAGCTAATGATAGTACTGAAAACGCAGTAATTCCAAGTTATACTTTTGTAAGAGCACATGATAGTAACGCACAGGACCAAATTCGTCAGGCAATCCAGGCGGCAACTGGTAAGCCTTATGGTCAATTTAACTTAGAAGATGAAAAGAAGGGTATGGATCTCTATATTAAAGATCAAAACTCTACTAATAAGAAGTGGAATTTATACAATATGCCTTCTGCATATACTGTATTATTAACTAGCAAGGATACTGTTCCTCGTGTTTATTATGGTGATTTATATCAAGATGGTGGGCAGTACATGGAACATCAAACTCGTTACTACCCAACTATTACTAACTTACTTAAGACACGGATTAAGTATGTTGCTGGTGGTCAAACAATGAATGTTGATAATAACGGCGTTTTGACCAGTGTACGTTTTGGTAAGGGTGCGATGACAGTAAATGACGCTGGAAATACTGAAACCCGAACTGAAGGTATTGGTGTTGTTATCAGTAATGACACCAACTTAGCACTTAAAGATTCTGATTCAGTAGTACTTCATATGGGTGCTGCTCATAAGAACCAGAAGTATCGTGCAGTTATTTTGACAACACAGGATGGGGTTAAAAATTATGAAAGCGATGAGAATGCACCAATTGCATATACTGATGCTAATGGTGATCTTCGCTTCTTTAACCGTGATTTAACTATTAGTGGTGCTGGTACGCAAGCTAATACTGCTGTAAAAGGTTATGCTAACCCAGATGTTACTGGATATCTTGCTGTATGGGTTCCTGCTGATGCTCCAGCTGATCAAGATGCACGAACTATTGCGAGCGATGAAGCTCATACAACCAAGACTGCCTATCGTTCTAATGCAGCACTTGATTCTAATGTAATTTATGAAGGATTCTCAAACTTTATTTATTGGCCTACAACTAAGGATGAAAGGACAAATGTAAGAATTGCTCAAAATGCTGACTTGTTTAAGTCATGGGGAATTACTTCATTTGAAATGGCACCACAATACAATTCAAGTAAAGATGGTACATTCTTAGACTCAATTATTGATAATGGGTATGCATTTACGGATCGATACGACTTGGGTATGAGTACACCAAATAAATATGGTTCTGACGAAGACTTACGAAATGCTCTTCAATCTTTGCATAAAGCTGGCTTACAAGCTATTGCCGATTGGGTTCCTGACCAAATATACAACTTGCCGGGCAAAGAAGCTGTTACAGTTATCCGCTCGGATGATCATGGTAATACTTGGGAAAATTCAACCATTAAGAATACTGTTTATGTTGTAAATACTATCGGTGGTGGTGAATATCAGAAGAAATATGGTGGAGCATTCTTAGATGACCTCCAAAAGCAATATCCTGATCTCTTTAAACAAAAATATGCTACTACTGGGACAACAATTGATCCAAGTGTCAAGATTACTGAGTGGTCTGCTAAATACTTGAATGGTACTAATATTCTTCATCGTGGTTCAGGCTATGTTCTCCGTTCAAATGATGGGCAATACTATAATCTTGGTACCAGTACTAAGCAGTTCTTGCCGAGCCAACTAATGGGCAAGGGTGAAGCTAATGAAAATAGCTTTGTGATGAGTACAGATGGTAAATACCATTACTACAACGAAAATGGTGAAATGGTTAAGAATACGTTTATTCAAGATAGTACTGGAAATTGGTACTTCTTTGACAATAAAGGTGATATGGTAGCTAATAAGAACTTTGTTGAGGTTAATTCTAATGGTACTAGTGGCACATATTTATTCTTAAATAATGGTGTTTCATTCCGTTCAGGATTAGTTAAGACGACTGATGGCACATACTACTTTGATGGTGATGGTCGTATGGTAAGAAACCAAGTGGTTAAAGCCGGAGCAATGACGTATGTTCTTGACCAAACTGGTAAGCTTATCAGTGAATCATATGATCCATCAGCTACAGAAGCCCACCCTCTAAAGCCAGGTGACTTAAGTGGTCAAAACTAGATTTTAGTAGGTAATAAATAATCTTTGTAAACAAAAACTAGCCTAATCTTTAAGGGTCACTTAATTGGTAATTCATGATACCAATTAAGTGACTTTTTAAGTAACTGAATAAAAAGTAATAATCAGACATTTGATAACATAAATTGTGTTAAAATAATAAAGGATTTTTGAACTCATAAGGAGGCCACTATGAAAGGAATAATTTTAGCAGGTGGGTCTGGTACCCGTCTCTATCCAATTACGCGTGGTATTTCAAAACAATTGATTCCGGTTTATGATAAGCCAATGATTTATTATCCGCTATCGACTTTAATGCTAGCTGGAATTCGTGATATTTTAGTTATTTCAACCCCCGAATATATGCCTCTTTTTCAAGACTTATTAGGGGATGGTTCTAATTTAGGACTTAATTTTTCATATAAGGTGCAGGAACACCCTAATGGCTTAGCGGAAGCTTTTATCCTTGGTGAAGATTTCATTGGTGATGATAGTGTCTGCTTAATCCTCGGTGATAACATTTACTATGGAGCGGGCTTATCGGAGTTAGTTCAGTCGGCTGCTAAAAAGACTGACGGGGCAACTGTCTTTGGTTACCATGTCAATGATCCCGAACGTTTCGGAGTAGTTGACTTTGATGATCAGATGCATGCTTTATCAATTGAAGAGAAGCCGGCTCATCCCAAGAGTAATTACGCGGTTACTGGTTTGTACTTCTATGATAATCAGGTCGTTGATATTGCTAAGAACATCAAGCCATCTGCGCGCGGTGAATTAGAGATTACCGATGTTAATAAAGAATACCTTCGTCAAGGTAAGCTAGACGTTAAGTTAATGGGTCGTGGTTATGCCTGGCTTGATACCGGGACTCATGATTCAATGCTTGAAGCAGCCAACTTTATTGCCACGATTGAAAAACGGCAAAACCTTAAAGTGGCTTGCCTTGAAGAAATTGCCTATCGGATGGGCTACATTAATAAGGAAGAATTAGTAGAATTGGCGCAACCATTAAAGAAGAATGATTACGGTCAGTATTTATTACGATTAGCGGAACAGGAGAATTAAGATAATGGGTAAATTAAAGGTTCAAACGACAAAACTACAAGATGTTAAGATCATTACACCAGCCGTCTTTGGTGATCAGCGGGGCTTCTTTGAAGAAACCTACTCTGACCGTGATTTTAAGGAAGCAGGAATTGACTTTAACTTTATTCAAGATAATCAATCTCTTTCAACTCGTGCTGGCGTGCTCCGTGGTCTTCATTTTCAACGTGGGAAGGCTGCCCAAACGAAATTAATTCGGGTTGTTACTGGAGCAGTTCTTGATGTGATCGTTGACGTGCGGAAAGGTTCCCCAACATACAATCAATGGGAAGGCTACATCTTATCTGCCAGCAATCATCGTCAATTATTAGTTCCACGTGGTTTTGCCCATGGCTTCTTAACTTTGACTGATAATGTTAACTTTGTCTACAAGTGTGATAACTACTATGATGCTGAAGCTGATGGCGGGCTTTCCTTTAAGACTCCCGAATTAAACATTGACTGGCCAATTGAATTTGATAAGGCAATTACTTCCGAAAAGGATGCCGCCCAGCCAACCTTAACTGAATTTGAAAAGAACAATCCCTTTGTTTACGGCGAAATTTAAGCGAGGTACTTATGGAAACATTTAAGAATATTATTGTTACCGGTGGTGCCGGTTTTATTGGTTCTAACTTTGTCCACTATGTCGTTAAGGATCACCCAGAAGTTGAACATATCACGGTTTTAGATAAATTAACTTATGCTGGTAATCCGGCTAACCTTGATGGCCTGCCTAAAGATAAGGTGGAGTTAGTAGTTGGCGATATTTGTGATAAGGATTTAGTTGATAAGTTAGTAAGCAAAGCAGATGCCGTGGTTCATTATGCGGCCGAAAGTCATAATGATAACTCATTGATTGATCCAACACCATTTATTAAGACTAATATCGAAGGAACCTTTACCTTAATCCAAGCTTGCCGGAAATATGATGTTCGTTACCACCATATTTCAACTGATGAAGTCTATGGAGACTTACCATTACGGGAAGACTTACCAGGTCACGGTGAGGGCAAAGGCGAGAAATTTACGCCAGATTCCCCATACCGTCCCTCAAGTCCTTATTCATCATCAAAGGCTAGTTCTGATTTGTTAGTCCGTGCTTGGGTCCGGTCATTTGACTTACGGGCCACTATTTCTAACTGTTCCAACAACTATGGTCCTTACCAACACATCGAAAAGTTTATTCCGCGTCAAATTACTAATATCTTAAGCGGTATTCGGCCAAAGCTTTACGGTTCAGGTAAAAATGTCCGTGACTGGATTCACACCAATGACCATTCTCGAGCAGTATGGGACATTTTAACTAAGGGGAAGATTGGTGAAACCTACCTAATTGGTGCTGATGGTGAAAAGAACAATAAGGAAGTTCTGGAAATGATCCTTGAACTAATGGGTCAGCCTAAAGATGCTTATGATCATGTAAAGGATCGTCCTGGTCATGACTTGCGATATGCGATTGATGCGACTAAGCTTCAAACTGAATTAGGCTGGGAGCCAGAATACACTGACTTCAAGACGGGCCTACAACATACCATTGACTGGTATACAGAACACCAAGATTGGTGGAAAGATGAAAAGGCCGCGGTTGAAGCAAAGTATGCTAAGAATGGACAATAATAATTAATAAAAATAGTCGTGATATTCTAATCGATTGCCGATGAACATCACGACTATTAATTTAAAAGCGAGGGGAAAAGCGATGACAAAAATTTTAATCACCGGTGCCAATGGTCAACTAGGCTCAGAATTACGCAATTTATTAGATGAACGGGGCATTGAGTACGATGCCTTCGATTCAAAGCAAATGGATATTACTAACAAAGAGATTGTAGACAAAAAGATCAACGCATTAAAACCAGCTGTTATTTATCATTGTGCAGCCTATACTGCTGTTGATAATGCCGAAGATGTGGCTAAAGAGTTAAACTGGCAGGTAAATGAAGTCGGTACGCGTAATGTTGCCGAAGCAGCGAAAAAAGTTGGTGCCAAGATGGTCTATATCAGCACCGACTATGTTTTTGATGGTACTAATGAGGGAGAATATGAAGTTAATGCCCCAGTCAACCCAAAAAATGAATACGGTAAGGCTAAGTTAGCAGGTGAAGAAGCAGTTAAGGCAATTCTTGACGATTATTATATTATCCGTACTTCTTGGGTTTTTGGTAAGTATGGCAAGAACTTTGTCTACACCATGTTACGACTTGCCAAGGATCACGATAAATTAACAGTTGTAAATGATCAATTTGGCCGTCCAACCTGGACTCGCACTTTAGCTGAATTTATGACATACTTAGTTGATAATAACCAGCCATTTGGTACATATCAATTATCTAATGAAGGCTCCTGCTCATGGTACGAATTTGCCAGTGAGATTTTGAAAGATCAGGATGTTGAAGTGGCACCAGTTGATTCAAGTGCCTATCCTGCTAAGGCTTACCGCCCACGTCATTCAGTGATGAGCTTGAAGAAAGCGGAGAGTACTGGTTTTGAGATTATGGATTGGCAGAGTGCTCTCCAACAATTCTTAAAACTAGTTTAAAATTTGAGATTTTCTTAACGAAATTTGTGGTATCTTTAATAGTGTAATTTCTAATTTAATAGGGAGATAACAATGGAAATTAAAAAACACTATAAATTATACAAAGATGGCAAACAATGGTGCTGCATGGCATTAGCCGCTGCTGCTGTATCGGCCAGTTTAATGCTTGGCAACGCTAGTGTAAAAGCTGATACCACAACGACTAATGATCCACAAACAGAA
Source organism: Limosilactobacillus caviae (assembly GCF_014635905.1). Classification (GTDB taxonomy): domain Bacteria; phylum Bacillota; class Bacilli; order Lactobacillales; family Lactobacillaceae; genus Limosilactobacillus; species Limosilactobacillus caviae. The sequence continues at coordinate 7,339 of NZ_BMDS01000010.1, forward strand.
CAAGTGGTAACGCCAGCTGCTGATAGCACAAGTCAGACCACAGACTTAGCTGCTCAAGAAAAGGCAGCCCAAGTAAAGGATAATGGTAATTATGGCTGGCTTGATTCAGCTAACGTGGTTAATAATGGTAACTTACAAGTTAGTGGTTGGCAGGCTACCAACCAAGCGGCTGGTAAAGATAACCGGTATGTAATTGCTTATGACAGTACTACCAATACAGAATTAGGACGGACTAAGGTAAATGGAAATCTTGCCCGTCCCGATGTCGCGAAGGCTTATCCTAATGTAGTCAATGCTAAGGATGCCGGTTACCAAGCAACGATGAATAACCTTGACTGGAGCAAGGTTAAGAATGTTGATGACCATCTTCAAATCGTTAGCCGTTACAGTAATGCTGCTAACGGTGAAGGAGACCACGTTGATTCATGGTCGCAACCAATCAATTTAGATAAGAGCAACAATGCCTATCTTGATAATTTCAGTATTGTTAATAACCAATTACAAGTAACCGGTTGGAATGCCACTAATAAAGCATTGGGCAAGAATAACCATTACATTATCTTATTTGACCGGACTGCCGGTCATGAGTTAGCACGGCAAAAGGCAACAGCTGTTGCCCGCCCCGATGTCGCCAAGGTTTACCCGCAGGTAATCAATGCGCAAAACTCTGGTTTTAATGTCAGCTTCTCATTGGCTAATGTGGACTTAAATCATGAATTGCAAGTTATTAGTCGCTACAGTGATGTCCAAAATGGTGAAGGCAATAATGTTAATTATTGGTATGCCCCAAAGAAATTCACTCCAAGCAATACCAGCAATCAAGGTTACCTTGATAACTTTAACCTTAGCAATGGGGAATTAACCGTTGCTGGTTGGCACGCTACTGATTATTCTCAGATAGAGAGTAACCACTACTTAATTCTTTTTGATAAGAGTAACAATACTCAAGTAGCTTCAATCAGGGTTACTAATGTTGCCCGCCCCGATGTAGCTAAAGCTTATTCCGCTGTTCAGAGTGCTGGTCAATCTGGTTTTAATGCTAGTTTTGGTAAAGTTAATCTGACTCCAGGTCACGCTTACCAAATCGTTAGCCGTTATTCAACTTTAGCTGAAGGCAACGGTGATAATGGTCAGAGTAAGTTTACTGATATCTGGTTCGCCCCAGTAACCTTAAATCAACAGGCTTACAGCATTGATAATTTCAGTGCGACTAAAGATGGCTTTAATGTAACCGGTTGGGTAGCTAGTGACCAGGCCATTAATAAGCAAAATCCATACTTGATTTTATTAAACAATGGTAAAGAAATTGCGCGGACAAAGTTAAGCTTAACTGATCGTCCCGATGTAGCTAAGGTATATCCGAGCCTTTATAATTCAGGTAAGAGTGGCTTCGATGTTAATTTAAAGGTTGACCCAGCGACAGTAAATGGCACCTTAAAGATCTTGCTTCGTTTTGCTGGTTCAACAGATGGTAAGACTGATTTTAGTGATCAAACTAGTCAGGATTATCCAACAAATACAGGTAATTTTGATAATGTTCATATTACTGCAACCAAGGTAAGTCTTAGTGGTTGGCATGCAAGCACTCAAGTTGCTAATAGACCATATGAATACTTAATTGTTCTTGATAATGGTGGTAAGGAACTTTACCGTCAACAAATTACTGATAAGGATATTACCCGTAACGATGTTCAAAATGTTTATCCATATATTAAGGAAGCTAATAAGTCTGGCTTCCAAGTAACAATGGATATCCCCGCTAATATGCAAGGACACTTGGTTCGCTTTATTCATCGGATTACTGATGATCAACAAGGTAACGGTAATTATGTTGATTTCTATTCCAACCCAGTTATTATTAATTTGCAATATAATATGAATGCAAACGGCATCAACCGTTATATTTTAGATAATGGCATTGGGCATGCAAATATTACGGTAAATCATGTTCTTAATGAAGCTAATGTAGCTAGTGGCATTTTGACTGGTAAATACAGTGAAACTAAAGATGGTAAGCCCAATATGGTCGTAGTTCATGAAACCGCCAACCCTAATGACAGTATGGGGGGGGAGATTAACTACGAAAAGGCTAATTACAATGATGCTTTTGTGCATGCTTTTGTTGATGGTAACCAAATTGTAGAAATTGCCCCAACAGATCATGAAGCCTGGGGAGCAGCCTATCCAGCAAATGGTCGAGCAGTTCAATTTGAACAGGTAGAAGTATATGGTGCAAATAACTTTGCTCACGAACTTGTAAATGCTGCTTACTATACCGCATATAAGATGAATGAATATGGAATGTTCCCTAGTTTAGCACAATCAGATGGTACTGGATCATTATGGTCACACCATGATGTAACTAGATATATTGCTAATGGTAAGACAAATCATACAGACCCTGATGGCTATTGGACAAATAGGGCATCACGTTACTTTGGCACTTCCTATACAATGAATGACTTCTTTGAATTAGTTAAGTATGAATATTCTCACCTTTAGTAATTAATTTTTAAACAAAACCTTCTAAAACTGCGGTACAATTTTAGAAGGTTTTTATTTTATAAGGAGTATCTATGTCTAAGCAAAAATTTTATCATTGGCTTTTTTGGCCGTTAATGTTATTGTCGATAGCAACTTTGATCTGGATGTGTACGAAAATCCAGTTTGTATTTCAACCATTTCTAACTTTTATTTCAGTTGTTTTTGTTCCCCTGATTATCTCTGGCTTCTTGTATTATATGTTAAATCCGGTTTTAAAGCTTTTTATGAAGATTAAAATTGGTCGTTTTCGGATGAACAAGGGGCTAGCTAGTTTATTAATTGTGTTGTTGCTAATTGTGATTATTGTCGGGGGGATAACGATGCTGATTCCGCCGGTAGTAAAGGAAATTTCTTCCTTAGTTCGTCATTTACCGCAAACAGTTACCGGATTACAGCATTTAATTAATGATACTATTCAACACTCATTTTTAAAGAACGTTGATTTAAATTCTTATTACCGTCAGTTTGATCACCAGTTAGCTGGCTATGCTCAAAAAGTTCTACAAGGACTATCTGAGCGGGTAGGTGATATTATCGGGATGTTGACAAACGTTACTGTTGTGACTATTACTGTTCCCGTAATGCTATTCTACATGCTTAAGGATGGTTCTAAGCTTATTCCAAGTATTCAGAAATGGCTTTCACCTCACCATGCTAAAGAGGTGAATGAACTCCTTGGGAAGATGAATTCCACCTTGTCCTCATATATTTCCGGACAGATGATCGAGTGCCTATTTGTTGGTGTGTTTACATCAATTGGTTATGTAATTATCGGCCAGCCATTGGCAATCGTGCTAGGAATTGTTGCTGGACTAACCAATATTATTCCATACATTGGGCCTTATATTGGGATTGCACCTGCCTTGTTTGTGGCATTAACAATGGCGCCAAATAAAATTATTTGGGTAATCGTTGTTGTAATTGTTGTTCAACAGGTAGATGGAAATATTGTTTACCCAAATATTATTGGTAAGACATTACAAATCCACCCGTTAACAATTATTATGTTATTGCTTGCTGCCGGTCATATTGCCGGAATTGGTGGAATGATTCTTTGCATTCCATTCTATGCGGTTATTAAGACCATTTGTGAATACTTCTTTGATATTTACCGAATTGAACACCCAATAAAAGAAAAACAAGAGTAAAGAAAAATCTTCGCTGATTTAATTTCAACGAAGATTTTTTATTTAGTAATATCGATGTGTATATCCGTAATGGTTACCGTATGTTGGGTGAGTGTAGGTTGAATGGTAACCATTATTATAACTATGATAGGTATGATATTGCGGTGTTGAGTAACGTTGGGTAGTAGCAGCTTGTGCATGGTTTTCAGTAGCAGGAACAGCTTGCGATTCACTATATGCTTCGTTGCTATTGTTTACTGAAGTACTTTCTTCTTCGCTTTGACTAGTTCGTGAATGGCGATTACTTGAGCCAGTAACCTCATCGCTACCACTACCAGGATCGTTGTAACTTGCACCACCTGGAAGAATGAAGTTGGTTTCATTATATCCGTTATAGTGTGGTTGCGACTTGTACATCTTAGTTTCGTGATTAACAACGTTCTTGGCTTTTAATCCTAATTGCGTACGAATTAACTTAGATACCCGGTTGATTTCTTTTGGACTGGCAATTTGGAAGGATACTCCTTCGATCGTTGCGTTTTGACCTTGGAAATGGTACGTTTTAACGTTATTCATTGCTCCATGGTAGTTACCGTAAAGGGTTGCAATGTCGTCAATCGGAATATTAGTTTTAACCCCATCCCCAACAGCATCAAGGATCTTATTAGCTGCTCCAATTGATCCAGAAGTCTTAAATTTATTGATAACGCTCTTTAGAATCTGTTGTTGCCGTTTTTGCCGACCATAATCATTATTTGGATCATCGTACCGCATTCGTGAGTACTTCAACGCGTTTGCTCCGTTAAGGTGTTGTTTCCCTTTTTTGAAGTGGTGACCCTCATAGTCAAAGGCAAATGGATTATTGACTTCAACTCCGCCAACAGAGTTTACAACTTTTTCGAGAACTCCCATGTTGATAACGGCATAGTAATCGATTGGCACATCAAGTAGTTCTGATACTTGTTTAACGGTTTGCTTAGGGCCATTAATCGCATAAGCCGCATTGATCTTGACATAGTCTGGACCATCACTAGTTTCGACACGAACTAAAATGTCTCGTGGAATACTGGCCATTGTGATTGTTTTATTCTTTGGATTAATGGTGAATAATTCTAGCGAGTCGGTATTACCACCCTTGTTACCCCGATCTAGGGCACCAACATCGGTTCCCATCGTAAGGACAGAGACAGGCTCACCTTTTTGGAGCTTCTTACTAATCTTACCATCACCAGCACCAAACACTCCCTTGGCAACTGAGTGAACTTTATGATATTCGTAAAATCCACCGGCAACCACAAGGCAGATTAGGAAACCAATCAAGAGCCGTACCCAATTAGGAGTTCGGTAGTGGTGTTTTTGCGGTGGCTGAAAGTCTGGTGATGATTGTTCTTCTTCGCGCCGCAATCGATTTTCACGATTATTATGTGCTTCTTCGCGTTCTCGCCGTTTACGCTCATTAACGTCACGTTGGATACGTTCTTCCATCCGTTTACGGTAATGTTCCCGTGATTCGTGATTATTGTTATTATCCATATACAAAGTACCTCAATAAAATAAGTTCTAACTTTATTAATATAGCAGAAAATTAATATCAAGTTCAAATATATCGTAAGACTTTAAACTTTCTGTAACTTTTCGCAAGGATAGACTTTCCTAAAAATATGTAATAGTATAGTAGAGATATTGCGCAAATTTAAATGAAGAAAGGAAAATAAGTTAATGTCACCAAAACAACTTGCTGAAGCAGTTAATAAGCGACGGACATTCGCCATAATTTCACACCCGGATGCCGGTAAGACAACCATTACTGAGCAACTTCTCCTTTTTGGAGGCGTTGTTCGGGAAGCTGGGACCGTTAAAGCACGGAAAACCGGTAACTTTGCTAAGTCAGACTGGATGGAGATTGAAAAAAAGCGTGGAATCTCTGTTACTTCATCTGTTATGCAGTTTGATTTTCAAGGAAAAAGAATCAATATCCTTGATACTCCGGGGCACGAAGACTTTTCTGAAGATACCTACCGGACATTAATGGCAGTGGACTCTGCTGTCATGGTTATTGATAGTGCCAAGGGGATTGAGCCGCAGACAAAGAAGCTTTTCCAAATTTGTAAAATGCGGGGGATTCCGATTTTTACCTTTATGAACAAGTTTGATCGGGATGCCCGTGAACCGCTCGACTTGCTTAATGAAGTTGAGGATGTCCTTGGAATTGAGACTTACCCGATGAACTGGCCAATTGGTTCCGGTCACCAGTTTAAAGGAGTATATGACCGTTTTAATCGCCGTGTTGCATTGACCCACCCAGCAGACGAAAGCAACCCTTACTTACCATTAGATGAAGATGGTAATGTTAAAGGTGAAAATCCATTAGCTGGTGATGGTGAATGGCAGGACGCAATGGATGGCATGGAATTAGTTGAGGTTGCTGGTAATGAGTTAGACCGTGAAAAGATTGCCAAGGGTGATCAAACGCCTGTCTTCTTTGGTTCAGCGTTAACTAATTTTGGAGTACAAACTTTTTTGGAAACTTATCTTCAATTTGCACCAGCACCAAGCGACCATAAGACCGACGAAGGGGATGTTGTCAAGCCTCTTGATCCTGAATTTTCTGGCTTTGTTTTCAAGATTCAGGCAAATATGAATCCACGACACCGTGATCGAATTGCTTTCGTGCGGATTTGTTCTGGCGAATTTGACCGCGGGATGGATGTTACTTTATCACGGACGAAGAAGCCAATGCGGTTATCAAACGTGACCGAATTCATGGCTGACACCCGTGAAAATGTCGAGACAGCAGTTGCTGGTGATATTATTGGACTATATGACACGGGTAACTTCCAGATTGGTGATTCTATTTATAATGGTAAAAAGGATATTCAATTTGAAAAGTTACCACAATTTACCCCTGAATTATTTGTTCGGGTATCTGCTAAAAACGTGATGAAGCAAAAGTCCTTCCATAAAGGTATTAATCAGTTAGTCCAAGAAGGAGCCGTTCAGCTTTATCGCAGCTATTCTACTGGCGATTATATCTTGGGTGCCGTTGGTCAGCTACAGTTTGAGGTCTTTAAGTTCCGAATGCAAAACGAATACAATTCCGAAGTTGTGATGGAACCAATGGGCAAGAAGACTGCTCGTTGGATTGATCCTGACCAATTAGATGAGAAGATGTCGTCATCACGGAATATCTTGGTTAAGGACATTCATGACCAGCCGCTGTTCTTGTTTGAAAATCAATTTGCGGAAAACTGGTTTAAGCAAAAGTATCCTGATGTGAAGTTGACGGCGAAGTTGTAAAATAATTTTGAACAAGAGTATCTATGCAATTGTATAGATGCTTTTTTATTCACTGAAAAATATGAAGAAATATTGAAAAACTATTTAAAAATATTTAAATTTATGATTTAATTTACCTGTTTAATGAAAGTTAATTTCTCTAAGGAAAGTCAGGTAATATTATGCAAGAAAAAAGCCATTATAAGCTTTTTAAGGCTGGTAAAAACTGGTGTACGATGATGATTACATTGATTGCAGCAGCAGCGGGTGTATCTATTGCAAGCACCACTGTACACGCTGATACAGCTGCAACTCCAACAGTTCAAGTTGAAAAAGCAACGGGAACAAAAGATCAACAATCCAATGGTAAGCCTGATCAAGAAAAGCAATTAGGTCAGGGTTCAGTAGACACACAAAACACAAACACCAATCCATCTGCTAAACAACAAGCCGATGTTGATTACAAAACACCGGTAAATAACGGTTATATTGATACCGTTACAACTAATGCTAAAGATGAAAACAGTATTGAAGTTAATGGTTGGCACGCTACTAACCAATATAAAAATGGAATGGATCACTACCTTATTGCTTTGAATGGTGATAATAACCATGAATTATACCGAACAAAGGTAGAAACAACTTACCGTCCAGATGTTCAAAAGGTATATCCCAAAGCACCTATTTCAGGTAATGGTGGTTTTCAAGCAACTATTCCTGTTAATCGCTTAGATAATGCGTCATTTGTACGTTTTGTATCTCGTTATACTAACAGTCCAGTCGGTGAACCTAATGGCGGAGTTGATTTCTGGTACCCGACCATTCAGACCAAAGCGGCATATTTAGATAATTTCAAGGTTAATGGCAATAATATCGAGGTTAGTGGTTGGCATGCGGATGATCAATCAGTTAATAAGCCGGCCCACTTCTTGATTTTATTTGATAAGTCTAAGAATAAAGAAGTTGCTCGTCAAGAAACAAAAGTTGTTGCCAGTCCAGATGTAGCACAAAATGGCTATGCAACGATTGCTAATGCTAATAAGTCTCGCTTTAGTGCTGTATTTACAATTAATCCGGCCATGCTTGGCGATGAGCTTACCATTGTTAGTCGTTACAGTGATAACGAAAAAACAGGTGAAGGTAACCGTTCAGATTACTGGTTTAACAATAATTCGCTTAAAATTGGTAAAGGTAAGAATGCTGGTTACATTGATCAATTAAGTGTTGATGCTAAAGATAATAAGGTAATTGTTAGCGGTTGGAATGCCAACGATGATTCAGCAGTATTGACAAACCATTATTTGATTTTATTCGATAAGACGGCAAACCATGAAGTTGCTCGTCAAGCGGTAAAGACACTTGCTAGCGCTGATGTAGCACAAAATGGTTTTGGCGATGTTAATAATGCAAACCAGTCGCGGTTTAATGCTTCGTTTGATATTACCCCAGCAATGATTGGTCACCAATTAACAGTTGTTAGTCGGTATACTAATGATGCTAAGGGTGGTGAAGGGACCCATTCTGATTACTGGTATAACCAAGCTGCTGTCCCTGTCTATGCTAACCAAGCGGGATACCTTGATCAATTTAGCGTTTCAGGAGCTAATGGGCAAATAAATGTAAGTGGTTGGCATGCAGCTGACGCATCTTCAATCTTAAACAACCATTACCTGATTTTATTTGATAAGACTGCAAATCATGAAGTTGCCCGCCAAAACGTAAAGGTTACTGCTAGTGCTGATGTTGCGCAAAATGGTTTTGGTAACATTGCCAATGCAGGTCAATCTAGATTTAGCACGAACTTCAAAGTTACCCCAGCAATGGTTGGTCATCAATTAGTCTTAGTTAGCCGTTACAGTGACGATGCTAAAGGTGGCGAAGGGAACCATATTGATTATTGGTACAACAATGCAGTTAATTTGAATAATAACCAAGCATGGTTAGATAATTTCAATCAAAATGGTAATACAATTACCGCTTCTGGTTGGCATGCAGATGATTCATCATTTATTAACAAGCATCACTTTATTATTCTCTGGGACTTAAGTAAGGGTCACGAAATTGGTCGTAAGGAAGTAACCAATACCACTAGCCCTGATATTAATAATGTCTATGGCAATGTTCTTGGAGCTAATAATGCACGGTTTAGTGTCAGCTTTAACATTGATGGTCAATATGCTCATGATGCAATGCAATTAATTAGTCGATACAGTAATGCGGATAACGGGGAAGGTAATTACTCACAAAACTGGCTTACTAACCAGTACTTGAATCTTTATCAAAACCCATCATGGATGTACCAAATCAACTACAGCCAAATTCAACCGACTGGCCCGGTTGGACACAACATCGGCCCCGGTTACGAAGGAATTAAAACCCAGTTAGTAAAGGATCGGATTGGTACAGGTTATCAACACAACACTTATACAACTGCTGATGCTTATCGGGTAATGAATGTTCAACGCGCGCATGGGCTACCAGCTACCGGTTGGGTTGATTATAATACTTGGGTAGCATTAGGGTTGCCTGCTGACCAATGGAATAGTATTGATAGTTATGTTGCTCCACTTGGTGCCGGCGCTGGTTCTTCTCGTCAGGACCACATTGAGGCAATGATTCGTCAGGCTTACCAATACATGGGTAAACCATGGCTAGCCGGATGTTCATCATCTCCTGCCTATGGTGTGGATTGCTCTGGTTTAGTAATGCAAGCTCTTTATGCTGGTGGTATTAATCCAACTTCATGTAGTTCAATTTACCATGGGTTCCCAGGTAATGAATGGAATTCACGTAATCTCTTTACTGACCCTCACTTTATGAATGTCTCATACGGTGACCGTCAACGTGGTGATTTAGTATTCTATTACCAACCTGGTACACATACAATTTGGCACGTAGCCATTTACCTTGGTAATAACCAAGTAATTGAAAGCTGGCCACCAAGAGTTATGGTTCAACCAATTGTTAATGGTCAACGTAATGTAATTGCAGGGATTAGACGAGTATTCGCATAATTCAATGAAGGGCTTAGAATTCACAATTTTAAGCCTTTTTATTATGGATAACAATCGGGGGATAGTAATGGAGAATAAAAAACATTTTAAACTATATAAAAGTGGTAAAAGTTGGGTAGTAGCCGCAATTACTACCATTGCATTTTCAACAGGCCTTGTATTTAATACTGATGCGCTTGCGGATAATCAACAGCCACAACAAAATAGTCAACCACAAACTAGCCTGACATATAACCACCAAGATAATGGAAATTACGGTTATTTAGATCAAGCTAATTTTAATAACAACCAATTAAGTGTTGCTGGATGGCAAGCAACCAATCAGGCAGTTAACGAAAATAACCGATATGTAATTGCTTATGACAGTACAACGAACAAAGAATTAGGACGTAATACTGTTACTAATGTTGCCCGCCCTGACGTTGAAAAAGTTCATAACGTATATAATGCAGGTGAGTCCGGTTATAATTCAGCAATCAAACTTGACTTTAATAATATGCATGATGAAAATGACTCGATTCAAGTTGTCAGTCGCTATAGTAATGCAGCTAATGGCGAGGGGACGCATACGGACTGGTGGTCCCAGCCGATCTCAATTGATAAAAATAATTATGCGTGCATGGACCAATTTAAAGTTCAAAATGGTCAACTACATGTAGCAGGTTGGAATGCTACTAATGGTTCAATTAATCGAAATCATCATTTCTTAATCTTATTTGATCAAACAGCAGGCCATGAAATAACACGGCAAGAAGTGAAAAAGATTGCTCGTCCAGATGTTGCTAAAGTTTATCCTAATATTGTAAACGCAAATATTTCAGGATTCAGTACAGCTTTTAATGTTGCTAACTTAGACTTTAATCACCAATACCAGATCCTTAGCCGTTATAGTAATGCTGCTAATGGCGAAGGATCAGATGTGACTTATTGGTTTGCTCCACAACGGATTGCACCAGCTAGTCAAGAGAATTTAGGATACGTAGATAACTTTAATATTAGCGATGGCGGTAATCTAACAGTCTCTGGTTGGCACGCAACTAACTTATCAGACCTTGCAAGTAATCGGTTCATCATTATTTTTGATAAGACTGCTAATCGTCAAATTGCTTCTGCTAAGGTAAACAGTGTTAGTCGCCCAGATGTTGCAAAGGCATATCCGAATATCCTTAATGCAAATAGTGCTGGTTTTAATATTACTTTTGATCTTGGCGCAGGCCAATTACAGCCGGGACACGCCTATGCGGTAGTAAGTAGATATTCTGCTGATCCAAATGGTAATGGGAATGATGGACAACACGTTGATTTTTGGTCAAATCCAATTACATTAAATCAAACAGCATTCAGTATCGATCGTACTAATATGACTACTGATGGTTTACAGGTCCAGGGATGGATGGCAAGTGATAATAGCTTAAATCAGCGAGTACCATATCTAATTCTTTTGCATAATGGGGAAGAGGTTACACGTCAAAAGCTGGTTTTAACTACTCGCCCGGATGTTGCAAATGTCTATCCAGCAATGTACAACAGTAAAAATAGTGGTTTTAATACCATCATTAAATTGAATCAGGGACAGTTAGCGCAACTTGTTGATGGGAATATGCAGATCTTGTTACGGTTCTCAACTACTAGTGATGGTAATCCACATCCAAATCAAGGAGTAACAGATCAGCTTAGTGGTAATTACCCAACAAATACAGGAAATGCAACTGTCAAGCTTGATGGAAATAACATTAAGATAGCGGGTTGGCATGCAGCAATTGGCAGTAATCAACGTCAATACCAATACCTAATTGTTGTGGGCTTAGATGGTCATGAATTTTACCGTATTCGTTTAACTAATCAAAATTCAAACCTTAATAGTAACAACGCTAATGCTACATGGATTACAGGAGCTACAAAGTCTGGATTCAGTTCAATGCTTCCTATTCATGCTGATATGGATCACCGTGCAATCAAAGTTATCCATCGTTACACCGATGATCCAGCTGGTAACGGTAATTATCTTGATTTTATATCACCACAAATTGATATTAATGATGGCTTTCAATCGCTTAATGGCAGTACAGTATATTATGATCCAGCTAATGGTCAATTAGCGACTGGATGGCGGACGATTAACGGTAACCGCTATTACTTCTCTGATGGCTATGATGTTCAGCCAGATCCTGATGACTTATGGATTCATTATGACCAATTACATGGGCGGATGTACACCGGTATAAATTGGGTTGATGGTCATTGCTACGATTTTGGTAACAATGGTATTGCACGGGCATTACCGCAAAATGATGGATGGAGTTGGCCATTCCCTGGTTCTGGAGAAGGGTGGTTCCAATCAGGGCAACGTTTTGGCTACACACCTTATCCACGAAAAAATGGTTACCATGATGGCCTTGATTTTGGTCGTAGCGATCACCCTGGTTCAGCAGTTCATGCTGTTCACGGTGGACGTGTGTTAGATGTTAATACTGTTCGTGATGATAACGGGCAGACAATGTGGTGGTTTACAACTATCTGGGATGGTCGTTTCCTCTACGTATACCAGGAAGCATTTAGCAACCGTAACCGGATTACAGTAAATCGCAATGATATTGTATATCCAGGGCAAGTAATTGGTTACCGTGATCTTGATCATTTACACCTTGGCATCAACACCAGTCCTAATTATGGGGTAGACCTTAAGAATTCATTTACGCCAAGTTGGTCAGACAATAGTAAAGCAACTGGTCATGGAGAATGGATCGATCCTGAATGGGTAATTAGAAATCGAGTATAAAATATCATAAGTAGGCTATGGGAAATCGTAGCCTATTTATTTTAAATAACTTGTTTTATTTTAGTGAATCTTTTATATTGGAAGCGTAATCATATTATGAGGATGGGAGAATAATAGGGATAATGAAGAAAAAACTATATAAAGCAAAGAAAAACTGGGTAATTGGTATTATTGCAGGAATGGCTTTGTTAATAAGCGGTGGTACAGTTACTTATGCTGATTCAGTTCAAGGCTCTAATGTGAATGTACCAGAGCAGAATGATATGGCTAATAATTTAGCCCCAAAGACAATGAATGCTGAAAGAAATCAAATAAACATGACAAATGATGCTTCAGCAATCACTCCGCAAAGTACTGTTCAAGAAAATCAATGGAATCAAGAAAAAGCACAAAGGCTTGATGCGTATATGACACAGTATGGTCAACAGCATAATATGGATTTTCAAAAATATGATGGGTCAACACCAATGCCGATTGATTGTGAGTACCCAGAATTTGATATAACTAAATTGTGGTCTGATAGGGAGGCAACTATTGGTTATAGCCAAGATGGGGCTAATAAGTATGACTATAATACAGTTGCTATTTATAACCATTATGCCGGTAATAGGTTAAGTCAGTTTCATGATACCTACTGGTTTACGATTCATAATAATCAGCCGGTCGTATTAGAAGATAGTACAACTAATGGAGGTACTGTCTGGTTAAATAATATTAATGACTTAAGCCAGTGGGACGATGGAGAATATGTTAATAATACTAAGAACTTTCAAGCAGCATTTACTCAAATTTTAAATAATGCCCCGTTATATAATTTTGAAGATCATGGTAACTATGCTTGGTTAGATGAGCATAGTCTTAATACTGATGGACAATTAAATCTTAAAGGATGGCATGCCACTAATGACGCATTAAATAAGAGATATCATTATAGTATTATTCTAGATGGTAAGACCCATCGTGAAATAGCGCGACAAAATATTACAAATTCATCTATTGAACGCAAGGATGTTAAGGCAGTTTATGATATTTATAATGCTGAAAAATCTGGCTTTGATGTAACTTTTAATATTGCCAATAGTCTTGCTACTGCTCCAAGTATTCAGCTTGTCGATCGTTATACCGATGATCCTGCTGGAAATGGGGATGCAACAGATTACTGGTTCGCTCCTTTTACAATTGATCATGGTAATTATGGTAGCCTCGACAATGTTTCTATTGAAAAAAATCAATTGCATCTTGCTGGATGGCATGCAAGTAATTCAACCGCTAATAAAAAATATCATTATATTATTGTAGTTGATAATACTAATAATAATCGTGAGTTGATACGAGTAAGGTTAGGTAATAACGTTAGTCGTCCAGATGTTGCTAAAGTTTTACCTAGTGTATATCATGCGGGCCAGTCTGGTTTTGATGCCTATGTAAAGTTAACCAATTTTAATTTCAACCATCAATTACAAGTGATTGACCGTTATACCGATGATCCTAGTGGGAATGGGAATGCAGTTGACTATTGGTACTCATCGTTTGGCGGTCAGACTACTAATCAAGGATGGCTTGATAATATTAACTTTTCAGATGGTCAACATTTAACCGTGTCGGGTTGGCACGCCAATGATGTAACTAACTATGAACAAGAACATTTTGTAATTCTTTTTGACAGTACTAGTAATCAACAAGTAGCTGTTGTACAAGCAAAAGCAGTAAAGAGACCTGATGTTGCCAAGGTATATCCGGGCGTTAAGACGGCGATAAATTCAGGATTTCAGGCAACATTTGATTTAACAAAGAGTAAATTAATTGCGGGTCATAGCTATGCAATTGTAAGTCGTTATTCTACTGCTACTGATAGCAATGGTGATCAAGGAGCCTACACTGACTATTGGTTTAGACCTAATTTACTGACTACTAAAGCACACTATTTTGATAAAGTTCAAATGACTAAGGATGGCTTACAAGTAGCTGGTTGGGCAGTAGATGATAGCTCTATTAATCGTTCCAATGCATATCTTATTATTTTGAATAATGGCAAAGAGATTACACGGCAACGGTTGTTACTTACTAGTCGTCCAGATGTCGCGCGAGTTTATCCTAGTGCTTACAACAGTCTTAATAGTGGTTTTGATACGTTAGTTAAATTTGATCCACAATTGGTAACAGGACAGTTACAGGTTCTGGTTCGCTTTACAAATGATCCAGCGGGTAATGGTAATTATAGTGATCAAATCAGCACATCTTATAATTCAAATGTTGGAAATTTTGACCAAATCGACGTAACTAATACTACGCTTACTGTTAGTGGTTGGCATGCGACAGATCAAAGTAATAAGCAGCCATACCAATACTTAATTGCGCTAGGAGAAAACGGGCAAGAATTATATCGGTGGCAAATTAAAGATAAAAATTTAACACGGTTGGACGTTTTCAATGCTGTCCCGTATATTCTTAACAGTAGCAATTCTGGTTATCAATTGAGCGTTTCTATTCCTAATGAAATTCAGCATCATACAGTTCGCTTTATTCATCGTTATACGGATGATCCTAACGGCAATGGTAATTATTCTGATATTTATTCTAATTCAGTGATGGTTAATAATTTAATGCGAACACCAATTGATTTTCGCCAACCCTCGGAATATGCACCATATCCCAATATAAAACAACTTAAGAATTTCTGGATTAATGTAAAAATTGGTCAAAATCGTGTTTATATGATGGACGGTAATAATATTGTTTATACAATGTACTGTACGGCAGGACGCTATGTAAATGGCGTTAGTCTTACTCCAACTGGAACGTACTATGTTCAACCAGAGCGTGGAAACATTTTTGAATGGGCAAACCATTGGACTTCTTGGAAAGATCATGGAGTATACCTATTTCATAGCGTTGTCTTTGATCAGCCGTGGCATGATCATCAATATGATTTAAACCAAGCAAAACTTCTTGGTGTTTCGACTGGTTCACATGGTTGTATTCGTTTATCAGTTCCTGATGCATATTGGATCCAGCATAATGTTTCAGCTGGCACTAAAGTTGTAATTGAAAATTAATGCCTGCATATTTTGGTAAAGTAGCAATAAGCCAGAGCATATAAAAGTGTTCTGACTTTTTCTAGTCTTGTCTTTTATACAAAAAGGGAATATATTGAAAACGTAAACAAATTTGAAACTTCAGAACTTGCTGGGAGGCAATTTTATGTTTAAAGAACACAAAAAATTATATAAAGCAGGCAAAAATTGGGTTGCAGCAACAATAACGGTTGCAGCTATTTCATTTATGGGGGGGGGTAACCGCGCACGCTGATAGTAATGAGGCTACGAATGCTACATCGGCGCAACCGGATGCACAAACCACTAATCAAACTGAACAGGTTGAGTCAGTACAAAATAAGACAGTTACTCTACAGGCAAACTCTAATGACGAAGCTACATCTGTAAGTACTGAATCTAACGTTCAAACTAACGATGGCAATGAAGCAGATAACCAAAAGGATGAACAGCAGCAAATAGCTTCTACAACCACTTCAAATACAAATAAGTCTTCTAGTGAGTTAGATCCAAATATTTATGGAACTGTAAATGTTAAAGATTGGGATTACAAAACCGATAATAATATTATTAATCTTACTAATTATCATGGACAGGATACAAGGCATATTATTATTCCTAATTTGAATGATTTTAGTAAGGCTGGAGTTGATGTTGCGAATAAAGATGGCGCAGGGATTAATTCTAATTTGGAACAGTCATTAAAAATTGATTATATAGATGAAATGAAATTAGTTAAACAGGAAACCTTAACAGGAAAATCCGGCGAAACAATTAATTTAACATCTTATTTGCATTTACCGACTGGATATCAGTTTAACCATAATTTTCCGCCAAAATTAAAATATACATTTAAAGCTAGTGGAGATAGTATGATAATTGATCTTGAACATATTATTAATAATATCAGTGTTACTACACCGATTGATCAATTACCTGCTGGCATTAAGCCGACCGATTTACATAGGCAAGTGGTTCGGTCTATTACAATTAATGTGCCTAGTCAAAAGCCGATAGTAATAATTCAAAAAGTAGATTTGACTCGTCAAGGTAGTTATGATCAAGTTACAAAAAAAATCACGTATACTAATTGGACAACTGGTAAGTTTAAGGCTTATACTGCCCCAGTGATTGAAGGATATTTTGCTACCCAACCATTTGTTAATAGCTTGCAAGTTGACCATGATACAGATGATCAGTTTGTTGTTATTAATTATATTGCTAATATACAATATGGTAATATTAATTATGTTGACGAAAACGGCAAAACAGTCAAGAGTGACTCGATTTCTGGAACAGTAGGTACGACCATTGATATTAAAATTAGTTTACCAACAGGCTATGAGTTGGCAAATAAAAATGAGCAAGTACCAACAACAGTTAAAGTAAATGAAAATGGTATTCAAGATGTGGTAATTAAAGTTAAGAAAATTGCTCCTTTAATTGCGACTAACCAAGTACCGCAGGATAAGACTACTCAGAATAATCAACTTAACTTTAACCAAGGATGGCTTGACAATTATGGCTTAACTCAAAATATAAATGGTCAGTCGCAGATTAAGGCAAGTGGTTGGCATGCTGTAGGATTGAGTAATCAAGACTCATATCGTTATATGATTATTTTCGATAATACATTGGGACATGAAATTGCTCGGCAAAAGTTAACGCCTGCTATTCGGAATGATGTCCGGCAGGCATATTCAAATGTTAATAATAGTAATAATTCTGGCTTTAATATGACTATTGATATTCCAAATGATGCAGTAAATCATTCATTAAGTTTAGTTGCTCGTTATAGCAATGATGCAATAAATGGTGAAGGGCAGCATGTTGATTACTGGTTTGGTCCATTGAAGATGAATGAGACTAATCAAGCATACTTAGATAGTATTAAGTCTGATGGTAAGACCGTTACTGTTAGTGGTTGGCATGCGACTAATCAAGCAGCGGGGCGACCTTATCATTACATTATTGCATTTGACCAAACTCTTGGTCATGAAATTGCTCGTCAGGAGGTAAAGGCAGTTCAACGTCCAGATGTGGCTAAAGTATATGGAACAATTGCTAATGCAGTTAACGCTGGCTTTAGCACTAGCTTTAATTTGACTGCTCCGTACTTTAATGATAATATCCAGTTCTTATCACGGTATACGGATGATCCAAGTGGGAACGGAAATAGTGTTGATTACTGGTTTAATCCTGTAAATCATGTTAATCGGGCTAATTTAGATAGTGTAGATCTTAGTAATGGCCGACTCAAAGTAGCAGGCTGGCATGCGACTGACTTATCACAGTTTGAGCCTAACCACTTCTTGATTGTTTTCGATAATACTACGGGTCGCCAGGTAGCTTCACAAAAAGTTGCGTTAGAAGATTCGCCAGATGTTGCCAGAGTATATAGTGATACTAAGACAGCAGGACATTCTCGTTTTAACTTTGATTTTGGTTCGTTGAATCTCCAACCAGGTCATACTTATTCCTTAGTAAGCCGGTACTCAGCTGACGGAAACGGCAATGGTAACGATGGTGCACATACTGATTCTTGGATGAATATGGGAATACTCAATCAATCGGCTTATAATCTTGATAATACTGTATTAAGTGGTAATACACTAACCTTCCAGGGATGGCGTGCTGATGATCAATCCATGGTTAAGCATTATGCATATGCAATTCTTTTGCAAAATGGAAAAGAAATTGGTCGTCAACGACTTAACCAAATTGAACGGGATGACGTTGCAAAAGTTTACCCAAGCATTTATCAAAGCAAGAATAGTGGATTTAAAGCCAGTTTTAAATTGCCAACAGTATCCCTTGATAATTTGCAATTAGTCTTACGAAATACAGATGATCCAAATGGTAATGGTAACAATCCACCAGATGTTTGGATAAATGTTAATCGCAATATGATTAGAAAATAATGTTAAATAGTTCGTTAGTGTACTATTTATAGAAACTTCACCTTACTAAAAAATAGATCTTGTAATTTCTTGAATTACGGGATCTATTTTTTATTCTAAAGGAATGATATCTTTTATTTTCTTTTTAAAATCACTTTTCCCCTTGCCAAATCATTCTCCAACATATATACTTAGTTACATAAGTAATTAACCAAATAACAAACCAAGGAGGTGCTCCAATGCAATTTAATTTTGATGAGTCATCACCGCTTTATCAACAGCTTGCTGATCAATTAGAGGAGATGATTTTCTCTGGCGGTTTCGATGAAGGCTCACAAGTACCATCAACGACCCAGCTTTCCCAACAGTTGCACATTAATCCGGCAACGGTCCTTAAGGGGATGAACATCCTAGTAGACAAGGATTTGCTAGAAAAGCGTCGTGGGCTAGGGATGTTTGTAAAAAAAGGAGCGCAGAAAAAAATTATGGAGCAACGTAAAGAGAGCTTTTATAACGACTACGTTAAAAGTTTACTAATCGAGGCTGATAAGCTTGGTATTACTAAGCAGCATTTATTAGATTTGATTGAACGAGGTGAAAACGATGGATCAATTAATGGTTAAAAATATTGTAAAAAAGTATCGACGGACAACGGTTCTCAATAATATTTCATTTAATTTAGAGCCGGCAAAAATTTATGGGTTGCTTGGCCGCAACGGTGCTGGTAAGACGACCTTGTTAAATATCATTAGTAACCGTATTTTTCCAACCAGTGGCGAGGTTCGGATTGGCGGCGAAAGTATTAATGATAATGACGAATTATTGAATAAGATTTTTCTGATGAGTGAGGCTAACCTTTACCCGCGTGAAATGAAAATTGCGCAGACTTTTGATCTTGCGGATGTTGCTTACGGCAGCTTTGATTATGATCTCGCTGACCGCCTTTTAACCGCCTTTGAACTTAGTGGTAACGCTAAAGTAACTAATCTCTCGACTGGTCAGCGAACGGCTTCAAAGTTGATTGTTGCATTAGCAGTTAATGCTGAATATGTCCTCCTTGATGAACCGATTTTAGGTCTTGATGCTAATCACCGTGAGCTTTTTTACAAGGAATTAGTCAAGTCTTATCAGGAAAAGCCACGGACATTTGTATTGTCAACACACCTAATCGAAGAAATTCAGCAGCTAGTTGAACATGTCCTAATTTTGGATAAGCATCAAATTATAATTAATGATGATCTTGATGACTTGCTTGCAAAGGCTCATGCCATTAGTGGCCCAGCTAAATTAGTTGATGATTATACTGCGGGATTGAAAGTCTTGAAATCTGAATCGATGGGTAATATTAAAACTTCCTATGTTTTTGATCACCTAAATGATGAACGGCCGATCCCAGATCAGGTTAAGCTTGACCATTATGATTTACAACACTTATTCATTTACTTGACAGATGGGGGTGCATATTAATGAAAAATCAAAAGAGAAATTTAATCATATCGACAACCTTACGGCGAGCTGGCTGGTCAGCGGGAATTGCGATTGCGGTTGGTGTTGGGGTTGAACTATTAGTATATTTACTTGGTCTCATAATGAATCAAAATATTGAGTCATTTTTAGTTAGTCTTGGCGCCATTCCAGGAACAATTAGCAGCTTATTATCATTAGTCTTGTTTTTCTACTTTTTACTAACTCCTTATAGTGACTTCAAGTGGGCAATTCAAAATAATATTTCGCGACGAACACAGTGGCAAGGACGAATTATATCAGTTATCCTGTTAACCTTGCTTGTTTGGTTCGTTAACCAACTCACCAGTTTAATGCATTATCCATTTAGTTTTTCTTCATCATGGCACAGCTTGCTTGCTTACTTCTGTGGTGTTTTGACGATGGTAGCAGTTGGAAATGGTTTTGCCCTTTTGAACCGCCGCTGGAAATGGATCGTTGGGATTGGCGGCCCAGTAGTCTGTATCGTTCTTTTGAGTATGATTGGTTACTCAATGGTTGGTTTAATTCCAACTTTATCAGCTAACAAGTTAGTATATATGCTTGTTAGCACCCAAATTACTTGGTGGGTTATTTTAATAGTTTATCTGATTATTATCTTTTTCCTAGCTAAATTTTTTAATGATAAAATGCAGTTACGGCGAGACTAGGAAATAAAAATGGACGTTAGTAGTCGGCTTATCCGATACTAGCGTCCTTTATTTATTCATCATCATCAATATCTTCAATTTGAATGTAATTACTTGTAATATATTTCTTTCGCCCAATCTGATACCAGGTAATCTCGTCATTATCATTGAGTTTACCAATTAATGTAACCTCATTACCGTTTGGAATCTCTGCCACTTTATTTCCATACGGTGCGTCGTAGACATTGATTGACTTGTTATGAAGGTAGTCAACTTTTGCACGGACATTTTTAAGCGGAATAACGGTTAAATTATTAACTAATCGTGATTTTTCTTTTCGTAAATTAGTATTGAATGGGTTGTCAACGACATGCATCTGGTCATACTTGATCCATTGGTCAGCACCGATTTCATACCAAAATTGCCCGTTCTTAGTTGCAACTCGGTGGAAAGATTTTACTGTAATATCAGCAGGGAGGGGGGCACCAATCGGCATCCCGCCAGCCGTATCAAAGACCTGTGTCGGTGCATCAAGACGTAGGTACATTTCGATTGATTGAACTTCACCCCAGTTTTGCTTACGATAAAAAAGGTGAACTATCCGTTGGCGCATGTCAAATGTGCCCCGAGTTTCGCCTTCTGTCTTTACATAGCGGTAATTAGGAAATTGTTTCCGCTCAATTTGATATTCTTGGCCGATAAAACCGCGTAATAACTGCGGCACTGTAAGATTTGCTCCCGAATCAATGTCATTATAGTAAACCCAGATTGGATTTCCAGTTTTAAACTTGTCAATCATTATTAACACTCCGTAACCTAAATTATCTATTATTATAGCGCTTTTTGGTAGCTGACACGATATTGAACCATTATATTTCTCTTGATAATTGCGAATAGGTGAAATTTCTATTACAATAGGCCTATTCAAATTTATTTAGGAGAATTAAAATGGCAAGAACTCGGCACCAACAAATAAGACATAACACGACTTTGGCAATTTTTATTGCAATTATCCTTTTACAGGATTTTGTCCCGTTTTTTGGTAATATTCCATTGGGACCGTTGAGTATAACCACTCTTCATGTGACAGTCATCATTGCCGCAATTGTCTTGGGCCCCATAGATGGTGCAATTATTGGCGGCATTTGGGGAATTTTAACATGGATTCGTGCTTTTGTTGCTCCCAGTAGTCCGCTTGCACCATTAGTATTTGTTAACCCGCTTGTCTCGGTTATTCCCCGAATCATGATTGGGTTAATTGCTGGCTATACATTTATTCTTTTGCGTCGGCTATTTAAATCTAAATATGGTGCCGCAGTTGGTGCCGCAATTATTGGAACCCTTACTAATACTGGATTAGTTTTAGGCTTTATCTATCTATTTTATCGTACTCCAGCAGTTGCGCAAACATATGGCGTCAATGTTAACCATTTATTAATTGCCCTTGAAACAGTTATGGCGACTAATGGCCTGGCTGAGTTGATTTTAGCAATTGTTTTGGTCCCCATGGTTGCAATCCCCGTGTTAGAAGTTCGCCGTCGATTAGAAGTAAACTAAAAGAACTTGAGAGTAAAGTCGTTATGACCATACTTTCAAGTTTTTTTTTGGTTAAATTATTTTGCTGGTACTTCTTGTGCTTCTTCAACGACAATATCACCATCATCATTGAGGTTAGCAGTTAATTTATGAGCATCACTATGATCAAGAACATAATCAGCAATTCGATCTTCAATTTGTTCTTGAATTACTCGACGAAGCGGGCGTGCTCCCATCTTAGGATCAAAGCCCATGTCGACTAGTTTTTCTTCAACACCATTAGTAACTTCAATATGCAAATCCTTGTCGGCAAGCATGTTGTTAACATCAGAGATCATTAAGTTAACAATCTTCATCAAGTCATCCTTAGTTAAAGCGTTGAATTGAACGATATCGTCAAAACGATTTAAGAATTCTGGCTTGAAGTAATTAGTTAATTTGTCAATGATTGAGTGGGTGCTGCCATTAGATTCAGCACCAAAACCAACACTAGCCTCAGCATCACCGGTTCCGGCATTCGATGTCATGATAATAATTGTGTCCTTGAAACTAACTGTTCGTCCTTGCGAATCAGTTAACCGGCCATCATCGAGAATCTGTAAGAACATGTGCATTACATCTGGGTGAGCTTTTTCAACTTCATCAAGAAGAATCAAGCTGTATGGGTGCCGCCGTACTTGTTCAGTAAGCTGTCCGGCTTCTTCGTAACCAACATAACCAGGGGCAGCCCCGATAAGCTTGGAAGTAGAGGTTTTATCCATGTATTCGGACATATCGAACCGAATCATCGCATCTTTAGAACCAAATAGCTGAAGGGCAAGTTGCTTAGCTGTTTCGGTCTTACCAACACCAGTAGGACCAACAAAGAGAAAACTACCAATTGGCCGACCGGACTTGTTTAGACCGATTCGATTACGGCGAATAGCTCGGGCAACCTTATCAACCGCTTGTGTTTGACCAATAACGTGTTCATCGAGCTTTTTATCAAGGTCGCGAAGTTGGTTTTCCTCCTGTTTTTGAAGGTCGCCAACTGGAATATTAGTCCGCTCCTCAACGATTCGTTGCATATCTTTGACGGTAACAGTTGCAGAATCTTCAGTATGGTTTTCTTCTGCTTCTTTCTTCGCCTTTTCAAGCTTTGCAACTTGATCCCGATAAAAGGCCGCCTTTTCGTAATCCTGATTATCTGCAGCTTGTTGCTTATGTGCCTCAGCTGTATGGATTTCGTTTTCAATTGCGTTAGGATCTACATTCTTAAGAGTTAAGTTCTTCTTTGAGCCGGCTTCATCAAGCAGGTCGATGGCCTTATCAGGAAGATACCGATCCTGAATATAGCGATCGGAAAGCTTAGCAGCAGCAACGACAGCATCGTCAGTATATTTGACGTGGTGGTAATCTTGGTAACGGCTCTTAATACCATTGAGGATCCGGATGGTCTCTTCAACAGATGGTTCATCAACTTCAACTGGTTGGAATCGACGTGCAAGAGCAGCATCTTTTTCAATCTTTCGGTATTCATTAAGTGTAGTAGCACCGACTAATTGAAAATCACCACGGGCAAGGGCAGGCTTAAGGACGTTTCCAGCATCCATGCCGCCTTCAGCATTACCAGCTCCCATGATTTCATGGACTTCATCGATAAAGAGAATGATATTCTTATTCTTACGAACTTCTTCCATTAACTGTTGCATCCGTTTTTCAAATTGTCCACGAATTCCAGTACCTTGAACAAGTGAAACAACATCGAGACGGATAATTTCCTTATTAGCAAGCTTTTCTGGAACCTGACCGCTCACAATTGCCTGGGCTAAACCTTCAACAACGGCCGTTTTACCAACCCCGGCTTCACCAATAAGGACAGGGTTATTCTTTGTCCGCCGGTTTAGAATTTCGATTACGCGCTTGATTTCGTTATCCCGACCAATAACCGGATCAATCTTTCCTTGGCGGGCGAGGTCAGTAAGATTAATACCATATTGTCCTAGGATACCTTTACCGTTGCGTCCGCCGCCTTGACGCTGAGCTTGACCGTTTATATTTTGACCATTAGCGCCAGCAGCTTGACTTTGCATATTATTCATTGCGTTCATGAAGTCTTCGAGGCTTCCAAATCCGAAATTATTCATTCCGTTACCTCCATTCATCATTTCTGTTTGTAGATTTTGTAATTTTTGATAACAATTTTGGCAGAGGTCTATTTGAATCCGTTGACCATTGAAATTCATTTGTAGATGAATCGTGGCTGGATTTTGATGACAATATTGACATAGCATCTGAAATTAAATACCTCCTAAAATAGTTCAGCAAGATTGCGTCTGTTTGACCTTTCTTGACCATTGATTAATATTATACTTACTTTTTATCGCAAAGCAAGTCATAAAACCTAAATATTTTCTTAAGTAAGGAGCATCCTTGTACGTTTAACCAAAATTACTTAGGAACGTCTAAAGGAATCCCACTATGATTTTAGCACTCTTTAGTCATGAATGCTAAAACGGATGCTTTATAATATTTATCGTGTATAATTAGGTAGACAGAGATCTTTATATTGAGGTGATTGGATGGCAGAAGAAAAGTTTGAACAATTACTAGATGACTTGCGAACTAAAAAAATTGATCATTTTGAAATTACCCCTGAGAATTTTCAGGAATTTCAACCGATTTTTCATGCTTACGCTTATCGTTCCCAGATTGAAGGAAAAGCACAACGCGGCGGTAAAATTACTTATCAATTGCGAGAGCGATAAAACGCAAGATGTAAGCTTGTATTTAACGCTTACAATTGCTAAAATGTAAATATCGAGGTGTATCAGCGGTCCAGCTGCTGATAATAAATTAATTATATCTGCTCGAAGGAGACTGATTAATATGGAAAAACGTGAATTTACAATTACTTCAGAGACCGGTATTCATGCTCGTCCAGCTACTATTTTGGTACAAGCTGCTTCAAAGTTCTCATCTGATATTACTCTTTCATACGAAGGTAAGAGTGTTAACTTGAAGTCAATCATGGGTGTAATGTCACTTGGTGTTGGTCAAAATGCTAAGGTTACTATTGCAGCCAATGGTGACGATGAAAAAGAAGCATTGGACACCGTTGCTGAAACTATGAAAAAGGAAGGATTGACTGACTAATGTCTTTACTGCTAGACGGGCTTGCGGCTAGTAGTGGGATTACCATCGCACCTGCACGCCTGTTAGTAGGGTCAGATCTATCTATAAAAAAACAGCATACAGCTGATGAGAATCATGAGGTCGCCCGGCTTCATGATTCTTTTGCGTTAAGCAGGACTGAGCTTCAAGCATTGTCTCAGCAAGTACATCACCGGCTTGGTCAGCGCGCAGTGACAATTATTGACACGCAGATTGCAATTTTAGATGATCCGACTTTACAAAATAAGATTATTGACCGGATTAATAGTCATCATGATACAGCGGAGTGGGCGGTCAAAAAGATAGAGGACTATTATTTAAATATTTTTGAGCATAAAAATGATAATGATTATCTATATGCTCGTGCAACTGCATTACGTGATGTGACTAAAAGAATTTTGAGCCACTTATTGAATGTTCCCCTACCGGATCCTGCCTTGTTGGACCATCGTGCTATTTTTGTGGCAGATAATATTACTCCTACAGATACTGCCCAGTTCAATAAAAGGTACGTTGCCGGAATTGTGACAACAAATGGCGGTAGAACATCTCATTTTACGATTATGAGTAAGACGTTGGCACTGCCGGCTGTTGTTGGTGTTAAAAATGCGACGACGCTAATTCATGATGGTGATATGTTAATTGTTGATGGTATTCATGGAAAAGTTATCGTTGACCCAACCAATGATGAAATTGAACATTACCGTTTACTGGCTGGTAAGTTTGCACAAGAACAGCAAAAGTGGGGCGCTTTAAAAGACAAGCAGACTGTGAGCGCGGACGGACGCCGGTTTGAAGTTGCGGCTAATGTTGGTACATTTGCAGATATTATTGACGCCCAAGAAGATGGTGCAGAAGGAATTGGGTTGCTGCGGACTGAATTTCTCTATATGAATAGGGAAGAGCTGCCTGATGAAGAGCAGCAATTTACAGCGTATAAACGTTTTGTTGCAGCAATGAATCAGCAGCATGTGGTTGCTCGTACTCTTGATATCGGCGGGGACAAAAAATTAGGAATGGTTAAGCTTCCCCGTGAGGCTAATCCATACCTCGGCTTTCGCGCAATAAGAATCGGTCTAGCGCGACCGGAAATTTTACGGCCACAGTTACGGGCATTGCTCCGTTCTTCAGTCTATGGACGGTTAGCAATTATGTTTCCAATGATTGCGACAATTGAAGAATTTAAGCAGGCACGGGCGATTCTCGATGAAGAAAAAGACAAGTTGGAAAAGGAAGGCTACCAGGTTGCTAAAAACATTGAGGTGGGGATGATGTTAGAAATCCCGGCCGTTGCTGTAATGGCAGAACATTTTGCAAAATATGTCGATTTCTTTAGCATTGGGAGCAATGATTTAGTTCAGTATATGTTTGCGGTTGACCGAGGGAATCAGGAAGTTGCGTACCTATACCAAGAACTTCATCCCGCGGTTTTACGAATGGTTCGCCGGGTGATTGAAGCGGCACATGCAGAAGGTAAATGGATTGGCATGTGTGGCGAAATGGCTAGTAACCCAATTGCGGTTCCGCTTTTAATGGCAATGGGGCTTGATGAATTTTCAATGAATAGCAGTCAGATTTTACGGATTCGATCTTTAATCAACCAATTAAGCACTCGTAAACTACAACCGCTAGTTCATCGCGCAATTAACGCTGAGACGGCCGCTAATGTTCGAAAATTAGTGGAAGAATATGTACCAGAAGTGAAGATTTAATAGAGAAGATGAGAAATAACTGCCTTATTGGGGAAGCTATTTCTCATTTTTTATGGACAAAAGATTTTGTAAAGAATTAGTAATCATTCTTGTTGTTTCTTGTCATGATTAGGTCAAGGGACTAGAATAATTTAAATACGGTTTTGCGGTTCGCTGAATGCTTTAGTATAATAGCAGTTATTACTAAAATTAAAATCGAAAAAATTTCGTGATGAAAAAAAGGAGCAGTTAGGTTGAATATTGGTATTTTTACAGATACATATTTCCCACAGGTGAGTGGCGTTGCGACTTCTATTAAGACGCTTCGTGATGAACTGATTGCTCAGGGACATCATGTATATATCTTTACGACGACTGATCCTAAGGCTAAGCACGATGACGTTGAAAACGGGATTTATCGTTTTGCAAGCATTCCGTTTGTTTCATTTTCTGATCGGCGGATTGCAGTTCGCGGCGTATTTCGTGCTATAAAACTTGCTAAAAAATTCCAATTAGATATAGTTCATAATCAGACGGAATTTGCACTCGGTGTGATGGGGAAAACAGTCGCTAGGCATTTACATATTCCCTGCCTCCATACCTACCATACAATGTATCAGGACTACTTACACTATATTGCAAACGGGCATATTTTAAAGCCGCATGATGTAGCACGATTAGCGCATTTATACCTGAAAAATATATCAGGAATTATTGCTCCCAGTGATCGCGTCCTTGAAACATTAGAAAGTTACCATGTAGAATCTCCCATTCAGGTAATTCCAACAGGGATCAATTTGCGGGTATATAATCAACGCGATTCAGCAAAAGATCTTGCTAATTTACGGGCACGATTAGGGTATGGGGCGACTACACCGGTATTGCTTTCGTTAAGTCGTTTAGCATATGAAAAGAATATTCATACTTTGATTGAAGCAATGCCAGATATCCTTAGCCACCAGCCTAATGCACAGTTATTGATTGTTGGAGATGGCCCGGCAAAGCATACTTTAGAGCGTCAGGTTCGTGAAATGGGTCTCAATGGTCATGTTAGTTTTGCTGGTGAAATTCCGAATGATGAAGTTTATCATTATTACCAAATGGCTGATGTTTTCGTGTCAGCGTCTGATTCGGAGTCACAGGGTTTGACCTATGATGAGGCTCTTGCATCAGACCTGCCAATCGTTGTGATGCGGAGTGAATATACTGATCAATTAATTGATGATGCAGCAATTGGAATTAGTTTCCAAAAACGGGCTGATCTTGTCAATGGGGTTTTGTATTATCTAAACCAACCGCAGACGTCAGAATCAAGGTTAAGACGTCAACAAAAATTACACGAGATTTCAGCGGAAGTTTTTGTGGAAAGGGTAGTCGAATTCTATCATGATTGTCAGTGCAAAATGATAAATCAAGATAAAATTAAGCAAACAGAAAAATCGCGTCGTCTTTTTCACCGCTCAAGGAGTTAATGATGATTAAAATAACAATGTTTTCATCTGCAGATAAAGTTGCAGGACAAGGTGTTGGCAGTGCCTACCTTGAATTGATCAATTTGTTACGTAATCAATGCAGTGATAAATTTGAAATTGAGATTAATCGGTATGGTAAAAGTCAAATTAGCCATTATCATACGATTGACCCGCTTTTCTATTTTTCAACTTTCTCTAAAAAAAGGGGTCGAAAGATCGGTTATGTTCATTTCCTTCCTGAGACCCTAGAAGGAAGCCTAACAATCCCGCAACCATTCCGCGGGCTTTTTTATCGTTACATTATTGCTTTTTATAAACGAATGGATCAGCTGGTAGTAGTAAACCCTTCTTTTATTGAAAAATTAGTTGCTTATGGAATTCCTAAGGACAAAATTACGTATATCCCTAATTTCGTCGATAGTGATCATTTTTATCAATACTCTGCTGTAGATAGGACCGCTTTACGGAAGAAATATAATATCACGCCGGATAAGTTTGTGGTTTTAGGCAGCGGTCAAGTTCAAGAAAGAAAAGGGGTTCCAGACTTCATTCGCCTAGCTCGGCAAAATCCTGACGTTGATTTTATCTGGGCGGGAGGATTTTCGTTTGGAAGACTAACAGACGGCTATAGTGAATTAAAGCGAGTGGTAGATAATCCGCCCGCTAACTTAAAATTTACCGGAATTGTTTCCCGTGATAAGATTGTTGAATTAAATAACTTAGCTGACCTATTTTTGCTGCCTTCCTATAATGAACTTTTCCCAATGTCGGTGTTAGAAGCGTTTAGTTGTGGAACACCAGTAATGTTGCGTGACTTAGAACTTTATCATTCTATTATTGATGGGGATTACGAGCCGGCAAAAGATGTTAATGAAATGCAGATGAAGCTTACATTGTTGCGCAATGATCCTGCACGGTTAGCACACTGGCAAAAACAGGCACAAATAGCAGCGCGTAAATATTCAAAAGAACACTTGGCAAACGTTTGGACAAGTTTTTATATGGACCAGGCGCGAAAGGGGGATGCTTAGTGAGTAGACGTAATTGGTTAGTGCTAAGCTTAATGCTGATTATTGGGGTCGGTATTCTTGGCTACTCATTACGTAATTCTAATATTCATCTTTTACTTCAAGATGTGTCTGCGATTAACTGGGGATGGATGTTAATAGCCTTAGGATGTATTTGTTTATATTTAGGATTGGAAGCTGTAGTAGTTAAAATCTTTATGAATGATCGTCATGATGGCTTTACTTGGAAAGATGCTCTTCGGTTACCTTTAATTGAACAACTATTCAATGGGATTACGCCATTTTCTACGGGTGGTCAGCCCGCACAGTTAGTGGCAATGATCCAATCGGGTGTTGATGGGGGACTGGCTAGTTCGGTTTTACTGATGAAGTTTGTAGTATTTCAAGCAATGATCGTAGTTAATTTTTTAATCAGCTTGTTGATTGGCTTTCACTTTATTGCTGAAAAGTTACATGCCCTATCGTTATTAGTGGTATTTGGATTTTTAATTCACTTAGCTGTAATTGTCGGCCTGCTGATGGTAATGTACTGGTATAGGTTTACAAAGAAATTAATGAACCTTGTAATTAAACCAGCTGCTCTTTTTATAAAAGCAAATCGTTACGAACGGATGAAGATAGTCTTAAATGAAAAAGTCGACACTTTTTACCAGGAAAGTCTTCGGATGAAAAAAGACTATAAGAAATTAGCAAAGGTTTGTATAGTAACAATCTTTCAATTATTCTTTTACTATGCAATTCCTTATTTCATTATGCTAGCTTTGGGTATTCATCATATTAACTTTGTGATGGTACTTAGTTTGCATGTGCTGATATTTATGATTATTTCTCTTTTCCCAATTCCAGGAGGAGCAGGGGGAGCAGAATATAGTTTTTCTGTTTTATTTGCTAGTTTTATTCATTCCAATACTAAGTTAGTCTTAGCAATGATTCTCTGGCGCTTATTGACGTATTACTTTGGTATGTTTGCTGGTATAGTAGCTATTTTTGTAAAGCCAGATAAAGTTAAAAGATAATAAAAGGGGGATTGTGTCTAAGTATCACAGTCCCTTATTTTGTAATTAAAGGAGAATACACAGAATGAAGGAATCAGAATTATTAGTAATTGTTAAGCGACTAATAGCGATGCAAAATGATAATTCACGAAACCGTCAAAAAAGAATATTTGAAAAATTTGGAATTCCTCTTTGTGATGTAACGTATATTCATAGTAGTAAGGAATTTATTTTTGTACGCTATCGACCATATGAGCGATTTCGTTTTGATGATATCGACCTAGTTGCAATAGAAGTTTTTAACTGCTTATACGATTTAGAAAATACTTTTTAGTTTTTTAGAAAAAACTGTTGACGAGGAATGGATTCGTTGGTATATTAATACATGCTGTTACGAGATGAGTAAAATATCGAATAGACATTAAATTTATTTCGTAAAAGTGTTGTTGACATCTAGTTGATGACATGATATATTAATAAAGTTGCTGATTGAGTTATTGATCAGAAGGAATTCAAAATTAATTAAAATTTCTTCTTGACAAGTTAAATCGATATATGATATAATAAATATGTTGATTAAATGCTTAGTTAGTTAACTGGTAGACCTTTGAAAACTGAACAAAGTTTCGACGAATCAAATGTGTAGGGT
>NZ_BMDS01000011.1 GCF_014635905.1 Limosilactobacillus caviae
TGTGGATTTAACCGAACGAAATTCATCAAAGCACAGGTTGTGCGGCAGCTTAGCCATTCGATAATGCGATTTGCCGCGTTCTTTAATTGTACGGCGAACACTGCTTGGTGAGCAGTGACAGACGCGGGCAATTAGTTTACCGTTTAAGCCTTCTTTGGCAAATTCCATGATTTGGTTTTTCAATTGACCGGATAAGGTTTGATTATTAGCAGTTAAATTGGTTGTAGCGCCAAAAGTAGTCTGACATTGGCGACAATAGTAACGCTGTTTCCACAATTCAAGTTCATAGCGAATACCATTTAAACTTTGAAGGCGAACATGGGCTTTACGGAAGCCGTTTTTAACAACCGCCGCAAATCCACAATGCCTGCATTGCTTAATAGGGTAAGAAAGCCGGGCTTTAATTAGCTTAGTATGTTCTTGATCTACCGAATTAGAGGCTGGTAAGTCAATCACATCAGTTATTCGAATATTAGAGTCTTTAATTTCAAGGAGACTTAAGATAAAATTGTTTTAGGACATCTGCATAACCTTCTTTACATGATTTTTGTGGTGAATTGATTGTACAACATAAGGGCAGCAGTTGTCCTTTTTGCGTACAAAAAACTGGCATTGATTTTGTATCAATACCAGAAAGTGTATACCCAATTTTGTCTGAATACGGTATTTGTTATAAAACTAAATCCATTCATTAATTACTTGGCTTAATTCCCTTTGATTAGCGTAACTAGTATTAGAGAAAATTCCGCTTTTAACTTACTAAAGACCGTTTCATAAGCTGCGCTGTCCAGACCAGTTGCTCGATGAAACATACTTAGCCTAATTGAAGAACCTTTCGCCATGTTCGATGTTAATAGTGTCATCCTTGTTTGGTGTGAAGGATTAACTGATAACCAG
The DNA here is from genome assembly GCF_014635905.1 of Limosilactobacillus caviae. Lineage (GTDB taxonomy): Bacteria > Bacillota > Bacilli > Lactobacillales > Lactobacillaceae > Limosilactobacillus > Limosilactobacillus caviae. The sequence goes on from NZ_BMDS01000011.1 coordinate 898, forward strand.
TAGGTGACTTAAGCATTTGATGAAGTAGAGTTAAAGCGAACTGAAGATTAGGATGCTAACTAACTGACCAAGTGAAAATTTGACGAGTTGCTAAATCCTTAATGATTTCTATATAAACTTTCTTATCGTTATGAGTTTTTAATTTGGTAATATTAAAAGCTATTTTCTAATATCTACGATTACTCCTAAAAGCTCGCTTAAGTTTATCCCTGTTATTATCATTAGGGCCCTTAGATGAATTATAATTCCGAATCCTACGATTATATTTGGTACACTTTATTCTCATTTCATACACCAAGCGTTGGATGCACTTGTGATTTTGTACCTTCTTACCAATTAAAAGTTAATAGTTTCGAATTTGAGCGCTTAAATGGTGTACGCAGTATTCAGCTAATAGTAAAAGAGACATCTAAATAACCGCTTTAAGCTTTTCCCCATTCTGGGATATTCAAACCAATTTTGCTAATACTAATTAAGTTGACAGGGAAATGCATCAATCATTAACAGGTGTTTGTCCTTGAAATCATAAATTACTTGCGTGAATTCTTTTTTGGACGCTTTCTCAAGGCTGTCAATTTTTTTGAGGTCTCGAGCTATATCTTTAAAAATAAGTTTTCTGTAGGGCTTGGTTCTGATTTTGAAGTTGAAGCAGTTTGTTTTGTTTCTTGTCGTATCATTTGACCATTTTTTAATTTTCCTTCTACAGTGTGATTTCAATAAAGCTTGTGAACTTATTATAGATAACTTTCTGTTTAGATATTAAAGCAGGCTAACGAAAAGCAAAGTGAATACAAATTTCAGATATTGACGCCAAATTTTCTTGTTTCAACTTTACCAGATTTAGGCGGAAATTCTAAGTCACTTTAGGTGGGTTAAGCAGTGCCTTTTTACCGAATTTTGCATAAATTCCCACGCAAATTCGGCAATACAATATTTAGTTCTTACATCGACTAAGCTAGTTGTCCCTTTGATATACTCTCTTCAATTTATCACTAATTTTAGTCACAAAAATACTTCCAGAATTGGTGAAGTGTTTTCCCTCATAGTTAGGCAAAAAATTTTATAGGGGGGAAGCTATGACTAGTTTTGAAATTAAACTTTAAGCGGTTCAGATATACCTGTCTTGATTCGGTTCAACGATGATTACCTGAAGGTTGGGCATTAGAAGGAAAATATTTGTGGGGTATTTGTTATATAAAATATGGTGTTTAAGGCCTAGAAATTCGTTCACCCCAGTTTTATTATGGTGATTTTAAGTTAAAAGTCTTAAAATGAAAAAACAACACAATGTCTCGTATCCACAAATAGTACTTCAACTTGATATTAGTAATTCGGGGACCATCGTTAACTCGCAAAGAATTCCTGAGGAACATGGTATTGAGGCCTTGTTTACCAGAAGGCGATGGGCAAAAATACATAATTACTAATTATAATCACTAAGCTAGTGCAGTTATCAGAGTAATGCTTAAAGACTGAAACTCGGGCTTTTTTAAATGGAGCACGAATTTCTAAAAAACTAACGGCCTTAGTTTAACGGTGCTACCATTCAAAGAAGAATATCAAAGTATCCAAGAACTAAGGCATGAATTTGGATTTAGCTTAACGAAAATTTTATCATACACAACCATTAAGCGGACTATATTTTATTATTAAGTAAGTCGCCGGGAAGCCAAATATAATCAAAAATTATTTCAAATTATTAAAGAAACCAAGCAACATAATCTTGACTATGGCTATTGGCTTGTAACCAATGAGCTAACTACCGTGGAATTAAAGTTAATTACAAACGAGTTAGCTGTCTAATGCGTGAGAGAATGGACAATCATCACAGCTGCATAATCGTCAGGTTCGGAAATACGGTTTGTAGATTGATTCTCGAGGCAAGAAGAACATGAATCGGTTTAACAATGTTCGTCCTTATCAGAAAATGGTAACTGATGTGAGTGAATATCGCTATGGCAACATGAGCTGGGATGAAAGGTTTTATCTTTCACTAATTAAAGATCTCTGTTTTGGTGAGATCGTTAGTTATAATATTAACGGTCACCATACTGATTTTGTAATGAAGCTGTTGTTAGAACCAAGTATCTACCGCATGACAGTTATAGGCTAAAAAGATTGATAAATTTAGTATACAAAAATGCAGAAAAACCGATAATTTTAAACCGCCGATGTTCTACATTTTATAGTCATCCTCTACAAATAAGGTGTTTGAAAATTTAGGATTAATTTCAAACCAGAAAAATAGTCTGTTTGTAAAAAGTGTTTTTCAATGTAAAAAAACATTTCTTACATTGAAAAACACTTAAATATGTTATATACTTTTCGTGAGGTGAAAAGATTTGAAACTTAAGGACGTTGCAAAAATAGAATCTGGTAAAAATAAGGATAGGCTTGATAAAAAAGATTTAATTAATCAATATACTGCTGAAGATGCTTTGAATGATTTTTATTTAATGGCTAACGAAATTGAAAATAGTTCTAATATTATAACTTTTGATTTATATTCTAAGGCCAATAGTTATAATTCGAGAGTAATATCACAAAAAAATCTATCTAAGATAATATTAAATCAAAAGATGTGCAAGATAACAGTTGATAAAAGCAAAATTTCTCCGTATTATCTTTGTTATCTTTTGAATGAAGATGATTATATTCAAAAGCAAAAGAGATTATATACTCAAGGATCATTTATAGAACGATTGAAACCTTCATTTTTGTGTAATCTGAAAATTCTTTTACCAAGTTTAGAAAAACAAAAATTAATTGGTGAACTATATGTCAGGTCAATATATCAAAATTTTTTAAAAAAGAAATTAGCCGATGAAAGCTTAACTCAAAATAAAGAATTATTACGACAATTTGCAAAGAAGGCAAAGAGCTATGAATAAGTCTTTAATTTTATTATTGTTAATTGTAGCTATCAAGTACTAGTTGTTAATTTTATAATAGTAAGGCGGAAAATTGTTAAAACATTATAATTAGTATAAGTTGTAATGTCTCAGTTTAAGTTTGTGAAAAAAGATTAGGAGCTTATGAATTGATGAACAAAGAAAAAATAGTAAGTCAATTATGGGAAGTAGAAAAGCGTCTAAAGAATAATATGGATGCAAATGAATATCAAAATTATGTTTTGGCTTTTTTGTTTTATCGATATCTTTCTGAGCGTCAAGAGAAATGTATGATTAAAAGCGGACTAATTGATGTTGTAGAAAGTAAAAATATAAACAAAGCATATAAGAAACAAGCGGAAGGCACATACCTAAATGATTATCTAACAGATATTACTCATTTACTTGGGTATGCAATTGGGCCTGAATACACATGGGCGTCAATTATTAGTAGAGTTAATGCTAATAAACTTACTCCGTCCTACCTTCAAGACATGCTAGATAGCTTTAATTACAATTTGAAGCTTAACAAGGACAACACTATACATACTTTTGATGGAATTCTTGATGATATGAAATTAGGTAATGTAATGCCGTCCCGTATAAAAGCTATAGCAGATATTATTAGCTTCTTAGATGAAATTAAATACAAAGATGAGAAAGGTGAGGATAATCTGGGCGACCTTTATACTTATTTAATCCAACAATTTGCTATGAATTCTGGAAAAAAGGCTAGTGAATTTTATACCCCACATGAGATTTCTGAAGTTTTAGCTAAAATAGTAACGATAGATTTAGATCCAAACATAAAAAATCCTGAGGTATATGATTTTGCTTGTGGATCTGGCTCATTATTATTGACAGTTCAGGATCAACTTTTAGGCAAAAACTTAAAATATAGTGGACAAGAAGTAAATACTGCAACATACAATTTAGCACGAATGAATTTACTAATTCATGATATTAGTTACCAGAATATAATGTTGAAAAATGGAGATACCTTAAGAAAAGATTGGCCTGAGTACGTTGACGAACATGGCATTAATCATCCTTGTGAGTTTGATATGGTAGTTGCTAATCCACCTTATTCAGCACGGTGGAATAATGAAGATGAGAAATTAAAGGACGACCCCCGATTTAAGATGTATGGAGCATTGGCACCAAAGACTAAAGCTGATTATGCTTTTCTTTTACACGGTTTATATCATTTAAAGCAAGATGGTACAATGGCAATTATTTTGCCCCATGGGGTTTTATTTCGTGGTGCTAAAGAGGCGCAAATTCGCAAAATTCTATTGGAAAATAATCAAATTGACACAATTATCGGGTTACCAGCAAACTTGCTTTATTCAACAGGAATTCCAGTGGTTATAATTGTATTGAAAAAACATAAGAATAATAGGAATGTATTATTTATTGACGCAAGTAGAAATTTTGCAAAAGGGAAGAAGCAAAATTTCTTACGAAAAGAAGATATTAAAAAAATAATCAATACATACAAGAGGAGAAAAGATATTGATAAATATGCTCATGTAGCGAGTTTAGATGAAATTGAAGAAAATGATTATAATCTTAATATTCCACGATATGTTGATACATTTGAACCAACGCCGCCTGTTGATCTTGGCAAGCTAAGAAAAGAGATGAAGGACACTCAAAGAGAGATTGAAGAGAATAGGAAAGAAATCTTGAAAATAATGAGGCAATTAGATATATAGCAAAAAAGATTGATAATAAAAATGAATTGGAAATTTTAATCTAAATAAGTAGAGTTTTGAAGAAGTTTGGGTGATTGTTTAGGTAAACGAAGAAGATATATAGTTAACCATGTATTAGCTTAGATAAAGAATTTTAAAATAGGCTAAGAATTAAGAGGTGTTTTAGTGTATAAAGCATTTGAACTGGAAATCGAGAGCAAACGTGATATAGATTTCATAAGTGTAATACCGAATGGTATTAATAACTATAGAGAGCAAATCAATGATGTACGCCAGTCGTTTATTAAGAATATTCAAAAAAACATACAATTAAAGGATGAAAGAGAAGTAGTTGATGTTTCAAAACTGAAGGAATTATGGTTTCCTCAAGAAAAGTATGATTGTTTCATTTCTCATTCACATAAAGATGTGGATATTGCTAATAATCTTGCTTGTTGGCTAAAAAATGAATTTGGTTTAAATGCTTTTGTTGATTCAACTGTATGGGGGTATTCTGATGATTTATTATATCGGATAGACAATGATTATTGTTTATTAGAAAATAATGGCAAGAGAGTTTTTGATTATAATAAAAGAAATTACACTACTACTCAAATTCATATAATATTAGTGTCTGCTTTAAGAGAAATGATTGCTGATTGTGAATGTATTCTTTTCTTAAATACTGATAATTCTATTAGTTTTGACATGTCAAAAGAAGTCACAGATTCTGCTTGGATTTTCGATGAATTACAGACCATTAGATTTATTCAAAAAAAGTTACCCAAAAGAGAAGTGAAAAGTGTAACAGATAAAAGTATACCAGTAAAAGATAGTGTTCCGTTATTTAAATATAGTGTAAATAAGGAAATAGGAAAGCTAGCTAAAATAGATATTGAAACATTAGTGGAATGGAAAAATAGGTGCAGGAGTAATAAACTTAATGATATTCCAACTCATCCATTGGATGTTTTATATAAAATAGTAAAAGAAGAATAGGGAAAATAGAGAATGGGATGTAAAATATTTGTTTCATATAAGTATGCAGATAATAGTGTTAAAAATCTGCCGGGTTATAGTAAGGGAATAGTTCGTGACTATGTTTCTTATTTGCAAGAAAATAGATTCAGTGGAGATGATTTAAATAAGGTCGAGAGTGATAATGAGGATTTAAGTGATTTTAAGACAGATACAATACGAAGTAAACTAAAAGAAAAATATGGGATTCATCGGTTACAGTTGTTCTAATATCACCTTGCATGATGGAAAAATTAAAAAGACAGGATGATCAATGGATACCATGGGAAATTTCATATTCATTAAGAACTCAAATAAGAAATAAAAGAAGAAGTATTCCTAATGCATTGATAGCGGTAGTATTACCTGATATTGAGGATAGCTATGAATATTTCCTAACATACTGGTCATATGAGGATAAGAATAATGAAAAATGTGTAGTAGAATCGATTAATAATAGTAATACTTTTGACATTATAAAAAATAATATGTTCAATCAAAAGAATCCAAGTATTGAAAGAATTAATGGAAGAACCGTGTATTATGGAGAATCATCCTATATGATTACTGTGAAATGGAAGGATTTTATTATTGATACTGATAAATATATAAATAAAGCGCTTGGATTAAGAGATAAAATTGGTGACTACATAATATGTAAGAAGATTATTAAGGATAGTTAAATGGATAATAAAAGATTTTATTTAAGGTTAATTGAAGAATCAATAGTTAGAATGGGAACCAACTCGTTTTTAATAAAGGGATGGTCGTTGACAGCAATTGGTGGTTTGATCACTCTTTACATTACAAAAATTAATTATTCGTGGGCTAGGAACTTACTACTTTTGTGTTTAGCGGTGTGCATAATTTTTTGGTTTAATGACGCATATTATTTATACCAAGAGAGAAAATTCCGAAAATTATATAATAAAGCTAGACGATTGCGGGAAGAGGATATTGATTTTAATATGTCTCCTCCAAAGGATAGTAAACTATGCTTTTTGAAGTGTGCTTTTAGGCCAGTATTTTGTTCTTCCTATATAATAGTTTTATTGATTTTACTTATCCTGATAGTACATGAATTTCATATTCATATTGTAATTCGTTAATTGTGCGAAATGTTGTAGAATACAGAAAGAGTAAAAATGGTATTAAATTTTGATAAGACGTCTTTCAACAAATGCATATATTATTAAATTATTAAAAAAGCATAATTATAATTTTGAGATTATTATGCTAAATGTTATTTCAGTAGTAACTTTAATTGGTCAATTCTTAATAAAACGAGTTAGTGCATTTGCGTCAATCCTTTGCGTATCACTTATTTTGTTAAGTATTATCTATTTTATTGTAAATTGTATTAATAGGGTAATAGGATGGTTAGAATATAAATCGTTTAAGTATAAAACTCAGAATTTAAAATGATGGTTTTTAATAATAAATGGGACCAAAATCCATCGTATGATTGTTTATCGTATATATCTAAATATTCGCGATATAGTAAAAATGAATTGGATGATTTATTGAATAAAAGTAAAAGTTTCAATGGAGTTAATGCATTTGAACTATATCAGAAGTTAGTAGAATCACTTTATGTTTTTTCTACATTTGAGTTAAAGAATATGTATTCCTTTTTAAACATTAAATTTGACAAAAGTTTCTCAAATATATTTCATAGCAATCTATTTGTAACAATTTTTCTGTTTATGTTAACTACGGTTTTTGGAATAGATGTACATAATGGTAAAGTAGATTTAAGCAGTAGTTACTTGTATAAACTATTCAAATTGACTAATAATTTAAGCATCGAAATTTTTAGTGTTTATGTTCTTTTTGTAGTGATATTATTTATATTGCTTATGTGGGTAGTGAAGAGAAAACAAAGGAGAACGGTACTAATAATAATCGAAGCTGTAAAAAGAGTTTTAGAGTTAAAAGAAGGTAATTTAAGCTAAATAGTAAATATAGTTAATATGAGATTTCTTTTTAACTAGAAGAACGATAAATGGAATAAATTTATTAAGTAGCTTGGTGGGCCTATCGTGTAATTGATGTTTGGTCGAATGTACAAGCGGACCACCATATACTGCTCCAGCAGAAATACCATTTAAAATCCAAGAATTAATCGACTGGTCCGAAAAAGCAGTAAATCAGTTACATTCTGTTCAATATGCGGCGGACTTACATCAGAAGCTTTTTTCTATCCACCCATTTGTTGACGGCAATGGGCGGACAGCACGTTTATTAATGAACTTTGCTTTTTATCTGAATCAGAATATCCGGTAGTTAGTATCATGCCTGATAAAAAGTCACGAAATGAATACATGGAAGCATTGGCAAGTTCAAGAGCGACCGGCAACTTAGTACCTTTTGAAGAACTAGTAGCAGATTATACCATTAGTACTATTAAAAAGAGGATCAACATTTTAAGACAAAATGAGAAAAATATAGAAGAGGCTAGAAAAGAAACTAATTTAAGAGTTGATCGAACAAAGTAGTCATATTGCAAATATGTGATGTGAGAGATAGATTTTTTCTAAAAGTGAATAAATTCAAAAAAGCTTCTCACTGGGAATAGGTGAGAGGCTTTAAATATTATCTAAGTGATTTACGATATCCAGCTGCCTGGGCTTCTGCTTCAGTATTGAAGTAAACGGCATTAGCTGGGTTCATGTGATATCCTTGTTGATCAGGTGTGTGGTAGATTTTAGAATTGGCATTGCCGACAATCATTCCGTTTGCCTGATCAGTCTTCATATCATTAGTAGCGGAAGTGCTAGTAGATGATGAACTTACAGTGCTTGATGGTTCTTCATCTGTTGAGCTGCTACTTGATGAGGAAGATTCGCTTTCAACCACCGGCTTAACATAAGCTTTATTGGTAACTGTAAATGTTGTTTTTGCGCTCTTGCTATCATAATCATCTTCGGAAGTAATATCAAAATTACACTTCTTAGTCTTTGTTGATAGCTTTAAGGTTTTAGAAAAATTACCGTTTTCATCTGCTTCAACTTTATAATGACGGTTATTTCCGCCACGTTTAGCAATTGTAACTTCGGCATTTGCCTCGGTCTTTCCTTCAAAAGTGACTGTCCCGTCATCTTCCGAATTAAGTTTGATAGCCTTATTTGAAATTTGTGCTTGTTTACCATCAGGAATATTGACGGTTAGTGGTGTTTGACTTGCCTCAACTGGCTGTGCTGTTGGAATTGCCCATAAACATAGACTGGCGGCAATCCCAATAATAATTTTTGATAGATTCTTCAAGTACTTCTCCTCCGATAATTCTTTTTCCCGTGTAATAGAATATCATAGTAGCGGGTTATTGAGTAGGTAAGTAAAGTGAGGAAATATACTACTAATAAATTTACCGTTAAACATTTTAAGTTCAGCATTGAAGAAGTACTTGGCAATGAAGGTAAACATATTTCTAAGGGTGGAGTTGCTGAATTGAAATAGTGATTTTTTACATTTATGATTAGCTGCTTTTAGGTACATAATAAAAACATTACCAGTACATTCACGAAAGTAGTATAACTATGCTAAAATAATAAAGATTCTTAAGACCAATCAACACTATTGCTGACTGGCCTTTTGTAGTTTTAAATATAATTAAGTGGGGTTTATTTATGAAAAAGAGAAGGTTAAAGAAGAGTTTAGCAACTACCGCAACAGTAATGACGGTTACTACAGGAGTGACAGCTATCAGTAATTCTGTTAAAGCAGATACGGTGCAGGATAATAAAAATGTTATTCAGCAAAGCCTGCCTGATGAGAATAAACAAGCCCAGCAAAATGTCTGTGCTGCTCAAAACGAGGTTAACAAGGCCAATGAAGATATAACAACGGCAAATAATAACTTTAGCATTGCTAACGATAATTTGGCTGATGCGGATAAAACTGTTGAGACCAATAAAAATCAAGTTAAACAAATAAAAGAGCAACTAGCGAGCTTAGAACAAACTAAAGCAAATGCTCAACAAGCCCTAATTAATGCTCATGATGAATATTATGAATTATTAAAGCAACCTGCCAGCTTTTCATATTCAATGGTCTCAGGTGGCGGGATAAGTGTTTATGAAGGGACAATGCTTGATTACATTGCTTATGATAATAAAGGAAATTTAACTTCTAAGAATGAAGCATATAAAAATTTTCTTACAAATAATTATCAAGGAAACATTGATTTCTTAAAGAAAATTATTATAGAAAACGAAAAACACACGCAGAGTCTAGAAACTGATACTTTGTTTAACAATGAGGTTAGTAATCTTGAAAACGAAAAAACAAGAGTAAAAAAGGAACTAGAAGAATTGTATAAGATGGCAGAAGCTCAAAAAGAAGGAAAGTATTATAAACCTAAGTATAATATCAATTGGGTAAATACTGATTCGTACAACATGTCATATTCTAATGTTACAGCTAACTATAATGAGGAGAATAGTAGTAATAGTATTCATACAAAAGACTTAATTAAAAATCATGAAGAAGCCCTAAATAAAATTCAACAAAGGCTAAATGAATTACATGATAGAATGCAAACGGCTATGAAAAAGGCTAAAAAGACATCTATGGCTGCTCAAGAATTACTTCAAAAGTTAGAGCAGATTTCACAACCACTTATTACAGCAACAAAGCAAACTACAGATGCAGAAAATGCGATGGCACAAGCTAGGCAAAATCTTGTACTACAGGAAGAGCTTCTTACTCAAGCAAAGGATAAAAGAAATGTAATGCAGTCAAATGCAATTAATGCCCAAACCAAGCTCCTCCAAGCGCTTCTTAATAAAACAAATTCACAAGAAAAGCTGGCATCAGCAAAGGAAAAACTTCCAGCTCAAACCGATGCCCTAAAGTACAGTTCACTAGTTAATCTTGAACCATTAGCAGTTGAACCGGGAGCAAACCCTACTCCTAAAGTTACAACAGCAATTGCAGTTGAAAATGATCACCAGAATAAAGCTATTATTACTTTGCCAAAAGATAAGGAGAAAAATAAACTACCTAAGGGTACAAAGGTAGTTTGGAAGGATGATGCTAAGCTTGCGACTGACCTTCAGCATCCTGGAATTCACTCCGAAGATGTCCTAATTGTCTTTCCAGATGGATCAGTGATTTTAACTAACGAGCAGATTACTGTTACAGTACCTAATAATAAGAAAAATCAAATAGAAGTTGATAAAAAAACTCCGACTGCTCAGAAAACGATTAATACCTCAAAGGAGAATAATATGAGCGGGGATGATATACCTGCACGGGTAATAGAGGATAATAGTGATGATCAAATATCACTAACGTCAGAAACATTTACGACCCCGCGAATAAAGCAAGAGACAACAATAAAAAATCAGACAACTCAAAGCGCAACTGGCGCCCCTTCATTGATTAATCCTCTTAAGGCAAAAACCGCGAATAACGTTTTGCCACAAACTGGGGATGATTCGACATTTTCTATTATTGCCTTGGGAGCCGTAATCGGGCTGATTGGAATCAGTGCAATGCTTAAGCGGTATGAGTAATTTTGATTGATATACTTAATCTAACAAAAAACTCTTCCCTTTATTGAGAAGAGTACTGATATTATTAATCATTCCACCATTCATCAAAGTCCTTCATCAGCGCCCTTAAAGCATTTCCGCGATGACTAATTTTGTTCTTTTGTTCTGGTGTAAGCTCTGCCATTGAACAATGTAACGAATCAACGTAAAAGATAGGATCATAACCGAACCCAAATTGATGGAACAGTGTATATTGAACAAATTAAGTCGTTTGATTTTAGTTGTTGTAAATGGTAGTTTGTCGAGATGTTGCCAACAGATATTTTTGATGAAGTGCGACAAAAGGCTAGATTGGTAATATGATAAATCAGGCGAGATTATGTCTAAAAATTTAACAAGCAGTTAATTAGCTTAATAAAATCTGCATATTTCATCGTTAGATTAATTTAAATACCCCCTAAGGTTAGCATGAACGCAGGCCTTAGAGGGTATTTGTGTAATGACTATTTAATTGACTTAATATTAATCACGATCTAACGGCTGACCATTAACGTCTTGATTATCCTTCTTTAAGATAAAGGTTGCGTAAATTCCGGCAATAGCAACGATTCCAGAAATTACAAGGAAAGTATGGCTATAACCGATATGATCACGAAGGTCACCAAGTGGGGTTGAGAAGATGATTTGACCAACTTGAGCGGCGATTTGGTAGCCGACCATGTAAAGAGTAGCGGAAACTTTTGTATCAAAGTGAAGAGTGAAGTAGCGGAAAAGCCCAAGAGCGAATAGGGCCGTTTCAGGAGCATGAAGTAGTTTAATTAAAGAAACGCCAAACGGGTTAGTAACTAGACCGCATCCCCCAATCCGAACAACCATGATAATAATTCCTAAGAGCAGTGTTTTCCGTACACCAACTTTTTTCATTACCCATGGTACGCAGGCCATCATGATTGCTTCAAGAAAGACTTCGGCTGAGTTCAAGATACCATACATTTGCTGACCGGCAGCTTTAGTGGCAAAGAACTGGGTAAAGAATTGCGGGAACATTTGTTGGTCGAAAACGGTGTAAAAGGTCCAACTAAGAATAATATAAATTACGATTTGCCAAAGTGCTTTCATCTTGAAAACAGATAAGATTTCCTTAAACGATGGCCCTGTTTTTTCTTTTTCATTTTCTTCTTTATCGACATATTTTGCTAATACTTCCGGATGCCGGGCGGGCTTATCAAACAATAGGATTAGCAGCAATACCGTCGCAATTGCGGATGAAGACCAGAAAACAAGATTAGGGTTGACCGTGAAAAGGAACCCAGCAGCGAGGGCAGCAACGGCATAGCCAAATGACCCCCATGCTCGTGCTTGACCGTATTCAAAACCATATCGCCGACTGAATCGTTCAGTCAAGGCTTCAAAAGTTGGTGAAGCAGCAAGAAAGGCGAATGAAAGGTATAGTGAACCAAGAATTGTCCCTAGGTAAAAACGGCTATGGAGCAATGGGGCGTAAACCCATGAGAAGAAGGGGCCGAGTAGCATTTGCAAGATTGCACAGATAATTAATAGGGTCCGTTTAATGCCTAATTTATCTTGAATTGCACCATAGACGAACATTAAGACAAGGGTAACAGCGGAATTGAACGAGTAGATGGTTCCAACTTCGGCTCCAGAAAAGCCAAGTGTATTTGTAAGCCAAATTTGGAAGAATGACCACCAAATTCCCCAGCCGGTAAAGAAGAGGAGGATGATTAACGAACTAGAACGGTAAAAAGGGTTCTTAAATAAATTTTGCATAATAGCTATCCTTTCAATGAATATACAGTAACATTAACTGGTAATGAATGATTGCTTACTAAGTGCGGAGTGACCTTTTCAGTGGTGTAGTAACGTTCTGAAAAGGTAGCAGCACCATTATTGATGAAGAATTCAGCTGAACTTGTATCCACAAAAATTCTAAGATCTAATTGGTCGACTTGACTGATTTGCGCATAGCGGTTAGTGGCCTGACCATGTTGATGAACAGTTAGTTCGCCACTTGCCTTGGTGTAAGTTAAAGAAATTAAATTGTGGCGACCATCTGATAATTGCCAGGTGAATTCATCATTTTCGTTTGTCACCGGGACAACAACGTGCCATTCAGTGTGTTGCGGATCAGTAATTGCTAATGATTGGTCACCGTTAATTAGCTGTGCGGAATTAAGAAGCTGTTTATTTCTTAGTAGCTTAACCTCTTTAGCAGGAATTGCACCAAGCTGGTTATCTTTGAGGATGAGTTCTCGCGGAAGGGTTAAGGCCCCGGCCCAGCCATCAGCTTGTTCAGGCATGGGTTGATCAAATGAGCTAAACCACCCAAATTGAATTTGGCGCCCGTCAGGAGTTAAAAATGATTGCGCGGCATAGAAATTATGGCCGCTGTCTAATTCATTAAAACCACCGTGCTCAAAAGTTGCCGTTTGGTAGTTGAGCTGACCGATAAATGCTCCGTTTTGGTTTAGATTAAGGTATTTATGACCGCTTGCTTTAATTCCCATTGGTGAACAGGCAATTATGTCTCGGCCATTTATCCTAAAGAAATCAGGACACTCCCACATAAAGCCTTCTGTATCTTCACCGGTTGATTTAGCAATAACACCACGGTAGTCCCAATGTAAAAGGTCTGCAGATTGGTAAAGTAAAATCCGTCCACGGTTATCATCTTTGCTTCGACTGCCTAAGACTAAGTAATATTGGCCGTCGAATTCCCATACCTTTGGATCGCGAAAATCTTGACTATTGTCCTCAGGAGCTTCGATTACTGGATTACCATCATATTTAGTAAAGTTAATTCCATCATCACTATAGGCAATATTTTGGTTTTCCCAGAAGTGGTCTTGGTCACCATCGTCATAGTAGTGGTGTCCAGTGTAAATAAGAAAAAGGCGGTTGTCCTTTACAATAGCTGATCCAGAAAAGCATCCCCCAGTATCCTCAGCATCTCCTGGAACGAGCGCGACTGGAAGCTGTTTCCAATGGACTAAATCCTTGCTGCGAACGTGTCCCCAATGCATTGGCCCCCATTGTGAAGAATAGGGGTGGAATTGATAGAAGACATGATAATAGCCTTTGTAGTAGCAAAGACCGTTTGGATCATTGAGCCAGCCGCCATTTGTTTGAATGTGGAATGATTCTCGGTAGCGGGTGTTACTGACTTTAATTATTTTTGTTTGATCGATATCTTTCATGAAGTAACAGCTCCTCTTGTCTGAAAACGATTACAAAAAGAATTTTAATTACTTGGCTGTCAATTGTCAAGCGTTTATCAAATCTTACTGAAGTTATTTGGTGAAAATTAAAATATCATTAAAAATAACTTGACGAATGTTATCTACCACAGTATACTAATTTCAAATTTATATGAGAATTAGCTGAGATCGAATGGGTAACTAATGATAAAATTTACAGAGAACTGTAACCGGTGAAATGCAGTATTTTTAAAACTAGTGAAGATGGTTCGTGAGCGATTGATCGGTGAACGATTAGCAGATCACGGTGTTGCTACCGTTAACATGGCTCCAAATTTATCATTATGATATGTTTGCTTGAGTGCAGGAAGTTTTATACGTCCTGAATTGAGGGTGGTACCGCGAATAATCGTCCCTTGAAAAGATTAAGTTCTTTTCAAGGGACTTTTTTAGTTATTGGAGGGAATATCATGACAAAAATTACTGAAGAATTAACCAAACCATTATTAATTGATGGTGCAATGTCAACAGCCTTAGAGCAATTGGGGGCAGATACCAATAATCCGCTCTGGACGGCCAGTGTACTTGCAAAACAGCCAGAATTAGTAAAAGAAGTTCATCGGGAATACTTCAATGCAGGTGCACGGTTAGCGATTACGGATACATATCAAGCTAATATTCCCGCATTTATTAACAATGGTTATTCCGAACGCCAGGCTCACCAATTAATTCGGCGGGCGGTTACTTTAGCTAAGGAAGCTCGTGACGAATATCAGCAGTTAACAGGAATTTATAATTATGTTGCGGGAGCACTTGGTCCATATGGTGCTTATCTGGCAGACGGAAGCGAATATACTGGTGCCTATCGCCTTAGTACCGCGGAATATCAGCAGTTCCACCGTCCGCGATTAACCGATATTTTAAGTATTGGAGTTGATGCAATCGCAATTGAAACGCAGCCCCGTCTTGATGAAGTGCTGGCAGAACTAGGACTTATCAACGAACTAGCGCCAACAATCCCGTGTTATGTCAGTTTCTCCTTAAAAAATCACACTAGCTTGCCAGATGGAACACCATTATCAGTTGCTGCCCGGACAGTTGCAAAATATTCAAATGTTTTTGCAATTGGCATTAACTGTGTCCCGTTGGAGGAGGTTGCACCAGCTGTTGCGATAATCCACCATGCTACAGATAAAGCGGTTATTGCCTATCCAAATTCGAGCGCTAGGTATGATCCAGTGACTAAAACATGGTCTTATCCACACGGTCATCGTCATTTTACCAGTTACCTTCCGCAGTGGTTGGCAGCTGGTCTAACAATTGTGGGCGGGTGTTGTACGACTACCCCTCAGGATATCGCCGCATTACATGAATACCTGAAAGGGGTGAACGATAATGACTAAGAAAACACATTTAGCACGGGAAATGAGTGCTCGGCATATTCAAATGATTGCGTTAGGGGGAGTGATTGGAACCGGCCTTTTTCTTAGCTCGGGCTATACTATTCATCAAGCTGGTCCGCTGGGAACGGTCATTGCCTACTTGATTGGGGCATTAATTGTCTATGCAGTAATGTTATGTTTAGGTGAATTAAGTGTTGCAATGCCTTACACAGGGGCGTTTCATGTTTATGCGAAAAATCTTATTGGCCCTGCTACCGGTTTTACCGTGGCAATTCTTTATTGGTTAACTTGGACGATTGCGATGGGGTCCGAATTTACTGCAACCGGATTAATTATGAAGCGGTGGTTTCCCCATGTTCCTGTTTGGTGGTGGAGTTTACTATTTATCATCATTATCCTTTTATCGAACATTTTCACTGTCAAAGCATTTGCAGAAAGTGAATTCTGGCTTGCAGTGATCAAGGTAGTGGCAATTTGCTCTTTTATCTTACTTGGTACCATCGCAATTATCGGAATCATTCCTGTTCATGGTTATCAACATGCTCCCTTATTAACGAATTTTACTAGGGATGGGTTATTCCCAAGCGGCTTTAGCGGATTATTTATGACAATGCTGACAGTTAACTTCGCTTTTTCTGGGACAGAGCTGATCGCTATTACCGCTGGTGAAACTAAGCAGCCAGAAAAGACACTCCCCGCGGCAATTCATACAACTTTATGGCGGCTGATAATCTTCTTTGTCGGCAGCATGATTGTGATGGCCTCATTGATTCCTTATCAAAAAGCCGGTGTGACGCAAAGTCCGTTTGTATATGTTTTTAGTCAAATGGGGATCCCATATGCTGCAGATTTGATGAATTTTGTAGTCTTAACCGCAATTATTTCTGCCGCTAATTCAGGATTATATGCATCAACACGGATGTTATGGTCATTAGCAAATGAGGGGACGGTCCCTTCAGTAATTGCTAAAACTAATAAACGTGGCATCCCGGTTGTAGCCCTTTTATTAAGTATGCTTGGCGGTGTATTGGCATTACTTTCCAGTATCTATGCTGCTGGAACAGTTTATTTAGTTCTTGTCTCTGTTTCCGGATTAGCCGTTGTGTTCGTTTGGATTGCAATTTCCTTGTGTGAGTTAATCTTCCGCCGGCGCTTTATTGCAGCTGGCCATCAGGTGAACGAATTAAAATATCGGACGCCCTGGTATCCAGTAGTTCCATGGTTTGCATTTATTGCTAGCAGTCTTTCATGCATTTTAATTTGGTTTGATCCGCAACAACGGATTGCATTATATTGTACGGTTCCTTTTGTACTTGCTTGCTATGCTGCCTACTATCTACAAGTACTTTGGCGAAAATATGTTGCAAAGAAAAAAGTTTCAGCTGTTGTTAAATAGATGTAAAAAAGTTGTAATTAAAAAGGCTGTGACATGTAGTAAAATGTACAAGAATAATTTTTTAGTTAGGGGATATAAAATGCATTCACTATTTTTACTACAGTTGATTCAAGCAGTCTTAGTAGCAATCCAATTAGTAATGATCTTCTCAGCTAATAAAGTTAAACGAGAATGGTTAACGGTTGGACAGCTATGCATCGCAATCGTAATCTTAGCCGATCTCTTTTCGGAATTACTTTTCTTCAGATATACAACTGTCTTAACGGGATTCGTACTATTTCTTCAGTTGTTCTTGCTGCCGATGTTCTGGAAACAACTGAAAGCTTTTGAGGAATAGGATAATAGAAAATATCATGTAAGACCAATCAATGTTTTGCACTGATTGGTTTTTTGTGAAGTTTTATCCTAAGTATCTATAAAATCCCTTTTCAACTTGCTATACTTAAGTTAATAACATGAGAAAAAGGGATGAGGATAATGGTAATGGTCGATTTGCATTGTCATCTTTTACCGGGGATTGATGATGGATCAAAAAACATGAATATTTCATTGCGATTGGCAAAAGAGGCAACAGAAAACGGGGTAACACATGCTCTTTTAACGCCGCACCATATGAATGGTCACTATGTAAATCATAAACAAGACGTTCTTCAACGAACAAAAGAATTTCAAGCAGAGTTAGAAAAGAATAATATTCCACTGACTGTCTTTCCCGGTCAGGAAGTGCGGATTAACGGACAATTGATGGATGCCCTCGATAATGATGATATCTTATTCGCAGACGAAAGCGGCAAGTATATGATGCTTGAATTTCCGGATAATGATGTTCCGCATTACACCAATCAGATGATTTTTAACCTTCAGCAACGTGGCATTACCCCTGTTGTCGTTCACCCAGAACGTAATACGAAGATTATGGCCGAACCGGATTTATTATACCAAATGCTTGAAAAGGGCTGCCTTTCACAGATTACGGCAAGCTCTTATGTCGGAACATTTGGTAAGAAAGTTGAAAAATTCAGTAAAAATCTAATCGCAGCTGGTCAGGGATATGTTTTTGCGTCTGATGCACATGATTTACCTGGTCGAAAATACGAGATGCGGCAAGCCTTTGAAAAGCTGGCTCATGAGTTTAGTAAGGATATGGCTCAGGAATACCAAGATAACGCTCGTGCGATTATCAATGGCGATGAGGTTGTGCGGCATCAAATTAACAAAATCCAACAACGAAAGAAACTATTCGGCTTATTTTAAGCGGATTGGAAAAAGCTTGGCTTGCTATATTTGCCAGCTACCGTGTGTATTACATTTTACCTATAAAGTAGTAAAGGGACTGATCAATTCTCAGTCTCTTTTCTTGAAAGAAGGATTAGTTGATGGCATTATATTTTACGGATGTCTTTTCGGGAAGTGCAAATTGGATCGTAACGGACCCACATGCGCAGGGAACGATTGTTAAAGTATCTCAAGGAACGGGCTACCTAAACCCAAAGTATCAATACCAATATTCGTTAGCGAAGAATGCTGGGCGGCTGTTAGGGCTGTATCACTATGCAGGTGGCGGTAACCCAATCGCAGAAGCAAATTATTTCTTATCGCATATTCAAGATAAACTTGGTCAAGCAGTACTGGCGATTGATTGGGAACAGTATCAAAACGCTGCTTGGGGTGATACGACTTGGGTTCGCCGGTTTGTTGATGAAGTACATCGTCAAACCGGGATTTGGCCATTGATTTATGTCCAGGAATCAGCTATTTGGCAGGTTGCAGATTGCGTCAATGATTGTGGATTATGGGTAGCAAAGTATCCTTCCATGAATTGGCACTCATGGGAAGTTCCGGCAATGACTGTTAATACTAGTCCTTGGCAAACATATACTCTTTGGCAGTTTGCTGGTGATGACGAGGATCGTTCTATTGCGACCGTTGACCGTGAAGGATGGTATCGACTTGCAAATCCGACAGGTCAAACCGGTGTTAATTTATCACCGTCCGAAAGTGATTCTTTAGTATGGACAGATTCGCTAGGGGATGTATGGCACCGCGAAAATGGTCGCTTTATAACAAATCGCGTCCTTGATTTAAGATGGGGTGCTCTCCCAACATCTTCTGTAATTGCAACGTTACCAGTTGGTACGGTGATTGATTATGATGCTTGGTCACGGCACAACGGCTATGTTTGGTTACGGCAGCCACGCACCGATGGTCAATATGGCTATCTTCCTTGCCGAAATGCTGATGATAATGAAGCATTTGGTAAATTTGAACCGCTTAATTAATGGTAAGTCTCTATCGTCTAATATTTTTGATGATAGGGGCTATTTCTGTTAGTGCATTTAAGGATTTTTTACGTATATATAATATTAGGAACATTATTTTCTGGAGGAGCTTATGCGTTTTTTACATACTGCTGATTGGCATATCGGCAAAACCCTAAATGATTTTAGTTTACTTAATGACCAGTTGGCGACTTTTAAGCAAATTGAGCAGATTGCTAAGGCTGAACATGTTGATGCAATGGTGATCGCTGGAGATTTATATGACCGGAGTATTCCTAATGAGGCCGCGGTAAAACTATTGAACCAGATGCTTCAAAAGCTGAACTTAGTTGACCGCTTACCAATTCTTGCCATTAGCGGTAACCACGATTCTGCTGCACGGCTTAGTACGGGGACTGATTGGTTCGCCTACCAGTCATTTTTCCTCAATACTAATCTTGCGCGTGCTTTTACGCCAATTACGATCAAGGATACACAGTTTTTCTTATTACCATTTTTTGGAATTCAAGAAGTACGGAACTATTTTAATGATGATAAGATAAAAAATGTTAATGATGCAATGCAGCGGATTACTGCAGAAATGGTTAAATCCTTTGCGCCTGACAAACACCATGTATTAGTTGCCCATTTCTTTGCAGCTGGCAGTAAGCGAACTGCTGATTCTGAGACTTTGATTGAGGTTGGTGGCTTGAGTGCAGTAACGACTGATGTTTTATCACCCTTTGATTATGTTGCACTTGGCCACCTTCATAATAAGAATGCCTTAAATGAAGAGAAAATTAAATATAGTGGCTCGCCAATGAAGTTTTCTGTCTCTGAGGCGAACCAGGAAAAGGGTGTGTGGCTAGTTGATACTGCCCCGTTTTGTGTTAAGTGGATTCCACTAACGCCTGTTCATGATATTCATCTTTTAAAAGCAAGCTTTGACGAGCTTATTACGAACGCTGATCGAAAGCCGCAAGATGATTTTTATGATATTGAACTAACAAATCATGAACGAATTCCTGATGTCTTGAATAAACTTCGTGAATATTATCCTAAGATCGTTAGTTTGCATCGTACCCACCAAGCACAAAAAGTACAGCTTAATTTGAGCAAAAAGCGTGCGCAAGAATCACCATTAGACCTGCTTGCGGATTTCTATTCGCAAACGATGGGGAATAGAATGACGAGTCAACAAAGAAAATGGGCAGAGGATGCTTTGACAACGGTTATGAAAGAGGAGAACTAAATGCGACCTTTAACGATTGAATTAAAATATTTTGGCCCCTATAAGCATCAGCTGATTGATTTTACTCAATTTAAGGATCAATCCCTGTTTTTGGTAGCAGGGAATACCGGTGCTGGTAAGACAACTATTTTTGATGCAATGTGTTATGCGCTTTTTGGACAGACAACTAATGACCGTGATCGTTCTGCTGCTGCGCTTCGTTCAGATTTTGCTCCCACCGATCAAGAAACGATGGTAAAGTTTACTTTTGAACATCAAGGCCATAAATATCAAGTTATGCGGCGCCCTAAGCAGGTTCTCGAAGGCCGAAAGGGAAATCTAATTGAACATAATCAGGCTGTTGACCTGATTTATCCGCTTGAAGATAGTCATCCCCATGAGGTCACTAAAATTAAGGAAGCTGATCGATTTATTACTGAACTGCTGAATCTTACTCGGGATCAATTTAAGCAGATTGTCCTGTTGCCCCAAGGAAAGTTTCGCCAATTTCTTGATTCAGATAGCAATACTAAAGAAACGCTTCTCCGGGATCTATTTAATACTTCGCGTTACGAACGATTAGCCCAACAGTTAAAAGATAATTTGCGTGAACAAAAGAAAACGTTAAATACCCAAGAGACAAAATTGCAGTCACTAAAAGAAACTGTTACAGAAATTGATTCACAATTAACAACAACGGATTGGTTAAGCGCAGCTAATGACCATCTAGCGCATCTGAAAGCTGATTTGGCTGGTTTGAAAGATGAAGAAGTTCAACAGCAAAAGACCATTAATGCACTAGATGCTAAATTTCATGCTCAGCAAGAGTTGAAGAAAAATATTGAAGCGTTAACGGAAGTTCGAAAAGCATTGACTGCGCTTAAGGCACAACAAGTTGAAATTGATGCGAAAAAACATAAAATTGCAACGATTGAGTGGTACCAAAAGCATCAAACAGACTACCAACGGTGGGTAGATGGCGAGACCCGTCTTTGCAATTTAAACGGTGAAGAAATACGTTTACAGAAAAAGCAGCATACTCAGCAGCAAAAACAAGTACAAATTAAAGCAGAATTAGATGATGCTAACACAAAGCAAAAGGAAACAGACCAACTACAAGCACAGTTAACTGATTTAGTGGGAAAATTGCCGTTATTTAAGGAACGCGATGAGTTAACGAGTGACGTTAGCGAATTGGAAACAAAATTAAGAGCGCAAACGACCCGACAGCAGAATTACGAACAAAGGATTAAGAAGATCCAACAGCAGTTAACGGCCTTAGCTACTAACTTAAAGGAACATGATGGCCTTAATGATGAACAAATTAGCCTGGCAAAACAACAAGGCAAACATGAAAAGCTAACTACTGAAGCACTTAATCTTGAGCAATTGATGACTAACCTGACTGCTGAAAAACAACACCGCCATAAACTGGACAACCAGATTAAGAGGGCACAAAAGGCTGCAGAAGATGATCAGACTAGATTAGCAGAATTAAATGATCAGTTTGCCCGTCATCAAATTGCACTGCTAGCACAAAAGCTAAAGCCTAATACCCCATGTCCAATTTGCGGTTCCCTTGATCACCCTCATCCAGCAAGGCTAAAAGACGATGATAATACCCTTGTTACTGAGGAAGAGGTAACAATTGCCTCTAAACAGGCACAGCAAAGCCAGAGTACCCTTGTCCGTCTCGAAGAACAAGAAAAACAGGTGATCCAAAGCATCGAGAATTTAATGACACAAGTAGGAACAGCGCAAAATAATGTTATCCGCTTAATGAAACTTGATGAATTACCAGCTGACTGGCGAAATCAAATTACTGAACGCACTCAGCAGTTAAAACAATTGGAAGTAAAATTAAATCAAACGGCACGGCAAATCAAAATTTGGCAGCAAGAACAGGCTGAATTTCAACATGATCTAACACTACAGCAAGACCAACTAAAGCAGGTTGAAGATAAGGTTAATCAGCTTAACCAACAACTAATTGCCAAGAAGACACTTTTATCAGAAAAAGAACAAGCACTTCCAGATGAATTTTCAACAAAGCAAGCTGTTGAAAAGCAGATAACTACCTATAAAAAGCAAATTGATGAGTTTAATCATCATTTAGAATCACTGCAAAAACTACAACAAGAAAATAATCAAGCACTTGCGGTTACCCATAGCCAGCTTCAACAAGTCCAAAATGACATTACTTCTCAAAAAGTCCAACAGACTGGTTTACGTGAAAAGCTGATAGCATTGCTAAAACAATATGACCCTCACTCCACATGGGACTTTTGGCAAGAAGCCGCTGAGCAATTGCCCTTATTAGAAAGCTTACGGACTAAAATTACAGCGTACGAAAATCAAGTTCGTGATGAGCAGCGGCAAGAAGCCCAATTAACAGAATTAGTAAAAGATCAACCGTTGCCAAGTCTTAAAGAAACGCAAACATTACTTACTGTCGCGCAAGGAAAAGCTAGCCAGCAGCAACAAGCTATTGGGAAGCTAACTGCTAATTATCAGCAATTGGCAAAAGCTAACTGCCAAATCAATAACTTAATTAATCAAACAGGTAAACTTAATCGGGCAATTAATGAGTTACAAACTCTTACAGACGTTGTGACTGGTAATACAGAAAATCACGTTAGCTTGGAGCGGTACGTCCTTCAAGCATATTTCCAAGATGTCTTAGTGACTGCCAACGTTCAACTTGATCGTTTAACTAATGGACGTTATCAATTTGAACTAGCGACTGAGAGTCATGGTGCTGGTGCCAAGTGGAGCGGACTTGAAGTTAACGTTTATGATGATAATGCTGGCAGGACGCGGAGTG
The DNA here is from genome assembly GCF_014635905.1 of Limosilactobacillus caviae. GTDB lineage: Bacteria > Bacillota > Bacilli > Lactobacillales > Lactobacillaceae > Limosilactobacillus > Limosilactobacillus caviae. Next base: position 24,328 of record NZ_BMDS01000011.1, read on the forward strand.
CTCGGACACTTTCGGGTGGAGAAAGTTTTATGGCTTCTCTTGCATTAGCTCTTGCTCTTTGCCAGATTATCCAAGAGCAAAGCGGAGGAATTGAGATTGATGCTTTATTCATTGATGAAGGATTTGGCTCGCTAGACCAACAGGCACTTGATGATGCTTTACACGCTCTTCAAGAATTAGAGGGTCGGCGGATGATTGGAATTATTAGTCATGTAACTGAATTAGAAAATCAGATTCCAAATCAATTACTTGTCCAGTCGCATAATGGACGTAGTAGCGTTACCTATCAGCATGAATTTTAACTTTATTTAATAGAAAAAATGCAAACATCAGAAATTTACGTATATATAAATATAGGGAGGCTGATTTGCGGAACGTAGATTATTCATTTCACGACTCCTTAAAAATTCCCACTTTATCCGCAAATCTAATATCTTTCCTATCATTTGAGGTTGAGCGCAGGTTCAGCCTCTTTTTTGGTATACTTTAAGAAAATAAAAAAGAAGGTCTGTGTTATGCCTAAAGCATTATTAATTATTGACTATACTAACGATTTTGTTGCCGACAATGGGGCGCTTACATGTGGGAAGCCAGCCCAAGCGATTGATGAGTATCTGGTTTCATTAGCAGAGCAATATTATCAAAATGGTGATTATATTATCTTCCCAACGGATGGCCATCACCGTCATGATCCATTTCATCCTGAGTCTAAGCTTTTTCCGCCGCACAATATCATCGGAACACCAGGAAGAAATCTTTACGGGAGGGTAAATGACTGGTACCAGGCACATAAGGAAAGTAACCGTGTCTATCAGTTTGCTAAAAATCGGTACTCATCTTTTCAAAATACCAATCTGGATAACTATCTTCGTGAACGCAAAATTACGGATCTATGCATTAGCGGTGTCTGTACCGATATTTGTGTCCTTCACACCGCAATCGCTGCTTATAATTTAGACTACCAAATTACAATTCCTCAGCATGGCGTGGCAACATTTACGCCTAATGGAACCGAATGGGCTTTCAGTCACTTTAAAAATAGTCTTGGTGCGAAAATTATTTAAGATTTTTTAGTGCAAAAGCTGCTTTTTCGCGTATATATATTTATAGAGGCTTAGAAAGTCATTTTATAATCTCCAACTTCGTATCATTATCTTCCACATGTTAACTAAGCCTTTGTTTGACTGGTGATTTATCACTAGTCTTTTTTACTTTCAAAAGTTAATTTAACAAAAATGTATGCCCTTACAAAGAGATGAAAAATCTTGCTGAAATAAAGTCACACTCATGCTAAAATGAAAAAGAATTTTTAAGCTGCTTTCCATTGTATGTTTGCGGAGGAATTTTTATGAAAAGTAATGGTTCAAAATATTGTTTATTATTGGGAACTGCACTATTAGGAGTATATATCCAGGCTAGTAGTGTCCATGCCGATACGGTGAATGCGACAGATAATGGCAAAACTGCGTCCGGCAACGTGACTCCAATGGTTCAAACTAATAAGGATGAGGCAAGTACCCCTCAGACTACTACTGATTGGTCTGATCCGGCAAAATATCAAAACGATATACCTGTCCAGATTTTAGGAATTAATGACTTGCACGGGGGATTAGAAACAACCGGCTCAGCAACGATTGGAGATAAGACCTATTCGAACGCCGGAACAGTCGCGCGGTTAGCTGGTAACCTTGATGCAGCTCAAGCAAGTTTTAAAGCGGCTAATCCATCGGGAACCACTATTCGGGTTGAAGCTGGTGATATGGTTGGTGCTTCACCAGCTAATTCTGCTCTTCTTCAAGATGAATCAACAATGCACGCCTTAGATGCAATGCACTTTGAAGTCGGTACTTTGGGAAATCACGAATTCGATGAAGGCCTTCCTGAGTATATGCGGATTGTTAATGGTGGCGAACCGACGAAGCAATACAATGAAGCAGAAATGGCATATCCACATGTAAAAACAGGGATTAATATTATTACCGCCAACGTTGTAAATAAGTCCGATGGTCAAATTCCATTTGGAATGCAGCCGTATCTAATTAAGGAAATTCATACTAGTGACGGTAAAGTTGCACGGATTGGTTTTATTGGAATCGAAACAACTTCATTGCCAATTTTAACGTTATACGATAACTATAAAGATTATGATGTTTTAGATGAAGCAACCACCATTGCCAAATATGATCGAATTTTACGCAAAAAAGGTGTTAATGCAATTGTTGTCCTTGCTCACACTGGGGTTGCAACTGACAAAGACGGTAATACCCAGGGTAATGCCGTTAATATTATCAAAGACCTTTACAAAATTGACCCCGATAATTCGGTTGACCTCTATGTTGCTGGTCACTCTCATCAATATGCTAATGCGACCGTTGGAAGTGTAAAACTGGTTCAAGCTATTTATACTGGGAAAGCTTACGATGATATCATTGGTTACATTGATCCAACGACTAATGACTTTGCTCCAAACAGTCTTGTATCGCATGTCTTCCCTGTATTATCAGAAAAAGATGCTCCTAATATAAAAACAGATGCTAATGTTACTGCAATTGTAGAAGATGCGAATAACCGTGTTGCGCCAATTATAAATAAGAAGATTGGTGAAGCAGCTACAACAGGTGATATTCTTGGAAGATTACATAATACACCGACCCGTGAGAATGCAGCAGGTGAATTAGTTGTTGATGGACAATTGTATGCTGCTCGTAAAGTTGGGTTACCAGCTGACTTTGCAATGACAAATACTGGTGGTGTCCGAGCAGACCTCCATGTTAATGATGATCGGTCGATTTCTTGGGGAAGTGCTCAAGCGGTCCAGCCATTTGGTAATATTTTACGGGTAGTCGCAATGACCGGTGCCCAAATCGTTGATGCCCTCAATCAACAATATGATGAAGATCAAGCCTATTACTTACAAGTGGCAGGCCTTCACTACACCTATACTGACCAAGATGATCCTAACCAACCTTATAAAGTTGTCAAGGTTTATGACCAACACAATCAGCCGCTTGATATGAAGAAAACTTATAATGTTGTTATTAACGATTTTCTTGCTGGTGGCGGGGATGGTTTCTCGGCTTTTAAGGGGACGAAGGTTATTGGAATTGTCGGTCAAGATACGGACGCATTTATTAATTATATTACCGATATGACAAATGCTGGTAAGCCGATTGCTGCACCGGTAATGAACCGTAAGATTTACTTAACTGCAGAACAATTAGCAAATTATGATGCACAAACGCAAACAGGTAAAGGGCAAAGTTCGCAAAATACTCTTGATTCTCAAGATAACGAAAAGCAGTCAAATGGTAATTCTGCTCAACCAACAACACCAACAGTAGTCTTACCAACGACAGCCGGACAGCCAGCTCAAGTTATTTCACTAAATACACATTCCGAGCATCAGGCAGCGGTTCCTGCTAATAATCAATTAGTTGATTTAACACCGACCCAAACTAATAACCAATCACGGCTGAACGCGACTCATCAAGCATCATTGCCTCAAACCGGTAATGATGAAGATATCGCTCTCCTTCTTTTAGGGAGTTCTTTAATGACTGCAGCTGGGTTGACGATAATTGATCGTAAACGTAAACAAGCATAATTGTTTGAATATAGAATGAAAACGCATACTATAGAAAGAAACCAGAGGCTGAGAAAAGGGCACACTTTTCCAGCCTCTATTTCTTCGTTTTACGGCTATACTATAATAGAAATAATTAAGTGAGAATGGAGCAATATGATGGCAGAAAGTATCGTTAACATTTTAAAAACAAACAATATTACAGTATCCTTTGTTGCACAAGAGAGTGGTCTTGATGTTGCACAAGTTAGTGCTGCCCTTAAGAGGCCGGTTGCTACCTGGTCGATTCAAATCCTAAATGCTTTTGCTGATGCCCTTGCTGAACGGCCAGGCGAATTATTAGACCAACTTCAAGATCTTCCATTTCAACTACAAACAGATGACGATCATCTAATGATTCAAAGGGTTCGATTTTCAAACCGTTCTTCTTACCAGCAAGTTCGATTTGCCGTTGAAAGCAATGTCTTAGAAGGATGGAAACCAACAGCAAAGGAGATTCGGCTATTAAAAGAAGCTGCTGAAACTCCTGATACTGAAATGCAGACGGAAATTGAACGATTATTTGGTGACAAAAATGACTGATGAAGAACTACGGGCAAAGTTTTTATACACTAACGGAACATTACGGAATAAACTTGCAATAAAAAACGCGGATGAATTAAGCTTAATCGAATACCGAGGTGTTGCAGAAAGACAGGTTGCTTTATTGCAACAACAACCAAAGATTAAAAGCTTTGATGATTTAATAACTATCAATAAGTTCCTGTTTGGCTGGCTCTATGAGTGGGCTGGAGAGCTGAGAAATTATTACCTTTCCAAGGCTGGCTTTGATTTTCTTGAATATGACCGCTTTGATAATGCGATTAAGTATATTAATAGTGAAATTATTAAATTGAATAAGAAAAAACAGCCAACCATTGATGATTATGCTGCTCTCTTAAATGATATTAATTATGTTCATCCGTTTCGAGAAGGTAACGGCCGGTCAACAAAATTATTTATTCAGCTGCTCGCTCTTCATCACGGTCAGGTAATTGACTATCCAGCAGATAATACCGCAATGATTGCAGCACTAGATCAATCTGATGTAAAGGCTATCGCGGCCACAATGACCTTACAAAAAAGTGCCTGATTTCATTTATAATTTTTGCGCTGCTTGTCGATCAACAAGAATTGTCACGTTGGGATGCTGTTGTAGTACTGATGCGGGGACAGCTGTTGTTATTTTTCCATTAACTGTTGCAGCAATTGCATCAGCCTTTTGCTCACCGAATGCTAATAAGATGATATGCTTGGCTTTCATGATTGAGCCGATTCCCATTGTATATGCAGCGTGAGGAACATCATTTTTTGAAGCGAAAAAACGAGAATTTGCTTTTATGGTTGCGGATGTTAGGTGAACTTTATGAGTTTGAATATCAAATGGGGTACCCGGTTCATTAAACCCAATATGACCATTATTGCCGATCCCTAAAATCTGGGTATCAATCGGATGAGCTGCTAAAATGCGGTTATAATGGGTTGTTACATAATCTGCGTCAAGGTTACTGCCATCAGGAATAAAGCTCTTAGCAAACGGCTTTTGGTTGAAAAGATGCTGCTGCATGAAAAAATGATAGCTTTGCGGATCGGTTGGCTTAATCCCTACATACTCATCTAGGTTGATTGAAATAAGTTGAGAACAATCGAGTGAACTTGAGACTATTTGATCATATAACCCCACTGGCGAACTACCGGTAGCAAGTCCCAAAACTTTAGCCCCATTACTTATGTCGGCTGAAAGTAAATCAAATGCTTTTTTACTTGCTTCTTCTTTATTTTTCATTACGAGAATATTCATAGATGATCACCTCGGAATCATTGTAATGCTTTTTTGTTGAAATAAAAGGGCCATTGATAAATTTACTATTAGCCATATAATTAATTTTGCAGTGAAACCACATGTTAACCGTTCTATTATTTACAGATGAGAAAGTGAGTAATATTGAAATGATCAAGAAGTTTTTAATTAGCTTGGTATTGTCGATAATGGTTACCTTTATAGGAGTGCCAGTTCACGCGATGAAGCAGGCTGAGTTAAATGGGAAAGTATATATTGTCACGTATCTTAACGCTAGTGCATTGCGTACCTCTTATCAGTACATGTTTTTTACCTCGAATGGTAAGGCCGCCATTGTACCTGTAACAGATGTTAATGAAAATGGTCAGCCATTAGTAACTGCTGATGCGACTGATGCACAGAAGAAAGCGCCGGCAAAGATTAAACGTCTCTTAAATGATCGTCAATATTTAAGAAAGCAAGCAGAAGGCAGACCGGTGCAGGTAAGCGGAAAGCGGGTAAAAATTAGTAGCAATGGAATGAAAGAAAAACCAGTTGGTCATCTTACTGCAGATAGTCGTTCAGAAAACTTTACTGTGGAATATTCAGAAAACCAGCAAAAATATACGAGTGTTCAATTTAAGCAAGCTCCTGCAATGTACCAGTATAAGTGAAAATGGCATTGAATGCGTTTACAAAAATGTGTAAAATAGAGATACTGCTGAAATAATCTGATAAGAATTGGGGAAAGTTTAATGAAATTCAAAAAATTAACAGTGATGTGCGCTGTTTTATCAGGTTTACTATTAGGAAGTTCTGCCATGGCCGTTGTTCCTGCTACTACTTATGCGGCATCTAGTGATAAGCAGGTAACAATCTACCTTACGCGTCATGGTGAGACAACTGGTAACGTTATGCAACGGGTACAAGGATCAAGTGACTTTCCATTGACCAAAAATGGGATTACTGTTGCTAATGATTTGGGGTATGGATTAAAAGGGATTAAGTTTAAACATGCTTATACAGGTAACTTAACTCGTCAGGAAGTTACAGCCCAACAAGCATTAAAATATTCCGCTAATCCAAATACTAAGATAACAACAACGCCGCTATTGCGAGAAGGCGGGTACGGCAGTTTTGAAGGTGACAGCATTGACGCTGATAACCAAAAGATTGCCAATGTTTACGGCTATCAAGATGGTAAACAATTCCAACAAGCAACTGGGAAGGATTATTGGAATAAGCTTCAAGATGCTTACCACAAACTTGACATGGATAACTCGCAAAATACAAAGTTAGCTAAGAGTGATCGGGCAGAGAGCTCAGCACAAGTGCAAAAACGGATGAACACTGAACTGCTTCATATCGCAAAGACAACCCAAAAACAGGGTGGCGGGAATGTCTTAGTTGTTAGTTCTGGAATGTCAATTAATGAGTATCTTTCAACTATTTCTAAAAAATATGATGGCAAGCCAATGCAAAATGCAGCTGTAACTAAGCTTGTATACAAAAATGGCAAGCTCCATGTTGATGGCCCGATTGGTACTCTTCATTATGTAAATAAGGGAAAGAAAATAGCAGCAAATAAATAAAATAAATTGAATTTCAGCAGTAAAATTTTTAGCTATTATTATTTTATTAGGCGCTTCGATTATTATTTCGAGGTGCCTTTTTATGTAGTAATAATTTGTTATACTAAACAGGGTTATCTTGAAAGAATCGAGGAAAGCAAAGTGGAAATTCGATTAACTTCTAATCAACAGACGATAAAAGAAAATAAATATGTTACATATTCTTACTCGCTTAAGGTCGATATTATGAAAGTATTAACTAAATTAGGCAGGCAGGACGAGTATGCTTTTTGGCGGTCTGCTGATAAGAAAAACACATTTTTAGGTATCAGCCCTCTTTTATGCTTAAAAGGGCAAAATATGAAAGAAATAAAGAATTTCCAAGATGATTTTTGCCGCCAATATATAAACTTAACGCCTAATATTATCAGCCAGCCCGTTTTACTTGGCGGTTTTGCATTTGATTATAATGGAAAAAGAGAACAATTCTGGCAAGAGTTGGAAACAGGGTATTTTATTCTTCCACAAATTTTATTTAGCAAAAACAAAGAGCAGAGTTATGTTACCTTAATAACTACTACCGATGGGGATGTTGAGCAACGATTAAATATATTAAAGAACCAGGCAAATGATTTAATTGTTGTTGATTCAGCGGCTGAGCAACAGGCCCCTACTGTTACTATTGAGGAATTAGAAGTACCAAAATGGATTGATCTTGTTAACGAAAGCATCGGGGCGATCAAAGACAATAAAATGAAAAAAGTGGTTTTAGACAGGCAGCTAGAAGTATGCACCAAAGCTTCATTTAATCCTGTATTAATTCTCCAACGCCTTGCAAAGCATCAGCCCAATACCTATCAGTTTTTATTAAAGGGAAAAACAAGGGCATTTGTTGGGGCAACCCCCGAAAGACTACTAAGGGCAGATAATGAAACTTTTAAGACTGCCAGTGTTGCCGGCTCTATTTCACGAGGAAAAACGCCCGCAGAAGATCAATATCTTGGGCAGGTGTTATTAGACGATCATAAAAATGAGGCTGAACATCAAGTAGTAGTTGATCGAATTACCGCTATTATGAGTAAGTTTACTAATAATTTGAAAGTTGGGGAGCGCCAATTACTAAAGAATCGTGATATTCAACATATATATCATCCCTTTAGCGGTGAACGAAAAAGAGGAGTTAGTATGCTTGACGTATTGCAGGAGCTTCATCCAACACCTGCGCTAGGTGGTGAACCGCGGGAAGCAGCTATGACATGGCTGGCTAAGAAGTCAATTAGGGGACGTGGCCTTTATGGCGGTCCAGTTGGCTGGTTAGGATTAGGGGATGACCAGGGTGAATTTGCAGTTGGTCTGCGGTCAGGAGTGTTTAGTGCTGATAAAGGATTGTTGTATGCTGGGTGTGGGATTGTAGCCGAATCACAAGCTGAAAAAGAGAAAAATGAAACTCGATTGAAGTTTCAGCCAATGTTAAGAGGAGTATCTGACAAATGGATTATCAAGAAACTTTAACAAAATATTTACTATCATTCATAGCAGGATTAAAGCAGGGGGGCATAAGAAAAGCGGTAATAAGCTCAGGATCACGCTCAACGCCTTTATCGCTACTGGTGAACCGTGACCCTGATATTCAATCGTTTATTGACATCGATGAACGTTCAGCGGGCTTCTTTGCCCTAGGAATTGCAAAGGGTTCTAATAAGCCGGTAGCATTGATATGTACTTCAGGGAGTGCGGCGGCGAACTACTATCCTGCCATTTGTGAAGCAGAGGCAACTAACATTCCATTGGTAGTATTAACAACAGACCGCCCAGCAGAATTACAAGGGGTTGGTGCACCGCAAGCAATGAACCAGGTTGGCTTATATGCGAGTCACGTTAAGGCGGCTTGTGAACTTTCATTACCCGAGTCATCGACCACTATGATGAATTATAGCCGGTGGCAGGGATTTACAATGACTTGTCGAGCACAAAATAACCCGCAAGGCCCCGTTCATATTAATATCCCGCTTCGGGAGCCTCTTTTACTCGATCTAACATTGAGTACGCCTTCTTTTAAGGGTGCCAAAGTAATTAAAAGTAATCGAGAAGCTGAATTGCAACCATTAGCGCCTTTATTTGCACAAAAAGGGCTGATTATTGTTGGCGAGGAACGGACTCCTGCAGAAGCTGGTCAATTGTTAAGACTGGCTGAAAAACTCAATTGGCCGATTATCGGGGACCCACTAACTAATTTAGCAACAAACGTTAAACAGTCTCCTAATTTTTTACATCAGGCAGATTTGATTTTTCGCGAGCAGGTTCCAACTCCACAGGTTATTTTACGCTTTGGCCGCATGCCGGTAACTAAACCAGTGGTACAGTGGTTAGCTGGCCATGATGATATAACAACGATTTTGGTAGAAGACGGTATACAATTCAGGGACCAATTGAAACGGGCAAATTATGTCCTCGACATGAGTGTTGCAGATTTCTTCCGAAGCTTTCATCAGCTTTCATTTAATCCGGTAAAAGAGGAATGGTTATCAGAATGGCAACAACGCCAACACTTAGCTGTGAATGTATTGTTGGCTAATAAAGATTTGGCATCATTTAATCATTCTAGCGTTGTAAAAAAGTTAGTGAGTGTCCTCAAAAAGCAAAATTTGTTCGTTGCTAATAGTAATGCCATTCGTTTAGTGGACCGTTTGACGTTACCTGTATCAAATGATATTCGTATTTTTGGCAATCGCGGAGTCAATGGTATCGATGGATTAAATTCAACGGCTGCTGGGATAGCAGTGGGTACCGGAAGACCAATAACATTACTAATTGGGGATCTTGCGTTTTTCCATGACTTAACCGGGATTGAAATGTTTCGTCGTTATAAATTACCGGTAACAGTTGTTTTGCTGAATAATAATGGCGGAGGAATTTTTTCATTCTTACCACAGCATCAATTGCCTACGCAGGACTTCTCAACAATTTTTAGAACACCGCAAGATTTGAATTTTAAATATATAGCTGATTTTTATGATTTTGATTATGCTTGTCCCAATGATCTTTCTTCATTTGTTCATCATTTAAATCGTTCAGGTCAGCAAATTATAGAAGTAAATGATACTCAAGAGTCTCCAGTTGAAGTATGGCGTGGTTTAACTCGTGAATATCATAATAGGAGCGGATATTTAGATGAACGAAATTAATTATTATTATCGGTGGTTAAATGTCCCCGATTACAAGCGGCCAACGATAGTTTGTTTGCATGGCTTTACTGGAAACGGGCAGACATTTGCAGGTCTCTTTAACGATAATAAATATAACTTTTTATTAGTTGATTTGATTGGACATGGGAAATCCAGTGTTTATGTTCATCCCACATATTATCAAATGGATAACGTTATCGATGCCTTAAAAGAGCTGATGATTAAGCTTAAAATTAAAAATTATTATGTTTTAGGTTATTCAATGGGCGGCCGCGTAGCTATTGCGTGGGCGATTAATGATGTAAAGGTTAAGGGATTGATATTAGAAAGCACACGCCCTGGGATTGCGGATGAAGATGTACGTAAGAAAAGAAGGCTAAAGGATAACCAGTTAGCGGCAAGAATATTAACTCAGCCATTAGCCGATTTTGTTAACTATTGGGAAAGGATCCCGCTATTTGCCAGTCAGCAGGGGTTGTCGCAAGAAGTTCGAAAAAGTATCCGTGAACAACGGTTAAATCAGAAAGCATATGGACTTGCAATGAGCCTAATGATGATGGGAACCGGGCAGCAAGAAAATTACTGGGATCAATTGCCACAGCAAATCCTTATCTTATTAATAGTTGGAGAATTAGATGAAAAATTCAAGAAAATTGCATATAAAATGTGTCAAAAAGCAAGGCAGATAGATTTACGAATCCTTCCAGGCGGACATTGCGTTCATTTAGAGAGCCCGGAGCGATTTGAAAAAACGGTATTAGAGTGGTTAAAAAGAAATTGTGATAGAAGATAATATTTTTTGATTCATGGTATATTAAAAGAAAATATATTAATTTTGGAAATCTTGAGGTAAAAATGAAGAAGCATATTAAGAATGAAAAGAGTCATCATGTTGGATTAATTTTATTTTTAGTGATACTAATAGGATTATTATGTGTCTTTGGTTTTAACTATAGGCAGTTTGCAAGCAAGCAGTTAAATCCGGTCCAAACATCTGTCGTCAGAAAAACATCTTCCTCATCAGAAGAGTCGCCCCAGATTATTGGAAGTTTTCGTGATGATAAAGATGGCGCAGCAATTGTTTTTAATGAGAACGGAACAGGCCGATATGTCTATGCAGATAAAGAGAATCCAAATACTGATGATGCATTGACGTGGCGCAAACAAGGAAATAAGTACCTAATCACCTTAAAAGATAAGGATGTTACAAGCCCATTAACAGGGACCCTAGATGATGATAAACTAATCGTTAGCGGTACAGGAGACTGGAACACTGAAGAATTTCAACGAACAGACAAGAATTTAAATTTAGATAAATTTTTGAATGAAATGAGCAAGAAATAAAAAAATAGAAAAAAACCTTGCAAAAGTATTTTTATTTCCGTATAATGTTTATCTGTTGTCAGAAGTTGATGAGTTTGAAAGTTACTTAAAAGGTAAAAATAATTATTGACATCTGTTTGACAACATGATATATTAATAAAGTTGCTGATTGAGTTATTGATTAGAAGGGATTCAAAATTAATTAAAATTTCTTCTTGACAAGTTAAATCGATATATGATATAATAAATATGTTGATTGACT
>NZ_BMDS01000012.1 GCF_014635905.1 Limosilactobacillus caviae
AAGTTAAGCTTCAACACGCCGAAAGTAGTTGGGGGATCGCTCCCTGCGAGGATAGGACGTTGCCACGCTAAATCAAGCTTTGGCACCTGGTCTTAATTGTGCCGGGGCTTGGATACTGGAGAGTTGTCCGAGCTGGCCGAAGGAGCATCATTGGAAATGATGTATACGGGTTAAAGCCTGTATCAAGGGTTCGAATCCCTTACTCTCCGTTATTTATGACCCGTTAGTCAAGTGGTTAAGACACCAGCCTTTCACGCTGGTATCGTGGGTTCAAATCCCGCACGGGTCACTTTTGGAGGATTAGCTCAGTTGGGAGAGCATCTGCCTTACAAGCAGGGGGTCACAGGTTCGAGCCCTGTATCCTCCATTTACAACTTAATATGGTTGTATATTTACCCATTACACGATGGCTCGGTAGCTCAGTTGGTAGAGCAACGGATTGAAGCTCCGTGTGTCGGCGGTTCGATTCCGTCCCGCGCCATTTATGGGGGAGTAGCGAAGTCTGGCTAAACGCGACGGTCTGTAAAACCGTTCCTTCGGGTTCGGTGGTTCGAATCCACTCTCCCCCATTTTTATAGGGATATAGTTAAACGGTATAACTACGGTCTCCAAAACCGTCATTGTGGGTTCGATTCCTACTATCCCTGCTTAACTGAATATTTTGGCGGTATTGGTGAAGTTTGGTTAACACACCGGTTTGTGGGTCCGGCACGCGTGGGTTCGAATCCCACATACCGCCCTTTTGATTAGGTTAATTACTTAATCTTAACTATTTGGTGGTATAGCCAAGTGGTAAGGCAGAGGTCTGCAAAACCTTTATCATCGGTTCAAATCCGATTACCACCTTTTAGTTAGCTGATGCCTCTGTGGCGGAATTGGCAGACGCGCTGGACTCAAAATCCAGTTCCCGTTGAGGGAGTGTGGGTTCGACCCCCACCGGAGGCATACTATTGCTTTCGTACAAAAGTGTCAGCTAAGCTAATGAAATAGGAGAAAGCTTGTTAAATCAGGCTTCCTCCTATTTTTTTGGTTTAAATTGTTAAGTATTTGAAATAGTGTAAAATGGTATGAATTTGTAGACTTGGGACACAAACGGGACACAACTTTTTTTACATTTGATTTAGTACAGAGATTATTTTATCGTTGCTCTTTTGTCGATATTCATCAATTAAATAAGCATAGGTATCAGTTGTTGTTGATATATTATTATGTCCTAATCTTTTACTAATGACATAAAGATCTATATCATTAGCGAGTAGTAGGGCAACATGACTATGTCGCAAACTATGAAAATGGAAATTATCTTTTTCTATATGAAGCTCAGACATTATTTCATGTAATTTTTCGTTGAGTGGTCCACTTGTAGGAATAGTTCCAAACTGATTCATAAAAACAAGATTACTTGGTGCGTTGATTTTTAATCTATGTAGTAATTGAAGAAGTTTTTGATTTACTTTAATCTTGCGAACTGATGACTCGTTTTTAGTTGGTTTAAAACGATGAGTCTTGAAATGCTCGTCAGTTTCGCCTTTATCTTTTGTTTCTTTCCAAGCTTTATCAATATTGATAATATGATGAATAAAATCGATATCATTCCACGTCAAAGCCTGTATTTCTTCTTTACGCATACCGGTATAAATTGCGGTGACTATCATGTACCGACTAGTATATCTTCTATTGGTTATACCATTAATTGTTTGATTAAGGATTTGTTTAATCTCTTTTATATTGGGGTATTCAACATTTAGTGAACGATCCTTATCCGCAGTAAGAGATATATTCTGGGTAAAATCCTTAGTGATATAATCATCAAGAATTGCTGATTTAACACAGGACCTAATTATTGAATTTAATTTTTTTACGCTAGATGGAGCGTGATTACTTCCATATTGATTAATAAACTTTTGGTAATGAGTCCTTTTAATTTCCTTAATATTAGTCTTGTTGAAGTAACTTTCTAGTCGTTTGCCAACATTATTATAACGATTTAGTGTTTTACTACTTAGTTTTGGTTCTTTGTAGGTTTTGACCCATTCCCAATAATAGTCTGTCAAACTTATGGTTTTACTAATATCTAATCCATTATTTAACGCCATTTGTTTTTCAAGGGCCCACTGTTTTGCGAGTGCTTTAGTTGTAAATCCATCTTGTGATTTTGAATGCCTTTTCCCATCAGAATCATACCAACGGATACGAGCACTCCAATGATTACTTCGTTTAAATATTTGAGCCATACTTGTCCCTCCATTATTAAATTGTGTATAATGAAAGGGTTGATAATATTTGTTTGGACGCAATTAATATCAACCCTTGGTCCACTGACAGCTGCAACTGTCGGTGGGCTTTTTTGTTTACTAGCTTTTTATGTCATCGAGTAGTTGGACAAATAAAATATTAGCTATTGTACATTAACTTTAAACTTTGCTGCCTTCTCAGTTGAAACAAGAGGGGCAAATTGTAGTTCAATATTACCTAGCTTATTGGTACCAAATCCGGTTGTAACATCCGCTTCCTTACCAGCTGCAACTGAGTCTAAAGTGTTATCGATAGGATAAGTTTTTAGTTTAGTATTATCTGGGCCATATGCTTCTAGGTCGGTTCCAATTGGTAAATCCTCATCTGAGTTGTTCTTTACATGATAAGTAACTTTGATAACATTTGCAGGCTTATCATCAGCAAATTCATTACGTTCATCAGTTGTTTCTACAGATGTAAGGGTGTACGTTACTTTACCAACTTTTACGGTATCACCAACTTTATAGTAAGCTGTTTTTTTAGTGGATGAATTAGAAGAGTTTTCTTTTGTTCCGCCATTACTACCACTTCCCATACTTCCACCGATAGCAAGAACTAAAACAACTACAATTATCCAGAACCAAACACGTTTATAGAATGGTTTCTTTTCTACGTAAGTTTTTCCGTCTTCGCCTTGAATCTTTTTTGCCATTGTAAAATGACCTCCCTAATATAATTCAGCTTTTATTGTCATCAGGGTTTGGACAATAAGACTATTTTGAATTAAGTTTGCGTAGTTGATTAATAATCTCTTGATTTTGACGCATTAAAATATAATTTTGTTCAATCATTTCTTGATAATACTGAGTTAAATACTGTGATTGCCGATCAAGAATTGGAGCAGAACCAGAAAGCTTTTTTGAAATTGCAATTTTACGCAAGGCATCATCGTATTCTTTATCCACATCTTGTAGATTGTTTTCATCTACAAACTTATCTACGTCTTTTTTCCAACCATCTTTTCCATTAAAAATACTCATTTATCTTAACCTCATATTTTTTCAATTTTTACATTCTTTCGTAGATCAAACCTATAACCCTTATATGCAAAAGTTAATCCACGTTTTACCCGATAGTTATTAATTGCGTCAGTTAAATACTCAACATCAACATTACAGTAATCAGCAATTTCATCTAATTCCCAGAGGCCATGATTATGACAATAGATAAGTTTATCTAGGCTAACAGCTCTGGTCATTGCTAACGAACGTGCTTTATGTTCTTGCTTTCGACTATCTACAGTATCTTCGGCAACAATATCTCCAACTGTTGTATCATAATGTGCAATTTCTTCTTGAAGGGTTTCATACATCTTGGTGCTGCTTACCGAAGGATTCAATAAAATATCGCCATCAAAATATAAGCCTGCAAGATGGTCTGGCATTTCTTGATGATAACTAATGTTTATATTAGGGTACTCACTAGCTAATTCTTCATAAGCATACATACATATCACTTCCGAGCCTTTTTCAAATTTTCGATAAAATTAATAATTTGCTGGCGTTCTTCTTCTGGGGTGTCGTCGTCAATATGAGCAGCTATAGTAGTAGCTGCTGTGTTTTCTTTATGAGGACGTTCTACTAACTCAGCTTTGCTTACACCAAAATAATTTGCCATCATTTCAATTTTATCGATTCTTGGATACGTTTCACCTTGAAGCCATGCGGACAGGGTAGTGTAACTGAATCCTAAATCAGCAGCAAGTTTGCGACGTGACACCCCATGACTGTCCATAAGTCTTTGGATGTTTTTCGCCATAATTTCTTTGTTTCCTAAATCACTCATACCGAATGGCCTCTCTTCTTATTATCTGTATATTAGTTATTGTACACTAAAACGGTAATAAAATCCTCTTTTTTTACAATAAATTACATTTTTTCGGTAATTTATTATTGACATTACATTTTAACTGTAATAATATTGTTGGTGTTGAAAGGAGGTTAAGCAATGAAGTTAACATTAAAAGCACTCCGCGTAAACGAAAATCTAACGCAAGAAGAAGCCGCTAAAAAGGTTGGCGTAAGTAAGTATACGTGGGCAAATTACGAGATTGGGAAAACTTATCCTGATGTTCCAACTATCAAAGCTATTGAGCAAGCGTTTAATGTCAAATATAATGACATTCTTTTTTTACCGAATATTACAGTTTAAATGTAATTAATGAAAGGCGGAGATTAATTGCAACACATTGATTCAGAAGTTCAACGTAGATTTGAACTCTTACAAAAAAGAGTATCCGGACATTAAGTTCCGATGAGCAGGAGCAAGTGATTCTGTAATTCGTTGCTGCGTTTGGGAAGCTTGTCGCATTGCTTCATAAGCTTCTGGCGGAATGCTATTTACAATGCGAGTACTAGCTGCAAGAGCTTCCTCATAACTGTAATGAGTAGTAATAGTAGTCACCTCCTTTCGTGAGGGGATGCAATTATTTTATCAAAAAAGGACGGTGTTATTAATGCAAGCTTTATTAGACGAGCAAGATTACCAAACGATTACTGATGAAGTGCTTAGACGAATTAAGGAACGATACACCTTGGTTCCTAAAAGCCATAATCAAATTGGCGATTGGGTCGGTATTCAAGAATTTACTAATTTGTTGCCTGTCAAAAAGGACAAGGAGTGGGTAAGGATGTTTATCTTATCGATTCCGGCGTTTAAAAATTGGGTAATCAATTTGAATGCGGGGAGTGGTTACCCAACTAGGGTGAATAAAACTGAAGCAATGGCTTGGATAAAAGATCACCGAGCCGAGATTGATTGGAATCAGTCTTTACCACGTTAGGAGGTGACTAGATGGCATTGCTAATTGGATTACCAATATTAATTATTGCGCTGTGTTTATTGTATGCGGTGATTTACAGCTTACTTTATGAACGGAATGAACCACTGCTATTAAAGCCAAAATATCGGAAGAAACATTGAAAGGAGGTGAAGGGATGAACAAATTAATTCCGCTGATCATCGGCGCATGGGTAATGTATTGCACGATGGTTGGTAGTTATGACGGAGCAATCGCAATCCTGTCAGTATATCTATTACTAATTGTTATTGATCCGCTAAATAAAAAAAGTACGACCGCCGCAAACAGTCGTACCCAAAAATAAATATTTTACGAGGTAATTATATATGAATGAACTAAATTTATCAAAGCTTAATGCTGAAATTGGCGATAATTGTGTGTTTGTATCACACTTAGCCACTCAATATCAAGCAGCAAGCACTCCAGAAGAGCGAATGGCAATGGCTATCAAGATGGAAAACGCAGCCACCATGTTACGAATCGCAGCCGAACGGTTAGCAACGGAAACTAAGAATGTTTACGGAGGTAATCAACATGAAGCAAACTGAAATTCATTTAGTGACTATTCCGAATAATCCTAATCGTTTTAGCTGTGAAGTGACCGGTAATACTGACGATTTAGCTAAGATGCTTGTTGCCGGTCTAACTTATCATCCTGAACTACTCAAAAAAACATTTAAAGGGATTTTAGAAAAAGGTGTGTGGAGGTAAAGATAATGACTAACGGAGAAAAAATTAATGCAATTAAAGCGATCCTTGGACCAGAATACGAGGAAGTAGCCATTTTCGCTGCTAAAAAATCAGAAATTCGTGACGAACGAACAATCTCTTTGATTGATGGCGATGATGGAACGGTAGCTGCAATGATTATAAATTATCTAAATACTAGCCCGGTTACAACTTCAATTATTAAGGCAACGATTGGAACTTTGAAGACTGACCCATTTGCCGATTTGCTTTCTCAAATCTTCTTAGGAGGTAAGGACTAATGAATTTATTTGAACTTAACGATAATTATAAAATACTAGCTAACCGTGATGACCTTGACCCGACAATTTTAAAAGACACCCTTGATGCAATTAAGGATGACCGTAGGAATAAGCTAGATAATTTAGCGACATGGGCTGATCGCTTAAAGTCTGAAATTGAGTTCCTAGATGCAAAGCAAAAGTCATGGCGTGAAGAAATTACTTACCGGAAGAATAAACTGACTTGGATTAAAAAGTATATCACTGATGTCCTCGATGATGCTGGAATTAAGAAAATGGCAACTGAAAACCACTTGCTTAGTGCCCGTAACTTTAAGGCTTCGACAATCATTGACAGTGATAAAAAGCTTCCAGATAAGTTTAAAATCACCGAAACAACTACCAAACCAGATAAGCAGGCTATTTACGAAGCGCTTAAGGCTGGGGAAGAAGTACCGGGAGCACACTTGAAAGCTAACCGGAACACGGTGATTAAGTAATGTTTAAGCTCCGTGATTACCAGCAAGAAACGATTGATAACATTACTAAATCAATTCATGCGGGTCACAAGTCAATCATGGTACAGCAACCACCAAGAACTGGGAAAACAGTAATCATGGCAGATATTGCCAGACGAGCCACTGCTAAGGGTAATCGAATATTATTCGTAGTTCATCGTCAGGAAATTGTCCAGCAGGTTATCAAGACGTTCAAAACTAATGATGTAAATATGGATTTAGCTAAAATCGGTATGGTTCAAACGATTACTCGACACGTTAATAATCTAGACCCACCGGCGATAATCTTTGTTGATGAGGCCCATCATGTTCTGGCTAAATCATATCGAAGGATTCTTGATGCTTTTCCGAAAGCTTATAAGTTACTGTTTACCGCTACTCCTTATCGGTTAGGTGGACAGGGTTTTACTGATGTGGCTGATGATTTAATTATTGGCAAATCAGTCCCCTGGTTAATTGACCATCACTTTTTAGCACCAGTTGATTATTACGCTCCTTCGTATATTGACACTGCCAAACTAAAAGTAAAACAAACTGGTGAATTTGATGAGAATTCAATCAAGGAAGCCATGAAGCCGAAAATCTATGGAAATGCGGTAAAGCACTACTTCAAACTAGCTAAAGGAATGCAGGCAATTGCCTATACTTACAACGTTGAGAGTGCTCGTCGATTAGCTAACGCATTTAACGGATATGGCATTTCGGCAAAAGCTGTGTCCGGAAAAACTCCGAAAGATGAGCGAAAGAAAATTATTGAGGAATATCGACAAGGAAAAATTCAAATCGTAACCAATGCAGAGCTATTTACCGAGGGGCTAGATCTCCCTAATGTTGACTGTGTGATTATGCTACGCCCAACGCAATCATTATCCCTGTACTTACAGTTTGCAATGCGGTCAATGAACCCCCGCAAAGGTAAGACAGCAGTAATTATTGACCACGTTGGAAATGTACAACGATTTGGATTACCGACTGATGATAGGCAGTGGTCATTAGAAGGCAAGGGAAAGGATAAACGACAATCAGGAAGCACAATCAAACCTGTATCTGTTTGTCCGACTTGTTTTGCGAGTTTCTATCGTACCAACGATATCTGTCCTTATTGTGGCTCACCACTAGGAGAAGAAAAAGGAATTGAAGTCGTTGACGATGTGCAACTGAAAAAAGTTGCTAAGTCACGACTAGCAATTATTAAACAAATTCAATCGTCAGCAATTATGAATAATGTTGCTGGCAAGCGTCCAAACGAATTGAATAATCTGAAAGAAATACAGGCCTATGCCAAATTAAAAGGGTATAAACCAGGCTGGGCTTACCACTACGCTAAACAGCGTGGATTTATCAAGAAATGAGGTTGATATTAATGAGTATTTTGCCACCAAACAAACCACAGAAAGTACGGAAAGTACCACGAAATTATTTTATTTACGGGGACACGATGTCCGGAAAATCTTACTTAGCGGAACGGTTCCCAGCACCGCTATTCCTAAATACTGATGGAAATAGTGAAATGAACACCGCACCATCAATTCAATTGAAGAATGTCCGGAAGAGTGATGGATCACTTAAGAAGTCAGTGATTGACCAATTAGATGAAATTATCCTAGCTCTGGGAACCGAAAAGCATGGTTACAAGACAGTGGTCATTGATGTTATTGACGATGTAGTAACGCTGATTGAACAGGCTATCTGTTATGACAATGGCGTGGAAACACTAGGCGATGTTCCATACGGAAAAGGGTACGCCAATTTAATACTGTTTTCCAAGCATTTGTTACTGAATTAAAAGCACTTCCACTCAACACTGTTTACATTAGCCGACTAATGACGTTGACTGATGAAACTTCCGGACACACGGAAGATAGACCATCATTGAAGCAGAAGTACTACAACGTGGTTAACGGTAACTGTGACCTAGTAATTGAAACGAAACGGTTTGGCGATCGTTACATCCGAATGGTTAAAGATCGACGAATTCACTATGTCAAAGATGATATTACTGATCCGGCAATTTTACGAGTGCTGGAACATGTAAATGGTGTCTTTGATAAGCCAAAGCAGACTACTACAAAAGAGCAGAATGAAATTGTTAACAAAATTAAAAAGCAAAATGTAAAGGAAGGTTAATGAATTATGAGTTTACGAGATGCAATGAATAAAGCTACTGAAGGTTTTGATCCAAAGAATGATTCAGTTAATAAATTTAAGGGACTGGAAAGCGGTAAGTATACCGTAGCCGTTGCTAAGGTAGAAAATCATGAAACGCCTTGGAATGCGGAACAGCTTAATTTTGAATTAGAAGTTGTTGACGGTGAAAGTGCCGGCCCAAAGGAATTCTTACAGATTGGATTAGACGAATTAACCACTAAGGGTAATCCTAATCCGATGCTAGAAACTAATTTACGATTGGTTTCTAAATTAGCAGCAATCTTAGGTGTTGAAATTCCTGATGAAGTTTGGGATGACGATACTTTAATTTATGAAAACTTAGCTAAAGCATTCCAGCCTGCAGTAGGAAAAGTCATGTCAATGGACTTAAAAGTTCGACCAAACAAGAAGAATCCTCAATACCCATACCGTAATTATGACTTTGAAGAAACAGAACAACCGGAAACGCCAGAAGTTGAAGATGATGGAATGCCCTTTTAAGGGTGGGTTGCGAAAAGCATTAGAAATGAAAAGAAAGCAACAAGTTCAGGACGAAGAAGAATGGGAAGAATATTACCATAACTGGTATTAGTTCTAATTAAGGCAGTGACCTATACACCGAGCGGGTGAAATGCCCGCTATTTTTCTAGGAGGTCAAGATGAAAAATTTAGTTAATTACGCCTTGGCTTACCAAGCTAAAGGATTGAGTGTCCTCCCAATTGCTGGTAAACGTCCATTGATTAAGTTTGCTGATCGGGAACCATTGACTGCAGATGAAATTAAAGCACTTTGGCAGAAACATCCCTTTGCTCAGATAGCTTTGCGGACTGATAAATTCTTTGTAGTTGATATTGACCGCAACCATGAAGACAATGTTGACGGTTTTGATTCGATTAAACAACTACCAGCCGAATACTTTCCAGAAACGTTGACCCAAACCACAAGGCACGGTGGCCGACAATTATTCTATCTAAAGCGGTCAGATATGCGGGTTAATCAATTAATCGGTTATCTTCCGGGCGTTGATGTAAAGGCTCATCAGAATAACTATGTCGTGGTTGCCCCGAGTGATGGTTATAAATGGTTGAATAAAAATCCGATTGTGACGGCTCCTAAATCATTAGTGGTAAATATTAATCAGATGCGAGCCAGTAATCGCCGTAGTTCTCCTGATGATTTAGTAATTAAACCACGTGAGCGAAATTCGACTACTGACTTACTTGAAACGATTGCCAATGGGTTAGGTGATAAAGGGATGCGTAATAAAACCTTAGCTGGAATGATTGGTGCCCTGTTATTCCGAGGAGTTGAAGCTAAGGCTGTGTACCAATTAGCGATGATTTGTAATGAAAACACACCTGATCCGCTTCCAGAAGACGAAGTAAATCGAACGTTTAGGTCAATGCTTAACCGGGATATGAGGAATGGAGGTGAACTGCGTGGCGGATAATGTGATTCGCAAACCAATTGATTTTGAATTAAATACTCAAGGAAATCCCAAGACTAATAGTTTGAAGAACGTTGGCTTAATCCTTGATGGTGATCCGTTACTGCATGGCACCTTCAAATATAATGAGTTCGCTTATTCAATCGATGTGGTTAAGGATATTCCACAACTCTTTATTGAAAAGGGCCAGCTTGATGATAGCTATTCGGCCATTATGCTTCGCTACATTGAAGATGAGTATGGCGTGATGTTTCAAGAAAGGTTGTTGAATATGGCGATTACTGTTGAAGCAAAAAGCCACCCCTACAATCCCGTCAAGGAGTATATGGAGAAGTGTTATAAGGACTGGGACCACAAAGAACGTATCAAGGACTTTTTACCAGTTTATCTAGGAGCTCCAAGTAATGAAGTGACGACACTGCAAACAAAATTGTTTCTTGTTGGTGCAGTGATGAAAGTCTATAAACCAGAAAGCAAGTTTGACTGGGTATTTGATTTAGTCGGTGGCCAAGGTGTTGGAAAAACTACCTTACTTAAAAAACTAGCCCATGGTTGGTACACGGACCAATTCACGGACTTTAAGGATAAGGATAGTTTTGCCAACATGCTACGAGCATTGATTGTTAACGATGATGAAATGACGGCAACTAATAATTCTGATTTTGAAAACTTGAAGAAATTTATTTCAGCCGAAGAATTAGAGTTCCGGCCACCATATGGACGACATACAATCCGCCGGCCAAAGAATTTTGTTATTGCGAGGACGACCAATGAATCGACTTACTTAAAAGATAAAACTGGTGAAAGGCGATTTCTGCCAAACATGGCCGATAAATCCAGAGCGATGGCAAATCCGGTCACGGATCTAGACGATAAGACGGTTAGTAATATCTGGGGTGAGGCTGTCGACCTCTATAAGAAAAGCTTTTCCTTCATGTTGACGAAGGAGCAGCAGAAACTCATTGAGGACAATCGAAAGATATTTATGTACATTGATGAAACTGAAAATCAAATTGAACGAGTGCTTACTACTTGGGATGATGATTGGATTGAAAGTTCAGAAATTGCTCACGAGTTAGGAGAAGATAATCTGGTTAAGAATCGCTCATTAGCAAAGAAGATTAAGTATGTGATGGATAACCGGAGTGATTGGAAAACGGGATATAAGAAGATGAAGGGCGTTGTTCATCGTGGATATCGAAAAATTGAAGGTTTACAGTAGTTTGCACTGGTTTACACTTAAATTCTTTTAGTGTAAACCTCTATAAACGTTGATATATCAGTGATTATCTGTTGTTGGTTTACACTACTACACTATTTTAATAATAATAATAAAAATATATATAAGACCTATATATGCTTTATAAAAAGTTGAAAACAAGTGTAAACCTGTAAACCATCGTTCAAAGCCTTGTGGCAGTAAGAATAAAAGTGATTTGATTACTGTAAACCTAGTGTAAACCAGGGGAGGTTAATGATGAAGAATAGAATTAAAGAGTGTCGAAAGGCAATGGGAATAACTCAATCAGAATTAGGTAATATCGTTGGTCTAACTAATAATACAATATCCAGATATGAACTCAATGAGCGTGAACCTAATTTAGTAATGTGGGAACGGCTTGCTAGAGCTTTGCATGTTAGCCCATCTTATTTAGTGGGGTGGTCTAATGCTAAGTGAACATAAAATTCAAAACGATATCCGGGTAGCCTTGTCAAAACATCAGTGTACAGTGTTCCGGGTAAACGTTGGTTCGGTAAAAACACCAGATGGAAGATTTTTTTCAGCTGGTGTACCTAGTGGCCATCCGGATTTATATGGATTTCGTTGGTCAGATCATCAAGTATTTTACATTGAAGTGAAGAATGAAAAAGGCAAGCCGAGAGCGGATCAAATTAGATTTCATGAAATGTTAACTAAACGAGAAATTATTCATGGAATCGCTAGGTCTGCTGGGGATGCAGTAAAAATTGTTGAGGAAGGATTGATTGGCTATGGCTTTTAGTATCATCTCTAATGCTATCTTTTCCTTATTATGGCTGCGGTTAATTAGATATATCCAACGCGATTATCAGGAAACCCAAAGTCGAGGATTGCTAGTTGCAGAAATTATTGTGGTATTAATTTGCTTTACAATTAGCATCTTGTGGATAAGGAGCACGCTATGAAACAATACGCGGAGGTTGTAAATGATTAATTATAAGTGTTTCGGAAAAGTTGGTCCTTGTTTGTTTGTTGTTGATGGCATAGGCAAAGATGGTGAAGCATATTATCTTAACGTCAATGTAAAGCGACGGGCTTATTCCAAGATTAAGCGTACTCGTAAGCGGCAGATTGCTAAGGCTAAGCATATGATGGCTTGGCACAATCATACGAGTTATGAGTGGTCACAATATGGGCACAAAATAGCTAGAAAGCCTAAGAGGTGGAAGAAATGACCGATAGATTTGATAAGCCAACATTAACTAGGATTATCAGTAGTGGTTATCCGGTGGAAGCAAAAGTAGCTCAAATCATTGCATTACATGAATTGCAGCGAATACACCAATTAAATGAAATTGGACACGTTATTGATACTGCCAAGGAGAACGAATTATGAAATTAACTGAAAAGCAAAAGAATTGTCCGTACTGTCACGGTAAGAAAGACATAATTAATACTTTGCACTATGGCGGTTTAGGGAGCGTGCTGGGTCAAGTTGTTCATATTGAAGGTGACAGGCTAGTCGTTGAAGAAGAAACAATTGAGTCTAAAAAGATTAATTGGTGTCCGATGTGCAAGCGACCACTGAACGAGGAGGAAGAACAATGAAAGTACATTATATTCATGCAACTGATCCAGAAGAATTTGACAAAAACGTAAATGAATTCATTAAGGATAAGAAAGTAATTGATATTAAGCCTTATCCTATGGTGGATACTAATTCCGATGCTAATTACACTAACCCCGGATTTAGCCTGTATTATCTTGATTGCGTTGTTATGTATGAGGAGGAAGACTAATGCTACACAAATACAGAAAAACAGCCTTAATCGAAGCTGAACAGTTCGATGGTTCTGATGAAATGATAAGAAAGTATCACATTAAGTACTATTCTCCAGGTGATGAATATAGTTTTTACACAAAAGAGGGAGCTTCGATATTAAATATAGGCGATTGGATTGCTACTGGAATTGATGGTGAACACTGGAGAATTGAACCAGATATATTTAAACGGACTTATGAGAGGGTTAATTAATGGAAATTAAATGTGGTAACCAAAAAATGGAAGCTTATCCAGTGGAGCCATTCGTTTATGAAGTGGTAGCTGATGGTAAGAAAGAATTTTATCAAGCAGCATGGGATGCCTTTAGATCTGATTTGCATATGAAAAATGCGACAGCAAAAATTATTAAAATACCGGTTACTCCAATGAGTGATTATGAGATCGAGACAGAGCGACTCTATTTTGAATTAGGAGATTTAAGGGACTATCCGCATGTAGAAGAATTTAAGAACGATAAGCCAAAAGAAACTAAGCCAAAGTTCAAAATTACATTTAGCAAAATGATGGATATCTTAACAATAGCTTGGGTAATTTGTATGACTATATTATTAATTACATTAATAATTTCAAACGGGGGGATAATTAAGATGACATTTGAAGAAGCATTAAAGCACGAAGAAAATAATGCACCAGTAACTTATAACGATCAGAAATATTATGTAGTTGGTCATAATGCACTAAATCAGACTTTAACAATTAGAAAGCTGAGCAGTAATCCATTCTTTACTGTTTCAGTTGAAGCTAAACCGGAGGAATTATCATGAGTATTAAAATTAATGCCCAGACAGTGGTATTTAAAGGCCGTTCGTTTGTTGAAAATTCTATACAAGAAAATTGTGAATATTGCCATGCACCGTTTAAGACAATCATGGTGACTAAATCAGTTAAAAATACTGGTGTAGTGGGGTCAGTTAAAAGTGAAATCCCTATTGAAGTTAGTGGGGAATACTTTAATTACTGTCCTAAGTGTCGACGGAGGTTAAATTAATGTTATTTTTAATATTATTACTTGCTGTTTTCGTGTTTGGGTTCCTTCTTGGTAAGAAAAATCCATAATAAAAAGGACCCACCATGTATGATGCGTCCTCGCTTGAAAATATTAACCTTAATTATTATAGCAGATAGCGGGGGTACATCATGCAAACAGATTTGAACTTAGATATAGATTGTTTGAAAACTGCACGGAAGGTTACTGAGTTTCTGGAAAAAAAGCTGGATCGCTATCTAGCTTTATCCGGGAAACAACGATTTGATTTGAAGTCACCTGGAATGGACGGAATGCCTAAAGCACCTAGTTACGGTAACGGGAGCGAAAACCGAATGCTAAATATTTGGCTTGCAGAAGAAGTAGTCGATTGTGTGGGCTGTGCAATGCGTAACATGACAAAGGAATCGCAACGGATATTGTTAAGTCGTTATTCAGATCAGATGTTGACGTATAACATTGCCAGGGAATTAAGCATTAGTTCATCAACATATAGTCGAAAACAAGAAAAAGCGTTATGCGAATTTGCTGATCGTTTTGAATTCCAATTAGTTAAACATGGTATTCACACTGAAATAGATGACTTACATGTTTATCCAGATGAGGAATGATAAATTGATGGGCGATTGTTGAATGAGCAATCCTTGATAAAAATGTGATAATGATATTGTCGAATAATTCGATATTCATATAATAAACTTTCAAAATTATTTGTCCGCAACGACGTTAAACTAGATTTCTAACGTAGTATTTAATCAAGGATGACATTGCGATCATCCTTATTTTTTTCTAATATATATAGATATATTACTATGTTAGGAAGTTGTTTTTATGAGTAAAAAGAAAGATCAAGGCGTTACAGGAAGTCAAACGGTGACTTTTAGAGTTTCCGGTAATGAGATGACCAAAAAGATTGGTTACAATTTAGACTATGTTATTGAAGCTTTTTCTAATGCTGATAATTTAATAAAGAAAACGTATCTAGCATTAAACGACAAAGAAAGATTTATGGAACACGATGCTGAAAAGCTAACGGTCAGACTTACAGAAGTCAAGGAAGGATCTTTACTTTCGGAATTGTGTATACATTACCAATCTATAATTGCTCCTGCAATGCCATTTATTATAAGTAATCAAGATTTTATTATGGAAACTATAAAAGATTCTTATGAATTTCTCAAAGCAAAAATAAGTGCAAAAAAGGAAGGAAAAACTGTGGATGTTATTCAAAAAGCAGGCACAAGCGGAATAAACATTAACAATAATACTGGTACAGTAGTAATCACAACCCCACAAGGCCTTCCCAATGTTGCCGATAAATTAAATACACCTCTTACTGAATTAGCGCAAAGTGTAGATGGCAAAAAAATAACAGGAATTGAAATAGGGGCTCAGGATACGAAATCAGCAAATATTCGGCTAGATGCAAAAGATAAAGATATATTTGGTGGAACAACAGTAACTACAGATGATGAATTCCAATTTTCCGGGAAAATAATTTCTGGTAATTACGAAACTAATCGAGGACGCATTGAAATTTCCAGCAGTGAACATGATGATTTAGAAGCTGGTCAAACATATTCAGTAGAAATTAATCCTGAATTGCATGCAGAAGAAACTTGGAAAGAAATGTTTCTTACAGATCGTCCATACTATGGCAAATGTACATATCAAAGAAATCAAGAGGGGACTTTCAAGGTCCAAAAGTTAATAATTACGGATTGGGATGAAAGTCAATGGAAATAAATAGAAAGTCAGTTTAATCGCTGGCTTTTTATTTTTAAGGAGGTGAGTAGTATTACTCAAAAATTAACACAGAAGCAAAAACGATTTGTCGATGAGTACATTATTTCGGGTAATGCTACTCAGGCGGCAATTAAGGCTGGATATTCTAAGAAGACAGCTGCAGTTACAGCAACCGAAAACCTAAGAAAACCTAATATTAAAGCTGCTATCGAAAAGCGCAACGAAGAAATCAAGTCCGAAAAGACTGCAGACATGACCGAAGTGATGGAGTATCTTACTTCGGTTATGCGTGGTGAGCAAACAGAATCAGTTGCTACTGCTAAGGGCGTTTATGAAGACGTTGAAGTGTCGGCAAAAGATCGCATTAAAGCGGCGGAATTAATCGGTAAGCGTCACGGCGCATGGACTGATAAAAAAGTTATTTCTGGTGATGTTCAGATTGATGTGGGAATGGGGGATTATGATGACGAGGAGTGAAGAACAATGGAGAAAAATCAAAGATCATCCTCATTACTTGGTTAGCAATAAAGGTAATGTTTACAGTGAGTATAAAGGCGGCTTGCTTAAACAGATGAAAGATGCTTATGGATATTCTCAGGTTAATTTAAACCGCCGCTCCAAGAAGGTGCATCGTTTAGTAGCGGAGGCTTTTATCCCAAACCCAGACAAATTGCCTGAAGTTAATCATAAAGACGAAGATAAAAATAATAACCAGGTGGATAACTTGGAATGGTGTACTAGCAAGTACAACATGAATTATGGCGACGTGGAGAAAAGGTCAATTCTTTCACAACAAAGCCATAGCACTTGGAAAATCTATCAATATGATTTAAACGGTAATTTGGTAAAAGTATGGAATTCAGCGAGAGAAGCCGACAGACATGGATTCAACCGTAGAAGTGTGTATCGCTGTTGTGATGGGGAAATAAAATCTTTCAAAGGATACATATGGTCAAGACAAAAGAAGGTGATAGTATGCCAAACATCAAATTAAATTTTCCAAAACCGGCTAAAGTATTCAATAAGCAAATTTTTGATAACTTGTTTGATTACGGTCATTTCGTTGAGGTTTGGTACTGACTTATGGCGGTGCATCTTCTGGTAAATCTCATGGTGTGGTACAGAAAGTTGTACTTAAATCATTGCAACACTGGAAACATCCCCGTAAAGTGCTATGGCTTCGGAAAGTTGATCGAACAATTCAAGAATCTATCTTTGCTGACGTAATTGACTGTCTATCAAATTGGCAGTTGTTACCGTTGTGCAGAGTAAATAAATCAAACCGTACTATTCATTTACCGAATGGTGCGGTTTTTCTATTTAAAGGAATGGATGATCCGGAAAAGATTAAGTCGATTAAAGGATTGTCTGATGTTGTCATGGAGGAAGCGTCTGAGTTTAATCAAGATGATTTTACGCAGCTTACTCTTCGTCTACGTGAACCTAAGCATAAGAAACGGCAATTGTTCTGTATGTTTAATCCAGTTAGCAAATTGAACTGGACTTACAAGCAATGGTTTGACCCGAAAGCAAAGGTTAATCCGGAACGAGTATCAATTCACCAATCAACTTACAAGGATAATCACTTCTTGGACGCTGATAACATTGCAACAATTGAGAACTTAAAACAAACCAACCCGGCATACTATAAGATCTATACACTTGGCGAGTTTGCTACATTGGATAAGCTGGTTTTTCCTACCTTTACTAAACGTCGATTATATCCGGAAGAACCACAGTTGCGTGATTTGCCTGATTTGTTTGGCTTGGACTTTGGTTACAGCAATGATCCATCTGCTTTTACTCATTCCAAGATTGATATGAAAAATAAACGTTTCTATGTTCTTGAAGAATACGTCAAAAAAGGAATGCTCAATAATGAAATAGCCAATGTAATTAAACAAATGGGTTATACCAAAGAAGTTATTACGGCTGATGCAGCAGAACCAAAATCAATTGCTGAATTAAAGCGTGATGGGATATATCGTATTCGACCAGCGAAGAAAGGGCCGGACTCAATTATTCAGGGTATTCAGTTCTTACAGCAGTTTGAATGGATTGTTGATGATCGTTGTGTCAAAACAATTGAAGAATTAGAGAATTATACATATAAGAAAGACCGTAAGACTGGTGAATATATCAATGAACCTGTTGATGCCTACAACCACTGCATTGATAGCTTGCGGTATGGTAGTGCTGAATTTAATGGGTTAGCTAGTCCTAAGGCAACGATATTAAAGAATATTTATATTTGAGGTGGTGATTGAATGGAAACAGTTAATGGTAAAGGACAAATTCTAGACGGTCATATTTTTATTTACCCAGCTGATGAAGAACGAGTAGACATTCATGACTTACAATCATTTATGCGGAGAAACATTCAGTATGCACAAGAGTACAAGCATAATATGCAGATGTATCTGGGTAATCATGATATTTTGAAACAGCAACGGCGGATGTATGGACCAGATAATCGACTAGTAGCAAACCTACCGCATTACATTGTTGACACATACAATGGTTTCTTTACTGGAATACCACCTAAGATTAGTTTGGATGATGAAGCAAATAATAAAGCACTGCAACAGTGGAACGATACCAATTCACTTCAAGATAAATTATCAGAAATTAGCAAGCAAACGGATATCTACGGACGTTCGTTTGCTTTTGTTTATCAAGATGAAGCTTCCAACACTTGTGTTGCTTATGCTTCTCCAGTTGAAGCATTTATGATCTATGACGACACTGTAGCAAGAAAACCATTTGCTTTCGTACGGTACTGGAGAAATACAGAGAGCGGTCTTTGGTGCGGAACGATCTATTATGCTGATGGTATAGAAAACTTTGCAGGAACGTCCGTAGAAGATACAGAAACGCCTAATCCGTATTCAATGGTTCCAGCAGTAGAATTCTATGGTAATGAAGAGCGGCAGGGTGTCTTTGATAACGTGAAAACATTGATTGATGCTTTAGATAAAGTACTTAGTCAAAAGGCAAACCAAGTGGAATACTTTGATAATGCTTATCTTAAAATTCTTGGCTTAGACTTAGATGAAGATGGGGATGGATTACCTGACGCCAATTTAATTGGTAATCAGATGATTTATTCTCCCAATGTGGATGCAAGCAATGCTGATGTTGGTTTTATCAGTAAGCCAGATGGCGACAATATGCAAGAGCACATTATTGACCGGCTAGTTTCGATGATTTATCAGGTGTCAATGGTAGCTAATTTGAACGATGAAGCCTTTGCTGGTAATTCTTCGGGAGTGGCATTGCAATATAAACTCCTTCCCATGCGGAACATGGCAGCAAACAAAGAGCGGAAGTTCCGGCAAGCTCTCCGGAAACTATATCGGGTTATCTTTAGTGCTGGCAAAGTAACGAAAAGCAAAGAAGCTTGGCAAGATTTAGTCTTTGATTTTAAGCGTAATCTACCAATTAATATGGCGGATGAAGCTGATACATTGCAGAAATTATCAGGGATTGTATCCAAAGAAACGGCATTCCGAAATAGTAGCTTAATTGATGATCCTAAGAAAGAAATTGAGCGAATGAAGAAGGAAAAACAGGAAGCAATGGAAGAAGCGTTGAAGTATGCTCCATCTGCTACTGATCAAATGAAGAATGCTGGTGATACCAATGACGACGAAGAATAGTTATTGGGAACGCCGAGCCATTGAAGAGCGAAAGTGGCAGAAAGCTAATCTTGCTGATGACGTCAAATTTAATCGTTTACTAGAACAGTATTACAAGGAAGCTATCGTTCAGATTAATAAGGATATTGACCAGCAATACCAAGCACTGGCTAGCGCTACTGGTGGTTTACGTAGTGCTTACCGGGCAGTTGATGATGCAGATATTCAGGCTTACATGGTTGAAGCACAAAAGGTCGTTAATCAGGCTAATAAATTACGAGCACTTGGCAAAACAGTGACCTATGCTGATTTTAGCGATGAGGTTAACCAGCACATGCGAGTTTATAACGCAACAATGCGAATTAATCGGTTGGAATATCTTAAAAGCCAGATTGGCTTACATTTAACCGAAGCTAATATGAACATTGATGATAGTATGCGATTGAAGCTTACGGATAGTTATGTTGATGAGGTTAAACGGCAAGCTGGTATCTTAGGTCAAACCGTCAAGTTCAATAAATTCTTGATTGCTGACAACATTTCTAAGATTGTAATGGCACAAACAGCTGGTGCTACTTGGTCACAACGACTGTGGGCTAATCAAGATGCGCTTAAAGCACAGTTAGACCATGTTCTCGCTACTGGTTTTATCACTGGTCAAAGTAACCAAGTAATGGCACGTCGGCTAAAGTCACAAATTAAGGACACGGTTAATAATGCTCGCTATGTGACTGAACGGTTAGCACGGACTGAATCGGCAAGGGTTCAATACCAAGCACAGATTGATAGCATTAAAGCTGCCGATTATAAATATGTGAAGTGGTATGCTGAACCTGGTGCTTGCCGTGTTTGCCAAGAAATAGCTGATAATGATCGCTACGATTTAGGTTATGGTGTATTTCCGGTTGATGAAGCTCCATCAATTCCAGTTCATCCTAATTGTCGCTGCAGTATTAGTGCTTACTGGGTAGATGGTAAGGATAATTTAAGCAAAAATGGTAGTAAAAAAGTTAAGAAGTCTTCTGATGCTGAGGATACTATTAATGCATATAGTGATTTTGAAAAGCTAGTGAAAAGCAATTTTAAGATAAAAAATGTTACTGGTATGGAAAAGACTAGCCCAGAAGCATTAAATAAAATATATAGCGCTTTGAATAGAAACTTTAATCGTTTTCCTGCATTAAAAGGAGAACTGGATAGTATTAAAGGATATTCTAAACTTTCTGATAGAGCGCTTGGCGAATACGTTTCTAAGGAAAAGATGATGAAAATTAATGTTGCTAAAATAGATGGATTTTCTGAAGAACTTAGCAAATGCGTCAAGAGTGGTTGGTGGACTCCCAAAAAAGATTTTACTGGTGTTATTGATCATGAGTTTGGTCATTTTGTGCAATTTAATTATTCAAAGCTTGCTGGTAGTACTTTTGATGCTTGGGAAGATGATCAAAAAAATCAAAGTTGGGGAAATAAACTTATCTATAAAGCGCTGGAAAATAGTGGTGAAGAATTAAGTAGAGATAATGTGGTAAAACACTGTTCAAAGTATGGTGCAACTAATAATTATGAATTATTTGCTGAATATTTTTCTAATGAGAGTGACGATCCTGTTGTTAAAGAATTTAATAAATTGTTAAATGCAGAAAAATGTTTTAAGAAGGTGGAAAAATGATTGTGCCGCCTAAGGAGATTATTGATTTGTTAGAAGTTAAAAATGGAGAATTAACAATTAAAGATACGGCTAATAAAACTCAATTAGTAAAGTTTGTTGAATTTAAACAAGAATTAGCCAAAAGAAATATGATGCATTCGGATTAATTCTGAGTGCTTTTTATTTTCTTAATTAAATTCTTTTCAAGGGGAATCCTTTATTATCAAGGGTTCTCTTTTTTCGTAACTAAATATTTTGGACTTTTTACTTGTTTGCAGTCGTAAAAGAACAACTCGGATATTACAGTCGACCGGACTATAAATGAGGTGTTATTTATGTTTGAAAAGTTGCCAATGAATTTACAATTCTTTGCTGATCCGGAACCAGCTCCTGATAATGACGGTGCACCTGAGGGAGCTGATGGCGAGGACAAGGGTAAAAAAGAAAAAATATTTACCCAAGCTGAGTTAGATAAGATTGTTCAAGAACGTCTTAATCGGGCCTTGAAGAATAAGCAACAAGAAATTGATAATGCTAAGACCGAAGCAGCTAAGCTTGCTAAGATGAATAAGGATCAGAAACAAGAATATAAAATTCAGCAATCAGAACAACGGGCAGCAGATGCCGAAGCAGAATTGGCACGCTATAAAATGCGTGATACTGCTAAGCAACAATTGGTCGATGGTGGATATACTAATCCAACTGACGAAGATATCGACTTGATTGTTACTGACAAGGCAGAAACTACTCAAGAACGTGGTGAAGCCTTCCTTAATGCGTATGAACGGATTAAGGAAAAAGTTCGTCAAGAATTATTGAAGGGCAAGTCACCACGAATTAATGGTGCTCCCGCTGCCACAATGACAAAAGCAGAAATTTCAAAGATCAAGGATCCAATTAAACGGCAACAAGCCATTAAGGACAACCTTGGTCTTTACAATTACTAAGGAGGAATAATTAATATGCCAGCAGATGCAAATTTAATTACACAACAAGATTTAATTGCTCAATCAATTGACTTTAATGAACAATTCAAGGATGGGCTAGGAACCTTATTAGAAATTCTTGGGGTAACACGAATGACCCCAATGGCTCAAGGATCACAAATTAAGATTTACAAGTCAGAAGTTACTAAGGCTGATGGGACAGCCGGTGAAGGAGAAGAAATTCCACTATCCAAGGTTACTCGTAAGCTTGATAAGACACTAACCCTTGACTTCAAGAAGTATCGGAAAATGACAACGGCCGAAGCAATTCAATCTACTGGGTTCCAAGGTGCTGTTACTGATACTGACGCTAAATTAATCCGTGAAATTCAAAAGGATGTTAAGCAAGAATTATTTGACTTTACTGGAACCGGTACTACTAAGGCTTCTGGTGAGACGTTCCAAAAAGCGTTAGCCAAGGGATTAGGACAATTAGCAGTAAAGTGGGAA
This sequence comes from Limosilactobacillus caviae, assembly GCF_014635905.1. GTDB lineage: Bacteria > Bacillota > Bacilli > Lactobacillales > Lactobacillaceae > Limosilactobacillus > Limosilactobacillus caviae. The sequence goes on from NZ_BMDS01000012.1 coordinate 22,675, forward strand.
GACAATGATATTCAATCTGTTGCCTTTGTTAATCCAATTGATTTCTATGATTACTTAGCTAATGCACAGATTACTACCCAATCAGCCTTTGGTTTGCAATACGTCAAGAACTTCATGGGTGTAGATACGATTATTATGTCTAATGCTGTTAAACAAGGAACTATCAATTTGACCGCTAGCCAAAATATTAACTATGCTTATGCTTCAATTACTGGTGCATTGAGCCAAGCATTTAATCTTGTCACTGATGAAACTGGCTTAATGGGTGTAGCTCATGATGCTGTTAACAACCGTTTGTCATATGAGACAGTAATTCTTCTAGCTGGAAAACTTTATGCTGAACGGCTTGATGGGATTGTAACTGCAACGATTGGTACAGCGTCAAAATAACAACGTCCGAGGATAAGTCGGACGATAATCCAAAGGGTGACCAATAATGGAGCAACCAGCAACATTGGCAAACCTCAAAACAATGCTACAACTAAAATCAGATAAGCAAGATAATTTACTAAAACTCATTATTGAGAACACTGAACAGGCGTTACGATTTAAGTTAGGTATTAAAGGCGATGAAAACTTACCTAATGAGTTAGGTTTTATTGCTCTTGAAGTTTGCGTACGACGGTATAATCGAATTTCTAATGAAGGAATGGCTTCCTATTCACAAGAAGGACAATCAATTACTTTTAATTCATCTGATTTTGACGACTTCATGGAAGATATTAATGCTTGGCGTGAACAGCATGGAAAGAATGTCAAGTCTCTAGGGAAAGCTCAATTCTTCAATCCATACCGAGGTGATTCCAGTGCGTTACAATCACGAAATTAAATTCTTTAGTGAAGATAAGAGGCACTATAATCCAATTACTTCACAAAACGAAGGCGGAACGGGATTAATCGCTGATGTAATGGGTAATGTTACTGATGTTGGTGCTGACCGTTCTACAAAACTTTTTGGGAGTATTGTTCAAGGAATTAAGGTTATTCGTTTAGTTGAACCAATAGATGAGAAGTGGGCTTATTTAACAATTGATGATGGTAAAACTAAGTATCGAATGCGAACTACAACTACTCCATTGAAAAATGTTTCAATTTTGGTAGGTGAAGATATTGGGAAAGCCTAAGATGACACTTGAAGGACTAGACGAATTGCAAACAGCAATTAAAGCTAAAATGGATCTTACTGAAGTACCTCAAGTTGTAAAGAAACATGGTGCACAATTATCTAGTCGCACTCAATCTAATATGCAGACTGCCTATACACACGGTTATTCTACTGGACGGACACGGCGTTCAGTTAAACCAATCTTTAGTGATGGTGGTATGACCGTTTCAGTTGGTCTAACCACTGATTATTTCCCATACTTGGAATATGGCACTCGTTTTATGTCTGCAATGCCGACCTTAAAGCCTGCTTTTGATGTTCAGTCGCAAATGTTTATCAACGAATTAAAAAGGTTGATGCAATGATGAAATCTCCACAACAAGAATTGTATGATTATGTGTTTTTACAATCGATGAACAAAGGATATGACACTTACGACCATTTACCAATGGCTTCTGAGAACGTTGATTATCCCTTTGTGACCTTGGAGAATATGAATTTAGTACCACTGCCAACTAAGACTTCAATTGGTGCTGAAATTAATCTCGCAGTAAACGTGTGGGGCAATCAAGATCAACGACTAACGGTTGATACTATCGCTAGTTCGTTGTTAATGATTGCCTCTTTGTCGTTTAAAACGGCAGATTATCGGTATCGTGGTCGAATGAGTGGTAGTGATTATCAAATTATTCAAGATACGAGTGTTCCCGATACTGTTTTAAATCATGCAATTGTTAATTTGAAATTTAACTTAATTTAGAAAGGATGAAAATTACATGGCAAATAATGATATTCAATACTTACAGGGTATTGATACAGTGGCTTATGTTCGTTTGCTTGAAAATGCAGCAAAGGAACGTGGGCAACTTATTCCTTACCAAACATCACTAGATTTTGATCCACAACGTGATACAGATACCACTCAAACGAAGCAAGGCGGGGTTCCTACCACTTCTTCATTAGAAACCGACTTAGAAATTGAGTTCGTACACAACATTAGTAAGGTATCTGATGATTTAATGACTTCACTCTTGAAGAACAAGGATATTGAAGTATGGATTGTTTACCGAAAGCGTCGTAATGCGCAAGGCCAATACTTTGCTTGGTACATGCGTGGGATTGTGTCCGAAGATGAAAACGAAAACGACCCAGATGATAATTCAACCCGTGATGTAACCTTCACAATTAAAGGAGAACCACAACGGGGATGGTTAACATTACCAGATGATGCAGAAGAAGAACTTGCTTATGTCTTCCAAGGTATCGGTCAAGTTACCGACCAAGATAAGCAAGGCGGTGGCATAGCATTTGTTGATGGTGATGCAGGTAAAGGTTCTGCTGATGTACCAGCGAGTAAGTGAAGAAATAACGAATGAAGGAGAATCATAATAATGGAACTTAAATTAAACGATAAGACAATTGAATTAAACTTTGGTGTGCGATTTGTCCGTGAGCTTGATAAGGTAGCGGGGATGTCAGTAAACGGTCAGTCATTTGGTTTTGGCTTAACCAAATCGTTACCAGCACTGCAAGCATATGATCCAGCAGTATTGAGTGATATTATCTACTCTGCAGCTTATGGAGTTAAACCACGACCAACACAAAAAGTGATTGATGATTTTATTGATAACTGCAAAGACCTAGAAAAAGTATTTGATGAAGTCCAGAAAGAAATTAATGAATCTAATGCTGTTAAGGTAGCAGCAAAAAACATGAAGCCCTAGGAAATCTAACAAGCGAACAGCAATACCATGAAATATTGCTTAATAGCTTAGCTTTCCTGGGCTTTTCTCGTATTGAAGATATTGAAAAGATGGGATTGCGAGAATATTATTTACGGCTTGAAGCATATAACCTCCGCCGGGTACAAGAACAAGAGGATATCGCCGTTCAAGCATGGTGGAATCACTTGGTTACCCAGCAAAAAGGAAGTGCTAAGCACCCTAAGCCACGTTTTAGAGAAATAACTGAATTATATGATGAACAAAAGATGATTGATAAGGTGCGTTCTAGCTTTGAAAGTGATTATCAACCACAATCTTTTAGTCATAAATCAGTTAATCGTGCTGAAATCTTTGCTAAGCGAGTGGAAGAGTTTAGGAAACTAAAACAAGCCGGCAAGATTATCCCGCTTAAAGAAAGGGGGATAAGTCATGGCTGATTATAGTGTTAGAGCAATTTTATCTGCAGTTGACCAGTCTTTTAGTTCTACTCTTGCAAGAGCGGGACAGGCGACACAAGCATTTGGGAATTCTGTAAATTCTAAAATGCAGGGTGTTGGTAAAGCTATGACTGTTGCTGGTGCCGCTACTACTGCAATGGGGATGAAGTCTGTTAAATCATTTGGTGATTTTCAAGCTTCTCTGAATAAAGCAGCGGTGGTAGCTGGTGGGACATCAAAGGATATAGATGGACTGGCTGATGTTGCCAACCGAATGGGTGCTATTTTACCAATTAGTGCTCAAGATGCTGCTGATGCCATGATTGAAATGGCACAGAACGGTGCTTCACTTGAAGATTTAAAGAAGCAATTTCCTGCTATTGCTGAGGCGTCAACAGCCGCTGGATCAGACCTTCAAGCAACTGCTGGCGTTGTACAACAATCAATGAATATTTGGTCAGATAGTTTAGAATCGCCTGAGCAAGCTGCTGGCATTTTAGTTCAGACTGCGAATGCCTCAAAAGCGTCAATTGAGGATATGCAACAAGCTTTGGCAACGGTTGGATCAGTTGCACACATGGCTGGAATGGATATGGGAACAACATCTGAAGCTATTGGGTTAATTACAAATCGTGGATTTAGTGCCGCTCAAGCAGCAGATGACTTGAATCATGCTATCACTCAAATGTTAGCTCCATCTTCTATTGCAAAAAAAGAAATGGATGCATTAGGTCTATCCTTTGTTGATAGTGCCGGTAAGATGAAACCTTTCCCACAAATTCTCCAAGAAATTGCAGATAAGACTAATGGAATGGGCGATGCTCAAAAAACAGCAGCGTTAAAAGCAATGTTTGGTGCCGCCGGTATGAAAGCAATTGCTCCACTCCTTGACGCTATTAATGATAAGACTGGTAGTGCCCAAACCTCATGGGCCGCATATGCCGCTGAACAAGATAAAGCTGCGGGGTCGACGGCTAAAGCCACTAAATTCCTTTCTGAGCAAGCTAATGATATGCAAAAGAATATAGGTTCAAAGATTGAACAAGTTGGTGGTAATTGGGAAGCACTTCGTAATAAGGCAATGGCTGCTAAGGGTGGAGTTAATGGTGCCTTACTAGACATGATTAACCAGACCCTAGAATGGGCTACTACTTCTGATAGTTCAATTGCTCAATTTACTCGGAGCTTTATTGGTTTGTCGCCTGTTATTGGTCCAGCAATCACAGCAGTGGGTGCTTTTACTACTAATGTTGGTAAGATTGTAGGTTTAGTCGGTGGTGCTATTGGTGCTATTGGTAATCTAGGACGAACATTTATTGTTTTGAAACAAGCTTCTGATCTTACAACAGCTATAACAGGATTAGAGAAGTTAGCTAAGAAGTCTACAATCGCTAAAACTGCCATGTATGGATTAAAAGGTGTTCGTGCAATTTTTGGCCCGTTAAAGGCTGCAATTGTAGGAACAACTGCTGCCGAAGAGGGAATGGCAACTGCAACTGCTGCTGCAGCTGTTCCATGGGGATTGATAGTTGCTGCCATTGCTGCAGTGGTTGCTGCCTTAGTTATCTTCTTCACTAAAACAAAACTAGGACAACAAATTTGGGCTAATTTTGTAAATTGGTTAAAGCAGGCATGGGCTAGCTTAAAACAATTAGCTTCCACCGTTTGGAATGCAATAGGCCAAGCAGTAACACATCCTGTTGAAACAATTAAAGGTTTGTGGAATGGCTTGACTAGTTGGTTTAGTCAGTTATGGCAAAAAATTGTCACTACTGCTAAATCGTTGTGGAATGGATTTGCACAATTCTTTGTTCCAGTAGTTGAAGCAGTAAAAAATATTTGGAATAGTATTTCAGAATTTTTTAGTACATTGTGGCAAGGCATAGTTACTACTGCACAAGGTGTTTGGAATAGCTTTGTGCAAGGTATGACTCCGATTGTCGATGCTTTTAAGAATCTATGGAACGCATTGACAGAGTTTTTCAGTACTTTATGGCAAGGTATCGTAACAGCAGCACAAGCTATCTGGCAAACTTTCGTTCAGATTTTTACTTCGATTGTAGAAGCAATTAAAACTATCTGGCAAGGATTAGTTGAGTTCTTCACTCCACTTTGGCAGGGCATAGTTACAACAGCGCAAGCTATCTGGCAACAATTAGTCACAGTAGTGCAAACTGTTTGGGATAATATTAAGACTATTACACAAACCGCAATTCAAGTTATTGCTCAAATTATTCAAACAACTATGCAGATTGTTCAAAGTATTTGGTCTACTGTCTGGGATGTAATCAAGACGGTAGTCCAGACTGTTTGGACAGTTATTTCAACAATAGTTTCAACTGCAATTAATGCAGTTGCTGGAATTATTAAAGCAGTAACCGCAGCAATCAAGGGTGATTGGTCTGGTGCATGGAACGAAATTAAAGGTGTCGTTTCAACAGTTTGGAATGGTATAAAAACGATTGTTAGCACGGTCTTTAATGCTGTTAAGTCGATCATTAATAGTATTCTGAACGGGATTAAATCAGTTTGGAGTTCTGCTTGGAATGGTATTAAGAGTATTGCTTCCAGTGTTATGAATGGGATACGATCAGTCGTATCTAGTGGTATGAGTAGCGTTCGTTCAGTAGTTTCAAGCATGATGAGTTCTGTTCGATCTGCATTTAGTGCTGGCTGGAATGCTGCAAGGAGTGTAACTTCTAGTGGTATTCACAGAGCAGTCAATGTAGTGCGGTCTGCAGCTAGTGGAATGATTTCTGCCGGTCGTAACTTTGTAATGGGCTTTGTTAATGGTATTCGTGGTGCAATTGGTGCTGCTGCTAATGCGGCTGCAAACATGGCACGGTCTGCAATGAATGCTGCTAAATCAGCATTAGGGATTCATTCACCATCACGTGTTATGCGTGATCAGGTTGGTTATTATGTTGTCGCTGGATTCGCTAAGGGGATGAACGACAATACCAACATGATTGAAAAGGCTGCTAATAACCTTGCAAGTTACGCTGTCCCATCAGTAGATATTGGCAATTCAATTAATGGTGTCCTTAGTCATGGCAATGTCAGTAATAATATTGGTGGTACGATCGACCATCAGTTAAACATTAATCAGCAACCAGCCTATATTAATCTTTCACTGGGCGGAACAGAATATACAGCGTTTGTTGAAGATATTAGTCGTGAACAAGGAAATCAAAGTTCTTTAAGACAATTTAGATTTTAGGAGGTAAAAGTTATGTATGGATTTACGAATATGGATATTAATCCATCAATTAACAGTCCCACCCGCCCGGTGGAGGCAATTAATTATGGTGGTCATTGGTTAGATGATGAAATCACTGGTTTTACTACTTTAGTTGTGAGTGGTCGACACACATTCTCACGAAAAATAAATGATGTTGATTTAACTGGTGACGGCAATATGTATTTGTCATCTAAATTAGAAAGTCGCAAACTAGAAGTTAAATTTATGATTGAAACTGATTCAATAACTGAATATAACCGTCAGATGGAACAGCTAAACATTATTTTGTCTAGCCCCCATCAGCAGTTACTTTTCGCTGATTATCCAGAAGCAGTTTATGTAGGTACCGTGACGGAAATTAAAATGAATAACGATACTTTGAATGATGCAGGTACAATTGAGATTGAATGCAGTGATCCGTTTGCTTATAGCAATGAACAGACCGCTACATTCACTGGTACAAGTTATAAGGTTCCATCAATGGGGCTGAATTATGATCAAACACCAGACACAATTATTTTCAGTCCTAGCGCTGATATTTCATCTTTGATAATTACCAATGGCGATAAAAAGATCGAAATTAACCAGGAAATTTCAGCCAATGTAAAGGTACTAATAGATTTTAATAATTTGGACGTGGTTATTAATGAAGTTTCGGCATTGATGAATGTGACTCTTGATAGTAATTTAGGCGACTTCTATATTAGGGACGGTGATACAATTAATTTTTCAGCAGGTGGAAATATTGAAATTAAGTACAGGGTGAAGAAATTATGAGGATGTATCTATTAGATAAGAAGCAACGTGTTAGACGTTGGCTTAAAGATAATGATTTCGTTGAAGCAGAAATGACGGAAGAAATTAATGCAGCTAATCAGATTAACTTTTCTTTGCCCTTGAAGGAACGAGTTGCGGATAATATTTACTATGTCGCAATCCCTACACCAAGAAGCAAGCAACGTTATTTACTATTTAAATTGCTTAGCGAACAAGTCAAGAATGACCGAATTGAATACCAAGGAATCGAAGAAGCATATGATGAACTGAAACAGTACGGCTATATTAAGGATATTCGTCCTAATGAACGGACTGCGGAAGAAATGCTAAAAATGGTTCTTGAACCGACAAGGTGGTCATTGGGCGATGTTCCGGAAACCAATCATCAATCAACAAATTTCTACTATATTAGTTACTTAGAAGCTCTACAAAAAGTTGTGGGGCTTTTTAATATTGAGCTAACTTTTGAAGTTACGATTGATTCAAAGAGTAATAAAATAACCCGCCGGCAAGTCAATGTTTATAAGCAACAAGGACAGCGGACGGGTAAGAGATTTGAATATGGTTCTAATTTATTGACGGTTGAGCAGGAGCAGAATAGTCAAGAATTGATTACTGCCTTAGTCGGTCGTGGTAAAGGTGAACAAGTGTCGGAAGGTCATGATGATACTCCTGATGGTTATGGTCGACGGATTACTTTTACCGATGTGGTTTGGTCAAAGAAGAACGGTAATCCAGTTGATAAACCAGCGGGTCAAGAATATCTTGTTGACCCGGAAGCAACTGAATTATATGGATTTAGTGATGGTAACCCTCGTATTGGTTTAACTGTCTTTGAAGATATTGAAGACCCAATTGAGCTAATCAATGCCACCTGGCAAGCCTTACAATCGTTAAAACGACCAAAGGTGAGCTTTAAAGCTGATGTTACTGATGTTGGTAACCTTGGACTTGGTGATACTGTTGCGATTATTCGCCATGACCTAAAGATTGAATACTTTACACGAGTTTATAAAGTAAAGCATAACCTACTTGATGAAAATGATAATCAAATCGAACTGGGGGATGACTTTAGCGGTCATAGTATCACTAGTTCAATTATCAAGGTTGATGGGATTGCGAATGAAGCAAAAGAAGTGGCTGGTCATGCTGCTATTGCGGCGAACGGTAAGAATAATAATTACTATTCTTCTGTTCAACCACTTGCACCTATTGAAGGTGACATCTGGTACAAAGATCTTGGCAATGGCGAAACCGATATGTATCAATATCACAATGGTGGTTGGGTATTTATCCAGTCTACTCGTGATTTACATATTGTTGAAAATCAGGTTAAGGAAGCACAGCAGGGTCTTAACCAAGCCAAGGCCGACATCATCACCAATAAGCAAAAGGCTGATACCGACATTGAGAATCTCAACAAGTCAATTGCAGCTAATAAGAAGACTGCTGATGATAGCTTACAACGGTTAAGTGATGGCATTACTAAGTTACAAGGTCAGTATGATAACAACATTGTTCCTGATTTAACTAAAGTAACTAATGATGTAGCTGATGCCTTGCAGAAGTATATTTCAGCGCAAAATAATATTGTTGATCTAACCAAGCATGCTCAACAACAAGGTAAAAACATTGCTGACGTGACTAAGACGGTTGATGGTTTGAATATCAACTATGCTAACCTGCTAGGGGATGTTAATTCCACAAAAGTTGATGTAAAGGGTATGCAAACCACACTTGGCAATGCAAGTGGTGATATTGCACAGTTAAAGCTTGATGCTCAAAACTTACAAACGTTATTAGCAGGTAAGGTTGATAATGCTACTTATACCAATTTTGTTAATCTGACCAACCAAGCGCTGAATGCTAAGTTAACGGCTAGCGACTTGAACGGTTATGCAAAGACGGCTGACTTACAAGCAACGGCTAATGGGTTAAAGTTTAACATTGATAGCGTTACTGATTGGATGAATAATTTGAAGATTGGTGGACGGAATTTAATCCTTAACAGTGATAAGGATATTGTTATCGAATCAAAAACCACAGATCCTTGGCCCGCTTGGTGTAATAAAGCAATTTATTGGGATTTAACCCCAGGCGAAACGTATACTTTTTCGGTTTCAGCAACCAATACTAATAACGTTCAAGAAGCTTCAATGCGAATTTGGAATTCAGCAAGTAATAAAGAAATCGGCTCAGCTAATTTCTATTTCTTAGCAGATGGAAAACGACATTCAAAGACATTTACAATTCCAAAAGATGGAACAAGTTATAGTGTTTGGTTATATGCAGGTCATATGGGAAAATCGAGGGAAAGAACTTTGCAACTACTTTCCATCACCCTATGCTTCAAGTTGGGAATGCTGGAACAGAGTGGGTGCCAAGTACGGATGATGTTCAACACGATTTAACTGAACTGTCTGGCCGAATTACTGCAACTAGTCAGCAATTTAGTAGCTATTACACTAAGTCGGAAACCGATAATAAAACCAATTCTGCTAAGAATGACGCCATTAACACAATCAGAAATGATGGAAACTGGCAAGGGTTAAGTAATATTCTGACTAATTCAGGATTTCTCCAAACTGCTGATGGCTTTATGCAAAAGGTTCAACAGACCACTGTTCCTATGTTTAATGGCGGTGGAGTTAATCTACTACTAAATACCCAGAATTTTGACCATAATTG
>NZ_BMDS01000013.1 GCF_014635905.1 Limosilactobacillus caviae
CTTAAGTAACTCGGTATCAACGAGTGAAAGCTTAAGTAACTCGGTATCGCAGAGTGAAAGCTTAAGTAACTCGGTATCGCAGAGTGAAAGCTTAAGTAATTCAACATCGCTGAGTGAGAGCTTAAGCAATTCAGTGTCAACAAGTGAAAGTCTCAGCAACTCAACCTCGCTAAGCGAATCTGCCTCAACCAGTGGATCAACATCGACTAGTGGTTCACCAATTAAGCCACAACCGGATAATCCATCTACATCGGCTAGTGATTCGGAGTCAATGTCAATTAGTATGAGCGATTCAGTTTCAGTAAGTACTTCGGCATCGACATCGTTGAGTGAAAGTTCTTCAATTTCTAACTCATTGAGTACGAGCCTTTCAACTAGTGCAAGTGCTTCTGCAAATAGCAGCACTTCAGCTTCTACTAGTGGCAGTCAAGCACCAGTAACGCCACTACCTGATAACAGTGGATCTGCTTCAAACTCGGCTAATGGTTCAACTTCACTGAGTTTGAGTATCACAAATAGTACAAATACGAGTGGTTTGGAAAATACTAATGTTTCTGTTGCTGACAACCACATGACGGTTAACTTAACTGGTACTAACTCGGTTGATAACAATGCGGGTAGTCAAAAGCCAAGCTCACAGAATAAGAAGCTTCCACAAACCGGTAATACTAGTCAAACAACGGCTGAATTACTTGGTCTAATGTCCCTAGAAGCAGTCTTACTCTTGTTAATTGGTAAGAAGAAAAAGAATAGCGAAGATAAATAATCTATCTATTTGAGCCAAACAAAAAAGCAGCCCCTAAGTTGGAAATTCCAGCTTAAGGGCTGCTTCTTTAAATGAAATTATAAGTTTTCATCCGTCTTAAAGTTCAATTGACAGTAATCAGTCATCTTTGTGATTAGCTCAAGGCTCAATTTCTTATACGCATTCAAAGTATCAGTCGCGTAATCATCACTTTGCCGTGTTAAGAAAGCAGCACGAGCGTCACCTTTTAGACTAGGAAGTCGGTGGTCGGTTTCCGCAATCATTTTAATGGCAGCGGTATTTCGTTCTTTTTGGACATCGCGTAGTAATGGTAGGAAGTCGTGAAGATGACTATCAACTAATACACTCGCATGTTTAAAAATCCAGTAGGCAGAATTGAGTTGTGCAGGAAGTTTTCCGCGTTTATAAGGAGCAGGAGTATCGGTGATCCCGTTAAAGAATGGCACATAGGTACTTTCGGCAGCCACGCCCATTGCTAGCCAGTGAATGTTAGCTCCTGGCCGATTCATTTGCAGAATGTGCGATTCTTGCGTCTTTGCTAAACTAATTGGCCGATACTTGTGGGCATTCTTACCGTGACCAAGCGGATCAAATTCTGTTCCCTCATAATGGTTACTGAGGTAGTTTTGCGCGTCGAAAATTGACAGCTTATGATCTGGCTTCATGATAAATGGCAACTCGGTCGATTCAGGTGTCTCATCAGTTGCTTGAAGGGGACTGAACATTTGGTGACCAGTCCATACCCGTGGTTCCGAATAAATTGCATCTGAGCGGTCGGCTGTCCCAAAAATTTTGCGGAAATTAAAAGTTGTTGGGTCGGGGTTTAGCTGATGCTTTTCAACAAATTCTTGAATGCCAGGGTGAAACATGAAATTGTCTGAGTCATTAAAGTCAATTTCTTGAATTGCCAGTTGGTTAGCAACCACCGCGTAACAATCATCGGGAATCCGTTGTGCAACCCAGTAGTGACCCGCACCGGTTTCAAAGTACCACGCTTCGTCATTGTCGGCGAATAAAACCCCATTCGTCTCGCCAGTGCCATATTTTGCAATTAAATTACCGAGCCGCTGAACCCCTTCACGTGCTGTCTTAACATATGGCAGGACAACCGTAATCATTGCTTCTTCATTCAAGCCGTTTTCTACTAACGGGTCATAGCCGAGAACTAATGAGTTAGAATAGGCGCTTTCCGTTGCACTCATCGCGACGTCATATTCGTTAATTCCGTCTTCTTCAAATAGCCCGTCTTTGTCCGTCCATTCCGGTGTTGCAGTATAACGAGCGCTTTCTTCTGGCAAGTCAAGCTCTAAACGGGTATCCTTAGAGATGAAGTGGCTTGGCATCTCGCCATGTTGGTGGACGACCATATGTTTAGGCCATGCTGCCTTAGCATCCTCATTCCGCCCAATCATAATGGTGCCGTCAATGCTGGCCTCCTTACCAATCAAAATACTTGTACATGCAGTTAATTTATTCCCCATAGATAATAAATTCTCCTTTTGTATAATACATTAATTGTACCGCGAACCGAGTTGCAAGTCGATTTTGGCGGAACATTTTAATTTGTTGTTTAGAAGTATATAATATATTGCTGTATAAAATAGGAAGGGAGAGGATAATATGCAACAATTATCGATGCTAATTGTAATGTTAGCGGCGTTAATTATTCCTATTATTATGGCACGGTTTAGAGTTTCCTCGATTCCGACTGCCGTTGCCGAAATCCTTACCGGTATTATTCTCGGTAAAAGTTGTTTAAATGTTGTTAATCCTAGCTGGACGCTGAACCTCCTATCGTCACTAGGGGTGATTATGCTGATGTTCCTATCTGGAATGGAGATCAATTTTGACCTTTTCCGTAAGACACCAGGGAAAAAGCAGGCGAAGGACTCGCCAGTAGTAATGGCTTCCCAAGCATTCGGCCTAGTTGTGGTCACTTCATTTGTCCTTGCGGTTATCATTAGTCAGTTGCACTTATTTAATGATATTTTATTAGCAACGATTCTTTTCTCAACGATTGCCTTAGGGGTGGTTATTGCAACATTAAAGGAAAAGGATATTTTACAAAAACCGGTTGGACAGACATTGCTACTAACTGCTGTCCTTGGGGAAGTTACCCCGATGCTTGCCTTGACCTTTTATGCGTCGATTAACGGGGGAAATGCAGGGCGGCTATGGCTAATCGTTCTTCTTTTTCTCGCTGCAATCTTTCTTCTTCGGCGGTTTAAGCAGCCATTCATCTGGTTCAATAAAATTTCTAAGTCCACGACCCAGCTCGATATCCGCTTAGCCTTTTTCCTGATCTTTACATTGGTGACGATTGCGGAAACGGTTGGTGCGGAAAACATTCTTGGAGCCTTTTTAGCTGGGATGGTAATGAAACTTCTTGAGCCAAGTGAGGCAACCGAAGACCGGCTAAACTCAATTGGTTATGGTTTCTTAATTCCATTTTTCTTCATTATGACGGGAGACCGGCTTGACTTAAAAAACCTATTTGCTAACCACCAAGCACTAGCATTAATTCCAATTTTAGTCATTGGCTTTATCTTAGCTAAGATGCCAACGATGCTGATTTTCAGACGGCGGTTCAAACCTCGTAATTCTTTTGCGGGAAGCTTCCTAGTTGTCACCACAATTACGTTAGTTTTGCCAACCCTGCAAGTTGCGCGGAACCTTCATGCAATCACAACCGCCCAGTCTGATGCTTTTACGTTGGCCGCAATTATTGTCTGCATTATCGCACCGGTTGTCTTTAATTCGGTCTTTAAGCCGGAAAAAGCCGATTTAATTAAGCAGAAAGTTAATTTTATTGGTACAAACACCTTAACCGTTCCAATCTCCCAGCAATTGTATAAGAACTGGTATGATGTGCGGATGGTTACGGATAACGAAAAGAACTTTAAGACTTATAATAGTGAAGTTAAGCATCTTGAGTACTTGCCTACGCTTGATGCGGAATCCCTAAAACATGGCGGATACTTTGATTGTGACATCATGGTTGTTGGATTTTTGAACGATCATAAGTCTGCACGGCTTGCTCAAATTGCAAAAGAGCATGGGGTTAAACGGGTGATTGCTAGCCAGAATAATCCTCGTCTTGATCCTAAAGACGTTAATACCTTGCGTGATAAGGGAGTTGAAATTTTTAATAGTTTTAATGTTCAGAGCAGTGTCTTACGGGCGTTGATTGAATCGCCATTAATCTTGCGGATGCTGACTGATACGGAAGCGGGACTATATGAAGCAACTGTTCTTAATTCTCGCTATATTGGTCGTGAGCTTCATACGTTACCATTCATCAACCATATTACGGTTAGTCGGATTTTCCGTAAGCGCAAGCCGATTGATCCTCATGGCGATACGGTCATTGAATTTGGCGATCACATTGTCTTTACCGGAAATCGTGAGGCAGCTGAGGAAGTTCGGGAAGAATTACGAAAGTCAAATTAATTTAATAATTTGATCTAATCTAATTGCCGTAAAAGCGCTATTATGGTAAGATTTTAAATGAATTTATAAGGAGGCACGCATTATGCCATTAGTTCATATCGACTTAATTGAAGGCCGGACCGATGAGCAGTTAAAGGCTCTCGTAAAGGATGTTACAGCAGCAATTTCAAAAGATGCCAATGTTCCTGCCGAACGGGTGCATATCGTGTTGAATGAGATGCGTAAGGACCGCTATAGTGTAGCTGGTAAGATGGTCAGCGACAAGTAACAAACAAGAGAGAGTCATCGGGGGAGAACGGATAGCGTCTTTTCACGATGGCTTTTTTGTGTAATTTAAATCCATCAAGTTTCTTCATAATATAGGTAGAAACTACTCGCAAGTAATAGCGAAAGGATGAACATAATTGAGCGAACAACAATATATTATGGCGATTGACCAGGGGACGACGAGCTCACGGGCGATTGTCTTTGACCACGAGGGAACCAAAGTGGCGATTAGTCAGCAAGAATTTCCCCAGTATTTTCCTAAGCCAGGGTGGGTAGAACATGATCCGTTAGAGATTTGGGACAGTGTTCAGTCGGTGATTTCTAATGTGATGATCAAATCCCAGATTAAGCCATATAAGATTGCGGCGATTGGGATTACCAACCAGCGGGAAACTACCGTTATTTGGGATCGTCATACTGGCAAGCCGATCTATAACGCGATTGTTTGGCAATCAAAACAAACGAGCGCGATTGCTGAACAATTGATTAAAGATGGTTATAAAGAGATGGTCCATAAAAAGACGGGGCTGGTTATTGACTCTTACTTTGCCGCAACTAAGATTAAGTGGATCCTTGACCATGTCCCTGGTGCTCGGCAAAAAGCGGCTGATGGGGACTTAATGTTTGGAACCATTGATACCTGGCTGCTTTGGAATCTGTCTGGTCACCGTGTCCATGCGACTGATGTTACTAATGCTAGTCGGACGATGCTTTTTAATATCCATACTCTTGATTGGGATCAGGACATTTTAGACTTACTGGATATTCCGCGGTCAATTCTTCCAGAAGTTAAGCCAAGTTCTGCGATCTATGGTTATACTGGCGATTATCACTTCTACGGGGTTCAGATTCCGATTGCAGGAATTGCTGGTGATCAACAGGCGGCTCTTTTTGGTCAAGCGGCTTATGATAAGGGATCCATTAAAAATACTTATGGCACCGGAGCCTTTATCGTAATGAACACTGGACTAAAGCCGACATTATCTGATAATGGTCTTTTAACAACGATTGCTTATGGCTTAAATGGGCAGATTCATTACGCCCTTGAAGGAAGTATCTTTGTTGCTGGCTCAGCCGTACAATGGTTACGAGATGGGCTTAAAATGTTTGACAAGGCGAGTGAATCTGAACAGATGGCGGTTAATGCGAAGACGACTGGCGGGGTTTATGTTGTCCCTGCGTTCACTGGCCTCGGTGCCCCATACTGGGATCAAGAAGTGCGGGGAGCTATGTTTGGATTGACGCGGGGAACTGACCGGGGTAACATCATTCGGGCAACCCTTGAAGCAATCGCCTACCAGACTAAAGACGTGGTTGATACTATGGTTAAGGATACCCAGTTACCATTACAAGCACTAACGGTTAACGGTGGCGCGTCACGAAACAATTTTATGATGCAGTTCCAGGCTGATATTCTTCAAACACCAATCAAGCGAGCAGCGATGGAAGAGACGACCGCATTAGGGGCAGCCTTTTTGGCGGGACTGGCGGTTGATTTTTGGGAAGATCAAGATGAATTACGCAAGCTCTCGAAAATTGGCGATGAATTTGATCCGCAAATGGATAAGAAAGTCGCGGCTGACCTATACCAGGGGTGGCAACGAGCCATTGCAGCTGCGCAATTCTATGGTAAAGACAAACAATAATATATAATTTGATACCAAACACCATTCAATAAACTAATATAAAAAGGAAAATGAGAAATGAAAAAGAAGACGCCGGTTCAAATGACTGATGATTTGGCACGATTTATTAAGGAAACCCGTGAAGACGTGGCGCTTCCTCATGAGTCATTATATGTTGATTTATTAGAACAATGGAAAGTTTTAAGTCGTTATCAGTTGGAGTTTGCTGATGCGCAGAGTAAGAAGCTTTATAATGCTTATTGGAATTCAATGACACGGTGGTATGAAGTTTTCGATAAGGAACGTGAAGACCTTTTAGAACCTGCAGCGATGACTAGCCTTGACCTAGTCGACTTCTATTCAGGCCTGATTAGTGATTTGATGGATCACGTCATTAGCTTAGTACCACCATATCCGCACAATAATGTTATTAAGCTAACCGACTTCCGCGTTTTGTTGAGTAATGAATTACAAAAGATTACCCAGCTTAACTTGGGAATGCAGGGGCCAATCGATTTTGCAATGATTATGGATTATTGGAAATTAATGGGGGATGCCTTTGACAAAGAGGTGTCATAAAAAGAAAAAGCTGAGAAAAGTGAAAACTTTTCTCAGCTTTTTTAGTTAAGCCAGTCTTGTAAGTATTTTACTAATAACCTTGCATCATCCTTGGTTAGAGCAAAAGTATTATCATGACTGATATTATTAAAGTCGACATTTGATACAAGCATTTGGAGTTCAGCATCGTCTTTATTTTGGTAAATACTGAGTTCATTAACGCACTCATCATCACGATCTTCTCCGTCATACTTGATATGAAGCCAATTAGCTTGGCGGTCAATTTCATGTTTTTCCAAATTCTCACCTCAAAACTCTCCTTTCATTTTAGCACGAAGCTGATGTGCGCGGGTGATTACCCCACGGCGCCAGTACGAAACGGCGGCCCGGGTAACCCCGTATTCACGGGCAATTTGGCGGTCGCTTAAGTGATGGTTAAGTTTGGCGACTAGGTAACGTTGTTGATTAAGACTGCTGTGCTGGTAGAGGTAGCCGAGAAAACTGCTATTTTCCAAGTGGGTAAAGGGATGGCTTGCTAGTTGATCTACTAAAACATCGTCGTAGTCGTGATCATCTTCCGAATTGTCAAGCGAGTAAGAAAAAAGGATTCCTTCCAGCTGCTGATGACGGGGACGGTCGAGTAGGCGCCACCGCATCCGTTGGTAAGCAAAACACATCAGGTCTCGTTCGTTAGCAGAGTGGTCAGAGTCGCGAAGAAAGTCTGCGTATGCCTGTGCAAAGATGATCGATGCGTCCTGAACGAAATCATCGTAATCATCACGACGGGGAGAGATTCCTAAACTTTTTAAGACACCGTGAACGATCGTGATCCGCTTATCGGTCATCAGGAAAGTTAAGCCATCAGAAATTTTTTTATAATCCATTATTTGAGAACATCCTTTAGAAATATTCTCAAGAGCTCTTGAGTACAATCAATTTATCGCAAATAGAACATCTTAGCGAACGATAAAAACGCTTGATTGTCCTCTGAAAAGACGTTGACAGAAATGAAATAAGTCAGTATCTTATTATTCATGTTAAAAGTGAATCGTTTTACAAGCGATTTGGTTTATTTTAAGAATTGACATAAGGAGTTTCGTAAAGATGAGAAAGAAAATTGACTTAATGGAACTACATCGGTTAGCGATTGATGGGGAGCCGGCTAATTATCAGGTACGGTGGGATAATATCCTGTTGATTGCTGCTTATGACCAGGACCGCACCTTTATTTTGACAACTGAAGGTGAAAAACCGGTTTTAAAACGGCGGTTAAGTGAAGTACTAGATCGGTTCGCTGAGGAAAATTCGATTCACAGTCATGAAATGGGAGCTCTTTATGATTTAGTCGGGTGTCGTACGAGAGGATATATTGCCGGTCACCATCGCTTGGTACCAACTTGTGGCCGATCAAATAATCAAGTTGTTTATTACATGGTTCATTTCTTAGATGACGCAGCTGAGTTAATAGATGATAAGAGAGTTGAGATGCTGTTAAGGGGCAAAAATGAAACCTATCATGTGCAGGTTAATACTAGTTACCGGACATTTAGACGGATAGTCGGGGCAGCAGATGATGTCGCAAAAATTCAATTACAAATCTACGAATATTGCCGTCACCAGTACGGAAAGAAAAAGCAAGAAGATATTCATGAACGGACATATGACAGCGATTATTGCGTGATTCAGGAGCATCGGCGGATCAGTGAAAAAGTATTAATGGCGACGATCTTACACATTGTTGAGATTGCCTATGAGGAAACATACGGGGAGATGATTGCACTAGAGTTTGTTGAACGGCTAAAGCGGGTGATAAATCGTTTTTAGAATAAAAATTGCTAAAAAATGCACAATAATTAAACATTAGTCCATTAGCTTGTTATAATAGTAGGTGAAGGGAAGAGAATTAGCTAAGCAATGGAATGGAGCAATTTTTATGACTGAAAGAAAAGATCGGTGTGGAGTAAACTACACATTAGATGTTTTAGAGGATAAGTGGCAACCGCGAATTATCTATTGGTTAGGCTTTCGGCCATTCACCATTGATGAGTTGCATCGGTTGTTACCAGAATTAACCTTAGTAGCACTAAATGATGAGATAGCCTCCTTGCAGAACTTACGGATTGTTAATTCAAACAAGGACGAAAATGATAAGTACACATTGACTGATAACGGCACTGACTTACGGAATATGGTCGTAACGATGGGCGTATGGGGTCGTCAACAGATGGATGACTCTGCTAACCAGATTTCCGATCAGATTGTCGAGCCAGAAGCCGATGCAAGTATATCTGAATTGATCGAGTACAATAAAAAACTTGATAAGTACTTGTAGTGCTTGAAGGATGTTAAGAAAGAGAACTTGGATAAGTCCAAGCTCTTTTTTTGTTACAGGGAGTAGCTAAAATGTAATTAAAGTGAAACAAACCGGTAATCAACTATTAAATTGTATTTTAAATTCTTACAAACACTGTATTTTCAACAGCTTACAAGATAATGAAATTTATACTTTTGGTGTATTTGTGAAAAAAGTTTGAAATTATAGCTTGACTAAAGAGGCTTCATTCCTAATAATGTATTAAGTAATTATTAAAATTGATTGGCTGACAATTGATATAGAAAAGTCTGCAGCTTGTTATTTACCATTGTTAGTGTAGGTTTCCGGTAATGTAACTTGTTGCACTAGTGGACTTTTTTAGGTTATGAAGTTAGCCACGGTATGGGAGAATTTATTTATGTCAGACGAAAATAATCAGCCCTTAAATAACGATGAAGATATTCATCAACATGAGCATCATCGCCACCACCACCACCGTCATCATCGACGTCACCGCGGTTGGAAGATTTTTTGGTCGATTGTGGGAGCGCTGGTACTAGTTGCCCTCTTCTTTGCGGGGATGGCATGGCATAATCTGAAGTCAACGACAGATGATATGTATAGTAATGCTGGTGCTACCAAGTCGCGGGATGCGCAAAAAGTGCTTGAACAAAAAAAGCCAGTATCGATCCTCTTATTAGGAACAGATACCGGAGCACTTGGTCGGGACTATAAGGGTCGGACGGATACAATGATGATCATGACTTTGAATCCAAAGACAAAGACGACGACTATCGTTAGTTTGCCACGGGATATGAAAGTTAACTTGCCTGATTACCCACAATATTCGCCAGCCAAGATCAATGCTGCTTATACCTATGGGGGAGTTAAGGAAAGTATTAATACGATTCAAGAACACTTCGATATTCCAATTGACTACTACGTCTTGGTTAACATGGGCGGCCTTGAGAAAGCAATTAACCAGGTTGGCGGTGTTGATGTGAAGTCACCATTAACTTTTGACTACGAAGGTTACAGTTTTGAAAAGGGCGAGACATACCATATGAATGGGAAGAAAGCCTTAGCCTTTAGTCGAATGCGTTACGATGATCCTGAGGGTGATTATGGTCGTCAGTCACGGCAACGGTTAGTAATTATGGCGCTATTAAAGAAGTCAATATCATACAAGACCGTGCTTAACCGGTCATTCTTACGGTCAGTATCTGATAGTTCACAAACTGACTTGACTTTTGATGATATGATGCGCTTAGCACAAAGCTATCGTGATACTAATGAAAACATTGTTCAAGATCATGCTCAAGGACGAGGTCAAAATGAAGGCGGTCAAGCTTTTGAAGTTGTTCCAACAAGTGAACAACAGCGAATTACTAACTTATTGCAAAATAGCTTAAAAAATTAAACATTGAGGAGTAGAAGTCGTGAATAGTTCACAACAAACGTTAAATAATACGATTGACTTGCATCGATTAATGATGCTCTGTCGCAAGCACGTAAAGATGTTGATTGTCTGGACCCTCTTGGCAGGGATTTTAGGCTTTGTCGTTGCTCAATTTGTCGTTGTACCAAAGTATACGGCAACAACTGAAATTTTGGTTAACCAGAAGCATACTAATGACGCTAATGGCCAGGCTTATAACAATCAACAAGCTGATATCCAAATGATTAATACTTATAAGGATATCATTACGAACCAAGTGATCTTAAGTAAGGCTAGTAAGGAATTAAAAAATCCGGTAAAGGTAATTAAGCCTGCTCAACCAGCTGAATATCGGCGAAATGCTGATGGTACTCGGCGGTTAATTAAGGAAGCTCAACCAGCAGTCGTAGAACGTGGTGGCAAGAGCTATGATATGTCAACTACTGAATTAAAGAAAGCAATTAGCGTTTCAACTCAGCAAAATTCCCAAGTCTTCTCCTTACAAGTCAAGACTGATAGTCCGGAAAAATCAGCGGCAGTTGCTAATACAGTTGCCAATGTCTTCAAGGGACAAATCAAGAAAATTATGAGCGTTAATAATGTGACAATCGTTTCACGGGCAAGTACTCCTGATGCACCATCATTTCCAAATAAGAAGCTATTTGCTTTAGCAGGGGCGGTATTAGGGTTAATTCTTAGTTTCCTTTACATCTTAATTGGTGATTTAATGGATACAAGTATTCATGGCGATGACTACTTAACTAATGATTTAGGATTAACTAATCTTGGTCAAGTAAACCACATTAATATGAGTCGTGACTTTAAGGTAAACCAACAAGAAAGTCGTCGTAGTGATTCTGGTAGTCGACGGGTTTAAAGGAGGAGAGTAAATAGATATGTCATTATTTCATCGCACACAAAAGCAATCAACAGACACCATGGATAATGGGGCCAAGTTGATTACCGTTGCTCATCCAAAGAGCCCGATTTCTGAACAGTTCCGTACAATTCGGACAAATATTAATTTTATGGCAATTGATAAGCCAATTAAAACGTTAGCATTAACATCAGCTAATGTTTCTGAAGGTAAGTCAACAGTTACTGATAACGTGGCAGTTGTTTGGGCACAAACTGGTCAAAAAGTGTTATTGATTGATTCTGATTTACGTCGTCCGACACTTCACGCAACATTCAATAAAAGTAACCAGCATGGCTTAACGACTATTTTAACTAGTGGCACTAATTCTGTTGATTTACGAGAGATTATTCAACCAAGTGGGGTTGATAACCTTGATATTTTAACATCAGGTCCGATTCCACCAAATCCAGCAGAGCTATTAAACTCACAACGAATGCGGACGTTGTTGGATACTGTTAAATCGATTTACGATATGGTAATTGTTGATGTACCACCGATGTTGGAGGTTACTGATACGCAGATTTTATCACGGTACCTTGATGCAGTAGTTTTAGTTGTGAAACAGGGCCAAACACAAAAATTAGCTGTTAAACGGACGGTTGAGTTACTAAAGCTTGCCCATGCTAACTTACTAGGTTATGTCATGAATGATGTGAATGCTGATGGTGATGCTGCATACGGTTATGGCTATGGTTATGGCTATGGTTATGGCTACAGGGAAGATACAGAAAAATAAAAGGAGCATAATAGGTAATGTCAAAGGTATTAATTACTGGTGGTGCTGGATTTATTGGGTCCAATCTAGCTCATGCATTAGCTGATAACAATGAAATTACAATTGTTGATGACCTTTCAATGGGGAAGAAGAAAAATCTAGATGGAATTAAAGTAACTTTTTATCAACATGATGTTTGTGATAGAGAGTTCATGCACCAGCTTTTGTCAGAAAATAAGTTTGACTATATTTATTACCTGGCAGCGGTGGCTAGTGTAGCTGATTCAGTTGAGCGACCATTAGCAACGCATAAAATCAATCAGGAATCAGTGCTTGATACGCTTGATTATATTCGGACGCAAAAGTTACCTTTAAAAAAGTTTCTTTTTACTTCATCGGCGGCGGTTTATGGTAATTCTCCAGAGTTTCCTAAGCTAGAATCATCGCAGGTTGATCCATTAACTCCATATGCGATTGATAAATATGCAGCGGAAAGATTCACTATTGATTATGGTAAGCTTTATGGTTTACCAACAGTAGCAGTGCGGTTCTTCAATGTTTATGGGCCACGACAGAATCCAGAATCGCCATATTCTGGGGTATTATCGATTATTACCGAATGTATGAAGAATAACAAAACCTTTACCTTATTTGGAGATGGCTCGCAAACTCGTGATTTTGTATATGTTGGTGATGTTGTTGCAGCACTCATTAAATTAGCAACGGCAACTGATAAACCAATGGTATATAATATTGCAAATGGCGACGAATCGTCACTAATTGATGTTATTCATGCTTATGAAAAAATTTCTGGGATCAACTTAAATATTAAATATGAATCAGGGCGTAATGGTGATATTGATAAATCAAAAGCTGATATCAGTAAGCTAAAAAGTATTGGTTTTACACCAAAATGGACTTTAGAGAATGGACTGCGTGAATATTGGAAGTACTATGAAAAGTAAATGGGGGAGCTTAAAATGCAGGCAACTGTAGAAGAAAAGAATGATAGTTTAGAATATAGCTTTATAAACAAGATAGGTGCACCTGTTCCTAAGGCAAAATTAATTGGAAAGAGAATTTTTGATATTATTTTCGGAATTATCTTTGGAATTATTAGTTTACCAATTATTTTAGTTTTTGGAATTTTAGTTAAGCTTACGTCGAAAGGCCCGGTCTTCTTTAAGCAAGAACGAGTTGGCTATATGGGTAAGCCAATTGTTATTACTAAATTACGGTCGATGCGAAATGATGCCGAAAAGAAAACTGGTGCAGTTTGGGCTAAGAAAGATGATCCACGGGTAACAGCGGTAGGTAAATTTATGCGAAGAACTCGTGTGGATGAATTACCACAGTTTTGGAGTATTATTAAGGGTGATATGAGTTTAGTTGGTCCTCGACCAGAACGATTTGTTCTTACTGAAGAGTTTTCAGAGGAGTGGCCAGATTTCCCACAAAGGTTACGGATTATTCCAGGATTAACTGGCTATGCTCAAATTCACGGTGGATATGATCTTAAACCAAATGAAAAATGTAAACTAGATAATTATTATATTGATCATTATTCATTGGGATTCGATTTTAAGATCGCATTTGAAACGTTTAAAATATTATTTACTGGGAATGGTGCGAGATAATGTATGATCAAGTTTCCCCCCCCCTTTTTTTTCGGTAATTATCAATACTTATAATTCTGCAAGGACGATAGAGAAAACGTTAAGCTCGGTAATTGCGCAGACGTTCTCTAATTATGAATTGATAGTAGTAGATGACCACTCAACTGATGATACAGTTAGTATTATAAAAAAAATTAGTGCAAAGCATAACAAAAGAATAAGTGTTATTGAACTAAATAAAAACCAAGGAATAGCAAAATCAAGGAATATAGGGATTGATCAAAGTAGGGGTAAATATATAGCTTTTCTTGATGGTGATGATCTTTGGAAAGATAATAAGCTTATGATTCAGTATAACGAATTACGTAAAAATTTATTTACTGCTGATTGGGTGTTTAGCAACTATGATGTTATCGATAGTGATTATAATTATTTAGGTGAGCGAAAGCGGGATAGTGGTGTTTATGGATTCAAGGCTATCGTGAAAAAAGGAAACCCTGTTGGCATGTTAACCGTTGTTATTAAAAGTAAAGTATTAAAGAAAAATAAATTTAGAAATGTAAAACATGAAGATTATGATTTATGGATTAGACTTTCTAAAAAGGGTTATTTTGGTATTCTACTTGATGACTCGCTAGCTATGTATATGAAGCATAGTAATTCAGCTTCTTCAAATAAAATTAAGTCTATAATGTGGACATTTAATGTGTTTAGATTAAATGATATTAATTTTTTTGTGGCTATATACTTAACGGGTAATTATCTGATAAATTACTTTGCGCGAATGAAAAAGTAACTTTTAATTATCAAATTATAACGTGGGAGAATCATAAATGAATTTAGTAGTTCTAACAAAACAGTTTGGTAATTATACTGGTGCTACTGTTTCTACAATTGAGATTCTAAAAAGAATATCAAACAAATTTGATACTGTAGAAGTAGTTACAATGAAAGCACAGAAAATAGTTATTCCGAATGTTAAGATCATTGTTGCATCTAATTATTTAGAATTAGTTAGGATTTTAAAATCTAAGAAATCCAAAAAGAAAGTTTATGGTTATTCTGATGATCATTTAGGCTTCCTTTTTAATTTAGCCGGTATAAATTATATTCATACATACCATGGTAATTGGCCTGATGCTAGGTTCTTAAGTATTAGTATGTTTCTAAAGTCCTTTATTTTCATCCCATTATATATTATGACCATAAGGAATGCGAAAAAAGTAGTGAGTGTTTCAAAATATATGAATAAAAACTTTGTAAAGAAGTATAGTAATAGTAGTGTTGTTATATATAATGGTATAAAAAATAATAATTTAAATTCTAATCATAATATTATTAGTAAAAGCCATGAAGATTTTATTATGGTAGGAAATATAGATTCAAGAAAATATAAAAAAGCACTTCCAATTTTAAGTACTTTAAAAGAAAATAAATTTAAGGGAAATATTGATATATATGGAAGTTTAATTGATAAAAAAATTGTTCATAAAATGAGACACTATGACTTTGTAAATATAATGGGTCAAGTAAAGAAAATTGACTATTCAAAATATGATGCACTTCTTTGTACCTCTTTTAGTGAAAATTTACCTGTATCGATTGTTGAAGCTATCCTTTCTAGGATTCCTGTAATTTCATTTAATGTGGGAGGAATCGAAGAGGTTGTTATTGACAATGTTACTGGTAAATTAATTTCTCCAAGTGATATAGTTGGCTTTGCAAAAGCGGTTAAAACTTTTAAAAAATATGTAGTTACTGAAGATGTTCGAGAACGTATTAATAATAAATTTAATTGGGACTATTCAGCAAAAAAATATTTCAAGTTATTAAGTAGTGAAAGGAACAGTAAATGAGTGATTTAAGAAAAAATATATTATGCTCGTTTTTTGGAATATACACCTTTCTAAGTATACTGTATAATTCCTCATTTCTTAGTATGAATAATAACATGAATTATAGGCTTGCTTATATAAGACTTTTCTTAGCTGTAATTTGCCTATTTTGTTCTATAAAAATTCAGTATTCTTTAAGAGAATTATTTGTACTATTTATTTCTTTATTAACAGTTATTATATCTATTAAGTCTCAAAATTATAATGAGCTTATATATACTTTTCTCCTATTTCCGATTGTTCCATTACTAGGTAGCAAGACAACTTTTAAGATTGACTTATATTTTAGAACAATTGCAACCTTAATTGTTACGATCTTTTTGAGGAAATTATCAACTAATAATATTCTTGATACAGTAAACGGGGAAATTAGACCGTCTTTAGGTTTTACAAATCCTAATACATTATCTGAAATAGCGTTGGTTATGATTTTAGAAGTGTATATACTAAGAAAAGAATTAAATAGGAATTTATCAGTATTGATTATTTTTGGATCGCTATTATTAATATATATATCTAAATCTAGAACAACATTTTTACTACTCATTTTTTTCTTTATAATTAATTTTATATTAAAAAAAATGGAAACTAATATAGTCGCAAAAAGATTGATGATAACAGTGCCAGTTCTTTGTTGTTTGATTAGTTATGTCTTTGTGTACTTATATTCATATCGATTCAATACATTCTTGGAAAAAGTAAACTATATATTATCTAATAGGTTAAAAATTGTATCGAATTACTATCTGAATTATGGTATCAGTTTTTTTGGTCAGAAAGTCTTCTCAAATCAAATATTTGGTGCTCAGTCAATAGGATCTTTAGATAATGGATATATGAGCTTACTAATTAGATTTGGAATAATTGTTACCGTTGTTTTTCTTGTTTTATTATCGCTTACTATAAAAAAGTTATTAGATGCGAAAAAGTATGAATATGCATCTTGTTTTGTTTTATTTACTCTTCTTGGATTAACAGAATTTACTTTCTATGTGGTTGTAATCAATATATTTTTACTACTTTTTGCTTATGTATATAATCCTAAGCTAAGTTACTCACGCAAAATATAAACGAGGTTGAATAAATGCTATGTGAACAAGTTGATATTATTATTCCAGTTCATAATTCAGAAAGATATTTATCTGATTGTTTAAAAAGTATTGAGAGTCAGGA
Source organism: Limosilactobacillus caviae (assembly GCF_014635905.1). GTDB lineage: Bacteria > Bacillota > Bacilli > Lactobacillales > Lactobacillaceae > Limosilactobacillus > Limosilactobacillus caviae. The sequence continues at coordinate 16,737 of NZ_BMDS01000013.1, forward strand.
ATATGGCAAGATTAATGTAATCATTATCAATGATGGTTCACGGGATGGATCAGAAAAAATAATTAAGGCTTATATGCATAATAGTAAGTTTACGGTAAAATATTTTGCTTTTCGAGAATCTAAGGGAGTATCTTTTGCAAGGAATAAAGGGATGGAGCTTTCATCAGGTGAATTTATAACATTTGTTGATAGTGACGATATCATATTGCCTAACCATATAAAAACATTAGTTTATAATATGTCGAAAGATACTTCTCTTTCAGCGATACAAATTTTAAAGAAGAATGTATCAATTAGAAGTAAAAGTAAAGCTAGGGTATTAGATCTGAGCAATTCTTTTATAAGTGTTTTAAGCTCAAAAGGAATAGAAGGCTATGTATGGAATAAGCTTTTTAGAAGGGAGCTATTGGATAAATACAACATTAAGTTTGAAAAAAATATAGTAATGAGTGAGGATTTATTATTTGTTTGTAACTATATTTTAAATGCACGTGGAAATATGAAAGTGTCATCAACTCAGTCCTATTATTATAGGACGAATAATGATAGCACTACTAGAGATAGCTCAATTGAGAAAGCTAAGATTAAAAGTCAATTCTTGGTATATACTTCAATTGAAAAAATGATTTCTAATAATGGTTTAAATCCTAGAGCTATTAAAGTGTTTTATGAAAAGTACATGTTGTTTCTAAATTATACCTTATACAAGCTTGATAAAAATGATCAATTTTGTGAATTAGATTCACTATTGAAAAATTTCGAAAGCAAATACCTAATAAGCTTTTTTATGTCTGGGGCAATTACAAATAAAGAAAAATTAGGTTATTTATATAGGAAAATTAAGAGGAGCTAACTATGAACTATGAAAATGTGGATATAATTATTCCCGTTCACAACTCTGAAAAGTTTTTATTAGAATGCTTAAATTCTGTTGAAAGTCAGAATTATAACAATATTCACCTTATCATTATAAATGATGGTTCAACTGATTCTTCTCAGAACATAATAGATTCTTTTAAGAGAAGTAGTCATTTAGAAATAACAGTACTTTTCAATAAAAGTGCTCGGGGAGTTTCAAAGGCTAGAAATCAAGGATTGGATATTGCAAATGGCCCATATGTAACTTTTTTAGATAGTGATGATGTTCTATTGAAAGATCATATAAATGATTTAGTTCAGACGATTAAAGTAACGAAAAGTAAATTAGCGATTACCGGTGCTATAAAGCAAACAAAAATAAATCATATTAATAGTACATTAAAGCTTCAATCTGTCCCATCAACTAAAGCAATGAAGGCTATTTTAGGATTTGGAAATATTCAAGGTTATTCCGTTAATAAGTTATATAAACTAGAAAAAATTAATAGAGTTGGATTAAAATTTGATAATTCTCTCTTTATTTGTGAAGACCTATACTTTGTTTGTTCTTATATAAAAGAGATAACTGGGGAAATCGGATTTACGGGTACAAATACCTATATTTATCGTGAGAATGAAGATAGTAACTTAGCGCAAAGAAAAAAATTAGCTGATATTATAAAGAAAGGTAAAAATGAACAGAGAGCATATGCGGCGATCCTACAAATAATGGATACAGAACAAGAAAAAAAATATTGTGAATTAAAGAAAACGTGGGCAATGATTAACTTTATTAAGAGAGTAGTATTGATTGCAAATCCTTATCACTGTATCCCAGAAGTTATGGATATTTATAGCGGTCAAAAAAAGCACTTTTTGATAAGGGCAGTGTTATCTGGATTCTTTCCACTGAAAGATTTAGTTCATTTGATTATTGATATACACACGATTCAAATAAAACTTGGAAAGTTGAATAAAACATTATGAAAACTTTAGTGATATTAGGACCTTTACCAGATAAAGAAGGAAAAAATTTAGGCGGAGTAGCAGATTTTGATTATAACCTGGCTCAAAAAATAAAAAAATATTTTAATACGGTTGTAATTACCAATACTACGCTTTATGAGGAAATCGATGGAGTTAAAATTATTCCAATTGGGAATAAAAAATATCCATCTGTTTTTTCGTGGATAAAGATATACTCAACTCTGAAAAAGATTAAACCTGATTATACAATTTCAAGTTTACATTATAGTTTTGCTGTTGCTCCATTGAAAAATGTAAAAAAGATTCATTTTGTACATGGCTTTACGAGTAAGGCCGATTACAGTTTTCTTAAAAGGTTCGTCTGGGATATATTAAATCGTACTATTCAGCGCAATAATTTTATCCAGTTAGCTAATAGTTATTTTACAAAAACAATTAATGAAAAAAATCTGATGAATCCTATTGACGGTGTTGTTCCGCTTGGCGCAAATGACATTTTTAGAAGTAATTATTCAAGTACTCAAAGAAACATTGATTTATTATTTGTTGGGAGAATACTTAAGGCGAAGGGAATTTTTAACATAGCCAAATCATTAAAATACCTTCCTAAGAATATTAATGTGACTTTTGTTGGCGATGGCACCGATTCAAAACAATTGAAAAAATATTGTGCAGAAAACAAACTAAATGCTAAATTTTTAGGGATAAAAAAAGGCAAGGAGCTTTTAAAAATCTATCATTCTTCTAAAGTATTTATATCATTAAATACAGCGGAACCCTTTGGGATAACAAATATTGAAGCATTATTAAGTGGCTGTAAGATTGTTTGTTCGCAAACAGGAGGTCAAGTTGAGAATCTGATTAAATATCCCGCTTCTGTTTGTTTTATTCAAAATGATAATATTAGGGGAATTGCTAACGCTGTTAAAACAGCTTTAGTCGAGTTTAAAAGTTATAAGCCAAACCTAGAAAGTGCCAAAAAGTATTATTCCTATGATCGAGTTGCAAAAGATATAGTTAATGAATTAGAGGAGAAAAATTTTAATGACTGAGCCATTAGTGTCTGTAATTATCCCTGTCTATAATGTTGAAAAATATTTGGATAAGTGTTTAACCACGGTAGTATATCAGAATTACAATAACTTGCAAATAATTTTAGTTGATGATGGATCAACAGATAATAGTTTATCTATTTGTAAACATTGGTCAATTAAAGACGAAAGAATAGAGGTTTATTCTAAGAAGAATGGGGGACTTTCAGATGCCAGAAATTATGGCTTGAGATATGCAAAAGGAGAATATGTTTCTTTTATAGATTCAGACGATTGGATTTCCTTAAATATGATTAGTAAAATGGTCAATGTCTTTTCTGAAAATGATGTTGATATGGTGACATGCCAATTTATCACTGTTAATAATGGCGATGCCAAACTTTTTTCTTACCAAGATAAGAAACTTAATATAGTTGACAGAAAAGAAATGTTTAAGCTATTACTGGAAGATAATAACATGACTAGTCATGTTTGGCGAAAAATGTATAAAAGAAATTTAATCCCTAAGGATGTTTTTGAAGTTGGCAAAAATTTTGAAGACATTTTAGCAATGCCGACTTTAGTGTCAAAATGTCAAAGTATTGCCTCTATGAATGAAGGATTGTACTTTTACAGGACTTCTAATGGTAAAAGTATTGTAAATGCAATTAGTTTAAAGAATATTGAGGACCGTTTTTATGCAATAAAGGAATCAACAAATGAGATAATTAAGCTTGAACCTCAGTTGGGAAAAGTTGTTAATCAGGCTTTGTTGATAAAAGAAATAGATGTCTATCGTAATTTGATCGACTCTGGAATTATAAACGATAAACAAGCTCTGCCTTTGATAACTAGTATAAAAGAAGATTTACGTGAAAAGGATTATCGAATCTTGCCAGGAATGGCACCAAAGATGTTTGGGTATTCGATATTAAAATCAAAAGCGCTAGCAATATTGACTTACCGATTATTTGAAAAGCAAGACAGCTTATTCAAAAAAGTCATGCGAAGATTTAAGCTATATTCAGAAAGGCATAATAAACGAGTTGCGTTTAAAGATAAGTACTTAAATGGAAATGATAAGTTATTTATCGTTCTGGGAGTTCCAAATTATGGAAATTTAGGTGACCAGGCTCTTAAGTTTGCCGAGTATAATTTTATTCATAAATATTTTCCTGATTTTAAGCTTGTACCTGTTGAAATCAATGATGGCTTTTTAGTTCGAAATGTTAAGAAAAGAGTTACAAATAAAGATATTGTTGCCCTACAAGCAGGGGGCAATATTGGAACTTTATATCCGTGGTTACACAATACTCAGTTAAATTTTCTCTCAAAATTTGCAAGGAATAAGGCAATTATTTTCCCACAGACATTGTATTTTAGTGATGACCCTATGGGAAAACAATATTTGCAAAATACTAAAAGTGTTTATCAACAGATGCAGCATTTTTTGTTGTTCACTAGAGATAAATTTTCCTATGATTTTGCTCAAAATAAACTACAAGGGGTAAGGTCGGTATTAATGCCTGATATGGCACTGAGTTTAACTCCCAAAGTTGAAGAGAGTAAAAGAAGTGGAGCAATTCTGTTACTGCGAAATGATTCAGAAAAAACGTTATCTGTTGAAGATTTGCAGCTTCTTTTGAGAAAAGTAAAGGAAACCTTCGGGAATAATTATCTTCAGAGTGATACACATATACATTTTGATGATATTGATGATAATTTTGCCAAAGATAAACTTCAAGGATTATGGAATAAGATGGGTAAGAGTCAGCTTGTGATTACTGATCGGCTTCATGGAATGGTATTTGCAGCCTTGACTAACACACCTTGTATTATTTTGCATAGCAAGAGCCCTAAAATTCAGGGTGTCTATGAATGGATTAAAAATAATAAATTTATTTTTCTGGAAGATGATATTAATGAGCTGTCTAGTACGATCAAAAGTGCATTAGCAACGAGTGATTGTCACTTTGAACGAAAAAATATAAAGGAAAAGTTTGCTCAAATGGCAGAACTAATCAATAAGTTATAACTATTCTTTAAAACGTGAAAAATTGAATTTAACAGGAATATAAATTAATTATTAGGTAGAGGAGAAAATAAGTGGATCAATCACGAACTAAAAATTCATTTCGGAATATCCTTTTTAGTTTAGCTAACCAGTTAATAACTATTTTACTAGGATTTATTAATCGGAGTGTCTTTATTTGGACATTGGGAGTTGGTTATCTTGGTATTTCAGGCCTATTTTCTGATATATTGACTATGCTTTCCTTAGCAGACTTAGGTTTTGGTGTGGCCTTAACGTATAGCATGTACAAGCCATTAGCTGAGAAAGATTATGATCGTTTGGCTGCTTTAACTGGATTATATCGGCGGGTATATCGAATTATTGCTTTAGCAGTAACTCTAATAGGTCTTGCATTAGTACCATTTCTTAAGTATTTAATTAACCTTAAACACCCAATTCCTCATATCACGCTGTATTACTTAATGTTTCTAGCTAATACAGTAGCTTCCTATTTAGTTGTTTATAAAACATCAATTCTAACGGCTGATCAGAAAGATTATTTATTAAAAAAGTATCAGAGCATTTTTAGCATCGGCTCCACAGCTTGTATGACGCTTTTTTTACTGTTAACTCATAGCTACTTTATCTACCTTCTAATTCAGGTTATCTTTACCTATTCACAAAACTTCTATTCATCTTATGTGGCGGAGAAAAAATATCCCTTTATTAAGAAGCATGTTTCAATGCCGATTAAGGAAGTCAAAGAGATTTTTAAGAATCTTTATTCTGTTTTCCTTTATAAGATCTCAGGTGTCTTATTAAATGCTACGGATAATACTATTATTTCAATCATGATCGGGACGGGAATGGTCGGGTATTATTCGAACTATTCCATGATCACTTTACAAGTTACCAATCTAGTTAACACAATTTTTTATTCATTAACTGCAAGCCTTGGCAATCTTGTTGTTCGTGAAAAAGCGCATCGTCGTTACCAAGTCTTTAAGGCAATACAATCAGTTAGTGATATTTTCTCTGGTATTTGTACAGCTTGTTTATTTTTATTATTTCAGGATTTAATTCATGTATGGCTAGGTAATCACTTCTTGTTGAATAATATAACTTTGCTTGCAATTATCTGCAATTTTTATCTTGGGGTAATTTTATTACCAATTTGGATTTATCGTGAAGCTACGGGGTTATACCAGCAAACAAAATATATAATGGTGGTTACTGCAGTGATTAATCTTGTGCTATCATGCTTAATGGCTAAAACTCTAGGAGTGGCTGGTGTTTTATTTGCATCTGCAATTGCACGGTTGATGACCTATTTTTGGTATGAACCAGTTTTATTGTTTAGAAAATACTTTTCAGCATCAAGTATAAATTATTTTATTAGTATCTTGAAAAATATATTTGTAACTGTTTTAGTGATTTATATTAATGATTTATTGTTTGATAAAATTCTAGTAAATAGTTGGACGATGCTTTTTGTAAAAGCATTTTGCATTGGCATTGTTAGTCTTATAGTAACGATTCTGTTTTATTGTCGAACTGAAGGGGTAAGGATGCTTTTTGATAGGATATTAAGTTTTAAAGCCTGAAATATCAATTTAAATTAGAAAAAATTGATATTTCTTCATCTGTGATGTGACTCAGGAATACTTCAAATGGTGTGCGGTAATTAAGTAACTTCCGTGGAATATTGTTTCTGCGATGTATTAACTGTGTAACTAAGACATCAGGTAAGTGGTGAAAGTCTATCACTCCGTAAGGTGCCATTATTGTTCTCGTTGATTGGGGGCCCGCCAACCTGTATAAATGTCATGCCTATTGGTAATGTCACGCCAGTCAATGAATCCTTTACTGTTATCAAAAGTGATTGACTTAATGAAATGACGAGGCATTTTAGAAAGTCACTTATCTAATGTACTGGTTGATAACTTCATCAGTTTTACGATGGACATTAAGAACAATCATCACTTTGGATTGTCGTTCTACTAGGGGCATTACAGTACCACGATGGTTTTTTGAACAGTATCCGCCTCAAAATGTCCAAATTTGTGTTGGTAATGAGAAAAATCATGGTATCGTTGGTAGATACTATGATCAAGATGACCAGCCGTGCCACGAAATTCGATATAAACATTCGGGTTAGTTTGCTTTTCATTGATAAATGTTGGACATTGAATTGATATTGTCCATGGGCAAACATTTAGTAAAGTGTCCGCATACTACAACAATCGTCTGTTCTGTATGACCGATAATAGTATCGGGTGTCCAGCCTTGATCTGTTTATTGACATAGTTAATCTCATGCTTAGAGCAATTGATTGAACTCGTTTATTTCCACAAAGCTGTTTATTGATTGTGCTGGCAAGTCCTAAGGCATTTATTATTCAATTGTTCTACTGCTGTTAAGAAATCGATAAACACGGTAAAAAGTTTCTTAGCTTTATTTAGGTTGTTTAGCAGCTTGATAAGCCTTCGTACTTTGGTTCTAAAAATCAACTATGAGGGTAAGCTCATGTGTGGTAAAATGTTTAAAAGTTACTTGCGATTACCTTTCTTTTGAGTGCACTCGGCATGGGTGTTAGCTAGATGGTGAAAGTCCATTATGGGTCGTAGTAGTTGAAGGGAGCCTAAGGCAAAGTATTAGAAGCAGCTATAAGGCTGAAAGCGATGGATAAGATTGTTCAACAAGTTGAAGTCCCATACTACTCGAAGTTGCTTTCAGTAAAGCTATCGGTGACATGGTACGAAAGTTAATATTTTTACCCGGGAAGGTCTGGCTTACACGTTTTCCGACAGGAGGAATGAATGAAATTCCATAGAAATAAGCGATACAGTGATGTAGCGTTGAGTAGGTCAGAAGTCAGCCGAGGTTATAGTAGTCTGGTCAATCAGACGAAGGACTGAACGACAATAACTCATAAATTATATCAGAGGTGTAATTAGGTGCGACAATCGCAGAAAACAGAACAACAAGCTGACCGCTTGTCGAGGATAGGTTTGGAAAACCAAAAATACACAAGGGAGCGTAGTACCGATTATGGTGAAGGTATAAGTGTCACTATCCAAGACTTAGTCTTGGACCGCAATAACCTTAATCAGGCATAATTACGTGTTAAGAGAAATAAAGGTGTGACGATATAACTGTCGATGGACCTTCTACCATACCTCAGGGAAAATAAAACGGAATTAGTCGCCAGTTTACATGATGGCAATTATAAGCCAGCATCAGTTAAACGGGTAGAAATTCCGAAGCCTATAATGGTGGCATAATAAAGTTAGGGATACCAACGGTGGTGGACCGCGTGACCCAACAAGCAGTTGCCCAAGTCCTCACGCCTATCTCTGAACGAGTTTTCTCTGATAATAGTTTTAGCTTTCGCACTCATCGTGGTACCCAAGACGCAATCGCCAAGGTAGTTAGTCTATATAACCAAGCTTTTCGACGGATAATTGATTTAGACCTCAAGGCTTATTTCGATAACGTCAACCATGATTTAATGATTAAATACCTCTAACAATATATTGACGGCCCATGGGTACTAAGGTTAATTTGCAAGTTTCTAACTAGCGGAGTCCTAGACCATGGGCCCTTCGCTAGGAGTTATAAAGGAATTCCACAAGGAGGACTGTTATCGCCACTGCTAGCGAATGTTTATTTAAATGAGTTGGATAAAGAACTGATCAGACGTGGTCACCACTTTGTGCGTTATGCAAACGATTGTAACATTTATGTTAAAAATCAGTGGGCTGGAGAGCAAGTAATGCGAAGTATTACCCGGTTTCTTGAGAAACGATTGAAGGTTAAAGTTAATCTAGATAAAACTAAAGTTGGTAGTCCCCTAAGATTGAAATTTTTTGGCTTTTTACTAGGTGTAGACCGCTCGAACGGCCAAGCAATAAAGCTATTAACAAAGAGCAATCGAGGAGTTTCTCTGATTAAAATGTTTAAGGAAATTCATCAAAAGATGTACGGCTGGCTTCAGTATTACTCAATTGGGAAATTAGCCAATTTTATTCATTGCTTGGTTAAGAGCGCGAATAAGGCAATGCATTTGGAAGCAATGGAAGAAATTCAAAACTAAAGTTGTGAACCTACAGAAGCTAGTTTGGTCCTTTCATGATGCGTACGTTTTCGCTAGTACTCGAAAGAGCTACTAGCGGACTGTACATAGTAAGACACTAAATTATTCTTTAATGAACAGAAAACTGGAGCACCTTGGACTAATAAACTTGTCCAAGACGCTCCAGTCAATTTAAAGTGATTAAGTTGTCGAACCGCTATATACGGAACCATACGTACGCTGGTGTGAGAGGTCGGTAATTGAACTAACCAATCATCTCCTACTCGATTTAAGAATACTCGGAAATCTACTTTTTATTTTATATTATGATTTAAGGAGCTATAATTTACAATGATTCCTAAAATAATTCATTATGCCTGGATAGGAAATGAAATGCCACAAAATGTTAAAGCAGGGATTGAAATGTGGCATTATAAACTTCCAGACTGGAAATTTATGTTTTGGAACGAAAAAAATTATGATTTTGGAAAATTTAAATTTACAAAAGATAACTATGACCAGAAACGATGGGCGTATGCAACTGATGAATTACGGTATGATGTTGTAAATATGTATGGAGGGTTTTACCTTGATACAGACATGCTCATAAAAAAAGATTTAAATAATTTTAGAAATAATAAAGTAACTTTAGGATTTATGTACAATAATAGTATTTTGACATCTTTTTTTGGTGCAGAAAAAAATGCACCATTATTAAAAGAATTATTGGACTTTTATGAAAATAACTACACAAAACTAAATAAAACAACAAATAATCCTATTGTTACATATTATCTTTTGAATAAATACAACTCTAGTTTTTCCTTAAATAATAAATATCAAGAACTAGAGCCAGGAATAAAAGTTTACCCTCGTGAGTATTTTTGCTGCCCTAATAAAGATGTTAAAGCTAATTATGCTGAACATTTATTTGATAATTCTTGGGGAAATGCAAACAAAGGGACTTATGGTTTTCTAAAGAAATATTTTAAGAAAACATTGCCATCAATTTATTGGGAAATTTCTAATAAACGTGGAATTAAGAGTGCACAAAATGATTTACAAATACTAGAGAAATGTAATTTAAAATTATAATAGTTATTAGGTAAGCACGCAATAACAACACGCCTATATTTTACTTCTCAGGTCCCCTATACTGAAATCATCAGTAAGGAGGCCTTTTCTATGGAAGAAACACATGAAATTATTACACCTAGATTCTTGAACAGACCAAACCAATTAACGAAAAAACAGCATTTTCAACCACATTTAATTGCTCAAGTCGAAATAAATGATGCCAAATTAACGATTTTTAAAGGGGGCTAATGACAACCTAGCAGTTGATTTAGCGAAAACCATTATTTGCTATGCTCGTTAATTGGTACAATTCTAAGCAGTTTTACCTTATTTGTAACTGATCTGCGTAAAGGAATCAATGGCCTAGCCATGCTAATTGCCGAAAATTATGGGTTAGCGCTCTCATGATGATTCTCTCTTTTTGTTTTGCGGATCACGTAACGATCGTTATAAAGCTCTTTTCTGGGATGGTAAAGGTTTTATTTTACTTTATAAACGGTTTGAGAATGGTCAGTTAAAATGACCACGAAATAGTTCAGCGGTCAAGTTATTAAATGAGACAGAGTTAAGGCAATTGCTTAAAGGACTTAGTCCTTTTCCTGAGGTTCATCAAGCTAGTCTAGGAAATTTATCTTTTACAAACGTTTATCAATTTTGTGAAAAGGTTAATTTAAATGCAAATTTATTGTATGATAAAACAGTATATTAAACAATGAAGGGGATTGTTATGGAAATAAAGAAGCACTTTAAACTGTATAAAAGTGGCAAACAATGGGTAACAGCTGCAGTTGCAACT
>NZ_BMDS01000014.1 GCF_014635905.1 Limosilactobacillus caviae
CAGATGCAGGTGTAGCAGAAGTGCTGTCAGATGCAGGTGTAGCAGAAGTGCTGTCAGATGCAGGTGTAATATTTGTATCTACTTGATTATTTGTATTTTGGTCAAGCGGGCAGTTGCCATTGTTGAAAGTATTTTGAGCTTGATCAAGTGGGCAGTTGCCGTTGTTGAAAGTATTTTGAGCTTGATCAAGTGGGCAGTTGCCGTTGTTGAAAGTATTTTGAGCTTGATCAAGTGGGCAGTTGCCGTTGTTGAAAGTATTTTGAGCTTGGTCAAGTGGACACTCACCGTTGTCGGCAGTATTTTGAGCTTGGTCAAGTGGACACTCACCGTTGTCGACAGTGTTTTGAGCTTGGTCAAGTGGACACTCGCCGTTGTCGGCAGTATTTTGAGCTTGGTCAAGTGGACACTCACCGTTGTCGACAGTGTTTTGAGCTTGGTCAAGTGGACACTCGCCGTTGTCGGCAGTATTTTGAGCCTGATCAAGTGGGCACTCGCCGTTATCCATAGTAGTTTGAGCTTGGTCCAATGAAATTAGGTGTTTGACGGGAGCAAAATTATCTAAAATATTAGAAATTCCTTTTCCAATCTTCCCAAATGAACCGAGGGCATCTTTGACAGTATTTTGAATATTACCGGATAAACCATTCTTAATAAGATTGCCTAAGATACCTGTAGATTTTTGTAGAAAATCATTACCGTTTTTAGCAATATTGCTTAGGACGTCGGAATTATTATTGCTACCATTATTTGTATTTAATTTTGAAATTTGTGAGGTAGTAGCTGTATTAGCTTGATTATTAACATTAGTTAAGGTGTTAGAAGGGTTATTCTTATCAAAGAAATCACCGTTAGATAGTTGTGAAACTGATTGTGGATTATCAACTTTTAGATATCGTAACCATCCTAAACGCTGGTTATTAATATTTCGTTGTTGATTTGCTAGCTGCTTTTGTTGCCAATTATAAAAATGCACCATGAATTTATTCTCAGGGTGGTTAGCTTCCATATCTTGTTGCTTAATCCGAGCTTGTTGTTGTTGCTTGGCAAGGTTTTCTTGCAGCCGCGTAAGATTTTGGTAATTTTGATAAGCTAATGGATGTTGACTAATTAAGCCAACTGTATCCTTAATAAAATTAATACCAGAACCAATCTTAGTTCCAGTACCTGGTGAAATTAAGACATCTAAAAAATCACCTAAGATTTTACCGCCAGTTGCCGCATTTTTAGCTCTAGTTTCAGCATCAGGTGGCAAAACATTATAATAAGTTAAAGGTACTGGATCAACTACTGGTTCTTGAGGAGTCATAGTTGATCCATCTTTAGAACTTGTTAATTGTAGTGTGTTAGAAGACGTCAGATTTTGTACATTTCCTTGTGTCGTAGATTGAGTAGGCTGGTTTTGTGTATTAGCATTATTATTACTACTTTCCAAAGGAGCAGAAGGCGATGTACTCATTGAATTGCTATTATTACGCTGTAAAATACTAATATTATTTTGTGATAATTTGTCTTGATTGGAAGATGAGTTGTTTTGGTTATTATTAGTATTAGTAGAATCTAATGAAGATGATGAGTGCAACGCAGGATTAGTTAGCGTATTAGTTAGAGCTGCTTTTAAATTATCTTCATACTTATCGGCTTGCGGGGTAATAAGTGGTTGGTGATCAAAAGAATTTGAATTTGCTACTGCAGAATTAGTACTTGTAGCATTCATTTTATAATTATCAGTATTATTTAAATTAAAATTATTATTAATACTCTGATAATTATTATTCTCGTTAGAAGATGAACTTGGAGAATTTGAGTTAGCTGATGCAGTAGAAATACCTGTAAATGTAACACCTAATAAAACAGACGCAGTACCAATACTTAATTTTTTCAAAGTAAAGCGTTGGATTTTATCGTTACATTTTTTTGATAATTCTTTATTATTATCATTTGATAACATTTATATTTCCTCCTTTACTAGAAGAATAATTTAAAATTATTCTTACTGACTCACTTTATCATTTTTCTATGTTTATATGTTAAATTTGTATTTAAATTTTTAAAGAACCCGAAATGTCAAGTTTTAGGAATAGTTCCAAGGATGTGCGGTAATTGAGTAACTTTCGTGGAATACTATTTTTGATGCATTAACTGAAGAATTAGTCCGTGGAAGTCTAATCATTTACTTAAATCATTGCAATGTTAAGATACTATTTTTCATTGCGGTTATTCTTTCATTTTATTTTTCTACGTTTTAAAAAGTGCAGAATCACAGTAAATTACCGCAATTTTGCACTTTAAATTTCATTTATAAATATAATTAGTTGATTAAGGTAATTATTTAGTAGTATCCTTACTACAATCAAAATGAAAGGATGATAATATAAATGTCTACTATAAGTTTTTTTGCTAAACCATTTTTGAAAAATCTTCATAAATCTATTGATGATTTTGATTACAATGGTATTTATTTAAAAGTATCAAAGCTCTTAAAAGAAAATGACTTCTCAGATGAGGAAATTCAAAAAATCTTTATGAATATGGATAAGGTAATCTCTGATAATATTAAAAAGTAAATATTTTATTAGCTCACTATTTAAATCGTAATTAAAACTCTACCCCCTAGATATGCTGTCGGTATATCTGGGGGGTATTAAATTTAGGTAAAAACAGTGGAAGTTTTTAGATTCCTTCAGAACGAAAGTAATCGCTTTTGACTTTTTTAATATCTTTAGACCTAGTTGAGTGCGTCAGAGAAGCAGGTACATGAAACAAAGAACACCCACTGTGCATGTAGGAGATAATAATTATATAAAAAGGCCTCTTTTACTTTAAGGTGTAGGTATTTAAGCCAAGATTGAATAAGGAAAAAGAGGTTTTATAAATATGGCTAATAAATTAAATAGTTTAGCCCATAAGAATTGGCGATATAAACACTGTATCGAATTTATTCTAAAGGAAAATAATCTATAATCAATAGGTACGAGTATTAACTTACATACAATATTATCATTAGATTTACTGAAAGCAATATCAAGTAGCATCAGAATTACACTTTGTAAAGTAATCTTATGCAATTACTTTCAGTCTTATAAATGCTTCTTGCTATAGGTGTAGTATTTTGCTTTGAACTTTCGTCAGGTTCTTTCTTGCGCTTTTCAACTCATGGTTTTAAATGCAGTCCAACAGGTTTTCATCGACTGGCTAATATACATGCTAAACCTACTAAGAAAAAGCCGAACAATGAATACTTAAAAATTAAGTTCATTGTTCGACTTTCCTTTAAGGCTGGGAAATTCTTCCCAGTCTTTTTACCTAGGAATAAGAATTATTTAGTAAATTCTTATTCTCTTAGATAGATTGATAAGAACTTATAAAAGGCATGTAGCTAAGAACGACTCATGTGTATTCTATTTGTTAAACAAATTCTTTGTTTAACAAATAGAAATATACAAGATAACAATATTATTTACAAATTTTTATATTTAAATTTAATAATGATCCGAAATACCAATTTCTATGAAAAGTTAGCTGTGACATAACTTAGGAATACTTCCAGGAGTATGCGGTAATTTAATTTATTTTTGTTGAATGCTAGTTATTCGATATTAGTCAATCTGGTAAGGTACTGGAAGTCTAATCCTTTATTACTGCAATAAGATAGCATTGTTCTCATTGTAATCCTTGTTGATTAGGTACGCCAAAAACAGCAAATTCCTTACCATAAAATGATTGTCACTTTAAAATGAGATTTTAATAATATCATTACCGATTCACTATAAGTTTTTCTTGAACTATACGAGCTTCAAAGCACTCAAGTTCTAGTAATGTGGGTAACGTTTACCTGATGGACAAAGTGCATTGTTTACGGGCAAAGATGCGATAAATAGTCCGTATACTACAACTAAAACAGTGTTCTGCGCAAATTTGTTGATGTAGCTAATCTCATCTTTAAGTAGCTGAACTTGCTTATGAACACAGTGTTTCTCATTACGTTAGTAAGTTTTAAAATACTATTTAATTAAGAAAACGTTAGACTTAATAAATAGCTTATTGGTTTCGGTGAAGTAATTTAGTAGCCTAATAAGCTTTGCTACCGAAAATTAGCTATGACGGTCAGTTCACGTATATGCTTATAAGTAATTTGTGCGTATCTTTCTTTATTTAGGGATATTCAAAAGTCTATCAAAAATGTTTTTTATTTTCTAAGCGGTATTTAGCATATAATAGTACTTTTTATAAAATACTATCTTCTAAAAATTTAAAATACGTTTGTTGTGGTATACAAAATAGTTTTCAATATTTCCAAACTTATTTTATAAACATTTAATTAAATTAAAAAAATATATTAGCTGAGAATCGCTATAACTAAGCTATTTAATCTTTGTTATTTTGTATATCAATTGATAAAATAATTGACTAATGGAAATGCAATCAGTAAACTAACATGCGAAGAGCTTGGTGGCTTTTTAATATTTAATTAGGTAATTAAGGAGGATGAATATGCTATCAAAAGATAATTTAAAAGAGCAGATACAGAAATTTGAACCTCAAAAACAAAGATTCACAATAAAAAAGTTATCTGTAGGTGTAGCTTCAGTATTATTAGGATTAACTTTTGCAGGTGCAACTACTGTCTCTGCAAATACAGGAATTCCAACAATAGGTAATGATGCTGATAGTGATTCTTCAACACAACCGAATAATTCTAATGAAAATATTTTAAATTTAAAAACTGCGGAGAATAGTAATTTTGATAATGCGACAAATTCAAATCAAAAAGCTAGCTATCAAGACGAAAAGCAGGCTGAAAGTCCTATTACTAATAGTTATATTAGTAAAGTTAATTCAGCAGTTAATACTAAGGATGATACTAATCCACAAAAATATTTAACAACTAGCTCAGATAATGAGAATTCGATTTTTAAAAATGAAAAATTAAATAAAAAGATTCCCATTGCAACTGTAAATAATGATTCTACAAATAGTCAGAATAATTCAAATGTAGATAAAGATTACTCTGTTGTGTCAGATGCACAATCCTTAAAAAATGCTCTTTCTAATATTGATATTAAAGGAGCTATTGTTAAAGGAGATATCACAGTTAATGAACCTCTATTAATTAATCGAGATTTTGCTATTAAAGGTTTCGATGGTGCAGTATTAAATTTAGGAAATAATGCAATTAAAAATAATGCATTATTAACACTAAAGGATATTACTGTTAATGGAAGCATTATTGGAGACGGTAGTGTCAATATTGAAGGAACAGTTAACTCAAATGTTGATAATAATAATTCTGTACGCTTAACAGATGAACAATTAACAAAACAAATTGGTAATGCATGGCAAGGTGCTAATATAAATAACTGGAAGAGTGCTAACATTGTATCTTCTAAAGTTAATATTACCCAAGGATCAACTCTCAATATAAATAGAACAATTACAGGAGACGGCATTGCTTTAATAAATGGTACATCATCGTTTACAAATGATGGTTCAACATTTGGATCTACAAAGCCTACTAATGACAATGGAACAATTAGTGTAGGTACAAATGCTAAATTAAATATTAATTTAAAAGACAGTGAAAACGCATCAAGGGCAAATGAACAAAATATTAGTTTAGATAATGCCTCTGTAGGTATTAGAGCTGAGAATGGGAATGGGCATTTAGTTACTAATGATAGCGCAAATGTAAATATTAATGCAGGTCATGGTAGAGCAATTGTATTTGGAGAACATTTTGGAGGAAAAAGTGCTATCCATAATGTAATTTTTGATGCTTGGCAAACTCCTAGGGTTGGAAACCATGTCGGGGATTTTCAAAATTATACAAATAACAGCTCTGTTAATTTAGGAGATTCTACTAAATTAAATATTACTGGACGTGAAGGGCTACTATTAGGAGATAGAGCAACATTTGTTACTGGTGATCATAGTATAGTTAATATTAATAATAAGGGTAATGGCTCAGGGTTAGTATTAGGTAATTTTAGCAAAGTAGTAGTTTCCCCCCAGTCCAAATTACTTATGACATCAAATGGTAAAGACTGTACAGGTAGTTATAATAATGGGAATTACATAGGTATGGGTGATGATGGTCAGTTTCGTGTAGAGCATGATGCCACATTTAAATATACTTTAACAGATCGTGGTGATGGTAAAGCACGACCATGGGATGATAACATGAATATTATCTCACAGTCTTCAACAGCTCATCCACTTGTATATGTAGGTAACAATGCTACATTTGATGGTGAAAGCGATTATGCACAATTTAACGGGGAGATTTTCTCATTTTCACTAAATGATGGAAGAACACCTACAGCATTTCAAATTGATGGTGCCAAATATGTTAATTTGCAAAGAAATGCAGATACTTCTAATGGAGCAGGTCCCGTTGGCGGTACAAAGGGTCAAGGAAACTTATACTATTCAATGGGACCTGGAATAATTGATGCTAGTGGTCAAACATATCATGTTTTTAAATGGAATAATCAAAATTTAAATGGGAAAGCCCAAACTTTTAATGACGATGATCCAGAGTCAACCCAAAAATCAATTAATAATTTTATGAATTCGGCTGATAAATATTGGAAAGGAATTACTAATTTAGCCACTCAATACAGTAAGCAAGGTAATACTGGAGAATTTCCTGGACATAACGTATCGGCAAGTGATATTACAGGCGTTAATACTGTGGACTTAAAGACAGGAACGCCTGCTAATCGATTTAGTGACAGTAAAACAAATGATACCGGATTTGATCCTAAAAATTCTCAACGACTTGTATTAGTAGCTACAAAAATTCCTACTCAAGAAGATAAGTCTAATCAGAAGGTGACACCATTTAGTATACAAATTAAAGAAAATAATCAACTTAAACCTGGAGAAGTTAAATTAGTTCAAAAGGGGCAAGATGGGTTAAGTAGAACTACCGAAACAACATATTACATTGTCGACACAACTACTGGAGAAAAAACCATTGATACCTCAAAAGGAAATAATGGGCATACTATTAATGAAAAGGTTATAAATGAACCTCAAAATGAGATTATTGAAGTTGGACCTCAAACAGCAACTGTTAAATATTATTATCAAGGTGGGGATGCTAATAATAATGCCCAACCTATTTCGGTTAATGGTCAACAGCTAGAGGCTCAAATTACTAATATTCCAGTAGCTATAGATAATAATGGTAATATACTATTCAATGATAATGGCGAAGTTATTGCTAATAATATCGATTATAATGATTCCCAAGATATATTTATAGGTAAACAAGCTGTAAGTAAAATGACTGGTTTACCGTTAGATAAGGTTTCAGTAACACAAAATGATTGGCAAGAAGCCGTCGATAAAGGAACAAATAAATATAATACTGGTAAAATCACAAGGGATAAAATTATTAATACTGCCGAAAAGACTGGTTTAAATAAAGTTTCTACTTTATTGCCAACAAATGGGCCAACTTATAAAGTAATTCTTGGTTGTGATACTTGGCATAATTTATCTGGGAAATTAACGGTTAACTTTTTAGATAAAGATACAGGCAAACCAGTGGCAACTCCAGACCAATCGTTAACAATCAGTGTTCAATATGCAGATGATGATAAAGGTAACCATTATGATATTCGTCCAAACGCCTTTAATAATGGTAATAAAGTTGATTTAGCCGAAGGACAGTGGAATAACGATACGTCTGATTTTACATATGGTTATGTAAAATTGCCAGATCTTTCCCAAGAAGGTTACAAGTTAGTTAATGTAAGCCCTAATAATGCATTGAATGGTGATACTGTTGGCGGTATAACTACAAATTGGCAAAATGGGTATAATGCTACCATTAATGTCTATTATCAAAAACAAGATTTAAAGAAGAATGTAAATAGTAAATCAATTCCTTCAACCCAAACAGTTAAATACTTAGATACAGATGGAAATGAATTACAACCTGATAAAGTACAAAATAACTCTTTTAACTACTCTGGTGACATTGTAGATGGAACGTCTGGTCAAATTATTGAAAATGGAAAATGGGATAAAGATACTTATACTTATAAAGTTGAAAATGTTCCTGTTATTCCTGGATATGTAGCAATTTCTGGAGTTAAAGAAGTTGATGGTACATTTGTAACTGGAGGGTTAACAGCAACGATTCAGAATCCTAATGTAGTTGATACAGTGATTTATAAGAAGGTAGGACGAATTATACCTGTAACTCCCGATCATCAACCAATTCCAAATGCTCCAACACCCGAATATAATACTGATCCAACTAATCCGAAAAATGTAACTCCCGATGAGCCAGTACCAACTGTTCCAGGATATACACCTACAGTTTCAAATATTACTCCAAATGATCCTACACAAGATACTCAGGTTGTTTATACTAAAGATCCTGTAGCATCACAGGCAAAAGTATTCTATATCGATGATACTACTAATACGGTATTAAGATCTGATAGTCTTGATGGTAACGTTGGCGATAAGATAAATTATACGACTGCTGATAAAATAGACTCTTATAAAACAAAAGGTTATATTTTAGTTTCAAATAATTTTGTTGATGGTAATGAAGTATTTACTCCAAATGATTTAGTATTTAAGATCCATTTAAAACATGATGTTGTTCCTGTAAATCCAATGAATCCTGGAAAACCTGGGGAACCAATAAATCCAAATTATCCTGATGGACCTAAATATCCTGCGGGATCTGATCAAGTAACTAAAAAAGTAGTAAGAACAATTCAATATGTTGATAAGAATGGAAATACTATAAGTAAAACAGTTAAACAACCAGTTACATTTACTGCTATTGGTGTTTTAGATAAAGTGACAGGCCAATGGATTTCTCCGCTAGCTTGGACTAATGATCAAACTGTCGATGGTGTTAAAACTCCAATTATTAATGGATACCATATTGTAAGTGTTAATAAAGATGCTAATGGTGTCAATGTAGCAAGTAAAGTATTAACGCATAATGACAATGATTATACTGTTACAGTTACTTATGCAAAGAATGGACGAATTATACCTGTAACACCTGATCATCAACCAATCCCAGATGCTCCAACGCCTCAATATAACACTGATCCAAATAATCCGCAAAATGTAGTACCAAATGAGCCAGTACCTAATATTAAGGACTATGTACCATCAGTTCAAACAGTTACACCAAATAATCCAGAAGTGGATACAGAGGTTGTTTATAACAAACCAACAACAAGCTCACCAGCAGCACACACTTCAGTAACCCCACAAGAAAATATTAAAGATGATGTACCATCAACTAATTCACAAGAAAGTAATCAACAATTACCTCAAACAGGTAATAAGAGTGAAAATTTAGCAATAATGGGATTAGCAACTATGAGTTTAGCAGGGCTTTTAGCTGTTACTAGAAAGAAAGATAGTAAAAGTAAAAATTAATTTATATTAAGGAAGGAACTAAAATTATGGCATTATCACGTAAAGCAACTGTATTAACAGGCGCCGCATTAGTAGGAGGTACTATTTTAATTGGAAGTAATGCTTCTGCAGATACACATGTAGTTGTTAATAAAGGAGAAACAGTTTCTAAACTTGCTGAACAATATGATTCTTCTGTTGACAAAATTAAGCAGGCTAATAATTTAGAAGCAAATAAATTAACAATTTATGAAGGTCAAAAACTCGATATTCCAAATCAAAGGAATGATGAATATGTAGGACGAGATAGGTCAACAGCAAAAGTAATTAATGAAGCAAATTATAAGTATTATGGGGCTAACTCTGCTTCAACTGGTATGCAATCATCCTCATATGGTAATAGTTCACAAAGTAATAATAATTTGTATGCTGCGAATTCTTATGCTGAGCAAGCTACAATCAATTCTGAAAAAAATAATTATCAACAAGGTAATGTTGTTCAGAAAGCGCAAAGTGAGCTTGGAAGACCTTATGTTTGGGGCGGAAATTCTCCTCAAACCGGATTTGATTGTTCAGGATTAGTTCAATATGCTTATGGTCTCGGTCCAAATTACAGAACAACATATCAACAATCCCAATTAGGACAGCATAAGTATGATATTCAAAATGCTAAAAGTGGTGATCTTTACTTTTGGGGATCTGATTCTGCACCCTACCATGTTGCTATTGCTGAAGGAAATGGCCAATATATTGTTGCTCCAGCACCCGGTCAGAATGTACAACAAGGGAATATTAATTCTTACAGACCAAGTTTTTACATCTCTATGAATAATTAGGTGAACTTTGTTTCATGATAGAAGGAGTAAAATTATGAATAAGACCACTAAAACAACTATTGCTCTAGGAACTACTTTAATTGGAGTAGTTGGCTTGGGTGTAACAGCTAATGCATCAACTGATGTTCCTAATGTTAGTAATGATAATGGTACTACACAGCAAAACTGTCAGCAAAATAATTTAGAAGGACATGAATATAATTTAAAAACTGGAAATACTGGTAATAGTACGGTTAACCCAATTTATAATTACTATAAGACAGGACAAGTACAAGTTAATAATAACTATGTTAACAATGTAAGTAGTCCGATTTATGATTATTATCAATCTCAATTAAATACCATTAATGATTCTGGAAATAATTTTAATGATAACTTAGCTAATAATAACATTGAAGGAAATAATTTTAATGGTAACTTAGCTAATAATAACATTGGCGATAATAATTTTAATGGTAACTTAGCTAATAACATTGGTGATAATAATTTTAATGGTAATTTAGCTAATAATCAAAACTTTAATAATATTAAAGGAAATAATGTAAATAATGTACAAAATTTTAATAGTTCAGGATTAGATCAGACTCATAATACAGTAATTCAATCCAATACAAATATTAGTAATCCTCAGACACATGAAGATCCAGTTGGTTATGAACGGTCTGAAGGGCATTGGCCAAAGAATACTGCTACAGTATATGTAAAAGCAACAAATCCTTTAATTCGAAGTGCTGTTAATTCGGCAATTAGTAATTGGAATAACACAGGATCATTTACCTTTGTACCCACTAATGACCCAGCTAATGCTAATATTGTAGTACAAGAAGATTATAATCCTACAACATCTGCAGATGGAGTAACATATACTAAAATAAATAGATTAAGTAACGAATTTACTGGGCAACAAAATGTTTATTTAAATGATTTTTATTTATTAAATCCTGATGCTGGATATACTCAAGAGAGTAGGGTTCACGCTGCTACTCATGAACTGGGACATGCAATTGGTTTAGGTCATAACCCAGTAGATAAAAGTTCTATTATGTATCCATCAAATACAGGAACTCCAATTCAAATAAATGATGTTCGAGCGGTTAATGCTATATATAGATAATAAAGTTTTATCTACTATTTATAATCAATAAAATTATCAGCATAAAAGGTTCAAGATTGTAAAGCTTTATTAGCGCATTAAGCTTTATTACTTGAACCTTTTTATTAATCAGAAGGTGATTATTATTAAAAAAGTAATTTTTACAAAGAAAGATGAGCAATTGCTTATTAATTTTGAAAAAAGATTTCCTAATACAATTCATAAATTACTTGAATTGGATAAAAATAATATGAGTTCATTAGTAGTTTATTTAATTGGAATTCAAAGTCTTGAAATAAAGTGGATTCCTAACTCAGTTAGTGAGTATCAAGAATTACTGAAATTGCATAGTCAATTATTAAATATTTTATATAATTTGACTGCTATGGCAAATTTAACAGAATTAGATGGTCGATATATGTTGCATGGATGGAAAAACATACTGAGAGATTATCTATTACCAAGTATTGAAAATGTACTAAATAACTATAAAATTGTTAATTCTTTATAAGAATAATATAGAATATTAAATGGAGAATATTAATGTATTTATTGAATAAAAAAATAATAATATTTTGTGTTTTATTATTTTTTCTATTATCTGGTAAAAGTGTCTTGGCAAAAGAGAAAATAACTAGTTTAAGTCTAAATATACCAAGTAGTTTAAAAACACAATTAAAATATGAACAGGGTAATTATTTATATCTAAGGACTCAGAATGAAAGTTTTACTTTCTCTGGAAAAACTAACCCAAATTCAAAAGTTTATATAGTTCAAGTTCAAAATAATCTAAAAATTAACGTTAAGGCGGATCAAGATGGTAATTTTCAAAAAAAAGTTGTAATTCCAAGTGGGAAAAAAACGGAATATTATATATATTCTGTAGGACCTAGCATGGCCGATAGTGATTTATTATATGTTATGTTAGATAATTCTGTACTAAATGAAAGCAAATCTTTAAATAATAATAATCTAAATATGAAGAAGAAGGGGAGTAAAATAAATTTAAATAAGACATTTTCATATCCAGATAGTGAGTTGGTAAGTAGTTTTAATGAACAGAAATTTCTTATTAAGGACATTGGAATCGATAATAAGAAAAATTATCGAATTTTAATGATTCCTGATAATAATAGTCAAGAAAAGTTTTTTACTATTATTAAGAAGAATGGCAATAAGCAATTAAAACCAGGAGACACCATTGTTATTGATGGTAAATTGAATCAACGTGGAACTATCCTACAAGATCAAATAAATACTGGGATATCATCAAAATTTTTAAATGATAAAGTAGTTGTAGTTAAGACATTTTCTTATAAAGTTGATAAAAATTAACTTATCTAGTTGATTTTTTATGGGAATGATTACTTATGAAGAATAATAGATTAGTCATAATAGGTGTTTGCTTAATAATAATATTTTCTATAGTTGGAGGAGCAGTTCTTAAGCAGAGAAAAGCAAGACACTATAAAAATTCTTATGTACCAACTATAATTTTTATGGATAAAGCCAATAATGGTGGGAAAAATATATCTTTAGCAAATAAAATAAAAAATAAAGGAGTAACATCAAATATTTGTCAATTTAGTATTGTAAAAGATAATAAGATAGTTGTTAGAGGTAATTCTAGGTCAAAAACTTTAAATCCAATAATACAGGTTAAGGGACAGAAACTTACCGTTAACTCAATTGATAAAGTAATGAAAAAGGCAAAAAGCATATATCATACGAAAAATTATAATATTATTTTGTTATATGGAGTTGCTAATACGTATTTTGATTATTTAGTGAGACAAAAGAGATCTAATATTAAATTAAATAATTTAATATGTATTGCTGGAGATTTTGCATTTAATGAAGATAAAAGCCTTATTATAGATCAAAGTGGGAAACCAGATTATATAAGTAAGAATTATCGTAAATTTTTACTTTTAAGACATAATAAGATGCTTAACCAGACTAGAGTATTGAATATTATGGGAAATAATTCTGATAACTCAGACGGAATTGTATTAAATGCATCTTCAAAAGCGTTAAAATATCTTGTTTATCCAGAAACATCAGTTTATGTTGAAAAAGTAATTACTGGAAAAAATTCAGAGCATTTTCAATTAATTAAAAATAAATTGGTCGAACAGACTATAATTGATTTTCTATGGTTAAATAAATAATTAGCCAAAATTTAACTAAAATTAACATAAATGAGGAAAGTTTTATGAAACGTTATAGTAAGTTATTTATTTGTATTTTAATATTTTGTGGACTTTTGTTATCGGCGTACTTAGGACGCCATTACTATAGAATTAAAGAGCAACAGCGGATTGAGAAAAAAATAAAGGAGCAAGATCGCCTTGAAAAAGAACATTTCATAAAACAAATAACTCCAGAAGCACAAAAAATGCAGAAAGATTATCATATATTTGCTTCAGTTATACTTGCACAGGCAATTTTGGAATCTCAATGGGGAAAAAGTAAATTATCGTCTCAATATCATAATTTGTTCGGGATTAAGGGCACAGGAGAGAATTCTCGATTAATGGAAACTAAGGAATATGTTAATGGTCATTGGATTGTTATAAAAGGAAGATTCCGTATTTATAAGAGTTGGGATGAATCCATTGAAGATCATACAAGACTAATGCTCAATGGTACTGATAATAATAAGCAAAATTATGATAGAGTAGTTAATGCAAAAAATTATAAAGAGGCAGCTATTAATTTGCAGAAAGCAGGATACGCAACTGACCCAGGATATGCGAAAAAACTAATATCAGTTATTCAAGCTTATAATTTGGATAAATATGATAAATAGTATTGTATATCTGAAAATTGAATAGGCCGTAACAGTAAGGGGGGTTAGATGAAGTCTTTGGATTTAGTTTATACAAAATCTGGTATTGATATAGAAAGTAATATTTCTAGGTACTGTATCATGTTAAGTTTACACATTAAATAATAAAAATTAATTGGCTTTGCCGTAACGAAATTCTGTTGCGGTAAGGTCATTTTTTTGCTGAAATAAAAGTATTTGTAGAGGACGGTTATAAAATGTAGGAAATCGGTGGTTTAAAATTGTCGTTTTTCCTATATTTACACCACCGTACGTACGGTTCCGTATACAGCGGTTCGACAACTTAATCACTTTGAATAGACTGGAGCGTCCTGGACAGATTGATTAGTCCAAGATGCTTCAGTTTCCTGTTCATTAGAGAACAATTTAGGGCCTTACTGTGCGCGGTTCGTCAGTAGCTCTTTTGGGTACTAGCGAATTTATATGCATCACGATAAGCCAGATATATTACCTTATTCAAGCCTGCAACCATTGGTCAAGGCTTGAATATAGCCGCTCAGTTTCCATTGAGTAATATTGAAGCTTTCGATGGATTTCTTTAAATATTTTTGTCAAAGATACCCTGCAGTTACGCTTAGTTAATCACTTCAATACTTTCTTTAATCGTTGCTACGATTACTTTGCCAGTCAGACGTAAGCAATATTTTTAACGAAAACCCAAGAAAATTTAGTCGTAGCGAGCTACCAGCTTTGACCTTATATGAATTTGCTTTAACTTTCAATCACTCTTAGCGAAAAGCCCATAATCTAAAACTCTGCTAGTTAGAAACTTACGAATAAGTTTTAATGTCCATTATCAAATATAAGTAAGCCTTCATGTCTAAATTAACAACTTGTTGATAACCTTATCGACAAGTTGTGACAACATCTTGGGACTCATAATAGAGCTGGAAGCCAAAACTATTATCCAAGAAAAGCTGCTTAAAAATGGCAGTGAAAACCTAAGATACCACTTATTAGACTATTCTGTCTAAACTATTGATATCCCCAGTTTTCTCAATCTACCATTGAGCTTCGGAATTTCAACCCGTTTAACTGGTACTGAACTATAACTACCATCATGTATACTAGTAATTAATTTAAGTATAGTCTTAGCCACTTTATTTATCTTACCCCGTAAATAGGCCTGATTAAGGTTATTGCAGTCCAAGACTGAGTCTTGAATAATGACACTCATATCTCTACCTTTACCATAATCGGTACTACATGCCTTTGTATACTCTTGATTTTTCAAATCTATACTCGATAAGTGATCAGCTTGTATTTCTGTTTTCTGAAATTGTCGCACCTGATTACAACTCCAATATAATTTATGAGTGTTGTTCAGTCTTTTGTCTGATTAATCAGACTACTATGATCTCGGCTGATTTCTGACCTACTCAATGCTACATTACTGCATCGCTTGTTTCTATGGAAACTATCTTATCTTTTTTATTGGAAACATGTAAATCAGGCAGAATATTAACTTTCGTACCATGTTACCGCTAGATTTACTAAAGACAGCCTAGAGAAATATTGAACTTTAGCTTGCTTAGCAGACTTATAGCTACCTCTTGTTCATTGGTGAAGTGCTTCCTTAGACTTTCTTCAGATTACACCTCGCAGTAGACACCCTTGTACTTAGCTCATGTTTCCGATTTACTACAGCCAATAACGCGACTTTCACCGTTTAGACGACTAAGTAAACAGCTCACGCTAAAGTCCAGACACGAGCTACTTAAAAACTTATTCTATTTTCTTATTTATCTGACGTTTTCTTATAAATACATCATTCATTTTTAATATGAATATTTCTTGCTTTCTATATCCTAAATTAAGCAGGCAATAGCTATTATTTGACGTTACGTACTTTTGCGAATTTTATGTTGCGGACTACTTAGCATCGTTAAACTCGATTAATAAAATCTATCTACTAGCATAACTTCAGCACCACATTTTATTTCTAAAATTACTTGACCATTAAATGAATCAAGTACACAGAAGAAAAAGAATCTTTATGGACATCTATAACAACATAAATCGTCTAGACATAAGAGTAACTTTCTTATTATTTTAAGCTATGGCCTCAGTTAATATTATTCTTTATCATTAATAATGAGTTCATATCCTAGACTTAACTTAATAATTAACTCATTCCTTATATAACTTTTATATTAATTAATTTTATCATCTATCTGAAAGAAATCTGTAACATTTAAATATTTATTTGCAAGAAATTCCTTCAGACAAATAATCATACTATTTTGGGCTTCCAAAGCAACTTCTGGGTTTTCATCAAATAATTTTTTAGTAGCTATATGAATATCTTTAATCAAAATATATCCATGTACTTGAGTTAATTGCTCTTGTTTTTTCATCAGCTCATTAACCTGATTGTTTAATATAGCTAACCTATTTTCTAATTTATCAAGATCATATTCATTAATTAACTTCTCTTTTATACCTATTTTCATTTTTTCAATCTGTTTATCAGATAAACGCCACTGCAAAACGCCAAAGAAAGCAGTTATTGCTATCGATACAGTAAGAACAATTCCAATTATCCAAAAGTAAAAAGTATTTTGTCGGTTAATTTCTTGATAAAATTGATTGTTCAAATCTAAACCCATTTGTATCCACATATAACCATCTACTTCCTTTCGAAAGATAATATCTTTATAGATTATATTCTTTTACCATATTTATAGCTACTAATCTTAATTTTTAATTTACATAATCGAAGACTAGAAATCATTCATAAACTATGAATTGTCTTCACTAAACTATAATTAAATTTATAAAGTGCTTTAAAAGAATTTTGAAACAGGGAACTAGTTTGAACTACTCAATTCGTTATAACTTCAAACTACCGTTTATTTATTAAAGTATTATTTACCTATTAGAATTATTATTAGAAAATTAATTATATTATTTTTAACTAACTAAATATAAATATTAGGAATCCATCTTAAAAATTAGCCAATAAATAAAAATTTTTCTTACCATTACTAAATAACAATTTTATTTAAAAGTAGAAGCTAATTAAATTACGACAATTCTAAGTTTCCAGATCTTATTTTCAACATTAAACTTATATTAACAAGCATTATTATAATACAAATAATAGATATTATTACTCGTATTATATACAATACAAATAATATCTAATTAAAAGGAATGATACTTTTGAAAAAAATAGTTTTAATTATTGGTTATTTTTCATTTATAAATGTATGTTTTTTCACTACCAATATATCTGCTTCAATAACCGATAATACCTTTAACTATGTAAAAATTGATAATTATAAAGGATATAATAAATCCATTAGAAAATGGAAAAAGCCTACAGCAAAAGTCTTTATAGATTCTAGCAGTTCACAACTAACTCCTTATATTGTAACTGCTATTAAAGATTGGAATTCAACAAACGTATTTAAGTTTATTCTTATAAATGATCCAACAAATGCTGATATCATCATTTATAAAAATTTTGATCCTGGAGCAAAAACAAGTGGTCTTACTTATTCAAACGTAGATAATCAATCCGGTTATTTTATACCAACACAAGATATTTATTTAAATGATTACTTCTTTGAAAAGTACAATACTCTCCAAAAAGTTCATACAATAGCTCATGAACTCGGACATGCTATTGGCTTAAATCATAATGAATCAGACAAAAATTCACTAATGTATCCTATTACAACTGAAAAACTAATCCAGCCTAATGATATAAAAGCGTTAAGAGCAATATATAATACTCCTAAATAGTACTTATAAAAAGGTAATGACTTTTTCATTTCCTTTTAATAGACGTAAATTAAATGAGACTGAGAAATAACTATTAAATTTCTAGTCTTTGATATAGAAAACCGGACCATAATTTTTGATTTTTTAAATTTGGAACCTATAAAAAACTAAATGCATTTGTAGGTATTGATTTGAATCGCTATCAATCCGGCCAGAATATAAAGGGAGATTCAATAAATAGACGGGGTAACACCTACGCTTGATTGGTAGAATTTGAAACGATTAGGAGTATGTTAAGAAATAAAGGCCGTATAAAAAATCACTTAATAGATTACTATTACAAACTAAAAGAGCCACCATATTCTAAGCATAATTTGGTGGCTCTTGTTGCATGTGCTAATCATTTAAATAGGACTATCATAAATTTGGTTCGCACTAATCAAACTTACGATTATACAAAAGATTCCCATTAAATGTATCTGCATTTATATAGTATTAGGCTTCAAAAAATATTGAATTTTGAAGTACTTTTAGTATATACAATTATTTATAATAATTAGTACTTGACATTATATAAGAACTAGTATTGATGGATATCAGCGCCTCCTACGAGAATGTGGGAGGTGTTTTTTTACGCAAATAAACAATCAATTCTTAAAAAGAAAAATTGCTGATTGGCAAAACCATAACAGGAACGCTTAAGGGTCTTAATTCGACGATTGATCCCTTCCAAGGGACCGTTGGAGA
>NZ_BMDS01000015.1 GCF_014635905.1 Limosilactobacillus caviae
GATAATAATTCGGGCGTTAGGGAAAAGCCGGTAAATAAAGCTTTGATATTGGGCATTAAGATCGATTATGACCGTTTTAACCTTTGGAGTAGCGGTTTTAAAATAATCAATAATTGACGGCGATAGCTGGTCATGAAGAGTGGCGACTAGCTGATGGTTTTCGCTGTCACAACAGATGAAAGACATTGTGGATTTAACTAAACGAAATTCATCAAAGCACAGGTTTTGCGGTAGCTTAGCCATTCGATAATACGGTTTGACGCGTTCTTTAATCGTACGGCGAACACTGCTTGGTGAGCAGTGACAGACGCGGGCAATTAGTTTACCGTTTAAGCCTTCTTTGACAAATTCCATGATTTGGTTTTTTTATTGACCGGATAAGGTTTGATTATTAGTAGTTAAATTGGTTGTAGCGCCAAAAGTAGTCTGACATTGGCGACAATAGTAACGCTGTTTCCACAATTCAAGTTCATAGTGAATACCATTTAAACTTGGAAGGTGAACATAGGCTTTACGGAAGCCGTTTTTAACAACCGCCGCAAATCCACAGTGTCTGCATTGCTTAATAGGATAAGAAAGCCGAGCTTTAATCAACTTAGTATGTTCTTGATCTGCCGGACTAGAGGCTGGCAAGTCAAGAACATCAGTTATTTGAATATGTTAGTGTAAGATTTTCATAGCTTGAATGAATAATTCATTTGGTCATGGAAATCTTTTTTGTAGATCAATTTTACTTATTTACAAAAAAGAAAAGACCAATAGCCTTTAGTGTGTCTAATACTAAGCAAAGGCAGGTCTTCCCTTATGAATATTTTAACAGAAATCGAGCAGAATTTGGTGAAATCAGCCAGTTTATTTGAAGCTGAACAGATTATTTTAAAAGGTGTGCTGGAGTTAGGACAAGCAATTATTCAAAATTTCTTTAATGATTTTGATAGATATAATTTACCTCTTGAATATCCTTTGGTTGAATAGGATATTCGGTACTATTTGGATACATTAAAGATGAAGGATCAGAAGAATTATGTTGTAAACCAATAGCATGTCCTAATTCATGCATAATTGTATGAACACGATGCCTAAAAGAGTAATTAAAATAAGGGTTTTGTAAGAAGTAATTATTTAATGTTATTTGTGTTTGACCGTGGTAGGTAAGATTACTTCTATCAAAATATGTTTGAGTATAACCATCAAATGAACTATTTGGATTATTATTAGCACTTATTTTTATATTAGCAGACAATGGATTATTTGATAAATAAAAATGGAATGCTCCAGTGCTATTCCAATTATTAATTGCAGTTATTGCAGCTTGTCTAATAATTGGATCATTTGAATTTATATATACGGAAGCATTATTAGTTGGCCAATGGGCTTCCGGTAGATTGTATCCTGGAACAGCTTGATAATTTCTATTATTATTGTTTTGATACTGGTTATTCCAGTTATTGTTTTGATATTGGTTATTCCAGTTATTGTTTTGATACTGGTTATTCCAGTTGTTGTTTTGATATTGGTTATTCCAGTTATTGTTTTGATACTGGTTATTCCAGTTGTTGTTTTGATATTGGTTATTCCAGTTGTTGTTTTGATATTGGTTATTCCAGTTATTGTTTTGATACTGGTTATTCCAGTTATTGTTTTGATACTGGTTATTCCAGTTGTTGTTTTGATATTGGTTATTCCAGTTATTGTTTTGATACTGGTTATTCCAGTTGTTGTTTTGATATTGGTTATTCCAGTTATTATTTTGATATTGGTTATTCCAGTTATTGTTTTGATACCGGTTATTCCAGTTATTATTTTGATATTGGTTATTTCTGCTTATTGTCCATGAATAATTCCACCATGGATTTGTATTGTTAGACAATCGATAATAACATGTTTCAAAATTCGTTTGATTTTTAATTAGGGCACTACTATCTATATTAGTACTCTGAGATTCATTAGAAATTGGACATAAATTATTGCTTATATTAATCTTATTACTATTTGTAGGCAAAGTATCAGCATTAGCTACCATTGAATTAAGGCCACTAATGCCTAAGACAGTAGCTCCAATAGTTAGAGTTGCTTTTAATTTATTCACTATTATTCCTCCTAAATTAAAATATTTTATTATTAAGCAAGACTTCTAATGAGGTCTTGCTTTTTTTTAATAGTAAGCAATGATGAAAAGACAAAACTATTATTCTTACCACAAAAATATGAATCATTTATTAAAGTAAGATCAAGTTTTGTCTTAAGAGTTTCGCTATCAAAGATAACATTATTTCCAATAATAAATTCAGCAATGTATTTAGAATTTTTCATTACTAATAAATTATTAACGCCTTTTAATAATGACGGCCTTATTGGTAGAAAATCTTTAGCATTTTTTATAATCTCATTGTTTGTTCCACTTTTTTGACAAAAGATTAAGTATTTCATTTAAATTAGCCTCCTAATGTAAATATATAAAAAAATCTTAATAATTTAAAATATAAAATTTCCTTTATCTACTGGGATATATATATTATTAAAAAAATAGATATAGACAGAACAGTAATCAGCTGATATAAATAATATAGTAGCAAATAAAATTTAAAAAATACCATTGATTAAGCAATCATTTTAAATTTATAGAATGATACATGCTTAATTAATTCCGATAGATGCTGTGAAAAAGAACATATCAATTTCGCAAATTTGTATATCAGTCTATAAGCTGATTGCAATGCTATTATATAAGAAAAGATATTATAAAAGCAAATTACTATATTGATATATAGATATTTAATTTATGTATAAAGCCTTATTGTCTAGTTATCTAATTGTAAAGAGGGAAGGATTGCTATAATGGAAGAAAAAAATAGTGATATTAAGATTCCTAAGGTCACAAGAACAATACAGTGTGTAAATTCTAATGATAATACAATTATGCGAAGTTTAGTTCAAACAGTATCTTTTTACCCTACAGTTATTTATGATGCGAACGATGGTGAATTAATTAGTGTTAATTATCCAGATTACAAAAATTTTGAAAAAATAAAGTCACCAGAAATTCCTGGCTATACGCCTAATAGAGAAAGTATTCCTACTGAAAAAATAATTTATACATCAAAAAATTTAATTAAAAAAATAAAGTATGCACCTATAAAAAAGAAAACAACTATAAACTTTATTGATAAAGTAACAGATTCAATAATGAGTGCTAATACGTATATCAATAAAGATAATGAGGATATTAAAAAAATAATTTCAAAGTCTATAGCAGCTTATGAAAAAAAAGGATATGAGCTAAATTTCAATAGCTTTGAAAATAGCAGATTACAGCAAGGAGAAGTTTATTCGATAACGTTTAATCATAAAACTACCCAGTTTATGGCTAATAAACATTTTAATTTGGAAACGCCGCTAAATCCTTTTTATGACAAAGGTCCGAGCGTTATTAAGGAATACTTAGATCTTAAACGTAAAACAACATATAAAGTAAAATATTTAGGTGTTGAAGAAAAAAATGCACCTACTGATAATTTACAAATTATTGATTGGGATAGAGTAATTACTGCTGATAATGTAACAGGAGAAATAATCCAGAAGACAAAATGGAGACCTAATAAAAATAAGTATGAAATAGTAACTACGCCGGTTATTAAAAATTACCATGCAGATAAAAAACAAAGTACAGGTA
This sequence comes from Limosilactobacillus caviae, assembly GCF_014635905.1. GTDB lineage: Bacteria > Bacillota > Bacilli > Lactobacillales > Lactobacillaceae > Limosilactobacillus > Limosilactobacillus caviae. The sequence goes on from NZ_BMDS01000015.1 coordinate 3,674, forward strand.
AAAATGTTGTTATGGATAATATAGTTGAAGAAATTAAGTATGTACGGAATGGGAAAATTATCCCAATAACAGAAAATGGAACAAGATTATTGCCAAATAGATCATTTTTTTATCGAACTTCAGAAACTGATCCTACAAAGGTGGAGAAAACACAAGTTTTACCGAATATTCCTGGGTATTTTATAGACCAAAAAACAATAAATATTAAGAATTATAATAAAGATACTAAAGTAATTTATGCGACTAGTAATAAAAATCAAAAATTAGTACCCACAATTTCTTTTAATGAAAATGTCCAAAAAAGTTTAACTAATTTTGTGAAGTTTAAGAATAGTTAGCAGGGAGAAGTGAAATGTTACAATATACTAGCCATACATTAAATAGCATAGACATAAAAACTGATTCAAAGAGTCCGTTAAATCCTTTAGAAGGAGATATTATAGAATGTCTTATTAAGTTTAAAATAAATAATAATACTAAACCTTTCGATTCTTTTTCAATTAAAATTTCAAAAGATTTAATGTGTTCCTATATAGGAGATTTAAACTTTTATGATGAAAAGAAACGAAAAATAGCCAACTTTAGTTATGATTATGATAGACAATGTGCTGTTTATACTTTTACAGATTATGTTGAAAAGCATAAAAATATTAAGGGGGGGTACTTTATTATTTTAAGGTAAATTCACGGATAGTTACTAAAAGTACTAAAAATTTAAAGTGCATGATTAATATTGATAATTATAATTATTCGTTTTTTTATAATGTAAAGTATTCTCAAAATAAAACACATATTTCATCAGGTGTAACCGATTATAACCTTTCAAAAGGAATCATAACTGAAATTTTTTATATTACACCAAAAAATCTAGATTTAAAAAATGTAACATTACTGTTTAATTCAAATAATAATAAAGAATTATTAGTAAACAGAAAATCTACAAGAGTAGAAATATATGATAATACCTTTAATGTTAATCTCCCAGAAAGTTTTGGTGTGAACCATAAATATTTAAAAAATATTTCATGTCAATTTCCGGTAGTGGAAGAAGATATGTTTGTAGATAAACTAAATACTGTTTCTTTTAAAAAAAACCAAATGAAACTTAATTTACCATCAAACAAATCGTCTACATATATTATAAAAATAATTACTAAAGTAGATTCGGTTAAGGAAAAGTTAGTAATAGAGACAGCACTTACTGATAACGTTAATAAAAACAATAAACTATGTGAGTTTATAAAAGCTGTTGCTGTTAAAGATAGTGTTAGGATTTTAAATCAGGTACAAATTCAGACATTTGTCATAAAAAAAATTGGAGCATGTTTAAAGTCAATTTCTAAACCGTGTTTGTTGTATTGCAATATTTAGTTTATTGTGGAGGCATATAATGAAATATACAGAAGAAAATTTTAATGAAAAATGGCAACAATTTCTTATTAAATTTTATAAAGAATTTGATACAGAAGAAAATCAAGAGACAATACAAAACTTTATAAAGCAAAATGAAGTTGATTTAGAAGATATAGGCTTAGCTTATGAGCATTTATATCAACAACAACGAGAAGATAATATAGTAAGAAATGCAATTTTCTATTTCATAAGCGATTTAGATATGGAAAACTTTAATAAAGAATGGGATGACTTTATTAAGAATTTTAATAATAAGTTTGAAAGTGAAGACAATCAAGAAGTAATAAGAAATTTTGCTAAGAAGAATAGCCCTAATAATGAAGATTATTCCTTGGTATATGAGCATCTATATCAACAACAACGAACTGATAAATTATTAAAATTAGCGCTACTACATTTTAACAATCTTGAAATGTAGTTGAAAAGTTTAAGTAATATCCTATAGGTATTATAAAGTCAATAACTATTAACTTAAGAGATACATTAGTAGGTGGGTAGGAGTGAGTTCATGCTAAATAATTATTTACCTATAATAGGATTATCAACTAGAAATTTTTTAAATGGAGATATTCCAACAGGCTATGATGAAAATACTATTCATTATAGAGAAAAGTTAATGGAAATAAAAAATAAGGACTTAAATATAGAAGAGTACAATGTTAAAAATGAAAGAAATCTAGAAAATAAAATACATTCGATGCCTTCTATATATATAAATCCTAAGTACCAAGATGAGCATGGTTTAAATGATAATTTTTTTGGAATAAATCACGGAACTATTATATCTAATTTTAATAATTTAAATAGTAAAAAAGAACAATCTTTATGTAGTCGTTATAATGCAAACTATGTATCTAGTTTATTAGATTTTAAAAAAGTATCTAAGCTAACAGGAACTGGTTTATTAAGTAATACTACTGACTATATTAAATCTATTGAAATAGTATACACATTTCCTATGATGAACTGTAAAGTTAATGATGATTCAATTCATGTTGTTGTTGATGAATCTAGAATAAGAGATATTGATGGATTAAGTTTTGCTGATGAAAATGGAGATCGTATTTCACGGTTTAATATTAATTATAGTTATATGGGAGAGACTCATAAATTCTATAATTTAAATTCATTACTTAAGATAAAAAACTTTAAATGGGAAAATGTTACGTCAATAATTGCATTTGGTTCGTTAATGCCACATAGTAGCTACCATATTAATATTCCATTCAAAATCATCAATTTTAATGATGCATTATTAAATAATAATAAAAAGGCAACATTTTCTTTTAATGAATTTGCTTTGTATGATTTAACAGGGAAAGATGTTTTAATGGAACTCGCATCAAATAAAAAACTAATAAATGCGGGATTAAATAAAGATGCAATCTATGATTTAGTTTCAGATAGACATACATCATCGAATTTAAAAATTAGAGTAAGTACTCCTGTTTTATCGCTTGACGATTATAAAAATCAAAAAATTGTTCCAGTTGTTCAAGATGGAACTTGTAAATACAGAGTTTTATTTGATAAAGACATTCAAGAACAAATGCCTAAAATCTCAGATATTGATAATATCATTACTAATTTTCCAGACGAAAATGGAGCAATAGCAACTAATACTGAAAATGTTAATGTTTTATGGATGGGAGGATATTTTATATATTCACTTAATAATATTCAAAATATTATTAAAGATATAGGATTATCAGTCGATATAGATAAAAATGGAGAGAAACCAGCACCTTACTATTCTTATTCTACTGTAAATGGAGAAACAAAACTATATGATTTTGTCCATAATAAATACCAAGTCACTCCTCACTTTATCCCGATTGTAAAAGTTCATCGAATCCTTTATGCAGATACATTAGTAATGAAAAACGGATATAATATTTCAAATTTAAATTTTGATAACTTTGTTAAGGTTTTTGACTTAAATGAAGATAACTCTGAGCAGCAAACAGATTGCAATCGGGTCTTTGCAAAAAAGATTTCAGATAAAAGGGCAAGAATATATTATTATTTAAATGACGTTTTGAATAATAATATGTTAATTTCAAAAGAAGTTAATTTGAAAATTTTATCTAATAAGCAGGAAATAAAAATTTTTTATGTGGATTTAGATTTAAATAATACAAAAGATATTGATAGAGAGAATTTTTTGTTTGAACGTACACAGACCCTAATTGGTAATGATGGGGAATTATATAATAATAAGCTTTGGGATTTCAGTAATTTTCATTATAGGCTTGAAAGAAATGATGATGGAGCTATCAATGGAGTTTTTAATGGGGAAATACCTATTAAAAACTATTATGTATATTTAAGGCATGAAAAACAAACGTTAGTAGAAAATAAAAATATCATTAGGACAATAAATTTGATTTTACCAAACGGTTCAATGCAAATTATAGAACAAGTAGCCCCACTAAAAAGAATGGGAGAGAAAGATCTTGTAACCCAAAAAATTTTTTGGGAGAATTGGAATACGTTAGTTTTTCCACCGGTAAACTTTAGACCTATTAAAGGATATACGATTTATAATATTAAAAGTGAAACGGTTAATGTTAAATCTAATAACCAAGCTATTAATGTTAGTTATGTGCCTAAAAAAAATACTATTTTTATAAAATATATAGATCAGGATGAAAATGTTATTAGATCCTATAAAATTATTGGCTATACAGGCGAGCCTTTAAATTATTCAGTAGATTTAGAATTAAAAGAATTAAAAAAAGAAGGATATTCATTAGTAAAGAATAATGTGCCTCAGAATTATGTTTTTGGTAAAACAAATAATCAAAATGATGAGTATATTGTTTCTATTTCCAATAAAATAAAAAAGCAACCAATATTTATTTATTATGTTGATGTGCCTACTTCTTATGAGGGACAACTTAATCCAAAAGTAGGGAAAATTAATTATTCATTTACCCAGAAACTAGAGGTAAATAATGATGAAGGTTATAAGAATACGCTTTTTGATGTGGGATCAAAACAATTTGAAATAATTCAAGCCGATTCGGGTGCAGTAAAAGGAAAATATGACGCAAATCAAAAGAAACAAGAATTTTTTGTCTATATGCAACATAGAGAAAAAACAGTTATGGAGACAAAAAAATTTATACGAAAAATTAATATAATGTTTCCTAGTAATGTGATTGAAAATGTTTCTCAAGAAGCTATTATCCAAAGAAACGGTAAATTAGATCTTGTTACAAATAAATATCTTTGGAGCACCTGGTCGGATTCTGAATTTCCAATGTTTATACCAGAGCCTTTAAAAGGATATAAAATAGAAAGCATTCCTGCTGTTAAAGTCAATAGTAATTCGAGTGACTTATCTATAAACATTTCATATATACCTCAACCGTCTGAAATTTTATTACAATTTATAGATGTTGATAATAATGAAGTAATATTAGAGAAAGAAATTTATGGTGTAACCGGTGAAAAAATAACTGAAAATACAATAATAGGTATTATAAAGTCTTTAAAGAATAAGGGATATAGTTTAGAGAAAGATTTTAATGAACTGAAATTTTTAGATAAATATTCAGAATATACAATCTTTATGACTAGAAAAGAGAAAAATCAGTTTATTGATAAAGTGCAGAACAGTGATACTAAGAATAAAGACACAAAAATTAATAATGAAACAAATAATATACAACAGAACGCTGTTACTATTGTATTCCCAGAGAAACCTCAAAAAAAATCTAAGCAAAATAATAAACAAAATAAATTGGATAATTCTAACAATAATGAGAAAAAATCTAATACTAAGATAAAAGATAAGCTCAAAAAGATTCTGTTAGATTAATGAAAGGAAATTCTAGATGAAAAGGAAAAATTTAATTAATGAAAATAAAACTATTGTATTTGAAATTACATATAAAAATCCTATCTTACTTTTAATGAAAAAAAGTAAAAAAATAAAAGATAGATTTTTTATAAAAGAAGAAAACTCAAGAAAATTTCAAACTAAAAATTTTGAAATTAAATGTTTTAGAAAAAAATAAAGGATATATTGACGTACAACGTACAATACCTCTTAGGGTTGACACTTATAAATAATAAAAGTGTGAATTCTAGGAGGTGTTTTGCGTTTCCAGTTATTTAAGTTAAGCTATGTAAGTCGTATATTTCAATATATCTAGTATTAGTTATCCTGAATCTCCTATACTGAGATTATCATCAGTAAGGGGATTTTTTATTTATGGAAGAACAAAATGGAATTATTGATTACGATAATTAAGATTTCAGTATTAACTGATTAATATGTAAATAACTTTTCAAATTTTATTTTTACATACTATTAAATTTTGTTGGGAAGATTTTAAATACAAAAATTAGATTTTATAATGAGTTTACATTTATACTTGAACAGTAATCTATGATGATTATAGAGTATTCTGGTTGTTTACTTGGTAACTATTCAGTTTAACTCCTAATCTTATAAATATTTTTAGCATTCAAAAAATTACTTAAATTAAAGAAAGCTGGGAGGAATAAATTTGCAAAATATTTTTTTAAAATTAACTATAACCCAAAGACTTATTTTTTTTATTCAAGACACACATACTTTAATTCAGAAAATTATTGATAATATTTTTGGGGGAAATTATGAAATACAAAGATTCTTTTATAAGATAATCTTTACTATTAAGCAGGAAGCACATTACTATTTTTGTCAGAGTAACTTATTAAGTTTAAGTAATTTTTTTAACAAACATATAACATATAACCTTTTAAATACTATTTATATACGTGATGCATATAAATATTCCAAATATAATAATTTGTTAATAATTGATAATAATGAAAGAATAAATAATTCTTTAAAAAGAAATACTTTAGCTACTGAGTATACTTATAAGGGAAAATTACTAATAAAAGAAGATTTTTTCTATCAGCAAATAAAAAAATTATCTAATGGGGTAAAATATTTCTGGGCTTTTAAAAATAAAGTTAAATTAGACACTTACTTAATTAGAACTCATTATGAAATTATTAGAATTAACTATTCCGATAGAATAGAAGATGCTTTAAATTCTCAATTATTAGTTATTAATTATAGTGATGCTAAAAATTATACTGCAATTGGGAGAACAATAAAAGCAAATGAGGGCAATGTCCCAGAAGCGAGTTTGGGAATCTTAAATAAAGATAGTTTACCAAAGAATACTAGTTTTTCATGGCTTTCTGTTACTAAAGTTGCTGAGGATGTTAAAATTCCAGGTAGACATACAGAACAAATTATTATACGTTTTCCTGATTCTTCTGAACAAGTAGTCAAAGTACCTTTATATATCCCTACTCCAACTGCTATAAATGCGATAACTAGTGTGGGTATAATACCACCTCCTCATCATATTATAAAAAATCATAGTAATATGCCTAAAGGTACTATGTACATTTGGAAAAAAAAACCTGATATTAAAAAAATTGGAAACTCAGAAGGAATCATAGAATTAATTTATCCAGATCAAACACTTTTTGATATTTCTGTTACTGTGCTAGTAAAAGAAAAAGCCAATGTTAACCATGAAAAAAAACAGATAGAAATTAATAGTAGGGAATTAACTAAAATTCTACAAAAGACATCTAAAATAAAAAATTTTTTCAATAAAGTTTCTAAATTATATGCTAAAAAATGAAAAACGATATTCACTAATTTACTATATTATTATTTTGAGTTCAATAATTCTTCTAGAGACTATACCTCTTGAATTAGGGATTGCAAAAGTAAGTGACCTTTCTATGGTACCAAATTTATCAAAGAATCAAAATGTTTTATATTTGAAACATGCTAGAATTAATCATGGTAGCGTAGTTGTTATTAATACAAATACGTCCCAATTTTATTTGCATCATACACCCGTAAACAGACCATTAATTTGTAGGGTGATTGGACTTCCTGGAGATAAAATCGATTCTAGAAAGGCTTCTTTATATGTTAATGATAGAAAAATAAACCAAGATTATATTAATCAATCACAAACTAATGAGGGTATAGGTAATTGGAATCTTGAGAATATATCTATAGAGAATAGTTGGTTAATTGATGGTAGCATACATGTACCACCACATATGTATTTTGTTTTAGGCGATAATAGATCCATAGCTAAAGATAGTCGAGTGTATGGCTTTATTTCAAGAGGTAGTATTGATGGCGTAGTTAAAGTTCCCATATGGTCAAATAAATCAACGAGAAAAGTAATAAATAAACAGTGGGAAGATTTTTATTACTTGCCATAAATTATTAATATATGACTTTAGTTTGAATACTTATACTAACAAGTTGTTCTATATAAAGTTAATGGCTTTCTGCAGCAACTTATCTACAATTTAAGGAAGTAATTAAATGAAAAAGAAGCAAAAAACTTGGCCATATGTTGTTACGATGATAATAACCTTTACTTATATAATTTTTAGTTATGCGCAGATAAAGAATAATACTTACTTACCTATAGGAAATACTAAGATTCATCTAAGTAAATCATCTGGGACTAAAAAACATGATAATACTTCAAAAAGCTCATCAAAAAATTCAATTAAGAATAGTAATTCAATGAGTAGTTCTCAAAATATAAATCCAAAAGGTCATGAGAATAATACAATAAATAATCATTATCCAACAAAAAGTAATAATTCAGAAAAAGATTATTATTTGAACAATAGAGGAAATAATGTTCAAACTAGTAATACCATTACTAAGAAGATTATTGATAGTGATACTAGAATTACTAGTAGTTCTAGTCAAAAAACTAATCAAGAAAGTTCTCAGAATATTCAAAGCTCAATAACTACTAGTAGCAGTTCTAGTAGAGAACCTACCAACGCTGAAAGTATTAGTAAAGCTAGTGATGAATCAATAAGTAACTAAAACGGTTTATTAAGTTATATTAATTTATAAATTTAAAGGAGTATATTATGAAAAATATTAATATAGTATATACTGGTTTAAGTAAAGAACAAAAATCTTACTTTCTTTCTGGTATACTTAACGAATCATTACATAATTTATCTTATCAGGTTTTTCAAGTTAATAAAGAACTTAACCTTACAATTAATGATACAGAATTAAAAAAAGCTTTATTAACTTGGATACTATCTAGACTAAAACGTGATGAAGATTTTCTAGAACAGGCCTTATTTACTCCTTTTAGTAGATTAAATGATATTATTAATGATAGAGCCTCTTTTTTTGTAATAGATTTATCTACTTGGGACTTTTGGGAGATTAATAAGAATTTAAATGGAAATATAGGAATTCTTTCAAAAAAAGAAAAAAAGTATATTTTAAAACATTATAAACAAGAACTTTTTAATATGTTGGATAAGTTTGATTATAAATCTATTGCTGTAAATAACTTATTAACAATTATTTATCCAATAATAACAAATTATATAATAATATGCATAAAAAAATTAAATAATTAAAAGAGCAGGATTATGGTAATTTACCGCGCTCTACAATATCTGGTGTTGATATAGAAATATTACTTTCTATATCAACACCAGATTTTTAATTTTTTAAAATAAAAAAGGTCCGGGTTGCACAAATTTATAACCCCGCAAGCTTGTCCCAACTATGGGGTTGTTAATCATGAACAAGTCTTAAAATAAGACTTTTATCAAGTAAGCATAAATATATACAATCTAGAGCATAGCAATTGATATTAGTAGTTAATACTTAGCGATTTCAGTGTCTTGACTATAACATTTTACTTCCTCCTCTACAGCTATTGCTATTTTATGACTCTTAAGGCCAGGATTTGTTTAATTGTTGGGCAAAAAATTCAAAATAACTAAAAAGAACCGTCACGGATGACGATTCTAACTAGACCAATTTAGTCGGCGAGATTTAAATTTGTGTACCAACTAGAGATCGGTAAATTATTGTAATTTCGCACTTTTAAATTTTTAGATAATATATAAATCAGAACAACGAAATTTATCTTACTGTTATATTATTATTATTATTTGGATATTGTTCTATTGGTTTATTAATCCGCTCAGATGTTGAGTTTGAAGTAGATGAAGAGTTTGAAGTAGATGAAGAGGTATATGAAGATGGAAAGCTGTTTTGATTATCTTTTATAGAATGTTCATTTATATTTTCTTTAGGTCTGAAAGAAGGTGAAGAAGAAAACATATTTGAATTATTAGAATATGGTTTTAAATTATAGTTATTTTCAGTAGAATTTGCCCATTTAGAGCCATAAATGGCTAATTGACGCTTATTATTAACTTTAATAGCCTGAACGTTATTTGGCACGACCCAGTCTTGAGCATGATTTTGATAGTCTAGATACTTCATAATAGCTCTATATAATAGTTGAGAAGATTTCGTATATCGTTCAGAGATACTACTACCAGGTTGAAATGGGTGATCATATCCAGTCCAAACTGCAATTGAATAATTTTTTGTATATCCAACCATCCAAGAGTCCATTACACCAGATTTCTTAGAATCTTTAGGATAATTAGTTGTTCCAGTTTTACCAGCTTGATTTACACCACTAATTTGTGCAACAGTTCCACTACCCTCTGGATCAGAAAATACACCTTTTAACATATCGGTAATCATATATGCAGTAGATTCTTTCATTGCTCTTTTTCCATTTGGACTAAATCTTTTGGTTTTACCATCTTGAGTAGTAATTGAATTAATATAATACGGTTTGTAGTATATACCGCCATTTGCAAAGGCAGCATAAGCAGCTGCAACTTGTAGGGGCGAAATATATAGTGCAATACCATTTTGAAGTGTATAGGGTTCCTTCTGTGAAATTCCTAGCTTTTTAAGGAAAATAGTGGATTTCTTAAGACCGACTTCTTGCAAAGAACGAATAGCAGGAACGTTTCTTGACTGAATTAATGCATCACGCATTGTCATGGCACCTTTATACTTCTTATCGAAATCGTAAAGAACAGTATGTGTTCCAGGAAAAGTAAAATAATTATCCTGAACAGTTTTAAAAGTTGGCCAGTCAAGATACTCAATGGCAGGACCATAATCCATTATAGGCTTAGCTGTAGAACCAGAACTACGATTAGTTTGGACTGCACGATTTAGACCATACATGATATTTCCCGTATGACGTCCTCCAAGCATAGCAATGATTTTGCCATTATGAGGGTTGATAACGGCTATCCCAGTTTGCATTTTATTATTTTGGAATGGGACAAGTTTATTTGCTGCTGTGTAAAGATATAGTTGAGCGTTTAGATCGAGGTTTGTATGAACCTTAAGACCATCTTTATACGGATTATAGCCTTGTGCTTGTAATTCATCTAAAATTTCTTTAATGTATGAGTCAATAAATTTTTCCTTAACATTTGGATCACTACTTGAAACATTTCCGTGATTGGGATCGAGACCAGAAGTAATACTTTCATGACTAGCTTGTTTAGCTTCTCCTTGAGTTATATATTTATTGCGAACCATTGCGTTTAATACTTCATTTCGTCTATTTGTAGCATATTTCAGATTTCCTGTTGCCGGATTATAATATGTCGGTGATTGGGGCATTCCAGCGAGAAGAGCAAGTTCCGAAAGATTTAACTCCATGAGGTCTTTTCCATAGTAATATTGCGCGGCAGTTTGCATTCCGTAAATTCCATTTCCCATATAAGCTTTATTAATATAAAAATCGAGAATTTGTGATTTAGTAAAATGACGTTCTACATTAATAGCAAGCCATGCTTCCTGTGCCTTCCTTTTAAAGGTCCTATCCGAATCCGCGGTAGAAAAAACAGATAATTTAACAAGTTGTTGGGTAAGGGTACTTCCTCCTTGCATGCCTGAAGAATGACCAAAAATATTAGAAACAGCTGCTCCAAATATCCGAACTAAGTCTATACCGTGATGCTTATAAAATCTGCGATCTTCTATTGAAACAATAGCATTTTTTAAAGTACTAGGAATTTGGTTATTTTTAGCATATTCTATTTTTTGAATACCTAGTCTTGAGATTACTCGATCCTGATTGTCATAAATAGTAGTAATGTTTTGTCTTGATAAATCATCTTCACTAATTTTAGGGGCACTAGAAACATAGTAAAAAAACAATATTGTAAGTGTAAAAATTAGTATGATAATTATTCCTGATAAATAGATAAAGAACTTTTTAATTAAATTATGAATGTGGAAAGTTTTTTGATTATTATTTGACATAAAATGCTCCTTTTTAGGATTAGCCTATAAAATATAGTGGGTTGCAAGAAATAACTTTCGATCGATAAATGTCAGTTGAGATATTTAGGAGGTCGAAAAGTCATGTGCTAGTTGATTTGGACCAGTTTCTCAATATTCTAGCATTTCGGAATAACCAGTCGTAGAAGGCGATTCCGATTCTCATTATTTCTACGTTTATATGGCGAATAAACATAGAAAAATAATCCTGAGTACTAGTTAATCACTCAATTAACTAATAGTTTGCACTCTTTGTCATGGCCTATGGTGATTATTTTTAACTTACTATGGAGTTGATAGTCGAATTCTGACGGACTTTAATTAAAGACCTTAATGTTTTTTCTGACCATGTAAATATTCAACTTAAATTTTAATTATTAATAAATATATAAATAAAATTAAAAAATTTTCATATTCTAAATATTATCTATCTAGACGTATGAAAATTTATTGCTATTATTAAAAATTGTATTAAAATCCGAGATGTCAAATTAAATTAGAAAAAGTTAAAAGTTATTCCTTTGCGATATGATCTAAGAATGCTTTAGCCGGTATATGGTAGTGATTTTTGTGGAATCCTATTTTAATATAAACTGAGTAATTATTTATCTGAGAAATTACGTAATTCTAAATATTTACTGAGACCCTCATGGCGTAAAATACTATTATTATTTTTATTTAGGTTCCATTAAGGTACCTAGGTTTGACATTCCACAGGTGCATTATCGTATTTTGAGTACTCCTTAATCATGATATCGCTGGTAAATACGATAACCAGGTTAATTAATTTTACAATGTCGTTTGCTTTCAATTGTTCAAATATTTTATAACGTTATTGAGAATTAATAAACTTGGCAGATGGGGAGGGGATATGAGTCTTTAATGTCCCAAAATTGGCTATAGGAGTCAATTTACGTATGAAAAGATGTTTATAGGCTACTTTTCGTCCTTTTATTTTTATTTGCGGTTATCCAAAAGTCTATCACAAATGTTTCTATTCTCTAATTTAATTTTACAAATGATATTAAGTTAAAATTACTTAAAAAGTAAATCTATACGACAAGATATATGATTTTTATAAAAAGATACCTAGCTTCCAAACTAGGTATCAAGTTGAAACGGAATAAGGCATTAATTGATTTACCTTTAGAATAACAAGACAGTACTAAAATACTGAGCATTAAGTAAGAAATTGTAATGAGGAAATTATCACCTTCCTTTATTAGAATTGTACTGTCTTGAAAGACTAATATTGGAATCGAACCAATTATATATTAATTTAGAAATATATATTTTCACCAGAAAAATATTAGCCTACCATAACTAATTAGTTATGGTGTATTGTATGGAAATAATTATTAAAATGGCATGTATGGAGTGAATCGCTAAATAATGAGTAAAAAAACTATGCTTTAAATAGTTTATTTCCATATAAAGATAAAGATACACTTAATAGAGAGATTCGTCTCTAAAATAGAATATTAAATTATATTCTATATAGATATCATAAAATAGTTTTTATTAATTTTCCTGAAATGATATTTAAAATTTTACTTGTTTCTGAATATAAAGTTAAATGGAGAACGTTTTTTACTTAAATATACGGGTATCTGTTAACTGGTATTGATGGATATCAGCGCCTCCTACGAGAATGTGGGAGGTGTTTTTTTACGCAAATAAACAATCAATTCTTAAAAAGAAAAATTGATTGTTTATTTGCGTAAAACCATAACAGGAACGCTTAAGGGTCTTAATTCGACGATTGATCCCTTCCAAGGGACCGTTGGAGA
>NZ_BMDS01000016.1 GCF_014635905.1 Limosilactobacillus caviae
AAAAAAAAGCCACTCAGAAATCATGGTGGCATATTTTCTAGAATTTTACAGATTAACTGCTGTTCTCACTGGGGTAATATTCAACGTATATCCGACAACTTTTCGACCTTCTTTTTCCGTCGTAAGATAAAAGATAGTCTTAGGATAGAGTTCACCTAGTTCCTTGATACTAACGCCTAAGACACGCTGCCGAAAACGCCCGGCACTCCAAGTTTTTGGCTTTCCATCATCGTCCGTCCCTAAAAACCAACTTTGCCATTCATCAAGGCTGCCTTTTATGGTGGCCTTTTGTAGTTTGCCCAGCGAGTTAGCTTTAATAACGTTAGAGCATACTTAGACCGAACGTTAGCCAACTTCGACAGTTTGAATGAGTAATAATTCTCTGCTTCAATTCAATTACGAATGGCGCGACCTTCTTGCTAAACTGGAACTCATTTTTTCCATCCTCAATAACCTCAATTAATCAAATAAGGATTTTGTGGCATCTTAATGTATTACACTATCCTAATCCAATAAAAATTTTAAAAATCTAAAAAAGTTATAATCTATAGTATTGCTGTAAATTATACGTAAAATATTGTACAATACAAATGAGGTGATTAGCATGATGAAAATGTCAATTAAGCCAGTTTCTGCTTTACGTGATTACAATAAGCTCTTAAAAGAAGTCGATCCAGATAATCCAGTTTTTTTAACTAAGAATGGTTATGGAAAATATGCAATCGTGGATATTGAAGAATATGAACGTTTTGTAAATGGTATGAAGTTATTAAAAGATTTACAAAATGCTTCTGCAGAAGATGGTCTTTATACAATGGACGAAGTGTTTGGAGAGACAGATAAGTGAAAGATTATCAAATCCGTTTTAGAAGCGCGGCTAAAAGAGAAATAACCACTCTGAGACGATACTTAGAACGTAATTTTGGTGAAGATAAAGCAAAAGTAATCCTGAACTCATTACAAGCGTCAATTGCTAAGTTAGGGGCAATGCCAAAGCTAGGGCGTGATGCAACTGAGCTATCACCGTTATTAATTGGTTATCGTTTTTTACATTTATCAAAGAACACTGTTTTTTATAAGGTTCATGACGATAAAAAGTTAGTAGAAATTTTACACGTCTATGATAATCGAATGGATGTTTTGGCGCATTTATTAGAACATATGGAAGGTTAACCTTTATTTGTTGGTTACAAATTACATGTATAGTATTTTGGGTTACCCAATATGCAAAGTAAATGATGTTAAAAATATTCTTTTTAACTATAGTTCAAGAATATAAATTCAAATATTGAATATCAAAGACGAACCATGTATAATATGAATTGCACCAAGGAATGTACGTAAAAATATATAGTGAGTTAATTAAGCAATGGTGACATTTCCCTTCCGATTGGGAATGTGTCGAGACTAAGACAAATAGTCAGCCATTGCTTTTTTTGTGCTTTAAAGCGTGACTGACGGAAAGGAGCAGTTAATGAAAGTTACAATGAAGGAAGATCACGGGGCACGGCTACAATTTGCTTTTATCTCCGAAGATTATCCAAAGGGTAAGAACTACATCTTTAATAACGCAATGAGTGACTATGATGATAGTCAAATTACGCAGTTTGCGGAAGCGCTAGAGATGTTAGTTGAAGGTGACCTACAGGACGAAATTGCAGTACTTGCGACGACAAAGGTAATTGTTCAACCAGCACAAGAACAACCTGTCCAAGCGTAGTTTCACGCTAAATCAAGCTAAAAAGGAGGGACAATATGATTACCATTTTGAAGTTGAAATTTAAGGACTCAACAGGAAAAAATCACTTTTTCAAAATTGCAAATCCTAAAAAGGAGTTAAGCAAGGAAACAGTGCGTCAAGCAATGGAATTAATGGCATCTGCCCACTTAATTAAAAAGGGTGAATTGGAATTAACTGGTGTACCAGTTGGTGCCAAATACGTAACCACAACTGAAGAAGCTGTTTACTCAGATGAAGTCTAGGTATCTGGCGGGGACGCGTAATGTGCCCTCGCCTTTTTTACGTGAAAGGAGAAGAAAATGGAACTTAAGAAAGCATTAACCCTGGAAAATTTTGCCCAAACAGTTTATCGCAAGTGTGATTGTTGCAAGCGGGTTCGTGATATTTACTTCCGTCTTAATATCCGAGACGCTAAAACTGCTTCAATGCTTGTCGGATCACTCGAACTATGCAAGGAATGCGGTTATAACATGGGTGACATTACCAAAACTCAAATCCAAACAGAAAGGACATTAGAGGAATTTAGCTTTGAGTAACGAAATCATTAAATACGTGCTGGAGCAATCAGGAGGGTTGTTAATCGCGGTTATCTTAATACTGCGCATGGAAGCCAAATTAGACGGCTTAACGGGTGAAATAACACGGTTGACCGATACTTTAACCAGCCACCTTATCCTGCTCTCACAACATAGTAAATCTGAAAAATAAGACACGACCAATTTCTATATTTGTGTAAAAAGGGGGTGACGTAATGGAGATACAGGAATCTTTTAACCGCTTTATAGCTGACATGCGAATAGAAGGAAAAGCAGAAGGGACACTGATTGAGTATGAAAACCGGCTGTCAAGATTTAAAAAGTACCTAATTCGGCATAAAAAACAGCTAAATGAAATAAATCATGAGGATATTGTCAAATTCACCCGTGAAATGTTTAAGTTTGGCTTAAATTCGACAACTATAAAATGTGAACTATCGACTTTATACGTATATAGTTTATGGGCAGTTAAGAACGGAATACTCAATCAGGTTCCACTTTCGCCAGCAGATTATCCTAAGACCAGCACTGCTAAGAAGCGGATTAGAAGATTGTCAGATGAGGACATCCGAGTGTTTATCGCGTATGTTGACAATCTTCAAGAGAACATCCGGGCTGCTTTTTGGCTAATGTATGGAACAGGAGCGCGGGTTGGTGAGGCCGCACATTTGACGGTAACAGATGTTCAGCTTAAGGATCGTGCGGTCTATATCAATATCAAAGATGCCAAATGGGGCAGTGACCGTTGTATTCCAATTCTTAACCAGCAAGCAGCTAAAATCGTGTGGCAGTATCGACAATCAGTTGGTGTAACTAAGCAACCGTTGTTTCGCTTATCACGGCGGACGCTTCAATGGTACGCGACCAAATTTGCCCAAGAGACCGGAATCGAGTTTCATTGTCATTTATTGCGTCACACTTTTGCAGCCAAATTAGCGGAAAAGGGAGTGCCGATTACTACCATTCAGTACTTGCTCGGGCATCGCACGGTCGCAATGACGGCCTATTATGCCCAATCAGCGCTTGTTGATATGACGAGTATTACGCCAACTATTTAGAATTATAAGGAGAGAAAGAGACTATGAATGACATTAAATTACTAGGACGATTAACGCAAACACCAGAATTAAAGGAAAGTATCAATGGAAATCAATATGCATGGTTTACAGTTGCTGTACCACGGAAAAACAACCGTGATGAAGCTGATTTCATCCGTTGCAAGGCATTCGGAAAATTAGCCGGTGCCCTTAAACAGCATTGTGATAAAGGTCGGCAGTTACTCCTGACAGGCCGTTTGGAGGTAAGTGCCACTACTGATAAGCAAACCCAACAGAAGCGTTTCTTCCACACGGTTATTGCCCATCAGGTTGAATTTTTACATGATCCTAATCGGGCTGCAGCCTAAAAGGTAAGAAGTTGCCGGTTGTCAATGGTAAGCGGACCAAGCAACGCGCGGGAGCATTAAGGAATTGACAACCAAATTTATAATTACACTTTGGCGGTTTCCGGAAACAAATTTATTTTGTCTTCCGGATGCCCCACGGCGAGTGCAGGGGGGCGGGACTGGTCCCGCAAATAAAGTTTTTGGTGTTGCTTTTTTCAAAAAGCGACATGAAACTATGAATTATTGGTATTACCCCCACCCACTAATAGGGGGTAATAAATACAAGATTTTGGGTGAAAAAACATGAGTAAACCCTATCATGACAGCTTTTCAGCGATTATCGACTGGCTAGAATTTACGGTTACTGGATTACAGTTGGAAAGCGTCATCTTAGAGATATTAAAATTAGAAAAAAAGACGTTTACGAAAATGGAAACCGGGCGTTTTGGTTATCGTTCACAGCTCAAATGGAATGAGGGAAGTCTCTATATTATGTTTAATGCGGGGACTGATAAAAACGAAAACGTAATTGAAAACTTACCGCAAAATGTTGATCGAATGGGCATTCACGTAATGATTACGGGTTCCGGCTGTCGGCAATACGAGAGTTTATATGAGCTAAAAACCTTGTTGTTTTATCTGACAATTTTGGACGATAAAGTGAATTTTAGTCGGGTTGATATTGCGATTGATGATTTTAAAAACCAAGTGATTAAATTCAGTCGTATTCATCGAGCGGCAGTTAAGGGTTATTTTACGTCTCGCTGGAATAAATGGGACGAGATAAATAGCCGGCAGTGTTCAACAGGGGAGTTTCTTGGACGCACGATGTATTTTGGCTCACAATCCTCAGAAATTTTTTGCCGTATCTATGATAAAACACTAG
Source organism: Limosilactobacillus caviae (assembly GCF_014635905.1). Taxonomy (GTDB): domain Bacteria; phylum Bacillota; class Bacilli; order Lactobacillales; family Lactobacillaceae; genus Limosilactobacillus; species Limosilactobacillus caviae. Next base: position 4,548 of record NZ_BMDS01000016.1, read on the forward strand.
AGCGTAAGGCAAAGAGCGAGGAAAAGACAGCTGAATCGGCAACGTGGACCCGTTTAGAAGTTGTTTATCGTAAGGAACGGGCACGAAAACTGATTTACCACATAATTGATCAGAACATGTCAGTAGGGACGGCAATTCGTGGAACATTGAAACAGTATCTACGCTTTATTAAGCCCCCGCAAACGAATGACACAAATAAAGCACGGTGGCCGTCCACAAAATGGTGGGGCCAGCTATTAGATAATGTCGAAAAGCTCCAACTAACGAGTCGCAGAGAGCCAAAATCAATTGATGATATGGCATCTTGGCTTGATCGACAAATAGCCCCTACGATAGCGGCTATTGTCACGGCATATGAGGGCGATATTGACTGGTTGCACCAGATTATCAAAAATGGTGCTTCAAGGCTCTCACAACGTCACAAGGACGCAATTGCACAATATCTACAACAGGAGGTCGCAGAATAAATGGAAGATTATAATATGGTGGCATTTTGTACCGAACAAACAAAAGCGGACCAGGAATATTTTTACAGTATCCAGCCAATGGGGGTTAATGCCTGTGTAGTTAACCTTACCATCGGTGGAAATAAACGAAATTTATTAGCACAAAAACAAATCAAAATAGCAAAAAATGCAGGAATGGTCGTCCATGCGTCCCATATTGCTCGTTTTACTACGCCAGAGGAAGCAAGAGCCGAAGCAAAATTCTTTTTAGCGAATACGCGGGCGTTTAATTTGTCCGCAAAGGTTGTTCATACCTTGATTTTCGTCCCCACTGTAGCTGACAAAACTGCAACGGATTTGATTAACTTTTTTCAAGAAACGCTGTATATTCATGGTTGTCATAAGCAAGACCTATGTGTGCCGGCAAATTTAATAATTAATAATGCTATTCGCGTTAATTGTCTACACCTACGTCCTAACCTAACAGTTATTGATTATAACGGCTTTTCGCCATCAGTAATTGGAATAGGAACGTGGCTCTTTACTGATAATTATTTGGATGAGCGACAGTTAATTGCTTATGATTTTATGGATTTTTACACTAGACATAATCAAGTACGTGGTCGTCAATTAAGTCTTGATCCAGAATATATTGCGAAAACGGGGGACAGTTACTGGCTAATTGCACATCAAATTGGTATTGAATTGACGGAATTATTGATGCTGAATAATGCTAAAGTCGAGGATAAAGTATTTCCAGGACAACGGATTAAAATAGCTTAATTAAAGTTGATATCAACATTTGTGTTGGTATCTTTTTTTATAGAGATTAATAGTTTAAATAGTTTAATAGTTTAAATAGTTTAAATAGTTTGTCGGCTAAAAAATGCAGAATTACCAAGGGATTAGAGAAAAATATAGCTACATAAATGTATCGAAACAACTACATAAGTTGATCGATTCAGCTACATAAATGTATCGAAACAACTACATAAGTTGATCGATTCAGCTACATAAATGTATCGAAACAACTACATAAGTTGATATTTTTAAATATATTCAGCTACATTATGTAATACAGATAGTTGAATATATCCGATGTTGATATTATAGTATTTGTGAGATATATAAAACTACAAAATAGAAATAAAGTAGTTTTATAAGTGATACAGTTATGTAGTTATTTTGAGGTATAAAGAATATGGAAAATGAAGAGCATAAAAGCCAATTGGTTATTCAACATAATGATTTGATAAGAGCGGTCGCTAAGATGGATCGAATGCCACTAAAGCTTTTTGAAATTATTGTTGGTTCATATAATGACAGGAAAAATAAAGATACGGTCTATATAAAGAAACAGTTAGTTTACGATCTACTGGATATAAAAGGAACTAGTCGTGCTAATAGATTACGGAGTGTAATTCGAGAACTTCATACGCATGCAATTTTTAGCTTTCGTACTGTAGATAATGACGAATATTCGATTGCACCAATACAGGAAATTATGTGGAATAATGCTAAACCAGAAATTAGGGTAATATTTGCTCCTAAACTATTGCCCTATATTAGTATGCTTCAAAATAATTTCACACAATATAAATTGACAGAAGTTGCAAAATTAAACAGTAAGCATGCAATCACTCTTTATAAACTCGTAGCGATGAATTATAACCAATACAAGTACTACGCTACTTATTCGCAGAAAAAACGCTCTCGTAAGCAGGTAGATGAATATGCTAATCCAGTTATTACGGTTAAAGAACTAAAGTATCTTACCCAAACAGAAGATAAATATAAAAGCCGTTTTTCAAGCTTTGAGCGATTGGTATTAAAGAAGCCGCTTGAAGAAATTAATAAAAATACTGATTTTACAGTAACTTACGATAAGGTAAAACATGGTCGAAAAATTTACGCAATTCAGTTCCATATATCCAGAAATGGAGAAGTATTAGAGATTAAGCAAGATATCGATGAAGCACAATATCAAAAGGCGCTTAATAGTCCATATACAATCAAATTAGTAAGCGCAAAGATTCTAAATATGGTTAATTTAATGAAAGATAAAGAACTAGTGGTAACACTAGCAAAAGAAGTTTATCCAGTATATCGAGCTATGGTTAAGAGGTATGATGAAAAGGCTTTGCAGCAACATTTAACTTATCTTAAGACACGTATTAATAAGGAAGTTATTGAGAAATCGTTGGTAAAATATTTGAAAAAAGCTGCAGAAAATCGTTTAGAACAACTAGGAAATAATAGGCCCCCTCGTATAGGACGTAATGAGGAAATGCCGGAATGGGCAGGTAAAACCGAGGAGCAGCTGAATAAAAAGGCATCTCAAGAAGAAGTTGATGCTTTAAAGAAGAGAATAGCAGATAGGAATAAGAAATGAGCTTCTCGTCCCTGTAAAAAATTCTTCAATAATGATACAACTTAGTGAAGTATAAGCCTGCCTGCCCTCCTTCCGCACTCCTTGGTAACTTAGTAGAGAGGAAGGCATTGGAGGCAGAGATTTTTTCTTCGTTTAAAAAATCTCTGCCTCTGGCATACCTTCTTAAGGCGGCGATGAAATGTCTCAAAAAAGTTGGGCGAGCCGATCCCACGGGGATAGTCTCACTTTATCCAATTTTTTGAGCCTTTTCATGGAGATAGCGTCGTAGCTTCAGGAGGGCAGGCTGGGGGTGACGCTGTCGGCCACGTAGCGTGTAGCAGTGAATATTGATGAGTATGCCACCTGAATAATGGTGAAGAGCCTGGCTTGAGAGCGAAGAAACGGAAGACGTGTAAACGGCTGGAGCTTCGCGACAAGACAAGGCTCGAAGCCGAAGGGTGGCATACTTTTTAAACAGAAAAACCGCCCGGCCCGAAAGCCAAGCGGTCTACAAGTTTGCTAAACCATGCTATAATATAATCAGCGGATGAATATATTATATTCAACAATAAGGCTGATAGTTTAACAGGTTGCGCTCTTGTTCTGGTGTATGGCAGTACACCACCAGCCAAGCGCAAAAGAGTACACCTTCAAGAAAGATCAGCTCCTAAGACTAACTTGGTGCATTGGTGGTAGCCAGTGCACTTTTTTATTATAACATTTTATAGTGATGTACACTAGATGTATTACTACAGCCACAAGGGTTTGGGTGCTGTTTGTTAATTAAAATTAATCTGGTCGAGCATCTTTTCACGGCTGATTTGGTCTAATCCAAGATACTTCAAGGTCATGGCTTCTGACGAATGATTGAGTAGTTCCATAACTAGGCCGATGTTGTAATTAGATTGCGTGTAAACCCGATAAGCCCCCGTTTTGCGCATGGTATGGGTGCCAAGATAGTTAATACCGAGCAAGTCACCAGTTTTGGCCATAATCTTGTAAAATTGCTTTTCAGTAATATGTCGGTCAGGGTGAGTGGTTGATGGAAAAAGCCATTCAGATTGAATATTCTTTTTCTGAAGCCATGCATAATAGTCTAATAAATCCAGTTTAACGGGTTTTAGGTATAGAATATTGGGTTTATTAGTTTTTTTATCGCGAATGTACGCGTTTTTCTTGATAGTTCCATTGTCATTAAAGATTTCATTTCGCCTGAGAGCTAATACATCGCTCACTCTAAGCAGAGTTGCCTTGCCAACTTGGAAAATAGTGTAGTTCCGTCGTCCTTGTCGGAAGTTCTGAAGTAAGGTGTCCTGAACTTCATGGAGAACGTTGGAATCTTTAATGGGTAAGACAAGTTGTTTCATAGTAATTAGCTCCCTTTACTTAGGGGCTATTTTTTATATTTCCAGATTAAAAGCCCCTACATTCTGATTATAGAATATGGGAGCTTGTTATATCAATATTCTTAAGGGGTTATTTATCATAAATAGCCCCTAAATCGAAAGCTGATTAAAAAAGTATTTTCATGAACGTGGAATATACTATCAGTGCCTTCAAAGTGTATATATTAAATACTTCCTAATCTTAATTAGAATCAATTTAAATATTAGATTAAGCATCTAAATATAATAATTGGTATAATCAAGTTGCTATAATACAAACTCCCTTAGTATTATAGTATTGGCGAGACTTTTACGTTTTCTTAGGGAAAAAAAGGTGTACTTCAAATGACATGGTATTTGAAGTACATCTTTTTTGATAGAGCAACGATATATAATATAAGCCAAACTATAAATAAGAGCACTTCCTACCAAAGCTCTAGAAAGTACTCTTATTTTAATTAAAGGGAGTTTAAAAGAGAACCACTTTAATTGAAATACTCGGAGTTTATTAAATGAGTTCAACAAAAAGTCTATTCAACGTATACTCAAAGCATAAGGTAAAACGTTCGAGACTAATGGAAGTGTTAGGATAATAGCCCTATCTATCCTAACATCAATAATTATAGGCGTTTTAATTAGCTTCTGCTTAATTTTGTATTTAAATATGGCAATACTGGCAAAATTTTATTTTAAATCATTCTTTCAAGAAATCTTACTGCTAGCATAGTAGTTAATCAAAACACTGTTTGTAGCTATTAATTGATTTTAAATATCGCATCTAACAATACAAAAACAGGTAAAATAATTCAAAACTTTATATAATTAGAACTAAGGTTTTAACATTTTTGTTGAAACACCAAATCTATTCTATTTTCCCAAGCGAGCAGGAAACTGCTCGCTTTTTAAGTTCGAAAAATCTTTAAATACAGATTTATGAATTGCATTAGTAAGAATGATATTATCTAAACATAGATCATAATTAGTAGCTATGATTTATATTTTTGGATGATTTATTGGTGCTTTTTTCAAATACAGGAAAGGATACAGCATTATCTGTATCCTTTTTTGTTTTACCTTAAATGATAGGTTTAAATATAAAAATTAGATTTATAAAAAGGCTTTTGATACAATCTAACTGCTAAGTATTACTGCCTTCAATACTTAGCTTTTAAGTGACTATTAGATAAGCTTTTGCCAGAAAGATACTACTTAATTACGTGCGTTAAGTAGTATCTTTTTTGCTAAGTAAATAGTTAAATAAAGTTTGCAGGGATAGAATCTAAATTAACTCTCTTAATAAAAAATAGCCCCTATAGTCCAGTTAAAGGATTTATAGGGGGGGTATACTAATTCAACATGGTATATTATAGGGGCTATTTAGGAAAATAGGCTTAAAGAAGACTTTACTTAAGCAAGGAAAAGTAAATCTTCTTAGAAAATAGATTTCACTAGTACAATCATTTTGTACAAACATAGTATAGCAATACAGTTTTTACTTTTCCTCTTTCTGTATTTAAAAATCATTTAAATTAAAAATTTAAATACAGAATATAGCATTGACAAAGCTTAATGATATAATAAAAATACGCCAGGTTTATCTTTTGACGTAATTTAACTGACCTTACCGTAACCTATTAAGCAGATAGGTTACGGCTTTTTTATTAAAATGCCTGCTAAGTGTGGATTGAAACTTAGCGGATAATAACCTCGTCTTTTATAGCGACTGGGTGAACTTGAGACATTTGTTTTTCCATTTCGCCCTCCTTCTTTTATATAAGATGAAAATAATATCTTTATGATAGAATAACTACAGAAATGTTATTACATGTCCTATATATGTCGGAAGAAGGAAGTAATTATGTCAGAAGAAAAACTTTATACCATTAACGAAATCATAAAAGACGCTAAAATAGCCCGTTCAACTTTTGATAAATTTTCTAAAGCCAATAACTTACGCCCCGCAAAGACTGAAAAACGAGGGAAGAAGTTATACTCCTTAAAAGATAAGGAATTAGTCGTCAACCACTATCAAAGCGGAAAAGGGAAGGAAGAAAAAGAGAAATACACCAATCATAAGGCAGAAAGGCACGATGAAATCGTTGAATTGCTTAAAGAACAGGTTCAGCAATTAAAACAGGCTAATGAGCAACTAGTCCATGATAATGACATCCTTACTGACCAGCTGAAAGCAAAAGACGAACAGATTTCGGTAGCTCATCAATTAGCCGACCAGGCACAAAAACTCCACCTGGGTCTCGAACGGCAAGTCAAAGCACTCACAGGAGACAATGAGAAGCCCGTAGTGGACGGTGAAACAAATTCAGCAACTACTAATCAAAAGCCCTCAGAAGAGCCTACAAGCGAAAAAAAAGCCACTCAGAAATCATGGTGGCATATTTTCTAGAATTTTACAGATTAACTGCTGTTCTCACTGGGGTAATATTCAACGTATATCCGACAACTTTTC
>NZ_BMDS01000017.1 GCF_014635905.1 Limosilactobacillus caviae
AAGTTAAGCTTCAACACGCCGAAAGTAGTTGGGGGATCGCTCCCTGCGAGGATAGGACGTTGCCACGCTTTATGGAGGATTAGCTCAGTTGGGAGAGCATCTGCCTTACAAGCAGGAGGTCACAGGTTCGAGCCCTGTATCCTCCATTGAGCAATTTAGCTCATGAGCCGTTAGCTCAGTTGGTAGAGCATCTGACTTTTAATCAGAGGGTCGACGGTTCAAGCCCGTCACGGCTCATTATCAAATAGTAAATATTTGATATAAAACCAAAAAAAGTGTCAATTGCCGACTTAGCTCAGTTGGCAGAGCACCTGTCTTGTAAACAGGGGGTCGGAGGTTCGAATCCTCTAGTCGGCACTTTAATATGCGGAAGTAGTTCAGTGGTAGAACATCACCTTGCCATGGTGGGGGTCGCGGGTTCGAATCCCGTCTTCCGCTTTGCCAGTTCTATAATGCCGGGGTGGCGGAATTGGCAGACGCACAGGACTTAAAATCCTGCGGTTAGTGATAACCGTACCGGTTCGATCCCGGTCCTCGGCACTTACATGCACCCATAGCGCAATTGGATAGAGTGTCTGACTACGAATCAGAAGGTTGAAGGTTCGACTCCTTCTGGGTGCATTTTTCGGGAAATAGCTCAGCTTGGTAGAGCACCTGGTTTGGGACCAGGGGGTCGCAGGTTCGAATCCTGTTTTCCCGATTTGGAAATTAATATAATTATTAGTTTTTTCGCGGTGTAGCTCAGCTGGCTAGAGCGTCCGGTTCATACCCGGGAGGTCGAGGGTTCGATCCCCCCCGCCGCGATTGGCTGGCTGTTTTGGACCTTTAGCTCAGTTGGTTAGAGCAAGCGGCTCATAACCGCCCGGTCGTAGGTTCGAGTCCTACAAGGTCCATCAGAGGATTAGCTTTGATGAATCATTATTGTTTAATCTTATTATGGAGGATTACCCAAGTGGCTGAAGGGGGCGGTCTTGAAAACCGCTAGGCCGTGAGAGCGACGCGAGGGTTCGAATCCCTCATCCTCCTTATATTATCGCGGGGTAGAGCAGTCTGGTAGCTCGTCGGGCTCATAACCCGGAGGTCGTTGGTTCAAATCCAGCCCCCGCAATTTTGGTCCGTTGGTCTAGTTGGTTTAGGACGCATCCCTGTCACGGATGAGATCACGAGTTCGAGTCTCGTACGGACCGTATATTTTTGGCTCGGTAGCTCAGTTGGTAGAGCAACGGATTGAAGCTCCGTGTGTCGGCGGTTCGATTCCGTCCCGCGCCATTAACTAATTATTATGCGGGTATAGTTTAGTGGTAAAACCACAGCCTTCCAAGCTGTTGTCGCGAGTTCGATTCTCGTTACCCGCTTTCAATATGGGCCTATAGCTCAGCTGGTTTAGAGCGCACGCCTGATAAGCGTGAGGTCGATGGTTCAAGTCCATTTAGGCCCATTGGAGAAGTACTCAAGTGGCTGAAGAGGCGCCCCTGCTAAGGGTGTAGATCGCGAAAGCGGTGCGAGGGTTCGAATCCCTCCTTCTCCGTTATGACCCGTTAGTCAAGTGGTTAAGACACCAGCCTTTCACGCTGGTATCGTGGGTTCAAATCCCGCACGGGTCATCTTTTATTATCGCGGGGTAGAGCAGTCTGGTAGCTCGTCGGGCTCATAACCCGGAGGTCGTTGGTTCAAATCCAGCCCCCGCAATTTTGGTCCGTTGGTCTAGTTGGTTTAGGACGCATCCCTGTCACGGATGAGATCACGAGTTCGAGTCTCGTACGGACCGTATGTTTATGTGTAAGGTTAGAGGAATTAATCCTCTGCCTTTTTTATTTTAATAATTTATAGGAAAATAAAAAGCTTAGCTATGCGATTGCAAACATAACTAAGCTTTTTGGATTTATATTTCGATTAAAAAATAGTTTTGTAAATTTCATCATAATAGCTGTTATCTGAACCCATACTTGTGAAGTTTTGTAAGGATTTAAAGGATTCACTTTCTTTCCATGTGGTTAAGTTTTCAAAGCTTTCCCATGAGGTTAAGAGAACTAATGTCGTAGCCTCGACTTTATTATCTACCGTTAACAAATAACCGCCATTCATATTGCTAGGTTCAGTAATAACCTTTTGGAGAGTATTATAAAGTAATTTTTGACGATCACCATTGACTTGGAATGATTGGTAGTAAAACATCCCATTGAGACTTGCGTCAAGAGTTGAGTCGAGGACAGTTAGTTTAACTGGTGATTCGAAAATGCTATCCTTACCAGAAAGATCAAATAAGGCTAATTTCCTGGTGTGTGTGGTAGCTTGCATCAACTTAAAATGACGTTCTGGATATTTATCAATAATCGATTGTAGAATTTGTCGTGAACCAAATGTTAAACTGATTTTTGTTAACATATTAATTCCCTCCTCAGAAGTTAGTAATCAATATCTATTATAGTACACTTTAGTAAAATAATTAAATTAGAACAGTACTAATTTTCATTATGAAAGGATGTGATTCTAAAATAATACGAAATGATAAATCGGTTAATAAGTAAGTAATTATTTTCAATTGTTGATATTTGTAAAACATCTATGGGATAAATAAACAAAGTTAATGATTTTTGGTTATTAAATACACTTACAAAAAGTTAATAATTTTTGTTATATAGCTTTAATGTTAATTAATAAAGTAGTATAATAATAAATGTATTAATGAATGTTCTAGTTAAACTTAATAAGGGAGGCCACTAAAGAATGGTTACATTATACACGTCTCCAAGCTGCACGTCTTGTCGTAAAGCACGTGCCTGGTTAAAAGAACATAATATTGCATATAAGGAACGAAACATTTTCTCTGAACCGTTGTCTTTGAACGAAATTAAGAATATTTTGCGGATGACTGAAGATGGTACTGAAGACATTATTTCAAAGCGGTCTAAAGCTTATCAAAAATTAAATGTGGACCTTAATGACTTATCAATGAAGGATCTTTTTAAGTTAATTAGTGAAAATCCTGGACTATTACGGCGGCCCATTATTATTGATGATAAGCGTCTTCAGGTGGGGTATAATGAAGATGAAATTCGTCGATTCTTACCTCGAAAAGTTCGCGAACTCGAATTAGTAGAAGCACAAGAAAAAGCAAATATGATTTAACTTATAGAATATGGAAAGTGATGAGCTTTCCTTTTTTTATTCTTTTACCCGTGTAACTTTACTTTTAATCGAAAATCCTTACAATAGAAGTAACATCTAGTTTCGCTAAAAGGAGGTGCTGCTCAATGGAAATGGAACGCATTAATGAAAATACTATCCGCGTTTTAGTAGATAATGATGATTTATCTGCCCGTGGAATTACGATTCTAGATTTATTGGGCGACCATCAACAAATTGAAGACTTCTTTTATAGCATTTTAAAAGAAGTTGATACTGATCACCAATTTCAAAGTAATGATGCTGTTACTTTTCAAGTCATGCCTACTAATGACGGGTTGGAATTATTTATTAGTAAAAATGATTCTAATTTTGCTGGCGATGAACAGCATGGATCAGTTAATGACCAGGTGTCTAAATACATTAAGCAACATTTAGCTCAAAAAAGAACTGAGAATCAAGACCAGCGACAAACAGTAATTGATGATACCGATAATAAAATTCAGCATAAAAATTGGCAAGTAATTTCTTTTGATTCGTTTGAGGACTTAATCGATTTTGCAAAAATTGCTGAAGATGAAGATGTAGCATCGAATCTGTATAAATATGATCAACGATATTATCTAGCAGTTGCTTATCCAGAAGATCTTACTAATAATAGTGATGTTAAGGATCAATTAGCGCTTGCCTACGAATATGGAAATCCAACTGCAACCACAGTTGACTTTTTAGGTGAGCACGGGAAAAAGATTATGTCTGTATCAGCCTTACATTTAATACGTCATTATTTTGCTTAAGCCGTGTTTGAGTTTTTTGCTCAACGCGGTTTTTTTCGTGCAAATCTAGTTAAAATCCGTATATATATTTATAGGGAGTGGATTAGATGCTAATTGCAACGAATGAAGATCAATTAATTTTGGCGGACAATGCTAAAATGCACCATAAATATTACTGTCCTGGATGCAGACGGAGGGTAGTTCTTCGCCGTGGAAAATATAAAATTGCTCATTTTGCTCATCAAAAAGGGAGTGATTGTGGAGCAAGCGAAGGAGAAACGTTAGAACATTTACGAGGGAAAAAACAGATTTACCAATGGGCATTAAAAAAAGGATGGCAGCCTAGGTTAGAAGTTTATCTATCTTCAATTGCTCAACGCCCAGATATTTTACTAAAAATTGATGGACAAAGGGTAGCCATTGAGTTTCAATGCAGCCCACTAAGTCTTGAAAGGTTGCTGGAACGAAACAAGGGTTATCAGCAAGAAAAAATAAGAGTTTGGTGGGTGTTAGGATCCCCTTATTTTCGTAAGTTAGGAAATAAGAAGGCAGTTCAGTTTACCCAACTTTATCATAATCAATTTGTCTTATTATTTTGGGATACAAAAACAGGGCGGTTGGTTATAAACCAAAAATATTGGCAATGTTCGTATAGCAAGTTGAAGTTTAATAAAAAGCAGATTTTATGTCAGCAAATATCAATGTTGAAATTTATTCAGTATCGTAGTAGAAGTCGTAAAATTAAAGAACTTGCAATAACAGCTTTTAAATTGACGGGGCATGTCTTAGCAGAATGCCCGTTAGTTTGTCACGACCTAACCATAAGCTGGCCAGCAATGAGTGAATCAATTATTATTTGGCGGATTGGTGTAATATTAATACTAGAGGAGTTTCCAATATTTTATTCTTGGGAACGTACTTCTTGGAATAAATTGTTATTTGACATTGGAGGTAAAAATTGGTTGCGTCCTGGATGTATAGATCCTCATGTGATTTGTAATCAAGTTATTAAACAATATACATTAGAGTTAATTAGAGTAAGAATAATTGTTAAAATGGATAATTATTTTGTTTTATATCGGCATCCGCAATGGGTAGACGATCCGCAATTAAAGGTGCAATCAGAGTATAAAAAGAGAGGTGCCTAACATGCAGCATACATGTACAACGTTTTTAGCAGGGAAAAGTGCAACAATCGATGGGTCTACTATAATATGTCGTGAAGAAGACTATGGTAATGCATTTGACCCGCAAAGGTTTGCGTTAATTAAGCCGGAAAGACAGCCACGAAAATATTGCAGTAAAACAACTGATTTTAAAATTGAATTGCCTATTCCTAAACTCAAATATACATCAACACCTGATGCAGATGATAAGGATGGTATCTTTGGCGCTGGTGGAATTAATAGTGCTAACGTGGCAATGACCGCTACTGAAACAATTACGACTAATGCACGAATCTTGGCTAATGATCCTTATAATGAATCGACAGGGATTGGCGAAGAAGATTTTGTGACCCTGGTCTTGCCTTATATTAAAAGCGCCCGCGAAGGAGTAGAATCCTTAGGAGCACTGTTAACAAAATATGGAACTTATGAAGCCAATGCAATTGCTTTTAGTGACAAAAATGATGTTTGGTACATGGAAACAATTGGCGGGCATCATTGGGCGGCTATTAGGATTCCAGATAATGCATATGTGATTGCACCTAACCGTTTTAACATCACGCATTTCGATTTTGATAATCCAAGTACATTGAGTTCCCCTGACTTAAAGCAGTGGATTGACGAAAATAACTTGAATCCTGATAAGGAAGGGTATAATTTACGCCATATTTGTGGAAGTGAAACGGTAACGGATACCGTTTATAATAATCCGCGTGCTTGGTATGTCCAAAAACAGCTAGGAACAGTGAATGACGACCCGCAGAATAATGATTTGCCATTTATTTGCTATTCAAATGAGAAAATAACTATTGCAAAAATAAAGAAACTGATGAGCTCACATTATCAAGGGACTGAATATGACCCTTATCATTTAACAAATAGGGATGCTCCGTTTCGTTCAATAGCATTAAATAGAAATTTAGAACTTCATATTTTACAGATCCGAAATAATGTAGCGCCAGAGATTGCCGGAGTTCATTGGTTAGCATTTGGACCTAATACTTTTAATGCAGTAGTTCCTTTTTATGCTAACGTTGATAATACGCCGACAGCCTATCGTGATACAAGCACAGAATATTCACTTGATGATATGTACTGGCTTACTCATACTATTGCTGCACTTGGCGATCAAAACTATCGACAAGCCCAAGGTTTAGAAGAAAAATTTGAGTTAGAAGTTATGGCAAAAACGTTAAATATTCAACATAAGGCAGATAGAAAAATAACCGCTTATGATGATATCAGTGCTTATCTGACGATGATTAACAATCAAATGGCAGAAATTGCAATGACTGAAGGGAGAAAGTTATTAGGAGCTTTGGTAAAGTTGACGTTTAAATTAGAACATTTGCAATTTTAATATGCGAAAAAAGCCTCTACCATACATAAATGGCAGAGACCTTTTTAGTTATTATTGTTTAATACTCGTAATTTTGGTGGACGATATTGGGAAACAAAATCATTTAAAGATGAAGCATGGTCCAGTTTACCGCTTTTAAAAGCATTAATTAAAGTATCATAGTCAAAGTTTGGAATCATTAGGCCGTAATCAGAATCATCAGTATTAAAAACAACAGCAGTGGCGGTTTCCGATACACCTAAATCACTGGCTATTTTTTGATCCTGACGAAATGCCTGCTTTGCAAGTTGACTATGCCGATCTTCAAAGAACATTTCAAGGTCAAGACTTGAATTATGGGCAATTTTGCTAATTAATTCATCATTATAATCCAAACCATGTTTAATAAGTGCCGATTGCAATAGTAATAAATAGTGGCGGCCACGTTTACGTCCTTGAAAAAGTGCAGCCTTATAGTCTAATATTACTTGGTTAAGGGTTCTTGATACTTGTTGTCGAATAGCAAGGTCATGGGGATTTAGATGATAGTATTTAATGGTGTTATCGATCGTCTTCATATTGAACAGTGGTACAAATTGGTAATTAATCTTTGTATTTAAATTGCGATCGATTTTTAACACGTCTTTTTCACATCGCAAGCAACGCATTCCTAATGGATTCACAAAAAGATGAAGTTCGAGCATAATTACCCCTCCGATCATTTGTATACTCAAAATCCTAATCCTGTGAACATAATTATTTTTGCAAATATCGAACAATTTGTAAAGAATTTAGTTTTGGGGCAAAATGCGGAGTTATTATCAGAAGTGTGCTAAAATATACGGAGATTTAACAGGAGGCTGAACTATGATTGAAGATTGGCAGCATTTTTTATTGCCATATCAACAGGCCGTAAACGAATTAAAGGTCAAATTACGTGGGATGAGAAAACAATTCCAAGACCAAAATCAGCATTCACCAATTGAATTTGTAACTGGACGGGTAAAACCGGTAGATAGTATTAAAGAAAAAATGGTTAGAAGGCACGTCCAAGAAGAGCGTTTAGAACAAGATATGCAAGATATTGCTGGTTTACGGATTATGTGTCAATTTGTAGAAGACATCTATAAGGTTGTGGATTTGCTACGGCAGCGAAGTGATATGACAATTTTAGAGGAACGGGATTATGTAACTAATGTTAAGCCGAGCGGGTATCGTTCCTACCATATAGTGATTGAATATCCTGTCCAACTAGTTACAGGAGAAAAAAGAATCTTAGCAGAAATTCAAGTTCGAACTTTGGCAATGAACTTTTGGGCGACAGTTGAGCACTCACTAAATTATAAATATCAAGGTGAGTTTCCAGAAGAATTATCTGCACGGTTACAACGAGCTGCAGAGGCGGCTTTTAAGCTTGATAACGAAATGTCGGAGATTAGGGAAGAAATAAAAGAAGCACAGACTTTATTTTCTAATCGAAAGTCAGGAAGCTCGATTAATAATAAAGACGAATTAAAGGAGTAGGCTATGAGGATCGGAATATATAATAATGAAACCGCTGAATCCCAGCGAGTAACAAAATTATTAAAGGCAGAGATGAAACGATCAGGATTGACTTATGTAGAAGAAGATCCTGATGTTGTTGTAACAATTGGTGGGGATGGAACACTATTGTCTGCTTTTCATCATTACCAAAAGGAACTCAATAAGATTCGTTTTGTTGGAATTCATACTGGTCACCTAGGCTTTTATACAGATTGGCGTAGCTTTGAAATTGATGATTTAGTTGATAGTTTAGTTAATGATAGTGGGCAGTCTGTTTCTTATCCATTACTTGATATGAAAGCGACCTATTCTGATGGGCAAACGGAAAATTATGTTGCACTTAATGAGTCAACAATTCGCAATATAACCCGTACAATGGTATGTGATGTATTTATTAATAACCATCTTTTTGAAAATTTCCGGGGAGATGGGTTGTGTATATCAACGCCAACAGGATCAACTGCATATAATAAATCAGTTGGCGGTGCGATTATGGATCCTAATAGCATTGGTTTTCAATTGGCAGAAATGGCTTCACTAAACAACCGCGTATTTAGAACACTAGGCTCACCGATTATTTTTGGAGCTAACACTGAACTAATCTTACGTTTAAGGGATGAGAATGGGCATGTTCTTACGTGCGACCGTGATCAGTGGATGCTCAAAAGCGAGAAAGAAAGATACCTTACAGAGTTATCTTATAGTGTTTCCAAGCAACGGATTAATTTTGCGCAGTATCGGCATAATGATTTCTGGAGCCGCGTAAAGGATTCATTTATCGGTGGCGTACATTAATGGAATTTAGTTGGATATATGATCACAGAACGCCGCGAAAATTACGGTCCGCATTAAAAATGTATGGTGTCTCTTCTTCACTGTTAAAAGTAGCTATTTATCATGGCGGAAAGATGCAAATTAATGGGGAGGATAAATGGGCAGTTGATATGGTAAATTATCATGATAAGGTAACCTTGATCCTCCCACCAGAAGTTTCTAATGATAATGTTGATATTAGTCCAGCCCCAATAGATATAGTTTATGAAGACCGTGACTTTCTAATCATGAATAAGCCAGCTGGGGTTGCAACGGTTCCTGCTCATAATGTTTCGGTTGCTGATAGTCTTGTGAACCGCGTTAAAGGATATTACAGTCGGCAGAATTATGAGAACCAGGTAACTCATGTGGCAACACGATTAGATCGTGATACAAGCGGCTTAGTAGTCTTTCCAAAGCACCGATTTGCACATGCAGTATTAGATGAACAACTAAAGAAACATTTGGTAAAGAAAAATTACGTGGCACTGATTGAGGGGAAAGTACCGGCCCAGCATGGATATATTGATGCCCCGATTCAACGCGACCCAGATTCATTTGTGAAGAGAATGGTTGGTCGGGCAGGAAAAGCATCTGTTACAGAATATTGGTGTCAAGAAAGCAATACACAGGCAAGCCTTGTAAAAATTAGGCTACATACAGGAAGAACGCATCAGATTAGAGTACATTTTGCCAGCCTAGGGTTACCATTAATAGGGGATAAAATGTATGGAAATTGTTCCAATATAATTCCGAGACAGGCTCTTCACTGTTACTGGTTGAGCTTTTATAGTCCTTTTAAGAAAACGAATATTACGGTGACTGCCCCCTTGCCGGACGATTTTCAAGCAGCAAAGGACTATTATTTCTCCAAGGTAGAGTAGGGCCTAAACAGTTCTCTTAAAGAATCTAAGCCTATCTTCGTAATCTGATGATTTTTATAAAATTTAAATAGGATTTCAGGATTTACTTTGTTGAATACTGGAACCTATTTTTTTATTGGGCTGATTAGACTATTATTTAGATAATAGAATCCATGATATTTTTAATCAAAAAAGTTTGAAAAGATGTTGAAAAGAGCAAGAAATTTAGATATAATTTAGTTCCTGTTGTTGATAAGATATGATATTACATGGCTATATTTCTTACTTAGGTTAGCAATCTTTTCAGTAAAAAAATTCAAAATAGTTATTGATATCTGATTGACAACATGATATATTAATAAAGTTGCTGATTGAGTTATTGATCAGAAGGAATTCAAAATTAATTTAAATTTCTTCTTGACAAGTTAAATCGATATATGATATAATAAATATGTTGATTGACTGCTTAGTTAGT
>NZ_BMDS01000018.1 GCF_014635905.1 Limosilactobacillus caviae
ACGGCAATCAAGTAGAATTTTCTGGTTGGCATGCCAGTGACCAAGCCTTTAATATGCCTTATCAATGGCTGATTGTACTATCTAATGGTAAGGAAGTTGGTCGTCAACTTATTAGCACTACTAAAGATGGAGTTGCTGGATTTAATAGAAATGATGTCTACAATGCTTTCCCAGAAATTGCTGGTAGTGTTCAATCTGGTTTCCAGGGATCAATGACGCTTAAAGACAGCCTAAATAATACTAGTGTTCAACTAGTCCATCGTTTTAGTGATGATGGAAAAAATGGTGAAGGCAATCGAATTGATTTATGGTCAGAAATCTTGCCTGTTAAGGACTCCTTCCAAATGGGTAAAAAGAATTTGATAACAAATATTACTTCTAAGATTGTTGATGGTAAGTTAAATGTTTACAATGCTGACAATAACTTTTTAATTAAGACAATTGATCAGGGGACTTGGCAAAACGTTGCTTATAGTCAAGATGAAAGTTCCATTAATAGTATTAATGGCTACCTAAGTTATGATGGTTGGTATCGTCCATACGGCACAAGTCAAGATGGTAAAACATGGTATAAAACTACTGTTATGGATTGGCGACCAATTTTAATGTATACATGGCCGAATAAGGATGTTCAAGCTCAATTTATCAAGTATTTCGTTGAACATGGTTATGAAAATAAGAATTACGGTCTTACTAAAGAAAGTGTCGCAAACTTGTCTGGTAAGACGGATACTAATCTTTTAAATACTAATGCTCAAAATTTGCGCTATGTAATAGAAAAGAACATTGCAGCCAATAAAGGTACCGCTAAGTTGGCAAGTGATATTAGCAATTTCATCCTCAGTGTTCCAGAACTATCACCAGCATCGGAACTACCTTTGGAAAATAGTAAGAATTATCATCCAGATGAAAGTGGAACAATCGATAGTGATGAAGTAATCTTTGTTAATAACGATTCTCAAAATCCTAAGCAGGGTAATACTAGCTATGCTGATAGCCAGTATCGGTTAATGAATCGAACAATCAATAACCAAGCTAATAATGATAATCGTGATAATAGTCCAGAATTATTAGTAGGTAACGATATCGATAACTCTAATCCAGTTGTTCAAGCAGAAAATATGAACTGGGAATACTTTTTATTAAACTACGGTAAAATAATGGGTTATAATCCAGATGGTAATTTCGATGGATTTCGGGTTGATGCTGCTGATAATGTTGATGCGGACGTTCTAGACCAAATGGCTGAATTAGTGAATGCTCTGTACCAAACTAAGGGCAATCAAGGTAATGCTAATGACCATTTAGTTTATAATGAAGGTTATCATTCAGGTGCACAGCATATGCTAGATAGCAAGGGTAATCCTGAACTATATATGGATAGTGGCATTTTTTATACATTAGCTAATGTTCTCGGTCGTAGCAATGGTCGAGATAAGGTTAATAACCTGATTACGAATAGTGTCGTTAATCGCGGCAATGATAGTTCTGAGAATGTGGCTACACCAAATTGGTCATTTGTAACTAACCATGATCAACGAAAGAACTTGATCAATCGCATGATTATTAATGACCATCAGGGAGTTGCGGATGTCATGGGAAATGGCTACAAGGCTGAATATGCAGAACAAGCTTGGAAAGAATACTATGCTGACCAAGCAAAGACTGATAAGAATTATGCTGAATACAATGTTCCTGCCCAATATGCTATCTTGTTAAGTAATAAGGATACTGTTCCACAAGTTTATTATGGTGACTTGTATAAAGAGACTGCTCAATATATGAAAGAAAAGAGTATGTATTATGATGCAATTACGACTCTGATGAAGGCTAGAAAACAATTTGTTAGTGGTGGACAAACCATGACAGCAATTAATGATAATCTGGTTACTAGTGTTCGTTATGGTAAAGGGGTTAAGAACGCTTCATCTCAAGGAGCTGATAAACTAAGTCGGACTAGTGGAATGGCTGTAGTTGTTGGCAATGATGCTAAGATGGTCGCACAAACTATTACTATTAATATGGGATTAGCCCATGCAAACCAGCAGTACCGTAACTTGATTGATACAACTGTGGCTGGTCTTACCTATAATGGTAAAGATAGTTTGAATCCTGAAATTTTAACTACCGATGATAAGGGAATCTTAAAAGTTAATGTTAAGGGATACGCTAATCCATACGTTAGTGGTTATCTAAGTGTCTGGGTTCCAGTTACTAATGCTAATCAAGATGTTGCTACTGCTGCATCAGAAATAGCAAATAACAAGGATAAGGTATATCAATCCAATGCAGCTCTCGATTCTCATATGATTTATGAAGACTTTAGCTTGTTCCAACCAATGCCAACAAGTAAAGAAGAACATGCTTATAATGTAATTGCAGATAATGCTAACTTATTTAATGAACTTGGTATTACTGACTTTTGGATGGCACCAGCTTATAGTCCATTTAACATGAGCCGTTACAATGAAGGGTATGCAACCAACGATCGGTATACGTTAGGAACTGAAAAGAATCCTACTAAATACGGAACCGGTGAGGAACTTTCTAATGCAATTGCTGCATTACACAGTGCTGGATTGAAAGTTCAAGAAGATATTGTTATGAATCAAATGATTGGGTTCTCTGGACGTGAAGCTACAACAGTAACACGTGCAAACAATTACGGTAATCAAATGTGGGTTGATGGTAAATCATATGCCAACCAAATTTACTTTGCATATACCGTTGGTGGCGGTGAAGGTCAGAAGAATTACGGTGGTAAGTTCTTACCAGAGCTACAGAAAAAGTATCCATCACTCTTTACAACTAAAGCGATCTCAACTGGTAAAGCACCAGATCCAACTACCCATATTACAGAGTGGTCCGCTAAATACCAAAACGGAACATCACTCCAAAATGTCGGAATTGGTCTAGCTATTAAGTTACCGAATGGTGATTATGCTTATCTCAAGAATAGTAATAATAACGCCTTTACAACAATGTTGCCAGAAGAAATTTCTTCTACTGACTATTATTTGAAATAAGGCAAACATGAGTATCTATTAATTTTAATTAATGGATATCAGCACCTCCTGCAAAGATGTGGGAGGTGTTTTTTTATGCAAATAAACAATCAATTCTTAAAAAGAAAAATTGCTGATTGGCAAAACCATAACAGGAACGCTTGAGGGTCTTAACTCGACGATCGATCCCTTACAAGGGACCGTTGGAGAATTCAAACTGGGTACTATTAATGACATAAGACTGATTTTTATTTAATGTAGCGATAGCCGTATCCATTTCCGTAAAACCAGCAGTTATTTATCATTGTGCAGCCTATACTGCTGTTGACAATGCCGAAGATGTGGCTAAAGAGTTAAATTGACAAGTAAATGAAGTCGGTACGCGTAATGTTGCCGAAGCAGCAAAAAAGATTGGTGCCAAGATGGTCTATATCAGTACCGACTATGTTTTTGATGGTACTAATGAGGGAGAATATGAAGTTGGTGCCCCAGTCAACCCAAAGAATGAATACGGTAAGGCAAAGTTAGCAGGTGAAGAAGCAGTTAAGGTAATTCTTGACGATTATTATATTATCCGCACTTCTTGGTTTTTTGGTAAGTATGGCAAGAACTTTGTCTACACCATGTTACGACTTGCCAGGGATCACGATAAATTAACAGTCGTAAATGATCAATTTGGTCGTCCAACCTGGACCCGTACTTTAGTGGAGTTTATGACATACTTAGTTGATAATGATCAGCCATTCGGTACATATCAATTATCTAATGAAGGCTCTTGCTCATGGTACGAATTTGCCAGTGAGATTTTGAAGGATCAGAATGTCGAAGTGGCACCAGTTGATTCGAATGCTTATCCAGCTAAGGCTTATCGTCCACGCCACTCAATTATGAGCTTGATGAAAGCGGAAAGTACTGGATTTGAGATCATTGATTGGCAGAGTGCGTTGAAGCAGTTTATGGGTGAGATTGAAGAATAGTATAGAAACCGGCTTGGTCGCCGGTTTTTTTGTATGGTATGATTTGATAAGAATGCTGGATAAAACAGGAGAGAAAATAAATGAATGATTACGTTTGAATTGTCTTTAGTGAGCAGAAATTATGAACTTTATAGCTCTGCCATATCTTGGCGAAAAAGTTTGTAGCTGTCAATTGTTAGTGCTGTGTGTATTGACTAGTATAGATAACATTAGATAATAAGCAATATTTAGGGGGGGAGCGTGTCTAAAATTAATTTCTCAGCATATTATGGGTGAAGCTTTAGTAGCAATGTAATTAAGCAAATATAATAGACCATATGAATTTAAAATCTACAGTAATACTGTCATTCCATTATATTAGAATTAATATTGGTACAATTTCGAAAAGACTTAAACTGATAGTTATGAACTAAGGGACAAGTTAATACTTTAATAATTATAAATTGATTCGGCTTTTGCCTAATCAAGATGAACTTGGTAAATTAGTAAGATAATTGTGGATCATTAACTTTGGTTTCGTTGACATTAGGATGTTGAGTAAGGGCAATCGGTCTATAAGTTTGTATAGCGATGATAGTCAATTCGATTGGGAAAAGCCAAGTTTTTAATATGTCTAGGATGATATCAAGTTTAATTTCCCCAAAAATGCCAAAAGGCAATACTTTCATGAGAGCATTGAGTCTTAAGTATTTAGAGAAAGGGATGTTTATAAAAATGGATGAAAGATTAGAAAGCCAATATGAGAATAGCGTTCAGTCTATAAAAACTGATCAGTATAGTTTATCCGTTGGTGAATTAATAAATATGTATAAAGATGGAGATATGATAATTGATCCAGAATACCAACGATATTATAGATGGAAAATGGAGCAACGTTCTTCATTTATAGAATCGATGATTCTTGGAATTCCGGTACCCTCAATTTTTGTTTCACAAGATGGAAGCGGTAAATGGGATGTTATCGATGGACTCCAACGTATAAGTACTTTATTACAATTAACGGGGGAATTAAAGAATGAAAAGCCTTTAGTACTAAAAGAAACTAAGTTTTTACCTGCTTTAAGAGACAAGACTTGGGAAACACTAGGCCCTAACTTTCAAAGAAGACTAAAAAGGAGAAGAATTAATGCCATTATAATTGATTCTTCCAATAATACTTCTATAAAGTATGAGTTGTTTCAACGTCTAAATACTAATGGGACAAATTTAAGCCCACAAGAGATACGAAATGTTGTAATTGCAATGGCTAATCATAATTTGTTTAGAGAAACTAAGAGTTTAAGTCAAAATGAGAGTTTTAAGAAAATTATAAGTAATATGACTAAGAGACAAAGAAACGAGCAGTTAGATAAAGAACTCATTGATGAGTGCTATATACTTTTAACGGTTCCAGCGCAAAGTATGAATCCATCCGATGATTTACAAGAGTTTATTACCAAAAAACTAATAGATAATGATAAACTATTAGAAAATTTGGACTCGAATGGTAAAAAAATGCTAGATGTTTTTGAATTGATGGCAAGAATATTAGGAGATAAAGCTTCAAAGGCTTATAAAAATGGAAAGTATGGGAAGCGATTTATGCGCCCAATTTTTGAGATGACATTTGTTTATACGGCTTTTCATAAACAAAAGATAGAATATAATAATGAAGTATTGGAACAATATCATAAAAAAATATTTAAATCTGCTTTATATGAAGAAATTACTAAAAGAGGCATGCGACCAGTAGATAGAATTAAGAAGATATTGTTATTTAAGGGTGACTTAAATGTCAAAAAAGCAAATAAAAACAGTCGATGAATTAATTGATAAGTTGGACAATGAACTAGCATGGCGAAAAAAAGAAATTATACAGGCTAATCTTTTAATAAGTAGTAATGTGGAAAATACTCCACTGAGCTTTACACAAAAATCATCTATATTAATAATATATGCTAATTGGGAAGGCTTTATAAATAAAGCTGCTAATTATTATGCTATGTTTGTTTTTTCGCAAAATATACCACTTATTTTCTTAAAAACGGGTTTTCTAGAAATTAAACTACAGCAAAAAAGATATTTTGATGATTTAATGATTTCAAAAAAGCAAGTAGTAAGGAAAAGATTTTTAGATAATCTAAACAAAGAATTATATTCAAAAGATATTCCTAGATTTGAGGATACATTAGGAAAGAGATATATATATCAACGGATTCAAACTTAAGTTCAAAATTGTTTGAGAATATATTAGAACTGCTAGGAATAGATTCTTCACGTTTTTTAACTAGGGCTAATTTTATTGATTCAGTGTTGCTTAGCTATAGAAACTCACTTGCACATGGAGAAAGAGGGTATGAAATAGTATTAGAAGATTTTGATGAGGTAGCTCATTATATATTAAAATTAATGGATACTTTTAAGGATAGTTTAATTGATTCTGCTATTAGAAAGGATTATATTAGAAAGTTAGATAAAAGCCATGAAACAAATTTCATTTAAAAAGAAAAACGGAATATATTATACAAATTCCCTTTTAGCTAAAAAAATGATATCGTTATTGAAAATTGATTATCGAAGAAGCTTTAAGCTTATTGAACTTGCAATCGGAGAAGGTCATATTATGACTTATATAATACAGGAGTTCTTAAATTTAAATAAGGATAAATCTCAAAATTATATTATAAACTTCTTAGAAACTAGTTTTTATGGCTTTGATGTTAGGGAAGACGCAATTCTTATCTGTAAAAAAAATTAAATAAGATTGTGAGTGACTTTTTTCAAAAAGAGATTAATGTCGATTGGAAAATTTATTGTCAGGATATTTTAAAGTGCGATTTTAAATTAAATGAATTTGATTATGTAATAAGTAATCCTCCTTTTGTTTCCAAAGCAAATATGGATTCTAATGCGATTAAGTTTTTAAATGATAATAGCCAGTTTTGTGATAAATACAACTATAATTTTTATTACTATTTTTTTGAGATTGGTTATAAATTATGGAATAAAAAGGGAAAAATGGTTTTTATTACTCCGAATACTTATATCAAGGCTGAAAGTTCTAGAGTTATGAATAAATTTTTTTTAAGACATCGAATGATTGAAAGAATTATAGACTTTGACGATCAACTAATGTTTGAAAATGTTTCTGTATTTACAGCAATAACAGTTTTTTCGACTAATAATCAATACTTACGTGTAGAAAAACCATATTCGAATTTCTTAAGAAACTTAGCTTACAGAGAGATAAATGTTAATTCCTATAATCCCTTTCTTAACGTAAGCGAAAGCCAATATTATTTAAGTGATATTGCTAAAATTAGAAATGGAATCGCCACATTGAATGATAAGACGTTTATCATTCAATCTAAAGAAGTTATTGACTTAACGGATAAGTATTTGATCTTTAAGAAGAATAAAAAAATGTTTAAGGTAGAAAGACAAATTTTAGTTAGAGGTATTCGTCCGTCTAATATTAGTGAGGTCAATTATGTAATTTTTCCTTATAATCTATTTGATTTTAAGAAGATTAATAATATGAAAGATTTATTCCCTTTGACTTATAAATATCTAAATAAAATGTTGTCACAATCTTTCAAAGAAAAATATGGATTATGGTGGGGAAGAAGTCAAGGTATACATGATGTAAATACGCCTAAAATAGTAGTATCAAGAAGTATTATTCCCTATTCAGAGCCATTCAAAATTGTGAAGTCTGGACTAGTCATTTCGGGAATACAAATTATAGCAAATAAAAATGACTTAGCAGAACTTACTACTTTTCTAAATTCTTCCAAGGTTCAGAAACTAATATCTTTGTTATCTAAAACATATATTCCTAAATATAAAAGTTTAAGTACTTCAATGTTAAAAAGAATACCTTTATAGTATATAAATTTGACGTGTACCCCAGAGTTGGAAATTAACTCTGGGGTATTTTATTAATGTCTTTAGACCTAGTTGAGTGCGTGAGCGAAGCGAGTGCACGAAACAAAAAACCACCTGCTCTGCGGGTGGGCGATAAAAATTATATAAAAAAGGCCTCTTTTGCCTTAAGATGTAGGTGTTCAAGCCAAAATCAAATAAGGGAAAAGAGGTTTTATAAATATGGCTAATAAACTAAATAGTTTAGCCCATACGAAGTGATTATGTAAGTACCATATCGTATTCATTCCAAAGTATAGACGGAAAGTAATTTACAATCAATATCGTAGGGATCTTAGAAACTATATAAAATTGTTGTGTAAGTACAAAGGCGTAACAATAATCGAAGGACATATGATGCCGGACCATGTGCATTTACTAGTAAGCATTCCACCGAAACTAAGCGTCTCACAATTTATGGGATATTTGAAAGGCAAAAGTGCATTGATGATGTTTGACCGTCATGCAAATTTAAAGTATAAATTTGGCAATCGACATTTTTGGGCAGAAGGATATTATGTAAGTATAGTGGGATTAAATGAATCCACAATTAAGAAATATATTCGAGATCAAGAAAAACATGACATGATTATAGATAAGCTAACAAGTACGGAATACTCAGACCCTTTTAAGGGTAAGTGAAGTAATACGAACACCGCTTAAAGCGGTGGCAAAGTAGTCAGAGCATTTTGGCTTGAGCAAAGCGAAAGCCAGCGCCTTGAGACGCTGGCTTTTCTAATCGGCTTATAGCCGATGTGCAAGGGTGGTTATGATTTGACCAGGAGTTCTAGCTTCTTTAACCGTGCTGTTATGGTGTGCTTACAGAAGGTCAATAATGGAACTAGTCAATTATCTCTGACTCAATTTCCAATATGCAATGCACTGGTATTGATTACTTACCATTTAACCTGATTTATTAAAATTTTCTTGATGTAAAAAATTAATTTTTACATTGAAAAAGTTTATGATGTACGATATAATTTTTTACAAATAGGAATAAGAAGAAGGCGAAAAATTATGGAAGAATTTCTAATCCTATTGTTATTATTAATTATTGCAATTAAGTATTAGGTGACGTGTACTTTTAAAGTTGGAACTTGTATATTCTTGCTTTAGAATTGAATAAATATTTTCTAGGCAACTAGATTCTACTCATATTGAAGTGGGGTTTGGTTGCCTAATTTGTGGGTATTTCTCAACTAGTATTGATGGATATCAATACCTCCTACGAGAATGTGGGAGGTGTTTTTTTACGCAAATAAACAATCAATTCTTAAAAAAATTGCTGATTGGCAAAACCATAACAGGAACGCTTGAGGGTCTTAATTCGACGATTGATCCCTTCCAAGGGACCGTTGGAGAACTTAAACTGGGTACTATTAATGACATAAGACTGATTTTTATTTAATGTAGCGATAGCCGTATCCATTTCTGTTCCGGTATTCTGATACTGACTCAGGATTGTGATTAAGCGTTCGCTATTTCGCTCATGAAGTGCCGCCGTAATTTCTTGATATGCGTTATAAACAGCACTAAACTGAGGAAATTGATTCAGTACTAGGTCAACGGCATTCTGTTTAGTCATATACTCGTTGATTCCACGTAAATAGACTGGCTTCTCTGGCTGCAGTTCGGTCGCTTTGAGATGGAAAAGTTTCCATTGTGATTTGAGTAGCTTGTATTCGCGAGTATGTTTATCTAGTAGTTTAAGAATATTAACTCGACAGTTATTAAGGGCGCGACCAACTAGTTGAACAATGTGGAAACG
>NZ_BMDS01000019.1 GCF_014635905.1 Limosilactobacillus caviae
CAAACCAGGCGGCTCAATATGGCAATCAAAACCGCTTTTTAATTGTGGTAGGTCATAATGATCAAGGCCAGCAAGGTGAATTAGGACGGACAAAGCTAACCGATGAAATGATTGTCAATCGTCCGGATGTACAGAAAGTACACAATGTTTATAACGCTGGGAATTCTGGCTTTAACGCTGATGTTAAATTAGATGTAAATAAATTACAGACATACCGCAATGCTATCCAAATCATTAGTCGTTACAGCGGCGTTCCCGATGGCAATAGTGATTTTGTCGATTACACTTCACAACCAGTAACTTTTGATAAAAATAATTATGCCTACCTTGACCAGATGGGAATAGTGAATAATCAGTTACATGTAGCTGGTTGGAATGCTACTAATAAGGCCTTAGGTTACACTAATCATTATCTTATTCTGTTTGACCGTACCTTAGGACATGAACTTGCCCGGACTAAAGTAACTGATCTTGCTCGTCTAGACGTTGCAAAGGTCTATCCTCAGGTAATCAATGCCAGCGTAGCTGGCTTTGAGGCAAACTTTAGCCTAAATAATGTTGATTTGACACACCAATTGCAGGTGATTAGTCGTTACAGCGATGCGGCTAATGGTGAAGGGAATAACGTTAATTACTGGTTTGCTCCTCAACAATTAATGACTGCTAATCCAGCTAATCAAGGGAATCTTGATCAGTTCAATATTAGTAAAGCTGGTGAAGTAACGGTTACCGGCTGGCACGCAACTGATGCCTCTACCGTTGAAAATAATCGTTTCTTGATTTTATTTGATCAAACCACTGGTCGGCAGGTTGCTTCAATTAAAGCAACCAATGTTGCTCGTCCAGATGTTGCTAAGGTATATCCTAATGTTAAGAATGCTGATCAGTCAGGATTCAATGTAACATTTAAAGTGAAGCCGAATGATCTATCAGCAAATCATCAATATGCAGTAGTAAGTCGTTACTCAACGGATGCTAATGGTAACGGAAATGATGGTTATCACACTGATTACTGGTCAAATGGTGTTAAGTTAAATCAGTCAGCATATTGGCTCGACCACTTAAACATGACTAATGATGGTCTTCATGTTAGCGGTTGGGTTGCTAGTGACAACTCTTTAAGTCAGCCGCATACTTTTGTTTTTGTAATGAACAACGGTAAAGAAGTTGCTCGTCAAGAAGTTAAATTAACTGCTCGTCCAGATGTGGCAAACGCTTATCCATCGCTCTATAATAGTGCAATGAGTGGGTTTGACACTACCATTAAGCTTGATGATATGAGTAAATTAAATGGTAATTTACAAATATTATTACGGTTCACGAATGATAAAGCTGGTAATCTAGATAACGGACAATCAACAGATCAATATAGTAAGAATTACGCGACTAATGGCGGTAACTTTGATTACGTGAAAGTTA
>NZ_BMDS01000020.1 GCF_014635905.1 Limosilactobacillus caviae
AATGTAACTGGTAAGATCATCAGTTCAACTGAATGGGTAAGCAACAAGGACAGCTACAGCAATGTGGCAACCCCAGTTGTTGAAGGTTACCACGCCGATCGGGCACAGGTTGATGGTCAAAAGGTAACCATGGAAGACCAAGAAGCTACAGTTACCTATGTACCAAATGGTAAGATTGTGCCAGTTGATCCAACAGGAAAGCCAATTCCGAATGTACCAACACCACAATACCCAACCGATCCAACGGATCCAACCAAGGTAACGCCAAATGAACCGGTACCAACAATTCCTAATTACACGCCAGAAGTACCAACGGTAACACCTACTGATCCAGGTGTTGATACACCGGTTAAGTACACTCCAAATACGGTAAATCCAAAGCCGGCAGTTGACCAAATTGCGGTTGTTAACTACGTTGACCAAGATAACAACAACGCACAAATCGCAACTTCTGGTAACTTGACTGGTAAGGCTGGCAGTGTAATTAACTACAGTACTGCTGATGAAATCAAGCAGCTTGAAGCCCACGGTTACGTTCTCGTAACTGATGGCTTCCCAGTCGGCGCAACCTTTGATGATAACGCGGATCAAAACCAAGTCTTCACGGTTGTATTGAAGCATGGTCATGCTCCAGTTGGTCCTAAGAACCCAGAAGAACCAGGTACACCTGTTAACCCAGGCTACCCAGAAGGTCCAAAGTGGCCTGCAAAGGACAACTACAGCAAGGACTACACTTCAACCGTTCACTTTGTTGATAACAACGGTAACAAGATGCGTGATGACAATGTCCAAACTTCTACTTGGACGCGGACATTAATCATCGACAAGGTTACTGGTCAAATCCTCAACCCGGACGAGAACTGGACTTCTGACAAGGCCAGCTACAATGAAGTGAAGGTTCCGGTAATCAATGGTTACGTTGCGGACAAGGCTAACGTTCCAGCTAAGGAAGCAGTTCAACAGAACATTGAAGATACGGTAACCTACACGAAGGTTGGAAACATTGTACCGGTTGATCCAAGCGGTAACCGGATTCCAAATGTTCCAGTTGTGCCATACACAAATGACCCAACAGACCCAACTAAGGTTATACCAAACGAACCAGTACCTTCAGTTCCAGGAATGACACCAAATGTTACAACTGTAACACCGGATCAC
>NZ_BMDS01000021.1 GCF_014635905.1 Limosilactobacillus caviae
AATGTAACTGGTAAGATCATCAGTTCAACTGAATGGGTAAGCAACAAGGACAGCTACAGCAATGTGGCGACCCCAGTTGTTGAAGGTTACCACGCCGATCGGGCACAGGTTGATGGTCAAAAGGTAACCATGGAAGACCAAGAAGCTACAGTTACCTATGTACCAAATGGTAAGATTGTGCCAGTTGATCCAACAGGAAAGCCAATTCCAAATGTACCAACACCACAATACCCAACCGATCCAACGGATCCAACCAAGGTAACGCCAAATGAACCGGTACCAACAATTCCTAATTACACGCCAGAAGTACCAACGGTAACACCTACTAATCCAGGTGTTGATACACCGGTTAAGTACACTCCAAATACGGTAAATCCAAAGCCGGCAGTTGACCAAATTGCGGTTGTTAACTACGTTGACCAAGATAACAACAACGCGCAAATCGCAACTTCTGGTAACTTGACTGGTAAGGCTGGCAGTGTAATTAACTACAGTACTGCTGATGAAATCAAGCAGCTTGAAGCCCACGGTTACGTTCTCGTAACTGATGGCTTCCCAGCCGGCGCAACCTTTGATGATAACGCGGATCAAAACCAAGTCTTCACGGTTGTATTGAAGCATGGTCATGCTCCAGTTGGTCCTAAGAACCCAGAAGAACCAGGTACACCTGTTAACCCAGGCTACCCAGAAGGTCCAAAGTGGCCTGCAAAGGACAACTACAGCAAGGACTACACTTCAACTGTTCACTTTGTAGATAACAACGGTAACAAGATGCGTGATGACAATGTCCAAACTTCTACATGGACGCGGACATTAATCATCGACAAGGTTACTGGTCAAATCCTCAACCCGGACGAGAACTGGACTTCTGATAAGGCCAGCTACAATGAAGTGAAGGTTCCGGTAATCAATGGTTACGTGGCGGACAAGGCTAACGTTCCAGCTAAGGAAGCTGTTCAACAGAATATTGAAGATACGGTAACCTACACGAAGGTTGGAAACATTGTACCGGTTGATCCAAGCGGTAATCGGATTCCAAATGACCCAACAGACCCAACTAAGGTTGTACCAAACGAACCAGTACCTTCAGTTCCAGGAATGACACCAAATGTTACAACTGTAACACCGGATCAC
>NZ_BMDS01000023.1 GCF_014635905.1 Limosilactobacillus caviae
CTTAAGCAACTCCGTCTCCATGAGTGAGAGTTTAAGCACCTCGGTATCAACGAGTGAAAGCTTAAGCAATTCAGTATCAACGAGTGAAAGCTTAAGTAACTCGGTATCGCAGAGTGAAAGCTTAAGTAATTCAACATCGCTGAGTGAGAGCTTAAGCAATTCAGTATCAATGAGCGAAAGTCTAAGTAACTCAGTGTCAATGAGCGAGAGCTTAAGCAACTCCGTCTCCATGAGTGAGAGTTTAAGCACCTCGGTATCAACGAGTGAAAGCTTAAGTAACTCGGTATCAACGAGTGAAAGCTTAAGTAACTCGGTATCGCAGAGTGAAAGCTTAAGTACTTCAGTCTCAACGAGCGAAAGTTTAAGTAACTCGGTATCCATGAGTGAAAGTATGAGTAATTCAGTGTCACTGAGCGAAAGCTTAAGCACTTCGGTATCAACGAGTGAAAGCTTAAGTAACTCGGTATCGCAGAGTGAAAGCTTAAGTAACTCGGTATCGCAGAGTGAAAGCTTAAGTAACTCGGTATCCATGAGTGAAAGTCTCAGCAATTCCGTCTCCATGAGTGAGAGTTTAAGCAATTCAGTATCGCAGAGTGAAAGCTTAAGTAACTCAGTGTCAATGAGCGAAAGCTTAAGTAACTCGGTATCAACGAGTGAAAGCTTAAGTAACTCGGTATCGCAGAGTGAAAGCTT
>NZ_BMDS01000024.1 GCF_014635905.1 Limosilactobacillus caviae
CACCATGGGAGTTTGTAACGCCCAAAGTCGGTGGCCTAACCATTTGGAGGGAGCCGCCTAAGGCGGGATAGATGACTGGGGTGAAGTCGTAACAAGGTAGCCGTAGGAGAACCTGCGGCTGGATCACCTCCTTTCTAAGGAATAAAACGGAACCTACACAACGGAGAAACTTTGTTTAGTTTTGAGGGGTTTACCCTCAGAGCTTGTACTTTGAAAACTAAATACTATCTAATTTCTTTATTAACAAAACAATAAACCGAGAACACCGCGTTATTTGAGTTTTAATTAACGAATATAATAGCTAACTCAATTAATCAAAGCAGTTTAAGACTGCTAAGGTTAAGTTATGAAGGGTGCATGGTGAATGCCTTGGTACTAGGAGCCGATGAAGGACGGGACTAACACCGATATGCTTCGGGGAGCGGTAAGTACGCTTTGATCCGGAGATTTCCGAATGGGGCAACCCAATCAGCTTAGTCGCTGATTACTTGACTAGTGAATTCATAGCTGGCAAGAGGTAGACGCAGTGAACTGAAACATCTTAGTAGCTGCAGGAAGAGAAAGAAACAT
>NZ_BMDS01000025.1 GCF_014635905.1 Limosilactobacillus caviae
TGAGAGTTTGATCCTGGCTCAGGATGAACGCCGGCGGTGTGCCTAATACATGCAAGTCGTACGCACTGGCCCAACTGATTGATGGTGCTTGCACCGGATTGACGATGGATTACCAGTGAGTGGCGGACGGGTGAGTAACACGTGGGTAACCTGCCCCGGAGCGGGGGATAACATTTGGAAACAGATGCTAATACCGCATAACAACGAAAACCACATGGTTTTCGTTTGAAAGATGGCTTATGCTATCACTCTGGGATGGACCCGCGGTGCATTAGCTAGTTGGTAAGGTAACGGCTTACCAAGGCGATGATGCATAGCCGAGTTGAGAGACTGATCGGCCACAATGGAACTGAGACACGGTCCATACTCCTACGGGAGGCAGCAGTAGGGAATCTTCCACAATGGGCGCAAGCCTGATGGAGCAACACCGCGTGAGTGAAGAAGGGTTTCGGCTCGTAAAGCTCTGTTGTTGGAGAAGAACGTATCTGAGAGTAACTGTTCAGGTAGTGACGGTATCCAACCAGAAAGTCACGGCTAACTACGTGCCAGCAGCC